>CAMTWA010000024.1:0-35948 GCA_947085385.1 uncultured Gemmatimonadota bacterium | reverse complement strand
TAGCACTACTTCGCCAGTTTGCAGCGTTTGCTTCAGCGTGCCTAACTCATTGATTGGTTGTAGGTTACGGAATTCGCGTAAGGAGAGTACGAAGTGATACCAGACGAACCAATCTTGGCCCGCAGTCCGCCAGCGGCTCTCTGATGGACGGCGATGGGCCGGAGAGCCGAACCGGATTGATGTCGCCAATCAGGATCGACCGATATTTCATAAAATACTGTAGAGTAATCACTTACGTCGATAAGCGAATCTGGCGAAGTAGTGTTAGGGGTTCTGCGGGCCTGCCGTGTTGATGGGGCATGACCCTGCACTGGACGCCTACGGATGAGCAACTCGCGCGCTTCCTGCGTGAAGACTGCTCGAGCGAGGAATCACTCGCAATCCATACCTGGCTTGCAGCCGCGCCTGACCACGCAAGACGCCTGGAAGGGGTTCGGCGACTGGTCATGCCCGTGTCGAGCGCCACATGGGACGTGGATGCGATGTGGGCGACCGTGCGCGCCGCAACGGTCGATGCACACCGACCTTCGGTGCCTGAGCCAGCGCGTCGTCGCCGACCGCCGCGCGTGACGTTCACCGCGCGTTCGTGGCGTACTCCAATAGCCGCGTCGATTCTTCTCGGGGTGATTGGTACGGCTGGCTGGTGGGAGCGGCGGCCACGCGCGCCGGAACCGGTTCCGGTCGTCCCCGACGTGGTCTACCAAACCAGGCGCGGTCAGACCGCGACCGTGCAACTGTCCGACGGGAGCCGCGCACGGCTGGCGCCGGAGAGCCGCCTCGTGATTGCCCGTGCATTTGGCGACAGCCTGAGGGAACTCACGCTCGACGGTGAAGCCGAGTTCGACGTGCACCACGATGCGACACGCCCTTTTCGAGTCCGCACACGCACCACCGTGACCGAGGACATCGGGACCCGGTTCAGCATACGGGCCTATCATGGGGATGCCAAGGTGGCTGTGGCCGTGGCCGAAGGTGCGGTGACACTCGCGCGCCGTTTGGGTTCTGCAGCACGAGGGGGAGTCCCGGAAGGCGTCCTGCTTCGCGTGGGCGAACTCGGCACCCTCGACAGCCTGGGGACCATTGCCGTCAGCCGCGGTGCGTCCGTCAGCCGCGCGCTGGCTTGGACCAGGAACCAACTCGTCTTCGTCAAGCAACCGCTGCCCGAAGTGCTTGCGACCATCGCGCGCTGGTACGATCTCGACATCCAGGTGGCCGATGCGACGGTCGCCGAGCATCCGGTGACCGCCGAGTTCTCGACGCAGTCGGCGGACGAGATGCTGCAGGCGCTTGCGGTGGCCGTAGAGGCGACGGTCGAGCGGAAGGGACGTCACGTGACGTTGAGGATGAGACCATGACCAGTGTCTTCATCGCAGGGCTCGTTGTGCTGACTCAAGTCGCGGGCGATTCGCTCGCCAACAAGGCGGCCCCTCCGCGCTTCCTGCTCGCGACGACCGACTCGACGGCGCCGTCGGTCGAAATCGACCCGAGCGGACTGCCCGCCTACAGCAAGCGAATTGCACTCGGCACGGGCGGCATTCCTCGCCGCGAAGCGCTCCGGCGTATCGCAGCGCAATCCGGCCTGCAGTTCGTCTACGCCGACGACCTGATCGCGGCCGAAGACACCGTGCGACTCGAAGTCGCCGATATCCCAGTAATGGGTGCGCTGACGGAAGTGCTGCGTGGCGCGAACATTGACGTCGCGGTCTCACACAACGGCAACGCGGTGCTGATGCGGCGGCGAATCCGGCCCGCTCTCGCCGTACCTGCCGACACCATCAGAGGACGCGTGACCGGCGACAGTGGGCAACTCGTCGACGGAGCACTCATCCGTGCGACGATGGCCCCGAACCGCGAGTTGTTCGAGGCGCGGTCAGGCGTGCAGGGGACGTATGAGTTGGTGGTGCCAAACGGCACAGGCGACTATCTCGTGCACATCTCGGCACCCAGCCGCCCGGCGTGGATTCCGGTACGTAAGCGTGTGATGCGTGCAACCGCCGCGCAGCACCTGTTTGTCGTTGATGTGCAGCTCAAGCCGGCACCCGCGCAAGCCTTGCCGCAAGTCACGGTGAGCGCGGAACGCCCCAAGCCGCAGCGCACCGAGCAATCGTTGGGCAGCGTCGATGTCGGGGGAGTTGAGGCCGGTATCGGTGGAGTCTTTGCGGCGCTCGGGCCAGAGCTTAGCGGAAACGTGAACGCGGCAGCTCTTACCGTTCCGGGAACCGTCGCCTCCTCCGACGGTTACTCCGTGCTGGGGTTATCGGGTAGCCAGAATCGCGTGACCCTCAACGGCATGACCTTCGGTGGCGCTGGTGTGCCGCGCGATGCGCGCACCTACACGACCGTCACGATGTCCACCTACGATCCGGCCCGCGGTTGGTTCGGCGGCGCCGAGGCGCGGGTCTCCCTGCAGCCGGGCAACTTCCTGCACAGCATCCGGTCGTCGCTGACGCTTGATCACCCAGTGGCGCAGGCTGGTGACCGGGTCGCGACGAAATTGGGGCAGAAGTACCAGAACGTCATCGGCGGGATCGGAGGTAGGGGCCTGCTGTTCAATGATCGTTTGAGTTACAGCTTCGGCGCGCAAGCGAGCCAACGGCAGTCTGACCTCGCAACCGTTGCGGACGGAGACGCCGAACTTCTGCAACGCGCCGGTGTTGCGGCGGACACCGCCGCGCGCTTTCTCCGGACGCTGGGCGCGCTGGGCGTGCCCACTTGGCGCCGCGGGCAGGCGACATCACCACTGCAGCAATCCGCGAGCCTGATCGCGCGCCTCAACACGCCGTCGTACAACATGAGAACGCGGGAGCCGGCACGCTCGTCGGTTGGACTGATCGTTGCGGCATCGGTGGATGGCACCGACGGTCCGAGTTCCGTGCTTTCAACACCAGCCAGCTCGGCGGGCACCCGCGGACGGAGTGGGAGCCTGCAACTGCTGTACTCCACATACCTCACGCCCTTTGTACTTCAGGATCTGACGTTTGCGGCGAATGTGAATGATCGCAGTCAGTTCCCTGGGCTATCCGTACCGCGTGGTGCGGTCTTGACAGCATCGGACTTCGCGGACGGAACCCGAAGCCTCGCCACACTTGGCTTTGGCGGAGGCATCGGTGAGGTGCGCAACCGTGACGCGACGTGGGAAGTGGCGAGTGAAACGCGCTTCTATCCGTCGGGTAAGCCGAGCCATCAGGTGAAACTCAACACCGGCCTTCGTCTGGATGAAACCGCGCGCAGCGCCAACTTCAACGCGTTGGGAGCGTACAGCTATAACTCGCTCGCCGACCTCGCTGCCGGGCGGCCCACACGGTTCACCCGCACGCTCGCCAGCCCCGATGCGCAGGCGCGTGCGCTCAACGCGTTCGTATCGCTGGGGGACCTGTGGCGTGCCGCCGCCATGGTGCGCCTGCAGTACGGTGTTCGCCTCGAGGCCAATCGGTTCCTGGATCTGCCGGAGCGCAATCCAGCGCTTGAATCGGCATTCGGAGTTCGAAACGACCGTGGACCGCATCGCCTTCACGCAAGCCCACGCCTCGGATTCACCTGGTATTTCGCCAGACGCCCGAGTTACGGTGGACTGATGATGAACGGATGGGGTATCTACCCGACGCCGCCGGTAGGCGTCCTCCGTGGCGGCATCGGCGAGTTCAGGTCGCTCCTGCCCGCGTCAGTGCTCGCGGACGCCTCGGCGAGCACCGGTCTGCCGGGAAGTCTTCAGCAGCTTGCGTGCGTCGGCGACGCGGTGCCAGTGCCCGACTGGGCTTCGTGGGTAAGTGGTTCGGTCGAGCTTCCGCGGAGTTGCGCCGCCAGCGCTGGGACTGGATTTCAGGATGCGGCGCCCTCCGTCGCGCTGGTCTCGCGCGGATTCGACGCGCCTCGCAGTTGGCGTGCCAATCTCTCGTGGTCGTCGAGCGCTGGGCCTTTTACGCTCTTTGCCGAGGGGGTCTATTCGCTGAACCTGAATCAGACGGGGCAGGTCGATCTGAACTTCGCGGGGAGGCCCCAATTCACCCTCGCGGATGAGGGGCGCCCGATCTTTGTGCCCGCTAGCGGCATTGCGGCAACAGGCGCGCTGGTAACCGGTGGCGCGCGGTTGCGTCCTGAGTTTGGGGCGGTGCGTCAGTTGGTGAGCGACCTCCGTAGCGAATCGGCGCAAGCGACGTTTTCGGCGAACGCGTATGAACTCTCGCTCTTCGGTGGCAGTCAGACGTTCAGTCTTGCGTACACGTTGCGTTCGGTGCGCAGCCAGGAGCGCGGCTTCGACGGTACGACCGTTGGAGACCCATCAGCCCGGACGTGGGGGCGCAGCCCGCTTGACATCCGTCACGGTATCGTGCTGCAAGCCGGCCATGGTGGAAAATGGGGAAACCTCACGCTGGCCGGCGTCTTCGCGTCTGGACGCCCATTTACCCCGCGCGTTGGGTCAGATGTCAACGGTGACGGGCTGGCGAATGATCGTGCGTTCATCTTCGATCCAGCGCGCACGACAGACGCGGTGCTCGGCGCGGGCATGCGCGATCTGTTGATGCGCGCGCCATCTGGCATTCGCCGTTGCCTCGATCAGCAGTTGGGTCAGGTGGCCGACCGGAACGAGTGCGAAGGACCGTGGACCGCACACCTGAACGCACGGATCGCGCTCAACACGTTGCTGATCGGGGACAAATCGCGTCTATGGACTGTCTCCCTCTACGTCACGAATCCACTTGGCGGGCTCGATGCCGCACTGCACGGCTCCAAGTTGCGGGGTTGGGGCAGCGCCGCATCCCCCGACCCCACGCTGTACCGCGTCACCGGGTTTGACGCGGCAACGCGCCGCTACCAGTACGTCGTGAATCCGCGTTTTGCCGACACGCGTCCGAGCGTGTCAACAGTACGTACGCCGTTCCGCATCACGTTCGATATTCAACGGGCGCTTGGCCCGTCGGCGCCACTACAGCAGTTGGACCGCATGCTCAGGCCAGGGCGTGGCGGGCGGCCGGGAAACAAGCTGACGTCCAAAGAACTGATCGCGCGATACCGCCGAAGCGTGTTGGACCCGTACGCGAAGATCATCGAGGAAGCTGACTCGTTGCTGCTCCAGCCATCGCAGGTCGTTGCATTGCAGGTGGCGCAGGAGGCATACGTGGCGCGAATTGACGGCATGTGGCGTGAACTGGCGGAGCAGTTGGCCACGCTGCCCGACGACTACGACGCGAAGAAGGCGCTCGCGCTGCAGGAAGCGACCATCGACCGCGTGTGGGACGTTGGGCGCGTGGACACGCAGGCCACGTTGCCGGCGATCCTCGATGTGATGCAGCGGAAGCTGCTGCCCTATCCTGCCAGCCTGTACTTCAACGCAAAGCAGCCGCTGAAGGGGATTCGGTATTACAACCCGTGATGGTGCTCGCGGCGGCGTCGCCCAGCACCGCCGCCGCGTTGCGAGCAAGTCCGGCGTGCTTGGTGCGCATGAGAGAAGTGTCGCCGAACGCCGCCTTTCGGCCTACCGCAAGGCACCAATCTCCGACGCAACCTGATCGAGCGGAACGGCCCGGACCCGCGTGGCGAGCGGAAACCTCTCACGGCCGCCGTGAATCACGTCGAGGCGCTGCAGCTTGAGATCGGCCAGCGCTGTTCGCATTGATGGCGTGACCGTGGGCGCCGACGTCCGCTTGAACTCGAAGCCGACCCGAGTGCGTCCTCGGACGACGAGCAGGTCGAGTTCCGCGCCCGCATGCGTCGCCCAGAAGTAGGCCTCGTCGGAGCGCACACCCAGCCGGTCGAGCACGACGCTGAGTGCGAAGCCCTCCCACGACGCGCCGATCTTCGGGTGCCCCTCGAGGTCGCGCGCCGTGTTGACGCCGAGTAGCGCGTGGAGCAGGCCCGTGTCGCGCAGGTACACCTTGGGTGAGCGCACCTGCCGCTTGGAAAGGTCAGCGTGCCACGGAGGGAGCTGGCGCACCATGAAGGTCTCGGTCAACACGTCGAGCCAGCGCTGGGTCGTGGTGTGCGCCACGCCGAAAGCGCGGGCCAGCTCGGAGCTGTTCCACGTCTGACCGTGGTAATGCGCGATCATCGACCAGAAGCGGCGAAGCGCGGGCGCCGGGATGCGGAGTCCGAGCTGCGGGATGTCGCGCTCGAGAAAGGTGCGGATGAACTCCTCGCGCCAGCGACCGCTCTCCGCCTCGGTGCGCGCGAGGAACGACCGGGGGAATCCACCGCGCAGCCAGAGGCGCGGCAGCCGGTCCACGCCGACCTCATCCAGCCGAAAGCCGTCGAGTTCGTGATAGGCGATCCGTCCGGCAAGCGTTTCGGCGCCCTGCCGTAGCAGTTCGGGCGCCGCGCTGCCGAGCAGGAGGAATCGCCGTCGCGTGCCGGGTTCGTCGACGAGCACCCGCAGCGTCCGGAAGAGGCCGGGGAGGCGCTGTACTTCGTCAATGACGACGAGCCCCTGCTCGCGGCGCAGCGTGAGGAGCGGGTCGGCGAGCCGGGCGAGATCCTCCGTGTTCTCGAGGTCGAAGAACGCGGTGCCGGCGCGTCGCGAGGCCGCAACCTGACGGACGAGGGTCGTCTTGCCCACCTGGCGCGCGCCGAGCACGGCGACCACCGGAAACTGCCGCAGGAGGGCGTTGATTCGCGCCGCATGGCGGGGGCGTGCAATCGTCTCAGGCATATTGCAAACTGTGCGCTAGATGCTCAAAATGCAAGGAACAGGCACAGGACAGACGCGAGAACATAGCGCTCCACGGGCACACGCCCCGGGAGGTGTGCCGGCAGACCCCGAAGTGTTTTCGGGCTTGATGTCGCGATGGGCAGGTGCGTGTCGCGCGTGAGCCGGTCACGCAGCGTCTCGCCGGCGACATACGGCATCACGTAGAACGGCAGTCCACCCGCATCACCAGAATCGAGCAAAGGCAAGCAGCACCTTGATCGCCACGTCGGGGTCGTGCGTGAGTTCGTGCGCGAGATAGACGGTGGCCATGCCGCCGTGCCCGAGTTGGCGCTCGATGTGGTAGCAGTCGACGAGGGCAGCCCCGAGGTGATCAACCGGAGGGTTGGTCATAGTGCAAGTTCCCCAAGGAAGCGGTCGGCGCTGACGAGCCGCACGCCAAGTGCCGCGGTGCGGTCCACCTTTCGAGTGGCAATCACCTGAAGGGCGTCGACCGCCGGGAACTTCCGTCGCAGGTAGAGGAGCGACGGACTGATCGTCGTCTCCGACACCTTGCACTCCACGAACCGAACCGGCTTGCCGTCGATCATCTGGACAAGATCCACTTCGCGTCCCTCGACGTCGCGGAAGAAACGAAGCTCGGCATCGAGTCCTTCGGTGTCCTCCCGGAAGTGGCATTCCTTCAGCAGGTGGAACGCAACGAGGTTCTCGAAGCGCGGTCCCTCATCTGGTATCGCGGTCCAGTCGAAGAGGTAGTGCTTGCGGCTCTTCTTCACCGCCTTGATGCGCGGAGGGCCGAACGGCAGGAGGCGGAAGATGAACATCAGGCGCTCGAACATGTCGGTCCACCGTTCGACCGTCTTGTGCGCGACCTGCAGGTCCTCTCGCAGCGCGTTCAGCGAGAGCGGAGACCCGACCAGCGCGGGAAGCCGAACCGAGAGCTGCTCCAGCGGTCCGAGTTTGTCGACGCGCTCGAGGCTGGCGACGTCCTCGCGCACGAGGCGTGACCGGTACTCGCGCGACCAGCGGCGTGCCTTCGTGGCCGATCCGGCAAGGAGCGGCTCGGGGAAGGGGCCGAGCGCCATCATGTCGGCCAGCGTGCACCCCGCTTCCTTGAGCGAGAGCGGGTGCAGCCGCAGATGATGATACCGTCCCTGCAGGGAGTCGCCGCCGCGCCGGTACAGATCGAGGCGCGCGCTTCCGGTGACGAGAACGTGCAGCCTTGCCCGGTGCTCGTCGTACAGCCCTTTGAGGAAGTTGCGCCAGCGGCTGAACTTGTGCAGTTCGTCGAAGACGACGAGGCCATCGCGCGGAAACTCGCGTCTGAGCACGCGCGTGCGCGCCTCGTCGTCATCCCAGTTGAGATACCGGCCGGCGAACGCGCGATGCCGGCGGCTGAGGATCGCGCGCGCCATCGTCGTCTTGCCAGACTGCCGGGGTCCCGAGACGAGAACCATCTTCTCGGCGAGATCGGCGATGACCTGCGGTGCCAGGTGGCGGTCAATCATGTGAGTAAACTTACATCAATGTGAAAATACTGGCAAGTGTTTTCACCCGTCGGTGACTGTCCCAGACGGTACGCTGCGGACGCGGGACGCGGGACCTTCGTTGCTGGCCACGGCGGCGGCATTGCGTCGAAGCCCGGCGCGCTTGGCGCGCGCCAGAGGTGTGTCCCCGAAGCGCGCCTTGAACTCGACGTCATCCATCGTCGCGAACGCCGAGAAATCGGGGTTCACGAGTTCGGCGCGCGGCGTGAACGCTTCCTCGTTGGACGCCCGCGAGAATTTGGCGTTATACGGGCAGACCTCCTGGGAAGTGTGCCCGTCGAGTCCATTCGAGATTCCGCTGGCCACTGGACGGCGGACGCGCAAGAAATCAGACAGTCAGGGGTCTACGCAGACGCACGCGTTCGGCATTACTCGGCATCCGCGATTTGACGCACGTACTCGGTGACATGCGCGGCGATGTCAGCTGCGGTTCGCTGGTCGAGTCCCATTTCCATCGCCTGCTGTTCCAGAGGTTCGATCCAATGCGGGTACGTGACAATGACGGGCGGCCAGCCGTGAAGCTGTCGAATCTGGAACGTTTCCTCGCACACCGCCCGCAGTTCCGGCGACGGCGGCACCATGCCGCTCAGCATTACGATGTCCAACAGGTCGCGGAAACGGTCATTTGTCTTTCCATCTGCTGGTGGCTCGGTGACGGCGTGCAGCTTCTGCGCGATCTGCTTGACGAGGGGGATGCACGGTAGCTGGTCGGGACCGGCGATGCCGAAGGGCCGCAGAGAGAACGCCTTCACCATTTCCGCCGGACGGTAGCTTCCCTCGTACGCTGAGATCTCCAGCTTCACGTTGACGAACGGCTGGTCGACGATGCTTCCTAACCGCTCTTCTCGATAGGCGACACGGACGCGAAATCGCCGCATATGGGGCGCAGACGGTGTCTCCGATTCCAGACGAAATGCGAAGTTGTAGCGTGGCGCCGCCAGTGCCGCGCGTGCGGCGGTTTCGAGGTCGTCGAGCGCCCCGCGATAGGTCGCATCGAGGTCTTTGGTCGCGCGCGGCTGGAGGTGTGCGACCTGCCCATCCGTCGTCGACGCGTCCGCTCGCCGCAGTTGGCGCAGGCGCATCTCTACAGCGACACCGCCCTTGAGTTCGAACAGCGGCGTCCCTGCCGGGGCGTAGCTCGACAGGACGTCGGCCACCACCGTGAACCCAATCCATCGCTGCACCCAGTCTGGCCCGATGCCGAGTTCCTTTCCGCAACGCACCACCGCTTGTGTGAGCGCAGTCGCCGTTGTCGGTGGCAAGTTCTTGAGGAGTGGACCGAGGTCTTTGAGCATATGTCGGGTTCGTGGGTGCGCTACAGTTTGCCGTCGTTCGTGAGCTCAGCGACGAGCGCATCGGCGTCGGTGGGCGCGAGCCACCCGTTCCGCCGACCGTCGTCAATGGCCTGGCGAATGAGTGCCGGGCCGAGGTTGGCTTGCGCACAGTCGCGGATCGTCCTTGCCGCAGTCGTCGCGGGGAGGCCCTCGATCGAGCCCACGTCCGCAGGAGGCAGGTCGGCGAAGTGCAGCACCACGCCGGACGGTGGCCGCCGGCGGCGGGGGCGGTGGCGTTTGGGGAGCGTGATGTGGGTGCGGGCCGGATTTACGTCCGACAACTCCATCATGGCAAGCGCGGTCTCGTGCGAAAGCACTCCCGTTGCCCCAAGCGGCCAGAGGATGGCGGTGATGTACGGGGTCCAACGAGTCGCGGGTGCACCACAGTCACGATAGAGTCCATGCGCCAGCCGCTCGAGCCGACCTCGCTTCACCATCTTCACGACTGTATCGGCGGCTACCCCCGCCGTGCGCGCTTGGGAGGCCGTGAAGATGCTGTGCTGTTCGAGTGCGATGGCGTGAAGCCGATCGTATTCATCGTACGTTCGCATACCGTATTCTTCTCGGACAGAATAGGACAGTTAGTCATATATTGTCCATCATATGCGTCTATGTCAAGTTGATAGATGGACAATATAGGACTAATAGTCCTATCTCGTCCACGACATCAATCCGACGCCAGCGTCCGCACGTCGGCGTCGGTACCCGCGTTGGCCAGCACCGCACAGGCGTTGCGCTTGAGTCCGGAGAGCTTGGCGCGCGACAAGGGCGTGTGCTTGAACTCCTCGGCGAACTCGCCTGGGGAGGTGGCCAGGAACGCGCGCGCCAGTGCGCGGGCATCAGGGGTGACCAAGCGCTCCATGGGGGCTAAAGCGGTCTCCGTCGCTTCGGCGGAGAACTTACGGTTATACGGGCACACGTCCTGACACACGTCGCACCCGAACAGGTGATCGCCGATCATCGCGGCCTGCTCTGCGGTGTGCGCGCCCTTCAGTTCGATGGTCAGGTACGAGATGCACCGGCGCGCGTCGAGTACGTGCGGCGCCGCGAAGGCCTGCGTGGGACACGCCTCGAGACAGCGCGTGCAACTGCCGCAGTGGTCCGTCGCGAACGGTTCGTCCGGCGGCAGGGCAACGTCCAGGAAAAGCGCGCCAAGAAAGAAGAACGACCCCAGCTGTGGGTTGATGAGCAGCGTGTTCTTGCCGAACCAGCCGAGTCCGGCGCGCTGCGCGAGGTCGCGCTCGAGCACCGGACCACTATCCACGAACGACCGGCCGTTGACGTCGCCGATCTCGCCGCGCGCCCACGCGAGCAAGGCGTCAAGCTTGTCCCACATCACGCGGTGGTAGTCGGCGAAGCGCGCGTAGCGCGCGATCGGCCCTGGCGGCTGGGTTCCTCCGTAGTTCAGCGCGACCACCAGCGCGCTGACCATCCCCGCCACCGGACGCCGCGTGTCGCGGCGCAAGTCGGCGCCGCGCTCCAAGTAGGCCATCTCGCCGTGATGACCGATCACGAGCCAGTCGTCAAAATGCGCCACGGTATCGGGCGGGCCGAGCGTGGCGATTCCAGCGAGGTCAAAGCCCGCCGCGAGCGCCTGCGACTTGAGGCGGTGTTCGAAGCCGGCGGGAACCGGCTGGCTCACTGATAACGCCGCGCCCAGCGGGCGTAGCGCAGGATGTCGACAACCGGTGGAATGGCGTCCTCGGCGCCGTACGCCGTGTACATGCGCCAGCGCAGGTACTCCCGGTCAGGCCACGGAATGAACGGAAAGCGCGCCCACCACCGCCGCCGGCGATACCGCCACCAGAGCACCGTCACGTCGGCGGCCACGCGCGGGTTCACCAGCGCGCGCAGCTTGATGATAAGGAGGAGGCGAAGCCAAGCCATGTATGGAAAGATGGTGCGGACGGCTGAGAGATGGCAGATGGCAGACGGCAGACGGCAGACGGCAGACGGCTGATACCGGCGGGACGGCACACGCGCGGCACTTCCTGCCGCTCCGCCATACCCGTATCGTCCATTATACGGCTCTGCCGTCTGCCATCTGCCCTCTGCCCTCTGCCGTCACTCGCCCCTCCGCATGGCCATCCAAGGACTGATGCCCCTCATCTCGCGTCTCGCGACGCGCGCCTACTACCGGTTCACGGTGGGGGGCACGCGCGTGCCCGCGGACGGGCCGGTGCTGCTGGTGGCCAACCACAACAACAGCCTCATGGACCCGGCCTTCGTGACCGTGGCAGCGCGACGCGAAGTGCGCTTCCTCGCCAAGTCCACGCTGTTCACGCACAAGCAGATTGGATGGCTGATCAAGCTGGTCGGCTCCATTCCGGTCTATCGCGCGCAGGACGATCCGCGCCTGCTCGGCCAGAACCGCGACATCTTCGTTGCGGTGCACGAGGCGCTCGCGGAGAGGGCTGCGGTCGGCATCTTTCCCGAAGGAACCAGCCACTCGGGATCGCGGCTGTCTCCCATCAAGACCGGCGCGGCGCGCATCGCACTTGGCGCGGCGCGCCGAATTGGCGGGTCGTTCCCCATCATCCCGGTCGGACTCGTCTTCCGCGACCGCAACAGCGTGCGCAGCGAGGCGCGCGTCGTCGTCGGCGATGCTTTCGACTGGAGCGATCTCGCCGCGCGCAGCGAAGAGAAGTTTGCCGTGCGCGAACTGACGAAGCGCATCGACGAAGCGATGCGCGGGGTCACGCTCAACCTCGACTCGTGGGAAGACGCGGCCCTCGTGCACGTGGCCGAGCAGATCTGGACCGCCGAGCACGGCTCCCCGCGCGATTCCGAGGCGACGGTGTCGCGGCTCGCCCTGACCGCCAACGTGCTGCAGCGATTCCGTTCGCGCGGGGACGCCGAGTGGCGGGCAACCGCCCGCGAGTTGCGCGCGCACGCGCGCATGCTGCAGCGCATGGGGCTCTCGCCGCAGACACTGAAGGAGGATGTTCACTGGCCGGCGGCGTTGCGCTGGATGGTCATGCGGTTTCCCCTGCTGGCGGCGCTTCCGCTCGCCTCGCTGGCGCTGCTCGTCTACTGGCCGCCGCTCGAGGCGGCGCGCTGGCTGTCGAAGCACAACGGTGAGGGCCCCGATTCGGAGTCCACGTACCGTGTGCTCGGTGTTGCGCTCTTCGGCACGATCTGGACACTGCTTCTGGCGTTCACCGCGGCGTGGGCACTGGGCTGGGCTTGGGGCATCAGCGCGCTGCTGCTGTTCCCGGCAGCCGGCGCCGGCGCGGCGGTGGTTGCCGAACAACGCCGTCTGCGCTGGCTCGCGGTGCGGCGCTTCTTCGTGCGGCATCTGCACCGGCAGCGGCTGTGCCGCATGCGCGCGCGTCAGGTCGCAATCGCCGCGCGCCTCAACGACCTGCTCGAAATCGGCACGCAGTAGTGCCGGGACGGGTCGCGGCGAATCACCGCAGAACGTAAACTGCATCAGCCGGCGCGCACATGCGCGCGCGGAAGCCCATGCCGAAGCAACCTATGTCGAAACCAATGAAGAAGAAGCCGCCGCGTCGCGCCGGCGGGAAGGCGGTGGATCCGCTCCTTCGGCGCAGCGCCGAGCATGCCGCGCTCGCGGGCGTGCGCGAACGGCTGCAGGTGGGGCATCTCGCGGCCGGGCGCCGGCCGCCGGGAACGCCGGGACACCGCGCCACCGACGCGCGCCGCATTGACGACGCCATTCGTGACGTGACGCCGCCGGTCACCGAAGACCAGAAACTGCTCAGCTTCGCGCCCAAGCACAGCGACGATTTCACCCGCACCGACCCGTGGCGCGTGATGCGCATCATGGGCGAGTTCATCGAGGGGTTCGACAAGCTCGCCAGCGTGGAGAAGGGCGTGACGTTCTTCGGCTCGGCGCGCACCGCGCCGGACGACCCCCAGTACCTGGCGGCGGTGGAGACGGCGGGGCTGCTGGCAAAGCAGGGCTTCTCGATCATCACCGGGGCCGGCCCGGGGATCATGGAGGCAGCCAACAAGGGAGCGCGGGAGGCGGGCGGGCACTCGGTGGGGTGCAACATCGAACTGCCGTTCGAGCAGGGCGCCAACCCGTACGTCGACACGCTGGTGAACTTCCGGTACTTCTTCGTCCGCAAGACGATGTTCATCAAGTACAGCATCGGCTACGTTATCTTTCCCGGCGGCTTCGGTACGATGGACGAGCTGTTCGAGGCGCTGACGCTGATCCAGACGGGGAAGATCTCGCAGTTCCCGCTGGTGCTGTTCGGCACGCACTACTGGGCGGGCCTGGTGCGCTGGCTGCAGTCGCGCGTGCAGGGCGAGAAGAAGATCTCCCAAGGCGACCTCGACCTGCTGGTGATCACGGACGATCCCATGGAGGCGGCCGAGGTCATCAAGGCGGGGTGGGAGGCGCAGATGGAGGAGGCCGCCGGTGTGGCCCGCGCGGCACTGCAGGGCCAGGTGGGACGGCTGGAACAGGAAGCGAAGCGGCTGGCCGCGTCGGCGCGCCGCGACAGATAACGACAAAGAGCGAGCAGGCAATGAGCGAGCGGGCACGCGGCGGCTTCAAGGCCAGCCGGCACGGCAGCACGTCGGGCGCAGCGGGCGACAAGTCGAAGCAGAAGAAGGCCGCCGAGCGCCGAGAGGCGAAGGGCGTCAAGCTGGGGGCACAGGCACGGGCACGGAACGCGTTCCTGCGTGGGGCGCAAATCAACCCTCGCATCATTGACGGCACCGAGACCGTGGTGCAGCTGGTGGAGGGGACCTTTCAGGCGTACAACAGCGGACGCCTGCGCGAAGCGTGCCAGCTGTACAGCGAGAAGATGCTGGCGAAGGACGTGACGGTCGGGCTGACGCTCACCGGGGCGCTGACGCCGGCGGGGCTCGGGATGAGCGCGCTCATTCCGCTCATCGAGGCGGGCTTCGTGGACTGGATCGTCAGCACCGGCGCCAACCTGTACCACGACGCGCACTTCGGGCTCGGGCTGGCGATGCACCGCGGCACGCCCACGGCAAGCGACACGGTGCTGCGCGAGGAAGGGGTCGTGCGCATCTACGACATCTTCTTCGACTACGACGTACTGCTCAGCACCGACGCGTTCTTCCGGAAGATCCTGCGGGCGCCGGAGTTCCAGAAGGCGATGTCGAGCGCCGAGTTTCACTGGCTATGCGGCAAGTACATCGCCTCGCGCGAGCAGGCGCTGGGTATTGGTAACAAATCGCTACTAAGTGCGGCCTATGCGTGCGGCGTGCCGGTGTACACCAGTTCGCCGGGCGACAGCTCGATCGGCATGAACGTGGCCGCGCTGCAGCTCGAAGGGTACGAGTGCGTCCTTGACCCGAGCCGCGACGTCAACGAGACGGCGGCCATCGTGCTGAACGCCAAGCGGTCGGGCGGGAAGAGCGCGGTGCTCATCATGGGCGGCGGCAGCCCGAAGAACTTCGCGTTGCAGACGGAACCGCAGATCCAGGAAGTGCTCGGCATTGACGAAAAGGGGCACGACTACTTTCTGCAGGTCACCGACGCGCGTCCCGATACGGGCGGGCTGAGCGGCGCGACGCCGGCCGAGGCGGTGAGCTGGGGGAAGCTCGACCCGGACCGCCTGCCGGACGCCGTGGTCTGCTACCTCGACTCGACCGTGGCCCTGCCGGTCCTCACCAGCTACGCACTGGCCAAGCGCAAGCCGCGCAAGTTGAAGCGGTTGTATGACAAGCGCGCGGCGATGATGAAGCGGTTGCAGGCGGAGTTCGAAAAGGCGAACGGGTAGCCGTTGATGCCGCGGCAAACGAGCGGGGAGGCCATCTCGGCCTCCCCCTGTCGTTGGTGCTGAGGTCCGCTACTCCTTCGGTACCAGCTTCTGCCACAGTTCGTTGGCCATCTTGCCGTGCCCCTCGAACGCCGGCCCGGCCTGTACGAGGAGCGCACTCAAGTCAGCGTTCTTCGCCGCCGGCAGCCACTCCTTGTTGATGAGGTCCACCAGTTCCTTGTGGTACTCGACCTCATGCCGCAGGAAGAGAACATCAAACGCGGCGTCCGGCCGTTCACGCAGTCCCTGGAGGACCTTCTCGTGCTCCGCGCGGCGGCGGTTGTCCGACATCGGCTTCAACGTGACGTTCATCATCGCCGCGACGTCTCGTGCCAGCTGGCGCGCCAGGCCGTGCTCACTCACCAGGGCACGGGCGAACGACTTCACGTCCGCGGAATGGCCGCGTTCGACGGCGAGCTGCGCGCAGGCGATGTCGGCGCCGACCAGATCGTCGAAGCGCTGGAGAATAGCCGCATCATCCGGTATGGTGCCCGAGTGCCGCGACGGCGCACTGCCCAGAACGGACAGTGACAGCCCCGCGACCGCAGCGAGTTGGGAGATCCGCTTCATGAGTTCCGCTCCGCGCACGATGGAGCACGGAATGTCACGATTCCTCGCGCGACCGCAAGGACCGCGGCGCACGCGGGGCCCGGCTGTTCGGCATCGCCAGGGCCGAGTTCAGGCGGCCGTCGCCCGCACGGCGCGCACGAAGTTCCGCGTCGTGTAGTCTCCGGCGGTGAAGGCACGGAAGAACCAGTCAGTGCCGAACACCCGGCGGGCGATGGCGGCGTCATCGAGCCCGTTGGTGATCAGTTCGTCAATGGACTCGATTGTTTGCTCCAGCCAGTCGGCCTTGGCGGTCAGCAGGCTGACCGGGTGCTCGACCACGCCGCGGTGCGCGTCGAACAGGCGCGCGGGGCGCCGCGCGATGATCTGGCGCAATGAGCGCACGAGCGTGCGCGGCTGCTCGCTGGCGTGCGAGCCGCGCACCTTGACGCCGATGTACAGATCGCCACCAAACACCGTGCCCGTCTCCCCGTCCCAGATCACATGATGGTCGTCGCTGTGGCCGGGCGTCGCGATGCACTCGAGCGACGCGGGTGGCGTGAAGGCGGCCATCGCCCCGACCGGCGACGGCGAACCCCAGGTGTACCGCCGGTAGAAGCCGATGCGCGCGGGCCGCCGCACCCGCGCCGCGGTCCGCGCGTCCATCCACAGCGGCACGCCGGCCCGAGCGATGGTGGCAACTCCCCCGGCGTGATCCTCGTGGAAGTGCGTCACCAGGCACCCATCGGGACGGGTAGCCGCGAGGACTCGCGCGAGGTCACCGGCGCAGTCGGGGAAGCCGGTGTCCACCAGCACACCGCGGACAAGGAACGCGCTCACCCGGAAGCCCACGGACCGGCTGCGCCACGTCGTGAAGCGCAGCTCCGTAACCTCGTTGTGGTGGATGGTTTGCAGCATTGGAAGGAATCTAGCCCGGCCTTCCCCGATTGCTTCGGAGGTGCCAACGGGCTAATCTCTCTTCCAGAGCGAACACGCACGCGTCAAGCGCCCGGCCCGCAAAGGCCGGGCGCCGTCCTTTTGTCTTTTCCAGGGTGTGCCCCCGATGATCGAAGCCCTCAAAGAGAAGCTCGGCGCGGAAGCCGAAAAGCTCCGCCACGAGCTCCATGTGACGCTGCCGGCGGAAATCCGCCGCGCCGTCGAGATGGGCGACCTGCGCGAGAACAGCGAGTACAAGTCCGCGCTGGAGCGGCAGCAGTTCGTGCAGGCGCGTCTCGGTCACCTGACCTCGCGCCTGTCCAAGCTCTCCTCGATTGACCCGAGCCAGATTCCCAACGACCGAGCCGGGCTCGGCTCCAAGGTGGTCGTCGTCTGCCAGGACACGAAGGTGACCGAGACCTACCACCTCGTATTCGGCGATTCCGAGGAGTTCGAGGACGGACACGTCACCATGATGTCGCCCATCGGGCGCTCGTTGCTGGGCAAGCAGGTGGGCGACCTGGTGCTGCTCAAGCTGCCGGAACGCACGCGCAAGATGAAGGTCGTGGAACTGACCACGATCCACGACACCTAGCCGCCGGCGGCGTCGCCTATCAGCCGCCGGGGACCCGGATCAGCGTGAGGCGCAGCCGCGCAGGAACGGTCATCTCCCGCCAGGCCACGTAGACGCCGGCATCACTGGCCGCCGCAATGCGCGGGAAGCCCGCCGAGCGAGCGTCGGTGGTGGCGCTGACGACCGTCGCTGCCGAAAGCGCCCCGTCCGATCGAACGCGCTTGGCACGAATCTCTGCTTTGGCTTTCCCGGTGTGCTCCATCCACGTGACCAGCGCGCCACCGTCTGAGAGGTACTCCACGTCCACGCGTCCAAGCGGCGCGCCGTCATCTACGCGGACCGGCGCGCTCCACGTAGCCCCGCGGTCGGTGCTGAACGCCAGCTGCACCTTGGCGGTGTCGCGCGCATTCGTGAACCAGGCCAGTGCCACGCCGTGGTCGCGCGCCGACAGCGCCGGGCCGTTCACCGGGCATGCCCGGGTCACCCAGCCATCCGCATGCACGATGGCCGGAGGCCACCAGCGCCCTTCGTCGTAGCGCACGACGGCGATGTCGCGCACCTCGCCCTCCGAGCGGTCGCGATACGCGAAGACGACGCCGCCACCCGTGCGCGTGCCGGCCACCTGACAGCAATCGCATACGCGCGTGTCGAGCATCGTGTCGGGTCGCACCCGCAGCGTGGAGTCAATGACGCCAAAGCCAAGGCTCATCGCGCCCGTTTCACCGCCGGTGGCGTGCCCGTCGAGCCAGGCGGCGAAGGTCGAGCCGTCGGACAGCGGCACGAGTGCGGCGAAGCCGTGTTCCGAAGCGCTGGTGTCGCGATGCAGCCGCTGCGGGGCACTCCACGTGGCGCCGCTGTCCGCGCTCGTCGTGGCCCAGACGTGGTATGAGTACTTGCCGGGTGCGGAACGGCGCAAGAAATGCGCGATGAGACGCCCCTTCGCATCAACGGCGATGGACGGAAAGTCGGCCCAGTTGCCAAAGAGCAGGCTGTCGCGCACCACCAGTCGCGGCTCCGACCAGCGGCCGCGCACCGGCCGATGCGCGGCGCGCAGCACCCACGCCGAATCGGCGCCGCGTTCCATCCAGCTCATCCAAATGGTCCCGTCCGCGGCGGCGGTGAGGTACGGCGTGGATGCGTCGGGGCCGGCGGCGGGCGCCTCATCCTCCACGCGCACCGGCGCGTCCACCCGCACGTGCTCGCCGCGGCACGCGATGAGGGAGAACAACGCGGCCAGCGCCGCGACCACGCGTGAGCGTCGGTGGATCATGGGAGTATCCGGAAGGGGGGCACGAGGGCAGATGCCCTCAGGCGTCAATCGTAAAGAGCCGCGCAATAGTAGCCTGATACTCGGCCAACGCCAACTCGCCCCCCCGGTCGGTCCAGCCAAGCAGCGGCGCCATTAGCGCAGCGACGCGCGGCGCCACGGACGCGCCGTGGTCGCGGGTCTCATAAGCGAGGTGGATGCGCCGCACGAGCACGTCGGCGATGGTGCACGCAAACTCGGCGTCCACGGCGTGCACCACGTCGGCGCCGATGTAAGGCAGCTCGCCGACGAGGCGCACACCGAGCGCCTCGTCACCCTGAGTCCGCGCCCAGACCTGATGCCAGGCGTCGCCATACGCGTGCACGAGCCATGCAGCGATGTCGTCAGTTCCGGTGGCGGCGCGCGCGGCGGCTAGTTCGGCGTCGAGATCGCGCACGTCGCCGCCGGCGAGCGGCACAAGGTCGGTACGGACTCGCGGCGACCGGCGCGCGAGCGCGCGGAAGACGGCGCTGACCACATCGCGCGCCACCACGCGATAGCTCGTGAGCTTGCCGCCCGTCACGGTGATGACGCCCCCGGGGCCTGCCTCGACGAGATGCTCGCGCGAGGCGGAGTTGGCGTCGCCCGAATGCGCCGCGGCGGCAAGCGGCCGGATGCCCGCCCACGCGGCGATGACATCGGCCGGCGTCAGGGCGGCATCGGGGAAGGCTCGGTTGGCAGACTGGAGCAAATACGCGACATCGGCGCGCGTGGCGCGAACGTCGTCGGGCGTCTCCGCGGTTTCGGTCTCGGTGGTGCCGATGATCGTGCACGTTCCGGCAGGCAGGACGAACATCACGCGGCCGTCCTGCGCGAGCAGGGTGACGGCGCCGCGATTCCCCACGCGCGATGCGGGCACGGCGATGTGCACGCCCTTGCTGCCGAGCACCGCGGGCGCTGCCTCCGGATTTTCCATGCGCCGCACGCCATCCGTCCACGGGCCGGTGGCGTTGACGACACACGAGGCGCCGATGTCGAACGTGCGCCCGCCCAGCCGGTCGGTGACGCTGGCGCCGCAGACGCGGCCGCCATCCCACTGCAGGCCGGTCACCTCCGCGTGGTTCAGCACCGTGGCCCCGGAGACCGCGGCATCGAGCAGGGTGGCAAGGGTCAGCCGCGCGTCGTCGGTGGTGGCGTCGAAGTACCGCGCCCCGCCCAGTAGGGCGTGACGCGACAGCATCGGCTCCTCCTCGGCGATCTCTGCGGCGCTGAGTCCACGGTGCCGCGCCACGTTGCGAAAGAGGGAGAGCAGGTCGTAGAGCATCAGCCCGGCACGGAGCTTCCAGCGCGGGATCCGCGCGCCCTCGTACACCGGCCAAGTGAACGCCAGCGGGCGCACGAGATGCGGTGCAATACGGAGCAGGATGCGCCGTTCGTGGCAGGACTCGAAGACGAGGCGCAGGTGCCCGTGCTCGAGGTAGCGGACGCCGCCGTGCACGAGCCGCGACGACCGGCTGGACGTGCCGCTCGCGAAGTCGTCGCGTTCGACGAGCGCCACGTCGAGCCCGCGGCGTGCGGCGTCGCGCGCGATGCCCGCACCGGTGATGCCGCCGCCGACGACCAGGACGTCGAAACGACGCTGGCGAAGGCGAGCGAGTTGCGCGGTGCGCGTGAGAGCCGGGTTGGACGTCACAGTGGTGGGGGTCAGGTCCGAATCTGCCGATCGGGCGCGCGCGGCGACAGGCGGGTACATCGCGGGTACATCGCGATAGCCGCCAGAGGGCGCGGCGCCTAACTTCCACAGTCTATGGCCAGCTTCGGAAACGGCCGCCGCGTGGCGATCATCGAGGGAGTCCGCACCCCGTTCGCCCGTGCCGGCACGACACTCAGGACCCTCAGTGCCATCGACCTCGGCAAGATCGCGGTCGGTGAACTGATCCAGCGGACCAGCCTCGACCCGACGAGCGTGGACGTGCTCGTCTTCGGCACGGTCATCCCGTCCGTCCTCGCCCCGAACATCGCGCGCGAAGTGGCGCTGATGCCGATGCTGCCCAAGTCAGTGCAGGCGTACAGCGTGAGCCGGGCGTGCGCGACGGCCAACCAGGCGATCACCGACGCCGCCGACCAGATCGCGCTCGGCCACGCCGATGTCGCGATCGCCGGCGGCGCCGAATCGCTGAGCAACGTGCCGATCCTGCACTCGCGCGGGTTCAGCGACGCGCTGGTGGCGGCGAGCAAGGCGAAGACGCTCGGCGGGCGGTTGCAGGCGATGGCGAAGATCCGGCCGAAGGACTTCATCCCCATTACCCCGGCCATCGCCGAGCCGACGACGGGCGAGACGATGGGGCAGTCGGCCGAGAAAATGGCGAAGATCAATGGCGTCACGCGCGCCGAACAGGATGCGCTGGCGCTGGCGTCGCACCTCAACGCGGCTCGAGGGACGCAAGACGGCCGGCTGACCGCCGAACTTGCGCCGGTCTTCCTGCCGCCGCGTTACGAGCAGGTGATGACGGAGGACAACGGTATTCGCAGCGACACGTCGCTTGAGCAGCTGTCGGCGCTGAGGCCGGTGTTCGACAAGCGACACGGCACGGTGACGGCGGGCAATGCATCGCCGCTCACGGACGGCGGCGGTGCGGTGCTGCTGATGAGCGAGGAGCGGGCGAAGGCGCTTGGGTACACGCCGCTGGCGTACATCAGGTCGTATGCGTATGCCGCGCTCGACCCCGGCGAGCAGTTGCTGCAGGCGCCGGTGCTCGCGGCGCCGCTGGCGCTCAGGCGCGCCGGGCTGACGCTCAAGGACATGGATCTGGTGGAGATGCACGAGGCCTTCGCGGCGCAGGTGTTGAGCAACCTGCGCGGATTCGAGTCGCCGCACTGGGCCGAGCGGGCCGGGCTGTCGGCGCCGCTGGGCGACGTGGACCGCACGAAGCTGAACGTGCTGGGCGGGTCCATCGCGATCGGCCATCCGTTCGGCGCCACCGGGGCACGCATCACGACCACGCTCGCGCATGAGTTGCAGCGTCGCGGCGGGCAGTTTGGCCTGATGACCGTGTGCGCGGCAGGCGGACTGGGCTTCAGCATGGTGATCGAACGTGAATGAGCGAACTGCGGACCGTGACCGGCGTCGGGCGCGGTCCGCTTCTGGAATGAGACCATGAGCGCACTAAAAGTGGCAGTGCACGACGGCGTGGCCGTCGTGACGTTCGACCTGCCGGGCGAACCGGTGAACAAGTTCTCGAAGGCGGTCGTTGCCGACTTCGTGGCGGTCTTCGACCAGCTCGAGCGCGACCCGTCGGTGATGGGCGCGGTGCTGATCAGCGGCAAGCCCGACACGTTCATCGCGGGCGCCGACATTGACCAGTTCCTCGAGTTCAGGTCAGCGGCCGACGCCACGCGCGCGAGCGCCGACGGGCATGCGCTGATGGACCGGCTCGAGCACGGGCGCGTGCCGTGGGTGGCGGCGATCAACGGCGCCTGCCTCGGCGGGGGGCTCGAAGCATCGCTCGCCTGCGCGTACCGCATCGTGGGCGACTCGCCCAAGACGATCCTTGCGCTTCCCGAGGTGCAGCTTGGGCTGATCCCGGGCGCCGGCGGCACGCAGCGCCTGCCGCGCACCGTGGGTCTGCAGGCGGCGCTCGACATGATCCTCACCGGCAAGAACGTGCGCGCCAAGAAGGCGCTGCAATCGGGGCTCGCCGATGAGATGGTGCACCCCAGCATCCTGCGGGCGACGGCCATCCGACGGGCGCGTGAGCTGGGCGCCGGCATGATCCCGCGCCGGCGTGGGCGCAAGTCGTCGCTGCTCGATGGCAATCCACTCGGGCGCGCGGTGGTGTTCCGGCAGGCGCGCGCGATGACGATGAAGAAGTCGCGCGGCCACTATCCGGCGCTGCTGGCGGCGCTCGAGGCGGTGGCGGCGGGCTACCGCGGCTCCGTGGCGGACGGCTTCGCCACCGAGGCACGGCTGTTCGGCGAGATGGCGTTCACGACCGTCAGCAAGCAGTTGATCTTCCTGTTCTACGCCACGACCTCACTCAAGAAGGACACGGGCGTGAGCGGCGACGCTCCGCCGCCGGCGAGAATCGGCAAGATTGGCATCCTTGGGACGGGCTTCATGGGCGCCGGCATCGCGGCGGTGAGCGCGATGCAGGGCGTGCCGGTGCGCTTCAAGGACACCAAGCATACGGCCGTCGCCAAGGGGATCGGCGCGGTGCGCGACGTGCTGCAGGACCGCCTGAAGAAGAAGCAGGTGACGCGGCAGCAATTCGAGGACCAGCTCTCGCTCGTGAGCGGCACCGTGGATTACACGGGATTTAGTAACGTTCCGTTACTAATAGAAGCCGTGTTCGAGGACCTCGCCGTCAAGCACGCGGTGATGAGGGAAGCCGAGGCGGTGCTGCCGCCCGGGGCGATCTTCGCGACCAACACGAGCACGATCCCGATTCATCAGGTGGCGAAGGCGTCGCGCGACGCGTCGCGCGTGGTGGGGATGCACTTCTTCTCTCCCGTGCACAAGATGCCGCTGCTCGAGGTGATCGTGACGCCGCAGACAGCGCCGGACGTGGTGGCGACGACGGTGGCGTTTGGGCGCCGGCTCGGGAAGACGGTGATTGTGGTGAACGATGCGCCGGGCTTCTACGTGAACCGGATTCTCGCACCGTACATCAACGAAGCTGGCAAGCTGCTCGACGAGGGCGCACGCATCGAGGCGATTGATACGGCGATGCTCGACTACGGCTTCCCGGTAGGGCCGGTGACGCTGCTCGACGAGGTGGGCCTCGACGTCGCCGGCAAGAGCGGCGCCATCATGGCGGCGGCGTTCGGCGGCCGGCTGCAGCCGTCCACGACACTTGGCAAAGTGCTGGCGGCGGGGCGGCTGGGGCGGAAGGGAAAGAAGGGGTTCTACCTGTACGACGAGAAAGGGAAGAAGGGCGGGGTGGACGAATCGGTGTATGCCATGACGCCCGCAGGGTCGTCGCGCGTCGAGGTGAGCGCCGCCGACATTCAGGAGCGGCTCGCCCTGGCCATGGTGAACGAGGCGGTGCGCTGCGTGGAGGATGGCATCCTGCGCGCGCCACGTGACGGCGACATCGGCGCGGTCTTCGGCATCGGCTTTCCGCCGTTCCGCGGCGGGCCGCTGCGCGAGGTGGACACCATCGGCGCGGCCGCGCTCGTAACGCGCCTGGAGGCGCTCAACGCGAAGTACCCCGGGCGATTCGAACCCGCGAAGCTGCTGCGCGAGATGGCGGCAGCGGGCCGGACGTTCTATCCGGCGGCGGGGAAGCCGGTATGAACTGCAGATGGGAGATGGGAGATGGGAGATGGGAGACGATGAAGGTCCTGATGCGGCGTGCGTTGCTTGTCGCCACGCTTCTCCCATCCCCCATCTCCCATCTCCAATCTCAGAGCACCCGCGCCGAACGCACCAAGTACACCGAAACCTCCACTTACGCTGACGTCGTCGGCTTCATCGACTCCCTGCAGGCGAAGGGCGCTCCGATCATGGTCGGCAGCATCGGCAAGACGTCGCAGGGGCGCGATCTGCCGTTCATCATTGCATCACGGCCTCTCGTGCAGTCGCCGGCGGAGGCGAAGCGGCTCGGTCGGCCCATCGTGTACGTGCAGGGCAACATCCATGCGGGCGAGGTGGAAGGAAAAGAGGCGCTGCTGACACTGCTGCGCGACCTGGTGTTGTCACCCCGGAAGAACGTGCTCGACTCGATCGTGCTGATCGCCGTGCCCATCTACAACGCCGACGGCAACGAGGTTTTCAAGCCGACGGCCCAGCAGCGCGGCGCACAGAACGGGCCCGAGATGGTGGGACAGCGCCCCAACGGGATGATGCTCGACCTCAACCGCGACTACGTGAAAGCCGAGGCGCCGGAGACGCGCGCGTCGCTGGCGATGTTCAATGCGTGGGATCCCGACCTGTTCGTGGACCTGCACACCACCAACGGCAGCTATCACGGCTACGCGCTGACGTACGCCCCGTCGCTGCACCCGGCGGCGGGAATCCGCGGCGGGACGTTTGGCGGCGCGTTCGTGCGCGACTCGATGCTGCCCGTGATCCGCAAGCGCGTTCGCGCAAGGCACGGGTTCGAGATCTTCGACTACGGCAACTTCACCGGTGATGAAGGGCCGGCCGCACCGGGCGAGGC
This sequence comes from uncultured Gemmatimonadota bacterium, assembly GCA_947085385.1. Lineage (GTDB taxonomy): Bacteria > Gemmatimonadota > Gemmatimonadetes > Gemmatimonadales > Gemmatimonadaceae > PNKL01. Next base: position 11,199 of record CAMTWA010000024.1, on the reverse strand, counting down.
CAAGGCCTGGTCCACGTACGACCACCGCGCCCGCTACGGCGTCAACTACTACGCCCTGCGCGGCCGGTTGGCCGTACTGAGCGAGGCATATTCGCACGATCCGTTCGAGCGGCGCGTGAAGTCCACTTACGCCTTCGTTGCGGAACTGCTGTCGTTGACGGCAGAGAAGTCGCGCACCGTGCTCGCGCTGACCCGCGCGTCCGATGCCGCGCTCGACGCGGGAACGGTGGCCGAGGTGCCGGTACGCGCCGAGCTCACGAAGAAGCCGTTGATGCGTGATGTCATCGAGGAATTGCTCGAGAAGTCCGACACGCCGTCCGCAGAGCCTGGCGTGCGACGCGGCTACCGGCGGACGGGGCAGTTCGTCACGACGACGTTGCCGGTTCGCGACCGCTTCGACGCGACGCGCGTGGCGGCGATGCCGTGGGGGTGGTTGGTAACGCCCGCGGCGGCGGACACCGTGGGCGCCATGCTGCGCCTGCACGGTGTGCGCGTCCTGCGCACGATGGCGCCGGCGGCAGTGGCCGGCGTGGAGTGCTTTGCCGCCGACTCGGTGGTGGGGTCGTCGCGGGCCTTTCAGGGGCATCGCGAGACGCGCTTCGAAGGGCGGTGGGTGCCGCGCGCGGCCGACGTGCCGGCCGGTGCCCTGATTGTCACGGCCCGCCAGCCGCTCGGCGTGCTGGCGCAAGTGTTGCTCGACCCCAACAGCGACGACGGCTTCGGGACGTGGAACCTCTACGATGCCGCCATCGCCCGGCCCGCCGACGCCGGTAGCGGCGTGCCGATCTGCCGACTCACGAAGGCGCCGGCGGTGCCGGCACGCCTGCTTCCATAAGAACGCGTCATGCTCCGCTCGAGTCTCATCTGGCTTTCGCGCCAGCAGTCCATCTTCCGGTTCGTCCGCAACAACGGCTTCGCCAAGAAGTTCGCCGCGCGTTTCATCGCCGGTGAGTCAATTGAGGCAGCGTGCGATGCCGTCGCCATCCTGAACGCCCAGGGAGTCACCGCCTCGCTCGACCAACTGGGCGAGAGCGTCACCATGGAGGCGGAAGCGCGCGAGACCGGGCGCCGCTACCTCGAGCTGCTCGACGAGATCCAGCGTCGCGGGCTCAACGCGAACGTGTCCGTCAAGCTGACCTCGCTGGGCCAGGACGTCTCGGATGCGCTGTGCGAAGAGATCACGCGCACCATCCTCGAGCGCGCCAAGCAATACGGCACTTTTGTGCGGCTGGACATGGAAGGGAGCGATTACACGCAGCGCACGCTCGACTTCTTCGCGCAGCGGCTCTACCCCGATTTCCGCGAGCATGTCGGCATTGTGCTGCAGAGCATGCTGCGCCGTACCGCGCAGGACGTGGCGTGGGCGAACGAGCTGCAGTGTCGCGTGCGCATCTGCAAGGGCGCGTATCTCGAGCCGGCCAGCGTGGCGTTTCCCGACAAGCGGGACGTGGACCGCAGCTTTGTGGACTGCGCCAAGGCGCTCATCGAGCGCGGCAGGTACCCTGGTATCGCCACGCACGATCCGGCGATCATCACCGAACTCAACGCCTGGGCCCTGGCGCGCGGCATCACTGCCGACCGGTTCGAGTACCAGATGCTCTTCGGCGTGCGCCGCGACCTGCAGGAACAGCTGGTGCGCGACGGCTGGCGCCTGCGCCTCTACGTGCCGTTCGGCACGCAGTGGTACCCGTACCTGATGCGCCGCATGGCAGAGCGTTCGGCGAATCTCTGGTTCATCACGGGCAACGTGCTGAAAGAGGTCTTCAAGCTCCGGTGAGCCACGGCCGATTCCTTCCCCCCGATCACGCGCGCGGCGACGAGACCACCGTCGGCGGGTATGCCGCGGTGCATGGCCGGGCGGCCGCGCTGGAGGGGAAGGACGGCCTGTCGTACTCGCTCGAGCTGCTCACCGACGACACCGGCGAAGCGGCGCGCCCGTACGGCGCGTACCTCGTCTTCCTGCAATGGCGGCGCATGGGCGAGCAGGGAATTGACGGACATCTCGAGACCGGGTTTCTCGTGCACGCGCAGACCGCGTCGGACGCTCTTGCGCTCGCTGGCGCCACGCCGCTCGCGGAGTGCCAGCGATTGCTCGACGCGCTCGTGGCGGCGCGCGACGGCGATCGCGGCCGTCGGTGGTTTGACGTGATGCGCGACGAGGACGGGCCGTGAGCGTCCCGGCGCTGCTGCGCGGGGTGGTGCTGAGCGGCACCGGCGGCATCTGGCGCGTGCGCGCGCAGGATGGCAGCGAGCACGAGGTGTCGCTGCGTGGCCGCCTCAAGCAAGACGATCGCTACGAGAAGCTGGCGGTGGGCGACGACGTGGACATCGCCGCCGACACGCGTGGCGGCGCCTTGAGCATCACCTTCATCCACCCGCGTCGCACGCGGCTGGCCCGCCGGGCGCCCGGCGGGGCGCGCGGCGAACGCATCGTCGTGTCGAACGTGGACCAGGTGATCATCGTGTTCGCGATAGCCAAGCCGGAGCCGCACGTCCGCATGATTGACCGGTTTCTCGTCATCGCCGAAGGGAATGAGATTCCGGCGCGTCTCGTGCTGAACAAGGCGGATCTCGTGGACGATCCGGCGCGAATTGATGCGCTTGCCGCGGACTACGAGCGCGCGGGGTATCCGGTGCACCGGACAAGCGTCAAGCAGCCGCTTGGACTCGATGAACTGCGTGCGGTACTCGTGAACCGCACGACCGCGCTCAGCGGACCGAGCGGCGTCGGCAAGTCGTCGCTCATCAATTCGCTGTATCCGGGGCTGAACCTGCGGGTCGGCGAGATCTCCGAGTCCGTGAACAAGGGGCGCCACACCACGGTGGGTGCGGTGCTCGTGCCGCTCCCCGGCGGCGGCTACGTGGTGGACACGCCGGGGTTGCGCGAGGTGGGAATGTGGGGTCTCTCGTCCACCGACCTTGATCGTTGCTTCCCGGAATTCCGTCCCGTGCTGGGCGAGTGCCGGTTCCAGGACTGCCGCCACCTGTCTGAACCCGGATGTGCCGTGCAGGCTGGCGTTGCGGCCGGCACAATCTCGGCGGCGCGCTATGAGAGCTTTGTAAAGCTGCGCGGGGAACTTGAGGAGGACGAGAAGAGGTACTAATAGAAGCAGAGCACAACAGAGCACAACAGTCAACGACAACCGCCGAATCATGCACTTCCTCCGCCTCCTGCTCCTTTTCGCCATCGCCGTCCCGCTTGGGGCGCAATCCGCCGACCTGGGAGCGGGCATCGCGCACTACAACGCGCGCCGCTGGGCCGAGGCGCACACGTTCTTTGCGAGCGCCACCAAGACCCAGCCGCGCAATGCAGACGCGGCGCTCTGGTACGGACGGACACTCCTCTCCGAGGACAAGCCGGGCGATGCGCACGACTGGTTCGAGAAGGCAGCCTCCCTCGACCCGACGCGCAGCGAGGCGCACCTATGGGTCGCGCGCGCTCTTGGCGTGCAGGCGCAGCGCGCCAACGTCGTGCGGCAACCGTTTCTGGCGCGTCGCGTCAAGTCTGCAGTGGACCGGGCCATTGAACTGGATCCCGACAACATTGATGCGCGCGAGATGCGCTGGCAGTTCTACGCGATGGCTCCCGCGGTGATGGGTGGCGGCGATGACAAGGCACGCGCCGAAGCGGCCGAGATCCTGCGCCGCAACCGGTATCGCGGGCAGTTCATTACCATCAGTGCGGCCAGCCGGGCCAAGGACACGGTCGCCGTGGAGCGCACGCTCAAGGCGCTGGTGAGTGAGTATCCCGATTCGCTCGCCCCGGTCGCGTCGTACGCCAACTGGCTCGCCGACCGCAGGCGCCCTGCCGAGGCATTCGCGCTGGTCGACGCCCTCCAGAAGCGCCGGCCGGCCGACCCCGTTGCCCTCTTCCAGGTCGGTCGGATAGCTGCCGTCACGGGTCAGCAACTCGACCGGGGCGAGGAGTCGCTGCGGAAGTACATCGCGTCGCCGCCGCCGCTGGCTCTCAACGTGCCCTCGGTGAGCGCGGCACACGTGCGCCTGGGCAACATCGCGGAGCAGCGGGGCAACAAGGCCGTGGCGCGCGCCGAGTACGAACGGGCTCTCAAGCTTGATCCGCGCAACAACCAGGCGCGCCGGGCGCTGGCGGCGCTCAAGTAGAATGGGTGCGCACAGGCCGGGAACCGATCTGACCAGCGCCGCCCCGGCGCACGGCGATTCGCCCAGCGCGACGGCGCATCGCGACGAGGCGGCCCGTCGCGAAGGCGTCCGCTGCATCGTGTTCACGGTCAGCGACTCGCGCACGCTGGCCACCGATGAATCGGGCGCGCTGATCGAACGGCTGCTGATCGAGGCGGGGCATGTGGTGGTCGTGCGGCAACTGCTGACCAACGACGAGGCGCCGCTGCGTTCCGCCCTCGAAGCGGCACTCGCGCGCGACGATGTGGACGCCGTGCTCTGCACCGGTGGAACAGGATTGGGCTCGCGCGACCGCACGGTGGACGTGGTGCGTCCACTGTTGGAGCGCGAACTTCCGGGGTTCGGGGAGCTGTTCCGCATGCTGAGCTACTTGGAACAGATAGGAGCGGCGGCGATGCTCAGCCGCGCGTTCGCCGGGGCGGCGCGCGGCAAGTTCGTGGCGGTGATGCCGGGCTCGCGTGCCGCGGTGGAGCTGGCGATGACGCGGCTGCTGGTGCCCGAACTCAAGCACGCCCTGCGCGAGTTAAGGCGCTAGCGCCCGGGCGGTGCGTTGGGCACCTCAGCTCACGGCAGCGGCGGCGCGGCGGGTTTCTTCCAGGTGTTGTTCGAGCGGTTCACGTCGGCGAAGGCCTCGTCCGGGTCCACCACGACCTGCGCGATCTCCTTGCTCGAGAACTTGCCGTAGGTGAACACCTTCTCGTTCGCGCGCCAGATGTCGGCCGGGAGCTTCACGCGCTCCGTCGAGCCGTCGGTGTAGGTGAGGTCCATTTCCACCGGCATCACGATGCCCCCCTTCTGCTCGATGCGGATACGGAAGTACCCGGTCCCCTTCGAGTCGTTGCCGACCAGGTCCTTGGCGTCCTGGCGCTCCACGCCCGTCACCGCCTGGTCGTTGTTGTAGCCGGTGTAGAACCAGCCACGCCAGAACCAGTTGAGCGACTCACCCAGCCCGTCTTCCATGGACCGGAAGAAGTCGGCGGGCTGCGGGTGCTTGAACATCCAGCGCTGGCTGTAGCCGCGAAACGCCTCGTCGAACGCTGCCGGGCTCGAGATCCGCTCGCGCAGCATGACCAGGCCGGACGCCGGCTTGGTATAGCCGTTGGACCCGAACGTGCTGCCGAGGTTGACGTCGGAGTGAGCCATGATCGGCACTGCGTTCTGCATGCGCATGTAGCTCGCGATGTTCTTGGCCCTGCCCGGCAGTTCCGTGGCCGGCCAGTCCTTGTCGAAGTCAATGGATCCGTAGTGCTCGAGGAACGAGTTGAGCCCTTCATCCATCCACGTCCACATGCGCTCGTCGGACGCGACGATCATGGGGAACCAGTTATGCCCGACCTCGTGGATGGTGACGCCGGCGAGCGTGTACTCGAGCGACTTGTCGTACGCGCCGTCGGGACCCGGGCGCGCGCCGCAGAAGGCGATCATCGGATACTCCATGCCGAAGACCGTGCCGTGCACGTTGGAGGCCTGCGGGTACGGGTACTCGAACGCCATGCGGCCGTACGTGACCATCGTCTGCGCAATGGCCCTGGTGCTGATCTTGTTCCACAACGGCATCGCTTCGCGCGGGTAGACCGAATGAAGTTCGATGAGCCTGCCGCCCTTCGCGTACCGGAAGCCCATCGCGTCCCAGGCAAAGCCGCGTGACGATGCCCAGGCGAAGTCGCGGACGCTCTGCGCCGTGAAGTGCCATGTCAGGGTGCCCGTGCCCGTGGGGCGGGTCGCCGGGGTCGCGATCTCCTCGGGCTTGAGGATGTAGACGGGTGTGTCGGCGGCGAACGCCTGCTGCAACCGCGCGCGCTGCGTGGCCGTGAGCACCTCGCTGGGGTTCTGCAGCGTGCCGGTTGCGCGTACGATGTGGTCGCGCGGCACGGTGATGCTGACGTCGTAGTTGCCGAAGTTGAGATAGAACTCGCCCATGCCGAGGAACTGGTTGTTCTGCCAGCCATTCACATCGTCATAGACGGCCGCGCGCGGGAACCACTGGGCGTTCAGGTACTCCCACCCGTCCTTCAGCTTTTCCTTCTGCCCGCGTCCGTTGCGTCCGCCGTTGGGCACTTCATGCGACCAGTCAATGGCCACCTGCACCTTCTGGCCGGTGCCCAGCGGCGCGTCGAGGTTCACGCGCATCTGGGTGCCGTTCATGGTGTAGCGTGCGTCCTTCCGTTTCCCTTGCGCGTCCACGAGCTGCACGCGCGAGAGCGTGTAGCCGAACTCGACGTCACTCATCAGGAAGCGGCGAGACCGCGGGTCAACGCCCTTGGGGATGGCGCCCGCCATCGCGTTCGCGCGCGAGTCGGCCTTTTCGATGTTCTGGTCGAGCTGGAACCAGAGGTAGGTGAGCTTGTCGGGTGAGTTGTTGTGGTATGTCACCACCTCGCTGCCATTCACCCGGTGCGTGGTGGTGTCGAGCGACACCTTGATGACGTAGTCCACCTGCTGCTGCCAGTACTTCGTCCCTGGCGCGCCGGACGCGCGTCGCAGGTCATTGGGCGCCGGCCAGTCCTCAAGGGCGCGGAAACTGGACTGGTTCACCTTCTTCGCGGTGTCGGCGTTGAGCCAGACCTGCGCGGAAACCTGACCGGCAAATGGCATCGCCGCCGCGAGGGCGAGGATCAACCTGGTAGCGCGCATTCCGAATGGCTCCGAATGAGAAGGGGACACAACCAGGGGAGGCGGGCCCGCACGGCGGGACCAGTTTGCTTCAGACGCCGTTGATGACCACCGACCAGGTGACCGGAATGGCCGGGTCGATGGAGTCACGCACGCTGCAGTACTTGGTGACCGCCAGTTCCACCGCACGCTCGGCGTGTTCGCGTTCGATCCCTGCGCCGTCAATGCGATAGATCAGGTGCGCCTTCACGACACGCCGCGGGACGTCGCTGCGACGCTCGCCCTGCACCTCTATGCCGAGCGACTCCACCGGCGTGCGGCGCTTGGCGAGGATGTCCACCACGTCCACCCCGGTGCAGCAGCCGAGGCCAATGAGCAGGGCATCCACCGGGCCCGGGCCCGTCTGGCCGGATGCGTCGATGCGGACCTGCGGACCGCCGGGACGACCGGCGTCGAAGCGGTGCTCGCCGGCCCAGGTAATCTGGACGCGATTGTCGGGTCGGACGGAAGTCATGAGCGGAGGACGGTAGGAGACGGCAGACGGCGGACGGCAGATGCCTGCGGGACGGAAATCTCGGCAATTGCGTGGTTGCAATCTACCGTCACCCGATGCGCACGCCGTTGGCGACGGGGTGGTCAACGGCGAGCAGGACGACTTCGTGCGGGGCGGGCATGGCACCGAGCACCAGCACCTCGCTGGTGAAACCCGCGATGTTACGGGTTCCGATGTTCGTCACGGCCACCACCTGGTGGCCAATCAGGGACTCCGGCGTGTAGTGCACGGTGAGCTGCGCGCTCGACTGCCTGATGCCGAGTTCGGGGCCGAAGTCGATCGTCAGGCGAATAGACGGCTTCACGGCGCGTTCAAAGGGCTCGGCGGTGAGCACCGTTCCCACGCGAATGTCGAGGTCGAAGAAATCCTGGGGCGTCGGCATTTGCCGAAGCTAGCAGGGACCCGCTGGCGGCGCACCGGGCGGCACACCGGGCGGCGCATCGGCCCGAACAGCGACGGGCGCTCGCGTCCCGCGTCGCCGCCCCGCTACCTTGGGGCATGGGACAATACGAGCAGCATGTTTTCGTCTGCACGTCGGGTAAGACGTGCCCGACGCAGGATTCCAAGGACGTCTTCTTGGCGCTGCGCACCGCGGTTGTCGAGGCCGGCATCAAGGACCGTGTGCGCGTCAACCACTCAGGCTGTCTGGGCCAATGCGGCCACGGCCCGATGGTCGTCGTCTACCCCGCAGATGTCTGGTACCATGGCGTGAAACCCGCGGACGCCACACAGATCGTCAGCGAACACCTGCAGGGCGGCCGCCCGGTGGACGCGCTCCGATACATCGCGCCGCCGGGCGACAACAAGCTGCCTGAATAGCCTGCGCTACGGCGCGGGCTTCGGTGGCTCCTCGGGAAGGAGCGTGAAACGCGAGTGCTGCTTCAGGTCGAGGTAGCGCACTGCCGCGGCCCGGATCTGCGCCGACGTGAGCGCCTGCACCATCGCCGGATACTGCTGGATCACGTGGAGATCGCGCCCGTCTTCGTCGTGGTCGCGCATCCAGCTGATCCAGGCACTGTTCTCGCGCATCCTGGTCTCGTGGGCGCGGATGAACTGTTCCTTGATCTTCCCCATCTCCTCGGCCGTCGGCTCCGCGCGTTTCACGGAATCGAGCACGGCGAGTGCGGCGGCGACGAGTTCGTCCACACGTTCGGGTGCCGATCCAAACCGGATGGTGACGGCGTAGCGCTGGTACGGAATGGAGTTTCCCGAGGCGCTGATCCCCACACCGTAGGTACCGCTCTTGTCTTCGCGTAGTGCGTCGCGCAGACGCATGTCCAGCAGCTGGCGCAGTGCGTCGAGTTCCAGCCGGTTCGCGTACGAATAGGCGAACGCGCCGTGGAAGGTGATCTGCGTCTGCGCTTTGGGATCGGTGCCTTTCTTCACTACCCGCGTCACTACCCCGGGCGGCGGGCGAATGCCGCGGTCCACGAATTGGGAGGGCTTGCCGGTCGCCGGTAGCGAGGCGAAGTATCGCTCGACTAGCGGCTGGATGCCGTCGAGCGTGAAGTTGCCGACGAGATAGAACGTCCAGCCGGCGAAGTCGGCGAAGCGCGCCTTGTACAGCGCGAAGGCGCGCGACGCGTCGAGCGAGTCGAGCTGCTCGGGCTGGAACAGCCGGAAGCGCGGGTGGTAGTTGGCCATCACCACGGCGATGGTATCGCGGAAGGCCTGTTCCGGTGTATTGCGGCTGTTCTGCATGGCTGCCTTCATCATGCCGCGTTCGGCGGCGAAGAGCGCCGTATCGAGCCGCGGCGCCGTGGCGCGCAGCCAGAACAGCTGGAACATCGTCTCGAGATCCTTGGGGGACGCCGAGCCGAACGCCGACTCGCCGTTCTCGCCGACGCTCACGTTGCCGCTCGCGACCTTGCCGGTCAGCATGCGCCGCAGCTGGTTGTCGCTGAACGTCCCCGCGCCGCCGAGCACGAAGCTCGAGAGCGTGGCCGTGCGGTGGTCGGCGTTGTCGAGCAGCGAAAAACCGCCAGGGTGCCGGCCGCTCATCAGCACCTGGTCGTTCTTGTAGTCGGTGGGCTTCAGCAGCACGCGCACGCCATTGGAGAGCGTCCACTCCGTGATACCGAGGTCGGCGATCTGCCTGGTCTTCGCCACCCTGCCGGGCGTCGGCGGCGTCGCGACGAGCACCGCGCCCGCGGCCGAGTCGACGTAGGCGACGAGTGAAGCGTTCCGGACACGGTCGAAGACCGCCACAAGCGCCGAGTCGGAGGGAACGGCCACGTCGGGCCGTGCCGGCGCGGCGATTGAGATGGTGCGGTTGCCCGCGGGCATCCAGGCTCGCGCGGCGCCATTCACTTCACTGAGTGCGATGCCGCTCAGGTAACTGGCAGCCAGTGTTTGCAGCTGAGCGGGACTCGCGAGGTTGCCCTGGCCGAGGGCAAACGACACCAGCCGGTTGGTGATGTTGCGCGACTCCGCCTTGTCAGCCTCCGCGACCGCGCGCTCGAGGCTGCGCGTGTAACTCGCCTTCTGTCGGGCGAACTCCGTTTCGCTGAAGCCCAGACGGTTGGCGCGCTCGAGTTCGCCGAGCGTGGCCTCGAGTGATTCGGTGAATTTGCTTTCCTTGACGATAGCGGCGGCGGTGAACGCGTCACGCCTGGGAGTCAGCGAGCCGGCGTTGGCAAACGCAAACGCGAAGGGTGTCGCTGCGCGCTGCGACATCTCGGCCAGCCGCAAACCGAGAAGGCCCGTGTACATGCTGGCGATGAGCGACTCGCGCCACGCCGCCACCGTGCCGCGCGCGCGTGGCGGAAGCAGCCATCCGACCTGCACCATGCTCTGCGGGAACTCCCGGTCGGTCGCGATGGAGAGGCGCGTCTCAGGATGGTCGGGGATCTCGTACCAGGTGCGCGTGCGCGCGCTGGGTGGATTCTGGAGGCCGGCGAAGCGGGCCTTGATGTCCCGTTCCATGGCGACCGGATCGAAATCGCCAACCGCGATGACGCTCATGAGGTCGGGGCGGTACCAGTCGCGGTAGAAACGGACGAGGGCCGCGCGGGTGGCGCTCGTGAGCGCCTCCTGGGATCCGACGGGTAGCCGGTCGGCATACCGCGATCCCTTGAATTGCACGGCGAACTGTTTGTCCATCACGCGCTGCGCGGCACCGCGGCCCGTACGCCACTCCTCGATGACGACGCCGCGCTCCTTTTCGAACTCAGCGGCGTCGAACGTTACCGCCGACGCCCAATCTTGCATGACGTCGAGCGCGGTGTTCAACAGGGCGGCCGTGTCGGTGGGGATCTGCAGCATGTACACGGTTTCGTCGAACCCTGTGTACGCGTTGAGGTCGGCGCCAAAGCGCATGCCTGCCTTCTCGAGAAACGAGACGATGGCCTGCTTGGGGAAGCGTGCCGTTCCGTTGAACGCCATGTGCTCGACCCAGTGCGCGAGCCCGCGCTGGTCGTCGTCCTCGAGGATAGAACCCGCGCGCACGACGAGGCGCAGTTCGGCGCGCTTCTCGGGCTTGGCGTTGCGCTGCACGAAGTAGCGCAAGCCGTTGGCAAGCGTTCCCTGGACGATGGCCGGATCCACCGGCATCGGCACGGTGAGGGAAGACGCTGGGGATGTCTGGGGCTGTTGCGCGGTGGCAAGTAGCGGCATGCCGGCGCACGCCGCGAGCAGGGCGGTTCTGAGAGTAAGTGGCATTCGTAGAGGATGGAGAAGACCGCGGCGCGCGGCAAGCCGGGCCGGCCGGCCCAGCTTGCGGCAGGCGAGTGCCTAGTACTACTTTGTTAGATAGATTGCAGGCGCTCTGGCGCGAACCAGCCCGTCGAGGACCTGGGTGAACAGTTCATCGAGCACGATGCGTCGCAGCGCCGCCATGCTGCGCCTGCCCGCTGGGGGGAAAACCCCGCGCG
>CAMTWA010000023.1:0-32774 GCA_947085385.1 uncultured Gemmatimonadota bacterium | reverse complement strand
GCGCCACGGCCGCCGGGTCCCGCCGCCGCGCCACCCGGCGCCGCCGCCGCAGCAGCCGCCGCCGAGGCGTCCCACGGCGACAGCTTGAGCGGTGCCGCCATCGGGGTCACGTTCTGGCTCAGGGCCGAGCCGCGTCCAAAGCCGCCGCCAAACCCACCGGCGCCCGCGCCGCCGGCGTTCAGCACCGGCGACGTGTTGAAGTAGACCGGTACTTGGTCGCCCGGATAGCCGTAGGCAAGCGGGCTCTTCTTGTCCGCGATGATGCCGCGGATGATCGAGCCGCGCACGAACAGGTCGGCCGGCGTCTCGACCGTCACGCCCGCCGTCAGATTGTAGCCCGGAAAGAGCGCCGTCGTCGCGCCCTCGGTGATCAGCGTACCGCCTTCCTGCACGAACTTGTACAGGTTGATCAGCCCATCGAATCCCATGCCGCCGCGAATGTCGTCGCTCGAATCCACGAACCCGAGGTTGGGCGTCTCGGCCGACTTCTTGTAGGGCAGGGGCAAGGTGCCAATGCTGGCCATGCCGGCCACCATTGATTGCGGCGTGCCACTCACGTGCGGATAGATGATCACGTCGTACTTGGCGCGCAGGTTCGGCGTGGAGCGCAGCAGCTGGTCGGCAAAGTAGGTGTAGGGCACGCCGTAGTGGTCGAGCGCGGCGCGCACCCACCCTTCGTCCTGCGTGCGCGTCCAGCTGTGCATGTAGCCGATGCGGGGCACGTCGAGGTCATGCGACTTCACCGTAGGCGCGCTGGCCACGGCAACGCCGCTGAGGCCGAGTGCCTTGAGCTGCGGGTCCAGCCTGGCCCGGTCGGCGCTCGCGATGATGAACGAGCCGGCGGGGAACTTCCTGCCGTCCGCCTCGAAGTCCTCCTCGGCCGCCGCCATCCGGACGTCGGCGTTCTTGAAGCGGAACGTCACGAGGTTGTTGTCGCTCGTCGCCGCGACGATCAGCGTGCTCCCCGTCCCCTCGATGCCGCCGGCAGCCACCACCGGGCCGGTGATCGGCGTCATCGCCTGCGTGAGGACCGCCTTGTCGGCCACCGGCGTGATGGTGAGGTTGCGCATCAGCTGGAAGGTCCAGCCGGTGTCGTCATAGGGCGCCGGGTTGGAGGGCGAGAAGTTCTGCAGCGAGAAGTACATGTCGGCCAGCGTCCGGTACGGCTGGTCCGCCCGGATGATGTAATCCCCGGTCTTCACGTCGACCGAGCCGGCCTTGAACGCTGACGTCGCGCGATGGAACTCGAGCCCCTGCGTCCGCAGGTCGTTCACCGCTTGCGCCGCGTCGGACTTCCGGTGCTGGCCGGCGGGGATCACCCACGCGAACGTCGGGCCGTTCTTCCCCTTCTCGACCGACCGCTTGTTCTTGAGCCAGTAGTTCTCGAGGAAGTGAGCGCGGTTCTTCGCCACGTGCGAGAGCGTGAGCAGCAGGGCCGACTGCTGGATGTTGGTGTTGTTGCGCGGGCCCCAGTTGATTACCGGGAGCGGCGGATTTGGGCGGAACCACTCCCGGCTCGTCGTCGTGGCCGGCGGGCGCACCACGTAGTTGTCCGGCCCGTAGCTCTGGGTCTCGTAGAAGCGGCCCGTGGCGTTGTGCGAGTGCGCGACGTAGAACAGGTAATTCGGCGTCCAGCCGTCGTAGAACCCGTAGGTCCACACGCCCGGCACGCCGCGCTTGGTCATCTCCTGCACCTCGTTGTTGGCGAGGTTCCACCACTCGTTCACGGTGATCGCGTCTATCGCCTCGTTGTATGGGCCGCTTCCCGTGGACGCGTACAGGTAGGTCACCGACTCGTGCAGGTCGTGCATGATCGTCGGCGTCCACTCGAGGAAGAACCTGGTCGTGTTCTTCGTGAGGGCGAGCACCTGCCCCATGCCGTCGCGGTTGTTGTCGTGCTGCACATACTTGCCCCAGTACATCAGCGGGAGCCGCGCCTCGCCCGCCGCGCGCTTCTTGTTGAAGTAGTACGTGTCCACCTGCTTCTCGCGCCCGTCCACCTCGAGCACCGGCGTGATGAACGTGATGACGTTCTTGCGGATGTTCTGGTAGAACTTCGATTCGTCCACCACGAGGCGGTAGGCCAGTTCCATCAGCATCTCGGGGCCGCCGTTCTCCGGCGAATGCAGCCCCGAGGTGATCCAGTAGATGGGCTTCGCGCTCTTGAGCAGCTGCTTCGCCTCCGCCTCGCTGGTCCGTCGCGAGTCGGTAAGCGCCTTGAGCATTCCCTTGTACTTGTCGAGCGAGCTGATGGTCGCCGGGTCGGCGATCGCCATCAGCACCATGTCGCGTCCCTCTTCGGTCTTGCCGATGGTCCAGAACTTGGCCCGCCCGCCGCTGGCCTTGGCCACCGTCTCGAGGTAGCGGTGGATGTCCTTGGCGTACGTCAGCTCGCCCGGCGTGCCGACGATCCGGCCCAGGAACTTGAGCGGCGTGGGCACCTTGCTCGACGCCGGCAGGTGGTCCACAAACTCCGTAGAGATGCGGGCGTCCTGCAGGTGCTCCTTGATCTTCTTGGTGTACTCCTGGTCAATGGCCTGTTGCGCGCCGGCGGCGCGCACCGCGAGCAGGACGGCCGACGCAAGCAGGAGACGCGGGATGCGGGACATAGACCCTCGGTGGAATGACGGGGTGGGTGCAGAGACGATACGCATTCCAGCCACAAAGCGCTTGGGGGAGGAGGGACGAGGCCCGGAACGAGGAGGAGGTAGAGGCTTGGCCAAGAGGGACGTGGAGTGGAACGGGGAGGAGGTAGAGGCTTGGCGAGGAGGGACCTGAAGCGGAACGAGAAGAGGGGAGCGAAGGCATCGGCTCGCCTCGTCCCCCCTCGCCCAACCCGTCCCCCGTCCCTTCGCCTCTACCCCCTCCTCGTTCCGGACGTCCTCACCCAGTGGGCGTCACCCGTCGCCCCGCGCTCGATCGCCTCCCCTCGGCCGGCTGCACCGCCTCAAACACCTTCGCCTCCACGAACGCCGACAGCAGCGCGACGTCCACGTGCCCGTGCTTGGCCTCGTCGTGCAGAATGTCCAGCGCTCGCTCGGTCGCAACCGCCCGCTTGTAGGGGCGGTCGGTGGCCGTCAGCGCGTCGTAGATGTCGCTGATCGTCATCATGCGCGTCTGCACGGGGATGGCGTCGGACTGCACGCCGCGCGGATACCCCGACCCGTCGAGTTTTTCGTGGTGACCCCAGGCGATCAACGGGATGCCCTTCAGTTCGCGCGTCCACGGGATCTGCTCGAGGAACCGGTACGTGTGCGTCACGTGGCTCTCGATCTCGCGCCGTTCGCGCTCGTCCAGGTTGCCGCGGTTGATCATCAGGTAGCGCAGTTCGTCGTCGCTCAACAGCGGCTTCTCCATGCCGTCGAAATCCACGAACAGCCGCTCGTTGATCTCGCTCAGCTCCTCGAACGTCCCCTCGGTGAGGATCGTGGGCTCATTAGCCCGCACGATGGCGTCGAGGAAGCGCTGCAGCTGCACCCGCGACGACGCGCGCGCGTGGTCGAGCCGCTGCACAGCTTCCTCGTAGTTGGTGCGCCCGTGCTCCCAGAGATACTGCGCGCGTTCGCGCTCGTACTGCAGGTCGGCACGCTGCAGCAGGAACTGAAAGCGGTGCCGGATGATGGACAAATCCGACGGATATAGTTTCTTCTGCTTCACCAGCACCTGCTCCCGCACGCCGACCTTGCCGAAGTCGTGCAGCAGCGAGGCGTAGCGCAGTTCGCGCAACTCCTCGCGCGAGAAGCGCAGGTGCCCGTAGGGGCCGCTGTCCACGCGGTCCACGGCTGCGGCCAGGCCGGTGGTGAACGTGGCCACCCGCGAGGAGTGGCCGGACGTCGTCGGGTCGCGGCTCTCGATGGCCGTCACCGACGCCATGACGAACCCTTCGAAGAGCCGTTCAATGTCCTCGTACAGGCGCCCGTTCTCAATGGCCACCGCGGCCTGCGACGCGAGCCCGCTCACCAGCGCCACCGCGTGCGCGTCGAACGGTATCACTTCGCGCTCCACATCGGCCGCCGAGGCGAGCCGCGCCGTCGCCTGCCGCTTGCGGTTGATCAGCTGCAGCACGCCGACGATCTCGTCGCGGTGCGTGCGCATCGGGATCGTCACCATGGACTTGGTGCGGTAGCCGAACTTCTCGTCGAACGACCGGTTGAACGTGAAGCCGTCGCCGGGGCCCAGCGCATAGGCGTCGTCGAACGTGATGGCCTCACCAGTCACCGCGGCCGCGCCCGCGATGGACGACGCGTTCAACGGCACCGTGAACTCGCTGAACGGCAGATCGGGGAGCGTGAAGTTCTGCGACAGCTTGAAGCGCAGCACCGGCTCGGCGGCGTCGCGCCGCTCCACCAGGTAGAGCGAACCCGCGTCAGCGGACGACAGCTGCCGCGCCTGCTCGAGAATGAGCGCCAGCAGCGTCGGGAGGTCGCGCTCGGTCGAGAGCGCGACGCCGATGCGCGAGAGTTCGGCGATCTCCCCTGCGCGCGCGGCCGCCGCGGCGGCCTCACGCCGCGCCGCCACCAGCGTCGCGGCGTGGCGCACGGCGCCCTGCAGCACCGTGCGCGCGAGCGCAGGCGCCGCATCCTCAGCGACGAACCCACAGAGCGCATCGGCCGGCAGCGCAGGGCCGGGCTCCACGGCGCCCGCCGCGCCCACGCCCACAAACACCGCGCGGCCGAGCAGCGCGGTCACCGCTGGCCCATCGGATGCCAGCACTGCGTCGAGGAGAACCACGACGGGCTGGTCCTCGGGCAGTTCCGCGGCCGACGGCAGTGCCGCGACGCGGCGCACCGTGAACTCCGGGGCGGTGCCCAGGGACGGAAATGCCGCGAAGGTGCGGCCGGCGGAGGCGAGGATCAGCGGCGTCGTGGTCACGGCAACTCGGGCGCGAGAACGCCGGCGCCCAGATTGGCGGGCGCCGGCGTTCTAATGTGCGGAGGCGACTGCGCGCCTGCCAGCCTACTGCAGCTTCTTCAGCTCGGTCTCGGCCTTCTCAAAGGCCGGGAACTTTTCCAGCGACTTGCGGAAGAGCGTCACGGCTTCGCTCTTGTTACCCGCGTCCTTGGCCGCCAGCCCCTTGCTGTAGAGCGCGATTGCCTCGTAGGGTACCTTCTTGGCGGCTTCCTTGCGGGCCTCGCCGACGCGCGCCGGAATGTCCGGCAGCTTGGCCCCGGTGTTGATCTTGGCGGCCAACTGGACCACCAGCTCCATGAAGTTGTCGATCTTGCCGTCCACGACGCCGGTCGGGCCACCGGCGGCCGGGAAGATGATCAGGCTGGTCTCGGTGTTGAAAACGCGCGCGGTGAAGCGCATGCGGCCGCTGCGATCGGTCACGAAGCCGCCGGTCACCATGTAGTGCGCACCAACCAGCTTGCCCACCTTGACCGCGGACTCATTGTCGACCTTGCCGTCGGTGCTGAGCTTCTGCTCCTCCAGCACCTTCTGGATCTGGTCGCGCTCGACGACGCGAATGCCCGGGTTGGCGGCCAGCTCGCCGATCAGCATGTCAGCGATCCCCTTCGACAGCGGGGCCAGCTCCGCGTTGGCCGCGCCGATGGCGCTGTTGTTGAAGTAGAGCACGGCCACGGTCGGCTTGCTCCCGCCCTGGGCGGCAACGACGGATGGCACGGCAGCAGCGAGCGCGGCGAGCATCGCGAACGACTTCACGAACTTCATGGGATCCTCCTCTGAGGCGAGGGGCTAAACGGTCAGTGTCAGTCCTTCAGCGGCTCCAATAACCTGCAGCGTCCCTCCACGGGACCGCACCAGCGCGCGGCACTCCTCGACGCGCTGGTCGAGTTCGTCATCCGAACGGCGGGGTTCGTGGTGGAACAGCACCAGTGTACCTGCGCCCGCGTCCAGCGCCACCTCCACCGCATCGCAGAAGGTCGAGTGCCCCCAGCCGCGGTGATGGTCGTACTCCTCTGTAGTGTACATCGTGTCGTGCACCAGCACGGTGGCCCCGCGCACGAAATCCAGGAACGACTGCCGCCAGCCGGGCGCCGAGTCGTACTTCTCCGGGGCGCCCAGTTCATTGTCCGAGACGTAGACGATCGCACGCTCGCTCCCGGGCGCGTGGAACCGGTAGCCCAGCGCACCCCCCGGATGCTGCACCTCGAACGCCTCCACCACATACCCCGTGCCTCCCCGGCGTTCCCCGGCGGCGATGGACGAGAAATCGATGCGGGCGTCGAGCTCCTCGAACGACACCGGAAACACGACGGGCGACATCTGGTCCCGCACCACCCGATCCACGCTGCCTTCCAACGCCTTCGATCCCCAGATCGTGAAGTGGTTCCCGCGCTGGAAGATCGGAGCGAAGAAGGGAATCCCCTGAATGTGGTCCCAGTGGGCGTGCGTCAGAAATATGTCACCTTCCAGCGGTGCGCCGTCGGACCGGTCCTGCAACGACAACCCGAGCTCGCGAATCCCCGTGCCGGCATCGAGAATGACCAGCCATCCCTCCTCGGTCCTGATCTCGACGCATGGTGTGTTGCCGCCATAGCGCACCGTCTTGCGCCCCGGACTTGGGATCGATCCACGAGTCCCCCAGAACTGCACACGAAGCGTCATCGCGAGAAACGTACCGAAAGGGAGGGAGGAGAGTCTTGGAGGATGGTCACCAGTACTTGGTGACGCGTGTCACACCCGCTGTTGGGCCCGCTGTCGGAGCGCCGCCTTGTCGAGCAGGCGGATGCGCCGCCGCTCGGTGGAGAGCCACCGCAGGTCCTGGAACTCCCGCATGGCCCGTGACACCGTCTCGCGGCTCGCGCCGATCACCTGGGCGATCGTCTGGTGCGTCAGCGGCTTCTCAATCAGGTCATCGCCGCCGTCCTCGGCGGCATCGAGCAGCATGCGCGCGATACGCCCCGGCACGTCGAGCAAGACGAGCGTGCCGATCTTGTCATCCGCGCGCCGCAGGCGCCGCGACAGCTCCTGCAGGAGGGCCCACGCCACACCGGGGCTCGACTCGACGCGGCGCCGGAAGTCGTCGCGGTGCAGCACGAGGATGGACGACTCCTCCATGGCGATGACGTGGGCCGAGCGCGGCTGGTCGTCAATGAGCGAGAGCTCGCCGAAATACTCGCCGGCTCCCATCATGCTGAGGATCACTTCGCGGCCGTCGTCGGCGAGGAGCACGACCTTCACCCGCCCGGAGCGCACCACGAAGAGCGCATCGCCCGGGTCGTCCTCGAAGAGAATGACGCTTCCCCTGGGGTAGCTCTTCTCGCGCACGAGCTCCGCGAACCGCTCGCGCTCGGTGGCGTCGAGCGACTTGAAGAGCGGGACGGTGGCGAGGAAGTTGGCGATCGAGGGCACTGGGCGACGGGGCAGAGGACTGCTGGGTGATCCTGGGCGGTCCGCGCGAAGCACGCGGTCGGACACCGAGAGGAATGGAGAAGGCCATCACCGCGGTCGTCGGCCCCCAGTCTTGGCGGACGCCGTCACCCCGGTTCGTCGATCTCCAAACCTCCACACTGCGGCGAACTTAGCGCTGCCAGGGGCAGGCGTCAAACTCTTTTATAGTTGTCCGCTTGAATCCGACCAGTCTGGTAGGGTATATTTACCAGCTACCCAAGAACACCCGCTCTGGAGTATCCCGTGAAGGCCGACATCCATCCCGTCTACGCGACGACGACCGTGCGCTGTGCGTGTGGAAACACGTTCCAGACGCGTTCCGTCCGCGACGAGATCCATCTCGACATCTGCTCGAACTGCCACCCGTTCTACACGGGCAAGCAGAAGCTGATTGACACCGCTGGCCGTGTCGAGCGCTTCAACCAGAAGTTCAAGCGGAAGGCCGCCGTCTGAGCCTGCGCGACCGCCTCGCCGACGCGCTGCAGCGCGCGGCCGACGTCGAACGCGACCTGCTCGATCCTGCAGTGCTGCGGGATGCCAAGCGGCTGGCGGAGCTGGGCCGTGAACATCAGCGGTTGGCTGGCGTCGTGTCGCGCGCCAATCGCCTGACCAAGCTGGAACACGAGCTCGCGCAGGTACGCGAGCTCGTTGCGTTGGACGATCCGGATATGCGGGCCGAGGTGGATGCGGAGAAGGCCCGGCTCGAGGCGGAAATCCCGCGCCTCGAGGCGGAGGTCAAGCCGCTGCTCGTGCCTCCCGATCCGATCGACGACCGCAACGCCATCGTCGAGATCCGCGCCGGCACCGGCGGTGACGAGGCGGCGCTCTTCGCCGCCGAGCTCTACCGCATGTACACGCGCTACATCGAGCGGCACGGTGGCTGGAAGCTCGAGACGCTTGCGCTCTCCGACGGCACGATGGGCGGGTTCAAGGAGGCCATCTTCAAGGTCTCTGGCGCTGGCGCGTTCGGCGAGCTGCGCCGCGAAGCGGGGGTGCATCGCGTGCAGCGCGTCCCCGCCACCGAAGCCGCTGGACGCATCCACACCTCGGCGGCCACAGTGGCGGTGCTTCCCGAAGCCGAGGACGTGGACGTCTCGATCGAGGACAAGGACCTGCGCATCGACGTCTATCGCGCGTCCGGGCCCGGCGGGCAGGGCGTCAACACCACCGATTCGGCGGTGCGCATTACGCACTTGCCGACCGGCCTCGTCGTGACCCAACAGGACCAGCGGTCGCAGATCCAGAACAAGGCCAAGGCCATGGAAGTGCTGCGCTCGCGCCTGCTCGACCAGCGCATCGCGGAGCAGGAAACGGAGCGCGCCCGGCTGCGCCGCAGCGCCGTGAGCACCGGCGACCGCTCCGCGAAGATCCGCACGTACAACTTCCCGCAGAGCCGCATCACCGACCATCGCATCAACTTCACGACGCACGACCTGCAGGGCGTGCTCGACGGCAAGCTCGCCGCCCTTGTCGAAGCGCTTCGCACGGCGGATCTGGAGGAGCGTCTGGCGGTGGGCGGGGAGTGAGGCGTTGATGAGGTCCGGTGTCCGATGACGGTTCTCTGACGACGCGTGGTAGGTTTACGAGGACAGCATCGGCTGACGGCAGCCGACCAACGGGATGACGGCGGACAGATGAGGCAGGCATGACGGATTCGGTTGTACCAGGCCGCGGACCGAGGGATTCGGGCCCCTTCGTGAAGTCGCTGCGCGATGTCGAGCTTCCCGCCGACATCAGCTCCGTCGCGCCGGCGGGCGGTTCAATTGGCGAGATGCTCGATGCGCTGGCTGCCGAGTTGGGCGGCTCCACGGGCATGGCCGCGCGCCAGGAGGCGCGCGACCTGATCGCGGCGGTCCTCGGCAAGCCCAAGTTCTGGCCCACCGCGCATCGCGACGAACCCCTGGCACCCGCCACGCTCGTGGCGCTGAGCGAAGCGGCCGAGCGGCTGCGCCGCGGCATGCCGTTTCAGTACGCGGTGCGGCGCGCCGACTTCCGCACGCTCACGCTGTACGTTGATGAGCGCGTGCTGATTCCGCGCCCGGAGACGGAACTGCTGGTGGATCTGGTCCTTGCGCAGACGGCCGGTACGGGCACCATCGCCGACGTCGGCACCGGGTCGGGCGCCATCGCGCTCTCACTGGCCGCGGAAGGCCGGTACGACAAGGTGATTGCCACCGACATCTCCAGCGATGCGCTCACGGTGGCACGGCACAACGTGCGCGCGCTCGCCCCGGAGCGGCGCGCGCTGGTCGAGTTCCGGGCGGGAAGCTGGTGCGCGCCGCTTGCCGGCGAGGCGCTGGACGCGCTGGTCGCGAACCCCCCGTATATTGCTCCCGCGGAAGCGGGCGAGCTTCCCGATCTGGTGCGCAATTGGGAGCCGTCGTTCGCGCTGTTCGCGGAGCGCGACGGCATGGCGGCCATTCGGGCGATCGTGTCCGGGGCGGTGGCGGTGCTGGTGCCGCACGGGATGCTGGCGCTCGAGGTGGACGCGCGGCGCGCGGCGGACGCGGCGGCGCTGGTGCATGCCACGGGCGCGTTTGAGCAGGTGGTCATACACAAGGATCTTACCGGCCGCGAGCGGTTCGTCGTGGCCCGACGCAAGGAGACGTGATGCTGAACGAGCGCGCCGTGGAGCTGGGCCGTCTGATCGGCCAGAGTGACGAGTACAAGGCCGTGCGACGGGCCAATGACGCGCTCGGCGCCGACCAGCCGGCGGTAGCGCTGCTCAAGCGCATGGAGCAGTTGAGGCACCAGGCGTCGGATATGCTGGACCGCGGCGAGCAGCCGACGGCGGAGATGGAGGGCGAGCTCGAACAGCTACTTGGCCAGGTGCAGGTGAATCCGCTGTACCAGCGCATGATTGTGGCCCAGGAGAACTTCGACAAGATCATGATGCAAGTGAACCAGTGGATTCTCGAGGGAATCAAGAAGGGCGCGGCCAGCGGCATCATCACTCTCGGGTGACGGCCATGGCCGGACGGCTGGTGGTCTTCGAGGGGGGCGAAGGCGCGGGCAAGACGACGCAGATGGAGCGTCTGGCGCTGCGGCTAGCCCGGCACGGCGCGCAGGTGCGTACGCTGCGCGAGCCGGGCGGCACGCCGGTCGGCGACGAGATTCGCGCGCTCCTGCTGCGACCCGGCGCGCAGATACCGGCCCGCACCGAGGCGCTGCTGTTCATGGCCTCGCGAGCCGCGCTGGTGGGCGAGCAAGTGCGCCCGGCGCTGGCCCGCGGCGAGATCGTGCTCCTCGATCGCTTCTTCCTGAGCACCTACGCCTACCAGGTAGGCGGACGCGGCCTACCTGAAGCGGAAGTGCGCGACGCCAATGCCTTCGCGACGGGCGGCCTCGTGCCGGATGTGACGGTGCTGCTCACGGTGCCTGTGGACGTCGGATTCGCGCGCGCGGCTGGGCGCGGGGCGGCCGATCGGATGGAGCAGGCGGAGCGGGCGTTCCATGGCCGTGTGGAATCGGCCTTCGGGCGGTTCGCCGATCCGGCGTGGCAGGCCGCGCATCCGGAGTGTGGACCCATCGTGCTGGTGCCGGCGGAGGGTGCTGTGGACGAGGTGGAGGAGCGCGTGTGGCAGGTGGTTGCCGCGGCCTGTCCGGAGGTGAAGGGGTGATGCCTGCTGGAACCTGTCGCTCACGCGCGGCGTAGGGGTCTTGTGCGCCGCAACCGCCTCATCATCACGCTGCTGGTTCTAGCCGCCGGCGCCATCGCCGGCGGTTGGCTCGTGCAGCGTGCCCTCGGCCGCTCGGCGCGACCTGCGGTGAGCGGCTCACGCCTGCTGGCCAGTGTGATGGAGCGTGTACGCGACAGCTATGTGGATTCGCTGACGACGGACGATCTCTGGCGCCGCGCAGCCATCGGGCTCGTAGAGGAACTGGGAGACCCCGCCAGCACGTACTTGCCACCCGAGCGCCTGAAACGGCTCGCCGAGGCCACGTCGGGGCTCTACAGCGGGGTCGGCATCCAGGCGGAGCGTCGAGAAGGCTATGTCGTGGTGCTCGCGGTGCGACCGAACTCGCCCTCGGAACAGGCGGGCGTGCAGGCGGGCGACCGGCTGGTGGAGGTCGATGGGCAGGCCATGAAAGGGTGGACCATGGAAGAGGCGCGCAACGCGATGCGCGGCCCGCCGGGTTCGAGCGTGCGCCTGCTCGTCGAGCGGGGCATGGCGCGCATCCCGTTCGTGCTCGAGCGCGGCGAGATTCATGTGTCATCGGTGTCGCGCGCGCTCGTGCTCGACGGCGGCGTGGGCTACGTGCTGCTGTCCACGTTCAGCGACTCGGCGCGCGAGGAGCTGACGCGGACGGTAGACTCGCTGGAGGCGGCCGGCGCACGCTCCCTGGTGCTCGACCTGCGCAACAATCCCGGCGGCCTGCTCAACCAGGGCGTCGCGATCGCCGACCTCTTCCTCGACAAGGGGCAGGAGATCGTCGAGGTGCGCGCACGCGGGCAGGAGCGCCAGGCGGTGTATGTGGACAGCGCGGACCAGCGCTGGCCGAGGCTGCCTGTGGCCGTCGTGGTGAACTCGGGGACGGCGAGCGCTGCCGAGATCGTGGCCGGTGCCCTGCAGGACCATGACCGCGCGCTGCTGTTGGGGCGCACGTCCTATGGCAAGGGAAGCGCGCAGAACGTCTTCGAACTCGAGGGCGGCGGCGGCCTCAAGCTGACCACGGCCCGCTGGTTCACGCCGTCCGGGCGCAGTATCAGCCGCGTCGTGCGCGACGACGGCGCGCCGCGCGTGATCAGCGACCGCCCGGAGCGTCCGGTGTTCAAGACCGACGCTGGACGCAAGGTGTTCGGCGGCGGCGGCATCTCGCCCGACCTGCTGGCGGGCGACTCGGTGCCGGCCGCGGGCGAGCGTGCGTTCATGCTGGCGCTGGGGGCCGACGCGCCTCGCTACCGCGAGGTTCTGAGGGATTTCGCGGCCGCCGAGGTGCGGCGCGGGGCGGTGCGCGACACGGTCTTCACCGTGACGCCGGCGATGCGTGGCGCGCTCTGGGCCCAGCTGGTGCGTCGCGGGCTGACGGTGCCGCGTTCGGTGTACGACGATGCGTCCACGCTGGTGACCCGCCAGCTCGGCAACGAACTGGCGCGACAAGCGTTCGGCCTCCCGTTCGCCAGCCGCCGGATCGTGCGGAACGACCGCGTCGTGCAGCGGGCCGCGGAGCTGCTGCGGCGGGCGACGGATCCGAAGGCGCTGCTGGAGAAGATACCGGTGGGCGATACGACGCCGAAATGATTTCGGATTGGGAGCTCGGATTGGGATTTGGGATTCGGATTGGCGATGTGGATGGCGATGGGCGCCGCGGCAGCGAGCCGGGGCGCCCATCATCGTCTTAATCGCCAATCACGATCGTCACTCCCAATCCGAGCTCCCAATCCGAAATCACTTCGGCTCTCCCGGCCGATATCGCACCAACGCCGACTTCTCAACATCCGCCGCCGTGAACGCCACCGGCTTCAGGTTGCCCTTGGCGAACAGCTCGGCCTGCGTGGAATACCACGGCGACTCGGGGCGTGAACTGTTGCCGTACGCGAGCGCCGAGAAGGCCCGCGGCGTTTCGCCGAACTCGACGGCGAGCACCCAGCCGTCGCCGCCGTTGGCCGAGAGCTTGCCATCGGGGTCGCGCGCGAAGTTGAGCACGCGAAAGCAGCCGAGCGTGCCGCTGCAGCCGCCGACGGGAACGTCAACGCTGCCGCGGCGCACGCGGTGGACCGCACCCCACGATGCGTCATATGCGCCATAGCGCCGCGCCGTCTCGGCCACGGCCTGCACGAAGGCCTCGGCCGCCCTGGCCGGCTGCGACAGGCCGCTGGGCGTGTTCGTCGGGTCGGCCGACGTCCACGCCCTGGCATAGCGGAGCGAGTCGGGCAGGCCCTGGCCGTATTGCTGCCACCAGAGCTCGAAGAGATTCGCTCCCTTGCTGTCCGGCGCGGCGCTATTGTCCCACGTCTCCAGCATCGCCAGCGCGGCGGCCACGTCACCGGTTGGTTTGGTCGCCTTCACGGCGGCAATGAGGTCGGGCTTCACCCGGTCGGCGAGCAGCATGCGGTAGCTGTGCTTCAGTCTCACCACGTCCTCGAGGCTCACCTTGTTGGTGCCGCCCACGAGTTGCAGGCCGAGCTGGCTGCGCAACGAGAACGAGGGCTTCTCGAAGTTCGGGTACTTGTTGGTCGTGTCCACCGGCGCGCGCATATTGGTGAAGTGCGGCGAGCTGTTCTCGTTGTGCACGTAGCCGCCCCGGGGATTCAGGAACTGCGGCAGCGAGTCCCACGGCACGTACTGGGTCCACATGTCGCTGGTGCTCTTCACCGGGATCGCCAGCGTATCGCCTCCGGCTGCGTGCGGGAGGAGCGGCAGCGTGGCGTTCCACACCATCAGGATGTTGCCGACCTTGTCGGCGTAGGTGTAGTTGGACGTGCCGCGGGCGCGAAGGCGCATCGCCGCCTTCCACTCGTCCAGCGATGTGGCGCGCATCAGCCGCAGGAACTGCTCGCCGTTGCGGTATTCGCCGTCGTTGGCGGTCTTGAGGATGTAGACCTTGCCGTTGGCGCGGTGGATCACCGGGCCGGCGTTCGTGAACCAGAACTCGCGCGTCACTGACGAGATGCCCGCGCCGTCACGGTACGGCACCGCGACCAGTTCACGCCGCAGCGGCAGCGACGTGCCGTCAATGAGGTAGTGGTCGGGGATCGCGGGGTCCGCGTCGAGCGAGTAGAACTCCTGCAGTCGCTGGGCGTTGTTGGTCGTTGCCCAGCCGAGATGCGAATTGAACCCGCCGATAAGCGTGAGCGGTCCGCCGATGCGGAAGTCGCCGTAGAAATCGACGAGCCCCGGCACCGTCAGGTGCGCCTCATAGTAGCCCGAGTTCCACGCGAGATGCGGGTTGCGCAGGAGAATCGCCTTGCCGCTCTTCGTTCGACTGGGCGCGAAGGCCCAGGCGTTGGAGCCGACGTTGTCGCGCGCCTGCCCACCGTTGTCCTCGCCCTCGGCGGGCGGCGCGCCGAAGCGGCGCGGCTCCTCTGGAGGGAACTGCCGGGGATCGAGCCTCGACAGGAAACGACGAACACTCCCGTATGCCGGTCCGCCCATGTCGCCGGCGAGGATGTCGTAGCCGGTGAAGTCGGCGGGCATGGTGGCCGGATACTCGGCCGGGTGCAAGGCGATGTACCGGTTGAGGCCGGCGGCGAAGCCCTCGTACACGTCACGGGTGCCGGGCTCGAGCTTCACGTAGCTCTCCACCGCGCGCTCGCGTGTGAGGCGCTCGAGGAAGTCCGACTCGATGCTGTCGCGGCCGAACACGAGGCCCATGCGGCCGGAGGAGCGCAGGACCGCCAGCGCCGTACGCGGACCGTAGTCCTCGAGCATCAGCCATCCCAGCGCGTAACCCGCCGCGCGCAGGTTCTCGGCGCGAATGTGCGGTATACCGGTGGTGGTGCGCACGATCTCGACTTGCCGCCAGAGTTCCGGCGTCTGGGCGACGGCAAGGGTGGGGGCTACCAGCAACGAGAGGGCGAGCGAACGGGCCAGGCGGCGCATGCGTGCCTCGACTTCGGTGGACGGAAGTGACTTCGGTCACGGGGACTACAGCTCTCTTACGAGAGCGCCAGGAGTTCTGCTGAGTGCGCGGGCGGGATCGGCCACGCGGTGGAGCCTACGGTTTGCGAGTCCCGCCGCCCATGAGCGCTGCCTGGTCGACGATCCGCACGCCGTCGGGCACCGTGAACACGAAAGCACTCTTGGGCAGGTTCACGCCGAGTCGCATCTTCGAGAAGCGCAGGCGGCGGCGGAGGCCGCCCGGTTCCTCGATCTCGAGCTGGCGCACGAGCGCGTCGGCGCCAATCCAGACCTTGGCCGACTGGAACGGAGCGCCATCGCTGCGCGGCGTCAGCGCAAAGACCGTCACCGTCTCGCCGCCCACGCGGTCGGACTCCGGCACCACGCGCACCTGCGTGCGGTCGCCGGGATTCGAGAGCAGGCGGGACACAACGTCGAACGCGCTACCCAACTCGCGCGGGAGCTTCAGCACCTGCCTGGGCGCCGAGCTGGGCAGGTACACCCAGAGCGCATCGCCGTCCGACACCACGGCGTCTCCCGGCGGGTCGGTGAACCGGAAGGCGAATCGGGTCGGGGGGCGCTGCAGCAGCTCGCCGCGCGATGTGCGCGGCGTGGTGCTCACCGGACTGATGAGCGTCTGCTCGAAACTGGCGCGCAGGGTCTTCGCGCCGGCGAACTTCGCGGCGGCGGCGCGGTACAGCGCCATCGCCGCTGCGGTGTCGCGCGGCGCCTGCGCGGAGGCGCTCCCGGCTGAGGCGGCAAGGGCCGCCAGCGCGCAGGCGCCGACGACGAGACGACGCCCGGCGAACGTGCTGGGGGCGCGCCATCCGCGGCGCGCCCCCGATGTCCCCATTCGCGTTGCCGGCATCACTGCCTGTCGAAGGTCGAGATGCGGCGGCCGATAACGTCGGCGATGGCGACCAGCTCGCGCATCAGGTCGCTGAACTGCTGCGGAAACAGCGACTGCGCGCCGTCACTGAGCGCGCGGTTTGGATCTGGGTGCACCTCGATGAGCAGGCCGTCGGTGCCGGCAGCCAGTGCGGCGCGCGCCATCGGCGCCACGCGATCGCGCACACCTGTGCCGTGGCTCGGGTCGGCGACGATCGGCAGGTGCGAGAGCTTCTGCACCGCGGGAATGGCATTCAGGTCGAACATGTTGCGCGACGATGGATCCCACGTGCGCACGCCGCGCTCGCAGAGAATCACCTGGTCGTTGCCTTCGGCCAGGATGTACTCGGCGCTGAGCAGCAGCTCCTCCACGGTGGCTGCCATGCCGCGCTTCAGCATCACCGGCTTGCGCAGCTTGCCCACGGTCTTGAGCAGGGAGTAGTTCTGCATGTTGCGCGCGCCAATCTGGATGCAGTCGGCGTACTCGGCGACGAGCCGCGCCCCCTCGTCATCCATCGCCTCGGTGACGATGGCGAGTCCCGTCTCGGCCTTGGCGCGCCGCATGAGTTCCAGCCCCTCCTTGCCCATGCCCTGGAACGAATACGGTGATGACCTCGGCTTGAATGCGCCGCCTCGCAGGGCCACCGCGCCCGCGGCCCGCACCGACTGCGCCACCTCGAGGATCTGCTTCTCGCTCTCCACCGAGCAGGGTCCGGCAATCACCGGGACATCACGCCCGCCGAAGGTCACGCCGGGGGCGATGGTCACCAGCGTGTTGGCCTGCCGCCACTCACGCGAGACCTGCTTGAACGGGCTGGAGACGTAGATGATCTCGGCGACGCCCGGCAGGGCCTCGATGTGCGACCCGTCCACGCGCCGGTCGTTTCCCACCAGCCCCACGGTGGTACGCTGTGCGCCCGGTAGCGTCAGGGCCTGGAAACCCATCTCGCCGATGGCCTCGCAGACCCGCTGGATGTCAGCGGGTGAAGCGGTGGCCTGCATAACCACGAGCATCCGTTACTCCGGGATCAAGATCGTTCCGCGCGGACGCGGTGTCGCAATATAGCCGAAGGGAGGAGGTCGTCTATCGCCCCTTGAACAGCGCCTTGCGAAATGTCTCCACTCCGTCCGCGCGCAACCGGATGAGGTAGACTCCCGTTGAGACCGTGTGTCCCGAGTCGTCGGTGCCGTCCCACGACAGGCGGGGATCGCATCCGCTGTTGCTTCCCTCGCTCGCGCGGCCATAGCGGCCGGCGGCAAAGGACGACGACGGGAACGCCGGGCCCGGGATCAGCGAGCGCACATGGTTGCCGCGCAAATCGAGCACCGACAGCTCGACGGCGGATGCGCTGCGCAGGTCGAACCAGATACACGTGGCGTTCACCCGCGCATTCGGGAAGGGATTGGGGAAGTTCTGGAAGAGAATCGTCGCCGGCGGCACCGACGGGTCAAGGACGACCAGCGACGCCGCGCTGAGGATGCGCGTCGAGTCGCCGGCCAGGGTCCACGCCGACACGAACCAGCGGTACGACGTGTTGCCCTCGAGGTCGCGCACCGGCACGTACACGGTGTCGTCGAGCCGGCCGACGAGCACGGTGTTCCCGGTTGATTCCGTCACGCGAATCTCATACTGCCAGCGTCCGGCCGATGCGTCGATCCGCGCCGAGCTCCAGATGAACGACGGTCGCTTGGAGTAGACCACCGACCCGTTGGGATTGTTTGGAGACACCAGCGTCAGCCACGGCGCTGTGCTGACGGGCCCCGTGATCGCCGAGTTCACCTGGAGGCCGGCCGCGGTCGTGACGACGCCGCGCCAGTACACGGTGCTCTTCTCGGGCAGGAGCCTGCGCGGCGCGATGGTCTGGCTCGTGCCGGCGCCGATCATCGTGGTGTCGGCCAGAAGCCCGGTGGCGAACGACGGGTTTGTTGCTACCTGCAGCGTGAACCGCAGCGGCCGGTCGGCCGGGGCGAACCCAGTGGCAACAATCGAGAAGGCGGGAATGCCGTCGCGCAGCGGATTGTCCGTGGGGCCTGTGATCGACACGGCGCGCTGCGCGGCGGCGGGCACGCTCCACGCCATCACGCCGGCGGCGAACAGCGCACACCACCAGCGGCCCGCGCGTTCCGGGTAGCCCGAGCGTCCCGAGCGGCCGCCGACCGCCAGGTTGCGCGCGGGCGCCAGCCGCGATCGATCTCGCGCCGCGGCTGTCACGAGACCGGCGTTTCCTCCGGCGCGTCCTCGTCCACCGGCAGTCCGGACATGCGCACGCTGACCAGCGAGGAGACGCCGGGCTCCTGCATGGTCACGCCGTAGACGGCGTCGGCCGCCTCGGTCGTGGTGCGCGGGTTGTGCGTAATGACGATGAACTGCGTGTTCACCTTGAACTCGTTCAGCATCTTCACGAAGCGCCCCACATTCTGGTCGTCAAGCGGGGCGTCCACTTCGTCGAGCAGGCAGAACGGGCTGGGCTTGGTGAGGAAGATGCCGAAGAGCAGCGACAACGCCACCAGCGCGCGCTCGCCGCTGGAGAGCAGGTTGATGCGCTGGGTGCGCTTGCCGCGCGGCGACGCGTGGATTTCGATGTCGCAGTCCAGCGGCAGGTCCGGATTCTCAAGCCGCAGGTCGCACTCGCCGCCGCCGAAGAGCGTCATGAAGATGCGACGGAAGTGCTCGCGCACCTCGGCAAACGTCGTCAAAAACAGCTCGCGCGCGGTCGTGTCGATTTCGCGGATGGCGTGCTGCAGCGCCTTCTGCGCGTCCGACAGGTCGGTGCGCTGCGTCGTGAGAAAGTCGAGGCGCTTGGCGGTCTCGTCATGCTCCTCGATGGCCAGTTCGTTGACGGGGCCGAGCGCCTCAAGCTGGGCGCGCAGCTGCTCGGCCTCGGCGCGCAGCGCGTCGTCCTCGACCTCCAGCGCCACGTAGTCGGCCAGCAGCTCCTCGAGCGGCTTGCGCCACTCGGCTTCGAGACGCTCGCGGATGGCCGTGCGCTTGCCGCCCAGTTCGCTGTGGCGGAGTTCGGCCTGGTGCAGCGCCTCGGCGATCGCCGTGACCTCCCGGCGCGTGGCGTCAAGGACGTGCTCCGCGCCGCCCAGTGAGGCATCGGCCGCGCGCACGCTGGCTTCGGCCTCGTCCAGCGCCTGCTCAGCCGACGAGAGCGACAGCGTGCGCCCTGCGAGGTCCTCCCGCCAAGCGGTCATCTGACGGGCAAGCTCGCCGTCGGCCGCGTCAATCGCGGCGAGTTCACGGTTGAGCGCCTCGAGCCGCGCGGCGGCGCCGGCCTGTTCGAACGCGAGACGCTCCTCGCGTTCGACGGCGACCTGGCGCCGCGCCTCGGCTTGGGCGTGCGACACCTGCGCCGCCGAGCGCGCCTCACGCGCGGCGTCCTGGCGCGCTTCGGCAACGCCGAGTGCCTCGCGCGCCGCCAGCGCCTGTTGCTCCTCAGCCGCGAGTGCATCGCCCTCCTGCTCAACACGCACGGCGCCGTCGGCCGCGCGGGCCGACAGCTCGGCTTGGCGCGCGGCAAGCCGCTCGGCCAGCGCCTCGGCGTCCGCGATGTCGCGCTGCAACCGCTGCACGGTGCGCTCGCGGTCGGCGCACAGCGACGCGGCGCGCTGGGCCTCCTGCTGTGCGAGGCCGTCCGCCTGCGCGGCTGCCGCTGCCGCGTCTTCGGCGGCGACGACCTCGGCGTGCACGCGCTGGAGCGCCGACAGCGCAGCGTTGCGGCGCGCGCCGATGGACAGCAGGTCGGCGCGCAGCTGGAACAGCTCCGCCTTGCGGCGCAGCGGGCCGGCGCCGCTGCCGGTGCCCGGCAGCCAGACGGCGCCGCGCGCGTCGACGAACGCCGTGCCATCGTCCACGCTGCGGACCTTGCCGAGGAGCGCGCGCACCCAGGCGCTCACCGGTCCCTCTGACTGCACGCGCCCTGCCAGTTCGTCGACGTCCGCCGAGTCGTCGGCAACGGCGAGCGCGTCAAGCGGCAGCAGGAGCAGGGCGCCGGGCGTGGCGCGGGCATGCCACTGCCGCACGGCGTCCGCAACGGCGCGGTCGCGCACGACCACCGCGTGCACGGTGGCGCCCAGGAAGCGCTCAACGAGCGCCGCCGCGGACGCGTCGGCGCCGATGAAGTCGGAGAGCGGGCCCAGCACGGCGCCTTCGCCGAACTGGTCGCGCTCGCGCAGCAGGCGTGCCGCGGCGGGGGCGAGCCCCACGCGCTCGCGCTCGAGTCCCTCGAGCGCACTCAGCTTGCCCAGCAGGCCGGTATGTTCCTCCTCGACGCGGCGCAGGTCGGCGCGTGCCGACGCTTCCTGTTCGCCGAAGCCGCGGGCCTCGGCGCGCGCCGCCTCGAGCGTGCCCGTAGCCTGGCCCGCGGCGCCCTGCGCCGCGGCCAACGCCTCGGCAGCGACGGCGACCTCGCGCTCGGCCAGTCGCAGCTGCTCGGTGAGACGCTCGCGTTCGCTGCCCAGTACCGCCGTGCGCTGCGCCACGTCACCCGCGTCGCGCTCCGCACCGTCCCGCTCGAGCTGAATGCGGTGGATGCGTTCCCGCACGTCACGCACCGTTGCCTCCGCGATCGAGAGCGCATCGCGAGCCGCGCTGACTCCGCCGCGCGTCTCTTCCTCCGCGGCGACCGCGCGCTGGAGCGCCTCGGCCGCCGCACGCACGTCGGCTTCGCACCTGGCCTCATCGGCGCGCGCCGCGTCCCACTCGCCGCGCAGGCGGTCGCCGAATGCGGCCCCCTCGCTGCGCTCCAGCTCGGCGCGTTCGCGCCGCTGCACCGCGTTTTGATGGCGCTCCTCGGCCACCGCGACCTCGCGCTGGAGCAGCTGCTGCGACTCGCGCAGCTGACTGGCAAGGCGCGTGCGCTCCTGCCGCGCCGTGTCAGCCGCCGCGCGCGCGGCGTGCGCCGCGTCGCGGGCCTGCTCGGCCGAGCGGACGCGCTGCTCGCCCTCGGGCGCGCGCTCGCGCAGCGCGGCCAGTTCGCCGCCGAGCCGCGTCAGCTCGTCCATCCACGACGCCATCTCACGTTCGGCGAGCGTGAGCTCCACCGACTTGCGGCGCTTCATGACCTCGGTGTGGCGCTCCGCTTTCTTGCGCTGGCGCGCGAGCGAGCGCACCTGGCTGCCCACCTCGTTGATCAGGTCGTCCAACCGCGCGAGGTCGCCGCTGGTCTCCTCGAGCCGGCGCTCGGTGGAGCGGCGGCGGTCTCGATACAGCCCCACGCCCGCGGCCTCCTCGAACAGCTCGCGCCGGTCGTCGGGGCGGTCGCTGAGCAGCGCGTCAATCATCTTGCTTTCGATCACCACGCCCACGTCGGCGGCGAGTCCCGTGCCGCGCAACAGGTCGTGAATGTCGCGCAGGCGGCACGGCGTGCGGTTGAGCAGGTACTCGCTTTCGCCCGAACGCGAGAGGCGGCGCGTGATCACGACCTCGCGGTACGCGATGGGAAGCACGCCCTCCTCGTTGGAGAAGTGCAGGGAGACCTCGGCGATGTTGACCGGCTTGCGGGCCGACGAGCCCTGGAAGATGACTTCGTCCATCTTGGCGCCGCGCAGCAGGCGCGCACGCTGCTCACCGAGGACCCATCGCACGGCGTCGGAGACGTTGGACTTGCCGCACCCGTTGGGGCCGACGATCGCCGTCACGCCGGCGTCGAACGACAGCTCCGTCGGATCGGCGAACGACTTGAAGCCATGCAGATCGAGTCTGGTCAAGCGCACTTAGAACGTTCTCCCGGTTCGGTACGCCAATTGCGGTGCGAGCCCGGCGGCGCGAAGGTCCGCGTCGAGAGGCACCGCCGCAGCGGCTGTGTCAAATGCGCCCGCATAGAGGCGCACGCTTCCATCGTCCTGCAGCAACGCATACACCGGCACGCCACGGGCGGCGAGTGCCGCCACGCGCGAGGCCGCCGCACTGCGCGGCACGCCCGCCTCCACCAACAACGCCAACGGCATTCGCACCACCACGCCAGCACCGGCGCGCAACACCCCTTTGTCTCGCAGCGCGGCCAGCAGCGAGTCTGCGACTGCGCGATCTTGCCACGCGCCGGCGAGCACCTTGTGCCATCGTGAACGCGCGGCGCCCATCAGGACCGGCGACACGGTGAGGCCGGGGAGCGAACCGCCGCGCTCGCGAATCCACGAATTTGCACCCGCGGCGGTGTTTGTCGCCACAAGCTCGACGGCGAATTGTGCGGCCGCGGCGCTGTCCTGGGGATTGACAGGATCGCTCACCCGCACTGTGTCGGCGGGCGGGGCGACCGGCGTCGGGGCGGGCGGGGCCAGCGTGGCCGGTGGCGTGGGGTTGTCCAGAGGAGCCGTCGCGTCACGCGAGCGCTGCCAGCGCACGGCGACGGCGACCACGGCAGCCACGATGACCACGGCGGCAATGGCGGCCACCAGCCGACGCCCGCGCGCCGACGGTTGGCCCGCCGCTGGCCGGCGCACCATTGAACCATGCGTTCCATCAGCCACGGTGGCTGTCTGGACCCGGCCGCGTTCGCCGGCCTGCGCGATGACGCGCCACTCGATGGGGATGTCCGCGTCGCCAACCGAGACGACGCCGTCGGTCTGGCGTACCAGCGCGTCGAGCGCCGGAGTCCCGGCGCGTGCCACGATCAGGAGCAAGGCGCCGGCATCGGTGAATCCGGCCGCAAGGCGTCGCCAGCGGTCGCTGCGCAACATGTCGTCGGGCAGCACCGGCTCGCTGCCGCGCGGCAGGATGAAGAGCGACGGCGTGCCGTCGGCGGCCGGCCGCGCGACATCGTTGAGCGAGACCCCGCGGAGAAAACTGTCGATGATGCCGGGCGCGTCCGGGGGACCGGCGAACACGCCAAGCGCGGACGCTGCGCCCACGAGGTCGGCCACCGCCACGCGGCGTGCAAGCGACGTCGCGCGTGCCGCGCCGAGCGCGACGCGTGCGGTGGCGTCGGCATCCAGGCCGATCACGATGACCGACGACAGGCCATCTAGGTGTGAGGCGAGGCGGCGGCCCTCCTCTTCCCAAGAGTTCGGCGCCGGCGCAATCGGACGCCGGCGGCCGATCACGGGTTCGCCTCGAACACCCAGTAGGGGAGGCCGCTGCGGCGTCCGGCCTCTTCGGCGGCTTCGCGTGTGGGGAAGGGGCCGGCTACCACACGATACACGGTCGAGCCGTTGCGCTCGGTGGACTGCACGCGCGCGCTCGCGCCCTGCACGCGCACCGTCGCGGCCATTGCGCGGGCGCGACTCTCCGACAGCACGGCCGCGAAGCTCAGCGACCAGCCCTGGCTTCGCATCGCGGCGCGCGCATCGGCCGGGGGCACGGGACTGAGCGCCGCCGCAAGGGGGGCGACAGCCGCGCTCGGGTCGGCCAGGAGCGAGTCGGCCGCGAGCGAGTCGGCGTATGCGTCCTCAAACGTCACCGGTTCGTCCAGCGAGGCCAATCGCGGGCGGAACCCGTTCCATCGCACGAGCGCCCAGACGTCGGCCGCGCCATTCAGCAGGCGGGCGCGTTCGCGCTGCGTCTCGGCGTCCACAATCACCATCGCGTCGCCGTCGGCGAGTGCGAGCGCTCCGTCGGGTGCGATGAGCGGCAAGTCGGTGCGCCATGCTGTGGCCACCGTGGCGATGACCCGGTGCGTGCCGATGGCGATGACGTACGCGGAATCACCGCCCGTGGTCTGCGCCAGCACGTACTGTCCGTCCGGGTCCATGCGCAGTGCGGCCGGCACGCCCGGAAGCGCCACGCGGCCGCGCACTGCGGCTTCGTAACGGTCCACGACATAAAGCGTCGCGCTGTTCGTGACCGCGACGAACAGCCGGTCGCCGCTCGGCGTCGGCACGACGGCGCGCACGGTGTTGTCGAAGGAGATGGTCAGCGAGCGCTCGAGGTTGCGCGTGCGCAGTCCCTCGAGATGGTCGCCGGATGCAAAGTAGACGCGGTCGCCCACCGTGGTGGGAATCACAAGGTCGGCGCCGCCGATGGTGGTGCTGTCGGTGATCTTCGTCTCGGGCGGCTGCAGCCGACGGATCATGACGCGCCCGTCTGGTTCAGTGCTCAGGATGAGGAGCGCGCCGTCGGGCAGGGGGAGCAGCGAGCGAACCGGCGACGGCGGGCGATAGCGCCAGGTGGCGCTGCTGGTGAGCCGCACGACCTCGCCCGTGGGGGCGACGCCGAACACCGCATAGCCCGTGGCGGACGCGAGGGCGCGCAGCCGCTCCGTGGTGGCCGGAGTCACGCGCCCGACGCGCAGGTCAACGCGCACCGGGATGCGCGCCGCATCGAGTACCACGAGGATGCCCTGTTGCGCGTCGAACGCCAATGCGTCGATGACGGCCGGCACGCGCTGCACGGAGCTCCAGATGGTGCTGTCGCGCCACCACCGGTACGCGCGGGCGGTTCCACCGTTCTGCGGGAAGCGCAGGAGGATGGCATCGGGTCCCGCCGCGCCGACTGCCGTGCCGCCGCTCGCGATGCCCGCGTCCGGCGTCTTCGCGCAAGCGGCCGAGAGGAGGACTGCGAGGAGGAGGGCGGCGCGGCGCATCCAATCAATTTGCTGGAGTGCGAGCGAAGAAGAAAGGCGAACCCGGATTGGGAGCTCGGATTTGGATGCGCGATCTGGATGAACGACAATGGATGCACGATGGGCCCGGCGTCCGCCGCCGGGCCCATCGCTATCCTCATCGCCAATCCCCATCGCCAATCCTCATCCGAACTCCCAATCCAGACTCGCCCTTAGAAAGAGGGCCCCAACGTCCAGAACCAGTATCCCTTCTTCGACGCCGCGTCGAGCGGGTACGACTTGTCGAAGCGCAGGATGGCGAAGTTGAACAGGTTCACCCGGAAGCCGTAGCCGTAGCTGCGCAGCGGGTAGCGCTGCTTGCTCCAGTCGTAGTTCGCCGGACGCGACGTGGATATGGACTGGCCCTTGCTCCACGCCATCCCCGCGTCCGCGAAGATGAGGCCGTCAATGGGGAGGAACGAGATCATCGTCTTCCTGATCTTGAACGGCCGGAAGACGGGGAAGCGCAACTCGACGTTGCCGATGGCCACGCGGCTCCCGAGAAGCTGGGTGGCCGAGCACTCGCCCGTGCCGCCGGGGGCGGTCTGGCAGACGCTCGAGTAGTAGTTCTCACGGTCGTAGCCGCGCAGGAGATCGGCGCGCCCGATGTACTTCGGAAACTCGCTCTCGCCACTCCCCGTCGAAATGTTCGTCTGCACCCGGGTGGCCAGCGTCAGGTAACTGAAGAGCAGCGCGTCGTAGCGCCGGTAATCGGCGTTGTAGCTGGTCCAGTTCAGGTTGCCGGCGGCGTGCTCCAGCTCAAACCGGTAGCGCTGGCCGAAGATGGGACCGGTGTACCCGTTGATGGTGTTGTCGTGCACGAACGCGGCGTATGGCGCCACGAAGTTGAGTGACGAGGCGTTCACGATGCTGTCGAGGTAGACCTGTGTCGTGTAGCCATACGCGTAGTCCACGCCATAACTCACGTACATCAGCGAGCGGTCAATGTTGTTCAGGCTCATGCCGTACTCGAACCGCTTGAACCGGTTCAGCGGGTACAGCCCCGCGATGAACGCCGACCGCTGGATGTAGCGCGCGATGGCCTGCTCCTGAATCGCCTGCGTGCTGCTGACCGGCCTCAGCGCCGAGCCGAGCAGGAAGAACGTCGGCGACTGCTGGATGCCGGCTTTGTACTGGAAACGCCGCGCGAGCGACGTGTAGGCGGCGTAGACCACCGCCTCTTCCACCCGGCCGTTGATGCTGCCGGCCAGTTCGAGGCGCCGGTTGCCCACCAGGTCGGACAGCACGATGGTCGTGCCGCCGTAGACGCCGCGGCTGTAGTTGTCCTGCGCGTAGCCCATCTGCGGGCGCGCGATGTACTCGGGGCGTAGCGAGCCGGGGTAGCGGTCCACGACGAACTTGGTGGTGTCGGGGAGCGCGAAGGTCGCGTCCTCGAGCAGCGACGCGACGCTCGTGATCGCGCCGGGGGCGCCGAGGCGCTCTGGGAGACGGTCGGCCGGCCGCAGGCCGCCCTCGCCGCGATACACCGACTGGCGGCGCTCGTCGCGCGGCCGCGTCGTGGCTGGCGCCAGCAGGGAGTCGCGCCCGGTCGCCGCCCGGGCGACAATGGCGCTCACCCGTGCCTCGGCGGCGGCGCGCTCACTGGCGCGGCGCACATCGGCGGTGTCACGTGTGGCCGCCGGCCCCTGACCCGCCGCCACCACCGCCCCCTCGCGGTACGGCTCGCGCTTGAACTGCCGCGGGTTCGCCGCCTGCCAGACGGTGTAGCTGTTATTCTCGCTGTAGACGAACGCCATGCGGTCGGCCGTGCCAGCCCAGGTGAGGGCTGGGCTGTTCTCGGTCACCGACTGCACACCGCCGACGAGACGCGTCAACTGGTAGTGCTCCTGGTCCGCGAAATCGAACAGGAAGACCTGCGGAATCCCCCCGCGGTCGCTGATGAACGCCACCGACTTGCCGTCCGGCGCCCATTGCGGGTTGAGGTTCTTGCCCGCCTGGCCGGGGAGCACTTCGCTGACGCCGGTCTCGAGGTCGAGCACGCTGATGCGCCACGGGCCGTACCGCAGAACGTCGAGCTGCGTCTGCGGGCCCCGCTCGCTGACGTACGCCACCTTCTTGCCGTCGGGCGACCAGGCGGGCATCAGGTCGCCGTACAGGTCGTTCGTGAGGCGGCGGAGGTTCTTGCCGTCGGTGTCAATGACGTACAGGTCGGAGACGCCGCCGCTGAGCCCGCTGAACACGATCTGCCGCCCGTCGGGCGAGAACGACGGCCCCACCATGGCGTCGAGTGCCGTGTCGAGCCGCCGCACCACGTTGCGCGTGCGCACGTCGGCCACGTACAGCACGTCCTTGCCTGCGCGCTGCGCCGTGAATGCCAGGTGCCGCCCGTCGCGCGAGAAGGCGCTCTGCGAATAGGCGTACCGCAGCTCCTCAAACTCCGGATCGAGTGTGCTCTTCGTCAGCCGTTTCAGCCGCTTGCCCGTTTGCGCGTCGGCGAGGTAGAGGTCCAGAAAGACCTCCGCCTTCACGAGGCTGCCGGTGGAGATGTAGGCGATGTACTTGCCGTCGTCGGAGAGCGCTGGGGCCACGTACACGGGGATAACGCCGCCCGTCTTGCGCTCGGTGAGCAGTGAGGTGCCGATCTTGCGCGGCCGGTCGAGCGCCTCCACCTGCGGCAGGTACAGCGCCTGCATCGCGTCTTTCCAATCGGCGGCGAGCTCCTCGAGCGAAAGGCCGGTGTGACGCTTGATGGCGCGCTCGTGCCCGAGCGTTGGCGTGGACTGCATGATCTCGCCCACGATCTCGTCGCCCCAGCGCGAGCCGACGTAGCGCCAGAACGACTCGCCGTACCGGTACGGGAAGTACTGGTCGGGACGCCGGTCGAGGTCCTCGGCGGTCGGGAACTTGCCGCTCAGCGCGGCGTCGCGGATGACGCCGTCCGTGGCTGGATGATAGGGGCCCACCGACAGGTACTCGGCCATGCCCTCGATGAACCAGAGCGGCGGGTTCCGCTGCTGCAGCGTCTCGAGCCCCTGGCCGGCCTTGCCGCGGGAGAAGATGTCGTACTGGAACTGGTGCACCATCTCGTGCGTCAGCACGTGCTCCGCCTCGCCGAGACTGCCGCTGAAGAAGAACATGTTGCGCTGGCGGAGCGCGTCGGTGACGCCGCCCGTTCCTTCGCCGAGGTCGCCGAACACGTTGTTCTGCGCGAACGCGCCGCGCGAGGCGAACAGGATGATCGGCTTGCGCTCCTTGAACTGGTAGCCCATCAGGCGCGACAACCGCGCGTACGACCGCTCGGCGAGGCTGCCGGTGATATGCGCCAGCTGCGCCTCTTCCGGGTAATAGTGGATGTCGAAGTGTTCGGTCTTGAGCACCTTCCAGTTGAACTTCTGGAACTGGACCTGGTTCTGGCCGAAGTACCCCTGCGCACCCAGCGGAAGGGCGGCGCACAGCGACAGCAGCAGGGCGGTGAGGCGAACCTTCGACATCGACGCTCCCGGCTTCAGGACGTGATCGTGACTGCGGGGGCGTCGCCCCACAGCCGCTCGATCTGGTAGTACGACCGCATGCTCGGGTGGAACACGTGCACCACGAAATCAACGAAATCCACCAGGACCCAGCGCCCCGACTCGGCGCCCTCGAGGTGGTGGGCCCTCAGCCCCGCCCGCTCCATCCCGTCCACCACATGCTGCGCGACGCTCCGCACATGCGTGTCCGACGTGCCCGACGCGACGATGAAGTAGTCGGCCATGTCGGTCACGCCGTGCAGATCCAGCAGCACCACATCATGCGCCTTGTTGTCCACGCAGAGCGCAGCGGCACGCCGCGCATGCTCGGCAACTCGGGCTGGCGAACTCACGGGGGACATCTCTGAAAAGAACACCGGGCGAATGGGAAAGTTCCGGGGAAGAACCGGCAGATTGAGACAGAATAAGACAGAGTACGGCGGAGAACCATAGCCCCGTCCGGCCACCGCGACGCGAGAGGCCGACCGGGTGCCGCCAGACAGCCCCGACGCGACACGCCCCCCGAACCCACAACGCCAAACGGGAGACAAGCCAAAGCCCGCCCCCCGCCCGTCGTCTGTCTGTTGTCTCTCTGTTGTTTCTCTGTTGTCTCTCTGTTGTCTCTCAGCCTTTAATCACCCACACCTTGATCTCAGGCTTCACGTCCGCGTGCAGCTTGATGCCGACCTTGTACACGCCGAGCGCCTTGATGGGCTCGCTGAGGTCAATCTGCCGCTTCTCCACGTGGATGCCCTGCGCTTCCAGTTGCGCAACGATATCCGCTGACGTCACCGAGCCGAACAGCTTGCCTTCCTCGCCGACACGGGCGGCGAAGGTCAGCGAAATCGGCTCGATCTTGGCGGCGAACACTTCGGCCGCGGTGCGGCGCGTGTTCTCGGCCGCCTCGAGCGAGGCCTTCTCCTGGGCGATGCGCTTCTTGTTGCCCGGCGTGGCCTCGTAGGCGATGCCGCGCGGGAGCAGGAAGTTGCGCGCGTAGCCCGCCGACACCTTCACGATGTCGCCCGGATGTCCGAGCTTTTCCACCGCTTCTCGCAGAATGACTTCCATCGGAAACCCCAACGTTCAGGTTGATGGGCGCGCTCGGCGACGCCAGTCGAGCCAGGTGTCGCCCAAGCCGAGCCCTACGAAAATCACGCCAGCAGCACCGGCAAAGAGCACCGACGCGCCGACCAGTACGACCGTCATCACCCGCCCGGGCGCCAGAAAGAAGAGCGCCACGCCGGCCCCGCGGAGCGCATAGAGCGCGCCGAAGAACACCAGCAGGTTGGCACCGAGATCCCGCAGGGGACCAAGGCCCGGAACCACGAGGAACCCCAGTCCGCCCACCAGTCCCCACACGAACTGGTCATTGAACCGGAACTCCCTCAAGCGCGCGAGCGGTGCGCCGATGCGGGCGCGCCCCACGCGGTGATACAGCGCCCAGGCAAGTGCGAGCGCGACCAGCGTTTCCAGCGCCAGCAGGGCCGGGAAGAGCGCCGGCGACTGTTCCGCGGCGCGCCGGACCATCACCCGCTGCTCCTCCAGCGTCTTCTCGAACCAGGCGGCCGATTCGGCGTTGGTCGCCCGGAACTGCTGCCAGTCCTTCGTCGCCAGCCGGGCCCGCCACTCCGTCTCGAACAGGTCGGCGCGGCGCAGGGTCTCGCCAGCGATCACCTGCTGCACGCGGGCCGGGCCACCCGGCACCGCAAACGACATCACGCCGCCGACTGCCAACGCCAACCCCAGCGCCGCGAGTGCCCGCGGGAGGAACGACCGTTCGGGCCAGAGCAGCGCCCAAGCGCCGAACGCCACCGCCACCAGCACCGCCCATCCGCGCGCCAGCAGTGCGTAGTCGCTCCGCTCCGCGCCCACCGCGATGACCCAGGCGGCAAAAGCCACCCAGAGCACCGCGAGGACGGGCCGACCGCCGGCCTTCCATCCCGCGAGCGCACAGGCCGCGAGCGCGGGAACCAGCACCAACGCCGTCTCCGCCACCGGAAAGACCACGGAGAACGGCGGCATGGCCGGCAGCAGGAGCAGCAGCAGCAGTCCGCCGGCGAGGCGCATCCAGCCGCGCTCGCGGGAATCCGCAGGCGGCGTGGGCTCGACGACGGCGTCGCTCACGCGATCGGCTCCTACGGGGTCTGTCCGCGCGTGTACGGCAGCAGGGCGAGGTAGCGCGCCTTCTTGATGGCGCTCGCCAACTGGCGCTGATGCCGCGCGCACGTCCCACTGAGGCGGCTCGGCAGGATCTTGCCGTTGTCGGTAACGAAGCGCGACAGGAAGCGCTCGTCCTTGTAGTCAACCCAGCGGATGCGGGCCTCATCCATGGGGCACGTCTTTCTCTGGCGGCGCATTATTCGTCGTCCTCGTCGTCGTCGTCACGGGCCCGCTTGGCAGCGAGCTGTTCCTCGGTCATCGGCGGGGCGCCGAGCTCATCCTCGTGGATCGAGATGAGGTAGCGCACGACGCCGTCATCGAGCTTGAGCGAACGCTCAAACTCGGGAAGCACCTTGCCGTCGCACGCAAACCGGGCGACGACGTAGTAGCCCGTCTCACGCTTGCCGATCTTGTAGGCAAGCTGGCGACGGCCCCAGTGGTTGAGCGC
Source organism: uncultured Gemmatimonadota bacterium (assembly GCA_947085385.1). Lineage (GTDB taxonomy): Bacteria > Gemmatimonadota > Gemmatimonadetes > Gemmatimonadales > Gemmatimonadaceae > PNKL01. The sequence continues at coordinate 2,350 of CAMTWA010000023.1, read as the reverse complement.
AATCTCGCCTTCGGCGCTGAGCAGCGCGTGATGCTTGGCGATCTTGTCGTTGATGGCGGCGTCTTCGAGCGTCGAGTCGAAGACGTACACCGCCTCGTAGTCACGAGTCACGGATGGCAATCCTCCTTTGGTCGTTCGCGCCTCCCGCGGGTTGCCGACGCGGGAGGAGGTGAGGCGGCAAGCCGAGCCGCGATTGGTCTATGCCCGAATACTACCCGCGCCACTGGCGTGGATCAAGGGTAGTGGTGCACGGGTAGTGGTGCACGAGCATCGTCTGAGGCCTGACACGTCAGGCGCGCCAACGCTATCATTAGACGCGATGGCGCTCACACCCTCCCTCGACGAGACCTTCGTGGTGTCGAATGACCAGGTCGCCGCAGACCTGGCAGAGGAAGTGGTCATTCTCGGCATGAAGGAAGGCGCGTACTTCAGCGTCACCGCCGTGGCCGCCCGCGTGTGGGGGTTGTTGCAGACCCCGCGCCGGCTCTCGGACGTCGTGGCCACGCTGACGTCAGAGTACGACGTCTCGGCCGAACAGTGCGCCGCCGAGGTGCTGGCGTTCGTCGAGGAACTCGCCTCGCGCGGCCTTGTGGTGCGTGATGCTGCCCCGGCTCCGTAGCCTCGTCGGTCTGCCCTCTGCGGAACGGCGGTTCGCCATGCAGGCCCTTGGTACGCTCGCGTTGGTTCGCCTCTGCCTGGTGTTCCTGCCCTTCCCGCAGGTGCGGGCGCTCGTGGACCGGTGGGCGTCCGCTCCAGGCGGCGCGCCCGATGCGTCCTTTGCACGGGCCGTGCGTCGGGCGGTGGACCGCGCCGCCCGCTCCATCGCCGGCAGCGCCTGCCTGTCGCAGGCGCTCGCCGCCGAGGTGATGCTGCGGCGGGCTGGCAAGCCGGCGCGGGTGTCAATCGGCGTGGCCCAGGACGGCCGGCCGCTCGATGCCCATGCCTGGGTGGAGAGCGCCGGCGTGCTGGTGACCGGCGACAGCTCCGACCTGGCCAAGTACCGCACGCTGGCCGTCTTCGGCACGGACGCGCAGGTGGGTGAGGGACCGTGAGCTACACTGTGAACGACTACATCGCGATGATCGCCGACCCGATCCGCACGGGGGCGTATGCGCGCGCCTTGCGCAAGATGGTGACGCCTGAGTCGGTCGTGCTCGATCTCGGGGCGGGGTTCGGATTTTTCGCGGTGCTCGCCGCCAAGCTCGGTGCCCGACACGCCTACGCGATCGAGCCGAATGATGCCATCGGGCTAGGACCAGCGTTGGCGCGCGCCAACGGGGTGGCGGATCGCGTCACGTTCGTGCAAGGCGATTCGCGGCAGGCAGAACTTCCGGAGCGGGCGAACCTGCTGGTCGAGGATGTGCGCGGCATCATGCCGTTGCACGGGGAGCGCATCAGGTTGCTGCGCGACGCCCGCGATCGCCTGCTCACGCCGGATGCGCGCTTTGTCGCGCGGCGCGACCGTATCTGGGCGGCGCCAACGCGCCATCCGCCGCGCGTGCGCAGCAACCTCGAGGCCACGAGCGCCGACTGCTATGGCGTGGACCTGAGCACGCTTCGATGTCACGTCGTGGACGACGCGGCGCGCGGCAAGCTGAATCCAGAGGATCTCCTGTTGTCGCCGGTGCTGCTTGGCACGCTTGACTTCGAGACGGTCACCGAGCCGAACTTCGAAGGGACGGCGCGCTGGACGTCAGCCACGCCGATTGTCGCCGACGGCTTCGCGCTCTGGTTTGACGCGGAGCTGGCGGAGGGCGAGGCTTTCTCCGCGAAGCCGGGGCCGCAGCAGTCGGTGCACGGTTCCCTGTACCTTCCCCTGCGCGAGCCGCTCGCCGTACCGGCGCGTGCGGAACTGGCGCTGCGCTTCTGCGGGGTGCAGGTGAGCGGCGACTACAGGTGGACCTGGGAGTGCACGGTGGCCGCCGGGGATGGGGTCGCGGTGCGGCGAACGACACGCCAGGGCGCGCTGGGTGGGGTGGCACTGACACCGGCGAGGCTGGCCGGCATGTCGGAACTGCATCGGCCGATGCTCGGGCGCAACGGACGCCGACTGCTCGCGCTCATCGAGTTGATGGACGCGCGCCGTTCATCCGGCGACCTCGCGGCGGCGCTGGCCGCGGCACCATCGCTCGGCTTCTCGACCGAACCCGACGCGTTTGATTGGATTCAGGAAATGCTGCCGAACTTGGAGTCCGGGTCTCCCCGGATACTCTAGCCCGAAATTCTCACGACGCGTGAAAAGCGGAGTAAGCAAGCGCCCGTTTCGGGGTGCGGGCGCCTTTGCGGGGCTCGTGGCGCGCCGGGCCGGCGGTGTCCCGGGCCTTTGAGCCGTCGGCCAGGCATTTTCGGT
>CAMTWA010000022.1:0-17071 GCA_947085385.1 uncultured Gemmatimonadota bacterium | reverse complement strand
CGGGACGAGGAACTCTGCCAAATCGCCCAACGGCTGCGTCCCCGCCTTCAGCACCGGCATACCGCCTCCGCACCATGAGACGGCCAAAACCTACCGCAAACGCTGGTAAAGCACCAGACCTATCTAACAAAGTAGTACTAGGGCAGATATAATCAACTGATCCTGCCGAGGGAGATTCCGTGTCCGATGTCCTCTACGAACGCACCTTGCCCGAAGGGGCCACGGTGCGCATCCGCCGGTTGACGCCGAAGGATGGGACGCCGGTCCGTGCGGTCATCGAGGTGGATCGGCGAAACTCGGGGCCACGCTCCATTGACGTCCACCGGGCTCCGCTGCCGTTGATGGCCGTGGAAGGCGAGACCGAGCAAGGGGTTGTCGCGGCGTTGCTGCCGTTCGTCGAGGAGGACGCGGCCGTCGCCCGGCTCCTCGCGCAGCGGCCGACGCCGTAGCCGCCCCGCCCGCGGCCGCTCCGCTCCGTCCCCATTCCCTCGCCTGCGTCGCCGTGCGATTATGCACGGAGTCATGGCTCACTCCTTCAATGCGCGCGGCCAGCTGCTTGGCATCGCCCGCCGGCTCCTCCTCGAGAGGGGTTCGTCGCGCGCCGTCGTGTCCACTGATCCGCCGCGACTCACCCCCGTGGCGCTGGAGAACCTCCGCATGTCCCGCTCCCGCGAACGCATCCTCGCCAACCTCGACGACATGTACCGGGAGGCGTTCGAGCGCGCCAAGGCCACCGAGGACGAGGCCGGCATGAAGGCGCTCGACTTCTCGTACCGCCGCGAGCAGCTCTACTTCGAGATCCTGCTCGACGTGCGCGACGCGATTGAGCGGCGCTGAGGAGGACGGCATGCACCTGCTCGCGCAAACTGCCGTGATCAGCCTCGCCATCGTCAATGCCCGCGTCTGGACCGGCGATGCGCGCCGCCCGTGGGCCGACGCCGTTGCCGTGGACGGCGCGCATATCGCGGCGGTGGGCTCGAGCGCGGAAATCCGCAAGCTCGCCGGCGCGGGCGCGCGCGTCATTGACGCGCACGGGGCCATGGTCGTCCCGGGCTTCATCGACGCACACGTGCACTTCATCGAAGGCGGCTTTGCGCTGCAGTCGGTGAAGCTTCGTGATGCCGGAACCAAGGCCGAGTTCATCCAGCGCATCGGCGACTTCGCCAAGACGATCCCGGCGGGCGTCTGGATCATGAACGGCGACTGGGATCACGAGAATTGGGGCGGGGAGCTTCCCACGCGGCAGTGGATTGACGCGGTGACGCCCAACAACCCGGTCTGGATCAATCGCCTCGACGGCCACATGAGCCTGGCCAACTCGGCGGCGCTCAAGGCGGCGGGCGTGACGCGCGACGTGAAGGACGTGGACGGCGGAACGATCGTGCGCGACCCCTCGGGCGAGCCGACCGGAATCTTCAAGGACAATGCGATGGGGATCATCGGCCGCGCGGTTCCGTCGGAGAGCCGGGAGATGACGGATCGCGCCCTGCGCACCGCGATGCAGCACGTGAACGAACAGGGCGTGGTGGCGGTGCACCACATGGGTGGGTGGGGCGACCTCGCCGCGTTCGAGCGTGCGCACGCGGCCGGCACGCTGACGACGCGCATCTACGCCGCGGTGCCACTCTCCAGCTGGAAGCGTCTCGCCGACACGGTGAAAGCCCGCGGCCACGGCGACGACTGGGTGCGCATCGGCGGGCTGAAGGGGTTCGTGGATGGGTCAATCGGCTCGCACACCGCGGCGATGCTCGAACCGTTCACTGATGCGCCCAATGACCGCGGCCTGATGGTGAACAGCGAGGCTGACCTCTACGCATGGGCGTCGGCGGCCGACAAGGCCGGGCTGCAGTTGCTGGTGCACGCCATCGGCGACCGCGCCATTCGCGTGCAGCTCGACATCTTCGAGCGCGTGGCCAGGGAGAACGGCCCGCGCGACCGGCGGTTTCGGATCGAGCACGCGCAGCACATCGCCCCCGCCGACATGGCGCGCTTCGGCGCGCTCGGGGTCATCCCCTCGATGCAGCCGTACCACGCCATTGACGACGGCCGTTGGGTGGATCGGGTGATCGGCGCGGAGCGTTCGAAGGGGACATATGCCTTCAAGTCGCTGCTCGACACCAAGGCCACGCTCGCCTTTGGCAGCGACTGGTTTGTGGCGCCGCCTACGCCGCTGATGGGGATATACGCGGCGGTGACGCGGCGCACGCTCGACGACAAGCGTCCGGGCGGGTGGGTGCCGGAGCAGAAGATCACAGTGGAGGATGCGCTGCGCGCCTACACGTCGGGCGCGGCGTACGCCGGGTACGCCGAGGAGACTCGCGGGGTACTCAAGAAGGGGATGCTCGCTGACATCACGATGATTGACCGCGATCTCACGACGATGGCGCCGGAGACGATCCGCGACGCGAAGATCGTGCGGACGATAGTGAACGGGAAGGTCGTGTATGAGGCGCCGGAGGCGAAGTAGCGCGCCATCACCTGCGGGTCGCGGGAGGACTTATGCGCCGTTCCGCACTGCCATGTGTCGTTGTCGGGCTGGTACTGTCGTTCGCTGCCGGTTGTGCCGCGAGCACGCGGGGGGCGGGAGGGGAGCGGCCCGATCAACTGCTGATCATGCGGGAGCAGATCGAGGACCCGCGGTTCTCGACGGCGTATGACGTCGTGAAGAGCCTGCGCGGCACCTGGCTGAGTGCCCGTGGCATCTCGAGCTTCAAGTATCCAACCGAGGTGCAGGTGTACCTCGATGGCATGCGCCTCGGCGGCGTCCGGTCGCTCGAGGGCATCTCCACGCCGTCCATCCAGTACATCCGCTACTACACGGGAGCCGACGCCACCACGCGCTGGGGGATCGGGCATGGGCGCGGAGTCATCTTCGTCGGAACCGGCGCGATGCCGGACGACAGAGGGCGGACGGCGGACGGCGGAACTGAATAACGACTGAGGACCTGCGGATGGTCCCCCCGGTCCTCATCGGCCGTCTGCCGTCTGCCGTCACTCAATACCGCACAATTCCCAGATACGCCTCAAGAAACGTGCTCGTCTGCGGCAGGATCGCGTCCTCGAGCGCAGGCGCATACCCCACCCACACGTCCTGCGACGCCACGTGCTTGACCGGCGCGTCAAGCCACGCAAAACACTCGTCGGCAATCCGCGCCGCGATCTCGGCGCCATAGCCCCACGAGAGCGAATCCTCGTACACCACGATCACGCGCCCGGTCTTCCGCGACATCACGAAGATCGCGCCGGAGACGATTCGCGACGCGAAGATCGTGCGGACGATCGTGAACGGGAAGGTCGTGTACGAGGGGACGGAGACGAGGTAGGTTGGCGCAACCGCGGGCGATGCCCGGACGGACGGTCGCGGTGAAGCCCCCCACGTTCCCCGCAGTTCACGGGACGTGGGGGGCCTTTCTCCGCTCGGTCTCGAAACTCGGCGTCGCCTATTGGCGGGTGAGGGTCACAGTGGTTGATCCCGTGGCGCCTCCGCGGCCGGCACCAAAATATGTGAAGGTCAGGGTGCCGGTGATCGTGGTGCTGGCGCCATTGGCGGTTCCGCTGAACGCTGCAGTTTCGGACACGGCGGAATTGCTGTTGACGGAGTAGGTGGTTGATCCGTTTGCGGCCGGCAACGCCGCAGTGAAGCTCGAGGTTCCCGTGTGGGTTGCGTCGCCCGACGAGCACAACGACGTCCCCCCAGGCCCGCTGGCCGACGGCGTCAGGGGCGTCGAAATGCGGCGTCCGGTGACCCGAATCGTCGCCAAGCTCCCCGCGGAGAGCGATGGATACGTGAGGGTCAACGTCGCCCCGGTCCACGTAACATCGAAGAAGCAGGTTGCTCCAGTGGCATCGCTCGTTCCAAATACGCGGTAGGCCGGCACCGTGAACGCGCCGACAAAGGTGGCGTTCGTGGCGGCAACGGTCAGCGCGGCCGTGGTCGTGCGATCCGTGAGCCCCGTGGCGCGAGCACGGAGGGTGACGGTTGTGGCGGCGCTGTTCGGCGCGGACGCGCTGGCGGATAGGAGAACGGTTCCGCTCGTCGTGCCGGCACTGATCACGACGCCGCTGGTCGTCACTCCGGTCGGCAGGCCTTCTGCCGTGATCGTCACGGCGCCCTCAAACCCGCCGCTTCGAACGATGGTGACGCTCAGGCTGGCCGTGCCGCCCGGCGCGATGGACGCCGTTGCCGGAGATGCGGCCAGCGTGAAGGCAGGCGAGCTCACCGTAATTGTCGTGGTGCCGCTCTTGCCCGAGACCGATCCGGAAATGGTCGCGGTTCCCGCCGAAGCGCCGGTGACCAGCCCAGTGGACGAAACCGTGGCCACGCTGGAGCTGGATGAGTTCCATGCCACGGACTGTCCGAGCAATGCGTTGCCGACGTCGTTCCACACGGACGCGACCAATTGGAGCGTACCGCCGACTGACAGGGCCCCTGAGGACGGACTCACCGAGACGCTGGCCACCGTGTTCACGCCTGTCGCGCCTGTTACGCCTGTTACGCTCGAATCGCCGGACCCGCCGCAGCCCTGCACGACCAGCATCGTCGCTAGCAGCGACACACCAGACACCATTCTTGGAAACCACATCGTTTCACCTGCCTTATGGAGGTTGGGGGGCGACGACACGAGGGCCGTCTCGCCGCTCGGGAGGTACAACCGCAGACCTGTCAGCACCCGATCCGTGGTCTCGTGAACCGTGATCGGATTCCTTCTCGTCGAAGGCATTCTTCTCAGTCGCCCATTGTCGCTCGATCGCTCACGGGCTGATGGTCACGCTGTAGGGCATCATGGCCGCCGGCGTCCAGGCCGAACTCACCGTCGAACACGACTCCACTTCAACGGTGTAGTAGAGGTCGGCGGGAGGAGTGATCGTCACGGTCTTCGGATTGGTTTCTGGCCCCTTGTCGAGTACTGAGGCCGCCATCTGGCTTCCCTGCCAGACTATGAGGCACGCGTTGGCTCCCGCACCGCTCTGTGCCGCGCTGATTGTGTAGGACTTCCCGGCAAACAATCGCACTCGGTAGAGGTCGTAGTAGAGCGTCTGGCCACGATGCGTGGGATTCGGGCTCGACTGCGGGACCGACGTGCTGCAGTCCGTCGCCTGCACGACGCCGCTCACCGTCTGTCCGGCGATCACGTTCAGGTTCTCGCATCCGCTCCTGGCCGCGGACGACGTGGACGTGCTGATGGTGTATGACCCGCGGGTCGTGCTGTCTGTGCCGGAGACGAAGACACGCCACGTGCCCGCCGGGACCAGCGTGGTCAGGGTGTTTCCAACCGTGGAACTCGCGTACGCCGAGAGTCCCGACGCCGCCAGGCCAAATGGCCCGGTGATCGCACCTTCCACGCGGATGCTCAGCACGGTCTGTGCGTTGGTTGACACCGAGTAGTAGTCGCTGCGCCGGCCGTTATTGCCCGACTCCACGCAGTCGCCGCTGAGCAACTGCCCGCTGGCCACCTGCGACGACTCGAGGACGACCGGCTGACAGGGATTGGCTGGCGGGTAGTACGGCACATAGATGGGCCGCATCTTGTGCCAGTTCTTCAGTGTCCCTCCCGGGATCGCTGTCTCGGTGATCGCCATCAGGCGACCATGAGAGGACGAACCGCCGAGTTCCGTCACGGCGATCTTCACGCTGCCCGTTGCCGAGTCGATGGCGAACGACTGCTCCACCGGAATCCAGCCGACGTCCGAATACTGGGCGACGCGCAGTTCGCTCTGCGCCCCGCCCGGGGGGAGCTTCGTCCGGTCATACCTGAGCGTCAGCGTCACCGGCTGCGCGAACTTGGTGCCCTCCGGGCCGAACTCGTAAGGAGTCGCGGTCGAGGTGCGCGTGTCGTTTGCGGGGTCGGCGGTGGGCGCCATCGTGATCTTGACGTCTGCCGACAGTGCGCCCGCCGGAATCGAGAGGGTAGCGGCGCCATTGCCCGCCGTCACCGTGCCGCCGCTGGGGCCAACGATGTTAGGGTCCTTCACCGGCGCGGTGGTCGAGGCGGGTCCGCTGTCGGAGCCGCCGCAGGCGGCGGCCAGCACGAGCACGACGACCTGGGCTTTCCGTAGGGGGCTCTTCATGCAGTAGTTCTCCTTGTCATGCTACGAGGTGGTAAGTGAGGGGCAACCCTCTGGGAATCGGGGATCGGGCAATTACCCAAGCCCCACGGGCCGGTTCGAGCCACTACCGTATAGCCAGCAGGCGGACGAGTTCTGTCCGCTTTCCGATGCCGAGTCGGCGATAGATCTCCTCGAGATGCCGACGGACCGTGTGCACGCTGATCCCGAGTCGCGCGGCAAGCTGAGGCGCGGATTCGCCATGCGCGGCGGCGTGGGCCACCTCACGCTGGCGCGGCGTGAGTCGTGTTCCGAGACGCTTCGGCGTCGGCAGCGATTCAAGCAGTCCGATGACCAACGGACGGTGAACGGCTCGACTGACGTCCATCGCCCGCACGTGCCAACCGCGCCACTCAAAGTCGAGCGTGCTCCCAGGGTCTGTCCGCGATCGCAGCGCCCTGCGCCGCGAAGCCACCTCTGAGGACAGCTCGGCCCTTAGCGCAGTGGGCAGAACACCCTCGAGCTGCTCTCCGACAATCAGCTGCAGGCCTTGGCCACCGTGCATCAGCGCCGCGGGGATCTCGGCCGCATCGAAGAAGGCCACCATGCGGCTCGCCTCGATGCCGCTTGTAATCCGGTCAGTCTTGGAAGCAATCGCTGCAGGAATCACAAGGGTCTCCAGCCAAGGGGGGGCGCTGCGCGGGAGCAGCTTTCGCCATAGAATCCAGTAGGACGGTTGCCCTACCCGAGCCCTAGGCGTTGCCTGAACGTTCCCGATCGCCCGCAGTCCCGATTCCGGGGCGACACTTCACATCTCTTCCCCGTCTTCGGTGCCCTCGTTCAAGACCGAGCCCCCGTTTTCGCCTTGCGGCGACGTCCAACTGCACATGCTGGGCGCGCTCGACCTTGTTGGTGTCTCCGACGCCGCGCCGGTCCTCACGCAGCCGCGGCGCGTGGCACTGCTCGCGGTTCTGGCTCTCGAGAGTCCTCGCGGATTCGTGCGGCGTGACCGCCTGGCGGCGATGCTCTGGCCCGAGCAGGACTCGTCCGGTGCGCGCGCGGCCCTGCGAAAGGCCGTGCACGGCCTCCGGCGCGTTCTTGGGGAAGACGCCATCGGCAGCCGCGGTGACGAGGAACTGCGGCTCGACGCGAATGGAGTCTGGTGCGACGCGGTCGCGTTCGACGCGGCGCATGCTGAGGGGAATCACGCGCGCGCTCTCGAGCTGTACCGCGGTCCCCTGCTCGATGGCTTTCACTCGGGTATTGGCGAGTTCGAACACTGGCTCGACGAAGCGCGCGAGGGCCGTCGCGAGGCGGCGCTGGCATCGGCTTGGGCGCTGGCCAGCCAGCTCGAGCAGGCGCAGGACCTCACGCGCGCCGCGCACTGGGCACGGCGGGTTGCACGCTTGGCGGGCACCGATGAGCGGCGTGTGCGCGCGGCGATGGCACTGCTTGGGCGCGGCGGGAATCGCGCCGACGCGCTGAGGATCTACGACGACTTCGCTGCCTTCCTGCTCCGCGAGTTCGAAGTGGCGCCGTCGGCGGAAACGCAGGCACTCGCCGAGAGTCTGCGCACCGGCTGACGAGCGCTAGCGCGCGCCGGCGTCCACAACGAGGCGCACCCGCCGCACTTCGGCGCGGAGCGGCGCGTCGGCCGCCGCCCAGAGCGCGTCCACGCCGTCAATCCAGCGTCGCGCCACCGCCGGATCGCTCTTCGCCGACCACTCGGCCACGAGGAGCATTGCCCGGCCAATAGACCCCATGGGTCCCTCGCGCGAGAACATGCGCTCCGGGTGCACGGACAGCGCTTCGAGCGACGACTTCAGCACGCCAAGTGCACCGGCAGTGTCTCCAACCATGGCGCGCATCAGCGCCTCGCCGACGGCCTGGTCCGGGTTCGAAGACGGTGCTCCCTGCTGGATGCGCATTTGGGCCATCGTCGCGAACTGCGTTCGCACGGCTGCGGTATCGCCGGCCAGAAGTTGGGCGGCCGCACGGTTTATTGGGCGCACCTGCCCCGTGGTGCGCGCCAAGGGGGCGTGGCCCGTGCACGACTGGGACTGCTCGAGCGGTTCCTGGAGAAGGGCAAAATCGAACCACGGCGCGCGCGTTTCCTTCGGGAACTGCGCGTCGGCGAGCGCGTTCAGGCGCGCCGGTGCCTGACGCACTGTCTCGTCGCAGACGCCGAGCGCTGCCGCCACGATAAAGCTGGCCCGGGCGCGGTGCAGTTCCGGCGCGAGAGCGACCGGCGTTCCGTCCGGGCCGGTGATTTGCCGGGTCAGCAGCCCGCCGGTTCGCTGGAGCATGGCTACGGAGAGCGACAGGCGGCCGGTGACGACGGCGATGGGGAGGAGAAAGTCCTGCTCTGCGAGACCGCGCGCTTCCGCCCCGCGCAACGCTTCGCGACCATGGCGCGCCGCGCCCGCAAAGTCCCCTGCCCGCAGCAGCAGCCGCAACTGGTCGCGGTCGCGTTGCGCGCGCTCCTCATCACCACGGGCCAGTCGTCGCGCGCGCGTCATCGCGTCGAGCGCTGAGATCTGTTCGTCTCCAGCGACGCGGATGTTCCCGCTTGCCTCCAGCAGGGCGGATGTCAGAACCCAGGGTATGGAGTTGTCGGGAGACTCGCGACGCCACTCCGTCACGAGCGGCGCCAGCTCCGCGCGCATGAGGGTGTACGCCTTGCGGCTCTGAGGGCCCGGCGGCGGAAGAAACGTGCGTGGTCCTACTGGGTACGGGATGAACTGAACGGAATCGCCCACCGCTTCCGGCCGTCCAATGAAAGCCGCGCTGTCGGCGCCGCGACCGGGACGGAGCCGGCCCTCCTGGATGTAGCGAATACGCTGCAGCCGGCTGAAGATCACATTTCGATCCGCCGTCGGCGTCACGCGCAACGCTTCGGCAAGGACACGCACGCCCTCGCTCCAGTTGGCGCGAAACGCAAAGCCTGACGGCGATGCCGCCAACGGTTCCACATGGTTGTCACGCGCAATCGTCTCGGCCAGTCCCAGCAGCGCCCACATGCGAACTGACGGCGTGTCCTGCAATGCGCGGAATCGCGGCGCCGCCTCGGCGTACCGCTGTGCAGCGAGCGCCTGCCACGCCAGCGCCAACTCCACCTGCGAGGCGTGCAACGCCTCGCGCAGCGAAAGGGCACGGCCGATGGCCGCCTGCGGCTCCTCCCCTGGCAGGTCCGGTGCCTCCTTCAGCGTCGCGAGCATCGCGTGCAGCAGGTGTGTACTCGCGGACGCGTCGGCTGCGCTGCCCGCCACGCGCGCCAGCGTCAGCGCCCCGGTTATATCGCCGATCTCGGCGAGCCAGCGCGCCGAGTCTGCAACCGAGCGCGCCGCTGTAGGAGTGGCCGACATTGGACCAAGCGACGTGTCCACCTCACCAGACGCCGAGTCCGCCGCCGTCGCGTCCTGCGCGGATTCAGGTGTCGGCGCGCCACGGGACGCGGTGGTAACCGCCGATTCCAGCGGCGCGGTCAGCCGAGGTGCGCGCACGGTGGCCAACACCGCGAAGGCCGCCACGGCGAGAACGGCTGACGCTACGACGACGCGGCGCGATCGCGGCGCAGTGCTGCGCGCGAGGAGCGCGGCGAACGCAGCAGCCGTCTGCGGTCGGTCCACGGCCGTGCCGGATAGACCGGCAGCGATGCAGCGCGACACTCGCCGCACGGAGTCCATCGGCGCGGCGGGATGTCGTGCGCGAGTAGCGCGTTCGATGCCCTCGGCCTTCACTCCCGGCGAAGGCGTGACACCGGTCAACATTTCGTGCAGCACGGCGGCCACGGCGAAGAGGTCGCTTGTGGGGTTGGAGCTTCCCTCCGGAGCAGCGTATGCCGACGCACCGTCGCGCGTCGAGGACGGCGCGGCCCCGTCATCGGGACCAGCCAGGGCGCGGGCGATCCCGAAGTCGGCCAGCACCGCATGTCCCTCGGACACGAGGACGTTGGCGGGCTTGATGTCGCGATGCACGAAGCCTCGCGCGTGGGCGAAGGCGACCGCGAGGAGCAGCTCACCCGCCAGCCTGAGCGACTCATCGAAGCCGAGTGGCGGGCCGTCGGCAAGCCGCCGGCGCAAGCTGAGCCCGCTCACGTACGGCGTGACGTAGTAGAGGATGTCGCTGCCAGCGCCGGCCGTCAGGACAGGCAGGATGTGCGGGTGCTGCAGGGATGCCGTGAGCTCGATCTCATGCTCGAAACGGCGCAGGCTTTCGGCGGAGACCAGCTCAGGGGGAAGCACCTTCACCACGACATCGCGCTTGAGCGCGATTTCGCGCGCCACGAAGACACGGCTCATTCCGCCGCCGCCAAGTTCGCGGTCGAGTCGGTACGCGTCTCCAAGCAGGGCTTGCAGGGATTCCGTGAAGCGATGTGGCAACGGGGGGAGCCTCTATCTACAGGCACGAGCAGCGCCGAACCAGCACGGACGCTGAACTATTCTCCGGGGGGGGCGCTTGCGTCAACCGACGGAGCGCCCAGCGCACGGTCCGATCCACCCTTCCGGTCGACCGGAGTCCTGCTCAGTCGACGCCTGGTTGCGCACATGAGCGGGCTTTCGCGCATGCCACCGAACGGTAAGTTGGGTGGCATGCGATTCTCCGTCGGGACAGCATTCGTGGCGGGCGCGCTGGCGCCCGCCCTCACGGCGCAGGGGATCGTGCCGGGATGGTACATGGAAGCAAGAACCGTCACGAACAGCGCCATGCATCGCGTGGCCAATGAACTCGTGACGCAGACCTGGGTCTCCGGCAAACGCATGCGGCAGACTGGTATCGTGCCTGTGTCGGACATGTTCCCCGAAGGGTCGTTTGCTCTCGTCCTCGATTCGGCCAGTACGACGTACCTAGTGTCGCCGTCGATCCGCACGATCCGCATGATGGTGATGCCGGGCCTTCTGCAGCACCTGGGCCTGGCCTACCCGGGCGAGCCGCAGCATTTCACGCGCGTGGGACCCGGCGAGGACATCCTTGGCCATCACACGACGATCTATGAGATGACCACGGTGCAACGCGTATTCATGCCAATGAGTAGTGATTCCGGTGCTCGCGAATTGCGCATCCATCAGCGGCTCTGGCTAGCCGCCGATTCTGCGGACCCGGTCGTGCGTGCCAGCATGGATCCGGGGGTTCGCGCCGGGACGGGCCGGCCGCCGGGCATTGTTCTCAAGAGCACTCTCACAACGACGACGATGGGCGCTCTATCCATAAGCCAAAGCAACGAAGTGCTCGCCCTGCGACTAGTGGACATCGATACAGCGATGTTCAGCCTGCCGTCCGACTACACCGTGATCAACCTGGGCGATGAGATGCGCGCAACGCGCGCGAAGTCCGATTCCATGATGCGCGTATTGGACAAGATCAACCCGTCGTTCGGTGCAGACCAGCGACGCATGCTGGACTCCCTGCTCGGACCCGTAGACACGACGAAGCGCCGCAAGCCATGAAACGCCCATTCTCTTCGCTGAGTCTTGGGATGACCCTGGGGGTCACGGCGCTCGGCGCGCAGAGTACGGTGCCCGGTTGGTTCGAGGAATCAAGGCTGGTCACAACGCCAACCAACTCCTCCCTGCCCGGCTCGACGAGCGTGATCCGCTCGTGGCACGCCGGCGTTCGCACGCGCACCGAAACAGAGGTCGCGGGACGCGCGCGCGGCACCTATTCGCTCGTCCTTGATACGTCGGGTACGAGGTACTTCGTGTCGCCAGGCGCGAAGACCATCCGCGTAATGGCATTCGGTGACCTCGAACGGGAGACCATCGTCGAATTGTCCACGGCCGCGAAGGAACTGGAGCGCGTCGAGGATCTTGGTCCCGGCGAGTCGATGCTCGGCCTCGCAACCCGGCGTTTTCGCGCGACCTCGTCATTCAAGATGAACTTGAGCGCGTTCGGCGACTCAACGCCGCGCACCGTGCACTACACGCGCACGATCTGGCTGGCCTCCGATTCGACACATCCCGTGATCAGGGCGGTCATGCGCACGGCGCGTCGTTCTCCCAGTTCGAATCTCCCGGGAGGCGTTGCAATGCTAAGCGAGATTGTCATGAATGGCGTGACGCCCGGCGGAACCATGACAATCCACTCACAGGTACAGGGCCTGCGCCTCGTCGACATTGACACTGCGCAGTTCACGTTGCCGCCCGACTACCGGCGCATCAGTATGAGCGAAGAAATGCGTGCGATGCAGCCCAACCTGGCGGGCACGCGGCAACAGGCCGCTGCGTCGGAAGCCAGCTACGCTGAGTTGCGGCGGCTACACGCCAGCGCCAACCCCAGGGACAAAGCGCGCGCGCGGGCTCTCGTCGACTCGCTGATCAAGGCCAACAAGCCGGACTCTGCGCGCTTGAGGGAACTGATGCTCAACGACCCCAACGCCGTCCGCATCACCGAACCGGCTCCAACGCGGAAGAAGCCGTAGCCCTTCAGTACCTCACAATCTCCAGATAAGCCTCGAGAAACGCCGCCGTCTGCGGCAACGTCGCGTCCTCCAACTGCGGCGCATACCCCACCCACAAGTCCAGCGACGCCACACGCTTCACCGGCGCATCAAGCCAGGCAAAGCACTCGTCGGCAATGCGCGCCGCGATCTCGGCGCCGTACCCCCACGACAGCGAATCCTCGTACGCCACAATCGCGCGTCCGGTTTTCTTCACCGACGCGTAGACCGCCTCCTGGTCCCACGGCGACAGCGTGCGCAGGTCTATCACCTCCACGCTCGGGCCATCGGCATCCGCCGCCTGGTTGGCCGCCGCCAGCGCCCGCTGCACCGTGGCTCCGTACGTCACCACCGTCACGTCCGTCCCCTCACGCACCACCTTCGCCTTGCCGAACGGGATCATGAAATCGGGGCCGGGGTTCATCCCCTTGTTGTACGTCTGGCGGTACAGGTGCTTGTGCTCGAGGAAGATCACCGGGTCGTCGCAACGGATCGCCGTGCGCAGCAGGCCGTTGGCGTCGAGCGCGGTGCTCGGGCAGACCACGCGCAGCCCGGGACAGTGCGTGAACAGCGACGCACCCGTCTGCGAATGGTAGATGGCGCCGCGGATATAGCCGCCGTACGTCGTGCGCACGACCACCGGCGACGTGAACGTGTTGTTCGAGCGCCAGCGCATGGTCGCCATCTCGTCGCGCAACTGCATGTACGCGGTCCAGATGTAGTCGAAGAACTGGATCTCGACCACCGGCTTGAAGCCGCGGTGCGCCAGGCCGATGGCGCGGCCAATGATGTTCGCCTCGGCGAGCGGCGAGTTGAACACGCGCGCGCCGCCAAACTCGGTCTGCAGGCCGTGCGTCGCCTTGAAGACGCCGCCCTTGCCCTTCACCTTGCCCAGGTACTGCTCGCGCGACACGTCGGCCACGTCCTCGCCGAAGACGAGAATGCGCGGGTCGCGGCGCATCTCGTCGCGCATCGCCGTGTTGATGAGATCCACCATCGTCGTCGGCGCGCCGGTAAACTGCGGAGCATCCTCGGTGTCGAAGGCCGCGCCCGTGGGGTCCACGTCGGGCGAATAGAGCGCCCACATCGCCGTCTCGGGCGCCGGCTGCGGCTGCAACAGCGCGTCGTCGGTCGCCGCCATCACCTCGGCATCCACCGACTTCTGGATCGTCGCGATGTCCGCCTCGGTGGCGTGGCCCTCGGCCACGAGCCACGCGGGGAACGTGACGAGCGGATCGCGCGCCGATTCGGCGTCGCGTTCCTCCTTGGGCTTGTACAGCACCTCGTCGTCCGACAGCGAGTGCGAATACGGACGGATCACATGGGCATGCACCAGCGCGGGGCCCTTGCGGGCGCGGGCGTACGCCACGGCTTTCGTCATCACCTCGAGCGAGGCGACGAAGTCGCAGCCGTCCACCTCCTGGATGAACAGCCCCGGGAACGACGACACCAGCTTGGAAATCGAACCGCCGGCGGTGTTCACTTCTACCGGTACCGAGATGGCGTAGCCGTTGTCCTCGACGAGGTAGACGACCGGGAGCTTGAGGTTGGTCGCCGTGTTCAGCGACTCCCAGAACTCCCCCTGCGACGTGGTGCCGTCGCCGGTGGAGATGAATGCCACTTCATCGCCCGGGAAGCCGTCGGTGATATCCAGCAGCGTGGCGCGCAGCGAGGCTTCGGCGGCGCCCACGCCCTGCAGAAACTGCGTCCCCGTGGGCGACGAGGCCGTCACGATGTTCGCCTTCTTGAGCCCCCAGTGCGACGGCATCTGCCGGCCGCCCGAGTTCGGGTCGGCGGCGGCGCCCACGGCACTATAGAGCATGTCCGTTGCCGTCATGCCCAGTTGCAGGCAGAGCGCGCGGTCGCGGTAGTAGGTGTAGAACCAGTCGTGCCCGGCCTTGAACGCGTATCCGGCGGCCGTGAGCACGGCTTCATGGCCGGCGCCCGAGATCTGGAAGAAGATCTTGTTCTGCCGCTTGAGCTGGATCTCCTTGTCGTCCAGACGGCGCGACAGGAACATGGTCCGGTACGCGGCCAGCAACTGGTCGCGTGTCAGTCCGTGGGCCGCGCGGCGGTCCGATTTGGGGGAGGGAGCCATGGGTGGGGCGAGCGGGGGCCGATGCGTCGGCCCTGGGTGGGGCCGGGGAGCGGAGTGTCGGGTTAAAGGTAAGCCGTTGCTGGGCGGCTGGGGGAGTTGTGCATTCCGGGCGTCTACGGCGGCTGTGGCAGGGCGATTGGTTTGTGCATAGCTTCGGAACAGCAACCGTCTTGTCGGAGGTCGAGTTGGCTGACTTGTCGCCGAAGGAACTTGCGCGTCGTGCGGTCGAGCTGCTCCCCGAGGATGCGACGCTCGGGGAGTGCACGGATTGCCTATGCCTGCTCGAGAAGATCGAGCAAGGGCGAGCGGACGTTCGGATTGGTCGAACGGTTGTCCACGAGGATGTTGTCCGTCGGTTCGGCGTCTGACTGGAAGGGGTTGGCACAAATCGGTGCTTGCACACCGCGATGAACTCCAGGATAGCGCTGACGAGGCGCGACACTGATCTCGACGCGGCTGGGGGAGACTCACCAACGCCCGCTCAACGGAACGCTATCCCAACCTCACGGTGAAAAAGATTCCCAAACAGGTGCTCTCCCACTGTGAGTGGGGCCATGACGACTACAGCCTCAAGGTGGAGAACCTGCCCAAGGCACCGCCTCCGTCGCCCAAAGCGGACAAGCGCGGCCAGATGGAGCTCATCTGATGCCGAAACGCGTGAGCACTGAAATCACCCCGTTCGAGCGCATTCGTCGCGAGAGCCCGGCGGGCAACGAATTCTGGTCCAGTCGAGATTTCGCCCAAGTGCTGGGCTACGCCGACTACCGAAATTTCGAAGCCGTCGTCGAGAAGGCGCGCACCGCCTGTTTCAACAGCGGCCAGCGGGTGGACGATCATTTCGTTGACATCACCGATATGGTCGGGATTGGCAGCGGTGCCCAGCGCCCCGTGAAGACGGTGATGATGTCGCGCTATGCCTGCTACCTGGTCATCCAGAATGCCGATCCAGCAAAAGAGCTCGTTGCGCTTGGCCAGACCTATTTTGCCGTTCAAACACGTCGGCAGGAGCTGACCGACGAGGACATAGAGGCGCAGAGGCGACTGCTCCTCCGGGCCGAAATGAGGGCGCACAACCTCCAACTGGCCGACGCGGCCAAGGGAGCCGGCGTGGTGGCGCCCAGAGACTACGCCATCTTCCAGAATCATGGGTACGCCGGGCTCTACGGCGGGTTGGTTGCGCAGGACATCCATGCCCGCAAGGGCCTGAAGAAAGGGCAGCAGATCCTCGATCATATGGGCAGCACGGAGTTGGCTGCCAATCTGTTCCGCGCCACCCAGGCAGAAGAAAAGCTCCGGCGCGACAAGATTGTCGGGAAGAGCAGAGCCAACCGGGCGCACCACGAGGTCGGGGCGAAGGTGCGGCAAACCATCAAGGAGCTGGGTGGGACCATGCCGGAGCATCTGCCCGTGGCAGAGAGCGTCAATCGTCTCGAGTCCAGAACCAAAACACCGGCATTGAAGAAAGGGAAGAAGGCGTGAACTACCACGTCAACGCCATCGCCGGACGCCTGAGCCTGCGAGCACCACAGCGCTGTTCGCTGGAAATTCTCGACCGAATCACGGAAATAGTTCCACCAACGAAGGGTGCCGACCTCGCAGCTTCGTTGGACGTGATTCGCGTACCTGCACATCGCGCACGGTATCAACAATTTCTTCGTCATGGCCCCGAACCTGACGATCTACAACAAGCTCATCACCGACTTCACCCCGAACACAAAGAAGTATGTTTTCAAGGGCATTGCCGAGTTTGCGACGGATGCGCCGGAGATCGTAACGGGCGACAACTACGAGGCGAGTACCGAACCGCAGCTTGATCACCTGTTCCGCTGCAGAGTCAACATCTTCAACATCTCCAAGATCAACTCCGAAGTCAGAGGCGGCCGGTCACCTCGCATCAAACGACTGTCGGAGTACATCGGCGAGAGTTACTTCGAATACCTGGCTGCCCTGCCTGACCTCGTGCTGATCATGGACGAATCGCACCGCTATCGGGCCAGCGCCGGTGTGAGAGCGATCAACGAGCTGAAGCCTGTCATTGGCCTCGAACTCACGGCTACGCCGTTCGTCGAGACTTCCAAGGGTCCGGTTCCGTTCAAGAATGTCATCCTCGACTACCCGCTAGGCAGGGCGATGGCGATTCATCCCCACGCGGGTGGGGGAGACACGATCGCCACCGTGCTGTCGATGTTGTACGAGGGTCCATCCCCACGCGGGTGGGGGAGACGTCGTCCCGCTGACACTGGCCGAGGCCAACGAGGGTCCATCCCCACGCGGGTGGGGGAGACCCGCTGATAATAGCCCTGAACGCGCAGCGTCAGGGGTCCATCCCCACGCGGGTGGGGGAGACGATGACGATGCGAACCCGTTGACGTTGAACGAGGGTCCATCCCCACGCGGGTGGGGGAGACCCTTATGCGGCAGGCAGATAGCGCGGTGTCCAGGGTCCATCCCCACGCGGGTGGGGGAGACGGGACGGGAGGGAACGATGCGTG
>CAMTWA010000021.1:0-105778 GCA_947085385.1 uncultured Gemmatimonadota bacterium | reverse complement strand
TGAGTTCGTGTACCTCGCTCCGTACGAGCGTCTGGCGCGCTCACTGATTTCCGCCGAGGTCGAGCGGGCATTTGAAGCCTTGGTGATCGCCAATCCGGACGTGGGCAACGTGGTCCCCGGCTTGGGTGGCGCACGCAAGGTACGCGTGGCGGTACCGGGGCGCGGCAAGCGCGGTGGGGCGCGGTTTCTGTACTTCCTGAGACTTTCGCGCGGTCGCGTGTACGTCCTGACCGCGTACACCAAGAATGTGCAGACCGAGCTCACGAATGAGCAGCGGAAGCGCATTCGCCAGATCGTCTCCGACCTGAGGTAGCCGATGACCAAGCCGAGAAAGCTGGGCGACGAAGTTGTTGAGGCGTTCGAGCAGCTGCGTGATCTCGAACAGGGCAGGACGCGGAGCCGCGTACGCGTGCGCCGCGTGGCGCGCACGGCGCGCGACAGCACGGTTGCCGCAGCACCCGAGTATTCGTACCTGCGCGTGAGCAAGCTTCGGTCACGCCTCAAGCTGTCGCAACCCGTGTTTGCCCAAGCGCTGAATGTGAGTGCAGAGACGGTGCGGTCGTGGGAGCAGGGGAAGCGCCAGCCTGACGGCGCGGCGCTGCGCCTGCTCCAGCTGACGGAGAAGCGCCCGTCACTCCTGCTGTCCATGGTCCGGGAGAAGCCGGTGGTGCCCTACGACGCGAAACGCCGGGCTCGATGAGGCGACCCTACTTCCTTCGCCTGGGCACGGGCCGTTCCCGAACGCGAGAGTTCCTGCGCCGACTTGAGCGCTTCGATGAAGCGTGCGTCGAACCGGTTCAACTGCTGGAGGAAGGGGTACATCATCTTTTCGTCGCAGGCAGGAGCAATAACCCGCACGCAAGCGCGCAGCTCCGGGTACTCACGCTCGCGAATACTGGAGGGCCCACCGACGGCGCGCGAAGCGCGCTCGATGGGCCCGAGAATTTCGCGAGGGCGGTTGCCCGGAGTGGCGCTGAAGCTACGCCAGCTTCAGCCGGGCCGCCGGGTCCGACTTGCGCTCCAGCGCATCGTGCGGCGGCGGCACGGGCGGCACGTGGAAGTCGGGCACCAACGCCCGCAGTTGCACGCGCAACTCGCCCCAGTTGTCGGGGTCATGCAGCGCGCAACGGATGAGCGTCTCAATCTGGTCCGCCACGGCGGCGTCCACCAAGTCGGCCGGTGAACGCAGCACCTTGGGATGCGCGGTCGGTTCCACGGCCTCGTGGCCGAAGAAGACCTCCTCGTAGAGCTTCTCGCCGGGGCGCACACCCGAGTAGCTGATGTCCACATCCACGCCTTCTTCCAGCCCCGAAAGGCGGATGAGGTCGCGGGCGAGGTCAATGATCTTCACGGGCTCACCCATGTCGAGGGCAAGGGTCTCGCCCGACCGTCCAAGCGCCCCCGCCTGCAGCACCAGCTGCACCGCCTCGGGGATGGTCATGAAGTAGCGGCGCATGTCGGGATGGGTGACGGTCAACGGGCCACCGGCCTCGATCTGCTTGAGGAAGGTGGGGATAACCGACCCGCGGGAGCCGAGCACGTTTCCGAAGCGTACCGACAGAAAGGTGCGGCCCGTGCGCAGGGCGGCGGCGTGCACCAACTGCTCGGCGACACGCTTGGTGCACCCCATCACCGACGTGGGGCGCACCGCCTTGTCGGTGGAGATGAGCACGAAGGTCTGCACCGAGCCGGCGGCGGCTTCCACCAGGTTGTTGGTGCCGAGGATGTTGTTGGTGATGGCCTCGGTGACGTTATCTTCCATCAGCGGCACGTGCTTGTGGGCCGCGGCGTGGAAGACGGTGTCGGGGGAGTAGCGGTCGAAGACCTGCCCCACGCGCCGCGCGTGCCGGATGTCGGCGATGACAGGCTCAATACAGACCGAGGGGAAGCGCGCGCGCATCTCGTTGCTGATCTCGAAGACCTGGTTTTCGCTGTGGTCGAGTATCACCAACCGGGACGGCGCGAGCGGGGCGATCTGGCGGCAGAGTTCACTGCCAATGGAGCCGCCGGCCCCGGTTACGAGCACCACCTTGTCGCGCACGAGCCCGGCAACGGCGGCGAGGTCGGTGGTCACCGGGTCGCGGCGCAGCAGGTCATCAATGGCCACCTTGCGCAGGGCCAGCAGGTTGATGCGGCCGTCAATGATGTCGCGAACGCCGGGGACGATGCGCGGGGTGATGCCATGCGGAGAGCAGGCATCCACGACCCTGCGTACGAAGGCCCCCTTGGCCCCCGGTACGGCGATGATGACCTCGGTGGCATGCCAGCTCTCAATGGCCGCGCCGAGATTGGACACATGGCTCACCACCGGGAGGCCGCCAAGCATCTGGCCAATCTTGGAAGGGTCGTCGTCCACGAAGGCAACGGGGAGAATGCCGACGCTTTGGTCGGACGCTTGCGCAAGGTCGCGGAGGATGGACTGACCCAGATTGCCGGCGCCGACGATGATGGCGCGGTGATGCGCGCGGCGTGTGCTGGCGTGGCTGCGGGCCGCGAACCGGACGAGGATGCGAGGAGCAACGAGGACGGCCGAGGCGAGAAAGGCGTCGAGAACGAGGGTGGAGAAGGGAAGGCGGACGGGGGCGAGGCCGAGTCCACGGACGAGGACGGCGCCGATGAAGAAGGTGATGGCCGCCGACGTTGCGGTGGCGAAGACCAGGCGCTCGAGTTCTACCAGTGAGGCGTGCTTCCAGAGGAATCGGTAGATGCCCACCGACCAGGCCACGCCAAGGCGCACGAGGAGCGCAAGGGCCGCATAGACGACCACAGCGCTGGTGAGGTCTGGCGTCCACGCAAACGATTCAAGCCGAAGCGCCATTGCCAGGAAGGGCAGGGGCGCCAGGAATATGAGGTCGAGGAGAAAGAGGTACCTGTTACGCATGCGTCTCGCTGATTCGGTGGGGGAAGGGAACAGCTAACATAACAGACTTCGTCAAAGAAGCGTCAGATGCGGCGAGCGGCTTCTGTTGGCCGGCAACTTACGGTGTCCTGACGACAGTTGGCTTGACTTATAGCGGGTGGTTTCCGATGTTCAGGCGTTGAACATCCCCATAGACCGTCCCAGATGCGCGAGCCACCGCCCACTACCGACACGTCACAGTTGCGTGTGCTGCGCCTTCTGGACGCAAGCCCGAGCCGCACCCAGCGCGAGATGGCGCACGAGCTGGGGATGAGCCTAGGAAAGGCCAACTACGTATTGCGGGCGCTGCTGGCCAAGGGGTTTGTGAAGATCCAGAACTTCAGGAAGAGCAGCAACAAGCGTGGCTACGCGTACCTGCTGACGGCGGATGGAGTGGCGGCCAAGGCGGAACTGACGCGACATTTCCTGGCGCGAAAGATGGAAGAATACGACGCCCTGCGGCTGGAAATAGAGCGGTTGCGGGCGGAGAGCGAGGAAGGCGCGGGACAGAAGTAGGGACTTGGCGGGTAACTAGTCGCGATCACTTCCACGGTTCGTCACTCAATGTGACTGACCGTGCACTTGGGTTCCCATGATCGAACGTGCCGACAGTCTTGTCAATGAAGGGAAGCCGGACCCGTGGTTCGTGATCTGGGCCGAGAGTCGCGCCGAGAAGAAGGTGGAGCAGCGGATAGCGGCGATGGGGCTGGAGCCGTGGCTGCCGGTTGTAAAGGAGCGGCATCGGTGGAGTGACCGGTGGCGTGAGGTGGAGTGTCCGTTGTTTCCGGGGTACCTGTTTGCGCGGGCAACGAATGCCGACTGGCCGCGGATCCTGCGAACGCCCGGAGTGTTGACGGTGGTGAGGGAGGGGGGGAAGCCGGCGTTGCTGGCCGACAGCTTTGTGACCGAACTGCGCGACGCGATTGGACGCGAGGGGGCGGCGCCGGAGAGTGTGACCGAGAGTGTGGACTACTCGCTTGGCGACGAAGTGATCGTGCAAGAAGGGGTGCTGGCGGGGGTGCGGGGGGTTGTGCGCCAACGTCGGGGCGGGAGACAGTTGGTGATCTGGGTGGCGGAGATCGGGCGCGGCGTTGCGTTCACGATCGGTTCGGCGATGGTGAAGGCAGCCATTGGCTAGTGGCGGCGTGCTCCGGGTTTCCGTAGTGTTCGACGCTTGGTCCGCTAGTGCAAAGTCAACACTCAAATCAGGAGGCAGGTGTGCGCAATCTCGCCAAGGCTCTCGTCGGGTTGTCGGCGCTCGCATACGTCCTTGCGGTCGCAACCGCGTTTACGGGACCGATCATGAACTTCATGCCCGGGACTCTCGGGCGCGCGTCCTTAGGTCTTGCGGCGCTCGCCGTTGCAGTGGTGCTGGTGTTCGAGGCGCCAGGAACCGCACAGTCCAAGTAGGCATCGCGTTTCCACCCTCTGTCCGGCGGGCATGAAGACCCCAAGTTGCACGATGTCGCGGTGCGCACCTGGAGCGCTTCGTTGAGAACGGAATTCTTGCCGTTTTCCCCTCCGTTCATCGGCGAGGAAGAAATCGAAGAAGTCGTTGCCGCGCTGCGATCGGGGTGGATCTCGCGCGGTCCGCGAACGGCGAAGTTCGAGGAAGCATTCGCGAACTACATCGGCGTTCCAAGCGCCCTCGGGCTCAACTCATGCACGGCCGCGCTGCACCTGGCGCTCCGTGTGCTGGACGTGGGTCCGGGCGACGAGGTGATCGTGCCGACGATGACGTTCTGCTCCAGCGTCAACGTCGTGGAGCACGTGGGCGCGCGGCCGGTCCTGGTGGATGTCGAGCCCGACACGCTCAACGTCGATCCGCGGGCGGTCGAGGCGGCCGTAACCGAGCGGACACGCGCCGTCATTGCGGTCCATTTCGGCGGCCACCCGGCCGAACTGGACGCCTTGGCCGAGGTGGCCGCGCGTCACGGACTGCCGTTGATCGAGGACGCAGCGCACGCACTGCCGGCGAAGTATCGCGGGCAGATGGTGGGCGCCTCGGGCAACCTGACGGCGTACAGTTTCTATGCGACCAAGAACCTGACGACCGGCGAGGGAGGGATGCTCATTGGCGACCCGGCACTCGTCGCGCGCGCCCGCCCGCTGAGCCTGCACGGCATGAGCGGCAACGCGTGGACGCGGTATTCACCGAAGGGGAGCTGGTCGTACGAGGTCACCGAGCCGGGCTACAAGTACAACATGACCGACATCAGCGCAGCGCTCGGGCTCATGCAGCTCGAGAAGATCGAGGCGATGCAGGCGCGGCGCCGCGCGGTGGTCGGGCTCTACAATGAAGGGCTCAGTGGCCTGCCCGGGATCGCGCTTCCCGTCGCCCGCGCCCATGTGGAGCCGTCATGGCATCTCTTCCCGATTCGCGTCAACGCGCAGCGTGCCGGGGTGGACCGGGGCCAGATGATCGAGGGACTGCGAGCGCGCAACGTCGGCACGTCGGTGCATTTCATCCCCGTCCACCTGCATCCGTTCTATGCCGACAAGTATGGATACCGTCGGGGCGACTTCCCGGTAGCCGAGGCAGCGTTCGACGAACTGGTGAGCCTGCCGCTGCATCCGGGGCTCTCTGACGGGGACGTGGCGGACGTGATCGACGCGGTGCGCGAGGTGTGTGCCTGACGTCCGGGACGCGATGATCCCCCTCGACAGCGCGGCCGGGAAGTTCCTCAAGCGATGCGTCGACCTCGTGGCGGCGGCGACCGGCCTGCTCGTGCTGTGGCCGCTCTTTCTGCTCGTCGCGGTCGCCATCAAGGCGGACAGCCGGGGACCGGTCTTTTTCCGGCAGGTGCGGATCGGGCGGCGTGGGGCACCGTTCCGCATCTGGAAGTTCCGCACGATGAGCGCCGATGCGGAGCGCAACGGTCCGGAGATCGCCTCGGCCGTTGATGCCCGGGTCACTCGGGTGGGGCGAGCGCTCCGGCGGACGAAGCTCGACGAGCTTCCGCAGCTCCTCAACGTGCTGGCCGGCGAGATGAGCTTGGTGGGGCCGCGTCCGGAGATCCCGTCGTACGTGGCACTCTACACGGATTCCGAACGGCGCGTGCTCGATTTCGTGCCGGGGATGACGGATCCGGCATCGCTGCAGTTCAGGGACGAGGGCGCGCTCCTCGCGGCCGCGACGGATCCACTCGGGTATTATCGCGACGTAGTGATGCGACAAAAGCTGGCGCTGAACCTGGCGTACCGGGAGACGGCCACCGTGGGCTCCGACCTGTGGTTCATCGCGAAGACGGTCGTGGCGCTGTTTCGCTGACGGAGATCGGATGTCGAGCACAAGACTGACGGCGTATCCACCACTCCGTCAGGGCTGATGGGTCCCCGGTGCTGACGGAATTGGTGGTCATCGGCGGCGGAGCGCACGCCCGGGTCGTCATCGAGGCGGCCCTGTCCGATCCGCGCGGCTGGCGCATCGTCGGATTCGTCGATCCCGAGGAATGTGCCGAGACCTGCGAGCGATTCGGCGTGCGCCGGCTGGGCGACGATGACGTGCTGTGCATGCTTCCGCCGGCGTCGGCGATTCTCGGTTTCGGGGCCATTCCTCACGCGGCCCCGAGGATGGCGGCGCCGTCTCGCCTGGATTCCGTGGTGTCGGAATGGGCGCGCGTCATCCACGGTTCGGCGACGCTGTCCCCGACGGCGTCCATCGGCGAAGGGACCGTCGTGATGGCCGACGCGGTCATCCAGACCGGGGCGCGGATCGGCGCCCACGTCATCGTGAACTCGCGCGCCGTCATCGAGCATGACGTGATCGTCGGGGACCACGTGCAGGTCGGGCCCGGAGCGGTGATCGGCGGCGGCGCGACGATCGGTCGCGGAGCATACATCGGACTCGGCGCCTCGCTGCGAGACCACGTGCGGATCGGAGAGGGTGCGGTGATCGGCATGGGATCGACAGTGGTGAAGGACGTGCCGTCGCATGCGGTGGTGATGGGTGGCCGCGCCCGTTGATCGAGCTGGGCAGGCGCGGTCTAGTCGGCAGCGTCGGGGGGGGGGCCGTCGAATGACGGAGTCCCGGTCGTTGCCCCAGCAGGGAGGACTTTATGGCATCTGACCAGGTGTGCGCTGAAGTCTCGGCATGTCGAATCTGCGGCTCCACGCAACTGGAGTCCGTGATCGATCTTGGCCATCAGTATATCGCGAGCGCGTTCGTCGGTGACACCGTGCCCGCAGCGCTGAATCAGCCGTATCCGCTGAATGTCGTGCGGTGCTCGGGATCCGGAACGTGCGGCCTCGTGCAGTTGAAGCAGAGCATCAACCCGACCCTGCTGTATGCCGACGGATACGGGTACCGGTCGGGCACCAACGAATCGATGCGCCAGAACCTGCGCGGCATCGCGTCGAGCATCGAGGCGGTGGTCGCGCTGCGCTCGGGCGACACCATCGTCGACATCGGGTGCAACGACGGCACGCTCCTCGAGAGCTACGAGACCGCCGGCCTCGACAAGGTGGGTTTCGATCCGGTCGCGAGCATCAGCGCATCGGCACGCGAGAAGGGTGTCCACGTCATCAACGACTTCTTCGCCGGGCAGCTGTTCGCGCAGGCGCGTCCCGGTCGCAAGGCGCGGGTGGTCACGAGCATCGCCATGTTCTACGACCTCGAGCGGCCCATCGAGTTCATGCGCGACATCGTCGGCATCCTGTCCGACGACGGCGTGTGGGTCATCGAGTTGTCGTATCTTCCCTCGATGCTCGAACGGGCGTCGTTCGACACCGTCTGTCACGAGCACCTGGAGTACTACTCTCTGCGGCAGATCGAGTGGATGACCGAGCGCTGCGGACTGACGGTCCAGCGCGTCGAGCTCAACGACACGAACGGCGGCAGCTTCCGACTCTTCATGCGCAAGCAGGGTCACGAATGGCGGGCGTCCGACCGCTCGACGGTCGAGGCGTGGCGCGGGCGAGAGGAGGCCATGCGCCTCGAGACGGACGAGCCATTCGGCAAGTTCAGGAACGAGTCGTCCGCGATCAGGCAGGAACTGAACGACCTCCTTCGAGACCTGAAGGCGGACGGCAAGAAGATCTTCGTTTACGGTGCGTCCACGAAGGGCAACACTGTCCTCCAGTACTGCGGCATCGACACGCGACTCGTGGAGAAGGCGGCCGACCGCAATCCGGAGAAGCACGGTCGGCGGACGCTGGGGACGAACATCCCCATCGTGTCCGAGGAACAGGCGCGGGCGGAGGCGCCGGACTACTTCCTCGTCCTTCCGTGGCATTTTCTCGGCGGCTTCCTCGTGCGCGAATCCGAGTTTCTCGACCGGGGCGGAAAGTTCATCGTCCCGTTTCCCCGTGTACGCCTCGTCGGGAAGGGCGACGCTTGAGATTTCCGCGGGACGTGTATCGCAGCTTCTACTCGTCGATGCCCGTGGCGTGCGTCGACCTGCTCGTGATCCACGGCGGCCAAGTGCTGCTCGTCCGGCGGGCGAACGAACCGGCGGCCGGCGCGTGGTGGCTGCCGGGCGGCCGGGTGCATTACCGGGAGCGTCGCCGGGACGCGGCGATTCGCAAGCTGCGGGAGGAGACCGGATTCTCCACGTCGGCGCCGGTCGAACTGCTCACCGAGGACCTGATCTTCGACGAGGAGGTGGACGCGCCGCTGCACGGCGTGACCAGCGTCTTCGCCTGTCACGTGCCCGCCGCCGTCAAGCCTCGACTCGACGACCAGAGCATGGAGGCGCGCTGGCTGACACCGGACGAATGGCTGCGCCAGGATCTCCATCCGTTCGTGCGCAGAATGATAGTGTTCGCAATGGCCGTCGGTGATGTGACCCAGCCAGCGGCTTCAGGAGATCTTGGAGGCATATGTGAGTGAACTCGTTCGCATCCGACGCATCGTTCTCGTGGCCCACGACAATCAGGGATCTGCATCGCTCTTCGAGGACGTCGTTTCGGCCTATCCGGATGTACAGTTTCTCCTGATTCTCGGAACCGGACTCTACTATAAGCGCAGCTTCCTCGGCTCTGTGATCAAGCTGCTCCGCGAGGCGAGTTGGATCTTCGTTGCAGTTCGGTTCATTGAACTCCTGCACTACCGCATGAGGAGGCGGACGCTTGCGCGAATGGCAGCGGCGCGTGGAATCCCGGTGGTCTATGTCCGCGACATCAATGCGCCAGAATCAATCTCAGTACTTCGCGATTTCGCGCCGGATGTATTGGTGTCGCTCTTCACCATGCTGATCTATCGGGCGCCCGCGCTTGCTGTTCCGCGGCTCGGTGCGATCACGAGCCACCCGTCCATCTTGCCGACTTATCGCGGCCTGGAGGTGTTCTTCTGGGCGCTCGCGAACGGCGAGAAGAAGACTGGCGCGAGCGTGTTCTTCATCGAGCCCAAGATCGACGCTGGGCGCGTATTCGAGCAAGAGGAAGTCGATATTGCGCCAGATGAGACGGTTGCATCCCTGTACAGCAAGATCACTGTTCTTTGCGGCCGACTACTCGTGAAGGGCATTCGGGACCTGGACGCGGACACGCTCACTCATTTCGCGCCATGCGGAGAGGACAGCTATTTCCCGATGCCAACGCGTGCAGCCTATCGCCGCTTCCGCGATCGCGGTGGCCGGTTCTTTCGCGCGAGGAGGGGTTGATCGTGGCGCCCAACGACATTCCCTGGGCCAAGCCCGTCTTTTGGGGCGCCGAACGCGACTACGTCGCGAACGCGCTGGCATCGACCTGGATCTCGGGAGGGCGTTTCGTTGATCGACTGGAGAATGAGATCGCCGAATGGACCGGTGCACGTCACGCCTTGGCGGTGAACAACGGCACGTCGGCAATCCACTTGGCGTATGTGGCGATCGGCGTGAAGCCCGGGGACGAGATCGTTATTCCCGGATTCGCCTTCCTCGCGGCCGCCAATGTCGCCATCCAGTTCGGCGCGGTGCCGGTGTTTGCGGACGTCGATCCGCACAACTGGTGCGTGACGGCAGGCGCCATCGAGAAGTGCCTGACGCCGCGCACGCGCGCGGTCGTGCCGGTGCACACCTACGGAAACGCCTGCGAGATGGATGACATCATGGCGCTGTGCGCGGCGCGATCGCTGCCCGTGATCGAGGACAACGCCGAGGCGTTCGGGACGATGTATCGCGGCCGGGCGCTCGGGACCATCGGCGAGATCGGCACGCTCAGCTTCCAGGCGACGAAGACGATCACGACAGGGGAAGGCGGCATGGTCCTCACGTCGCGGCCGGAGTACGTCGAGCCGATGAAGCTGTACCGCAGCCACGGGATGCTGAAGCGTCGCTACTGGCACGAGGTGGCGGGGAACAACTTCCGGCTCACGAACCTGCAGGCGGCCCTGGGCTGCGCGCAGTTCGAGCGGATCGACGACATCGCCACCGCGCGCCGGCTGATGCTGCGGACGTACGAGCAGCGACTGGCCGACATCGGGGGCGTGACGCCGCAGGCGTACGGCGCCGACGTCGAGCCGGTGCCATGGGCTGTTGCGGTGCGCCTCGATCCCGCCGCCTTTCCGCAGGGTCGCGATGCGGTGATGGCGCAGCTGCTCGCCGACGGCATCGAGACGCGCAACGGCTTCTGCTCGCCCGTCGAGATGCCGCACCTGTACGGTGCCGTCGACGGCATTCCGGCAGCCCGCACGCTGAGCGACCAGGTGCTGAGCCTGCCAAGCTACCCGACGCTGACGGTGGCGGACATCGACCGCGTGTGTGCGGCCCTCGATGGCGCGAGGTGCGGCACGTGAAGTTCTCCAAGGACGTCATCGCGGACTACGCAAGCGTCGCACCCGCGGCGCTTGCCTTCGAACGTGTGCTGGAGTGCCGACTGTATCCCACCGTGCCGTTCGAACGACCGATTCTCGACCTCGGATGCGGCGAGGGTCTGTTCGCGAAGGTCTTGTTCCGGGAGACCGTCGACACGGGCATCGACCCGAATGCGCGCGATCTCGTGCGCGCACGGGAACTCGGCGCGTATGACGAGCTGATCGAGTGCTTCGGGGATGCGATCCCGAAGGCCGACGGTTCGTACTGGACCGTGTTCTCGAACAGCGTGCTCGAGCATATCCCGGACCTCGACCCGGTCTTCGCCGAGGTGCTTCGCATCCTCGCCCCCGGCGGCCGGTTCCACTTCACGGCGCCGTCGCCGCGGTTCGAGCGCTACAACTTCACGAGCACGATCCTCGCTAGCCTGGGTCTGGACGCGCTCGATGCGCGCTGGCGACGGTTCTTCAACGCGTTCTGGGTGCACCATCACACCTACGAACTCGAAGGATGGCAGGCGCTCGTCGTGCGCGCAGGCTTCGAAGTCGTCGAGGCGCGCACTTTCGCGCCGCGCCGCACATGCATGCTCAACTCCTTCCTCACGCCGTTCGGCACGCCCTCCAAGCTGGTCAAGGCGATGACGAATCGCTGGACCTGGGCACCCGCACTCCGCCGCGCGTTGCTCTGGCCGCTTTACGCGACCGCGGGGCTGCTGCTTGCCGGCGGCGAGCGGGCTGACGAGGGCGGCCTCGTCTTCCTGAGCCTGAGGAAACCGTCATGACGGGAGCCAGGCGCGAGAAGGTCTCGGTGGTGCTGCCGACGTTCAACGAGGCGGGGAACATCGTGGCGCTCGTGCGGGCGATCAAGGCCGCGATCCCGGCGGATTATGACCGTGAGATCCTCGTTGTGGACGACGACAGTCCCGACGGCACGTACGCGCTGGTCGCGGACGCGTTCCGGCTAGACGCCGAGGTGGTGCCGGTGCGCCGCACCGAGGACCGTGGCTTTGCGAAGTCGATCCGGACGGGCATCGAGATGTCCACGGGCGAGAAGATCATCGTCATGGACACCGACTTCACGCACGATCCGGTGGAGATCCCGCGGTTGCTGCACGTCGGCCAGATGTACGACCTCGTGAGCGGATCGCGCTTCTGTGCCGGTGGCAACATGCAGGATACGCGGCATTACGTGGCGAGCCTGCTCTACAATTGGATGCTTCGCCTGATCCTCCGCACGCAGGTGCAGGACAATCTGGGCGGCTACTTCGTCGTGGATCGCAAGGCGCTCGAGGGCCTGCCGTTCGACCGCATCTTCTTCGGGTACGGCGAGTATTACTTCCGGCTGCTGCACTTCATGCTGAAGCGGCATCGCTGCATCGTCGAGTTGCCCGCGATCTACAAAGTTCGGACGAGCGGCAGCAGCAAGTCGAGGTTCCTGAAGATGATGTTCACGTACGTGACGGCCGCGGTGCGCCTGCGTATCGACAGCGCGACGCACCGCGGGGACGGATCGCCCGCGTCGTGACCGCCGCCGACCGGCCAGTGGACCAGCCGGCGGCGCCGTCCGCCGGGCGAGGGGTCCTGATCATCGCCGATGACCCCTCGGCGGCCGCGGCTGCAGGACAGCGGGGGTTCGGGGCGACGACGCGGATGTCGGTGCTGGCTCCTCCGTCAGTCACGGAGACGATTCGGTTTGTGGGCGAGGTGCGAAGCGCACGGCGGCGGGGCGATGTCATCGTGTTTTTCGTGCGTGGACCACGCGCCGGCTCCGCGCGCTTCCTGTGGGGCTTTGCGTTGCTGACAGCGTTCTTCCCGTCGGCCGCGTCTTTTCTCGGGTCGAGCGGTACGGTGTTTCCCGTGTGGCGGTCGATCTTTCGGCACGTGTGGCCACTGGCGCCGCTGCTGTCCATCGCCCAAGTGTTGCGCCTTCCGTTCTACGCGGTGCGCGAGGTGGTGCCTGCGTTGCTCACAAGCGATCGTGGGGAGGGCGGTCCCGTTGTCGGCTACGGAAGTGATCGCGGCGTTGGCGGCCAGGCTTACTGGCTGATCTTTCCACCGAAGGTTCGGCGGTTCGGCCTGTTCGGGCTGGCCAATGACACGTACATGGGCATGCCGCTCGGCCTGCACAGCTGGCCGCTCAGCATCGTGGCGCTCAGCGCCTTGGGTTACCGCCTGCTCTTCCTCGTCTCGACGGCGATGATCGCCGGCGGGGCGTGGTGGATCTTCGCTCAATTCGGGCATGCAAGCTGGGCCTGGCTGATTCCGGTGACGCTGTTGAGCAACTACTACCTGTTCAACCTCACATCGGGCACGTGGGAAGTGCTGGCGTGGGGAGTGGCCATGCTGATGTTCGCCAGCCTCCTCGCCGTCATGCCCGTGCTTGCCGGAGTGCTTGCGGCCGCACTGCTCCTGTGCCATCCCGGTGTCACGATGCTCGCGGCCGTGACGACGCTCGCGCTGATGCTCACCGGCGTGCGGCCGGTCACGGAGTACCTGACGATGGGGGGCGTCGCGGCGGTGCTGGGTGCGTGGTGGCTGATTCCGTACCGGGCGGCCAGCACCAAGCTGGGACGAAAGCACATCCTTGGGGCGCTGTGGCAACTGCCAATGAAGTGGTCCCGCCCAAGCAGCTACCAGTTCGGCGCTTTCGCCATCTTCTCGCTCATCGCGACCATGAGTGGAAGGGCAGTCGACGGTCTTGTGCTGGTCGTGCCGCTGGCGGTGCTGTACGTGAACACCCGCATTTCGTGGATCTTCTCGCAATACACGGTGACGAACCTGATGCTCGTCCTGGGCCTGATCGTTCTTGCCCGGAGCCCAAGCCTACCGTCGGCGATTGCCTTCGGCTTCGTGGTCTTCACTCCGCCGACGATCATGTGGGCGAGATTCGGGCGCCTGCTCGGGCTCGATGTCGAACCGATCCGGGTTGGGGACACCAAGGCGAAACTGGGCGAATTGGTCGCCTCGGTGAATGGACGACTCGCACACGAGCTCGGACGCGACCGAAATCACCCGGGCTGGTCGAGCATTGCCGCGCTGTCCTGCTTTCTCGCCGACTCCGGCATCGACCTCTTCACCGCGGCGTACACGGAAATCGGTGACTACGAGATCTACCGCCGCACGATTCCCTGGTTCAACGTGGATGCCTCGCGCGCGGAGTTTCAGCGGGCGTGCCACACTGCCGGCGTGAGTCACTTCATGGCGCTGACGCCCTCATTCCGCGACCGGCTGCTGGAGTGGGGCTGCGAGATGCTCGGCGAGACCGGCCCTCTCGCCTTGTCGGATGTTCCCGACGGAGAACGCCCGACCCTCACGCTCTTTCGCCTGCCTTGGCCGGCGAGCCTCGTCGAACCCCCGGTCAGCGACTTCGAAGTTGAGCCGAACAGGATGCGCTTCACCGGGCGGGCTGGGGCGTCGTATACGCTGCGCTTCAGCGCATTTCACGGATGGCGCGCGACAGAGTGCGGACGTCCGCTCCGGGTGTCGGACGCCACACCCGGCATGCGGCTGGACGTTTCTCTCGACGGGCCGGTCGAGCTGCGGTATTCCCTCGCGAACTACCTGCGGCACGAGTGAGCCACGGCGCGCGACGCGGTTCCGACTCGACACCACCATCGACCACGCACCCAACCCAACTTCGTGACGGATAGCAGGGCGACTGCACTGCGGGATAAGATCGTCAAGGACACGCTTCTCCTGAACGTGGCAAGCGCTGTGAGTCAGGTGACGGCGATTGTCCAGTCGTTCCTCATTATGCGCGTGCTGCTGCCGGGTGCGCTGGGAGTCTGGCTTGGCTTCGGCGTGGCGTGCGGGTACAGCGCCTACCTGCACCTCGGCCTCGACTACGGCATGGGCATGCGGCTGCCGTACTATCGCGGCCGTGGCGACGCACACATGGAAGGCGAATGCGAGGACAGCACCTTCATCACCTGGACCGGCCTTGCGCTCCTGTTCTCTGCGGGCATGACGGTGTATGCGCTCGCGCAGCTTCGCACGAACCCAACGCTTGCCTGGACGCTGTTCGTGGTGGCCATGATGGCTCCGCTCGAGCAGCAGTCAGGGTTTCTCGGGCGCTGGCAGACCGCCGCGCGCTCCGATTTTCAGCTTCCAAGCTTCATGGCGGTCGGCCGAGCGGTGGCGGCCGTGCTGATCCTCGTGCCGACTGCGTACTTCTTCGGCGCCAAGGGCATGATGCTGGGCAGCCTGTTCCTCTCGCTGGTGATGTGCCTCACGTGGTGGTCGAGAACGACGTTCCGGTACCGGGCCCGCGTGTCGATGCGCGCCGCGCTCGACACCGTCGGCGTCGGACTGCCAGTGTTGATCATCTCCCTCGCGGGGACGCTCATCCAGACTATCGATCGCGTGATCATCGCGTCGCGCCTCGGCGCCACGAGTCTCGGCTACTACGGCGTGACGAGTCTCGGCGGCGCACTTCTGCTCGGGGTGCTCAGCCAGTCGGGCAGCGCGATGGGGCCGCACCTGTCCGAGGAACTGGGCCGGAGCGACGGGAAGGCCGCCGCGCTCGATCGGTTCCTCGTCAAGCCCACGATCATCAACGCGTTTATCGCCGCCGCCGGGGTCATGGTGCTCATGTTCGTGGTGCCGGCGTTCATCCGCCTGCTGCTGCCGCGCTACGTGCCCGGCATTCCCGCCTTCTATGCCTTCGTACCCGGGTTCTTCTTCCTCGTACTCGTCTATTCATCACACAACATCCTGGCCAACATCCTGATCGCGGGCTCGCCGCGGAAGATCGTGGTCATGGCGGGCTTCCAGGCCGTCGCCCTGCTCGTGGAGATCGGGTGTGCGCTGCTTTTCATCCGGCTCGACTGGGGGATCACCGGCGTCGCCGTGGCATCTACACTGTCGTACGCGGTCTACGGGGGGTGCATCCTTGGCGCGACGACCTGGCACGTCGTGCACGATCCGGCGCGGAGGCTGGTCTTCCTCTTCCATGTCACGGTGCCGTTCTTCTATTGCGGCCTTGCGATGGGGGCCTCGATGTGGGTGGGCCGACTACTGGCGGCCAACGCGATTGCGCAGGCGGCCATCGGTCTCGTTACGTCGCTGCTGTTGCTGGTGCCGCTGACGCTCTGGCTGGAGTCACGAATCGGCGTCATGCGCGACTTGCGGGGAATCGTGGAAGGCCTGCGGGTCCGCTACCTGGGCGCGGTGCAGAATGCGGGGTGATGCGGGGCGACGTCCAGGGATTGCAGTGATCGGTGACGAGGCGACTGCATAGCGCGAACCTGACGTTGAGCAGGCCGCCGGCTGCACTTGGAATGTGGGTACGGACAATCGCTGGACCTACGGCAAGAGGACGAATCGATGAGAGTTGCTGTAATAGGGGCGGGAAGGATGGGGCGACGGCACGTGCGCATCGTCAGCGAACTTGGTCACACGCTCGCGGGACTGTGCGATGCGAACGCCGCAGCCGTGCAGAATGCGGCGCGGGAGGACGGACTCGATGAATCGGTGCTGTTCACCGATCCATCGGCGATGCTGGCGAGGTCGGGCTGCGACTGCGTGATCGTGGCCACCACCGCGCCGTCGCATTGCGAACTGACGTGCGCTGCCGCGGAGCATGGCGTGAAGGCCATCGTCTGCGAGAAACCGATGGCTATCTCGCTCGAGGAATGCGACCGCATGCTCGACGCGTGTGCTAGATCCGGCACGAAGCTCGCCGTGAACCACCAAATGCGGTTCATGGAGCAGTACCAGGTCCCTAAGGCGCTGCTGACCTCGGAGGCATTCGGTGGCTTCGCGGGCGCGATGGTGGCGGGCGGCAACTTCGGGATCGCGATGAACGGGTCGCACTACTTCGAGATGTTCCGGTATCTCACCGATGAGCGTCCGTTCGAGGTCACGGCGTGGTTCTCGCCGGATACCGTTGCGAACCCACGCGGCCCGCAGTTCGAGGATCGCGCGGGGTCGGTTCGCATCACGACGGCGAGCGGCAAGCGGCTGTACCTGGATGCAACGTCCGATCAGGGACATGGCATGAGCGTCCTCTACTCCGCCAGGAACGGCCAGATCTTCGTGAACGAACTGACAGGTGCGTTCTCGTCCTCGGTTCGCGAGGGAGCGCATCGGGCGCTGCCCACCACGCGCTACGGGATGCCGTCGCTGGAGGAGAGCCGCGTGATCATCCCGGCGGATGCGATCGAGCCCTCGAAGGCCGTGTTGAAGGCTCTTCTTGTCGGCGGCGACTTCCCCACGGGTGAGGACGGCCGGTCCGCTATAGAGGTGCTTGTGGCGGCGCACGTGTCGAATGAGGAGGGCCACCGCGCCGTGCGGCTGGACCGTGACGTACTGCCACGCCAGCGGCGATTCAGCTGGGCGTGAACCAACCGAGGAACAAGAGCATGAATTCGCCGGGAACGTGCAACGTGGCCTTCGTCGGCGCCGGCAGCATGGCGCGGGAGCACCTGAAGGCCTTCCGCGACGTGCCAGGCGTCGCGCTGCGCGGGATTCACAGCCGGACGCGTGCGCGCGCTGAGGCCTTGGCCGCCGAGTTCGGGATCGGCGGGGTCCACGACAGCGTCGACGAGTTGTACGCCGAAACGAGGGCCGACCTCGTGGTCGTCGCGGTGCCGGAACTCTCGACCAACGCCATGTGTCACGCCTGCTTCGGCCATTCGTGGATCCTGCTCGTCGAGAAGCCGGTCGGGTATGACTTCGAGGATGCGTCGGCGATCGAGAAGGCTGCGAGAGACCGTGGCCGGAATGTCCGGGTCGGTCTGAATCGTCGCTTCTACTCGAGTACGCGTACCGCGCTCGAGGATCTCGGCCGGTCGTCGGCGCCCCGCTTCATCCACGTGCAGGACCAGCAGAACCAGGCGGCCGCACTTGCGTCAGGCCAGCCGGAACTCGTCGTGCGGAACTGGATGTACGCCAACTCCATCCACTTGATCGACTACCTCCGGGTCTTCGGCCGCGGCCCGGTGACGTCCGTGACGCCGGTGATGGTGTGGAACGCCTCGACGCCCGGCGTCGTACTCGCGACGGTAGAGTTCGCCAGCGGCGACCGGGGCCTCTATGAGGGCATCTGGCACGGCCCCGGTCCGTGGGCCGTCACGGTGAGCACCGCCGAGTGCC
Organism: uncultured Gemmatimonadota bacterium; assembly: GCA_947085385.1. Lineage (GTDB taxonomy): Bacteria > Gemmatimonadota > Gemmatimonadetes > Gemmatimonadales > Gemmatimonadaceae > PNKL01. The sequence goes on along the minus strand of CAMTWA010000021.1, from coordinate 88,055 downwards.
GGTGGGAGATGCGGCCGCTCGAACAGGCCGCGTTCCAGAATGCCGGCGAGCGGTGGCACAACGACGTCGAGGTGCACGCGTGGGATCGCGAGTTCAAGGCCGGGTTCCGGGCGCAGGCGGAAGAGGTCGTTCGGGCGGTTCGCGGTGAACCCTCGACTGTGCCGACCATCTCGGAGTCACTGGAGACTATGGCGCTCGTCAAGGCCATCTTCGCATCGTGAGTTCCTGTTTCGCGCTGGTGACGGCACGCGGCGGGTCGAAAGGACTGCCGGGAAAGAACATCCGGCCGATCGGCGGCAAGCCGCTCATCGTGTGGACCATCGAGGCGGCCCTGCGAAGCCGGCGGCTTGCGCGCGTCATCGTGTCGACGGACAGCGAGGAGATCGCTGCCGTGGCGCGGGGCGTCGGCGCGGAGGTGCCCTTCCTTCGCCCGGCCGAGCTGGCGCAGGACGATTCGCCGCACATCCTCACGAGTCATCACGCACTTGGATGGCTGCAGGAGCACGAACAGATGCGCCCCGATTACCTGATGCTGCTCCAGCCGACCTCCCCGTTTCGCACGACCGGCGACATCGACGCCGCGCTGGCGCTGGCGGACGAGAGGTCGGCCGATGCGGTGGTCAGTGTCAGCGAGGCTCGGCCGCACCCGCTGAAGACGTATGCGCTTAGCGCCGAGGGCACGCTCGTGCCGTTCGTCTCCAGCGACATCGCCTACCGTCGTCGGCAGGCGCTTCCGCTCGTCTACTGCGAGAACGGCGCGATCTACCTGAATCGAAGTGAGTCGTTGCTGCGCGACGGCACGTATGTTCCGGCGGGCGCCATTCCGTATGTCATGCCTGCGGAGCGCGCGCTGGACATCGACTCCGCGTGGGACGCGCTGGTGGCTGACGCGATCATGCGTGACCGTGCTGCCCGATCGGTGCTGGCGGCGGCCGATGGGCGTCCGGAGTCGCCGTCATGAGCGTGCGCATCATCCCGCGCCTCGAGATCAAGGGGCCGACCCTGGTGAAGGGTGTGCACCTCGAGGGCCTCCGCGTCCTCGGGTCGCCGGAGGAATTCGCGCGCTTCTACTACGAGCAGGGCGCGGACGAGCTGCTGTACGTGGATGTCGTCGCGAGCCTCTACCAGCGCAACAGCCTTCTCGAGATGATCGAGCGCACCTCGCGGGAGATCTTCATTCCGCTCGCGGTCGGCGGCGGCCTCCGGTCGATCGACGACATACGGGCCGGGCTGCGCGCCGGCGCCGACAAGGTGTCGATCAACACGGCCGCGATACGCAACCCCCAGTTGATCCGTGACGCGGCCACGCGGTTCGGCTCGTCGACGATCGTGGTGTCCATTGAGGCCAAGCAGCGGCCGGACGGATCGTACGAGGCGTACGTGGATGCCGGGCGCGAACGCACGGGCGTCGAGGTCCTCGGATGGGCGCAGAAGGTCGCGGAACTGGGGGCGGGCGAGATCATCATCACGTCGATCGACCGCGAAGGGACCGGCCGGGGATTCGATCTCGAGCTGACCCGGCGCGTCTCCGAACTGGTCCCGATTCCGGTCATTGCCAGCGGCGGCGCCGGCCGCATCACCGACGTGATCGAGGTGCTGACGGCGGGGAAGGCGGACGCGGTCGCCCTTTCGTCGCTGCTGCACTACCAGTATCTGGCGCTCGCGCGCCCGAACGGGAGTGGATTGGAGTCGGGTCCGCCGATGGCGTCGACGAAGGGATATCACTCGTCCTCCCGCATCTTGCCTGCATCGCTCCCGGAGCTGAAGCGGCACCTCGAGGACGCCGGGCTGGAATGCCGCGTCGCGCCGGTCGGAGCCGTCCGTGAGTGAGCGTGGGGCACCTCGCGCGGCGATCGTCGACTATGGCGTCGGAAACCTCTACAGCGTGCGCAGCGCCTGCGCGGCCGTCGGCCTGCTGGCGGAGATCACGGGAGAGAAGGCGGCGATCCTGGCGGCCGACGCGGTGATCGTCCCCGGGATGGGGGCTTTCGGCGATGCGATGGACACGCTGCGGCGGATGGACCTCATCGAGCCGCTGCGGGAGATCGCGGCCGCCGGCACTCCGCTCATCGGCATCTGCCTCGGCATGCAGCTGTTCATGAGCGAGAGCGAGGAGTTCGGCCACCATCAAGGCCTGGGGGTGATCCCGGGTCCGGTGGTGCGATTCGCGACGCCGCACCAGCGGTCGGAAGAGCTCAAGGTGCCGCACGTGGGGTGGGCGCGCATCGCCCCCGCCCGCGCCGTGTCGTCCTGGAGCGAATGGCCATTGCAGGGCATCGACTCCGGCGAGTACATGTACTTCGTTCATTCGTACTATGCTGTGCCCTCCGAACCCGAAGTGGTGTTCTCGGTCTCGCGATACGGCGACATCGGGTTCTGCTCGAGCCTCAAGCGCGGGAACGTCTTTGCCTGCCAGTTTCACCCCGAGCGGAGCGGCCCGAAAGGGCTGCAGGTCTACCGCAACATCGCGGACCACATCACCGGGCACCCGCCCGCAACCGTGAAGACGAATGCCTGAAGAGCTGGAAGCCTTCTATGGCCTGCCGCGTGAGGTGAAGTTCTGCCGGCGCTGCGTGATCTCGAACCAGCGACCAAGCTCCACCGTCGAGTTCAAGAATGCGAAAGGAGTGAAGAAGGAGACCATCGCGTTCGACGATGAGGGCATCTGCGCGGCATGCCGGTACGTGGAGATGAAGGAACACCAGATCGACTGGGCCGAACGCGAAGCGCAGTTGATCGCGCTCTGCGAGCAGTACCGCAGCAAGGCCGGCCACTACGATTGCGTCGTGCCCGGGAGTGGCGGCAAGGACAGCGCCTTCACGGCGCACGTGCTGAAGTACAAGTACGGCATGCATCCGCTGACGGTGACGTGGGCGCCGCACATATACACCGACATCGGGTTCCGGAACTTCCAGCGCTGGATCGGTGCGGGACTTGACAACGTCCTCTTCACGCCGAATGGCAAGCTGCATCGCCTGCTGACCAGGCTGGCGTTCGAGAACCTGATGCATCCGTTCCAGCCCTTCATCGTCGGCCAGCGGCACATCGCGCCGAAGTACTCGGCGCTCTACGGCATCCCGCTGGTCTTCTACGGCGAGAACCAGGCCGAGTACGGCAACAACATCGAGGAGAACTTCAAGCCGACGATGGACCCCAAGTTCTACGAGTCCGACGGCGACCTCGCGCAGGTCGTGCTGGGAGGCGTGCCTGCCGAGGCGCTCATCTCGCAATACGGCGTGAGCCTGAACGAGCTGCAGCCGTACCTGCCGGCGAACCGCGACAAGCTGCGCGCCACCGGCACGACAGTGCACTACCTCGGCTACTACCTGAAGTGGGATCCGCAGGAGTGCTACTACTACGCGGCGGAGCACACCGGGTTCGGCGTCAACGACGAGCGGACGGAAGGCTCGTATTCCAAGTACAGCTCGATCGACGACCGGATCGACCCACTCCACTACTACACGACATGGATCAAGTTCGGCATCGGGCGGGCGACCTACGATGCGTCGCAGGAAATCCGTAACCGGAAGATCACGCGCGAGGAGGGCGTGGCGTTGGTCCAGCGCTACGATCACGAGTTCATCCACAAGTACTTCCGCGAGATCCTCGATTACATGGACATCTCCGAGGAACGCTTCTGGGAGGTCATCAACGCCGGGCGCTCGCCGCACCTGTGGACGTCGGTGGGCGGCGAGTGGCGCCTGCGGCACGCGGTCTGGATGGGCGAAGCAACCCAAGGGCGAGGAGCAGAGTCGTGAACGAGATCACCATCGGCGCACGCCGCATAGGTCCTGCCCATCCCCCGCTGGTCATCGCGGAGATCGGCATCAACCACGAAGGGGACTTCGGGAAGGCCGTGCGCATGGTGGACGACGCGCATGCGGCGGGCTGTGAATGCGTGAAGTTTCAGTCGCACGTGATCGAAGACGAGATGATTCCCAACGACGTGATTCCGGGGAACGCCACGGAGAGCATCTGGGACATCATGAAGCGATGCGCCCTCACCGCTGAGGAGGACGCGCGGCTCAAGGCCTATGTCGAGTCGAAGGGGATGCTGTATCTCTGCACGCCGTTCTCGCGTGCGGCGGCCGGGCGACTGGAGTCCATGGGCGTCCAGGCGTACAAGGTGGGCTCCGGCGAGTGCAACAACTACCCACTGATCGAGCACATCGCCGCGCACGGAAAGCCGATGATCGTCAGCACCGGCATGAACGACCTTGCCTCGATCACGCCCACCGTGGAGATCCTGCGTCGCCGGCAGGTCCCGTTCGCCCTGCTGCACTGCACGTCCATGTACCCGACGCCGTACGACAAGGTGCGGCTCGGCGGGATGACCGACCTGTCGCGCCACTTCCCCGATGCGGTGGTCGGGTTGAGCGACCATTCGCTCGGCGCGTACACGTGCTTTGCCGCCGTAGCGCTGGGCGCGAGCATCCTGGAGAAGCACTTCACGTCCGACAAGGAGTGGCCCGGTCCCGACGTGCCCATCTCGCTCACGCCGGCCGAGTTGCGCGACCTAATCCATGGTGCCGACGCCATCCACCAGGCGATGGGGGGACAGAAGGAAATCCTGCGCGAGGAGCAGCCGACGATCGATTTCGCCTATGCCTGCGTGGTGTCGATCCGCGACATTCCCGCGGGGAGGCAGCTCGGCCGGGACGACATCTGGGTAAAGCGGCCGGGAACCGGCGAAATCAAGGCGGCGGAGTTCGAGTCACTGCTTGGCCGGGTGACCACGCGGGCCGTACCGGCGAACACGCAGCTTCGCCGCACCGACCTCGCGCCGTGAGCGGCGACGTGAAGGACCCGGTGGCGCACCGACGGACCGTCCTGTTCCTGACGGGGACACGGGCAGACTTCGGCAAGCTCAAGCCCCTGATCGCGAAGGTGGAGCTCGACGAGCAACTCGAGAGCCGGGTCTTCGTCACCGGCATGCACCTCCTCGCCCGGTACGGCCACACGATGGAGGAGATCCAGCGGGCCGGCTGCCGGAACATCTTCGCCTACATCAACCAGATCGAGACGGGCAGCGCGCAGATGGACCTGGTCCTCGCCAACACCATCCAGGGGCTCGGGCACTATGTGCGCGAGTGGCGGCCGGACCTGCTCGTCGTCCACGGCGATCGCGTCGAGGCCCTTGCGGGCGCGATCGTCGGGGCGCTGAACGGCATCCTCGTTGCTCACGTCGAGGGTGGAGAACTGTCCGGGTCGGTGGACGAACTGGTCCGGCATGCCGTGAGCAAGTTGTCGCACCTGCATTTCGTGGCGAACAACGAGGCGGCGAGCCGGCTTCAGCAGATGGGCGAGAAGCCGGAGTCCATCTTCGTGATCGGCTCGCCGGACATCGATGTGATGCTGTCCGACAGCCTGCCGTCGATAGAGGAGGCGCGGACCCGCTACGAGATCACGTTCCCGGAGTACTCGATCTTCATTCACCATCCCGTCGTGACGGAATTGCACCACCTCCGGCAGCACATGGAGTCCATCGTTGATGGTCTTCGCGCGTCGGGCCGGAAGTTCGTGGTGATCTACCCCAATAATGACACGGGATCGGACGTGATCCTCGAGCAGATCCTGGCGTTGGAGGGAGACGAGAACTTCCGTGTACTCCCGTCCTTGCGCTTCGAACATTTCCTGACGGTGCTCAAACATGCGCAGGCAATTGTGGGGAACTCCAGCGCCGGTATCCGCGAAGCGCCGGGTTACGGCGTACCGACGATCAACATCGGCACACGCCAGCTAAACCGGTTCCAATCGCCGTCGATCGTCAATATTTCTGAGGATCGCGAGGCCCTGCTAAGGGCGTTGCGGGAACTACCGTCGTCGATGCCACCGTCGCTGCACTTCGGACGGGGTGAGAGCGCCCGGTTCTTTTCAGAAGCCCTGCGGGAACCGTCATTCTGGCACACTCCCCGCCAAAAGCAGTTCCAGGACGTGAGCTTCAACGGTCTGGCCTCGGCGCTTGCGTCGTCGTAGGCGCGCATGACGGCGAGTCTCAGCCAGTATTCGTCGGAAGAGGTCGTATCGGGGGTGCTGCAGCGCCTCGAGGAGAGGCATGACCTGCTCAAGCACGAGTTTGACGGATGGTGTGTGTGGCCGATGCTGCGCTGGTCGGTCGGACGTGCAATTCAGCAGGCGCCTCTGGACCAGCGCGGCGCCGACGGCTTCTCGAAACGGGAACTGCTTGGATTTGCCATGTCGGATCTCGCCGATCTCGTACGCGTGCCGCGGGCCCGATACGTAGTCAAGACGTACGCCTCGTATCACACGGAGGTCATCGAAGCGCGAAAGAAGGACGTCTTCTTCGACGACCTGCTCCTCCAGGTCGGCGACTGGTACAAGATCGAGGTCATCAACAGTCGTGCACTGCATTTCGACGGCTTGCGCTACCTGATCCCGCGCGATGTGTCCAGCACCGCAATGGCGCTCGTCGCGGACAAGTTAGCGCGCCGCCTTCCGGAGAAGCGGCTCGGCGCGATCGCCACCTCGCTGAGCCGCTGCCTGGTTCAGGAGCTCGGGCTCGCCGAGTTCACCCCCGGGTTCATCGTGCGCTGCCTGTCCGGCTTCCAGTGGAGCAAGCGGCTGTACCGCGGCGTCCTCGCGCGGGTCAGGCCGCAGGCGCTGATGCTCGCCGAGGTTGGCGACTACCCGGTGACGGCGGCCGCCAAGGAGCTCGGAATACCGGTCGTCGAGTTCCAGCACGGGATCGCGCACCGGCATTACCCCGCGAACTCCTGGACGAGCTATGCGCTCCCGTACAAGCAGCGCATGGCAGTACCCGACCGCGTGTTCCTCTTTGGTCCCCACTGGCAGCGAGAGATGGCGGCCAACGGCTTCTGGGCGGACGAGCTGCGATCCGTTGGGAGCCTGCGTGTGGACGCGTACCGACGAAAGGGCCTCGATCGAAACGACGACGTATGCACCTTGCTCGTGACGTTGCAGGGAATGGACACGGTGCGTCTCATCGACTTCTTCGCCGACTTCGTGCGCCTCGCGGAAGGTCGCCTGGCATATCGCCTGGTCTTCAAGATGCATCCGGTGTACCAGCACTCGGACCACCTGTTCGAAGCGGCATTCGGGGCCAACAATCGAGTCGAGTTGGTCTCAGGGGTGTCGCTCCCGTCCACCTTTGAGTTGCTGCGGCAGTCACACCTTCACGTGAGCATCTTCTCGGCGTGCCACTACGAGGCGCTGGCGCTCGGCGTCCCCACCGTCGTGTTGCCGATGACCGGGTTCGAGAACGTCGAGCATTTGACGGCTTCAGGAGATGCGGTGTTGGCACGCACGCCGGCCGAACTGCTTGACTTCGCGCTCGGCTGGCGCGATTGCCAGGTTTCATCCGGCGTGGGCGAGGAGTACTTCACGCAGGGAGCGATGCGGAATATGATCGCCGAACTTGAGTGCGTCCGCCGCGGGGCTGCCGCATGATCGCGATCATCGACTACGGGATGGGCAACGTCGGGTCGATTGCGAATATGCTGCGCAAGATCGGCGCGGAGGCGTGCATCGCCCGCGACCCAGAGACGATCGCGAACGCCGACAAATTGGTCCTTCCCGGCGTCGGCGCGTTCGACAGCGGCATGGAGAAGCTCGACTCGAGCGGCCTCCTGCCCGTGCTGCGCGAGCGAGTGCAGGGAGCCAAGGTCCCGATCCTCGGACTCTGCCTCGGCATGCAGTTCTTCGGCACCGGAAGCGAAGAAGGAAGCCGGCCGGGCCTCGGGTGGATCGACGCCCGGTCCGTGCGCTTCGCGTTCGACGGTCCACAGGCCGGCCTGAAGATCCCCCACATGGGATGGAACCACGTGAGCGTGGAACAGCCCGGTCCGCTCTTCGCGAACATGCCTGTCGACAGCCGGTTCTACTTCGTCCACTCGTACCACGTGGTATGCTCTGATCCGGGCCTCGTGCTGACCACGACGACGTATGGATATCCCTTCGTCTCGGGCGTCGTGAAGGGACACATCACCGGGTTTCAGTTCCACCCGGAGAAGAGCCACAGGTTCGGCATGCAGGTATTCCGCAACTTTGCGGCGATGAGCGTGTGATCCAGACGCGGGTCATCCCGTGCCTGCTGCTGCGGAACCTCGGGCTCGTGAAGACGGTCCGGTTCCGGAAGCCGACGTATGTCGGTGACCCCATCAACGCCGTCAAGATCTTCAACGACAAGGAAGTTGACGAACTGGTCTTCCTCGATATCACGGCGACGCCCGAGCGCAAGAAGCCGCCCTTCGAGTTGCTCTCGAAGATCGCGAGCCAGTGCTTCATGCCCTTGTCGTATGGCGGCGGCGTTCGCGACCTCGACGACATGACGACGCTGTTCAGCCTCGGCGTCGAGAAGGTGGTGCTCAACTCGATTGCCGCAGAGGACCCGGGTTTCGTGCGCCGCGCGGCAGACCGCTTCGGGAGTTCGAGCGTCATCGTGTCGATCGACGTGAAGAAGCGCTTCTTCGGCAAGCCGGAGGTCGTGACGCAGGGCGGGCGCCGCAAGACGGGGCTCGATCCCGTCCGGTTCAGTGTGCAGATGGAAGAAGCCGGTGCTGGAGAGCTCTTTCTCAACTCGGTAGACCGCGATGGGACCATGGAGGGCTACGACCTGCCGCTCATCCGGCAGGTCGTAGGTGCCGTGGGCGTGCCGGTGGTGGCCTGCGGTGGCGCGGGCAGCGCGGACGATCTCAGACGCGCCGTGGCCGACGGTGGTGCCTCGGCTGCGGCAGCCGGTAGCCTGTTCGTCTTTCAGATGCCGCATCGTGCGGTGCTCATCAACTATCCGCCCGCCCAGGTTCTGCGGGACCTGTTCAGGTCGACGGAATCGCGATGAGCACGAGTTACCAAGTCTGTACTCGCTGCGTGATGGACACGACGGATCCTGACATCGGGTTTGATGCGCAAGGCGTCTGCAACCACTGTCACGAATACGACGAGGCAATTCGCCGGTTCGTCGTGTCGGATGCCGAAGGACGCCGACGCCTCGGCTTCGTGGTCGACGCTATCAGGCGCGATGGCGCCGGGAAGCGGTACGACTGCATAATCGGCGTCAGCGGCGGAGTGGACAGCACCTTCGTGGCGCTGCAGGTGCGCAAACTGGGGCTACGCCCGCTCGCGGTGCATCTCGACAACGGGTGGAACTCCGAACTGGCTGTCAACAACATACACGAGGCGCTCACGCGGCTGGGGATCGACCTGCACACGCACGTCATCGACTGGGAGGAGTTCAAGGATCTGCAACTGGCCTTCCTGAGGGCATCGACGCCGGACTCCGAGGTTCCCACCGACCACGCTATCTTCGCGCTAATGCACCAGATGGCGGATGCGTTCGGCATTACGACGGTCATCACGGGCGTCAACAGGCGAACGGAAAGCCACCTGCCACGGTCGTGGTCGCAGGGGCATTTCGACTGGAAGTACATCCGCAGCGTACATCGCCAGTTCGGCCGTGGGAAGATCGACTCCTATCCACACATGACACACTTTCAGCTCACTCGGTGGATGACGCGTCATCAGCGGGTTGATGTGCTGAACTACCTCGACTATGCGAAGAAGGATGCTGTCTTGACGCTCGAGCAGGAGCTGGGCTGGCGGAACTACGGTGGCAAGCACTTCGAGTCGATCTACACGCGATTCTACCAGGGCTACATCCTGCCAGTGAAGTTTGGCTACGACAAGCGGAAGACGCACCTCTCGAGTCTCGTCTGCTCAGGGGAACTGACTCGCGACGCCGCACTCGCCCAGCTCGACACGACGTCATATTCAGTGGCGATGCAGAGCGAGGACCTGGATTACGTCCTCGATAAGTTTGGTCTGACTCGGGCGCAGTTCGACGAGATCATGCGCCTCCCGCACAAGACGTTCCATGACTACCCGTCGTATGCGAAATTCTACCGGGGTCGTATCTACCTCGGAGCCCGGAGGATTTATCGCTTCTTCCGCTCCACTCGTAGCCCGTGACGCCTGGCCCGCGAACGGTGCTGTACGTCCACCAGGACGGCTATCTCAGCGGCTCGGCCATCAGCTTGGCGAACTTGCTTCGGACCCTTGACCGCAGTCGCGTTCGTCCGCGCGTGCTGCTCGCCCGCGACGGTCCCGCACGGCCTTTCTTCGAGTCGACGGACGCACCCGTGGACGTCGTTCCCGTGCACGGCTTCTGGACGTCACCCGGCGTGCCCTTCTACCACCCCGACTTCTACCGCAACTTTAAGGCGTTTCTTCCGAACCGCGCGCTCGTTCGGTACCTGCGGAAGCTTGACCCGGACCTCGTGCATATCAACGACAAGTCGATGCTTGGCGTCGGTCTCGCGGCGAAGCGCATCGGCCTGCCGGTTGTGTGGCACCTGCGCAGTGCCTATGCCGGCTGCAAGTCACGACTTCTGAGCTGGCTGTCGCGCACCGTTATCACGAGGGTCGCTCGGCACGCGATCGCCATTTCGGAGGACGAGGTCGAGGGGTTCGACCGCCGGATTCCGGTGGACGTCATCAATAATACGGTCGACCTCGCCGAGGCCGACCTGGCCGTGGCTCGCCGGGTGGCCGTCAGGGCCGAGTTCAACGTGCGGGACGATGAGATCGCGGTCGGGATGGTGGGATTCCTCACGGAAACCAAGGGCGCCTGGGACTTTATACGGGCCGCGGGAGCAGCCCGGCGCGAACGGCCGGAAATAGGATATCGTTTCTTCATGGTCGCGCCGGTGGCCGGCCGGGAACCGCTGAACTGGGGCTGGCGGGGGAAGTTCGGATTGATCAACATGGTCCACCCGGAAGACCGCGTGTGGCGGCTTGCCCGCGAAGAAGGTATCGAGGACCGGCTCATCCTCACCGGCCGCCGGTCGGACGTGATGGCTGTTCTTGCGGCGATGGACATCGTGTCGGTGTGCTACCGGCTCTGGGCCGTGGGCCGGCCGGCGTTCGAAGGGATGGCAGTGGGTAGGCCCGTGATCGTGAACCAGGGCCACAGCGGCCAGAGCACGATCGTGCAGGATAGCGTGAGCGGACTCGTCGTGCCGCGAGGCGACAGTCAGGCGCTCGCCGCGGCGATCTCCCGGTTAGCGTGCGACCCAATCCTTCGTCGGCGACTTGGTGAGGCTGGCCGTGCACACGCACGACTGAACTTCGATGCCCGGCGCAACACCCCGAAGATAGAGGCTCTCTACGAACGTGCATGGCGCAACGCAGCGCCGTGAAGGTGGTCGAGCCGAGAATCCCGGATCACGAAAAGGAGCCACCGCCTACAGCGGCACGATCACGTGTGCTTGACCACCGTCATGAAACTGGAGACCTGTAAATGAAGCAATTCCTCAAGGGGCTCCTCAGTGAGGTAACCACTGAGAAGCTTGCGCGATTCAAGAACCTGCAGAAAGAGAGCTTCGACTCACTCGTCACATCCAGGGCGCTGCCCGCGCACCTCGTGAATATCGGCAGGGATGCCTTCCACGGGGTCTACCTGAAACAGATCCCAATCAACACATGGAAGCACATCAACAAGCGCTTCGGGCAACTCACCGATGAGGATGCCAGGGAGCAGTTTGTCGGAACCGTCGTCGCTCAAATAGCCAACTGCCCTGAATTCATCTCCGTCATCGATCATGTCTACCTCAAGCACCTGATTACGGAAGAGGAACTGTACTTGGCTCTTCTTGGGTCGACGTTGTACATGAACGGACGCATACAGGAGGCCCATGTCGCTTTCCGGCAACTTGTCGACAAGCATCCGAGAGACACCTATTACCTGTATCTGTACAGGTCTGCGATTCAGCTCGATGACAACGAGGCTACGGCATTCATAAATATTCAGGAAGCAATAAACTCCCGCCCTGGCAATCCCTATTTCAGGCTATGCCTGGCGTCGTCCTGCTTTCGGACGTTCCAAACCAAAAAGGCAAACGAGGAGCTTTCGCGAATTGGTGAGCGCGGTCTCGAGAGAATACGCAAATTCCCGATTGCCGGTATGCCGTACGAGAAGCTCAAGGACTCGGACGCTGAACTAAAGCGTGCCATCGAACACAGGTTGCTCGAACGACCGAAAAGCTCGAGCACGACGGAAGCGGGTGATCCGTACAACGACGACTTCAACGACGTGTATTGGCCTCAACTCTTTCATCAGTTTGTCACGGGCACACGATTTCAGAACGCCTGGTCGTTCCTGTCGAGCGCAATCGGTGAGTGCATTGACCACGCGCTGAAGTCCGATCGGAGCATCCGCAAGGTGATCGATTTTGGGGCGTACTGCGCCTATCCGCTCTTTCAGTTGTCGCAAGAATACCCTGACGTGGACTTCGCCGGCGTTGATCGAGACAAGAGCACGAAACGGTTCAACGAGCTTGCGTTCGGTCACGTCGCCAATCTGACTTTTCACGCGAAACATGTGCAGGAACTGCTTCCGCTCAACAGGGCTGAAGACAACACGTTGCTGTTTCATTCACGGACAGGCACGCTGATCTATCCGGAGAAGCTGAAGGAGATCTACAGGGACTGTGCAAAGTTTGGCATTTCGCTACATCGCACTCTACGAGAATTTTGCTCTGTCACGGACGGAGATGAAGTACTTTGACATCAAGGACCTCCCAGCTGACGCAATCATGTATGGGTCGCTGATGTTCATCCATAACTATCCGAAGTACCTGGAGGAAGCCGGGTATGAAGTGATCTATGAGAAAAGATTCTCGTATACCGACTTGAGCTGGGACGGAACGGAAGGATATCTCGGCGACTGTCACGGCCACCTGTTGGCGAGGCTGAGATAGCAGGTTGATGTCGCCATTAGGGAATGCGGTTGCTGACGGTGCTCAACACGGAGTGCGAGCCTGACGATGTATCGCATTCTGAAAACCGAGTCCTGGGGCGCACTCCATGCGGGCGTATGAATCGCACGGCTACGCCGCTGCGGATTGTCCGAACGCCGCTGGCGTGGCGTGGCGTCGCGAGTGCTCTCGCTGCCCATGTATCCTGAACTGACAGCCGAGCAGATCGCATACGTGGTGGCGGCCCTGCGTACGGCGGTTGCGGGCGCGTCGGAGTAGGACTTGGCAGCGTCGACTGGAACAAAACGTGCGTTGGAGCCCATGATGTCGAGAGTGTCCGATCAGCAGGGCGAGTTCTATGACAAGCTGAACTCGGAGTTGTACGCCAGCCTGAAACGAGATCCAACGCGCTTGAAAGGCACTGCCACCTTGCCGCTCGCATATTTCAAGCCGAACCGGCTGGTGTTTGAGCGGATCTGCGAGCACTGTGGTGGTTTGCTCGAGGGCCGCGAGATCCTCGATCTTGGTTGCGGGCAAGGCTACTGGGCGGTATATCTCGCGTCGCTCGGTGCGCACGTAACGGCGTCCGACATTTCCCGCACAAATGTCGATATCGCGCGGTTGCACGCGGAAGTGAACGGTTTGGAGCTTGCCACCATGGTCGGCGACTGCTCCGAGCTTGACCTTCCTGCGGAGCGATATGACATAATCATGGGTACGGCGCTGATCCACCACCTGACAGTTGAGCAGGAGGAGCGGCTCTACCGCAGCGTCCTTGCCGCTCTTAAGCCAGGTGGCCTGGTGGTGTTCATGGAATCGATTCCGAACTCCATCATCCTGGAGTTCCTGCGCGAACTTGTACCGGTCCGTGATCCTGTCGATCCCCGGCCAAGCCGCTTGTCGAAACGATGGAAGGAGTACAAGGAAGGCGACCCACATCCGACGCGGCCGAACACTTCTGACCACTACCGTGTTGCGCTCGCGAAACATGCTTTTTCCGAGGTGCGGTTCGAGGAACTAGGCGTGTTCAGCCGGTTGGACCGTCTCCTCCGCGGACATCCGGAAATCCAGCGCTGGATTCATGACGCAGACTATGCGCTCTGGCGAGTGCTCCCGGGGCGGCGGCTGCTTGCCCGCAACGTGGTGATCACGGCCCTCAAGCCCTAAACGGTCTCTGTTACCATCGGGAAACGTCCCATGAGCGTCCCTGAACCTCTGGTGTCCGTCTGCATGCCGCTCTTCAACACCGAACGGTATCTGGATGAGGCCATCAAAGGCGTGCTTAGTCAGACGCATCGCAACCTCGAACTCATCATCTGTGACAACGGCTCGACGGACCGTTCGGTCGAGATTGCAGAGCGGTACGCGCGCGAGGACTCGCGCGTCCGCCTGGTACGCAACCGTCGCAACGTTGGCTACGCGGGCAATCTGCACAAGGTGCTGTCGCTTGCCCAGGGCGACTTCCTGACGGTGCACTGCGCCGATGACCTCTCCGAGCCGGAAGGGATCGAGCAGTTGGTACGTCTCGCGACCAGTGCGGAAGTGGATCCGAGCCGTGTGCTCGTGTTGGCTGATTCATACGTGGCCGACGGCGCAGGCCGTCCAACGGGCGTGCACGCGCAGCGCTCAGGGGGCTACGATACGGTCTTCGAGCCCCTCGATACGTACGTGGGGTCGGGCGATGTCCGTCGCTTCCGGGGCAAAGTGGCGCTCGCGTACGCCCTGCCGCGCCTCACGATCGTCGGATGGCTGGGCGCGAGCCTCTTCTCGCGCAAGCTCTTCGAGTCCATCGAGGGGGTGTACAACGGCCTGCTCTACTCCCCCGACCTGCAGATGAACTATCACTTACTGAGTCGGGACCCTGACGTCCTGTGGCTCCGGAAGCCGCTCTTCTCGTGGCGACTGCACGAGGGAGGACAGATCGGGCAGGCCCGAGCCGACGCAGTGCCGAAGGCGGCGTGGGACGGCTACAGCTATACGTTCCACTTCCCGCGTGAACTCCTCGAAGAGATCGGCGTGAAACGCGAGCAGATCATCGATACCTTCATCGACTCCCTCTGCCTGCGAAAGGCGCTCGCCGAACTCAAAGCCGGCAACACCCTCTTCGCTTTCCGCCACCTGTGCCTCGGGCTCGCAACCTACCCCGGCGTAACGCTACGGAACGGCAAGGCGTGGGTCGCGATGGCGGGAATTCTGACGGGCCCCCTTGGACCCTATCTCGCGCGCATGGGCTACGCCCTTGGCATCTGGCGGCGCCCGCAACCCGGCAGCCAGCAGCCGGACGACGCAGCGAACTCCCACCCGGTGGCGGCCTAGCGCCATGACCACGATTCCTGAGCACTCCGTGGCGCCCGTCCCGCCCAACTGGAAGCCGCGCGTCTTCGTCATCGACGTCGACGGCGTGATGACGAATGGCCAGTTCCTCTACTCTGCAGACGGGAAGGCCTACAAGGCCTTCGGTCCGGATGACCATGACGCTCTGCTACTCGTCAGGCCGTTCATGGAAATCCGTTTCGTCACAGGAGACCGGAAGGGATTCCCGATCACCCAGCGACGCATCGAGGTGGATATGAAGATGCCGCTGGACCTCGTGAGCACGGTCAAGCGCCTCGAGTGGATGCACGAGCGGTTCGATGCGCGCGACGTCGTCTATATGGGCGATGGGATCTTCGATCCCTTCGTATTCGCCGGCGTCGGCTACGGCATCTGCCCATCAAACGGCTTCCACCTGACCAAGGCGCGTGCCCACCACGTGACGACGGCGCCGGGCGGCGACCGCGCGGTCGCCGAGGCGTGCCTGCACCTGCTCGAACGGTTCTTCGTGCCGTTCGATCCGGACCGGCTGCCGGAGAAGTTCGCCTCGTCCGGAGAATGGGGCGTATGACGTCGCCGGTGCGACAGCGGACCCTGGCGATGAGCAAGCCACTCGAGCGCCTGAGGCACTCCCTGCAGGTTGGTGCCGCTACGCAGCTTGGCGTCGGCCCGATGAGCCGACACTGCGTTGACGCCACCATCGAGCTGGCGAATACCGCGCGCGTGCCGCTGATGCTGATCGCCAGCCGGCGCCAGATCGAGTGCGCCGCGCAGGGGGCGGGCTACGTGAACGGCTGGCACACTGCCGATTTTGCCCGCTATGTGCGCGACCACGACCGCGGCGGCTACGTGGTGCTCTGCCGCGATCATGGCGGGCCCTGGCAGAACTACCCCGAGGTTCAGCAGCGCATGCCGCTTTCGGCGGCGATGGCATCTGCCAAGGAATCCTTCACGGAAGACATCGAGGCCGGATTCGACATCATCCACATTGATCCCAGCATCGACATTCACGAAGAACGCCTGACACAGAAGACAATTCTCAGCCGTGTCTCCGAGTTCTACGAGCACTGCATGGAGGTGGCTGGACGCGAAGGGGTTCGCATGGGGATCGAGATCGGCTCCGAAGAACAGAGCGGAGTGGACCAGGATCTCGACGTGCTCGCCAACGCCCTGCAGCAGGTACAACGATTCTGTGAAAACCGCCGGTTCGAGGCGCCAATGTTCGTGGTGGCTCAGACCGGAACGCTGGTGAAGGAGACGCGGAATGTCGGCACGTTCGACGACCCATTCCGGAAGAACGGCGCGGTTCCCGCGGAGATTCTCGTGCCTCGCCTGCTCGGGATATGCGCCGAGCATGGCATTGCCCTCAAGGAACATAACGGCGACTATCTCTCAAACGAGGCGCTGATGTGGCACCCACGCCTCGGCATCCATGCGACGAACATTGCGCCAGAATTCGGCGTCGCGGAAACGCGTCACATATTCCGGTTATGCGACGAACTCGGGTGCGCTCAGGAGGCGGAGCGGTTCGCCGAGCTTGCGTACAACTCGGGCAAGTGGGAGAAGTGGATGTTGCCGGGCACCACGGCGACCGATCTCGACCGCGCGGTCATCGCCGGGCACTACGTATTCGGCGAACCGGAGTTCCGCGAGATCTTCGAAAGACTGCGGCGGGAGTGCGACCTGCGCGGCTTGGACCTGGACATCAGCATCCGGGACGCTATCAAGCTCGCCATCATGCGCATCATGGCCTGTTTCAACCTCTGCCGCCGATGACCGGCCACCCACGCCGATGAAACCCTGCGCCACGCTGGTCCTGAACCGCAACCTGCCCGACGTCACGGACCGTTTGGTCGAGCACCTGCTCCGATGCAACGGCGACGTGACGGACGTGTTCGTCATCGAGAGTGGAAGCTCTCCTGCGGGCCGTTCTCGCCATCCAGGCTTCTGCGCGGACTGGCCGGAAGCGACAGAACACGGCCTGCGCTTCGCGCGAGGGTTCAACTTCGGACTGCTCGAGCTGGAGAAGCGCGACAAGTACGAACAGTACTTCCTTCTCTGCCAGGATACCGTCTTCCCGGACGAGCCGACCATCTCGATCATGCTCGAAGAGATGGAACGCTTTCCGCGCCTCGGCATCCTGTCGCCTGCATCCCCGGACTGGGGTGAGTCGAGCCTCGTGCCGGAGCGGGAGCTCCGGCTGTTCTGGTTCATCAACCTGATCGGATGGATGGTCCGCGGGTCGTTCATCGATTGCGTGAAGAACACCGACGAACCCTCGTTCCTCAACTACCTGTTCGACGGAACGAATTTCCGGGGTTACGATACGGACATCGAACTCGTTGCCAAGGCGTATGCCAACGACTACTCAGCGGGCATCACCAAACGCGCCTCCTTCAGGGAGGACAAGGACCTCACTGACCGAATGGCTGTGGCGATGAAGACAGAGCCGCAGCGCCTGAATCGACCGGCGATGTACGAGGAGGGACAACGCTGGCTGCGGCGCAAGTACGGGTTCAACAGCCGCTGGAACATGGTCACCTACACCAAAGCCTTCTACGACCAGTTCTTCGAGCATAACCCAGACTACCGGCATCTGCGTGTCTGATGGGCGCTCCACACCATGACGCCGAGACCATGATCATCCGCTACATGAACGCGTTCTGTCGGCAGGACCTCGCGGAGATCTCGGGTCTGCTGACCTCCGACGTGACGCTGCAAGACTCCTTTGCTCCCCGGATTTCTGGTCGAAGTCAAGTGCTGGATGCTTTTCGCACGATGTTCGAGGGCACCACGTACGAAATGACGCTGCTCCGCCGGTTCACGTCGGACGGGGAAGGGGAAGGAGAAGCGCAGGAATTCCGGCTCGTCGTCACCGATGCTTCGGGGGGCAGGACACGAGTGGAGGGAATGGACGTATTCAAGTTTCGGGACGGGTTGATCTGCGAGATCCGGGCATACGTCGAGGTGCACGCGGTCAGCTCCCCATGAGCCTCAGAGTATTCGGCGGTAACACCGTTGCGCAGTTCAACCTCAGCCAGCCCGGCCGGTACGACTTCGGCATGGGCCCGTATCAGTACTCTGCCTGCGTGATGGAGGCGGGAGAGAGCTTGTCGCTGGGCGAGCTTCGCTCGTTCAGCGTGTACGTGCTTGCCGCGCCTGATGGCGCGGTGGTCCGGGCGGGAGGAGTGGACGAGGATTTAGAGCAGGGTGATTGTCTCCAGGCTGAAGATTGTCCGGTTTCACTCAAGGTCGAGGGCGGTCCGGTCCGGCTGCTCGTCGCGGGGACGGCGGAGCCTCACCCCGAGGTCAAGGGGCTCACACTGACACGTCATGCAAACCTGTACCGAATCAACAAGCCGTGGGGACACGAAATCTGGATCAACGGACAGCACCCACGGTACGCCCTGAAGCAGATCAAGGTCAACGCGGGCACGAAGACGAGTCTGCAGTACCACAACTTCAAGCAGGAAACGAACGTCCTCTTCGAAGGCACGGCGAGGTTGCATTACAAAGCGGACCCAACGGTGCTGAATGACAGGGTGACGAGCGGCGATACGGCATGGGTGGAGCTTCAGCCGGTGTGCACCATCGGGGTCACGCCGACAGTTCTGCACCGGCTGGAGGCGGTCACGGACATCCTTCTCTACGAGGTATCCACGCCGCACCTCGACGACGTCGTGAGGGTCCAGGACGACAGCAATCGTCCCCATGGCCGGATTGAGGCAGAGCACCAGCGATGATGACCGTTCCCACTGTCTGCCTGCTGACGGCAGGCAAGGGCTCCCGCATGGGGAGCTACGGGGCTCAGCTCAACAAGGCGCTCCTCCCCATCGACGGCCGCGCGACGATCTCGCACATCATCGAGAAGTTTCCGGCCGAGACCGAG
This sequence comes from uncultured Gemmatimonadota bacterium, assembly GCA_947085385.1. Classification (GTDB taxonomy): domain Bacteria; phylum Gemmatimonadota; class Gemmatimonadetes; order Gemmatimonadales; family Gemmatimonadaceae; genus PNKL01. The sequence continues at coordinate 69,122 of CAMTWA010000021.1, read as the reverse complement.
TTCGTGATCGGCCTGGGGTTCCTAGGAGCGCAGGTACGCCAGTATCTCGAAATGGCACACCGAAACCGCCGAATCACGTTTGTCGAGGTCGACAATTTCGACGGGCCGGGCAGCGGTCCGGGCTACTCCCTGATGTGCTGCCGCGAGCACCTGCAGAAGCCATTCTACTTTGTTTCCTGCGACACCCTCTGGAACAATTCACTGGACTGGCGCGAGTCGGATAGCTGGCTGGGAGTGTCGCCGGTCGCGCCTGCCGAATCGGGCCGCTACTGTAACCTGAAGGTCGTCAACGGCCAGGTTATGGACCTGCGCGACAAGACTCACGTGACCGATCCCACCTTCCTGGCCTTCGTCGGGTTCTGCTACATCAAGGACTATTCGGTGTTCTGGTCCGCCCTTGGGAACAGGGAGACGATTGCCGGAGAACACCAGATCTCGAACGGCCTGCGTGCACTGATCCAGCAGACACGGGTGCAGGGGCGACCCATCGATTGGACCGATGTGGGCGACCTGGAGAAGTACAAGAAGGCCGTGTTGCGATACGAGAACTACGACTTCAGCAAACAGGATGAAGCGCTGTTCATCGTGAACCGCAAGGTGATCAAGTTCTTCGTCGACGAGAGCGTGACAGAGAAGCGGGTACGGAAGGCGAAGCTCAACCCTTCTGTATTCCCAGCGATAACCGATCACGCAGGCCAGTTCTACGCCTACGATTACCAGCCGGGTGAAACGCTGTACCGGGTCTCCAGCCCGCAGACTTTCCAACTGCTGCTCGAGTGGCTGGAGGACAACCTGTGGAAACGCACTCCGGTTGACGAGGCCCTGCTTGGCGCGACCTGCCTGAAGTTCTATCACGACAAGACGCTCGAGCGGCTGGAGCGTTACCACATGAAGTATGCACTCGCCGACGCGGGATCTTCGGTCAACGGCGAAAGCATCCCGGCCACCTCCGACCTCCTGGCGCGGGTACCCTGGAACTGGCTGGCGGACGGCATTGCCAGCTTCGTGCATGGGGACCTGCAGTTCGACAACATCCTGTACGATGCAAATACGCATTCGTTCACGCTGCTGGACTGGCGACAGGATTTTGCGGGGCAAGTCGAGTTCGGGGACCTGTATTACGACCTCGCAAAACTTTACGGGGGAATCGTCCTCAACTACGACTACATCAAGCTCAACCTGCTGAGCTACGAGGAGAACGAGAACGGGATCTTTTTCGATTTCGCCCAGCGCTTCCAGACACAGAGCTATCTTCGCGTGTTGACGGAGTACGTGGAGAAGAACGGATTCGACCTCGCCAAGGTCCGGCTGCTAACGTCGCTGATCTACCTGAACATGGCGCCACTGCATCACTTTCCGTTCGACAAGCTGCTCTATTCACTCGGACGCTCGCTGCTGCACCGCGAGTTGCAGTCTCTGGCCCCGGCACCGGCGTGACGGGCCCGTTCGTAATGAACGCCGCCGGCGGGCGCACGCGCCTGTGCATCTCGGTCGCGGCGAAGCCGGGAACGCTTGGCACGCGGCTGCACAACGCCGGGTATCGCGCGCTCGGGCTCGACTATGTGTACGTGGCCCTCGCCGTGGAGAACATCGAGGGCGCGATGCGCGGTGTCCGTGCGTTAGGCGTCCGTGGTTGCAGCGTCTCGATGCCTTTCAAAGTCTCCGTGATGTCACACCTCGACGTGCTTGACGACACGGCCTCCCGGATCGGCGCAGTCAATACCGTTGTCAACGACCGCGGTGTTCTCACCGGCTACAACACTGATGCAGTCGGTGCGCGCCAGGCCATTGCGAGCCTCGCAGTCACGTCGTCGGATCGTGTGCTGATCCTCGGTGCCGGTGGTGTCGCGCGAGCGATACTCTACGCGCTCTCTGTCGCAGGAGTATCGTCAGTCCTCGTCGCCAGCCGTTCTCGGCAGCGCGTTGCGGCGCTCTCGTCTATTGGCCCGGCATGCCGCTTCGTCGACTGGCCGGAGCGCGAGGCGCAAGGTGCGACAGTCGCGATAAATGCAACCCCCATCGGGATGCATCCGTCAGTCGAGGATTGCCCGATTGGCGAACGCGGCCTGGAGAGTTGCCGCGCGGTGTTCGATACCGTCGCAAATCTGCCGGAGACTGAGCTTATCCGGCAGGCTCGGGGCATGGGCAAGCTCGTTGTTGAGGGCGTCCGGATGAGCTTGCATCAGGCCGCAGCACAGTTCGCTCTTTACACGGGCAGGGAGGCGCCTATGGAGGTGTTCGAGACCACTCTTGCGACCGCACTGTCAGAACGGGCGCCACGAGCATGAGTAGCACGACGCTGGTGCTGTTCGCGCTCGCTGGTGCTGGCTTGTTCGCTCTCGGTCGGCGACGCGCTCTGTTCCCCTATTTGTTGGTATTCGTCCTTGGACTCGAGTATTTCAGCCCGGGAGCCGCCGACAGCCTCTTCACAATTCCGAAGATGGGCTTTCTCGCTTTGGTTGCGAGCCAGATTGGAGCTGGCCGGATATCGCGTCTGTTCACGACCCGAGGGCTGACGTTCCCCCTGGTGATCCTCGTCTGCTATATGTCCATGACCATATTGTGGAGCGTGAATCCGGAGCGATCCCAGGTGCGGGCGATCTCGTTGGTGCTTTTGCTCGTCTTGTTCGTTGTCGTCCAGGGATTCGTGCGGTCGCCGCGTGATCTTGAGGCTTTTTGGCGGGCATTTCTGGTGTACGGACTCTGCAATGCAGCGCTGACTGTCTATCAGGTGTTCAGCGGTTTGGCGATGTTCTTGGAAGCCTCGGGAGCTCGCGCCGGCGGACTCGGAGTCAACCCAACGGAAGGGTCGTTTTACACTGGGATCAGCGTGTTGATTTTGATCGCGTACTTCAGCCTGTCAAGGCCGATTGCCCTCTGGATGCGGCAGCCTCTCGTGCAGCTCGCTGCATTCGGCGTCCTGTCCGCCGGGATGCTCACAACTGGCTCGCGCGGCGGCATCGTTGCCCTCGGGTGCGCGACGCTGTACCTGATGGCTGTCGTAGGACGCGCAACGCGCCGCCGGGCGCGCGCCGTCGCCAGGCACGTGGTGCTCGGACTCCTGGCTGGTGCTGTTGTGCTGGCGCTTCCGGGTGTCGCCGAGTCCATCGTTGCGCGATTCGCGGAGACGGGGGCCGATCAACTCGGAAACAGGCTCAACATCTGGACTGAGATGTGGGCTTCGATCCGTCAGCATCCGCTGGTTGGCACTGGGTTGAACACCACCGCTGTCGCCACGGGCAGGTATGCCCTGACGGTCACCTATTCCTCCCACAACACGCCACTCGGAACGCTTCTTGACGGCGGAGCTGTGGGCCTGTTTCTATTTCTTGCTTTGGCGATCAGAATCGTTCTGGTGCTGCGGAGAATTCGCAGGCTCGCCTCTGAGGACCTCCATATCCATGGTACGATTCTGACTGCCGTTTTGGTGATGGGCGGCGTCACGATGCTCGCGCACGACTTGATGTTCCTCAAGTTTCTCTGGACGGCTCTCGCGCTCGTCGAGGCGACGAACTACTTGCTCGTCAATAACCGGTCTGCGCGCTACCCCCTGCGGCAGGCCCCCCGCCGTCCTCCAGCACCTGCGCAGGCAGCGCCATGATCGAGGTGCTGCTTGCGATCAGATCACTCGAGATCGGCGGCGCTGAACGGCAGTTCCTCGAGCTGGTGAAGAAACTCGATCGGCGGCACTTTCACGTCACCGTCGTCACGCTTCGACAGGGGACGCTGGACGACGAGATCAGCGCGGATCGTTCGATCCGGATGTTGCGATTGGGGAAGCGCGGGCGTTTCGATCTGTCGTTTCTCTCGCGCTTCAGTCGACTGATAGACGAGACAAAGCCGGACGTGGTCTACTCCTTCATGTTCGACATGAATGTGTTTTCTGCGCTCTCTGCGCTCCTGGCACGTCATCGCACGAAGCTCGTCTGGGGGATCTTCGGTTCGGAGCCGAACTTTTCGGAAGGGCCCCGGTTCCTGCGCTCTCTCTTCCTCCTGCTGCGCCTTCTCGAGTGGCGAGCAGACCTCATCACCTCGGACTCTGTGCGAGGATTCGGTTTTCTAAGGAAATACGGGTTTCGGCTGCGGCACACGGCAACGATCTTCAGCGGTACGGATACCTACCGATTCCGTCGGTGCGCGGACGCGCGAGAAGAATTCCGCAAGGTGCATGGATTGCAGAGCACTGACATCGCCGTAGGAATCTGCAGTCGTTTGGTTCCGATGAAGGGATATCCCCAGCTGGCGGAGGCGGCGAGGCGCCTGTTGGTGGAGTTACCCACGCTGCGCTTCTTCGCCATCGGGTATGGGCAGGATCGCATCCGGGAGGAATGTGTGCGGATACTGGGCGATGCCGCACCACGCTTTGCCTGGCTTGGCAAGCAACAGCATCCTGAAGAGCTGCTCAGCGGGTGGGATATCTACTGTTCGTCATCTGTCTACGGCGAAGGATTCTCGAACTCGATCATAGAGGCCATGGCCTGCGAACTTCCCTGCGTGGTCACGGACGTTGGTGACGCGGCGCTCCAGGTGGCCGACACGGGCATCGTGGTACCGCCCGGCAGTTCGGATGACCTGTATGCGGCGCTGCGTACGATGATCACGAATGGAAAGCGTGAGGCGCTGGGGCAACGAGCCCGAGCGCGCGTGCTCGAGAACTTCACCGCCGAGGCGATGGTTCGGAATACGTCGGCATCGCTCGAGTCACTCGTCAATGGGACAGCATCAGCAATGCTTCAAGGCGAAGGCCGACCATGATGGCAATCATCCTTGCCGGTGGAAAGGGATCCCGGCTCAAGCCGTTCACGGTCTCGATCCCGAAGCCATTGATGCCGCTTGGCGACGTCCCGATCCTCGAGATCGTCATCCGCCAGCTGAAGGCCGCAGGCATCGAGCGCATCGTGCTCTCGCTCGGCCACATGGCGTATTTCTTCACCTCGTTCATCGAGCGATGGGAGCGGCTCGGGGTCAGGATCGAGACTTGTCACGAAGACATACCGATGGGCACTGCGGGCTCCATCGGCCTCGTTAGGAACCTGGAAGACACGTTCCTAGTGATGAATGGTGACCTGCTGACCACCATCGACTACGCGCAGCTCGTCGACGTGCACCGTCGCACGGGCGCGTGGGGCACGATCGCCGTCTCGCGTCGCGAACTCCGGGTGGACTTCGGCGTGGTGCGATCCACGCCGGACGGCATGCTCGCCGCGTACGAGGAGAAGCCGGTCATCGCCTACGACGTGAGCATGGGCATCAATGTCTTCTCGAGACGGTGCGTGGAGTTCCTCCCCCCCGGTCGGGCGATGGACATCCCCGACCTCATGCGGGCAATGAGGGACGCAGGCCATCCGGTGCACTGCCACCAGACGTCCTGCTACTGGCAGGATATCGGGCGCTTCGACGACTTTCAGCAGGCGAGCGCCGATTTTCTTGAGAACCCCGAGCGCTTCCTCGCGCCCGCCGACACGCCGTGACGACGGTCCTCGTCACGGGCGCTGCGGGATTCTGTGCCACGCATCTCGCCCGCAGGCTGCGCGAGTTCGAGGGGTTGCGCCTGGTCGGGCTCGACCGGCGCGAGCCCGACGGGGCTCACGTCGGCCTGTGGAACGAGTTCGCGGTGGCCGACATCGGAGACGAAGCGGTTCTCCAAGGCCTGCTGCGAAGCACGAGACCCGACTGGGTGCTCCATCTCGCTGGCCAGACGATTGGCTCGCACGACGAGTTGTTTGCGGCCAACGAGCAGGGCACGAGGTCCGTGATCGGTGCCGTGCAGGCGCAGGTGCCGGGGGCCGCTGTTCTGGTCGTTGGTTCTGCCGCCGAATATGGAGTCGTGGATGCCACCGACCTTCCCGTCCGAGAGGACCAGCCGTGCCGACCATCCTCGGATTACGGGCGGTCGAAGCTGGGTGCCACGCAGTTCGCGCTCGAAGCCTGGCGGCGGGCCGGAACGCGCGTGGCGGTCGCGCGACCATTCAACGTCATCGGCGCGGGGGTGCCGCCCCACTTGGTGGTCGGTGCCCTCATTAAGCGACTGAAGCGAGTCGTGGCCGGTGACGGTGGCGTGCTGCGCGTCGGCCGACTCGACACGCAGCGCGATTTCATCGCCGTGGACGACTTGGTGGACGCTTACATCGGGATCCTGAGGGGCGAGCACTGGGGAGAGATCATGAACGTGTGCTCGGGCGTCCCGACCTCGATCGGTACAGTCGTCGACACCCTCGTCCGAATCGCCGCAGTGACGGTGAGAGTGGAAGTGGACCCATCGCTCGTGCGAGCGGACGACGTGCTGGTCAGCTACGGAAGTGGGGAGAAGGCGCGGCGACTCCTTGGCTGCTCGCCGACGATCGGCCTCGAGCGGTCGTTGGAACAAGCTTGGCGTGGCACGACCATGGCATCCGCGCCCTGCAGTGTGGTGCCCGGAACTGGTGAGGTCCGTGCAGATCCACATTGATTCGGACGCGCTCGCCCGCCTGGCAACGCGCCGCGAGCGGGACCTCTTCGCCGATGACGTGCTGCGGTCGGACGCCGAGCTGCACGAGCACATTCGCGGCCGACGCGTGCTGGCGATAGGCGGCGCCGGCAGTATTGGGTCGGCCACCGTGCGCCTCTTCGGCGCGTACCAGCCGGCCACCGTGCACGTCGTCGACCAGAACGAGAACAACCTCACCGAACTGGTGCGCGACCTCCGCAGCGGCGGCGGATTCGACGTGCCCGACTTCCGGGCCCTGCCGCTCGACTACGGCGCCCCGGTGATGTCGTCCCTCCTCCGGGACGAGGCGCCATACGACTTCATCCTCAACTTCGCGGCGCTCAAGCACGTGCGGTCCGAGAAGGACGCCTACTCGCTCACGCAGATGCTGGACACCAACCTCGGCAAGCACGCCCGCTTCCTGAAGTGGATGGCAGACAGCGGGCAGGCAGGCCGATACTTCTGCGTCTCCACCGATAAAGCCGCGAATCCCGTGAACCTCATGGGTGCCAGCAAGCGCCTCATGGAGCACCTAGCCTTCTCGAACGGTTGGCGCACGGAATCCGCGCCGGACGTGACGTCAGCGCGCTTCGCCAACGTGGCGTTCTCCGACGGCAGCTTGCTGGACGGCTTCCTGAAGCGGCTCCAGAAACGGCAACCGCTGGCCGTGCCGAGGGACACAAAACGGTACTTCGTGAGCCTCCGTGAGGCGGGCCAGATCTGCGTGCTGGCGTCGGTCCTGTGCCCGGCACGACACATCCTGGTGCCGCGCCTCGACGCTGAGCACGACCTCGTCGAACTCGAGGCGATCGCGGTGGCATTTCTCAGGCATTTCGGGCTCGCGACGGAGATGCACACCGATGAAGCCGCCGCACGGGCCGCCGTCGAGCCGGCGCTGAGCCGGGGAGCGTATCCCCTGCTCGTGACGGCGCTCGACACGTCGGGAGAGAAGCCGTTCGAGGAATTTCTCGGCGATGGCGAGCACTCCGTCGACATCGGCCGGGCGTCCGTGGAAGCGGTGCCGTACCTCCCCGGTGAGCCCGGACGGCTCGACACCTTCCTCGAACGGCTGGAGGGCCTGCTCTCGGCGCGCTCGCACGCGTCACGCGAGGAGATCATCGGCTGGATGAGCGACGCCGTCCCGAACTTCCGGCATGCGTCGAGCGCGCTTGATCTCGATCAACGGATGTGACGATGCCGATCCGCAACCCGCCCGATTCGCTCGCGTGCGAGGCGAGTGAGGCGACGACGGGGCCGCACTTGCTAGGTGCAAACGTGATCTTCGCGATGCCCGTCGGCCCGCCGTTCGGCGGGATGACCACGTACACGGCCATGCTGCGGAAGTCGTCGCTGTTTGCGGGTGGCCGCGCGATCCTGTTCGACACGACGCCGCCGGTCGGCGAACGGAACGTGATCACGCGGCTCGTTCACGCTTTGCGCAACAGCCTTCGGCTGCTCGTGGCCGTGCGGCGCGAGCGTGCTTCAGTCGTGCACTTCATGACTTCGGACTACCTGGGCTTCTACGAGAAGAGCGCGATGGCACTCGTGTGCCAATGGCTTGGTGCCCAGTGCGTGCTGCATCCCGTCGGCAGCTTTGTCAACTTCTACGCTCGGGCGGGGGTAGGGCGGCCACTGATCCGGTTCATCCTGCGGCGGGTCGCTGCCGTGGCTGTCGTTCAGGACCGCGTAAGGGACTACATTCGGGCTCTGGCACCCGCCACGCCGGTATGGCTCATTCCCAACCCGGTGGACTGTCGCGCCTTCTCACCTAGCGGCGCCCCGCGTGACGCGAGCGCCCCCGTGCGGATCGTTTTCTGTGGAGCAGTCGTGCAGGGGAAGGGGGTCCTCGACCTCGTCGAGGCGGTGAGTGCCTGCAGGTCACAACTCGGGAATGCCAAGGTCATCATGCTGGGCGATGGCGATCTATATGACGAGTGCCGGCGCCGGGTGCATGCGGAGGGACTGGACGGACTAATCGAGTTGCCGGGATTCGTAGACGAGGAGCACAAGAAGCGGGTGCTCTCTGAGAGTGACATCTTCTGCCTCCCCTCATACTCTGAAGGCACGCCGATCTCCGTGCTGGAGGCAATGGCGGCGGGACTCGCCGTCGTCGCGACGACGGTGGGTGGAGTGCCGTTCGTGGTGCGGCAGGGGCTGGAAGGTTGGCTGGTCGAGCCGGGCGACGTCGACGGGCTTGGGCGCGCTTTGGTCAACCTGGTCGTGAGCCGACCGGTCCGGCTGGCCATGGGCGAACGCGGTCGCAAACGTGTCAACACTCGCTTCGACATCAGCGTGACAGCGGACCTGCTCTGCAGTCGCATCAATGAAATGGCAGGCGTTGCAGGCGTGGCGCAATAGGCGATCACAACAGCCACGGACCCCCAGGACACCTTATGTGCGGCATTTGCGGAATCGTTCACTCTGATCCAAGGGCGCCCATCGCCTCCGAGCGGGTGGCGGCGATGCGCGACATCATGGTGCATCGCGGGCCGGACGATGCAGGCACGTTCGCGTCCAACAGTGTGGCGCTCGGCTCGCGCCGCCTGGCGATCCTTGACCTGTCGGCCGAAGGGCACATGCCCATGAGCACGCCCGACGGCCGATACTGGATTTCGTACAACGGCGAGAGCTACAACTTCGCCGAACTCCGGCCCTCACTCGAGGCGAAGGGATACAGGTTCCACTCCGGGTCGGACACCGAAGTGCTGCTGTACCTCTACGCAGAAGAAGGGCCGGGCATGTTGCACTGGCTCAACGGTATGTTCGCGCTGGCGATATGGGACGAGCGCGATCGCCGTCTCTTCCTCGCGCGTGACCGCCTTGGCGTCAAGCCCCTGTACTACGCCGAACAGTCCGGCGCGCTCCTCTTCGCGTCGGAGCAGAAGGCGCTCTTCGCCGCTGGCGTGTGTCCCGAGTTCGATCCAGGCACGTGGGAGGAACTCCTTTGCTTCCGCTACGTCGCGGGTGAGCGGACGCCCTTTGTGGGAGTGAAGCGGCTGCTTCCGGGCCACTACATGCTCTGGCAGAATGGTGAGGCCCGGATCAGTCGGTGGTGGAACCTCGGCGACCGCGCCGCGCAACTGCGCCACGCGTCGCCCCACGACCCAGCCGACTGGCTTCGGCAGACCCTCGACAACTCCGTCGACCTGCGCCGCATCGCCGACGTGCCCGTGGGCGTGCTGCTCAGCGGTGGCCTCGACTCGAGCTGCATCGTCGGGTCGCTGGGTGCGCAGGGGGTGAGAGGCATCGCGAGCTTTACGGTGCGCTTCAAGGAGCCGTACTATGACGAGGGGCCGCTGGCGAGGACCGTCGCCGACAAGTGGGGGCTCGAGCATCATGAGCTGACGGTCGACGAGGAGGAGCTGCTCGACCTGGTGCAACACTGCTCGTGGCTTGCCGACGAACCGCTTGCCCATGCGAACGATCCGCATCTGTACGCGATCGCCAAATTCGCGAAGGACCGAGTCACCGTCCTGCTGTCCGGCGAGGGTGCCGACGAAACGATGGGTGGCTACGTCAGGTACCGGCCGCTTCGGTACGCGCAACTACTCGACGCCGCACGACCCGCCGTCCGTGGCCTCTCGTCCGTGTCACCTTCTGGATTCGCCGGCACGTTCTCGAGCCGTGTCCACAAGCTAGATCGCCTGCTCGACCTCGGCGGGGTTGACGAGTTCGTACTGCACGACGCCTGCGACGTGCTCCCGTCGGAACTGGCAGTCATCGGGTTCACCGGCGAACGGACTGGGGGCTACCGGCGCTCCGTGCTCGCCGAGGCGAAGCAGCTGTATCCGTCCGAACCGCTTCGTCAGGCCATGTACCTGGACCAGCACACCTTTCTCACCTCGCTCCTCGACCGGAACGACCGTACCACCATGGGCGCCTCGATTGAATGCCGGGTCCCGTTCCTGGACTACCGGCTGGTCGAGGGGCTCGCGGCGATGCCCTCTGCCAAGCTCTTTCGTCACGGACCCGGAAAGTCGCTCCTTCGCAGTACATACCAGGAGCAACTTCCGGCCTTGGTCCTCGGGCACCGCAAATGGGGATTCGGAGTGCCTTGGCAGGACTACTTCCAGCAGCAGCCACGGTTCCGCGAACTGATCGCCGCGCTTCCCGACACCGCGCCCGTGTGCGATGGCCCGTTCGACCTGCGAAAAGTGCGGGACGTCGTTAAAGGCTACCTCGAAGGCGACCTGACGCATCATGCGCTGGTGCGGCAGTTGCTGTTCATCACCATCTGGTATCGGACGTGCATCGGCGGTGCGCGTCCGGCCGACAGGAACTCTCCGGCATTGGCGAGTCGTGGGTCGACTCGATAGCCTTTACGCGTGCCTGCCGGTGGCGGCGCAACATGTTGCCGTCAGCGCCTACGGCGTCTACTGGCACTGGCTGCGTTTCGGCCCCGGCTACCAGGGGTTCGTCAACGAGTACCGGGAGCGGGAGCGGCTGGATGCGTTGCAGTGGCGACGATACGTGCAGGAGCGAACGACGGAAGTGCTCGCGGCCGCTGTGGAACGTGTGCCGTATTACCGTGATGAGTGGTCCGCAGGCGAGAAGGCAGCTGCGCGCGCCGGACGATTGCAGGACGTGCCGCTGACACCCAAGGGACCACTCCGCGCCGCACCAGAGTCGTTCCTGCGCGACGACAGGCGCAACGAGCCTCGGCTCGTCTTCCACACCAGCGGTTCGACCGGCACGCCGATCGCCAGCATCTGGACGCGGCGGGAGTTGCGCAATTCACTGGCGCTCCGGGAAGTGCGTTCGGCAAACTGGGCGGGGGTCTCCTTCCGCGAGCCGCGGGCGACCTTCTCGGGGCGCATGGTTGTTCCGGATCCGATGAGCAGAGGCCCCTTCCATCGCTTCAATCGAGTGGAGCGCCAGGTGTATCTCTCGGCGTTTCACTTGCGGCCCGACACGGCGGCCGTCTACGTCGCGGCGCTGCGGAAGCACAGGGTTCAGTGGATGACGGGCTACGCGGTGTCGTACTACCTGCTGGCGAAGTTCATCCTCGAGCAGGGACTGCGCGTGCCGCCGATCAGGGCCGTCGTGACGACGAGCGAGAAAGTCACCCCTTTGATGCGCGAGACCATGGAGAGGGCCTACGGCTGTCGCGTGTTCGAGGAGTACAGCACGGTGGAGAACGCGATGTTCGCGAGCGAGTGCCGACAGGGTCGGCTGCACGTCAGCGAAGATGCGGGAGTCATCGAGATCCTCCGGCCCGATGGCACGGCATGCGAACCAGACGAGGAAGGGGAAGTCGTGGCGACCTGCCTCATGCGCGACTTGCAGCCGCTGGTTCGCTTCAGGACGAGCGACGTGGCAGCGTGGTCGGCCGAGGGGTGCCCGTGCGGTTTGCCAATGCCCGTGATCAAGGAGGTCGTCGGACGCATCGAGGACGTCATCATCGGCCCCGACGGACGGCGCCTCGTCCGGTTCCACGGCGTCTTCACCGACCAGCCGCACGTCGTCGAGGGGCAGGTGGTGCAGGAAGCCCTGTCGCGTATTCGCGTTCGCGTCGTGCCCGCGCCAGGGTTCGGTGAACCTGATGCGCTCGATATCGTCAAGCGCATCCAACAGCGGCTTGGGCCCGGCGTCGAGGTCTTGGTCGAGCCGGTGGAGCGCATTCCACGTACCGCGAACGGGAAGTTCAAAGCCGTCGTGTCGCTGCTGCCCGGCACGGAATCGGCGTCACAGTGAGGATCCGGTCGCTTTCGCCATCGGACCTGCCCGCCGTGGCGGACATTCATGTGGCCGCCTTTCCAACCGCCGCCATCAGCCGCATGGGCCGGGAGGCCGCAAGGCGGTTCTACGAGTCCCTGCTGCGCGGTCCGCACGATGCGATCGGTCTCGGCGTGGTCGACGATGACAACTGCCTGGCAGGATACTGCTTCGCCGGTGTCTGGGAGAATGCGGAGCTGTTCTATCTTAGACAGAACGTGCTGTTCCTGGCCGGTCGCGTCGCGGTGAGACCGTGGCTGCTGCTGCATCCGTTCTTTCGCAAGCGCATCTGGCTGGCGCTCCGGCTGCTCGCGCCGGTCGTGCGGTACCGCAACGCCCACGCACCGCCGAACGAGGAAGGCGGCGGCCGTTTCGGGGTCCAGTCCATCGCAGTGCATCCCCGTGCACAGGGACGTGGTGCAGCGAAGCAGTTGCTGCAGGCGAGCGCCGAGGTGGCGCGACTGCGCGGCTTCACGACGATGGAACTGAGCGTGCACGTCGACAACTATCAGGCCGTCGAGGTCTACGAGCGCCTGGGCTGGGAGCGAAACCTCACCAACGGCGGGTGGCATGGCTTCATGTTCCTTCGTCTCGACCGCTTGCCGTAGCGATGCACCTCGTCATCCTCACTCAGTACTTCCCGCCGGAAATCGGCGCGCCGCAGTCGCGGCTGTCAGAACTCGCGAAACGTTTCGCCGATCGCGGCCACCGCGTCACGGTGCTCACGGCGATGCCGAATTACCCGGAAGGCCGGATACACGCAGGCTATCGAGGACTGCTGCGCCGCGAACAGCACGGTGACGTTCACGTTATCCGCACGTTCATTCACGCGACCAATGATCTCGGCACGGTCCGGCGCCTCGCCAACTACCTGTCGTTCGTCTTTGCGGCGATGCTTTTTGGCACGTTCCTGCTGCCCGCTGCCGACTTCGTGTTTGTCGAGAGCCCGCCCCTCTTCCTGGGGATTGCCGGGTACTGGCTGAGCCGAAGCAAGAGGGCCCGGTTGATCTTCAACGTCTCGGATCTGTGGCCGGACAGTGTCGTCCGCCTGGGAAAGCTCCGCGAGGGAAGTGCGTCGCATCGATTCTCGCTCTGGCTCGAGAGGTTGTGCTATCGGAAGGCTTGGATGGTCACGGGCCAGGGCCGCGGAATCCTCGAGAACATCAGCCAGCGATTTCCGGGAGTCCAATGCTTTTTGGTGTCGAATGGCGTGGACCCGGCCCAGTTCAAGCGTCAGCGGCGCTCGGATGTGCTGCGGGCGGAACTCGGCGGAGGGCGCTCGTGTCTGGCGATCTATCCTGGATTGCACGGTTTGGCGCAGGGACTCGATCAGGTTCTCGATGCGGCGGCTGAGTTGCGGGACCTGCAGGACCTGATGATTCTCTTCGTGGGGGAAGGCGCGGCGAAGGCGGGGCTGGAGCAACAGGCGCGCAAGCTCAAGCTGAACAATGTGCGCTTCCTGCCGCCGCGGCCACACGGACAGATGCCGGAACTCGTGGCATCGGCGGACATCATGATCGTGCCGTTATGCGTGCACCTGCCGGGTGCGATCCCATCCAAGATCTATGAAGCAATGGGGGCCGAGGTTCCGATCCTGCTCGCTGCGGACGGTGAACCCGCCGAGATCGTCGAACGAACGGACTGTGGAGTAGTCGTACCAATGGGCAAGCCGCATGCCCTCGCACAGGCGCTGCGCCAACTGCACGACGACCCGACGTTGAGGCGGCGCCTCGGTGCCAAAGGCAGGGGCGCGGCGGAGACGGTATACAACCGAGACCTCATCGTGGCTCGCTTCATCGATCGCCTGGAGCAGGAACTATCTCCGCGGTCCGAGGAATCGCCATCCGGCGCGCCCACGCTGCCAATGATTCAACGGTGAAAACTCGACAATGAGCTTGCTTCTGGTCGCGGGCGCACGTCCGAACTTCATGAAGGTCGCACCGATCCTGCGCGTGGCGCGCGCCCGCGGGATCGAGACGACGCTCGTGCACACCGGGCAGCACTACGACCCCAACATGTCCGACACGTTCTTCGAGGAGCTTGGAATCGGCATTCCCGACATTGCCCTCGACGTGCGTTCGGGAACGCAGGCGCAGCAAACTGCACGCGTCATGGAGCGAATCGAACCGGTGATCGTCGAACGGCGTCCAAGGTGGGTCGTGGTTGTGGGGGACGTGACGTCGACGCTGGCGGCGGCGCTGGTTGGCGCCAAGCTGGCCCCGCAAATCGGATGTCGTGTGGCTCACGTGGAGGCCGGGCTGCGCTCCTTCGACTGGACGATGCCCGAGGAGGTCAACCGCGTGGTAACCGATCGCGTGTCGGATTTGCTGCTGATTCCATCGGCCGAAGCTGCCGACAACCTTGCGCGCGAAGGAATACCGGCCGAGCGGATCGTGTTCGTGGGCAACGTAATGGTGGATTCGCTGCTCTATCAGCTCGACCGGGCACGCCAGGCAACTGTGCGCGCGGCTGCGGGCATCGACCAGCGTCCGTATGTGCTGGTCACTCTGCACCGGCCGTCGAATGTGGATGATGCCTCTCGACTGGCGGTGATACTTGAGGCACTCGGAGAACTGGCGCGGGAAATCAGGGTGGTGTTTCCACTGCACCCGCGCACCCGCCTCTCAATCGAGCGATTCGGCCTGGGTGCGCGGCTCGCAGGCATTGATGCAAGGCCGCCAACCGGCTATACCGAGACCGTGGCATTGCTCGATGGTGCGACTGCGGTGCTCACGGATTCCGGGGGCGTGCAGGAGGAGACGACGGTGCTCGGCGTGCCGTGCGTGACTCTTCGGGCGCAGACAGAGAGACCAGTCACTGTGACGCACGGCACCAACCGTCTCGTGGCCTGGCCAATAACGCGCCACGGATTGGTCAGCGCAGGACGCGAGGCGATCGGGCGCCCGCGCCTTGGTGCGGGCACATGCTTGCCGGCCGGCTGGGATGGGCGCGCGGCAGAGCGAATCATGGATGCGTTGGTACCGTAGTCGTCATCCCCCGGGCTGGCTGGCGCAAGGAATTGCAGCGCCAGCCTCCCTCGTTCCCCCGAGGCGGAAGAGAGTGCACTGCTCCGACAGGGATTGCCCCGCAGGGCGCCCAACTGCTTATCTTCCTTCAACGCTCAAGACCAACTGGAGATATCGCGCTTGACGACCCGCAACGCACTCCCCGTTATCGCCCTGTTGATTGCATCGCTTGCGCCGGTTGACGCTGCCGGCCAGCAGCGTGCCACCGCCCCTGCCTTCGACGTGCTACGGCCTGGCGACATCATCAGGCTCAGCGTATGGCGCGAGCCGAGCATCACCGGCGAGTATATCGTTGACGAACGCGGGCGGGTTTCGCTGCCGTTCCTGGGCGAAACCGAGGTCGCAGGGGTTCAGCGCGACCTGGTGCGCGAGCGTATCCGGAAGACGCTCGCTGCCAGTGTTCAGGATCTCTCGATGCAGTTGGTATTCCTGCGACGTGTCGCCTTGGTGGGCGCCGTGCGTACGCCCGGTCTCTATCCCGCTGACGCCACGATGACCGTTGGCGATCTGGTGGGGCTTGCCGGCGGCTCCATTTCCGCCCGGGAACAGTGGCGCGTGAAGTGGCTTCGCGATGGCAAGGTGCTGGACAAGGACGTGAGTCCGGCCCGGCTTGTCTCGGGAATCGATCTTCAGCCGGGAGACCAGTTGCTGGTTCCCGATCGAGGCTGGTGGAGTCGGAACGTCGGCATCATCGTTGGTCCGATTACCTCCATTGCCATCGCCCTCCTCGTCTCCCGGCGATGAACTCCTTCAGGCAGTTGCCGGGTTCGGTCGTTGCGCAGGATCCCGCTGGCGTTGCCGATGACGGCGACATCGGAATCGCGCAGATCTGGGCAGTGCTGGTGCGTCGCCGTTGGCTCGTCTCAACGGTGGCACTTCTTGGTACGGTCGCTGCGGGCTTCATTGCCGCGCTCACGGTCCCCGTATACAGAAGCAGTGCTACCGTGCGCATTGATGCCCAAAACAGCGGTGTGCCGGTACTCGATGTGTTGCAGAAACTGGGAGCCGGCGGCAGCGCACAGGAGTTCTTTACGGAAATGGAGGTGTTGCGCAGCCGGCGTCTTGCCGAAGTGGTCGTCGAGCGGTTGCAGCTGCAACTGAAGGCACGTACTCCGTATCGGGTCACGAAACGCCCATTTTTCGTGGCCGCGCCGCGGACGGTCGAGGTGTCTTCGTTTGCCGAACAAGTGAGCATTGCGCCCGATGCCCGCAGCTCATCGTGGCGAGTGCACCGCAAGGGTTATAGTACCTTCACGTTCGTGCGCACCTCGGTGGATCCACTGGTGGAAGCTCCGGCTGAGGTCACCGGACGAGTTGGCGGCGAGATTGACCTCGGCGGCGCCCGATTCCGGATTACCACAGAGGCAGGGGACCTGCCCGACTTCGAGGTTGACATCCTGGCTTTTGGAGCGGCGGCGGCGCAGGTGCGCGGCGGGCTGACTGTGTCGAGGGCACAGCGCGATGCCAATATCGTCTCCGTAGCGTATCAGAGTTCCAGCCCAGCCCTGGCCCGCGATGTGCCCAATGCTCTCGCCGCGGCCTTCCTCGAGTTTCGCAACATGAATATCAAGACGGAAGCCAGGAGCACCGTGGAGTTCCTGCACGGGCAGTTGGAACTGCTCCAGATACAGCTGGCGGACGCCGAAGAGCGCCTGAGAAACTTCCGCGAAACAGCCCGGACCGTTGACCTCGGCACCGAGGCTAGGTCGCAGATAACCGAACTCGCACGCCTGCGTGCCGACCGCGATGCCAAGGAGGGCGAACGAAGTGCGCTGGCCAGACTGCTGGATGAGGCCGCCCGGTCGCCGTCCAACGCCAGCGCGGACACCGTGTCGGCCTACCGTAGGCTGGTGGCCTTTCCCACCCTGCTCGCCTCACCCGCGGCGAACTTCCTGGCATCACTCAACGTCCTGGAGAATGAACGCGCCGGTATGCGCCAGACACGCACCGCCACGGCGGCAGACGTAGGCACAATCACCGGGCGGATCAAGGCGCTCGAGGAGCAACTGCGCGCCATCACCACCACGTACGTGCAGGGACTCGGCAGCCAGGTTGCCGTGATGGACAGTTCCATCTCCCAATTCCAGTCGCTGGTGAAACTCGTGCCGGCCAAGGAGATGGAGTTTGCGCGCCTCGACCGCGAGACGAAGGTGCTGAGTTCGCTCTTCACCCTGCTCCAGACGCGCTTGAAGGAGGCGGAGATCGCGCAGGCCATCGAGGACCCGCGCGTGCGAGTTGTCGATACCGCATTGTTGCCGGGTGCGCCCGTGAAGCCCAGGATGCAACTATCCCTCGCGCTGGGCCTGGTGCTGGGCCTCATGTTGGGAATCGGGCTCGCCTTCGTCAGGGAGTCGCTCGACAAGGCCATCCATACGCGCGAGGAAATGACCGGCCTCACCGGCGCCGAGAGCATCGGCCTCATTCCTCACATCGGACCGCGCGGCATCACGAAGGGAGTGCGACGCTACCTGCCGAAACGCCAGAAGCTCCTGAAGACACCCAGCGGCGGCGGCACGGCCGTGGTCGTGCGGACGGTCGGCAACCTCGGCAGCCGCAGCGCTGTGATGGAGGCGTACCGGACACTCCGGACCAACCTCGCGTTTGCCAACCCCGACAGCCCGCCACGCTGCATTGTCTTCACCAGCCCGTTTCCGGGCGACGGCAAGTCCACCACGGCCGCCAACCTGGCGGTCGTGCTCGCCCAGCAGGGGCGCCGCGTGCTGCTCGTAGACGGCGACCTGCGCCGCGGCTCGCTGCACCAGTTCTTCAACAACACGCCGCGCACGCCGGGGCTGTCGGACATTCTCATCGGCAACGCCACCACCGACCGCTGCACCGTGAAGGTCGAAATGCGCGACGGCAGTGCCGTGCACTTCATCCCCACCGGGCCGCTACCGCCCAACCCGTCGGAACTCTTCGGCGCGTCGCGGATGGACAAGTTCATCGAAGAGGTGAGGGCGAACTTCGACATCATCCTCTTCGATTCGCCGCCGCTGAACCTGGTGACCGACGCGGGCGTGCTCGGCACCAAGGTGGACGGGGTCGTGCTCATTGGGCGCGCCGGCGTGACTGACCGCATGGGGCTTTCCTACGCCGCCGATCAATTGCGTGGCATCCACGCCACGCTGCTCGGCACAGTGCTGAATGACTTCGACGCGCAACGCGACTACGGATACACTCGCTACGGCTACGGCTATGGCTATGGCTATGGATACGCCTACGGCGAGAAGTCGGGCTACTTCAGCGATGACGACGATGTCAAGGGCGCCTGAGGCGCTCAGACCGCCTTCTGCTTTCGGGATACTGACTCTTCGGGAGCGGCCACGCGCAGAAGCGCGGGTTCAGGCTCCGCCGAAGCGCTGTGAGGAACCAGCGGCGTCACGGGAGTAGTACGCTGTCCGGGCGACCTCTCAGCGGCCTCGATACCGCAGGCGTGCATGGTCGCGCTGATGCCGACGAGAAGGCTCCGCGTGCGTTCGTCGGTCGAGCTGTTGCCCTGCGCCGTGTTGAGCAGCAACCGCAGCGCCCAGGCCAGCGTCCCGGTGTACACGACGATCAGGGCGACATTCGCCGGCGCGGACGGGCCGGTGATCGCGTCGCTGAAGAGTCCTACGAAGAGCAGTCCGCTGGCCGGCCAACCGGCCCCCGTGAGTGCGCTGCGGGTCATCGGGCGATGGAGCGTGTGCTGCGCCAGCCAGCCCGCCGACGTCCCGGCGAGCAGCCCGAGCGCGGTGAGTAGCCGCACCAGCCCTTCCGAATATCCCAGCAATCCACCCACGGGAACGAACGTCCAGATGGCTATGAGCGCCAGCGCACCAATGGTGTGAAATACTCTGTGCTTCATGATCCTCTCTACGCAGCGTCGTTGCCGCACGAACACCGGGGGGGGGCGTGCATGTGCAAACTAACCGCAGGTACCATCGTACGGGAGTGAAGAGGAAGTGAATGCGTGGGTGGCGAAGCGTCCATCGAACGGATAGATCTCCTCGTCCTGCCACCTCTGACAGGCTGAATCCGAACTGAACCGATGCCATTCGAAGCCCCAAGTACTGCTGCTGGTTCCATGCGCGGCTGGCCCGCATCATGACTTCAGCGTCCCAACCCAGGGTTTGCGCTGGCTGTGGCGAGGAAATCGTCGGCCAGAACTATCGCCGCAACCGGTACCGCGAATACGTCTGCCGCCCCTGTGTCAAGAAAGGCTTCAGGTTCTCCAGTCACAGGAGATTCGGCGTCCGTGCCAAGCGCATTGCGAAGACCGTCCTGAAGGTCGGCCGACGGTGGCTGCTGTGGATTGGCCTCGCGGTGCTGTTACTCGCGTGCCTGTACTACGTGATTGATCGTGTCACGAATCCACCCCCGCCTGTCGAAGCGCCATAGCGATAGCGCGGCACTCAGTTGCCACCGCTCAGATTTCGACACTCAACGGTGTTGGGCGCGCAGAATCGCTGAGCAGCGCCTGCGCCGCTGCCGAGCAGAGTTGCGCGGCCGCCGGGGCGTGCCCGGCCGCCACCAGATGGCGGTAGGCGGCGCCGAGCGAGCGATCGTCACCGTGGTTATCGCCGGCCAGGACATCCACCAGCCCTGAGCGCAAGAGGGCACGCGCGCGGTCGCCGCGACCGTGCGCGCCGAACGCGGCGGTCGTGGCGTCCGCCTGGATCCATGCGCCGGCCTCGCGCCAGCCGTTCACCGCGTCGGGTGAACAGCACTCGTACCGTTCGGGATGGGCGATGAGCGGCACGAGCCCGCGCTCGCAGAGCCTGCGAACCGTTCCGACGACGGCCGCACCGGTGATGAAGCTGGGGAACTCGATGAGCACGGCGCTCGAGTCGCCGAGCGTCAGTGGCATGCAGAGGTCGTGTCGCGCCCCCAGGGGCTCGTCAATCATGATCTCGGCCCCGCTCAAGAACCGCAGCGACGATTGTGCCGTGGCGCCCAGCAGTGCCTCGTACGCGGCGGCGAACCGCGAAAGCAACGCCGCGCGAGGCGCTCCGCTGGTCTGCGACAGAAACACGTGCGGGGTCAGGCAGATTTCGCGCACCCCCTCGTTCCAGAACCTCTCGGCCACCATCGCCGACTGCGCCGGCGAGGCAGAGCCGTCGTCCACGCCGGGGAGCAGGTGCGAGTGCAGGTCAACTAGCGGCGGAGTATCGTCCTCGTTTGCCACTTCGATGTTCTCCGTGCCAGTGTCGGCCTGGTCGCGCAATCAAATGATGACGCTTGCGCCGCCCGTCAACGATAGCTTGTGCGTTGGCACGCTTCCACCCGACCTCTTGCCCTACTCGGCCGAGGAGGAATAGACTGTGGCCATGCCAGCCGCTGCCCACCTATGGACCATCGAGGAACGCGACGCGCTTCCCGACGACCTGCAGCCTCGGAACGGTGCTGCTCGCGCCCTACGACGTCGTCTGGTCGCGACACATCGTGCTCGAGCCCGATATCCTCGTCGTGCCCGCCGCGGAAACCGCGCTCGGAAAGAACTGGGCGGGGAAAGTGCCGCCCACGCTTGTCGTCGAGATTGTCTCGCCGTCGAGTCGGCGGCGGGACTACCGCGCCAAGCGCGACTTCTACGCTGCGGGGCATGCGCTGGAATGCTGGATCGTTGACCCGGCGAAGCGCAAAGTGACCGTGGTCAGGCCCGGGGCGAGCGACGAGACGCAGATGACACAGCTCGAGTGGCATCCAGTGGGAGCCAGCATTCCCTTCATCCTGGACATTGCCGCCCTCTTCGCGGCGCTGCCCGCGGCGTAGCGGCGGTTCGAGAGAAAGAGGGGGCGGTGCCGCACTGGCACCGCCCCCTCTGTATTCATGGGCGCGCAGGGACTCGAACCCCGGACCTCTGCTGTGTGAAAGCAGCGCTCTAACCAGCTGAGCTACGCGCCCGTACCAGACCAATAATTCTACTCGGCAACCGCACCAAATCAAAGGCCCCGGCCAACAGGTGCGGCGAGCCGCAACGGGCCGTAGCTTGTGTCGCATCCCTTCTCGCGCGGCCGCCCAATGCCCAGCCTCATCCCCCCCCGCACACTCGCCTTCCAGCTCTACGACGTCCTCAACGTCGAGTCGCTGTGCAATCGCCCGCGCTTCGCCGACTACTCGCGCGAAGCATTCGACGCGGTCATTGAATCGGCGCGCGGTATCGCCACCGACTTCTACGAGCCGCACCGCAGCTCCAACGACACCGACGAACCGCACGTCGTCAACGGCAAGGTCGTCCTCAACCCGGGCGTCAAGCCGGCCTACCTGGCCACCGCCGAGGCGGGCCTGCTGGGCGCCACCCACGACGCCGAGCTGGGTGGCATGCAGCTCCCTCACGTGCTCTCCGCCGCCTGCTTTTGCCTGCTCGACTCGGCCAACGTCGCCACCGCGAGCTACCCGCTGCTCACTGTGGGCGCCGCCAACCTCATCGCCCAGTTCGGCTCGCCAGAGCAGAAAGCGGCCTGGCTTCCGCCGCTCTTCGACGGCCGCTTCGGCGGCACCATGGCCCTCACCGAGCCCGACGCGGGCTCGTCCCTGGCCGACATTCGCTGCACGGCCACGCCGCAACCCGATGGCGCGTATCACCTGACCGGCACCAAAATCTGGATTTCGGCAGGCGAGCACGAGATGACAGAAAACATCGTCCACCTCGTCCTTGCCCGCATTGACGGCGCCCCGCCGGGCACCAAGGGCATTTCGCTGTTCATCGTCCCCAAGTACCTGCTCAACCCCGACGGCTCCGTGGGCCAGCGCAATGGCGTGGTGCTGGGCGGGCTCATTCACAAGATGGGATGGCGTGGCACAAGCAGTACACTGCTGAACTTCGGCGAAAAGGACCCCTGCGTGGGCTACCTCATCGGCGAACCCCACAAGGGGCTGGGCTACATGTTCCACATGATGAACGAGGCGCGCATCAGCGTGGGCCGCTCGGCTACCGGCATGGGGCAGGCGGCCTACGGCCACGCCGTGGAATACGCCCGCACCCGCAAGCAGGGGCGCCTGCCGGGGGAGAAGGACCCCACCAAGCCGCCGGTCCCCATCATCGAGCACGCCGATGTGCGCCGCATGCTGCTCGAGGCCCGCGCCAACGTGGACGGCGCGCTGGCGCTCATCCTGCAGTGCGCCATGCTGGTGGACGACCAGCATACGGCCCCGACGCCAGAGGAACGCAAGGAGGCCTCCGCACTCCTCGAGGTCCTCACCCCTATTGCGAAAACCTTCCCCGCACTCGGCTGCCAAATAGCCATCAGCAACGCCATGCAGGTGCTGGGCGGCTACGGCTACGCCCGCGAGTATCCCATTGAGCAGCTCTATCGCGACAACCGCCTCAACCAGATCCACGAGGGCACAAACGGCATCCAGGCGCTCGACCTGCTGGGGCGCAAGGTGGTGCAGGACGGCGGCGCCTGCTTCAAGGCGCTGGCTGGGCGCATCAAGGCGGCCATTGCCGCTACCTCTGCCGCCGACGCCGGCGTTCAGGCCTTGGCGGGGCAGCTAGGGGCCGCGCTGGGGCAGTGGGCCGAATGCACCAAGGTGCTGGGTGGGGCGATGATGAAGGACCCCACGCTCGCCCTGGCCAACGCCACGGTTTACTACGAGGTGTCGGCGCGCGTGGTGGTCGGTTGGCTTTGGTTGCGGATGGCGACGGTGGCGAGCGCCAAGCTGGCGAGTGCGGCCAATGACGAGGAACGGGCGTTCCTGCAGGGCCAGCTGGCCTGCGCGCGGTATTGGTTTGGCTGGGAGCTGCCGCGGATCGCTCCCGACATTGCGCTGCTCACTCGGCTGGACGACACGACTTTGTCCGCCGACCCCGCGTGGTTTTGAGGGTGTAGCGCGCGACGGGGGGCTGTCCTCGCGAAATTCTCGGGTCTTCGAGCGAGCGCGCCTTGCGGCGCGCTCGCCGTTTATGACCCTCCAGTATTCGCGAGGACAGCCCCCCGTCGCGCCGCTTCCACGTCGGTTCACGGCAGGGTCGCCCTCCCGTGAGCGCCCAGCGCGATCTCGATGCTGAGTGCAAGCAAATGATGACGCTCAGCGGCGGCGGGAGTTCTACCGTGGCAGCATCAGCGCGTCGCCGACTGGCGAATTATAACGGACCTCATTATAATACTAACCGTGATACGCTCGTCTGCTTCCAATGGGAGAACGGACATGCCTTCGAGGTCTACCTCACGGACTACCACTAGGCGCGCGGACGCGGTCCGCATGGGACGCACGCGCCGACTCCCCACCAACCGACCGCCGACGCATCCAGGCGAGATGCTGCTCGAGGAGTTCCTGAAGCCGCTCGGGGTATCGCAATCGGCCTTTGCGATCCGCCTTGGCGTGTCGTTTCCACGGCTCAACGAGATTGTCCGCGGAAAGCGCGGCCTCACCGTTGACACGGCCCTGCGCCTCGCCCGGGTCACCGGCATGACGGCCGAGTTCTGGCTGGGCCTGCAAGTGGACTGGGACCTTTGGCACGCGCTGCGTTCCGAGAGTGCCAAGCGCATCGCGCAGTTGGAGCCGCTGCTTCGCGCGGGGTAGTGCACTGCGCTTGCCCTGGGCTCCTGCCGCACGGCAGGGGGCTGCCCTCTTGCAATTCTGGGGCCTTCGAGCGAGGCGCGAGAGGGAACGCGCTGGCTGGCCTGCCGCTTCGCGTTCTGGCGCACCGTGTTGCGACAATCTGGTGACACGCATCCCGTATGCCGGCGCTACGGTGCCGGCATGCCCGAGATTTCACGCTTCTACGGGATCGTCATCCGCATGTTCCACCGTGAGCACGCGCCGCCCCACTTGCATGCGCAATGTGGGAACGACGAGATTACCGTCGAAATCATCAGCGGCGTCGCTCACGGTCGTTTCCCACCCGCTGCGATTGGAGTGACATGCACTACTCTGTGATCGAAGCGCGTTACCTCGGTGGGCACAAGGTCTGGCTGCGTTTTCGGGATGGTGCAGCGGGAACGCTGGACCTGCAGGCCGAGCTGCGCGGCGAGGTCTTCGAGCCCCTCCTCGACGAGCGGAGGTTTGCGACGTTTCGAGTTGACGGCGGCGCGCTCGAGTGGCCGAACGGCGCCAGCCTGGCACCTGAGTTCCTGCACAGCAGGGTGCTCGCGGGCGTCTAGACGCTGAGTCCACGCGCGGCGCGCCTGCTCGGCATTCCGCAGTCGAAGGTCTCTCCCCTCCTGCGTGGGCACACCGAGGGCTTCGCCACCGGGCGACTGATGAGTCTGCTCACTCGACTCGGGCAGGATGTGGACATCATCGTCCGTCCGCGCCGCGGGCGTCGGCGCCCGGCGCGCGTACGGGTGCGGCGCGTTGTTGATGCTGGCGCCTGGTAGTGCCGCTCGCAACCCGAGCGAGCCCGAGGATTCCACCCGTCGCGGTCCGCGTGGGACGCACGCGCCGACTCCCCACCAACCGACCGCCGACGCATCCAGGCGATATGCTGCTCGAGGAGTTACCGTTGACACGGCCCTTCGCCGCGCGGGGCTTAGCCGGCCACCGCCTTCTTCTTCGCGCGCGGCCGGTTCACCAGCTTCGTCTTGCGCTCTCGCTGTCGCTTAGCGCGCCGCCGCTCCGCCTCGAGCCAGTAGCGCAGGACCTCGTTTATCCGCGTCTGCCAACCGCGGCCCGTCGCACGGAAGCCGGCGAGCACGTCCCTGTCCACGCGCAACGACACGGCGTCCTTGCGGCCGGAGCCGGCCGGGCGCCCTCGCAGACGCTTGCGCTCGGCGCGCATGATGCCGGCGAAGTCAGGCGCGTCGGGGTCCGTCAGGTCGGGCTCGTGCGAGCGAACCCACGCCCAGTCCGACAGCGATTCCCCAGCGGCTGGTCGCGCCGGATGCTCCTTACTCGTCACGCTGACCGACTTCGTCGAGGTAGGCACCATATTCCTCACGTTCTCTTCTGCTGGCGCGCCGAAATCGGCGCTGGTCGCCTTCCTCTAGCCAGGTCGGTTGGTCCCAGCAGACTGGGCTTTCGAGAACGAGCCACGCATCCTCGAAATCGAGCCTGTGCTTGGCGGCGTTCGTCAGCCGCTTGACAGGATCCCAGTCGTAGCGAGTCGGCTTCGACATTTAACGTATACACGTTTAATGGAAGGCGCAAGGTGTCGCTCACCCGGGCACACCTGGCGTCAGCGGCGCGGTCGAAGCTGCCGGCTACGCGCCGCATCCGTGTCACCATTCGAGCGCGATAGGCATCGTCTGCATTCGTCGCGCCGCGGGCGCAGGCGCCCGGCGCAACTCGCGTTCACATCCTCACGCAGGGAGCAGCGCACGCGGACCTTGCGTTCGGGGATGTCTTTTATGACATTATGTGTACCGTGACATGGGATGTCGAGTTCACGGACGAGTTCTTCGTGTGGTGGTCAGGCCTCACCGAGGGCGCGCAGGATGCCTGCGCCCTCTGCGCGAGGAGGGTTTGGTCTGATGGCGCGAAAGTTCCGGGAACTCATCGACGCGATGCCGGCAGGGCGTCGCAAACGAATCGAGGCAGAGGCGAATCGGCTCGAGGCCGAGATGCGCCTGCGCGAGTTGCGCAACGCGCGCGACCTCTCGCAGGCTGACCTCGCCGAGGCGCTGGACACCGACCAGGGCAACGTGTCGCGGCTCGAGCAGCAGGCCGACATGTACGTCTCCACGCTGCGTCGCTACCTCGAAGCGCTGGGTGGCACGCTGGAGATCGTAGCGCATTTCCCCGACCGCGACGTGCGCATCACCCAGTTTGCGGAGTTGCGGCGGTCGCCCTGGCCCCGGCGGCCACCTCGAGATTCCCCACTCGTGGCTGGGTCTACGACCCCGTGACGTCTGCCGGGTCCGCGCTGGGGTAGGGATCTGCCTATGGAGTTACAAATGGCCCGCTGGCATCATTGCAATTCAGCTGCCAGCATCGTTACATTACACCCGTTACGAACGTTGCATTTTGCCCGCCAGAGGCGATAGAACATGACCTACCTTCCGCGCATAGTAGATGGCGAACTTCGCCTGCGTCTGGAGGCCACCGGCGCCGTGGTGATCGAAGGCGCGAAGGCGTGCGGGAAGACGGAGACCGCTCGCCAGGTCGCACGCAGTGAGGTGTTGCTGGACATCGACGCGAACGCCCGTGCTACGGTCGCGGTCGCGCCACACATCCTGCTCGCCGGTGCCGTCCCACGTCTCATCGACGAGTGGCAACTGGAGCCTGCCATCTGGAATCACATCCGTCGCGCCATCGACGATCGAGCGCAGCCGGGGCAGTTCATCCTCACCGGATCGGCGGTCCCTGCCGACGACATTACCCGGCACACGGGCGCCGCGCGGATTACCCGGCTCCAGTTGCGTCCCATGAGCCTTCTCGAGGCCGGCCACTCGACCGGCACGATCTCGCTCAAGTCGCTTCTGGAGCAAGGCCCCGCGCCGTGCCCCGATCCAGGACTCACCATCGAGGACGTCGCCGCTCGGGTGGCCATCGGCGGCTGGCCGAGTCTTCAGGCGCGTACCGCACCCCAGGCGCTGCAGGCCATGCGCGACTACCTGGACGAAATCCGACGCGTCGACATCGGTCGAGTTGACAACGTGCGCCGCGATCCGGACCGCGTCGGCCGACTGTTGGCGTCGCTCTCGCGCAACGTGGCGACATCGGTGTCGATCAGCGCGCTCGCCCACGACACGGGGGGGGCAGACGGGCAGCTCAAGGACGACACGGTGCGCGAGTACCTGGCCGCGCTCGCACGCCTGATGATCATCGAGGACCAGCCCGCGTGGGCGCCGCATCTGCGCTCCCGTTCGATTCTCCGAAACGCCCCCAAGCGGCATTTCGTGGATCCAGCACTCGCCGTCGCGGCCTTGCACGCCACGCCGGCGCGGCTGCTCCGGGAGATCAAGTGGCTCGGCTTCCTCTTCGAGTCCCTGGTGGTCCGCGACCTGCGGATCTACGGCCAGGCGAACGACGCCGTGGTGCGCCACTATCGCGACAACACGGGGCTCGAAGTCGATGCGATCGTCGAAACGGCCGCGGGCGCCTGGGCCGCATTCGAGGTGAAGCTCGGGCAGAAGCAGGTGGAGGCGGCGGCGGCACGTCTGCTCGCCTTCGCTGAGCGCGTCGACACCACCGTGTGCGGGCGTCCAGCCACGCTTGCCGTCATTGTCGCGACGGGTTACGGCTACGTGCGCCCCGACGGCGTGGCGGTCATCCCAATCGGCGCATTGGCGCCGTAGTCGACAAGCAACCCGTTCGTGGTTCTGAGCGTGTAGCGCTTCGCGCCCTACCCAAGACCCTCCCCCGGCGTCCACATCAGAATCCCCCACCGGAGTTCCGACTACCGTGCGGCATGTGCCATTGCATCACTCGGCCGAGGAGGAGTAGACTGTGGCCATGCCAGCCGCTGTCCACCGGTGGACCGTCGAGGAACGGGACGCATTGCCCGACGATCGGGTCCGCCGCGAACTCCTCGACGGGGAACTGTTGGTGAGTCCCGCATGCAGCGGGGCGCATCAGGAAATCCTGCGGCGTCTGCTGCGGCTCGTTGGCGACTTCGTCGAACGTCACGGCGTCGGGACCGCCTCGTTTGCCCCCTTCGACATTGTCTATTCGGCCAACGATGTGCTCGAGCCCGACCTGGTGGTTCTTCCGGTACCGGTGTCCACGCTCGGCAAGAACTGGAACGGCACCGACATTCCGCCGACGCTGGTCGTGGAGATCGTCTCGCCCTCCAGCCGAACCCGCGATTACCGGCGCAAGCGCGACTTCTACGTGGCGGGGCACGCGCTGGAGTACTGGATTGTTGACCCCGAACGGCGTTCCGTCGTGGTGGCCCGCCCTGGTGAACACGACGTCGCGCACGCGGACGAACTCGTGTGGCAGCCTGCGCGGCTGCCTGCGCGCGGGGCGGCGTTGCGCATTGACATCAACGCGTTATTCGCGGGGCTGCCGTCCGGAGAATAGAGGCGGGCATTGCCACCTGCGTGCGTTCGGTGACGCGCACCGGTGAACGCACATTACCTTCCCGTTCATGTCCACGGGTCATCGCTCGCTGCTGCTGCCATGCAGGTAATGGGCGGCTCCAGCCACACCCGCGTAACCTACGGGCTTGACAGACGTCCAATAGGTGGTAGGATTCGTGCATTGCGGCCCATCAACTCGGACTCCCCCAGGAGGGGAGGTTACCCGGGTTGAGCATTGCGACACCGGGGGGTAGGCTCGATGAGCCTACCCCTCGTATTCTCTCGGCATCCTCGGTTTCGGCAGACGGGATCCCCGGGTTCGCTACTCCGCAGGCATGACCCCCGATTCCAGTCCCCCTATCAGGTCGAGCAACCCTTCCGCCTCCCACGCGCGGTTGCGCCGTGCGGCCGACACTGGCGTGAGCACGCCCGCCGCCACCAGTTGTTCGATGGCGTCGTACACCGACCGCGTTGCCCGGTGCGTCGCCGCGGTGGCGGCCGGGGCCGTCAGCACAGGGTGGGCGGGCAGCACGTCAAGAATCGCCCATGCGGTCCCTTCGGCGAACTGCTCCACCCACGCGGCCACATCGTCGCCACGGAACTTCGTCAGCCCCGCGATGTACCGATCCCGCGCGGCCGCGAGCACCACGCTGATCGGCGGCAGGTAGTCAGGGGCGAGTCGCCGGCGCTTGAAAATCACCTGAACCAACGCGCGACCAGCGCGGCCGTTGCCATCCGCGAACGGATGTATGGTCTCGAACTGCGCGTGCACCAGAGCCGCCTGCACCAGCGGCGGCAGCCGGTCGTCGTTGATCGCCTTGCACAAGTCGGCGAGCAGCCGCGGTACGTCCTCGGCGCTGCGCTATCATGGTGCGCTGCCAGCGCTCAGTTCCACCAGTGGCTCGCCAGCCAGCAGCAGGGCCGAAACGCGCGGCCACGCGGCACTCAGGAGCATGCGAACGTACTCGTTCGACGTGTTCCCGCATGTTAACCAAATCACCTGTGGCGGAGCCCCCAGGCGCTCGACCAGCGCTACGAAGTCGCTGTCCTTCGTCAGCAGGACTGCCCTCGCCAGGCGCGCCGCCGCAAAGACGGTGGGGTCTTCGGCATCGCGCAGGCCAACATCGCGCACTGCGACTGCTTCGACGCCGAAAACCGACGCGAGCCACGGCGCCAAAGACGGCGACAGTTGCGCGTCAATCCAGATCAGCACCGGAGTGGGCGCCGCTACGCCGCGAGGATGGGATGGCCCAAGCGACGGCTCGCGAAGCGAAGACACGCCGCCACATCTTCGACTTCAAGATCCGGCAGCTCCGCCACGACCTCGGCAGCGTTCAGCCCGCCCGCGAGCAGGTCGAGGACATCCGACACGCGAATGCGCATGCCACGCACGCAAGGGCGACCGCCGCATTGCTCAGGATTGACTGTGATGCGGTCCATCAATTCAACGGTCTGGCCCACGGTGGTCGCCTCGAAGTCTGGGGACTGATGAAATGTAGCACTCTCTGCTCGGCCCCGGCGGCCACCTCAGAATCCCCCACCCGTAGCCGGGTCAAAATCCCCCATCCCGGCCACCGGGATGTGCAACGGAAAGCCACGTCGTGCGTGCGTTCGGTGACGCGCACCGGTGAACGCACACTACCTTCGCGTTCGTTCGGCAATCGACTGGGAGGCCTTGACGGACCATTCGGAAATGTTGTACAATATTCCTGTACAAGTCCTGCAATCACACCACCCAATGACGACGTCCACGTACAGCCACGCCCGCGAGAATCTCGCCAAGCTCTGGGACCAGATTGAGGACGATCGCACCCCGGTCGTCCTCCAGCGCCGCGGCCATGCGGACATGGCGCTGCTGCCGGCCGACGAGTTGTCCAGCCTCCAGGAGACCGCCTACCTCCTCCGGTCGCCAAAGAACGCGGCCAGGCTGCTGTCCGCGCTGTCCCGTTCGTTGCGCGAGACCGAGCCCTCCATCGCCTTGGAGCACCTCCGGGCCGAGACCGGCCTTCTTGAGGCACGCTGACGGGCCATGCCCGGCAAGAAACGTGGATCGGTAGGTCCGCCGTCGGCACCGCCCGCTCCGGCCCGGCGGAAGTTGGTTGTGCAGCCAGAGTGTTTCGAGGACTTACGCTATTGGGTCGAGACCGACCGGAAGGTTGCGTTCAGGGTGTTCGACCTGATAGAGGCGGCCCTGCGTGACCCATTCCGGGGCCTGGGGAAGCCCGAGCCGCTCAGCCACTTGGGCTCTGACATCTGGTCCCGTCGAATCACCCAGGGCGACCGGCTCGTCTATCGCGTGCACCACGAGTTCGTGGACTTTCTCATGGCCCGCTACCACTACTAGGCCGCCCGGCCTCGAGCGCCACGGCGGCCACCAAAGACCCCCACCCGTGCCGCCGTCGGCCACCTCAAAATCCCCCACCCGTGGCCCGGTCAAACCCCTCCACCACGGCCACTCGCTTCGGCGGTCGCGCCCACGCCGACCCATCTACTCGACGCGCGTCGGCACGACCGTGTGCGGGCTCGGACTAGCGGGGGAAGACAAGTCCAGACTAGCAATAGTAACTCCGCACAGACTAGCAATAACAACACCGACCAGACTATATTATGTGAACAGGAACCATACGTCTCGATTTCCCTCGAACGCCATGCCGCGATCCCGCCAGAACCCGGCCCAGCTGAGGTTTGCTGCCGCCTTGAAGGTGCTGCAGCGCCATCAGCGACAGGGCAAGACTATCCTGCGCTCCGTCCACTTCGACAAGCCCATGCGGCAGGCGCTGGTGCGTGCCGGATTCCTTCGGCAGGTCACGCGCGGCTGGTACCTCGCCACGCGCCCTGGCGAGGATCCTGGAGATACGACGCCGTGGTACGCGGCGCGGCAGGATTTCATCGCCGCGTACTGTGCGGAGCGCTTCGGGGAGGCATGGCACCTCGATGCGAGCGCGTCACTGCAAGTGCACGCCGCCGCGTCGCACCTGAACAAACAGGTGATCGTGTGGACCGCGCGTGGTGCAAACAACACACTGGCGCTGCCCGATGGCTGCTCGTTGCTCGACTACAAGGCGCGGGAGAAGTTGTCGGCCGCCCAAGTGGTGCGCGTGGGCAACCTGCGTCTGATGGCGCTCCCGGCGACGCTCGTTCGCCTCTCCCCAACGGTCTTCGAGAAGTCCCCTACCGACGTACAGATCGCCATGGCTCAGGTTGCCGAAGCGTCCGATGTGTGCCGCGAGCTGCTCGCCGGCGGACACAGCGTGGTCGGCGCTCGGTTGGCCGGAGCGTTCCGTGCCGTCGGACGGGACGACGTCGCCGACCAGATTACCCGGACGATGCGCATGGCCGGCTACGTCGTGAACGAGACCAATCCGTTTGCGAGCACACCGGTGCAGACCGCACGCGCGCGTATCGCGTCCCCTCACGTGCGCCGCATGGAGCTGCTGTGGCCGCGCATGCGCGAGATCGTCGCGGTCGCGATGCCGCCGGCGCCCGGACTCCCAGCCGACGCCAAAGCGTACCTGACCCAGGTGGCCGAGCGGTATAAGGCCGACGCGTACCATTCGCTGTCCATCGAAGGCTACCGCGTGACCGACGCGTTGATTGCTAAAGTCGCGAGCGGCAAGTGGCGACCGGAGGCCAACGCGGCCGACGCCGAGACGCGGAACGCCATGGCGGCGCACGGATACTGGCTGGCGCATCGGGAAGTCACCGAGAGCATCCGACGCATCTTGGGCGGTGCGGCCGCCGGCGACCTCGTCTGGCGCGATCATGGCGCCTGGTACCGCGCGCTCTTCGCACCAAGCGTCACGGCACACCTGCTGGACGCAACGGATCTCGCAGGGTATCGCGCACAGCCTGTGTATATCAAGAACGCCCAACATGTCCCGCCATCGCCCCACGCGGTACGCGAGATGATGCCGGCGCTCTTTGACCACCTCCACGACGAACCGGACGCGTCGGTGCGGGCAGTGCTGGGACACTTCTTCTTCGTCTTCATTCATCCGTATCCTGACGGCAATGGGCGGGTGGCGCGCTTCGTGATGAACGCGATGCTGGCGTCCGGCGGGTATCCGTGGACGGTGATCCCGGTCGAACACCGGAATCGCTACTTCGCCACGCTCGAGGCGGCCGCCGTGCGCGAAGACATCGCGCCGTTTGCGCGCTTCGTCAGTGAACGAGTCAGCGCGTCGGCATGACGCCGGATTCCAGTCCCTCACGGCGGCCACCTCAAAATCCCCCACTCCACACTGGGTGAGGAACTTCACACGATCGCTGACAGCCCGCCTTCTGTCCCGCGATTGCGATGGAAAGCCACGTCGTGCGCCCGTCCCGTGATGCGTACCGGCGCTCGCACACTACCTTTCCGCTTGACGGGACCGGTCAACGCTGCACTCGAACGGTGCCGAATCGTTGATACTTCATCCGGGCGTAAGACGGATCCAGCCGGACGCCCTATCTTCTGAGCTTCGCTCACCCCGAGCCGCGATGAGAATCCCGATTGTCACGTTCGCCGAATACGCAGCCGTCGATACCGCCGGTAAGCTGATCATCGCAGGTACGGTGGACGGCATCAGCTTCCGTCGGCAGCCGGATGTCGGGCCGCGGGCAGACGGGCCAGTGCCCATTCCGGCGCTCTACCTCGTCGCGGTGCTTGAGGGAAGCATTGGCGATGGGCTCCGCCATCGGCTTGGCCTGGCGGTGCTCGATGAGGACAAGGCAGAGGTAGTGAAGCGCGTGAACCATGGCGAATTTCACTTCCAGGTCAATCGGTATGGTCGTCCCATGCGAGCCCAGATCGTCATGAACATCCAGGGGCTCGTCGTACCGCGTCCAGGGGACTATGAGTTCGTGCTCCTTGTCGACGACGAAGAGGCGGTCTCGGCGCCCTTCTACGTGACAGACGAAACCCCGCGCCTGGCGAGTAGATGGGCAGCGCCACGAAGCTGCTCACGGCCATGCGGCGCGCTCGGGATCCTCGAGGGTTCACGTACGACGACGCGGCGACGGTGCTCAGAAGCCTGGGCTTCGAGCCAACTCGCACGAAACCGAGGGGTAGTCATCGCCTGTGGCGGCTTGAAGTTACCCGGCCGGAGGGCCGAGACTCAGTCTATGTGGGCCTGGTGGAGCAGGGGCATGGAAGCATGAAACCGGAATACATCAAGAGAATGCTCGAGGTCCTCTTGCTCAATCACCTGATCGCCGACCAAGATTAGCGTATGCCTTGGACACAGCAGCAGCGCATCAGCTACCTCGTCAGCCTCCCGTGGACGGTGGCGTTGCATCGGGATTCGGACGACGACATCGTCGCGCGTGTGGCTGAACTCCCGTTCCTCACGGCCACTGGCAGCACCGAGAAAGCGGCCGCGCGTGATCTTTTCGACGGGCTCTGGTGCGCCATGGACGCGATGCTCACGCACGGTGACGTTGTCCCGCTCCCCGAAGGCGCGGAGCTCCCGTGGGAGCGAGGCGAGGAACCGGCGACGGTGCCCCCGCGCAGGTACTCAGCGGTGTCCCTGCAGGGCGGCGCCTGGAATCCGACGGCATCCGTCGTGTCGCAGACGCTCGCCTTGAGCGCGTAGGCCCCCAGCGGCCACCTCAAGATCCGCCTCTGGTGGCCGGGGTATGACGCGGTCGGCCCATCCCGCGTCAGCTATCGGGTTGCGCCCGGCAGTACCGTCGAAAAGGCACGCATGCCAGGACTGAGCGGCTCAAGGCTGATACCCACCTGGTAGCCGCAGGCGGCAGCTATTCGCACCAGGGTCGCGATCTCGATTGTGTCGCTGTGCTCGATCTGCTGCACGCGGTTCGTCGATAAAGCACCCTCTGGTGTGCTTACGCCTTGACTGGCGCCTAAACCTCTTATAAGGTGCTTAAGACAACTTTCGCCGCTAAGCTCTTTTTGACGAGCTTTTTGCCAGGACATCATAATGCCGCGACAGACCACGCCCGATCTCACCCGCCTCGACCGACCGCCCTCGGCGGCCGCGGTCGCGCGTGGCGCGCGCGTCGTCACGCCCGAGGAAGTGGGCACCGTTGTGCGATTCGCGCGCGCACGCACCTTGGGCCGTCAGCGCGATGCCGCGTCGCGGCTCGGCGTCAGCCGCGGAATGCTCAGCGGCCTCGAACTGGGACAAGGGGGCACTCAACTCAACTTGGCGCTCCGCGTGCTTGCGGACCTCGGCCTCGATGTGGTCCTCGTGCCCCGCGATCCGAGCCTCTTCCTCCGCCAGAACCCGCGATGAGCGCCCTCGTCGTCTGGCGCGGCACGCGTCGCGTGGGTCGTCTCGACACCGCCTCCAACGGGGACGTGCGGTTCGCCTACGATGCGGCCGTGGTCGCCGATCCCCAGCCGGCCGACCGTGTCGGTTTCCGCTGTCCCGTGCGCGCGGCGCCGTACGTTGGGCCCGACGCGGCCGCGGTCTTCGAGAACCTGCTCCCCGAAGGCGGGCTGCGTGACGTACTCGGCCAAGCCACGAAGCACGATCCGGGCGACACCGTTGGCCTGCTCGGCGTGGTCGGCGGTGAATGCGCGGGCGCGCTCCAACTCTGGCCCGAGCACGAGGGGCCTCCAGCCGCGGCCGCGTACGATCCGGTCTCCGAAACGACCCTGACAACGGCCTTCGCCACCGCAAGCGGTCAGCGTCGCCAAGTCACCGGGCGCGCCTCCCTCTCGGGGGCGCAGCCGAAGCTTGTGCTCTGGCGTCGTCCCCCAGTGGATTCCCCAGTCGGGCACAGTACCGGCCGCGCACCCGAGTACCGTCTGCCACGCAACGGGGCACCCACGACCGTCGTCGTGAAGCGCCCCAGCCCGCAGTTCCCCGGATTGCTCGAAGCCGAGTACGTAGGAATGCGCCTCATGCAGGCGGCGCTCGTTCCAACTGCGTCGAGTGCGCCCTGCTTGGTGGCGCCGAGCTGCCATGAGTCGGCGCGCTTCGACCGCACCATGGATCCGGACGGCGCGGTGCATCGCGTGCACGCCGAGGATGGCTGCCAGCTCACCGGGCGCGTCTCTCGACAGAAGTACGCGGGGCCCGGCGGCGTGACGTTCCAGGACGTTGTTGCGGTGCTGCGCCGCGCGGCCGCTCAACCGGCCGCCGATCGCGAGCAGTTGCTGCGCTGGGCCGTGGCAAACGCCGTGATGGGGAACTACGACGCACACGCGAAGAACCTGAGTGTGCTCTACGATAACGAAGGCACCGTGCGCCTCGCGCCCGCCTACGACGTGGTGGTCACCACCCTGTTCGCGGGCCTCGATCAGACGTTTGCACTCGCGT
This sequence comes from uncultured Gemmatimonadota bacterium, assembly GCA_947085385.1. Classification (GTDB taxonomy): domain Bacteria; phylum Gemmatimonadota; class Gemmatimonadetes; order Gemmatimonadales; family Gemmatimonadaceae; genus PNKL01. The sequence continues at coordinate 33,763 of CAMTWA010000021.1, read as the reverse complement.
TCGGCGGCACCACGCATCCGGCGGCGCTCACGCCGCAGCGTCTGCGAAGTGTCGCCCGGGAGTTCGATGTGGCGCTGCCCCAGGTCACCGCGCTCACCGAGGACGTGCTCGTCCGCGTGCGTGGCGCCCTCCCGTCGGTGCTGCACGCCGTGCTGGCGCTGGGCGGTGACGCGGCCGTCATGGAGCGTCTGGACGCGGCCGTCACCGCTACCGCCGACGCGTTCGCGGCACGCCTCGGACTGTAGCTCCGGCGGCCACTTCAAGATCCCCGACCCGTGGCTGGGTCTGCGCCCCTTCGAGGCGGGAACGGGACTCCAGCAAGCTGTCGGGGGTGGTTCGCGCCCCAGGAGCGCCCGCGCGACGGGCAGCTGCGTCGGCTCAGCGTGCCGTGCGCCGCTTCTTCGCCGCTGCGGTCTTCGACTCGATCCCCGCGCGCAGCGCGTCGTTCATGCGCGTTTGCCAGCCGCGGCCAGTGGCGCGATAGGCGGCCAGCACGTCCTTGTCGATGCGCAGGGAGGTTGCCGACTTGCGCCCTTGGCCATTCGGCCGTCCGCGCAGGCGCTTCAGTTCAGCGTACATCACCTCGCCGAAGTCCGGCGCGTCGGGGTCGGTCAGGTCGGGGAGGATTGTAGCACTCTCTGGTCGGCCCCGGCGGCCTTATCCACGAGATGGGCTGGCGTCGGCCCTGCCGCGCTGTAACGATACCGGGCGCAATGCATTGATGACGCACGTCGGCCGGTATAGGATTACTCTGGATGAACCTGCACGCCCGGACCTTGTTCAGGATCTCCCTCATGACGAACAAACTCAAGAAAGCCTTCGACGCGGCGTCATGCCTGCCGCCGGGCGAACAGGACGCGCTCGCGGCCGCCATTCTCGACGAGGTGCAGAGCGAGCCGCGCTGGACCGCGAGCTTCGCGGCGCATGCTGACGGGCTGGCCGCCCTCGCGGGCGAAGCGCTGGCGGAACACCGGGCGGGTCTGTCGCAGCCGCTGGTCCCGAGCGATATCTGACCTCGGTTACGACGGCGCGTTTCCGGAAAGCGCTTGCGGGCTTGCCCGTACACGTTCGTCAGCAGGCGCGCGCCGCATATCGCCTGTTCGGCATCGACCCGAACCACCCAAGCCTTCGTTTCAAGGTGGTCCACACGCGCCAGCCCATCTACTCGGCGCGCGTCGGGCTCGGTTATCGCGCGCTGGCCGTGCGCGATGGCGATGTTGTCATCTGATTCTGGATTGGATCGCACGCCGAGTGCGATCGAATCCTCGCGAATCGCTGACTGGGCGCTCTTTAGTTCTCTCCCACCTGGTGCTTTGGCATTGCGCGGCGCTCCCGCAGCATGCTGGCTTGCGGTCTATCGCGGCAATAATATGTCTTGATATATTATTGCCATCAGAGGAGGAGGGATGCGACGCCGCGAGTGGGATACCAAACTCTACGACATCGCCGAGGCCCAACTCGGCTACTTCAGCACCGCTCAGGCGCGCGACGCGGGCATTAACCCCATCCGGCTGCTGTAGCTCGTCAAGAGCGACGATATCGAACGCGCCAGCCGCGGTGTGTATCGCCTCACCAGGTTTCCCATCTCGCCCCTCGGCCAGTACATGGAGGCGACGCTCTGGCCACAGGTGCGGCGCCCGGGTACGTGGGCCGTGCTCTCGCATGAGTCGGCACTGTCGCTCTACGACCTCGCAGACGCCAGTCCGTCGAAGGTCCACATCACACTGCCCGCCACGGTGCGCATCCGACGGGCGGTGCCCAGGCATCTCACCCTCCACCGCGCCGCACTCGAGGCGCGGGATGTCAAGATCGTGGAGGGAATCCGCGTCACCACGCCGGAGAGAACCATCCGCGACGTCCACGCCAACCACATCGGCGGTGCGATTGTGCGCCATGCGATCAGTGACGGACGGCGCACGGGTCAACTGACGCTCGATCAGGCCGATCGCCTCCAGCGCGAACTCCTCGGCGACGCGGCGACCGCCGCGCGTCGGCGATGAGCTCACCAAGCCGGAAGAGACCCAGCGGGCCACCGACATCGGTGGGTGTGCTGGCGAAGTACACGCGAGCCTACGCGCGCTCTCGTGGAGTCGCCGAGGGACGGGTGCGTGGAACTGGCCGCGACGTACCGAGGTGGCGCATGGACGACCGTCTCGGTCGACATCGCGCGTGCCGAGCCGGGCCAGGCGGAAGTCGAACTGCTCGACGCGGTTGCGTTTGAGGCGATACTCGGCATTACCGGCCCTGTGCACGTGCCCTGCCTGCCGTTCCGGTTCCACATGGCGCAGAAACTCCACGGCATGACCCTGCCGCCGCGACCCGGCAAGCGAAACGAGCGGTTCAAGGACTTGATTGACCTGATGCTCATGGAGACGCTCGTCAGCGACTACACCGGCCTCCGCGAAGCATGCGAGCAGGTGTTCGCGAGTCGTGCGACGCATGCGTGGCCACCTTTGCTCGAGTTGCCCGAGCACTGGCGAGAAGGTTACTCCAAGCTCGCGACAGATCTCGAAGTCACGGTGACCGACGCGGCGGATGCGATGACGCGCGTCCGCGCGCTGGTCGAGCGGATTCAGGCGTCCTCCTGACGAGTAGCCGGGCGACGCGTAGTTTCTGTCGTACCCAAACCACCGCGGAACTCCCGTGCCGAACCTGATCCCCCCCCGCACACTCGCCTTCCAGCTCTACGACGTCCTCAACGTCGAGTTGCTGTGCAGCCGCCCGCGCTTTGCCGACTACTCGCGCGAAGCCTTCGACGCAGTCATTGAATCGGCCCGCGGCATCGCCACCGACTTCTACGAGCCGCACCGCACCTCCAACGACACCGACGAGCCGCACGTCGTGGACGGCAAAGTCGTCCTCAACCCGGGCGTCAAGCCGGCCTACCTGGCCACCGCCGAGGCGGGCCTGCTGGGCGCCACGCACGACGCCGAGCTGGGCGGCATGCAACTGCCGCACGTCCTCTCCGCCGCCTGCTTCGGCCTGCTCGACAGCGCCAACGTCGCCACGGCCAGCTACCCGCTGCTCACTGTCGGCGCCGCCAATCTCATCGCCGAGTTCGGGTCGCCCGAACAGAAAGCCGCGTGGCTCCCGCCCCTGTTCGACGGCCGCTTCGGCGGCACCATGGCGCTCACTGAGCCCGACGCGGGCTCGTCGCTCGCCGATCTGCGCTGTACTGCCATCCGCCAACCGACGTCTGACGGCTATCACCTGACCGGCACAAAGATCTGGATTTCAGCCGGTGAGCATGAGATGACCGAGAACATCGTTCACCTCGTGCTCGCCCGCATTGACGGCGCCCCGCCAGGCACCAAGGGCATTTCGCTCTTCATCGTCCCCAAGTACCTGCTCAACGCCGACGGCTCGGTGGGCCAGCGCAATGGCGTGGTGCTGGGCGGCCTCATTCACAAGATGGGATGGCGCGGCACCTCCAGCACCCTGCTGAATTTCGGCGAAAAGGACCCTTGCGTGGGCTACCTCATTGGCGAACCGCACAAGGGGCTGGGCTACATGTTCCACATGATGAACGAGGCGCGCATCAGCGTGGGCCGCTCCGCCACCGGCATGGGGCAGGCGGCCTACGGCCACGCCGTGGAATACGCCCGCACTCGCCGGCAAGGGCGCCTGCCGGGGGAGAAGGACCCCACCAAGCCGCCCGTCCCCATCATCGAGCACGCCGACGTGCGCCGCATGCTGCTGGAAGCCCGTGCCAATGTGGACGGCGCGCTGGCGCTCATCCTGCAGTGCGCCATGCTCGTGGACGACCAGCACACCGCTCCCACGCCTGAAGAGCGCAAGGAGGCCTCCGCACTCCTCGAAGTCCTCACCCCTATTGCGAAAACCTTCCCCGCACTCGGCTGCCAAGTAGCAATCAGCAACGCCATGCAGGTGCTCGGCGGCTACGGCTACGCCCGCGAGTACCCCATTGAGCAGCTCTATCGCGACAACCGCCTCAACCAGATCCACGAGGGGACCAACGGCATCCAGGCGCTCGACCTGCTGGGGCGCAAGGTGGTGCAGGACGGGGGGGCGTGCTTCAAGGCGCTGGCTGGGCGCATAACGAGCAGTATCCGTGCCTGTGCCTCCTCCTCCCCCGACGCCGGCGTACAGGCCTGGGCGGGGCAGTTGGGGGCCGCGCTGGGGCAATGGGCCGAGTGCACCAAGGTGCTGGGCGCTTCGATGATGAAGGACCCCACGCTCGCACTGGCCAACGCCACGGTCTACTACGAGGTCTCGGCGCGGGTGGTGGTCGCCTGGCTGTGGCTGCGCATCGCGACGGTGGCAGACGGCAAACTGCGGACGGCAGACGGCGGACGGCAGACGGCAGTGAACGACGACGAGCGCGACTTTCTCTTGGGGCAGCTGCAGGCGGCGAAGTACTGGTTTGGCTGGGAGCTGCCGCGGATTGCTCCGGACATCGCGCTGTTGTCTCGGCTTGACGACACGACGCTTACGGCCGACCCTTCGTGGTTCTGAGCGTGTAGCGCGCGACGGACCGAGAGGCGAACCCCTACGCCGCGACCTGCTCGAAGCTGAACTGCGGCGCGCCGGCACGAGTGGAGGCATGCTCCACCGTGATCGCGCAGATGCTCCCCGTCTCGTCCACGTCAACCATCGTGTTCTCGTCGAGATCGCGACTTTCGGCCACGGGCACGTCGCGGAACTCGATGTGCAGGGTGTCGGTTTCCTCGAAATAGCGGACCTTCATGGGACGAAACTCCGGTCGAAGAACGCGTTATGGATCGTCTCGCCGTCAGGAAGCAGCACCACTCGAAGGTACCGGTTGCCATGCTCTGGAACGCGGCACCACCTGCGAATCCGCCCGTCAGTCTGCACCGACTCCCGAATGGGAGCAAGGACGGCTCGCAAGATCCAGGTGTCGAGGATGCCGACGCGATCGGGGCGTTTGCGGACAAACGCAAAGTACCGAGTCTGTTTCACGGGAGGAAGGCGGTGGAGGTGCGCGTGGCGTCGGGGCCGAGTAGCTCCGGCCTACCCCCATGTTGCATTCGAGAGGGCACGAGCGTGTCACCGGAAGGCTGCAGCGCGAAGCGAAACCGCGCTGCGCCTGGCGCTGAATCGCTTGCGCCCGCCCTCAAACGGTGCTGATCGGCACGCAGTTGCGGCGCATCCTGCACGCGTCGCCCAGCTGGTGCATGCCAGCTGTTGCGGTGATATACCCAAACAGGTATACTCCGCACTGAGAAGCGCTGGCGCGATGCCCGAACCATCCACGAGTCGGCGGTGCGCTGATGAGCCGTCCCACGAAACTCCCATTCTTCGAACGCAGCAGTGGCAACGTCTTTCGGGATCTTGGGTTCGAGCACCCGGACGACGAGCTGGCCAAGGCCCAGCTGACCGTGCAGATCGGCGACCTGGTCGCGGCGCGGGGACTTCGCCAGGTTGACGCGGCGCGCCTGCTTGGCATTCCGCAGTCGAAGGTCTCGCCGCTCCTGCGTGGGCACACCGAGGGCTTCTCCGCCGGGCGACTCATGAGTCTGCTCACCCGACTCGGGCAGGATGTGGACATTGTCGTCCGGCCGCGCCGTGGGAGAAGTCGCCCGGCGCGCGTGCGCGTGCTGCGCGTCGCCGTTACTGGCGCGTAGAAACCGCGAGCTCCAGCGCGCGACGGGGGGCTGTTCTCGCGAATACTGGAGGGTCATAAACGGCGAGCGCGCCAGCGGCGCGCTCGCTCGAAGACCCGAGAATTTCGAGAGAACAGCCCCCCGTCGCGCGTGCAGCCTCGCGACCACCGCGCTCCCTGCGGCGCTTGGGTCCCTGCCGCGTGCGAATGATGACGCTCGACGACCGCCGAACCGCGATGCTACCCCAGCCGCGGTCCAGCCGGCGGAGGCGCAACCGGCCTTGACCGTAGGCCCGCAAGTTACCAAATTGGGAACATCGGCGGTCGCCGGAAGGAGCGAGGGTGCACGTGATCACCAAGACCCGACTGGTCGAGTTCGGCCGGCGTCATCCCGATGCGATGGCGTCCCTGCGCGCATGGGCGCGGTTGATGCGACGCAAACGCTACCGCCACCACCTGGAGGTTCGGCGTGACTTCCCGCACGCCGACTTCGTCGGGCCGCATCGTGCGGTCTTCAACATCTGCGGCAACGAGTATCGGCTGGTGGTGGATCTGCGGTACGACCTGGGCCGAGTCTATGTTCGTCATGTCGTCACCCACGCCGTGTATTCGCGCCTCTCGAGGCGCGGGGGACTCTGAAAAACCATGACCAGTGCCATGCTCCTCGACTTCTCGCGGCCGCACCTCCTGCGCAACGCCCGCGAATACCGGTCCGTCATCCGCGAGCTGGATGCCCTGCTCGACGCGCGCGGCGTCGCCCGCGACGACGACCGGCTGGCCTTCCTCTCGCTGCTGGTTCAGGACTACGAGGATCGCGCCGGAGTGCTCGACGACTCGGCGGGAACTCCGCAGGAAGTCGTGGACTTCATGCTGGAGCAGCGCGGCATGCGCCGCGGCGACCTCGGCCCGCTCATGGGAGGAAAAGGGCGAGTCTCTGAGTTCTTCTCCGGCAAGCGTCGGCTCTCAATCGGTCAGGTGCGCGCCTTGCGCGACGCCCTGGGCATCCCGGCGGATCTGCTCGTCGAGGAGGGAGGAACTGCACCGGAGGGTACCCCCACTTGAAATGCTAGCCAGTCTGGCTAAATTCCTTGCTGTCCAGTCTGGCTAGCAATTGGCGGGAGGCAACGATGCCCAAGTGGACGCTCGAAAAGGCGAAGAACGGATTCAGCGAGGTCGTGCGGCGCGCGCTGGCGCACGAGCCGCAGGTGGTGACGCGCGGCGCGCGCGCCGAGGACGCCGTGGTGGTGCTTGCCAGGTCGGACTACGAGCGGCTGATCGCGCCGCGCCCGCTCAGCGAGTTCCTCGCCGAGTCGCCGCTGGCCAAGGCGGTGGCCGACGGAGCGCTGGCGTATGATCCCCGCAGCGAGCTCTTTCCGCGTGATCCCGACGCTGGCCGCGACGTCGAGTTCGAATGAGCCCCGGCGCGCGGTTCCTGCTCGATACCAACGTGCTCTCGGAACTCGTGAAGCCACGTCCGGACCGGCGCGTGGTGCGCTGGGTCAACTCCGCGTCGCCCCTGGACCTGTGCATCAGCGTGCTCACGCTGGGCGAAGTGGAGCAGGCAATCAGTCGTCTCGCCGCGGGCCGGCGGCGCCATGCGCTGTCGCGATGGGCGCGCGTCGAGTTGCCCACACAGTTCGTCGGTCGCCTGTTGCCCGTTGACGGCGACATCGCCGTGGCGTGGGGAGCGCTCAGCGGCAAGGCCAAGCGCGACGGGCGCCCCCTCTCGGTCATTGATGGCCTGCTGCTGGCCACCGCCAAGGTGCACGACCTGACGTTTGCCACGCGCAACGTGCACGACTGCGCCGGCCGCGGCGTGCCTGTCCTCGATCCCTGGAGCGGGTCGCTGCACGAGTAGCGGCGAGTGGCGGCGAGTGGCGGCGAGTAGCGCGCAGCGCCCTCGTACGCCCGAGAATTTCGCGAACCGATCCCCTCACCGCTGCGCACAAGCAAAATGGGCCCTGATGGATTCGAACCATCGCGCGTCGGATTATGAGTCCGCTGCTCTAACCGCTGAGCTAAGGGCCCCTACGGCACGCAATGTACCAGCCCCGTTTCGCTCTTGACAGTCCATAGCGGGCGTCACACATTGGACACGAACATGTCTACAGGTGGCGCACCCCCCTCAGGGGGCCGCCGAGTTTACGCTTCCCGACCCCTAGGAGACCGCCGATGGCTTCCCCCTTCGTCAAGCGCTTGTTCAGCCTCGCTCTGGTGGCGCTTGTCGCCGCCCCGCTGGCTGCACAGCAGAAGACTCGCGCTGAACTCGAGAAGATGTCGGTGGAGGAACTCCGCAAGATGCTCACGGTGCAGGGCGTCGGCATCGGCCTTCCGATGTCGCAGCCCTTCTTCCGCGGCGCGCCCGGCACAAGCTCCGGCTCACCCTCGGGCTTCGGCGCCGCCTGGCGCGATGGCTTCGTGGGCGGCGGCTATCAGCAGGTGCGCGGCGGTGGCGACGCCGACGGCTCCATGGCCGCCGGCTTCGGCCTCGGCAACGCCAAGGACGCCGTCGGCCTCGAAGTCGTGGTCGCCTCGCTCTCGACCTTCCGCTCGGGGCTGTTTGACCGCACTGCCTTCTCGTTCAAGGCGCACCACGCGGTGAGCAGCAGCGCCTCCATCGCGGTGGGCGTCGAGAACGCCTTCATCGCGGGCGGTGGCAAGACCGACGGGGCCAGCTCGGTGTTCGTGGCCGGCACGCGCGTGCTGTCGTTCCCCGAGTCGTACTTCAAGCAGGTCACCATCTCGGGCGGCATCGGCAACGGCCGCTTCCGCTTTGAGAAGGACGCGCGCAAGGACAAGAAGACGGTGAATTTCTTCGCCTCGGCCGGAGCGCAGCTGCACGAGCAGGCGTCGGTGTTCGGTGACTGGGGCGGCCAGGACTTCACGGTCGGCCTGTCGCTGGTGCCCATCAAGGCGTTCCCCGTGATCCTGACGCCGGCCGTGGCCGACCTCACCGGGCAGAATGGCAATGACCCCAGGTTCACGCTTGGGTTTGGTATCGGAATGAAGTTCTGAGAGGCAGAGAGACAACAGAGAGACAACAGAGAGACAACAGAGAAACAACAGACCTCTTGGAGACCATTCGATGATGAGATTCCTGAAGATTTCGGCGGCGGCTGCGCTGGTGCTCACGGCCGCGTCGGCCGCAGCCCAGACGGGCAACATGTCTGACGTGACGGGTGGCACCATTTCGGCCACGGTGAGCGGTGTCTTCGTGCCAACGGCCACGACGACGACCGGTGGCGCTGCTGGCGGCGGCACCACGGTAAACGTGCCGGCCACCACGCCGGTGGCCAGCGCCCCCGTTGCGTCGGCAGTCACCGCGTCAGCGCCGCCCGCGGTTGCGACGGCGGTGAACAACGTGCTCACGACCACGGGCGGCGGACAGGCCGCCGCGGTGGCCACGCTCGCCACGCAGATCACCAACGACGGCGTGACATCGGCCACGGCATCGGCCATCACCAACGTGCTCTCGACGCTCACGAGCGGCGGGTCTATCACGGTGGGCAACGTGGCGGCGGCCATCACGAGTTGGAACGCGGCCATTGCGAGTCTCCCGCAGTCGCAGCTGGTGGCGCTGGCCGCCAGCCCGGCGGCGCAGGCGGTGCTCAGCGCCATCCAGGCCGCACGGCAGCAGGCCGTGGGCGGTTAGTGCTGGGTGAGCAACGTCGCAGGGCATGAGAGCCTGAACTTCTAGGCCCCCACTCCGGCGCACGGGAACGGCTCGGCGAGCAATCGCCGGGCCGTTTCGTGTGCGTTGCGAGCAGCTCCGGGAGTATCTGCTCGCGAACTTCTCGGGTCGGTTCCCGCGCGCATCTCCGGGAGTGCGTGCTCTCGAAATTCTCGGGTCTTCGAGCGCGCGCGCTATGGCGCGCGCGCCGTCTATGATCCTCCAGTATTCGCGAGCACACACCCCCGGAGCTGCACGCCGTCCATCGCTCGCCAGCTTCGCGAGACCGGACACATCGCTTGCATTCGCGGCTAACGCTGGCTCAACGGCGCCGTGAAGCCGGCCCAGATGACCGGCTTGGGGGTCTTGCTGCCGCTGGCCACGGTGCGCCCGGTGGCGCGCAGTCCCGCGCGCCAGGTGACGCCGCGCGCGTTTGTCTTGGCCACGTCGAGTTGAACGATGTAGCCGGGGCGGACGGTTCCTTTGTCGGTGTAGTAGGCCACGCAGGTTGTGGCGCCGTATGTCGTGCTGCGCGTGCCGCCTGAGGCGCAGCCGGTGGAGTAGCCAACGGCCGGCCCGGCCGCCACGCCGAGCGCGCCCCTGATGGCGCGGCGGTAGAGGTACGAGGCCTCGAGCGAGTTCTCGCGCACGTTGTAGCCGTCGGCGTCGTGGTTGCGCATCTGCACGATGGCGCCCTGCAGGATGTGCGTGGTCTTGCCGGCGGGTTTCACGATCATCCCTTCGAACTGCGTGCCGTAGACGATTTTGCCGTCGCCGCCGTCGGGGCGCGTGCGGAGGCCGAAGTTCCCGCCAACCTGCCACTGGGCGCTGGCGGCGGCGGGGACGGTAAGCAGTGCGGCAAGTAGTACGAGTCGCTTCATTCGACTCTCCTTGGTTCTCGGTATGTTCGCGCATCACCGCATTTGGTGATTGCTCGCATCACCACATTTGGTGATTGCGCGCATCACCGGGAGTGTGTGCTCGCGAAATTCTCGGGTCTTCGAGCGCGCTGCGCGCGCCGTATGTGACCCTCCAGTATTCGCGAGCACACACTCCCGGCGCTGCGCGCCGCCCTATTGAGTGTGGGCGTCAAAGGCCTCAAGCAGTTCCGCCGGGCTGACCGTCGCGGCGCCCAGCTTGCCCACCTCCACGCCCGCCGCGTAGTTAGCAATCACCGCCGCCTCGAGCGGCGTGGCGCCCGCCGCGAGCATCGCCGCCAGGTACGCCGTCACAGTGTCACCCGCGCCCACCACATCGTACACCTCGCGCGCCGTGGTCGGGATGCGGTCAATGCGCACGTCCGAATCTCTCCCGTCTCCCATCTCCCCTCTCCCATCTGTCGTCTGCACCAACGCCATCCCCTTTTCGCTCAGCGTCAGCAGCAGGCTGTCCACCCCGAGCCGCTTCATCACCATCGGCAGCGCATCGGGATGTTCGAGGTCCACGGCGGCGCCGAGTGCGGCCTCGAGCTCGCGGCGGTTGGGCTTGAACACAGTGGCGCCCTTGTACGCGAAGAAGTTGTGGTACTTGGGGTCCACCACCACAGGAATGCCCTTGGCGCGCGCCTGCGCGATGGCGCGCTCGATCACGGGCTTCACCAGCACGCCCTTATTGTAGTCCTCCAGCACCAGCGCGTCGGCCTCGGCGACCGCGCGGTCCACCGCGGCAATCAGCGCGGTCACTTCATGGTCGAGGCAATCGGTGTCCACTTCCTCGTCCACGCGCAGCAACTGCTGTGCGCGCGCGAGGACGCGCGTCTTGGTCGTCGTGGGACGCGCCGTCTGCACGAGACCGCGCGTGTCGCCGCCCATCGCCTGCAGCATCTGTCGCAGGCGCGCGCCGGCATCGTCGTCGCCCACCAGCGCCACCAGCTCCACGTGGGCGCCGAGCGCGGCAACATTCTCGGCCACGTTGGCCGCGCCGCCCAGCGCGTCCTTGCGGTCGCGCACGCGCACCACGGGAACGGGCGCTTCGGGCGAGACGCGATCCACGTCGCCGTGCAGGTACACGTCGAGCATGGCATCACCGACGACGGCGATGCGCAACCTCGGTGCGGCGTCGAGGAGAGATTGGAGGCGAGAGCGGAGCATTAGATCGAGGGACGAGGGGTGGAACGATGGAGGAGGTCGAGGCGATGGGACGAGGGACGGGGGGTGGGACGAGGAACGAGAGGGCGTCTCCTTGCTGCACTCTTCACTCGTCCCCAAGCCTCTACCCCCTCCCCGTTCCATCAAATCTACCCACCGCGCCCCTATCTCGTCCCCGCTTCGCGGTGAATATTGCTTCGTGTCCGCTCTGTCCGCGAGGGTGGCGCGACGGCCGATTCGCGTTGGCGACACCACACGTCTACCGCTAACAATGAACCTCCCGACACGGGTCAGCACGGCGTTCCTGGCCGCCAGCGGGCGTCGCCAGCGCGTGCTCGGCCGCTTGCGACGCTGGATGATCGCCGCGTTCGGCGATCCGCCAGTGGAGATGGTCGTGCACGGGCATCGCATCACGCTGCCGATGTCGCACACCATTCCAGAGCTGCTGCTGGCGAAGCCGCAGCACGACCGGCAGTTGGGGCGGCTGGCGGACTTCCTGCGCGAGCGACGCGGCCGCCTGGTGGCCATTGACGTGGGCGCCAACGTGGGCGACACACTGGCGGCGATGGTTGGCGCCGCGAGCGGCGCCGATGACCGCTACCTGGCCATTGATCCGAACGCCGAGTTCCAACGCTTCCTCGTGGCCAACTGGGGATCGGACGCGCGCGTCACCATCGTGGATGCCGCGTGCGGCGCGCGCGACGCCGACGTGCAGGCGGTGATGCAGCGTCGCGACGGCACGGCGGTGCTCACCGAGCAGGCCGACGGCACGCGCGTGCGGATGACCACGCTCGACGCGCTGGTGCGCGAGCACCCGTCCTTTGCGGCGCCCGACCTGCTGAAGATTGACACCGACGGCTTCGACTTCTTCGTGCTCGAGGGCGCGCGCGGCATGCTGTGCGCAACGCATCCGGCGGTGCTGTTCGAATGCGACCACTTCGTCGCGTCCGGCTATGTGGAGCGGGTCCGCGCGGCGCTGCGGCTGCTGCTCGAGTGCGGGTACGCGCACATGGCCGCGTACGACAACGTGGGCTACCTGATGGGGTGCTACTCGCTGCGGGACACACGGGCATTCGAGCAGCAGCTGTTCTACCAGATGGCGAGCCCGCTGCACTTCTTCGACCTGCTCGTTCTCCCCGACGACGCGCTCGACGCCTTCCTCGAGCGGGAGCGCGAGCACTACGTGCGCACCGAGGTGCCAGCAGCCTTGGCCGACGACGCGCGCGCCGTGGCCCCGCGCGTGGGCGTCCCGCGCGCCGGTGAGCCTCGTGTCAGTGAGCGGCGCGCCGGTGAGCCGCGCGGCGTCTCCGGCGACTGATCGGTCACCCGCGTGCTGTTTCTCGTCCTCGCGCTCGCCCTCCTCGGTATTTCCACCAGCGGTCCCCTCGCGCGCCTCAGCGATGCCCCTCCTCTCGCCATCGCGACGTGGCGCCTGGGTTTCTCGCTGTTCATCGTCGCGGTGCCGCTCATCTGGACGCGCGGGTGGCGGCAGTGGCGCGGTCTGGGCGCCAAGGATCTGGGCATCGCCGTCACGGCCGGTGCGTTTCTGGCGGTCCACTTCTGGAGCTGGATCGCCTCGCTCAGCATGACCACCGTGGCGGCTTCGGTGCTGCTGGTGAACCTGCACCCCGTGGCGATGATCGCCGGCTCGGCGCTCTGGCTCGGTGAGCGGCCCACGCGGCGGCAGCTCATCGGCACGGCTGTTGGCCTGTCAGGGGCGGCGGTTGTCGCGTGGGGCGACTTCGGCTCGGGCCGGGACGGCAGGGAACTGCTGGGCAACGTGCTCGCGCTCGTGGGCGCGCTCACGGTGAGCTTCTACTACCTCACGGCGCGGCGACTGCGCGCGCGGCTCGACGTGTGGCCGTACGTGACGCTGGTGTACGGCTCGTGCTTCGTGGTGCTGCTGGGCCTCTCGGCGTTCACGGGAGTGCAGTTGGCGCCGCAGCCGACGCGCGAGCTGACGATTTTCGCCGCCCTCGCGCTGGGGCCAATGCTGCTGGGGCACACGGGGTTCAACTGGGCGCTCAAGCATGTGAACGCGCCAACAGTGAGCCTGGTGATGCTGGGCGAGCCGGTGGGCGCGGGGCTCATCGCCTTCCTGGTGCCGGCCATCGCCGAGGTGCCGTCCATGCGCACGATTGTGGGCGGCGCGGTGATCCTGACGGGGATTGTCGTCGCGACGCTGACGCCGAAGGCGCGGGCGCGCGGCTCGGGGTAGCGATTCGCGAAAGCTCTCGTTTGCGCACGCGCAGTTCCGGCACTGCTCCCGCGAAAGCTCTCGGACCTTTGGTCCTGCGGCCGCTTTCGCGGGAGCAGCGCCGGAACCGCGCTTGCACCCTGCTCGCCGCGGGTCGCTCGCTGCCCAGGACCCCCGTCGCCGCGCTGGCGAAAGTCATCGCGATCCCTCGATTAGATTGCGGGATGCGAGAGCTGCACCTCGACGTCGAAGTCACGCGCGGCGACACCGTGGAATCGCGGCACCGCGTGCACGCCGCCGTGGTGGAGGGCGACCAGCTCATCGCGGGGGCGCGCGATCCGCACCTCGTCACCATGTGGCGCTCATGCGCCAAGCCGTTCCAGGTGATGCCGCTGATCGTCGCCGGCGGGTTCGACCAGCTGCAGTGGGGCAGTGAAGAACTCGCGCTCGCCTGTGCGTCGCACGGCGGCGAGCCCGAGCACCTGACTGTCGCCGCGCGCATGCTCGCATCCATCGGCCTCGAGGAAGGCGATCTCGCCTGCGGCCCGCACGAGCCGCTCTCGATGCGAGGGGCGAAACTGTGGCGTGAAAGCGGCCAGCCGCTCACCCGCGTGCACAACAACTGCTCGGGCAAGCACGCTGCGATGCTCGCGCGCGCCCACACGATGGGGTGGCCCACCCAAGGCTATCAGCGCATCGAGCACCAGGTGCAGCGGGGTTGCATCGGCGAAGTGTCGTGCTGGACCGGCGTGCCGTTCGACGATATGGCCGTGGCGGTGGATGGCTGCAGCTCCGCCGTGATGGCGCTGCCGCTCGACCGCATGGCGCTGGCCTACGCCCGGCTCGGCGCAGCCATCACAGCCGGCGACGAGGTGCCGAGCCGTATTGCGGCTGCCATCCGCGCACATCCCATGCTGCTGGGCGGAACCGACCGATTCGACACGCTCATCGTGCAGGAGACGCAGGGGCGCGTGATCGCCAAGGTAGGCGCCGAGGGCGTACACACCGTGATGGTGCCCGAGCGGCGCCTCGGCTTCGCTGTGAAAGTGGAGGACGGGGCGCTGCGCGCGCAGCACGCGGCGGTGGTGGAGATGCTGCGTCTGCTGGACGTTCTCCCTGAGCCGCCCGCCAATCTGGCCAGGTTCGTGAACCGGCCGGTGAAGAACACGCGAGGGGAGCGAGTGGGTGAGCTGCGGATAGGGGCGGAGTGAAACCCAGTACCGCGGAATACGGAGGAGGCGCCCGCGACTAACGAGTCGGAGGCGCCTCTGTTGTCTTTCTGTTGTCTCTCTGTTGTTTCTCTGTTGTCTCTCTACTTGAATTGCACCTGCACCAAGTAATGCCCCTGCTTGGACAGCCCCATGGGGAACTTCCACGTGGTGGCGGCGTCGTTGAAGCACTTGTCCGCGACGTTGCCGGCCTGCGAGGTCCATTCGCTCGTCTGCACGCGCACGACATCGGAACCGACGACGCTCATGTGGATGTAGAAGGTCACGGTGCCGGCGAGGTACGGATCCACGTCGCGCGCGTTCTTGAAGCACTGCGGCGTGGCTTCCACGAATTTCGTGAGTGAGTCGCGCAGTTGCACGCTGCCTACCTCGACCCCCGTGCCGTATCCCTTGGCGACTTCGGCGACGCTCTTGGCGTTGCCGAGCACCGAATCGGCAAAGCTCGCCTGGCGCTTCTGGTAATCCTCGACGTTCTTGGCCTCTCGCTGCTCCGGGGTCAGCGCCGAGTTGGCGTCATCGCCCTCGGGCTGCACCTTGTCGCCCCCACAGGCGGCGGCGGTGATTACGGCGAGCAGGGACAGCGCGGTCAGTCGGGTCAGTCTCATAGGATCAGTCAGCTCTGCTGGTGAATGATGTATCTTAAGGAGTCGGAGGCGGGAGAGACAGGGTGCGGAGGCCCTCTTTCTCTGTTTTCTCATGCGCGAACGACCGCTGCGTTTACCCGATACACACTGGATTGTTTCGATGACGGACGATGCGGCGCCTCCCGATAGCTTCACCCTCGACGCGGCCACTCGGGCGCTCGTGCGCCTGTCGGCGCGCATCGCGGGCGGGTCGGAGCCGGATGTTCGCGACGGTCTGCGCGAAACGCAGGCGGCGTTGACGCCGCCGGAGTGGGTGGAGGAGTTGATACTGCAGTCGTACCTGTTCTGCGGGTTTCCGAGGGCGCTGAATGCGGCGAGGGAATGGAGACGATCGGGCGGCGCGGGGCGGAACGAGGAGGGGGTCGGGGCCTCGGGACGAGGGACGGGGGCCGGAACGGGTGAAGAGGGAATGGCCGCATTGGTCGCAGAGGGAGAGGCCACCTGCGCAAAGGTGTACGGACGGTTCTACGAGAAGCTGCGGCAGAACATCGTCGCGCTGCATCCGGAGCTTGACCGCTGGATGGTCGTTGAGGGATATGGCAAGGTACTGAGCCGCCCGGGGCTGGATCTCGGACGGCGCGAACTCTGCATCGTGGCGGCGCGCGCAGCGCGCTCGAAGACCCGAGAATTTTGCGAGAACGGATAGCCGTCGCTCGCGGTGCACGAACAACACAAGGGCAGCATGTTCATAGACAGGGCCAAAGTTAGAGTTGAGGCGGGGACCGGCGGCAGCGGATGCACGAGCTTCCGGCGCGAGAAGTTCGTCCCGATGGGCGGGCCCGACGGCGGTGACGGGGGGCGCGGAGGCGACATTCTCGTCCGCGGCGATTCGAACCTCGCCACTCTGCTCGACTACACCTACCGCGACCATTGGAAAGCCGAGCGCGGCGAGCACGGCATGGGCAACAACAAGACCGGGCGCTCCGGTCAGGACGAGGTGATGCCCGTTCCACCTGGCACGGTGATCAAGGACGCCGACACCGGAGAAGTTCTGGGCGAGGTCCTTGAGCACGGCGAAGAGATCATCGTCGCCAAGGGCGGAAGGGGCGGCAAGGGAAACGCGTTCTTCGTCACCGCCACGCACCAGGCGCCGCGCGAGTGGCAGCCGGGCGAAGAAGGGCAGATCCGCAGCCTCGAGCTCGAACTCAAGCTCATCGCCGACGTGGGCCTCGTGGGCCAGCCCAATGCGGGCAAGTCCACGCTCCTCTCCGTGATCTCGGCGGCCCGCCCCAAGATTGCCGACTATCCCTTCACCACGCTGCAGCCCAACCTGGGCGTGGTGCAGTTGAGCGACCACCGAACGTTCGTGGTGGCCGACATCCCGGGGATCATCGAAGGGGCGCACGAGGGGAAGGGACTGGGCCTGCAGTTCCTGCGGCACATCGAGCGCACGCGGATGCTGGCCTTCCTGATTCCCATTGACATGATGGAATGGCAGGAGGAGTACGACAAGCTGCGCGCGGAGATCGCGGCGTATTCGCCCGAACTGGCGGCCAAGCCGCACTGCGTGGTCTTCTCGAAGCTCGACCTGTGGGGCGAACAGATGGTCCCGGAGATCAACACTCCGGGGGCGTTCGGCGTCTACTCGATTTCGGCACCGGCGCGATTGGGGCTGGATGAGCTGAAGCGGGAGTGGTGGGGGAAGTTGCTGTCGTTGAAGAAAGCCGGCGCGTCCTAGCCGGGACTTTCGCGCGGGGCGTGACTTCGAGGGTCGCGTTCGCTCAATTCTCGGGCCTGCGAGGGCGCTGCGCGCCCCGTTTGTGGCCCTCCAGTATTCGCGAACGCGACCCTCGAAGCCACGCCCCTCACCCGAACGACGATCCAGGGAGGCGGGCTTGGCGTTCAACATCCAGTTGCTGACCCCCGTCGACCTCGGCTGGCCCGCGTCCCTGGGCGACTTGGCCGCGCCGCCCTCCAAGCTCTACTTCCTGGGCAATCCGGCGCTACTGGACGCGCCGCACGGCCTGGTGGCCATCGTGGGGACGCGCAATGCCACCACGTACGGCGAGCGGGTGGCCGACAGCCTCGGGTTCGCCTTTGCCGCCGCCGGCGTGCCCGTGGTCAGCGGGATGGCCCGGGGAGTTGATGCAGCGGCCCACCGGGGCGCCCTGCGGGCTGGTGGGCGGACGATCGCCGTGCTGGGAACGGGAGTGGACGTCCCCTATCCCGCCGGTCACCGCGCCCTGCACGAGGCCATCGCGGCTGCAGGGTTGGTCTTGGCGGAGCAGGAACCGGGATCCAGCGCCCACTCTGGGTCCTTCCCAAACCGCAACCGAATCATCGCCGCCCTAGCTCGCCTTGTCATCGTCGTGGAGGCCCCGCACAAGTCAGGGGCCATGAACACGGTGGAGCAGGCCCTTGGGCTATCGCGGGCCGTAGCAGCCGTTCCAGGGCCCATAGACAGCCCCCAAAGCGCCGGGACCAACTGGCTGCTGGGCTCAGGAGGGCAGGTGGTCTGCAACGTCGAGGACGCCCTCGCGCTGATGGGTGTGCACGCGTCAACCCTTCCTCCGGCGTCGGACTTGGAGCCGATCGAGGCCGACGTGCTGGCGGGAGTGCCGTCTGGCGGGGCTTACGTGGACGAGGTCGCCCTGAACAGCAGACTGCCAGTTCGGCAAGCCGGAGTTGTACTGACTTCGCTGGAACTGAAGGGAAGAGTATGGCTGGGATCGGACGGGCGGGTGAGCCGGAGGCCGTGATTCGGGACCGGAGCGTCGGCTCCAAGCCGACTCAGGGGATGGCGAGAACCGGCCCGTAGCGCTGT
This sequence comes from uncultured Gemmatimonadota bacterium, assembly GCA_947085385.1. Classification (GTDB taxonomy): domain Bacteria; phylum Gemmatimonadota; class Gemmatimonadetes; order Gemmatimonadales; family Gemmatimonadaceae; genus PNKL01. Next base: position 15,588 of record CAMTWA010000021.1, on the reverse strand, counting down.
CCTCGGAACTGGACACCGGCCGAGCGGCTCAAGGTTGGCCCACGATTGCAGCGTTTGGTGACAGTGGGGAAGGGAAACCAGTGAGGCACAGTGGTGGGAGCCAGACTTATTGTAGATTCTAGATAGAAACTGTAACTGACTGTAAATCAATATAATACGAAATCACTTTAAGTGATTCTCATCTTCCATTCTCGGGTGTTTTTCATGGATTTCGCTGTGTTCCAGCCTTCCCGCTCCGCTTCGAGGGCAGCAGCTCAAGTCCCTCACAGACCTGAAGCCTGAGCCAATCCGATGGCCGGCCACCACCACCTGACGCCCTGCCCGCCCCACGTCTACGTTCACGTGCCGTTCTGTGCTCGGCGCTGCTCGTATTGCGACTTCTCGATAGCCGTGCGCAGACAGGTTCCGGTGTCGCGCTTCATAGACGCCATAAAGGCAGAACTGGTAACACGTGGCATCGGGCCCTCGGAAGGCGTGCTTGGGTCCGTCTATCTTGGCGGCGGTACTCCGTCCAAACTTGGCGCCGGCGTTGCTGACATCACAAATCTGATTTCCACAGTCTCTCAGAAGCCCCTTGCCGAACTTGGCGAGGTGACCGTCGAGGCCAACCCAGAAGACGTCAGCCCAGACGTCGTGCGGGCCTGGCTGGACGGCGGCGTGAACCGCGTATCGCTTGGCGTGCAGTCTTTTGATGAGGCTGTGTTGGAGTGGATGCACCGGACCCACACGGTCCCCCAGGTTGCCGAAGCTGTCAGAATACTGAACGGTGAAGGGATTCCGAGGATCTCCCTCGACCTCATCTTCGCGCTCCCCGGCACCCTGCGGCGCGACTGGACGCGCGACCTCGAGACCGCTGTGTCGCTTGAGCCGTGTCACCTCTCGGTCTACGGCCTGACCGTGGAACCGCACACGCCGTTGGGGCGCTGGACCGACCGGGGCCGAGTGGCGGGGGCGAGCGAGGAGCGCTTTGAAACCGAGTTTCTCGAGGCCAACTGGCGCCTCTCGGCGGCCGGCTTCCTTCATTACGAAGTCTCCAACTATGCCCGCCCAGGCGAGCACTCGCGGCACAATTCGGCCTATTGGAGCGGCGCGCACTACCTCGGCGTAGGGCCATCGGCGCACGGATTCGACGGCGAGACCCGGCGCTGGAACGCTCGCGAATACGTCCGCTGGCTCGAACTTGTGGAAGGTGGCGCCGACCCGATGGAGGGGGACGAGACGCTCTGGCCGGCGGAGGTGGCCGCCGAACGAGTCTATTTGGGGCTGCGAACCACCGAAGGGCTTCTGGCTTCGGAGGAGGAGTTCCAGACCGCCGCACCGTGGGTTGAGGCGGGGTGGGCGAGGCGGGAGCGGGACCGGCTGGTGCTCACTCCGTTGGGCTGGCTTCGGATGGACACGTTAGCCACCAATTTGACAAATCGCTGAAGTCGTTAGATTTACTGAAGTTATGGCATCAGTCGAGCTGTCGGAACGCGAGCGGAGGGTGCTCGAGGCGGTGATTCGGTCGTACGTCGAGACCGCAGAGCCGGCTGGGTCGCGTGCGTTGACGCGCCGATTCCGGTTGGGCGTCTCGCCGGCCACGATTCGCAACACGATGGCGGACCTCGAGGAAAAGGGGTTCCTGTCGCATCCGCACACGTCGGCAGGGCGTGTGCCCACGGACAAGGCGTATCGGCTTTACGTCGACTCGCTGATGCTCGTCACGGAACTCGCAGCGGCCGACCGCGAGAAACTGATGGGCGGCATCGCCGGGGGCGGGTCGGCCATCGAGTCCATTCTTCGCCGCACGGCGCAGTCGCTTGGCGTGCTCACCCAGGAACTTGGCGTGGCGCTCGGTCCCCGGCTGGACCTCATCGTGCTGCAGCGCCTGGAACTGGTGCGTGCGTCGAGCGAGAAGCTGCTGCTCGTGCTCACGCTGAAGGGCGGCACCGTGCGCACGGTCTTCATTGAAGTGCGCGGCGAGATCGCTGATACGGTGCTGGTGGAGGTGCAGATGGTGCTGAACGAGCGCCTTGCGGGGATGTCGCTTTCCGATATTCGCCATTCGCTGGGCATGCGGCTGCGCGATGTGCACACAACCGTCGAAGGCGGCGACCTGCTGAACATCTTCGTGCAGGAGGGGAACGCGCTGTTCGACGCGCCACCCGAGGCGGAGGAGAGCCTGGTACTCGGCCAGGCGTCGGTGCTGGCCGAGAAGCCCGAGTTTGCGAGCGGCGAGGCGATGCGCAAGCTGATTGCGCTGACCGACAAGGGGACCCAGCTCGCGGCGCTGCTGCGGCGGCGGTCGTCCACCGGTGGCATGTCCATCACGATTGGCGCGGAGCACGACAACGCGCTGCTGGGTGGCCTGACGGTGGTGACCGCCGAGTATCACGTGGGCGCGCTGAGCGGAGTGATCGGCGTCATTGGCCCCACGCGCATGCCGTACGAGAAGGTCATTGCGGTTGTGCGGCATGCGTCGCAACTCGTGGAAGATGTGCTTGCTTAGGGGGAGGGGAGGGGGGTGCAGGGGCTCGGTGGAGGGGGACGAGTGGGGAGAGGAGAGAGAGGGTTGAGAGCTCCAGTCGCACTGATCGCGTTCAACCGCCCCGAGACGACGGCGCGGGTATTCGACGCCATCCGGGCGGCGCGCCCGTCGCGCCTGTTCCTCATTTGCGACGGCGCGCGCGCTGATCGCGCGGGGGAAACCGAGCGCGTGGCCGAAGTGCGCCGGCTGCTGGAGCGCGTGGACTGGCCGTGCGAGGTGGAACGCAACTACAGCGAAACGAACCTCGGATGCTGCGACCGTCCGGCGAGCGGGATCGCGTGGGTCTTCTCGCGCGTGGAGGAGGCCATCTTCCTCGAGGATGACATCCTGCCGGACCCCACGTTCTTCCGCTTCTGCGACGAGCTGCTTGAGCGCTACCGGTCTGATACGCGGGTGATGACGATCAGCGGCTACAATGCGCTGGGCGCTTCGGGCGCAACGCCCGCCAGCTACTGGTTCTCGTCGTATCCTCGAAGCTGGGGCTGGGCGTCGTGGCGGCGCGCGTGGAGCGGCTTCGACGTGCGCATGCAGGGGTGGCCGTCGTTCCGCGCGGGCGCGGCGTGGCGCCGGCTCCCTGTCGAGGCGCGTGAGGCGTACACGCCATGGATGGAAGAGGTGTACGCGGCGCACGCGAACACCTGGGATGCGCAGTGGCTGCTGCTCGCGTGGCAGACCGGCGGCCTCACGGCGATCCCGCGGCGAAATCTCGTCGAGAACCTCGGCTTTGGCGCCGGGGCCACGAACACCCCGACCGTGCCACCGCTCTATCCTGGGCGGGTGTGGCCGATGGATTTCCCCCTCGTGCATCCTGCCGACGTGCAGCGCGACCGCCTGCAGGAAGTGCTCTGGATCCGCCGGGAGCACATGCTGCAGGGAACGGCGGCGTGGCGTGCGCTACGACGGTTCGCGCATCGCATGAAGCGGACGCCGTTGGGCGGGACCGCGTATCGACTGCTCAAACGACTTATGGTGGCTGACTCGGATGGCTGATTTCTACCAGGTGCTGGGCGTCGAACGAAACGCGAGTGACGACGACATCAAGCAGGCGTATCGCAAGCTCGCGATGAAGCACCATCCCGACCGGAACGGGGGCTCCAAGCACGCGGAGGAGACGTTCAAGGCGCTGACGGAGGCGTACGACGCGCTGAAGGACCCACAGAAGCGGGCGGCGTACGATCGGTACGGCGAAGCGGGGCTGCGAGGGGCGGCGGGCGGTGGCGGCTTCCATCACGTGGACCTGTCGGAAGCGCTCAACATCTTCATGCGCGATTTTGGCTTCGCCGATTTCTTCGGCGGCGGCGCGCAGCGCCCGCAGACGGGACCGAGCGCCGGCGCCGACGTGAAGATTGACGTGAAGCTCACGCTCGCCGAGGTGGCGACGGGCGTGGACAAGGTGGTGAAGCTCAAGCTGCTCGACCCATGCGAGAAGTGCGGCGGCGCGGGCGCGGAACGGGGCACCAAACCCACGCGCTGCATCACCTGCAGCGGGCATGGCGAGGTGCGCCGGGCGCAACGGTCGTTCTTCGGCAACTTCGTGAGCGTGGCGCCGTGCCCCACCTGCGGTGGCGAGGGAACGATGATCGAGCGTCCGTGCAAGTCGTGCCGCGGCGAGGGGCGCCAGCGCGGCGAGCACGGGATTCCGCTGAAGATTCCGGCGGGCGTGGCGAGCGGGCAGTACATGCACCTGCGCGGCGTGGGGAACTCGGGCGTGCGCATGGGGCCGCGCGGCGACGTGCTCGTCCTCTTTGCGGTGCAGGACGACGCGCGGTTCGAACGTGACGGCGAGGATCTGTACACCGAGGTGCTGGTCACCTACCCGCAGCTCGTGCTGGGCGCGGATATCGAAGTGCCGGGCGTGCTGGGGCCGCTGAGCCTGCGCGTGCCGCCAGGGACGCAGAGCGGGCAGGTGTTCCAGCTGCGCGGACGCGGGCTGCCGCGCGTGAACGCGAGCGGCACCGGCGACCTGCAGGTGCGCGTGCAGGCATGGACGCCGAAGACGATGAGCGCCGATGAGGAGAAGCTGGTGCGGCAGCTGCTGGAGGTGCAGGAGCCGCCGCCGCAGGCGAGGGAGAAGGGATTCTGGGAGAAGATGCGTGAGGTGCTCGGGGCGTCGTGATGATTGAGGATATGGAATCCGGATTGCGATTCAGGACCGCGAATCCGGATTCCGATTGGCGATGGCCGCGTCAATCGCTCGTCGAATTCCCCGGTCGAAGTCCTTGATCCGAATCCGGATTCCAAATCCTCAATCGTCATGACCTGATGCCACTCACCCGCCTGTCCATTCTCCCCTCCACCGCCGCCCTCCGCGACGCCGTGAGCACGGCCCTCTTCACCGCCGGTGCGCAGGGGCTGCAGGAAGACGGCGACGCGCTCGTGACGGTCATGGACGAGGCGCACGCGCGTCTCCATCTCGATGCGTTCGTGCAGGGAGTGCGGTCGGTGGATCCGGCGTGCGTGGTGGAAGTCGGCACGCTCCCCGACGTGGACTGGAGCACGGCATGGCGGTCGCGCATCGGGGCGCACGAGCTGGGCGCGCTGGCCATCGTGCCGCCGTGGCTCGCTGACGGGCGCGACCCGGCGCGCACGGTGGTGATTGAGCCCGAGATGGCGTTCGGCACCGGCGAGCACGAGACGACGCGCTGCGTGGTGCGGCTGATGGACGGCGTCATTCGGGCCGGCGACAGGGTGGCCGACCTCGGCGCGGGCTCCGCCGTGCTGGCGATTGCCGCCGCCAAGCTGGGGGCCGCGCGCGTCGCGGCCATCGAACTGGATCCCGACGCCATTGGCAATGCCGAGCGAAACGTGGCCGCGAATGGGGTGAGCGATCGAGTGGTGGTGCTCGAGGGTGACGCATCGGTGCTACTGCCGCTGGTTGCGCCGGTACGCGTGGTGCTGGCGAACATCCTGTCGTCCGTGATCACCGCGCTGCTCCCGGCCATCGGCGCCGCGGTGCCCGCGGGCGGCGCGGCCATCTTCAGCGGGATCCTGGTGACGGAGCGCGACAGCGTGCTCGCGGCGATGTCGGCAGCCGGCGGCTGGCGCGTGACACGCGAGACGAGCGAAGGCGAATGGTGGGCCGTGGCAGTGGAGCGCGTGGAATAAGTCATCACACCGCTTTGCCGAATGCGGGATGGCGCGGCAAGTTTATGGGCGCGAAGGAGCGCCACCTCGCTCGAACTAGCGCGAAGCGCGCGAAGGAGCGCAAAAGAGCTGGGCCGTCTGCCTCTGCCGTCCGCCGTCTGCCATCTGCCGTCCGCCATCTGCCATCTGCCATCACTCTCGTGTCCCTCCCAACCTTCATTACATCCGACCCGCTGGCTGCCGAATCCAGCCTCACCCTTGGTGAAGATGCCGCGCACCACATGCGTGTGCTGCGGATTGAAGCCGGCGCGCGCGTGCGCCTCGCGGACGGGCGGGGATCGCGCGGGCTCGGCACGGTGATCCGTATCGCCAAACGCAACGCCACGGTGCAAGTAGGCGAGTGCGAGTTCGCGCCGCCGCTGCCGCCGGTGCACCTGGTCGTTCCGATCGCCGATCGCGAGCGCATGCTGTGGCTGGGCGAGAAGTCCACGGAGCTCGGGGCGTCGAGCTGGCGCCCCGTGGTGTTCCGTCGGTCGCGCAGCGTCTCGCCGCGCGGCGAGGGGCCCACGTTTCAGCAGCGCCTGCGCGCGCGCATGGCGTCGGCGCTCGAGCAGTCGGGCGGCGCCTGGCTGCCCGTGCCGTTTCCCGACGCCACGGTGGAGACGTGCATCGCCGCCGCGCCTGAGGGAGTGCGCCTGGTACTGGCCCACGGGGGCGCGCCGATCGTCTCGCTGCTCGAGGGCGACTCCGCGTTGCCAATCACCATCGTCCTCGGCCCGGAGGGCGGGCTGGAAGAGACGGAACTCGAGCAGTTCCTGGCGGCGGGATTCAGGCTGGCGTCACTGGGAAGTTCGGTGCTGCGTTTTGAGACTGCCGGCGTAGCGGCGCTCGCCGTCGCGCGGGCGGTCCGGGCGTAGGGGCGTGGGCGCCCCGGCCTGATCACGCGAGCACGGCAGGCACACGCACCACGTACATTCACGACGCTTCGGAGGCCCCGACAATGACCTGCCTCTTCTGCAAGATCATCGCGCGCGAAATCCCGGCGACCATCGTCGCGGAGAACGAGCACTGCCTCGCCTTCAGGGACATCAATCCCCAGGCGCCGACGCACATCCTGGTGATTCCCAAGGAGCACGTGCCGTCGCTCAACCAGATGACGGACCCGGCGGTGGCAGGGCGGGTGCTGGCCTTTGCCCGTGATCTCGCGGTGGCCGAGGGGATTGCCGAGCGCGGATACCGCGTGGTGATCAACACGAACGCCGAGGCGGGGCAGACGGTCTTCCACCTGCACGCGCACCTGCTGGGCGGCCGCTCGCAGGGATGGCCGCCGGGGTGAGCTGGGGGCGCCACGGAGGTGAGCTGCGAGGGTGAGCCTCCGGGTTGAGCGAGCGGGGCAGTCCCGAAGTGACACAGCGCCGTCCCCCCAGTGGGACGGCGCTCTCGTTTCACTGCGTACATGCGACACGCGGTGTCACCGGCAGGGGACACAAACGGGCCGCGCACCGGGGGTGCGGCGTGGCATCATCGTTGCTCTCCAAGTGGGACGCGGCCACAAGGCCGTCCTCACAAGTACGGAGGCCGTATGACACTGACTCGTGTGAAGCACGCGATGACGCGCGCCCTGTCGCTGAAGCGCGCGATGACGCGCGTCGTGCCGCTCGCGATTGTGGTCGCGACGCTCAGCGCCTGCTATGACGATCCCTTCTCACCCTATTGGGACCGCGGCACGTACTACCTGGCGTACGTGAACGACCGCCCGGTGCCGACCATCGTGAGCGGCGGCAACCTCCCGGGGAGCCCTCGGCTCGAGGTGACGCGCGGCACGCTGACCCTGCGCCGCGACCACTCGTACGCGTTGCTCGTCGAACTGCGTGAGTGGACGTCCGGCGGTCAGTTCTACGAGTGGACCAAGGTGTACTCGGGGACATATGAGAACGACGGACGCACGCTCTGGCTCAACTACTACGGCCCGCGCGACTACTACTCCCGCGTGATGGTGGCCAACTGGCGGAATGGCCGCGTGGAGGTGGTGGTGCCGGACGTGGATGGGGGGTTGGATGTGCTGTGCGTGTTTGACTAGGAGGGACGAGGGGTGGAACGGGGAGGGGGTAGAGGCTTGGTGACGGGGGACGAGGCGTGCGCTTCGTCCCCTTCACGCGTTCGACAGCCGTTGTCCGACATCCGTGTCAGTAATTCGCCGCTTGAATCAGTATGTGACGTGCTTATTTTGAATGCTGGTTCGATTCGTCCTTTCTGGAGTGGATAGTGTTTCGTCTCGGATTTCGTATGCTCGTGGCGCTGGTTGCCGCTGTTTCCTTGTCTGCACAGTCCGCGGTTGCGCAGTCCGCGCCCGGCAGCTCGGCCGCGGCCGCGGGCGCGGCCGTCCGGCTCTCGGCGTCGGTACGTGTGCGCGCGGAGTCGTGGGATTGGTTCGATGCCGGCCCTGCCGGTAAATACTCGTACGCGCATGCGCTGGCGCGCGTGGCGGCGGCGCGTGCGACAGGCCGCTGGCAGTGGCGCCTCGAAGGGGCGGTGCCGGTGCTGATGGGGCTGCCCAACGACGCGACGCTTCCGGCGCCAGCGGGACAGCTGGGGCTGGGCAGCACGCTGTATGCCGCGAACGACGCCCAGCGCACCGTCGCAAGCGCCTTCGTCAAGCAGGCGTTCGTGCGCTGGTCTGGCGGCGGCCGGTCGTTGTTGCGCGTGGGCCGGTTCGAATTCTCCGACGGCGCGGAGCGCGCGGCTGCCGATCCGACGCTCGCCGCGGTGAAGGCGCAGCGCGTGAGCCAGCGATTGCTGGGTCCGTTCGGTTTCTCGGCCGTGGGAAGATCGTTCGACGGCGCGCACCTCGCCGCCGACCGCAAGGGGACGAACTTCACGATCGCGGCGATGCGCCCGACGGCAGGGGCGTTCCGCGTTGACGCCCAGCCTGGGCTGAAGGTCAATGTGGCCTACGCCGCGATTGCTCGCGGCATGCGCAGCGCGAGCGGCGAACAGGACCTGCGGCTCTTCGGACTGTGGTACGGCGATGAGCGCGGCACCGTGCCCGTTGACAACCGCGCGGCAGCGGCGCGCACTGCCGACCGAAGTGCCGTTGAGGTGGTGACGCTCGGCGGCCACTGGGCGGCGATTCGCAAGGTTGGCAAGGCGAAGTTCGATGCGGTGGCCTGGGGCGCGGTACAGGGCGGCGCGTGGGGGCGGCAGGACCACGCGGCCAATGCGGTGGCGCTCGAGGGCGGCGTGCAGCACGGCGCCCTGCCATGGGGGACGTGGGTGCGCGTCGGCGTGTTGCGCACCAGCGGCGATGGCGCGTCGGCCGACGACCGGCACGAGACCTTCTTCCAGGCGCTGCCGACGCCGCGCGTCTACGCGCGGATGCCGTTCTACAACATGATGAACTCGTCGGAGACGTTCGTGACGGCGCAAGCGAAGCCGCATGCCAAGGTCACGCTGCGCGCCGGGCTGCACGGCCTGCGGCTCACGGAGAAGACCGACCTCTGGTATCTTGGGGGCGGAGCGTTTGACGATCGTGTGTTCGGGTTCGCCGGCCGTCCGGCAAGCGGATCCACTGCGCTTGCGCGCGTGATGGACCTGTCCCTCGCCTGGCAGCCGAATGCGCGGCTGGCCGTCGAGCTCTATGGCGCGTCGGCGCGCGGCGGCGCCGTGGTGCAGGGCGTGTACGGCGGATCGCGCGACGCGCGCTTTGTCTATCTCGAGACCACGCTGAGTCGCTGACCGATGACCAAGTGGATCGCCATCACGATCGCCGCGCTGCTCGGCACGGCCGGTGGGCTGGGCGGCTACACGTTCGTTGCCGCCAAGGGCTACTCGTACCTGACCAACGACGCGGCGGCGTGCGCCAACTGCCACGTGATGCAGGAGCACTTTTCGGCATGGGAGAAGTCGAGCCATCGCCAGGTTGCGGTGTGCAATGACTGCCACGCCCCGCACAACAACGTGGTGCAGAAGTACCTGGTAAAGGGGGAGAACGGCTTCCTGCACTCCCTGAACTTCACGACGGGACGTCACCCCGATCCGCTGCGGATTCGCGCGGCGAACCGGCGCGTGACGCAGGAGGCCTGCCTGAGCTGTCACGCCGATCTCGCGTCGGCGATCACCCCCGGGGCCCGCTCAGGGCACGCGGGAACGGGCGCCGACGCCCTCGACTGCATTGCCTGCCACCGCTACGTGGGCCACTGGGTCCGCTGACCACCGCATGACGGAGACTGTTACCATGTTCGATCGCATCCGCCGCCGCACCCGTCGCCTGCGCCGCGGCGTCACGGCGCTGACGCTCGCCATCGTCGCCGTTGCCTTCGCGCTCGCCGCGTTGGCGGCCGGCTTCCTGCTGCGCGACATCACGCGCAAGCAGGACGACGCGCGCAACCCGTTCTACCGCGTCGTCGCGCTCACCGACACGACCACCGACGTGGCCCTCTGGGGGAAGAACTTCCCCCTGCAATACGACGCCTACCTGCGCACCGCCGACATGCAGCGCACGCGCTACGGCGGCAGCGAGGCGATGCCGCACGCCGCGACGGCGACGGACCCGCGCGACATCGTGGCGCAGTCGCGCCTCAAGGAAGACCCGCGCCTGGTGGCGATGTGGGCGGGGTACGCCTTCTCCAAGGACTTCCGCGAAGACCGCGGACACGCGTACATGCTGACCGACCAGCTGTACACCGAACGCCAGCAGGTGGTGAAGCAGCCGGGCGCGTGCATCAACTGTCACGCCTCGACGTACGCGACGATGATCCGCCTGGGGGCGGGCGACGTCGTGAAGGGGTTCGACGCGTTGAACAAGATGCCCTATTTCGATGCACAGAAGGAGGTGGGCAACCACCCGGTGTCGTGCGTGGACTGCCACGATCCGCAGTCCATGCAGCTGCGCATCACGCGCCCGGCTTTCATGGAGGGAATGCGCGTCTACAAGGCGTCGCTGGGCGTGAAGGACTATGACGTGAACACGCAGGCGACGCGCGCCGAGATGCGCAGCTACGTCTGCGGGCAGTGCCACGTGGAGTACTACTTCAAGGGGCCCGAGAAGCGCCTCACCTTCCCGTGGCAGAACGGGCTCGCCGGCGACTCGATTCTCGCCTACTACCAGAAGGACGGGCACAAGGACTGGGTGCACAAGGCGTCGGGCGCGCCGGCGCTGAAGGCGCAGCACCCGGAGTTCGAGATGTTCTATCAGGGCGTGCACGCCAAGAGCGGCGTCGCCTGCGCCGACTGCCACATGCCGTTCCAGCGCGTGGGGGCGCAGAAGATCAGCGACCACCATGTGCAGAGCCCGATGCTGATGATCAACCGCGCCTGCCAGACCTGCCACAAGCAGACGGAAGCGGAGCTGACAGAGCGCGTGTCGCTGATCCAGGACCGCACGTTCGCGATGCGCAACATCGCCATGGACGCCCTGCTCGAGCTGATCGCCGACGCCGAGGCGGCGCGGAAGGCCGATTCCACCAGCGCGCCGCTCAAGAAAGCGCAGGACTACCAGCGGCAGGCGCAGTTCCTGCTCGACTTCGTGGAAGCCGAGAACTCGGTGGGATTCCATGCGCCGCAGGAAGCGGCGCGGCTGCTGCAGCAGTCGGTGGACCTGTCGCGCAAGGGGCAGATGGTGTTGAGACCACGGCGTTAAAGCGGAACGGGGAGGGGGTAGAGGCTTGGTGAAGGGGGACGGGTGCAGTGAGGGGGGACGGGGCGCGGGCTTCGTCCCGTTCTCGTTCCTGCACTCGTCCCCCGTTCCGTCGCCTCTACCCCCTCCCCGTTCCGGCCAGTTCCTCTTGCTTCTAACTTCGCATCCCCTCTATATTTATAGGTTGTTACCAATAGCCGGCGCGCAATCGCCACGAAGGGGGGAAATCGTAATTGTCGGAAGTCATCATCCATGACGACGAAAACTTCGAGCGGGCGCTCAAGCGCTTCAAGAAGAAGTGCGAAAAGGCCGGTATCCTCTCGGACCTGCGCAAGCATCGTCACTATGAAAAGCCGAGCGAGCGGCGCAAGCGCAAGATGAACGCGGCGATGCGCAAGAACCGTCGCACGCGCTCAAACTAGGTGCCTTCCCTGCAGGATCGCCTGGCCGCGGCGAGGCCCCGGTTCAACGGGCGCGCCGATGGCGGCATGATCAACCGCGTGGTTCGCGAGGAGCTCGGCAAGTCGGAGTGACACCCCCCAACGTGGTATCCGGACAAGCCCGAACAGGCGATCTCGATCGCCCGGTCGGGTTTTTTCGTCCCCATGCGCTGGGCGTGCTGGAGTTCCCGCGCGTGCTCGACGTCGTGGCGGGGTTCGCGCATTCGTCGCTGGGCGCGGCACGGGTGCGGTCGCTCGCGCCGTCGCCCGACCTCGACGCGGTGCGCGCCGAGCACGCGCGCGTGGAGGCGATGCGCACGCTGGTCAGCTCGGACGAGGGGTGGCCGGGCGAGGCGATCCCCGACCTCACCGCGGCGCTGGCGCGGCTGCGCATCGCCGGCACGACACTCGACGGGCTGTCGCTGCGCGACGCCGGGCGATTGCTGGGCTCGGCGCGACGGACGCGCGATGCAATCTACGCCAACCATGTGCCCCAGATGACGCGCGCCCTGCTGGTGGAGTACGCCGACGTGATGGCGCGCGACGCGGAACTGGAGCGCCGGCTCGAGAAGGCGCTCGACGATGATGGATTGGTGCGCGACGACGCGTCGCCCGCGCTGCGCCGCCTGCGGCGCGAGATGGCCGGCGCCGAGGGCGAACTGGTGCGCCTGCTCGAACGCCTGATGGCCAAGCTCGAACCGCATCATCGGGTGGGGGACGCGTCGGTGACCGTGCGCAACGGACGCTACGTCATGCCCGTGCGACGTGAAGGCGCCAAGGCCGCGGGCGGCATCGTGCACGACACGAGCGCCAGCGGCGCCACCGTGTTCATCGAACCGCCGGCGGCGGTGGAAGCGGGGAACCGCATCCGCGAGATGGCCATCGAGGAACAGCGCGAGATCGAGCGCATTCTCCGCGACCTCACCGACGCGCTGCATCCCCATCACGCCGCCCTCGAGCTGTCGCTCGAGGCGCTCGTCGCGCTGGACGCGCTCGCGGCGCGCGCGCGGTATGCGCTGGCGGCGCGGTGCTCGCCAGCCCCCTTGGGCGCGAGCGCCCGTGGGTTTGCCATCTACAACGGCCGCCACCCGCTGCTGCTGGCGCGCGGCGCCGATGTGGTGCCGTTCGACCTCGAGATGCATCCGGGCGAGCGCACGCTGCTGGTGTCGGGGCCCAACACCGGCGGTAAGACGGTGCTGCTCAAGGCGCTCGCGCTGCTGTCGCTGATGGCGCAGAGCGGCATTCCTGCTCCCGTGGGGCCCGAAAGCCGGCTGGCCGCCTTCGACGGCGTCTTCGCCGACATCGGCGACGAACAGAGCATCGAGGCATCGCTGTCCACGTTCAGCGCGCACCTGAAGAACCTCATCGAGATCGTGCGCGACGCCACCGACGAGTCGCTGGTGCTGGTGGATGAGTTGGGCTCGGGGACCGATCCACTGGAGGGGGCGGCGCTCGGCGGCGCGATTCTCGAGTCGCTCACGACGCGCGGCACCATGACCATCGCCACCACGCACCTGGGCGCGCTCAAGGAGCTGGCGCACGAAGTGCCGGGCGTGGTGAACGCGTCGCTGCAGTTCGACGCGGTGGCGCTGGCGCCGACGTTTCGGCTCATCAAGGGCATCCCCGGGCGGTCGTACGGCCTGAGCATCGCGCGCCGGCTGGAGATGCCGGCGGCGGTGATTGCGCGCGCCGAGGAGCGGGTGCCGACGGTGGAGCGCGACGTGCATCGCCTGCTCGAGACGCTCGAGGTGCGCGACCGCGAAAGCGCCACGCTGATGGCACAATTGCAGGCCGACCAGGCCGACGTGCAACAGCGCGGGCGGCGGCTCGCGGAGCGCGAGGGTGAGCTGAAGCGCCGCGAGCGGGAGCTGGAGCGCGCGTCGCGGCACGACGCGCGGCGCTACTTGCTCGACGCGCGCGCCGACCTGGAGAAGATGATTGCGTCGCTCAAGGAAGCGGGCGCGGCCGGGCTGGAGGAAGCGGCGGGCGCGGCGCGGCGCGGGCTGGAGCAGCGGGCCGCGCAGGAGCGTGCGGCGCTCGACGGCCTGGATGCGCAAGAGCAGGACGACGCCAAGGCCGACGCGGAGCAGCGCCAGCGCGCCGCGCGCGCGGCAGGGGAGCGCGAGGATCGCCCGCTGGCCGTGGGGGACACGGTGGCGGTCTCCACGCTGGGCGGCAAGGCAGGCAAATTGCTGGAGCTGCGCGGCAAGGAGACGCTGGTGGTCGTGGGGGCGCTCAAGCTTACCGTGCCCACCGCGTCACTGACGCGCATCAGCGACCGGCACCTGCGCGATCGCGAGACGGCGGTGGCGTACATTGGCGATGTCCCCGAGGTGGAGGCCAAGCACGAAGTGGACGTGCGCGGCATGCGCATTGGCGAGGTGGAGGACGCGGTGCTGCAGGCGATTGACAGCGCGCTGCGCGCCGACCTCGCCGAGCTGCGCATCATCCACGGCAAAGGTACGGGGGCGTTGCGGGAGAAGGTTGGGGAGATGGTGAAGCACGACCCGCGCGTGAAAGGCTCGCGGCTCGGCGCGTGGAACGAAGGAGGGGCAGGAGTCACCGTGGTGCAGCTGGCATGATTCCCGACGAAGACGTCGAACGGGTCCGCGACGCGGCGGACATCGTGGCGATCATCAGCGAACACGTGCGCCTCAAGCGCGTGGGCTCGGTGTACCGCGGCCCGTGCCCGTTCCATCAGGGGACCAACAACAACTTCTCGGTGATGCCCAAGGGGGGCTACACCTGCTTCGTGTGCGGCGAGAAGGGGAACGTGTTCACCTTCGTGCAGAAGCGGCTCGGCCTCACGTTCGTGGAGGCGGTGAAGTACGTGGGCGAGAAGGCGGGCGTCGAGGTACGCGAGATCACCAAGCAGCGCGAGGGGCCCGATCCGCGCGAGCCCATGTGGGAGATCAATGCGACCGCGGCGGAGTGGTTCCGCGCGCGGCTGTGGGACGACGAGCGCGGCGCATCGGCGCGCGAGTACCTGGCGTCGCGCGAGATCTCGCGCGAGGTCGCCGAGGCGTGGGACCTGGGATACGCCCCGCGCGAGCTGGGGGTGCTGCGCGAGCACCTCGCCGCGCTGGGATGGGACGCCGCTCGGCTGCTGCAGGCGGGCCTCCTGGTGAAGCGCGAGGAAGCGGAGGAGCCGCGTCCGCGGTTCCGCGACCGACTGATGTTCTCGATACTCGACGCGTCATCGCACCACGTGGGCTTCGGCGGCCGCCTGATGGGCCCCGGGGAGCCGAAGTACCTCAACAGCCCGGACTCGGACGTCTTCCACAAGGGGCTCACGCTCTACGGCCTGCACACGGCCCGCGGGGCGATCCGGCGCGAGGAACGCGCCATCCTCGTCGAGGGGTACTTCGACGTCGTCCGCATGGCCAGCGCCGGCATCGAGCCGGTGGTGGCGCCGCTCGGAACGGCGCTCACCGAGGGGCAGGCCGAGCTGCTGCGGCGGAACGCCAAGACGGTGTTCATTGCCTACGACAGCGACGGCCCCGGCCAGAAGGCGACGTTCCGCGCGGCCGACGTGCTGCTGGCGCAGGGCGTGGCGGTACGCGTGGTGACAATGCCCGAGGGCGACGATCCCGACACGTACGTGCGCTCGCACGGTCGCGAGGCGATGGAGAAGCTGCTCGCCGGCGCGCTCGACGTCTTCGACCGGAAGGTGCAGCTGCTGGAACGTGGCGGCTGGTTCACCGACCTGCAGCGCAAGCGGCGCGCGCTCGACGCGCTGCTCCCGACCATCCGTGCGGCCAAGGACCCGCTGACGCGCGAGATGTACCTGGCGCGCGCGGCTGAGGCGGCGAAGGTGGACCGCGGGGTGCTGGCGCGCGAGCTCGACGCAGGGAACGCGCGCCGGGCGCGCACCGCGCCGGCGCCCGCGGCGCGGCGTGCGC
>CAMTWA010000020.1:0-100284 GCA_947085385.1 uncultured Gemmatimonadota bacterium | reverse complement strand
GAGAGCCGCTGGCGGACTGCGGGCCAAGATTGGTTCGTCTGGTATCACTTCGTACTCTCCTTACGCGAATTCCGTAACCTACAACCAATCAATGAGTTAGGCACGCTGAAGCAAACGCTGCAAACTGGCGAAGTAGTGCTAATCCCCTTCGCTACCCGTCGAGCCACGGGCCAAGTCGGGCCCGGAGGATGGCGAGCGCCCGCGCCATGTGGATCTCTACCGTCTTGGGGGCAATCCCCAGGATTGCCGCCACTTCCGCATACGACAGGAACTGCCCGCGTATCAGGGTGAACACCTCACGGCAGCGCGGGGGCATTCCTGCGACCGTTGTTCGGATCTGTTGTTCAAGATCCGACGCTAGCAACTCGGCGTCCGTTGGCCGGGAGGGTGCCGTGACCAAGCGAGCATTGGCCCGAACAGCCGCCGCATCGTCGCGCAGTACATTGAGCGCGCGATTGCGCACCGCACCAAACAGGTACGCCCGCAGGCCGTGTTGCGGAGCGAACTCGTGACGATGCACCCAGAGCCACGCGAAAAGATCCTGAATGATCTCTTCCGCAATGTCCGGCGCGTGAACGTAGCTGCACGCGAGGTCACAAAGTGGGGCCGCGTACGCGCGAAAGACCGCCTCGAATGCCATGGCGTCGCCGGACCGCAGGGATGCGACCAGGCGTTGTTCGTCAGACGCGAACACCTGTGTTGGAGAGCGTTGCGGCGGCAGCACAGCGCAAACAGTTACGACACGCAACGTTTGCGCGCAAGGCGGCGCCGCACCCGCTGCGTCACGCCCCGCTACTTCGTCCAGAACAGTATGGCCCCGCACCCCGATCGCGATCGCTGGAACTGGGGCGGCACCGTCGCCTCGGAGTAGATCTCGATCGCCGCCAGTCGCCGGGGCGTCACCCAACCGTCGAGCGCATCCACGCTGAGTTCGGGGATCAGCGTCCCGTCGAACCAGAGCGCGGGCTCGCACCAGTTGCCGCTGATCCCGCGCATGAGGATGCGCCGGTCGCTCAGCTGGTTCATCTCCGCGAGCGCATTCGGATTCCCGTCGGTCTCGAGCGTGTCGTAGTCGTACCCGATGCGCATGCCACTCATGCGCCGGAACAGGTCCGACGTGGAGAACGCGCCGCGGCGGGCGATTTGCTGCGCCGTCAGGTATGTCCCGGCGCCTGAGCGCCGGCGGTCTTCAACCCCGCTCTCATGCCGATCGGCGGCGCGGGCCACGATCACCTTCACCGTGTCGAGCACCGCCTTCGACGACGTGAGCGCCACGCTCATCGGCGTCGCGCCGCTGACGATGTCCACGGCCACACGCGCCTGTGAGTAGCCCACCGCACGCACCTCGAGCATGCGCGTGCCGTGGGGCGCGTCCGCGAGCGTGAAGACCCCGCGTCCGTCGGCGCGGACGGGCGGATTCTCGCCGAGGCGCACGAGCGCGCCCGCCACCGGCCGGCCGCCGTTGGCGTTGAAGACCGTTCCCTGAAGCGTCGCACCGCCCACGCGCACGCGGCGCACTGGCATCGCGGTGTCGCCGGCGGGCGAGGTGTCGGGCAGCATGATCGTCCGCGACGGCCCAAGGAAGAGCTCGCGCCGGACGAAACCGGCCGGCGGCACCATCACGTCAATCACATCGGTGCTGTCGCCGCCTCGGCTCGCGAGCACGAACATCATCCCGCGGGCCGGCACGTTGCACAGCGCAAACCAGCCGTTCTCGGCGGTGGTGGCCGCAGCCTGGCCGCGCTGCCTGCCAATGCCGCCTCGCCCGATGGAGACTTCGAGCCACTCCCCGCTCACCGACGCACCAGCAACGGGCGTGAGTGACTGCGCGTCGCGCACCACTCCGAGAACCGCGCCTCCGGTGGCCGGATCCGCCTGCGCGGCACAGATGGCCATCCGCATACGGGCCGCGGACGGCGTCGCCAGGTCCATTCGCACGGCGCGGTGCCGCGAGACGGTCACCGGGCGCAAGGGCGGCTCCACCCCGAGCGAGTCGAGTACCACATGGAAGAACCCGAGGATGTAGCGGCCGTCGGGCACACCCGCAAACGAGTAGCGGCCGAGTGAGTCAGTGATTGCCGTGCGCGCCACTGTCGCCTGATGGCTGGCTTCGACGAGCTGCACCAATGCTCCGGACAGCGGGCCTCGGGCGAGGCTGCCGCGCACAACGCCGCTGATGCTACCGCGCGGCATACCACCGGGCACATCGGGCAGTTGCGCCGCCGCGATCGTCGCGATCGCTGCAGCGGTCGGCAGAAGACAGATCGAACGCGCGATGCGTCGCTTCATGCGACCACGGTCGGACCTACTTGGTCCAGATCAGGATGGTGCCGCACCCCGACAACCCGCGCTGGTCCGCCGCCGGTGTCGTGGCCTCGTTGTACACCTCGATCGCCTTCACTGACTTCGCGCTCACCATGCCATCTATGTCATCGGCCGTGAGGTTCCACATGTACAGGCCGTCAATGTGCACCGACGGCTCGCACCACTCCCCGAACGCGCTGCGTACCAGAATGTGCCGCTCGCCGGTTTCGTCACGTTCAAGCCGCGTGCCCAGCAGGTTTCGGAAGACATCCGAGGTGAAGAGCGCGCCGCGCCGTTCGAGATCCGCTGCGGTCAGGTAGCGGCCGAGCCCGGTGCGCTTCCGCTCCTCGAAGCCGCTGTTGTGGCGGTCTGCCATGCGTTCGCCAATGATCTTCACCGTATCGAGCACTGACTTGAACGTCGAGAGCTCCACCCGCACGGGAGGAATCCCGTCCACGACGTGCACCGCGCGCCGGTCAGGGTAGTAGCCCACCGAACGCACTTCGAGGGTGCGGGTCCCCAGCGGCGTGTTGGTCAGGGTGAAGGCGCCGCGGTCGTCGGCGCGCGCCGTGGGCCCGTCGCTCAGGTGGACGATCGCGCCAGCGAGCGGGCGCAGATAGTTGGCGCTCATGACCGTGCCCGTGATGCGCCCGTCGCCCGACCGCACCACGCGCGGCGGAAGCGCGAGCGAGTCGTTGCGTGAGGTCGTGTCGCGGATCACGATCGTGCGTGCGGCTCCAAGGTACAAGTCGCGCCGCAGGAAACCCTCTGCCGGCACTGCCGTCTCAATGAGATCCGTGCTGTCCGCGCCGAGGCTGGCCGTGAGGAACATCGTGCCGCCGCTTGGCGCGTTGCAGAGCGCAAACCAGCCATTCGCGCCCGTGGTGACGACGAGGCGGGGCCGGCGACGGTCGATGCCTTGTGTGCGGAACGACATCTCCAGCCACTCGCCGCTTACCGTGGCTCCTGCCGCCGGCGCTCCGCCACGCGCCTCGCGTACCACGCCAATGACCGCGGCCCCGGAGACGACGATGCCCGAATCCCGCGGCGACCGTTCGCCGCAAATGGCGGCGCGCAGCGTTGCCCCCGACGGAACTGCCAGGTCGGCACGCACCGACCGGCCGCGCCAGACGGTCAAGCCACGGAGGGGCACCTCTACGCCGAGCGAGTCGAGCAGCGCATGGAAGAAGCCAAGGCGATAGCTGCCATCGGGAACATCGCTGAACGCGAACCGTCCCAGAGAATCGGACACGGCAGTACGGGCGAACTGTGCCGCGGCCTCGGCCGCGACGAGCTGGACCCACGCGCCAGCAAGCGGGGCGCGCGCAATGCTGTCCCGCACGACGCCGCTGATGGTCGCACCGGCGGCGCGCGTCGGCGCCGGCGGCACCTGTGCCGTGACAGGGAGCGTGAGCATCGTGAGCGGTACGGCGAGAAGGACTAGCCGGAGGCGCATGCGCGGGACGGAGGAGGATGGTCTACGTAGCAACCTATCGTTGCAGACGCGCCCCGCCAGCGCTTCGTTAGCGCCCCGTCTCGTCACGCACGCATGGGCTTGAGTGCCATTGCCCACCGGTACAGCTCATCCAGCATCGCCATCGCCGCTCCGGGGTGCTTCTCGCCGGGCGTGAACACCCCCGTTTCCTGATCGACGTGTTGGCTGACCCCATGGATCGCCACCGTCTCGACGATCGGCACCACCTTGAAGGTCGTGAGCACCTGCTTGGTCATCTGCACGCTGCGCAGCGCGCCTGATTCGCCGCCGTAGCTCACGAAGGCCGCGGGCTTGTACGTCCATTCGTGATAGAGGCACTGCAGCGCGTTCAGCACCGACGCCGGCATCGAGAAATCGTACTCCTGAAGCACGAAGACGTAGGCGTCGGCGCGCTGCACGGTTGCGCTCCAGCGCTTGGTGTGCTCGTGCTCGTACCGGGCGAAACGCGGATGCGTCTCCTCGTCGAGGATCGGGAGTTGGTAGTCGGCGAGGTCTACAGGCTCCACGGTGAACTTCCCGTGCTCGCGTGCCTGTTCCGCCGCCCACGCGGCGACGGCCGGGCCTTTACGCCCTGGGCGCGTGCTGCAGATGATCACCTGAAGAACGGGACGCTGGTTGATCATGCAAGTGCCTTCCGCACCGCCGGTGCCACCACGGTGCCGTAGAGTTCAATGGCTCGCAGCATCTGCGCGTGCGGCATCGTGCCGACGCTCAGCTGGAGGAGAAAACGGTCCATCCCGAACAGTTCGTGCTCGTACAGGATCTTGTCCACCACCTGCTGCGGGCTGCCGAGCAGCAGCGCGCCGTGCGGCGAGCGCTCGCGGTCAAAGTGTGCGCGCGAGGGCGGCGGCCAGCCTCGTTCGCGCCCGATGCGCCCCATAACATCAAGGTAGCGCGGCCAGAAGAGCTCCGCCGCGTCCTGCTCCGCATCGGCGATGAAGCCATGTGAGTTGATGCTGACGCGTGCCGTGACCGGGTCGTGCCCCGCGTTCTTCCACGCGTCGCGGTAGATCTGCACGAACGGCCTGAACCGCGCCGGCTCACCGCCAATGATTGCGATGGCGAGCGGCAAGCCGAGCGTCCCGGCGCGCGCCGCCGACTGCGACGTGCCGCCGATGGCAATCCAGACCGGCAACGGGTCCTGCACGGGACGCGGGTAGACCGGCTGGTCTGTGAGCGGCGAGCGATGGCGCCCTTTCCACGTCACCCGCGCGTTGGCACGCAAGGCCAGCAGGAGGTCGAGCTTCTCGGCGAACAGCGAGTCGTAGTCGTCCAGATCGTGGCCGAAGAGCGGAAATGACTCGATGAACGACCCGCGACCGGCCATGATCTCGGCGCGACCGTTGGACAGCAGGTCGAGCGTGCTGAACTCCTGGAAGACGCGCACGGGATCATCGGAACTGAGCACCGTGACGGCGCTCGACAGGCGGATGCGCTGGGTGCGCGCCGCGGCCGCAGCCAGCACCACCGCCGGGGCGGAGACGGCGAAGTCGGGTCGGTGGTGCTCGCCGACGCCGTAGACGTCCAGTCCCACCTGGTCGGCGAGCACGATCTCCTCGAGCAGGTCGTGCAGCCGCTGCGCCGCGCCGGCACGCTCGCCGGTGGCGGGGTCTATCGTCGTTTCCGCGAAGCTATAGATGCCGAGTTCCAGCGATCCGCCTATTTATCTTTGTACTGAGATATATGCGACGCCGAGGGACGAGGCAAGGGCGCGGAGGGCCACGATGCCCCGTTACATCACTCCTGCGTAACTTTGACCGCAGACAGATGCCTGCCTCGACCCCTCTTTTTCGACGCCCCGTGCGACGCGCTATGCGACGCCCGCCCGCATGAGCGCCCGCGAGCGCTTCCTCGCCTTCCGGCGTACCGCGCCGCGCGCGCCGCACCTCGAACGGGTCACCGTGACCGCGCGCGGGCTCGACTTTGCCCTCTACCGTACGCCCGAGGTCGCCGGCGCCGCGCCAATGCTCTGCATCAACGGCGGGATGGTCTACTCACACATCCTGCTCTGGCCGGCGCTCTCGTCGCTCGCCGCGAAGCGCCAACTCATTCTCTATGACCAGCGCGGCCGCGGCCACAGCGAGGCGCCACCGGGCGCGCGGGCCGCCCGCATCGAACACGACGCGCTTGACGTGCGCGCGCTCCGCGAAGCGCTCGGCCTCACCATCTGGGACGTGCTCGGCCATTCCTGGGGCGGCGGCATCGCCCTGCTGGGCGCGGCTGAAGATCCTGAGGGCATCCGAAATCTCGTGCTGGTGGACGCGGTGGGACTTACCCCTGAGTGGCTGAGTGCCCTGCACGAGATCGCCCTGTCACGCCTGACGGGCGACACCCAGGCGCGGCTCGCAGCCTTTGACCCGGCGTCGTTGCACGACCCGGAACCTGGCCAGCAGGCCGAGTACAACCGCGCGCTCTACCCGGCCTGGTTCCACGACGGCGTGCTCGGCGCCATGTTCTCGCCCCCGCTCGCGCGCAGCGCAACGGGGGCGGCGGTGGTCTCGCGCCTTCGCCGTGACGGCTTCGACTGGCGGGAAGCCGCCGCGCGCATTCGCGCGCGCACCCTGCTTGTGCATGGCGCTTCCGACATGATCCCCGTGGCGCAAGCCGAACGGACCGCGGCGATCATTCCCGGCGCGCGGTTGCGGCTGATCGCCGAGGCCGGACACATGCCGTTCTGGGAACAGCCCGAACAGTTCTTTAGCATCGTCGAGGAGTTCCTCGCATGAACCGCACGGTCACGGCGCTCGCGCTGCTCCTGGTGGGCATGGCCGCGTTCATCGTCGTGCAGGCACGCCGCGTTCCGCCGCGCACAACGCCAGTTGCCGTGGCCGCCGCGGACACGGCGCTACCGTTGCCGATGGCCACTGACCACGCGGCGCAGAAGTCCGCCGGCGAAGCCGGCCTCGTCAGCGTGCGCACGTCCACGCTGCCGCCGCCGCAGCGCGATCTCGCCGAAATCCAGCGCCGTCTCGCCGACGGCGAGGCGGGTACGTACATCCGCGAGATCTTCCTGCAGCGCAGTGACAACAATGCCCGCTGGCCTGACCGCCAACTCGAGCCGCTGCGGGTGTGGGTGCAGCCGCAGTCCGACCTCCCGGGCTTTCGGCGCGACTATCCGGAACGTGTGCGGCAGGCCTTTGAGCGCTGGACGCACGCCGGCGTCCCCGTGGCGTTCACATTCGTGGTCGACTCCGCGCGATGCGACATCCCGGTGGTTTGGGTGGACAAGTTCGAGATGCCCATCTCGGGCCGCACGCGCTGGACACACGACCAGCATTGGTGGATCGTCGGGTCATCCATTGAACTGGCCCTGCACCACCACAGTGGCGCGCCGCTCGAGCCCGAGGCCATCTCCGCGATCGCGCTGCACGAAGTCGGCCACGTGCTGGGGCTCGACCACACCCAAGACGAGCGCAGCATCATGGCGGCGCGGGTCCGGGTGCGGGACCTCAGCCTCACGGATGAGCACACGGTGCGGCTGGTGTACAGCCTGCCGCCCGGACCGGTATCCACGCCCTAGCCGCACACTGGCGTGTCGCGCCCGCGTGTGGGCGCGCCCGGTCCATCACCACTACATTGTCGAGCATGTCAGCAATCGAACAGTGAAACTCGTTTCCATCCTGCGGCAGGTGTACCACTCGCTGATCCCACTGAATGTGCGCCGGCGGCTGCGGCTCACGCGATGGTCGGCCAGCCGTCGCGCGCGTGCGCGCGTCTGGAATCATACGGGAGGTTGCGTCGCAGCTGGCCCGTTCGTGGGGCTTCGGTTGCACGCCGACACCCCCGGTGACTGTGAAGCCGCGATGCTGATGGGGTCCTTCGAATGCGAAAACCACGCGTGGCTGGAACGCGAGTTCGCGCGCGGCTGGCCAATCGCGGTCAACATTGGCAGCGCCGGCGGCTACTACTCGACTGGCATGGCCATGCGCCTTGGGAACGCAACGGTCTACGCGTACGAAATGGATGCCGCCTGGCGTGAGAAAACCATCCAAAGCGCCGCTTACAACCGCGTGGGCGAGCGGGTGCATGCGCTCGGTGCAGCGGATATTGACGCACTGGCGGCGCTCGCCGTGCCGCCTTCGGAAGGCGTCCTCGTGATCTGCGACTGCGAGGGCGGCGAACGCGACCTCCTTGACCCCGCGCGTGTTCCCTGGCTGGCCAGGTCAGCGCTGTGCGTCGAACTGCATGATTTCGCCGCACCCGGTGCCACGGACACCCTATGCACCCGCTTCAACCAAACCCACGATCTGACGATCGTTGAGCAGCAGCCGCGCGACGCCGCCAGGTGGGCGTCACTCGCCGGGATTTCACTGAGCGACGCCAGGCTGATGTGCGACGAGGGGCGGAGGTGGGGAGACGTTCGCACCTTCGGGCGCTGGCTGCTTGCCACCCCACGCATGCAAGCCAGCGCGGGCTAGCCTACCACTTCAACCACACCGTCCGCGTCTTCCCTTTGCGCAACACCTTGAGTTTCAGCGAGCGCTCATCGGAGTCGCCAATCAGGCGCTGCAGCAGCCGCGCGCTGGTCACGGGGCGGTCGCCCGCCTCGACGATCACGTCGCCGCCCCTCAGCCCCGCCTGAGCGGCCGGCGACTCGGAGGCGACGCGCTGCACCAGCACGCCGGCATCGGCGCCGAGTACGTCCTTGAAGTCCTCGGTCAGCGACGTGAGCTGTGCGCCTGCCACGATGCTCGAGAAGCCGGCGATCGCCACCGGCGGCGGCGCGTCGAACACCCAAACGTTCGGCGCGGGAGGGGCCGGCGGAGTCGTGACGCGCGGCGACGACGGCGCTGACGGCGCTGACGGCGCTGACGGCGCTGACGGCGCTGACGGCGAACGTTCGAATGTGAAGGTGCGACTCCCCGGCGACGGCGGTTTCAGCCCGGGCGAACGCATCGGGCCCCACGCCAAGTCCAGATCCACACATTGGTCGCCGAACCCGTCTGGACGCTTCTGCACCAGCACCGAGACGGCCTGCTCGCGTCCGTCGCGCGCGATGCGCGCCGGCAGCTTGCGTCCGGGCACCAGCAGTTGCGAGAGGATCACGTCGCGCCCGACCACGTCCCGTCCATCCAGGGTGATAATGCGGTCGCCGCGGCGCATCCCCGCGCGGTCTGCCGGCGATCCGGTCTCCACGGAGATGATCTCGGGCGGTTCATCAAAGCGATAGACGTCGGGGCCGTTCGCCTCCCGCTTCACCGTTCCCATGATGTTGAACGTCACGCCCAGATAGCCCTCAGGCGCGTACTCCGACGTCTTCCGGTTCGTGCACGCCATCTGGATCTTCGACATCAACTGCACGTTCTTCTCGGCCAACTGCTGCAACTGCTCCTCGAGGGCGCGCCTCCGCGACGCGTCAGCGAGTGTCGCGCCGTATTCACGCAGCGCCATACCGATGCGCTCCTCAAGCGCCCGCGATTGCACCAGCGACCGCATCAGGCTGTCGAGTCCCTCGAGAACGAGGGTGACCTTCATGCGCTCGTTGGTGTCCACGCGCACCGTGACGTGCCGCTCCGGACGCGGGGCAGGCGCCGGCTGCTGTGCGTCCGCGACGCCGATCACCGCGCCCATCAATGCGCTGGCCATCAACGCGCTGGCCATCAACGCGGCCGGCACGATTCGTCGCATAGAGGGAAGGAATGCCGTCATTGCATCAAGTCCTTGAAGTGTACTTCTGTTGTTTCTCTGTTGTCTTTCTGTTGTTTCTCTGTTGTCTCTCTGTTGTCTCTCTGTTGTCTCTCTGTTGTCTCTCTGTTGTCTCTCTGTTGTCTCTCTGTTGTCTCTCTGTTGTCTCTCTGCGCGCCAGCGCTAGTACCGCTCGAGCGCCTGCTTCGCCGGCAACGCCGCCTGGTACTGCTTGAGCGTCGCTTCGCGCGCCGCCATCGCGGAGAGATAGTACTGGTTGAGCACCGGATCCTGCGGCGCCTGATACAGTGCCGCGCGCGTAGATGCCACAATGTTGTCCAGGGCCGTGAGCCGGGCGCGATACGTATTGACGTTCAACCCGATGAAGTGCGACGACGTGTCCTGCGCGGCGAGATACGTCGCGGCGTCAGAGTACTGCTGTTGCGCCGAGGTCAGCACCTGCATGGCGGCCTGCGGCGACGCAAAGACCGGCGCGGCCGGGGCGGGCGCTGTTACGGCCGCCTGTTGTGGCGCGGTCGTGATGTCGAGGCCGGCGCTCCACCGCCCCGCAAGCACGCTCCCCGCTACCAGCACGAGCCCCGCCGCGATGCGCATCGCCCACACCGTACGCGACCGATGCGCCGGAGGTGCTGGGGCGGCCGAGATGATCCCCTCGGCCTTCAGCATCGCCCCCAGCGAGGCCCAGTCGTTGAGCGGCGGTCCTTCCCGCGGCATCTCGGTGAGCGCCATGCGGACGAGCCGACGGTGCGCCGTGAGTTCGCCCGTGCATAGCGCACAGACAGCGAGGTGCGAGGCCTCATCGGGCGTCGCCGTCTCGTCCACCAGCGCGGCCAGTCGTTCAGGAGAGATGTGCAGCATGTGACGGTTCCCGCGAAATGGGATCATCTACCAGGTGCCTGAGCAGCGTGCGCAGCTTCGCGCGCGCCTTGAACAGCTGCGATTTCGACCCGCCGGCCGTGATGCCCAGCTCGGCCGCGATCTCTTCGTGCGTGTACCCCTCGACATCGTGGAGCACGAAGATAGTTCGTGCTCCGGGCGACAATTTCTGTACCGCCTCGTCAATCGTCTGCGCCAGCAGCGAGCGATCGCCGTCGTGCTCAACCGACGCGGTCTCCTCCTCGATCTCCGTCTCCCGCTTGCCAATCCGGCGAAGCGCCCGCAGTGCGTTCAACGTGCGGTTCACGGCGATGCGGTGCGCCCACGTGCCGAACTGCGAGTCGCCGCGGTAGGTGGGAAGCGCCCGGAAGATCTGTATCCAGACCTCCTGCGCCACGTCGGCCGCTTCGTCCGGATCGCCCACCAGTCGCCTGACCACGGCGTCGATGCGCGGCGCGTATTGCACCCAAAGGGTGCGCAACGCCGCTTCGTCGCCGTGGATGGCGCGTCGGATTGTCAGTTGATCAGCCATGAACGTTCGCTAGGTGAGTCACCTGGCCCGCTGAATTGGTTGCCAAGGTGACTGTCGGTGAAAGTACTCGTCTTGCGTGTACAGGGCGTGGACGCTAGTCCTTAGCCTCCCATTCGATGCCGTACCGGTTCAGCGACCGCGTTGATTCAGTGTCGTTGCCGTCGCTCCCCCCTTCCGCTGGTACCAATGGTTCTCCATCTCCTTACCGCGCTTGCGCTTGGCGGACCGACGGATCGCCTGCCGATTCGTTTGCCGGAAAGCATGGGTATGTCGTCCGAACGGCTGGAGATCATTGATCGGGTGGTGCAGGAGGGCATTCGGGCCGGCGGATTCCCCGGTGCGGCGGTCATCGTCGGCCGTGGTGGCGCGGCCGTATGGCGCAAGGGATTCGGCACGATGGGGTGGGGCATCGGGAGTGCCGCTGTCTCGGCGGACGGGACGATCTACGACCTCGCGTCGCTCACCAAGGTCGTCGCCACGACGACGGCGGCCATGGTCCTGTATGACGAGGGCCGCCTGCCGCTCGACGGCAAGGTGGCCGATTATCTTCCGGGCTTTGTCGGCACGTGGAAGAACGAAGTCACCATTCGCCACCTGCTCACTCATCGCAGCGGCCTGCCGGCCGGGCGTGAACTCTGGCGAGTTGATCGCACCCCGGACGAAGCCAGGCGCGCGGTCATTGAGACGAAGCTCCGCTATCGCCCCGGCCGTTCCTTCATCTACTCCGATCTTGGCGCAGACGTGCTGGGCTGGGTGGTGGAGTCGATCGCCGGCGTTCCGCTGGACGTGTTCGTGCAGGAACGCGTGTTCGGCCCGTTGGGGATGAACGACACGTTCTTCTTGCCCTCCGGTTCCGTGCGCGGCCGTGTGGCGCCTACCGAGATGGCGCCGCCACGAGGCTATCCCCTGCAGGGCCAGGTACACGACGAGAATGCGTACGTGCTGGGCGGTGTCGCCGGGCATGCCGGCCTGTTCGGCACCGCGGACGATCTCGCCGTCTTCGCCCAGATGCTGCTCGATGGCGGCATCTACCGGGACAGGCGCATCGTGAGTGAGCCCACCGTGCGACTGTTCACGCAGCGCGCGTCGGGCTCGCGCGCGCTTGGGTGGGAGATGGCGGAAGGCCGGCACGGTGCGGGCGACTACTTGAGCCCGACGGCCTACGGACACGTCGGCTATACCGGCACGTCAATGTGGATAGATCCACAGCGCGACATGTTCGTCATCCTGCTCACCAATCGCGTCCACGCGGCGCGCGTGCGGCGGCCGTCCACGGTCATCGCTGATGTGCGCGCCGACCTCGCTGACGCGGCCGCGCTCGCCGTCACGGACGACGAGTTGCATATCAGCATCATGCCCGCGGCCTTCCGCGCCGATCGCGCGGTCAACTGGAACAAGCCGCTGCGCGTCCGCCGGTCGCGCGGCAAGAAGGCCACGTCACGTCCGGCAGCCGTAGCCGCGAAGGCCAGCATCAAGAAGCCGGCCGCGAAGGCGTCCGCCGGCAAGGCACAACCGACGGCGCCGAAAGGGAAGAAGCCGCCTGTTCAGCGTCCGCGCTAATCGCCACAGCTTGAATTCCTGCGCGGCGTGCAGCGATACTGCGATGACCCCAGGAGCTCCCCATGACCGACGAGCACACGCCGCCCACTGCAGCACCCCCTGACGCGAGCGCCGTCCCGACTGCCACTGCCGACGTCACCGAGGATCTCGTCAAGCTCGCGCTGCGCCGCGTGAAGGACCCGGACCTCAACCTCAACATCGTCGACCTGGGTCTCGTCTACGGCATCCGCGTCGAGGGAACGAGCGTCACGGTGGAGATGTCACTTACATCGCCGGCTTGTCCGTCCGGGCCGGAACTGCTCCACGACGCCACCACGCAGGTGCAGGCAATTCCCGGCGTCACCAAGGCTGAAGTGAACATCGTCTGGTCGCCGCCGTGGACCCCCGATCGCATTGAGCCGCGGGTACGGACGTATTTGGGGTTCTGAACGGCTGACCGCGACGATGAGCCCCCGGCGGCGTCTCGCTAGGTTTCGAGATACGGCGATTCTGCGGCCGGCGCCTTCTTCGACTTGGGCTTGAACCCGCCGAGCGCCTTCACGAACGCCTCACCCATCTCGGCCACCTGCCATCGGCGCAGATCGGGAACCGCGGCGAGGTCGTCCACCGACCGCGGGACGAGCCGCGCCACCGCCTCGAGGCGCTCACGCGAGCCCAGCACGCCGGGATCGAGGTCCAGCCGCCGCGCCGCTTCGTCGCGTACGTTCTTCAGGCGCCCAACCTTGTCATCGAACTCGGGGTCTTTCTCCCACCGCGTTGACCGGGGGAAGCGCGGCAGTTGCGCCTCGGGCAGCGCGAGGCCGCGCCGCACCGCCGCCAGCACATCGGAGCCGGCGCGATCCAGCATGCTGCGCGGCATTCCCTTGATCGTACCGAGCGCGTCGGCCGTCGTGGGCTGTTGCCGCGCGATCTCCAGCAGCACGTCGTTGGCCACCACGCGAAACGTCGCCCGATCCACTGCCAGCGCCGCCGCATCGCGCCACTGCGTCACCTCGCGCATCACCGCCAGTTCGCGGCGAGTCAGGTCGCGCGCGCCCTTGATGCGCAGGAATGCCGGCGACGCATCCTCCGGCGCCCATCGCGTTCCCTCGAGCCGCTCGAACTCCTCGGCCGCCCACGCCCACCGTTCCTTCCGCTCGAGCTGATCCTTCAGCATGTCGCGCAGTTGGAGCAAGTGCAGCGTGTCCTGCGCCGCATAGTCGAGCATGCCCTGCGTGAGCGGGCGCATGGACCAGTCGGCGCGCTGGTGCTTCTTGTCCAGCTTGACGCCAAAGTGCTGCTCCAGCAGCGCGGCGAGACCGAATGTCTTGACGCCGAGCAGCTGTGCCGCGATGCGGGTATCGAAGATACGCCGCACGTGCCAGCCGTAGTCCTGATGCAGCAAGCGGATGTCGTAGTCCGCGTCGTGGAAGACCACCTCGACGCCTGGATTCTCGAGCAGCGCGCCAAGCGCAGCCGGGGGGGCAATCGGGAGCGGATCGATGATGGCGTGGGCGTCGCGCGTCGAGAGCTGCAGCAGGTAGATGCGGTCAATGAACCGGTGGAAACTCGCCCCTTCGGTGTCGAGCGCCAGCAGCGGCGTGCCACGAATTCCCTTGAGGAACGTCCCGACGGCGTCGTTCGAATCGAGGTACCGCACGGTCGGCGCTGCGCTCTTGGGGCTCACTCGCTTCCTTCCTCTCCGGTGTTGCGTGTGGTACAAATGTAGCGAGGTCCCTCACGAAACACCCGCTGACCATCCATGCCAACTGTCTCCACTCGCCGAGCATCCGCTAGACTCTCCGCCTTCCTGAGAGTGCTCTTCGGGCTTGGCGCGGCTCCCGCCGTCACGGGAGCTGTGCCATGATCACTTTCGTCAACGGGCACGCCATCGGCTACGACGACGTCGGGTCGGGTGTGCCCGTGCTGTTCCTGCACGGGTTTCCGCATAACCGATCGCTCTGGTCGCCGCAGCTCGGCGCACTGGCTGTGAAAGCGCGCACGATCGGCATGGACCTACGCGGCTTCGGGGAGAGTGCCCGCGACGCGCCGGGTGGCATGGACGGCTACGCTGATGATGCCGCCACCCTGCTCGATGTTCTGGAGATCGAGCGCGCCGTCATCGTGGGGCTCTCCATGGGCGGCTATGCCGCCTTGGCCTTCTGGCGCAGGCATCGTGCGCGGGTGCGCGCCCTCGTGCTCTGCGACACCCGCGCCACGGCCGACACCGAAGCAGCGCAGAGTGCCCGCGTCGAGATGCAGGCACTCGTACAGGAGCGCGGCAGCATGGCAGTCGCCAACCAGATGATCGCCGGCATGGTGGGCCGCACCACGCGCGAGAAGAACCCCGAGCTTGTGGACGAACTGCATCGCATGATGTCGCTGGCCCCCGTGATGGGGATCGTGGACGCGCTCGATGCGCTACGGACGCGCCCAGACTCCACACCCACGCTCACCACCATCAACGTGCCAACGCTGATCATCGTGGGTGACGAGGACGTGCTCACGCCGGTCAAGGATGCGCGCGCCATGCATTTGGCCATCGCCGGCAGCCGCCTCGAGGTAATCGCCGGCGCCGGGCACGTGAGCAACATCGAGCGCCCGGCGACCTTCAATCACGTGCTCAGCGAGTTTCTGGTGTCGCTGACGGCGCAGTAGGGCGGACGGTTAGCTTTACTCTCGCTACTTGTCACCCGTCACCTGTCTCGTGCCTTGACCGCGATCTCCGCCTCCGAATCCTCCCGCCCCGCCCGCATCGGCGCCGTGCTGTTTCGCAATCGGGGCTGGCTTCCCGTGCCGTTCCTCGCGGTCCCGCTGCTCGCGCCGGGCGGCATCACGCGCCTCGGCATCATCGTCGGCGCCATCTGTGTCGTCGTCGGGGAGGCGTGGCGGCTTTGGGGCGTCGCCACCGCCGGCACGGTGACCCGCCGGCGATCGCGCAACGTGCAGAAGCTCGTGACGCACGGACCGTTCGCGCTAAGCCGCAACCCGCTCTACAACGGCAACTACCTGCTCTGGATGGGGTTCGTCGCGCTCAGCGGGGTGTGGTGGTTCTTCCCCGTGGCGACCGCGCTTTTCGCCGTCGAGTACTACTACATCGTGCGCTACGAAGAGGGCGTGCTCGAGTCCATCTTCGGCGAGGAGTACCTGGCGTTCAAGCGCCGGACGCCCCGCTGGATTCCCACGGCCGCCTCAGGCAGCGTCGGCGGTGAGTTCTTCTGGGCCGAGGCGTGGAAGAGCGAGATCAGCACGTTCATGCAGTATGCCGCCTTGCTCGCCGTGTTTGTGGCGAAGGATCGGTATTTTCCGAATGGGGTGTTCTAGAGGCAGCGACGGCAGAGGGCAGACGGCGGACGGCGGACGGCAGCGTGACAACAAGAGAGCGCCCGGCGTTTGATTCCGCCGGGCGCTTGTTCTGCCCTCTGCCCTCTGCCCTCTGCCGTCCGCCGTCCGCCGTCTGCCCTCCGCCGTCTCCGCGTTAGCGGCTTGGCTTCCCCGGCGGATTCGGCCCCAAGAAGACATCCTTGTTCTTCGCGATGGACGCTTTCATGTTCGCCGGCACGTCTTCTTCAGGGAAGATCGCCGTCACCGGACACTCCGGCTCGCACGCCCCGCAATCAATGCACTCGTCGGGATGGATGTACAGCTGGTCCTCGCCCTCGTAGATGCAGTCCACGGGACAGACGTCGACGCACGCCTTGTCCTTGGTCCCGATGCAGGCTTCGGTGATGATATACGGCATGAATGCTCCTGAGGGCGGAAACGACTTGCAATAGCCTGAAGATAAACGTCTCACGGAGGCCGCTCAACCGGCACGTCCCTCAAGGCGCCCAGTGGGCCCAGCGGTTGGGTACAGCGGCGTACGGCCGGACGCTGTCCGCGCCCTGTCGCACTCTGTCGTCCTCTGTCGCACTCCGTCGTCCTCTGTCGTACTCTTTTACTCATGCGCCTGACCATCAACGGTACCCCTCGCGACGTCGATCCTGCGCGCTCTCCCACCCTGCTCGCGGCGCTCCGCGACCAGCTGGAACTCACCGGTTCAAAGGCCGGCTGCGACCACGGGGAGTGCGGCGCGTGCACCGTTCGGTTGGACGGCGACCTCGTCTACGCCTGCCTCACGCTCACCGCCGCCTGTGAGGACGTACAGGTCCGGACGGTCGAGGAACTCGCTGACGGGAACGTCCTGCACCCGCTGCAGCAGGCGTTCATCACCCATGACGCCGCGCAATGCGGCTTCTGTACGCCGGGCCAGCTGCTCGCCGCCGCTGCCCTGCTCGAGCAGAATCCGCAGCCGACGGACGATGAGATTCGCGCTGCCATGAGCGGTAACCTCTGCCGCTGCGGCACGTACCCCAAGATCATCACCGCCATTCGCGCCGTTGCCGACGCCGGGGAGCACGCGCCGTGAGTCGCAAGCAGACGCGGTTCGTCCAGACAACGGTCGAAGTCGAGGGGCGCACGGAGACCCGCGTCGTCGAGGTGCCGGCCTTCGAACCGGCGCCCTGGACCGCTGACACGTCGCTCTCGATCGTCGGCACCAGCCCACCGCGCGTGGACGCGTTCGAAAAGGTCACCGGACGCGCGCGATACACCGCCGACATTGTCCGCCCCGGCATGCTCCATGCCATCGTCGTGCGCGCGCCGCTCGCGAAGGGCACGCTCACCGCCATTGATCTCGATTCGGCGCGCGCCATGCCCGGCGTGCGCGCCGTGATGGGCCCTGGCGACGCACCGGCCGCCACGCGGCTCTTCCGCCGCGAGGTGTCGTACGCGGGCCAGCCGCTCGCCGCGGTGTGCGCAGAATCACTGGACGCCGCCACGCGCGCCGCGCGCGCGATCGCCTCCTCCCTCGTCATCGATGGCGCGCCACACGCGGTCACCGTGGATGATGCCATCGCGCCAGACGCGCCGCGCGTGCGGAGCGCCGGCAACACCACCGCACCAGAAGTCGTGGAGCGCGGCGATGTCGCGCGCGGCCTTGCAGAGGCTGAGGTGACGATCACGCGCGAGTATCGCACCCAGGTGGCCCTGCACTCCGCGCTCGAACCGCACGGCGCCGTCTGTGAATGGAACGGCGACCACCTCACCGTCTGGGAATCAACGCAGGGGATCTTCCGCGTTCGCAGCGATGTCGCTAAGGCGCTCGGCATGCCGCAGGCAAAGGTGCGGGTGATCAAGGACTACATGGGCGGCGGCTTCGGCGCCAAGAACAGCGCCGGCGCGCACACGTATACCGCCGCGCTGTTCGCCCGCGCCCTTGGCGCACCGGTGCGCTGCGTCAATGACCGCCGCGCCGAACAAACCGACAGTGGCAACCGTCCGGCCACCGTGCAGAAGGTGACCATCGCCGCGCGGCGCGACGGCACCCTCACCGCGCTCGTGCTCGACGCCCTGATTCCGCTCGGCATCAGCGGCTGGGAGGGCGGCCCGGCGCAGATCTTTCACGAGATGTACGCGTGCCCCAACGTGCGCACCACCGAAACGTGCGTGTACATCAATGCCAGCGGCATGCAGGCCTTCCGCGGCCCCGGCTACGTGGAAGGGGCCTTTGCGCTCGAGAGCGCGATGAACGCGCTCGCCCGCGCCCTGCAAATGGACCCCGTGGCGCTGCGCCTCAAGAATCTCGCCACGCGCGACGAACGCGCCAACCGCGAGTTCAGCGGCAACCGTCTCAACGAGTGCTACGCCGAAGGAATGAAGCGCTTCGGCTGGTCATCTGCCGTCCGCCGTCCGCCGTCCGCCGTCAGCCGCGCGAAACGCGGCATTGGTGTCGCGGCGCAGACCTGGCCCACCGGCGGCGGACCGCCGTCCTATGCCGATGTCCGCATCAACAGCGACGGCTCGGTGGACGTGCTCACGGGTACGCAGGACCTCGGCACCGGCGCGCGCACCATCTTCGCGCAGATCGCCGCCGAGGCGCTTGGCGCGCGCCTTGAGACCGTGCGCGCCGTCATCGGCGACACCGAACGCCTGCCCTACACCGGCAATTCGTGGGGCTCGATGACCACGCCCAGCGTGGGCCCCGCCGTGCGCATGGCGGCGGAAGATGCCAAGGCGCAGCTGCTCGAGGCCGCCGCCCAGATGCTCGACGTTCCGGTAGAGTCGCTCGCCACGCGCGATTCGCACGTCGTCTCCTCGACCGACGGCGCCGCCATCACATTCACCGATCTCTGCCGCACGCTCGGCAACATCCAGATTTTCGGCCGCGGCTCCAGAGGGCCCAACCCGGAACTCGCTGTGGTCACCGTCGGCGCGCAGTTCGCCGAGGTTGAAGTGGATGCTGAAACGGGCGTGGTGCGCGTGCTGCGCATCGTTGCCGTGCACGACGCGGGGCGCATTATCAACCCCGCGCTCGCCGAGAGCCAGCTGCACGGCGGCATCATCCAGGGCATCGGATACGCGCTGTTTGAGGAGCGGCACATGGATCGCGCCCGGGGCGTGACGCTCAACGCCAACCTGCACGACTACAAGATCCCGACGATGGCCGACGTCCCCGCCATTGACGCGTCGTTCCTCGACGGCGCCGATCCGGCCGCGAATCACATCGGCGCGCGCGGCATCGCCGAGCCGCCCATCATTCCCACGGCGCCGGCCATTGCCGCTGCCGTGGCCGACGCGCTGGGCGTCGAGGTTTGCACGCTGCCGCTCACCCCGTGGCGCGTGCTTGGCGCCCTTGCTGGCTGACCACCAGGCGCGGCGTCGCGCCGCACCGTTGCCTCCGCGTCCATGATCCCGACGAAGGTCGTCCTCGCCGAGAAGCTCGCGCTGCTGAACGAGCACTGGAGCCCGCGCATCGTCGGTGAGCTCAACGGCCAACAGGTGAAGCTTGCCAAGTTCCAGGGCGAGTTCATCTGGCACCATCACGAGCTTGAAGACGAGCTGTTCCTCGTCGTGAACGGTTCGTTCGAGATGCAGTTCCGCGACGGCCCCGTTCAACTCCACGAGGGGGAGTTCCTCATCGTGCCGCGCGGCGTGGAGCACCGTCCTGTCGCGGCGGAGGAAGTGTCGGTCCTCCTCTTCGAGCCCGCCGGCACCGTCAATACCGGCAACGCGGGCGGCGAGCGCACCGTAGTCGATCCAGCACGTCTGTAGACAGCGCTTCGCGTGCCATGCTTCTCGGCGCAGCAGCGCCTCCGCGTATCGTCCGGCACTCAGCCTCTCACTCCAGCACTCCCAGCCATGAAGCGACTTCTTCTGCTTGCTCTTCCCGCCGCCCTCGGCGCGCAGGACGTCAGCGCGGTGGCCGACAAGGTCTTCGCCCAGTGGAACAGCACGCACACCCCGGGATGCGCGGTCGGCGTGTCACGCAACGGCGTGCCCATCTTCACGCGCGGCTACGGCATGGCCGACCTCGAGAACGGGACGCCCATCACCCCGCAAACCATTCTCGAGAGCGGGTCGGTGGCCAAGCAATTCACCGCGGCCGCTATCCTGCTGCTGGTCGGCGAGGGCAAACTCCGGCTTGATGACGACGTGCGAAAGTACGTCCCCGAACTGCCGCAGTACGGGCGCACCATCACCATCCGCCACCTCCTGTCGCACACGAGCGGACTGCGCGAGTGGAGCAACCTCGTAGCCGATCAGGGCTACCCGCGCGGCACGCGGGTGACGACGCAGGCAGATCTGTTGGACATCATCGTCCGGCAAAAATCGCTCAACTACCCGGTGGGTGATTTCTACTCCTATACCAACTCGGGCTTCGCGCTGCTGCCGACGATCGTCGAGCGCGTGAGCGGCATGCCGTTCGCGCAGTTCAGCAACGAGCGCATCTTCCGCCCGGCGGGCATGGCCCACACGCGCTGGCGCGACGACTTCACGGAGATCGTGTCGAGGCGCGCGCAGGCGTATTCGCGCGCCACAGCCGGCTGGCGGATCAACATGCCGTTTGAGAATGTGCACGGCCCCGGCGGCTTGCTCACCACGGTGGGCGACTGGCTTACGTGGAACGACGCCCTCAGCAAGCGCACTTTCGGCGCCGTCAGCGACTCGCTGCTCAGCCAGGCCACGCTCACCAGTGGCCGCAAGATCCCATACGCGATGGGGCTCATCAACGGGATCTATCGCGGAACACGCGAATGGCAGCACAGTGGCAGCACCGCCGGTTACAGCACCTTCCTGGCCAGGTATCCAGACGCCGGCCTGTCAGTCGCCGTCATGTGCAACGTCGCCGGCGCCGGCGCTACGGCGTATGTCCGCCAGATTGCCGACGCTCTCATCCCGAACCTCGCGCCGCTGCCGGCCTTCGACACGACAACCGCCGACTCCAGCCGCATAGCACGCTACGCAGGCATCTATCGCGACGATCGCACGCGCGACGTGTCGGAGTTCTTCATCGAGCGCGGCCAATTGCGCGTGCGCGGCGGGGCGCCACTGCGCGCGCTGCGTGACGGTGACTTTCTGATGGGCGCCGCCTCGCGGCTCCGCATCGCCATCGCGGCAACTGGCGTTCCAACGGGCGCTCGTATCTTCTCACCGGACGGCGACACGCTTACGTGGATGTTCGAGGGCCCCGCGCGTTGGCAGCCGACCGAGGCGCAACTGCAGGCGCTGTCCGGCACGTGGTATCAGCCGGAGATCGGTGCCACCTGGACGGCCCGGGTCGAGAAGGGCGCGCTTGTCATGCAGCTTCGCCCGGGCACGCAGTTCACGCTGGTACCGGCGTACACCGACGCGTTCGAGGCGGGCAGCTACGGCACCGTCTGGTTCTCCCGCGATAAGAAGGGCAAGGCCATCGCCATGCATCTTGGGTCGGGGCGGGTGTGGGATCTGGTGTTTCAGAGAGAGACAACAGAGAAACAACAGAGAAACAACAGATAGACAACAGGCAGGGTCTCGCTGGCATCGCGAGGCCCGTTCTGTTTCTTCTCTGTTGTCTCTCTGTTGTCTTTCTGTTGTTTCTCTGCTTCCTACCGTCGCCATGGCGGCGGATCGCCCTTCTTGCCTTCGATTTCCGGATTCTGCCGGTAGAGCGAGGCGGTCTTTCCGATCGTCTGGATGACCTCGGCTCCGACGGCCTCGGCAAGCTCCGCGGCCGCGGTCTTGGCGTTCACGCCCACGGTTCGATTGAGCGCCACTTTCACCAGTTCGTGCGTGCGAAGTGCGTCATCCAGCGACTGCATGAGCGACGGTGTGAGGCCTTCCTTGCCGACGTGCACGGTGGCCGGCAGCTGATTGCATTCGGCGCGCAGGGCGGTGCGTATCTTCCCTGGTATCGTCATGGCTGCTCCTCGACTACTTGTTCGGCGGCGCGGCGGCGCGCGCCGCCCCCGCACGCGCACCCAGCCGCGCCAGAAAGGGGCGCGGGTCCACCGGCGGACCATTCCACCATTGCCGGGCGTCAACGAACCGCATCACCTGAAAGTGCAGGTGCGGCGTGTTCTTCGGCGCGTTCCCCGTGGTGCCAACGTAGCCGATCACTTCGCCCTGCGCGACAGGCTTCCCCTCATAGAGCCCTTCGGCATAGCGGTCAAGGTGCGCATAGTAGAACACGAACCGCCGCCCTGGATCGGTGGCGTAGATCGTGATTCCACCGAGCGTGCTCTTGGCGAGGCGGAGCACCGTGCCACTGTCCACCGAGAGGACCGGCGCGCCGCGCTTGGCGAGGATGTCCACCGCCTGGTGCGAACGTGCGCCGCCATCCCGGTCCTGCCAGTACGTGTCGGGGACCTTTTCCGGCCCGATCCCCTCCACGGGCACCATGAGCGAGCGCGCGTGCAGGTACTCCTCGTCCGTGACCGCTATCGGCGCTTCAGGCGGTGGTGACTCCGACGGCGGTTCGGGCAACTCGAGCGCGGGGGCATGCACCGGCGCGATGGGCCCGAGCGGCCGAATGGCCGGGACGCACGCGGCGGTCAGGAAGGCCAGCGAGGAAAGGAGGAGCGACGGACGCATGCCAATTGACTAACGAATGTCGGCGGCGGGCGTCACGAGGCGCGGAGCACCCCCCCCTCGGGTCTTCCTGGCCACCCCTTGTATTCAACTATATGCCGATATAGTATTAGTTGCATATGACAACCTCACGCGATCACTTCACGGGCGCCGCGTCCTTCGCGGACATGACGGCCGCCTCTTCCGAGTACGGCTCACTGTTCCAGGCGCAGCGCGAGCGCGCCGTCGTCCCCGCCGACCTCCTGGCGCGCACCGAGGCGCTGGGCAGCTCGTGGCGCCTGCTCGTCATCTCCGAAGACTGGTGCATCGACTCCCAGAGCGCCGTGCCTGTTGTGAGCGCACTCGCCGACGCCGCGTCGAACATCGAGCTTCGTATCGTCAGCCGCGACGCGCACCCCGATCTGATGGACACGCACCTGACCAACGGCACCGCCCGCTCCATCCCGGTCGTCATCGTGCTCGACGCCGATTTCGAGGAGCGTGGCTGGTGGGGGCCGCGTCCCAAGGCGCTTCAGGACCGTGTGGCCACCGAGTGGAAACAACTCGAGAAGCCCGAGCGCAACAAGGGAATCCGCCGCTGGTACGCGATGGACAAGGGCCGCACGATCCTCGAGGAGGTCGTCGCGCTGCTCGAACGCGCCGCGCTCGCTCAGCCGGCCAGCGCTACCGCCGGCGTGTAGACGAAGACCCGGTCGCGTCCGCGACCGGTGATCTCGCGCAGCAACTCCGCTTGCATCAGGCGCTCTACCGCGGCACCAGCGGTGGGCGCCGAGAGGTCGAGCGCCAACGCCGCCGCCGCCACGGTGATCGCGGGACGGCCCGCCAGCAGGTCCACCAGCGCGCTTGCCGATGGCGCCCCGCGGCCGAACGCCTGGCATCGCGTCACCGCCTGCGTGTACGCGTCACGATACCCGGCTACGCGCCGCTGCATGGTGCGCGCCTCGCGCGCTGCGGTGTGCAAAGCGCCCGCCACGTCCTCGGCGTACCCGGCAACAACGAACACGTCAGTCGTGAATCCTCCCGCCAGTGGCGCGGTCGCCCGGGCGATCGAGGCGGCAACGCTGCGCGTCCGGCCGCAGGCGCCCGATGAGAGTGCTGCGGCAGCCAGCAATGCCGACCATGCCGCGCCTTCGGCTTCACGCAGGGTCGTGTCAAAATCCGCCGGCATCTCTGACAGGGGGGCGTTGCCGGCGCGCATGGCCTCCTCGAGCAGCCCCATCGTCATCGTGCGGCCGGCCCGGACCATCGCAGCCGCGGCATCCAGCGCGACGGCGGTACTGCGCAGGTGAGGGTCGTCGGCAATGAACTCACGGGCCTCGGGCGCGTACCACCAGCCGAGCAGGGCGGCGAATGCCGCATCGCCATCGAGTGTCGTGTCGAGTGGCCGATCGTTGGCGGCCACGATAGCTTGAGCGCTGCGTAGCTTGAGGAGCGTCACGAGTCCGGGCGTTGCCCCCGCTACCTGCTCGTCGAGACGAGCAAGCGCGTCAACGACGTCTTCGGTTGCCCGTAGTACTCCAATGTCCAGTTCCAAGGACTCTCCGCTTATTTGCCTTTCATAGCTTATTCTTATTTTACTAGAAGACAAGCCACAGCAGAAGTGAACCACTAACTGGCGCTATTAATGTTTTTAACATCTTTCTTACTTTTCTCACTACAAGTACCTGTCGCACAGGCTGCCCCGACGCCGGACACCGCGCTCGCCCGCCATGTTGCCTCGGTCTCATCGTACACCCCCCACCGTGTCTACAAGTCCGGCAAGAAGCGCTTTGCCGACTTCGAGTCCATGCTCGCCGAGATCGCGCAACGCGACCTGGTCTTCCTGGGCGAGCAGCACGACGACCCGGGAACGCACCGCCTCGAGCGCGCCGCCCTCGAGGGCATCGGGCGACGCCGCGCGCAGGTCGTGCTCTCGCTCGAGATGTTCGAACGCGATGTGCAGCCGATACTCGACGACTATCTCGCCGGCAAGGTGGACGAGGCCGACTTCCTGAAGGCCGCGCGGCCGTGGCCGAAGTACGCCACCGATTACCGCCCGCTGGTCGAGCTCGCCAAGGCCAAGGGATGGCCGGTCATCGCCAGTAACGTGCCGCGCCGGATCGCTTCGCTCATCGGCCGAAAGGGCTTGATCGGCGTAGACTCGCTCTCGGCCACCGACCGGAGCTACGTCGCCACACAGCTCGACTGCCCGCGCGACAAGTACTTCCAGCGCTTCAAGGAGTCCATGGGCGACATGAGCGGTCACGGCCAGAAAATCTCCGCCGAGGAGGCGGCCGCGATGGTCAGCCGCTTCTATGACGCCCAGTGCGTGAAGGACGAGACGATGGGCGAGGCAATCGCCGCCGCGCGAGCCAAGTTCCCGGACGCGGTGATTGTGCATGTGGACGGTGCGTTCCATTCGGATTTCGGCATGGGCACCGTGGAGCGCGCCGAGCGGCGTCTCTCGCGCCCGCGCACATCGGTGCTGAGCTTCGTCCCGGTCGAGAACCTCGACACGGCCGATGGCAAGAAGATCCGGAAGCAGGGTGACTTCATCGTCTTCACGCTGAAGCCGCCTGCACCGCCCAAGGCATCCGCGCCGGCAACGGTTCCGCCAGCGACCCCAGCGACCCCGGCCCTCCCAGTAGCGCCAGTGGTACCGCCGGCCGCACTCAAGCCGCCCGTTTCCATGCGCTAAGCCGCGCGCCGCGCACCCTCCGGCGCGCCGTCGCTGCATTCACCATTCGCCCTATCATTTCGATGCGCCTCACCAGAATCGGCGTCGCCGCCTCCGCCCTTCTCGTCTTCGCCTCGTTTCCGGTTTATGCACAGGACCGGCTCAAGTCGATGCCGGGCTACGACCGCTACATGCAGATGCTCCCCAAGATCCAGGGAGCCATCAAGTCGGGGGCGGTCAC
Organism: uncultured Gemmatimonadota bacterium; assembly: GCA_947085385.1. GTDB lineage: Bacteria > Gemmatimonadota > Gemmatimonadetes > Gemmatimonadales > Gemmatimonadaceae > PNKL01. Next base: position 75,107 of record CAMTWA010000020.1, on the reverse strand, counting down.
CGCGCAGTGGGCGGACGACGGCAAATCGTTCGATTTCGTGCGGGACGGCAAGCGCCTGCGCTTCAACCTGGCGACGAAGCAGGTGGGCGATGCTGCGGACAGCGCGGCCGGCGCGGCCGGCGCGGTCGGTATGCGGCGTCCGATGGGCCCGGCGCGCGGCCGGCAGTCCACGGAAGCATGGACAACGGACTCTTCGCGGAAGGCCTTCTACCGGGACCGCAATCTCTACCTCGCGAACCGTGATGGCTCGGGCGAGAAGCAGCTGACGACCGACGGCAGCGAGAAGGAGCGCATCAAGTACGGAACGGCAAGCTGGGTGTACGGCGAGGAACTCGACCAGACCACTGCCATGTGGTGGTCGCCCGACGGCAGCAAGCTCGCCTACTACCGCTTCGACGAGAAACCGGTGAAGGACTACTACCTGCAGACCGACCAGACCACGGTGCAGGGCTCGTTGATGACCGAGGGGTACCCGAAGGCCGGCACGCCGAACCCGATCGTGGACGTCTACGTCTACAACGACCGCACCGAGCAGACGCGGCGGCTGGAGGTGCGCGACGGCGTGCCGTTCACCGACGCCGCCGTGGGGCACTATGTCTACGGCATCTCGTGGACCAAGGACGGCAGCGAACTGCTGATGCGCCGCACCAACCGCCGGCAGAACATCATGGAGCTGGCCGCGTGCGCGCCAGTGAGCGGCGTCTGCCGCGTGGTGGTGCGCGAGGAGTGGCTGCCAAGCTGGACGGAGAACTCGCCCACGATGCGCTGGCTCGACGACGGCAAGCGCTTCATCTGGGAGTCGGAGCGCAACGGGTTCAAGAACTACTATCTCTACGACCTCACCGGAAAGCTGATTGCGCCGCTGACGCAGCACGCCTTCGAGGTGGCTGGCATCGTGAAGGTGGACGAACAGGCCAAGGTGCTCTGGTACTACGCGCGCAGCGGCGACAACTACCTGAAGCTGCAGCTGCACCGCGCGGGGCTCGACGGCAAGAAGGACGTGCGCCTCACCGACCGGGCCTTCCTGCACACGGTCAGCGTCTCACCCGACGGCAAGTACTTCACCGACATCGCGCAGACGCACGCCACGGCGCCGGTCACCCGTCTCATGGACGCAAGCGGCAAGGTGGTGGCGACGGTCGCCGAGAGCGACCTCACGGGATTCACGGCCGCGGACCTCAGGCCAGTGGAGCAGTTCACGTACGTGGCCGGTGACGGTGCGACGAAGCACGTCGGCATGATCAGCAAGCCGTCGAACTTCGACCCGTCCAAAAAATATCCGGTGCTGTTTTCGGCGTACAACGGCCCCGCCACGAACGGCGCCACCGAGCGTTTCGCCGCGCCGTCTCCGATGACGGAGTACGGGTTCATCGTCGTCACGCTTGACACCCGCAGCGCGGCGGGGCTCGGCAAGAAGGCGCTCGACGCGATCTACCTGAAGCTCGGCGAGGTGGAGATTGATGACCTCGCGGCGGCGGCCCGGCACCTCGGCACGCTTTCGTATGTGGACGCCAAGCGCATCGGCATCTTCGGCACGTCGTACGGCGGCTACGCCGCGGCACTGGCGCTGCTGCGGTACCCCGACCTCTTTGCTGCCGCGTCGGCGCAGTCGGCGGTGACGAGTTGGCACCACTACGACACGATCTACACCGAGCGGTACATGTACACGCCGCAGGAGAATGACGCCGGCTACAAGAAGGGGAGCGCGATGGAGTACGCCGCGAACCTCAAGGGCCGGCTCATGATCTACTACGGCACGGCCGACGACAACGTGCACCCCAACAACGCCATGCAGCTCATCCGCGCGCTGCAGCGCGCCGGCAAGAGCTTTGAGGTGCAGGTGGGGCCGGACATCGGCCACAGCGCGCTCAATCCGCAACGGATGATGGAGTTCTTCATCCAGGCGCTGGTGCTCGAGCGTTAGAACACTTCCCAGACGAAACCGGCGGCAAGCCGTTCGGCACGCTTCTTCGCCAGGTCCACGCGCAGCACGACCGTGCCGCCGGCGCGGTGGGTTGCTCCCTTGGCGGCGAGGTCGTCCACCCCGTCGCCGTCCACGTCGAACGCCGATAACAGGTCGTGCGCGCGAAAGCGCAGGTCGTCCACGCGCAGCGCACTGACCGCGCCGTCAGGCGCGATGAGCACCAGCCGTTCGCGCACCCACTCCGCATCACCCGCCCGAAGGCTGACTACGAGGGCGCGGCGCGCCACGCCGAAGCACCCGTGCGCCTGGCTCCACGCCACCTTGATGCGCCGCTGGAGCCGCTCATAGGGCGGGCGTTCGAGACGCAGCGCCGCCTCGAGTGAGTCGCGCACCACAACCACGCGCGCATTGTACGCACTGTCGGCAGACTTGCGCGCCGCCGCCTGCGCCCGGCGCTCCACGGGCGTCAGCGCCGCCAGTGCCGCTTGCGCGGCGCTATCAGGCTCCGCTCGCAACTCACACGCCGTGCTCACGGGCGCCGCGGCGCTGTCCGCACGCACGGCGAGCGCGGTAAACGTCCCTCGTTCGTGTGCCGCGCTGTCGAGTGCCGCCGACCCGAGGACCCGCATGACGATGCGTCCATTGTACACGGCGAACGAGTCAACCACGGCGTCTTCGGCCCCGTTGGCCCACCACAGGCGGAAGACCGACCGCGGAGCCAGCGGGCTCAGCACAGCCGCCGCCTCGCGGAAGGCCCGCATCCTGACGCTGTCCTTGCGCACGTCGAGGTCCATGCGGCCGACGTCGAGCATCCATTGCTTGTTCCGCACCGCCGCCACGAACAGGCGATCGCCAAAGGGCGTGAAGACGAGATACGGCGCAATGGAGTCGGCCGAGGGCGAGAGGCGATGCGCCGACGAGGTATCGCGCACCGCCGCCATGGCGGCCGCCGAATCGGCCGACTGCCGGGCCGCGCTGTCGAGGGTGGATGTTTCGGCGCCTTCTGCCCCCGTCGCGCCCGAGGCCGTCCCTGACGATCCCGCCTTCGGGGTCCCACCGCAGGCGGCGACAACGAGCACGCACGCAATGCAACGCGCGACGCAGTGGCGAGCGCGCGTGCAATCCGACAGCTTGTTGAGGAATTGCCGGGTCATGGTGGGGAATCTACCTTCGGCGCACTTCCGCTCGACAGCCTGTGACTATGCAGCCCTTCGCCTATCATCCGGCCGACAGCGCCGCGGACGCCGTACGGGCCTTGGCGGCGCCGGCGGCCGCGCCGCTTGGCGGCGGCACCGACCTGCTGGTCGCGATGAAGGAAGGCATCCTGCGCCCCGCTACGCTGGTGGACCTGCGCCGCCTTCCCGGCGCGCGCGACATCGCGCTGCATGACGACGGATCGGCGCGCATCGGGTGCGCTGTACGGCTGGCCGACCTCGCGTTGCACGCCGGCATAGGCGAGCGTTACGCCGCGCTGGCGCAGGCCGCCGCCGCGGTGGGAACACCGCAGCTCCGCACGATGGGCACCATCGGCGGCAACCTGGCCCAGCGCCCACGCTGCTGGTACTTCCGCGGCGGCCTGCCCTGCTTCAAGAACGGCGCCACCGATTGCCTCGCCGAGCAGGGCGAGAATCACTACCACGCGCTCTTCACGCCCGGGCCATGCCACGCGGTGCACCCCAGCGATCCCCTTGTCGCGCTCACGGCCCTCGAGGCCATGGTGGAAATCACCGGAGCTGCAGGCGTGCGCACGCTCACGCTGCGAGCGCTGTTCGACGGCGCGGCGCGCCGCGCGGAGAGCGAGGTGACCCTCGCCACCGGCGAGTTCATCAGTGCGGTGCTTTTGCCGGAATCGGCGGCGGGCGGCGAGCAGTTCTATGAGAAGCTGATGCAGCGCGGCGCCTGGGACTTCGCCACGGTATCGCTCGCAGCGCACCGCCGCACCGACGGCGCGGTGTGCATGGCGCTTGGCGGCGTGTCGTTGGAGCCGTATCGCGTGAACCCGTCGGTGGAGGAGGACGTAGCCACCGGCGGGCTCGACGACGACAGCATTGACGCGCTGGCCGAACGCGCCATGCACGACGCCAAGCCGCTCGAACACAACGGCTACAAGGTGTGGCAGGCGCAGGCGTTGTTGCGACGCGCGATGCGACGGCTGGACCCGCGATGAGCGCCGAGAAGGAGCATCCGTTCGCGGCTATTGTCCTGGCGGCCGGCGCCGGCGTGCGGTTCGGCGAGCCAAAGGTGAACGCGCTGTTGCCCGATGGCCGGCGGTTCCTCGACGTAGTGGTGGAGCACTGCGTCACCAGCGGCGCCGACCCGGTGCTGGTGGTAGCGCCGCCCGGCGTCATGGTTCCCGACGGCGCGCGCGTCGTCGTGAACCCGCGCGCCACGGCTGAACAGGTCATTAGCCTGCGGCTTGGCCTCGCCCAGCTCGCCAACACGTCGGTCGGCGGTGTGCTCGTCTGGCCGGTGGACCATCCATTCGCGCAGGCGACGAGCGCGCTGGCCGTCGTGGATGCCGCGCAACGCACGGGGGCGCCGATTGTCGTGCCCGTGCACGAGGGCAAGCGGGGACATCCCGTCTGGTTCGCGCGCGAGACGTGGCGTGAACTGATGACGGTGGCCGACGGCGGTGCGCGTGCGGTGGTGCACGCGTACGGTGCGCGGGTGGTTGAGGTGCCGGTGAGCGATACCGGCGTGCGGCGCGACATTGATACGAGCGACGACCTCACACGCTACGCTTGGCCGTCCAGGTAGTCGGCGCGATTGCTATTGACTTTCCGTTCTTGAAAGGTCATTTCGAAACGGGAGAGCGCCGCCAAGTGCGGCTCGCAACCGCGGCGCTTGAGTGAACCAAGCGTGCCACCGCGGAAGGGGAATGTCTGCCGCATGAAGTGAGGCACGCCCAACTACGGGATGGAGAATGGTGTAGCGCGAAGGATGGAGAAATCGCGCGCACTCGAGCGGCTTCGCTTCAAGTACGAAGTGCCCGGGTGACGCTGCCTCTGAAACGACGAATTGGTCATTACAAAGGAGTTCATGACAAACGGGGCGGCGTCTATATTCGCGCCGACCGTCGGGGCGCAGAACGGGGGAAAGCGCGGGTCGTCTACAAAGACGGTAATGACATCGAGTAGCGTCTCCCGAGGGAGCAGCACGTAGTCGCGAACCTGCGTCGTAAGCGCTCGTCGTGCCAACGCCGCCACATTCTGCGGCATGGCAATCACCACGGCGCCGTTCCCTTCAAGCCAGTACGTGCCATGCGTGGAGTACGCCGAATGCTGTTGAGTCGTACCCACGGAGATCAGATTGGGCACGGAAGGGTTGTCCACATCGCCAGGCCCGAGGTAGACCTCGTAGTCGGCGCCCCGCAGATCATAGACGTCGCGCGTGCCGAAGGGCTGATGGTCGATGGCGTCCGTGGCGACCACGGCGAACTCGCCAGGTTTCAGCCGGCGGCCGAGGGCCGGTATCTGGTAGATGATGCCGGCCCACACTCCCGCGGTGTCGGCGTACAAGGCCCGATTGATCGCGCAGTACTCCGGACCATAGTTGCGCGTTGCGCCGTATGTGACTGCCAGCAGCATGCCGTCGAGTGTGATCGTGGTATCGCTATTGTTGAACAGCTCCAGGTAGCTGCTGTAGTTGTACATCGTGCCATCTGGCTGGAACGTGATGAAGCCACCGCTCAGGATCTCGGAGAAGACCATCGAACCGCGCCGGGCTGCCGTGACTGTCACGTCCACGGGCAAGACGCCGCCGGCGTTGCTTATGTTCGCGCTGCGTATGCCGCCCCAAGCGGAGAGGTCGCGGTCTGCAACATCCAGCGTACCCAGTTCCGTGGTCGTGAAGGCGCGCGCGACCGTAAGCTGGTAACTCCCCTCAATCAGATCGGCGAAGGCCGCAACGCCCTGCGCGTTACTCTGCGCAGTCGTTTCCGCGCCCCCCTCGCGGCGCAGCACCACGGTGGCGCCGGGAATCGCGTCGGGCCAGCCCAGCGTGCGCACGAGCAGCAGGTCTGGGGCCTCGGGGCGCACGGTCACGACGAGCGTGGTGCGAAGGATCTCACCGCCCGGAGACGGCGTGGTCGGCCCCGGCGCGGCCGGGCCGCTGACGCGCGACTCACCGCTCCCGCAGGCGGCCAGCAGGAAACAGAGGGCGAGGCCCGGGACAATATGGCGCATGCCGTGAGGCACTCCTTGCTACGGAATGGAAAATGGCGTCGCACTGAGGATGGAGAAATCGCGCGCACTCGAGCGGCTGCGCTTTAGATACGACGTACCCGGGTGACGCGACCGCTGAAACGATGTGCCGATCAGCGGTCCTGGCGGCACGATGAGCGGACTCGCATCGAGGTTCGCGCCGACGGTCGGGGCGCAGAGCGGGGGAAAGCGCGGGTCGTCTCGAAAGTGGGTGAAGACATCGAGCAGCGTCGCCCGGGGGAGCAACAAGTAGTCGCGCACCTGGGTCGTCAGCGGTCGTCGCGCTAGCGCCGCTACATTCTGCGGCGCAGCAATCACGATGGCGCTGTGTAGTCCAACCCAGTTAGTGCCATGCGTGCTGTGTACGGAATGCTGTTGCGTCGTGCCCACGGAGATCAGATTGGGGACGGCAGGATTGTCCACATCACCCGGCCCCAGGTAGACCTCATAGTCGGCGCCTCGCAGATCATAGACATCGCGCGTGCCGAAGGGGCGATGGTCGATCCCGTCGGTGGCGACCACCACGATCTCGCCCGGCTTGAGCCGGCGTCCGAGGGCCGGTAGTTGGTAGATGATGTCGGCCCAAACGCCCGCGGTATCGGCGTACAAGGCCCGATTGATCGCGCAGTACTCCGGACCATAGTTGTCGCGTGCGCCAAACGTAGAGGCCAAGAGGAGGCCATCGAGCGTGATCGTGGTATCGCTGTTGTTGAAGAGTTCCAGGTAACTACTGTAGTCGTACATCGAGCCATCGGGCTGAAACGTGATGAACCCGCCCAGTATCTCGGAGAAGACGAGGGAGCCACGCCGGACTGCCGCGACCATCACTTCCACGGGCAAGACGCCGCCGGCGTTGCCGAGGCGCACGCTCCCCGCGCCCCCCCACGCCGACTGGTCGCGGTCGGCCGGCGAGAGCGTACTCAACTCCGTCGGCGTGAAGGGGCGCGACACCGTGAGCTGGTAGCTCCCCTCCACCAGATCGGCAAAGGTGGCGACGCCCTGCGCGTTACTCGGCGCCGTCACCTCCGCGCCCCCCTCCCGACGCAACACCACCGTGGCGCCGGGAATCGCGTCGGGCCAGCCCAGCGTGCGCACGAGCAGCAGGTCTGGGGCCTCGGGGCGCACGGTCACCACGAGCGTGGTGCGAAGGATCTCACCGCCCGGAGACGGCGTGGTCGGCCCCGGCGCGGCGGGACCGCTGACGCGCGACTCACCGCCCCCGCAGGCGGCCAGCAGCAAACAGAGGGAGAGGGACGGGGCTATGTGGCGCATCAGGGGCGGTGATCGAAATCCGGAGTCCTATTCGCAGATGCAGCAGATCCAGGCTGGCAAACATGCACCGACGTCGGGATTCTCGGGATAATAGGGCGCGCACATGGCCCGGCAGGCCTCGTCGCTGGTGCACGCGCCAAGGTAGAACGGCGGCAGATAGAGGCACTCGTCCGCCTTCCGGGCCGACCGCGCTTCGGCAGCCCCGGTCACGAGTGCGCCGACGGCCAGCGCCAGTATCGCCATTCGTGCTATTGCAGTAGCTCGTTCCTTCATCAGGAACCTCCCGCGTTGAGTGAAAACCGTCCGCCCGCCGCCGGGCGCTACGGCTCGGTTGGGCCGCTGACGGCGAGCGATTTCATGTTGGGTGGCGGCGTCAACGCCGCCTTCAGTAGCGAGTCGAAGGCCGCCTTGGTCTCGAACACCCCAAGCCGGGCCAAGATCACGCGTCCTTCGTCTGTCAGGAGCATCAACGAGGGCACCACCAGCGTCTTGTAGATCAGCCGCAGCTTGCGCTCCGGAAACCGCACGACCGGAAAGGTCAGCCCCTGTTCCTCGACATACTGTTCGCTCTCGGGCAGCGAGTCGAGCGAGATGCCGACCACCTGCACGCGTACCCCGCCGGTCATCGCCGCGCTGTCGAGCGCTCGCTGCAGGGCGATGATGTGGGGATTCGATCGCCGACAGAATGCGCAACGGGTTGAGAAGACGTACACCAGCTGATTCGACCCCACCGGCACCCGCGCAACCGTGACCGTGTCGCCTTGGATTGAGCGCGCGCTGAAGGTGGCCATGGCGTTCCCCCGCCATGGCTCGCGCAGCCTCCGATTGAGCTGCAATTCGCGAACGCGGCTCTCGCGTACGTCTCGAATGAGCACGAACGCCAGGATCGTCAGGGCACCAAGTAACGCGCGTTCCAGCCAAATCGAGCGCCACCACATAGACGACCCCCGGTATCGGGAAAGCCGCGCGGAGCGTTGCATCACGACATAATCCTCCCGGGGCGGACTGTCAATAGAAGAGCCGCCGTTCAGTCGTTCGTCCATCCCGCACAGTGCGCATGCTCTTGAGTGCGCTTCGGAGTCGTGAATGCATTGGACGCTCGGCCTCTTATTGCGGCGTCATGCGACTCTTCTCCATGAACTGCACACGCCTCGCTCTGCTCGCCGTCTTCGCCGTGCTTCCTCTCGGCGCGCAGACGGACACCTCCGTCCATGCGACCTTTCGCATTCCCCCTCGCCGTCCGGTCGAGGTGTTGCGCGCCAAGGCGTTGGCGCTGACGCCGTCCGCTGGGCTCGCAGGAACGCGTGCAGCGCGTCTGGTTGAACTCGTGGCACTCGACCCATCCATCCGGCTCGACGTTCGCTACGCCTCCACAAACAACTCCATGGGGGCGGCCATGTACTCCCATGTGCGTGCGTTCCTGCAGCGCCCGGCCGCCGAGGCGCTGGTGCGCGCCCATCAAGCGCTCGAGCGGGACGGCTACGGATTGCTGATCCATGACGCGTACCGCCCGTGGCACGTGACGTGGATGTTCTGGGAGGCGACGCCTGACTCACAGCGGACCTTCGTGGCCAACCCTGCGACGGGCTCGCGGCACAATCGCGGCGCGGCCGTGGACCTGACGCTGTACGACCGCGCGACCGGACGCGTCGCACGCATGCCGAGCGGGTATGACGAGTTTACCGACCGTGCGTATCCCGACTACGCTGGCGGTACCGCCGACGAGCGCGGTAGGCGCGATTTGCTCCGGCTGGTGATGGAGACGGAGGGATTCGCCGTCAATCCCACGGAGTGGTGGCATTTCGACTACCTAAGGATGGCGTGAATATCCGGTGATGAACGTGCCGTTTGAGCAGGTGTCGTAGCGTCTCGCTCTCTCCCTTGACTTTCCTCGCGGGTAATTGCATAGGTGACAGCAGTTCGTGTCGGCGCTACGCTCCGGCCAGCCTGACCTCATTTCGCTCCGTCATGACGCCCTCTTGCCGGTCACTGGTGCTATGCGTACTGCTCGCCGCTTGTGGCGGCGGCGAGTCAAGAGTGAGCGCTCCTGAGAACCCGGGGACGACCTCGCCGCCAAGCAGTGGTGTGCTGCGCACCACGCTCAGCGTGACTGTGCGGCCCGAGAGTCCCGACCTGTTGCTCGCTCGAACGCTCGGCTGGCCCGACGTGATTCCCGGGGCGACGGTTGTGCTGCGTCGGGAGGGCGGCACAGAGATCAGCGTGCTCACGAATGCCACGGGCGTGGCGACGTTCAATGACCTGTTGGAAGGAAACTACCAACTGACGGTCACGCGCGCATTCGCGCCTGCGGATCTGGCGAGGCTCACGGCGGACGACCGGGACTTTTCAGCGTGGGGCGGTGCCCGCGGCCTCTTGGTGGGCAGCGCGGGCGGCACGCTCGCGATCGATCTCAGTGCGGGCGTTGTGCGCCGTGGATCGCTCGTCATTGCAGAACTGCTCGACGGTGGTTTCGTCACGTTCCAGCCAAACGGGACGAAATACAACGCCGGCGGGTACGTCGAACTGTACAATAACAGCGACACAACGATCACGTTGGACGGTATGCTGATCGCGAGTACGACGGGTCCGTCTAGAGACTATGGAGGCACAAGGTGCACCATTACTCGCGAGCTCTATGACGACTCGACAGGGGTCTGGGCGGACATCATCTACCAGTTCCCTCCACTCGGCAAGCGCCTGAGGCCTGGTGAAATGGTCGTGGTGGCCACCGATGCGATCGATCACCGGCCATTTGGCGTGCACGACATGTTCGACCTGAGAAATGCGGACTTTGAGACGTACATCGGCCCCGGTGACGTTGACAACCCTTCCGTGCCGAACTTGATCCCGGTCGGCACGAGACTGAAGTATGGTTCGTATAACACTCACGGCCCCGAATGGCTGGCCTTAGAAAACGCGTTTGTGGTGGCGATGGCACAGGACGTCGCCACCGCGCGGCGCAAGCCGAATGCCGCCGACGGAGTCGATCGCATCTTCTTGCCGCGCGCCACGCTGCTGGACGTGTTTTCGTGGGACGTGGCCGACCCGCGGTTCCCGCCGCTCTGCGCACCTGCTGTCGGCGGGAACATCGATGCGACTCCGCTCGTGCTCAATGCCTGGACGTTCCCCGGCAAATCATTCCAGCGGACACGCCAGCCGAGCACCAGCTGGCTCAGACGAAGCCGATCGAGCGCGCGTGACTTTCAGCTCCTGCCGGCCTCGCCGTTTGTGACTCCGTAGCGAAGCGTGCCGGGCGTATTTCGAGCGATGGGTCTTGAGGTCGTTCTCAAATACGGCTATTCGCAAACGCAGCACAGCGGCTCATTCAAACACTCGCCGATGTCCGGATTAGGTGGCCAGTACGCCGAGCACATGTCTTTGCATTGCGGAGTGTTTGCGCACGCCCCCAGATAGAACGGAGGGTAATAGTAGCAAGCATCCAGCCGACTCGCTGTGCGCGCCTCAACCGCACCAGCCGCCAAAGCGACGCCAGCCAGCGCGAGAATCGCCAGTCGCACAGTCCCTGCGAGTTTCCTGCTCATCCGGCACCTCCCAGTATACAGGATGACAACGCCCTACTGACGCTGACCTATGGTCTTGTTGATAACGCAGAAGGCAATGAGTCCCTCTTCGGCGGCGGAATGAGCGCCGCCCGCAGCATCGAGTCGTAAGCGGCCGCGGTTTCAAATACTCCAATCCGCGCTAGGATCACGCGCCCTTCGTCCGTCAGCAGCATCAGCGACGGTACCACCTGGGTCTTGTAGATCAGCTGCAGCTTGCGCTCCGGGAACCGAACAACCGGAAACGTCAGTGCCTGCTCCTTGACGTAGCGCTCGGTCTCGGCAAGGGAATCGAGTGAGACGCCAACCATCTGCACTCGCACCTCTCCGGCAGCGGCCGCGCTGTCGAGCGATTGTTGCAGCGCGACTACGTGCGAGTTTGATCGCCGGCAGAACGCACAGCGGGTGGTGAAAACGTACACGAGTTGCTTCATCCCTACTGGCGTCTGGGCGACGGTGACTGTATCGCCTTGTACGGAACGGGTGCTGAAGGTGGCAATGGCATTCCCCTGCCACGGCTCGCGCAGCTTGCGATTGAGCGTCAGCTCGCGCGCGCGTCCAGCACGCACATTCTGTGTGAGCACGAAGGCGAGTACCGCCAGGCCGACAAGCAGAATCCGCTCCACCCATATTGAGCGCCACGACATGGAAGGCCATCGGTGTCGGGAAGGCTGCGAGGGGCGCTGCACTATTGACTTCCCAGGGCCGGAGTGTCAATAGAGAACGCGACGAATCGATGCGGCCTTCACGGGCGCGTTATTCAATGGTTCTTGTTCCATTCGAGGCTTCGGATGAGAGGGACAGAAGACCTCCCGCGCAATCTGCTAACCGGCGTCGCGCTTTGCCTGTTCGTCGCCAGCACGGCGGTACAGGCCCAAGCCACCGGCACCCTAATCGGTCGTGTCACCACTCATGGCGACCTGCGACCCGTCGACGGCGCGCTCGTTCTCCTCGAGAACTCCCCCCTCACCGCCCGCTCCGACGCCACCGGCGTCTGGCGCCTCGCGCTCGTGCCCGCCGGCCCGGTCGTCGTTCGCGTGCGCCGCTTCGGATTCGCCGAAGCACGGCTCGACCTCGACCTCCGCGCCGACGACACGCTGCGCGTCGACGTCACCCTCGCCACCGTCCCCCTGCGCCTCGACCGCGTGCGCGTCACCGCCGACGCACGCTCCCGCGCCGACGGCACCATCGCCTCCGCTACCGTCATCGGACGTGCCGCCATCGAGAACCAGGTGGCGGCCAGCCTCGCCGGTGTGCTCGAACTCGTGCCGGGCGTGCCCATCGCGCCGCCGGGACTCGCCGGCGCACAACAGGTAAGCCTGCGCACCGCACCCGCCAACTTCATCAGCGGTCCCGGGGCGCAGGACGTCACCGCGCTGGGCACGTCCATCATCCTCGACGGCGTACCGCTCTCCAACAATGCCAACCTGCAGTCCCTCGGCGGACGCGGTGAGCTGTCATTGGCCACCAATGCCGGCGCCGGCGTGGACCTGCGCGCCATCCCCGCATCGATGCTCGAACGCGTGGAAGTCATTCGCGGCGTCCCCCCGGCCCGCTACGGTGACCTCACCCAGGGCGCGGTCATCGTTGATACGCGCACCGCACCGTCGCCACTCGAACTGCTCGCCCGCGGCGACTTGCGCTCGATGGCCGCCACTCTGCGCGGCGGACGTCAGCTCAATCCCGATCGCGTGGGCGCTGCCTTCGGCGATGTCACGAGCACGCGCATTTCCCCAGGACTTAACGACGATGTGGCGCGACGCGTCGCCTTCGACGTCGCCATGCGCAGCACCACGCGCCGCGGCGGCAGCAGCGACCTGCGCCTGCAGACGGCGCTCGTCACGCAGGACTCCCCCGAACAGCCCGACGTGCTGCCGGGGCGTGCCGTGTCGTCACGCAACCTCACCGTGCGCCTGCTCGGCCGGTGGCGCTCCGCCGCCGCCGACCAGACACATCTGCACGCGACGTACAGCGCCACGATGCAGCGCCAGCGCTCCTCCTCCAGCGTCTTCAAGACGTCGGGCGCCACGCCGTTCACCGACCGGCTCACTCCCGGGCGTTCAACGGGTCGCTACATCGGCGGCTCCTATCTGGCCGAAGTCTCTCTCGAAGGCGCACCCGTGCTCGGCTACGGCCGCCTCGAGTGGCTGCAACCGTCGGCCCGCCGCCGCGTCGGCGCCGAGTTGCGCGCCGAGTACAACGGAGGCGCAGGGTATACGTTTGCGATGGACCGCCCGCCGCAGGTGCTGTTCAACGGCATTCGCGGCTTCGACCGGCCGCGGCGCTTCGACAGCGTGCCACCGCTGGTGATTGCGGCGCTGTACGCCGAGCAGTCGCTGCAACGTCAACTCGGCGCGCTTGGCCAGGGTGAATTCGAGTTCGGCGCTCGCGCTGACGCGCTGGTGCCGGATGCGCACTCGCCGACGGCCGTGCGGCAGTGGCTACTGTCGCCACGCGTCAACGCCCAGCTCGTGCCTGCCGGCTGGATCCGCCTGCGTGCGGCCGCCGGGCGCACCGCCAAGGCCCCGACCATGGGATCGCTCTGGCCCGCCACGCAGTGGTTCGACCTCGTCAACGTCAATTGGTACGCCAACACCCCTTCGGAGCGCCTCGCCGTGCTGACCACGGAGACGCGCGATCCCACGAATCTCCGCCTTGGTTTCACCACCATGCAGAAGCGCGAGGCCGGTGTGGAGCTGACAGCGGGGCGTATTGGCTCCGTGGAGATCGTGGTGTTCGACGAGCGCACGCACGGGGGCGTTGGACAGGACCGCTACACGGATGCCGTGTTCGTCAACCGGTACACACTGAGCAACACGATTCCCGGCAGCGGCTCGCCGCCGGTGCTCATTGAACCGCCGTACGCCATCGACACGGTGCCCATCACGATTGACCGTCCCGGACACGTGCTCGACGCCAAGTCCAGCGGTGTGGAAGCGACGGTGAGCCTGCGGCGCATTGACGCCTTGCGGCTCGACGTGCAGTTGCAGGGGGCATGGACGCACACGCGCTTCAGCCAGCGCGGGCTCGAGTTCGGCGTGGGACGCTCGTCGTTCAACCAGTTCCAGACCGACGCGCGGCTGCGGCGCATTCCGGTGTGGGACGGCTACGCGCGCGACGCGCGACGCGGCATCCTCGGCGCGCGCCTGGCGCATCATCAGCCGGCGGCCGGGTTGCTCGTGTCGGCCGTCATTCAATGGTATGTCGGCGAGCGCACCCAGGACGTGGCGCGCACCGACACATTGTCGTGGAGCGGCTACCTCACGCGCACCGGTCAGTACACGGCCGTCCCTGCCGCCAGTCGCACCGACCCCGCGTACGCCGACCTGCGCCAGCCGCGGCGCGGCGTCTCGACGGTCTCGGATACCCGGGCCAACGACTGGATCGCCTCTCTGCAATTGGCAAAGACCATCGCCACGAACGGCCGCCTGACGGTGTATGCCTTCAACGCGTTCAACCGCGAAGGGAAGTTCGCCACCGCTACGCGAGCGTCACGCCTGTTCCCGACGGTGCAGTTTGGCGCGGAGCTGGTGCTGCCGGTCGGCTGGCGCGGGGGCATCCGATGAGGCACACCGCGTGCACAATCATCGGTGCGACGGCATGCATCGCCATCGCGTTCGGCGTGCAGGCCCAGCTTCCACAGACGTCCGGGTTTCGGACGGCGCCGCCGCTCGCGACCGTGGAACTCGCGCCGAGCGCGACCGGTGTTGACCCCGCCGCGCTCGCACGGCTCGAGCTGCTCCCTCCGCTGCGATACGGCGTCTGGTCACGCACCGAAAGCGGCACATGGCGTCGCAAGGTGGATGTGGCACAGGGTAGCATGCAGGGAGCCGGTGCATTTGGCGGACTGAAGCTCGGCACGCGTGCGGCGCTCCTGGGTGGCGTGGAACTCGAGCGCACCACGAACGCGCCGTCCACCGGCGCCCTGCTGAACTCGTTTACCACCGCGCCATTCGCCGTGCTCGATACCTTTGCGCCGCAGCTCACCGGCACGGCGCTGCGCCTCGAAGGGACGATGGCGCGGACCGTCGGCCGGTGGGACGCCGGACTCACCGCGCGGTATGCGGGCGTGGAGGCGGTTTCGGAGCACAGCTCGCGCATGCGGACGGAGCAGGCGTCGGCGCTGGAGTTCGTGGCGGGCGCCGGCCGCCAGGTCGGCGGCAGCAGTCGCGTGGCCGCGTCGGCGCGCTGGCGCGATGCCAACGAGACCGTGCGCCTGAGGCCCAATCCCTTTGGCGGCATCGCGTACTACTTCGTGGGATTCGAGGATCCGCTCCCCCTTTCGTACGACCAGAACATCATCTATCGCCGCTCGGCCAATGGCGCGTTGAACGCGTCGCTCATTGCCACCACAGGAAGCGTGCGACGCGGCGCCGGACTCGTGGTGCAGCAACTGCAACAGCACGACAACCAGCACACGCAGCGCCTGGCCAACGCACCGCTCGACCGGTGGTCGTCAACCGGATGGGGCGGCACCGTCACCGCGCATCTCGCCCTGCGCGACACGATGCGTCGCGTGTCGGCGCGCCTCTCGGCGAAGAGTGTTGACGATGAAACACGCCGTCACGATCTGTCGGCAGTCGTGCATCGCGCAACACGCAGCGAAGCGACGTTCGGCTTGCGCGCCGAGACGCCGGTGCCGTGGATCGCGGGCACGCGATGGACGTTCGGCCTCGACACCCGAATGGAAAACGCCACGCACGACGATTACCTGAGGCGTACGCACTGGTCGCGAAAGGCCAATGGCTGGCTGGGCAGCGCCCGCGCCGACTGGCAGTCACGCGCTGGCCATTCGCTCGCCGTGCTCGGCGCGTTCGGCATGCTGACGCCCACGTCAGTGCTTCCTGCCCCCAGCACGCTCGGCCCCGTCTTTCGGCGTTGGCTTTATGACGCGTTCGCGATGGAAGGCACGCCCTCCTCGACGACCCGCGGAGCGGTGGACGCCGGGTGGAAGCTTGGCAACGGCGACTTCATCCACCTGGTCGTGGACGGCACGGTCACGTCGCCGAGGAACGCGACGCTGCCGCTGTTGCCGACAGGCAAGCGGAGTGTCATGACGTTCTCGATTCGATGGGAGCCGCGGTAGCCCAAGGCGACCGCTACTGCTGCACGACCTGCATCTCCACGCGCGACGCCTGCGTCCGCGTCCAGTTCAAACCTATTGACTCCACGCTGTGTCAAAGTGGAGGGACTGCGGTTGTGCGCGCAGCTGCGCGAAACTGTGTGCTCATGCCGGCGGTAGTGCCCGTGCCAGACCTCATCTCCACCCCAGGCTAGGAGTTGTCTTATGCGCTTCCGTGCTGTCGTTGCCCTCGCGTTCACCGCGGCGGCTGCGAGTACCGCCCTCGGCCAGGAGCCGACTAGTTCAAAACCCGTTCGCCACGTCCTCTCCATTGGCGACCATCCGAACGTTTCGGGCCTACGCATCAACTTCCGCGACCGCACCCTTGGCGAAGTGCGCGGCGCGAACATCACCATCTGGACGCCGTACGATGGTGACCCGGGTGGCACGGTGCATGGCTTCGCCATCGGCCTGCCCCTGACGGGCGCGGGATCAGTGAAGGGCGTCGCCACTGGCCTGTTCGGGGCCGGTGCTTCGCAGAGCCTCACAGGTATCGGCATCGCGCCCGTCGGCGTCGGCGCCGGCGGACGACTCAAGGGCATCGCGGCAGGCGGCGTCGGTGTTGGCGCCGGCGGTGACCTTGAGGGCGTTGCCCTCGGCGGCATCGGTGCCGGAGTTGGCGGCAATGCCCGCGGCATCCTGCTCGGCGGCGTCGGCGCCGGCGTGGGTGGCAACCTGCGCGGCGTGGCTGGCGGGTTGATTGGCGTTGGCGCGGGTGGCAATGCGCACGGCGTCCTCGTGGGCGGTGTCGGTGCCGGCGCAGGCGGCGACTTTCAGGGCGTCGGGTTCGGGGGCGTCGGGCTCGGCGTGGGCGGTACGCTGCGCGGCATCGCGCTTGGCGGCATCGGCATTGGCGCCGGCAGCCGCATTGATGGCATCGCCATCGCCGGGCTCGGCATTGGCGCGCCCACGATTCGCAGGTTCGCGATGGCTCCGTTCATCGGCGCCAATCGCATCGAGGGGCTGATGATTGCGCCGGGGATGGTGCGCCTGCGGAAGGGCGGAAGCATGCGCGGCGTCTCGGTGGCCGGCGTGAACGCAATGCGCGGCCAGCAGACCGGACTTGCCATCGGCATCGTCAACTACGCGCGCGAACTCGATGGCATGCAGATCGGCATCGTCAACATCGCGCGGAATGCAAATGTGAAGTTCCTGCCGATCGTCAACTATCATAGACGATAGAGGATTGGGAATCCGAAACGGGATTCAGGACGACGATCGCTGATGGCGACTTACGAAAGGGGCTGGCATCTGCCGGCCCCTTTTCGCAGGTCGTGGTCCTCGATCGAAATCTCGAATCCCGTTCCGGATTCCACGTCCTCAATCAGTCGTACAACAGGTACTCCCGGCGCCTCACCTCAAACGCCGCCACCTCATCGGCCCACGAGGCGAAGATCTCAGACGGCGTGCGCCCGGCCAGCAGCATCGCCTTCAGGCGCGGCGTGGCGGTCAGCCGTTCGAGCACTGCGTCATTCCAGACGAGCTGACCGGGGTGCAGGCGATGCACCGCCCAGAGTAGCGCCACGCCAGCGCGGTACGGCCGGAACGCGTTGCGATCGGTGACATGGATCGCGATTCCCCTGAGCCGTTCGGCGGCCAGCTCCGGCGGCCGCGAATGGAACGGTTGCTGCACCGGCGTGAACGTGACCGTGTCGAACCGCACGCCGACGAGACCCAGCGCTTTGAGCATGCCGACCGCCTGCACATGATCCAGCCACGGCGCGCCGATCATCTCGAACGGCGCTGGGCTCCCCCGCCCTTCCGACACGTTGACCGCCTCAAAGAGGCAGGTGCCGATGTAGGCCAGCAGCGAACTGAGCGTCAGCAGGTTGGGCGACGGCTTGCGCCACGGCAATCCCGTCTCGTCCAGCCACATCGCCCGCTTCCACCCGGTCATCGGCACGACGTGCAGTGTCACCGGGGCCCCGCCCTGCAGCAGCCGCTCGCCGTTGTAGAACTGCGCCAGTTCCGCCATGGTCATGCCGTGCTGCACCGGCACGGCGGCATACGAGCCAAACCGAAAGCGATGCGTGGCGTCCGTCACGAAGCCGTCGGCGTGGAGCCCGGTGATGGGGTTGGGCCGGTCGAGCACCACGACCTCGAGCCCATACTCGGCGGCCGCATCCATCACGAACCCAAGAATGTTGATGTGCTCGTAGAAGCGCGCCCCGACGTCCTGGATGTCAAAGACCACCACTTGCGCGTCGGCAAACATCTCTCGCGTCGGACGATGGTGTTCGCCGTACAGGTTGTACTTCACGAGGCCCGTGGGTGCGTCCACGGCTCGCGCACCGTCACGCGGCGCCGCATAGTCGTTGGAACGGATGTCATGATCCATTCCAAATAGCACGCGAAGCGGCGCGCCCGGCAGACGGAAGAGCGCGTCCGCCAGATGCGTGCCATCGGCCAGGCGGCCGCTGTGGTTCGTCACGAGCGCCAGGCGCTTGCCCTTGATGAGGTGCGCGTATTCTCCCAGCAGGCGATCGGCGCCGGCAACCACTGGTGCGTTCGACTGTGCGCGGGCGTCGTGGGCGGCCACTGGCGACCACGGCCACGCGAGAAGAAGTGAGAGGGCGAAGACCGCCCGACCTGGCCGATATCCTGCGGTCCACGCCCCTGGCCGATGCACCGCGACCCTCGCCTTCGCCGGCGTGCGCGCCGACCCCAGCCTCATGGAGACGCCGCCGGAACGTAGCTCAGCGGTGAACCCGGACCGATCGGCCACCCAACCCAGATCCAGAAGCCGAACAGGAGGCTCCAGCCGATCAGGAAGACGATCGAGTAGGGGAGCATGGTCGCCGCCAGCGTGCCGATGCCCGCCTTGGGCTCGTAGCGCTGGAAGAAGGCGATGATCAGGGCGAAGTAGCTCATCATCGGCGAGATGATATTCGTCACGCTGTCGCCGACACGATACGCAGCCTGGGTCAGCTCCGGCGAGTAGCCAAGCAGCATGAACATCGGCACGAAGACCGGTGCCATCAGTGCCCATTTGGCCGAGGCCGAACCCATGAGAAGGTTGACCGATGCGGTGAGCAGGATGAAGCAGATGAACATCGGGATGGTGGGCAGGCCCAGGGACTTGAGCCCTTCGGCGCCCTCCACCGCGAAGACCAGCCCGAGCTGGGTCCAGTTGAAGAAGGCGACGAATTGGGAGGCGAAGAAGACCAGCACCAGATAGCCGCTCAGGGTGCCCATGCTGGCGCTCATCCCCTTGATCACATCAACGTCGGACTTGATGGTGCCTGCGCCAACGCCGAAGCTGATGCCGGCAATCACGCCATATCCGAAGATGATGGCGACCACGCCGCTGAGGAACGGCGATTTCAGGAGATCGCCTCCAGCACCGCGCAGGAAGCCGGCGCCGGGGACGCTGCCGAGCGGCAACGTGGCCCACACCAGCACCAGGCTGAGCGCGAGGACAGCCAGGAGCGCGTACCACATGCCGCGTCGTTCGGCCAGGCTCAGGCGCTGCGACTGCGGATCATCCTGATTGCCCACGGCGCTGGGCGGATCGGGGAATCGCGGCGCGATGATTCGCTCGGTGACGAACCATCCGAGCGCGGTGAGCAGCGGCGTTGACGCAATCATGAAATACCAGTTGGCCAGTGGGCTGACCGTATAGCTGGCATCCACAATCCGAGCGGCCTCCTGCGACAGGCCCGCGAGCAGTGGATCAATGGTGCCGATCAACAGGTTGGCCGAATAGCCACCGGAGACGCCGGCGAAGGCGGCGGCCATACCAAGGATCGGATGGCGTCCGGCCGACTGGAAGATCAGGGCGGCCAACGGCACCAGCAGCACATAGCCGATCTCGCTGGCCATGTTGGACATCACGCCGGCGAAGACCAGCACCGGCGTCAGCAGGAAGCGCGGCGAACCCAGCACCAGCAGGCGCAGCGCTGCGCCAATCAAGCCGCTGTGCTCGGCCACGCCGATGCCTATCAGCGCCACGAGCACCGTGCCCAGTGGCGCGAACCCGGTGAAGTTGGTCACCAGTCCGGTCAGGATTCGGTGCAGGCCGTCGAGGCTGAGCAGATTGACCGGAGTCACAATTGCGCCGGTCGAAGGGTGGACAACGCTCAGTTGCATCTGCGTGGCGATCCACGACATCACGATCACGGACATCGCCAACAGGGCGAAGAGCGTGGCTGGATGCGGAAGCGCATTGCCGCCGCGCTCGACAGCGGTAAGAAAGCGGTCCATTGCCGAGCGGCGGACGGACGGAGCGGCGGTGGTCATGTTTCGGGAAGCCTGTTTGTGAATGGATGAGACGGAGTATGGCGCCACGGAAAGCCGGGCGCCACGCGCCGGCGCAACGCGCGGACGCCACGCGCGTATATACTTCTTGGCGATGACGCACCGTGCCAAACGGACTGAACACCGAACGCGCATGCGCGTTCGACTGCGGAATACCCGATGATCTGGTTCATCCCTGGGCTGATAGCCCTCGTTCTGGGCGCCGAGTTGCTGGTGCGCGGCGCATCTCGGCTCGCCCTGGCGCTTGGCATTTCGCCGCTGGTGGTGGGGCTGACCGTGGTGGCCTTCGGAACCAGCTCACCCGAGTTGGCCGTCTCGGTGCAAGCCGCCTGGTCGGGGCGGGTGGACATCGCCCTTGGCAACGTGGTTGGCAGCAACATCATCAACGTGCTGTTTATCCTAGGGCTTTCCGCGCTGATCGTGCCGCTGGTGGTCAATCGGCAGCTGGTCCGGCAGGAAGTGCCCGTCATGATCGGCGTCTCACTCCTACTGTGGGCGTTCGCTGCCAACGGTGGCATCAACCGTTGGGAAGGGCTGATCTTCATCGGTCTGCTGGCGGCGTACATCACGTTGCACCTCCGCCAGAGCCGTCGTGATACTGCCGCGACTCGCGAAGCCAAGGCTCCGTCCGTGGATCAGCGATCCTGGGAGAGTCACTGGGGGGTGCAGGTGCTGTTGATACTGGGCGGGTTGGCGCTGCTGGTGCTGGGCGCCAACTGGCTGGTGGAGGCCGCGGTAACCTTGGCGCGCCTGCTCGGCGTCAGCGAGATGGTGGTGGGGTTGACGATTGTCGCGTTCGGCACGTCGCTTCCCGAAGTCGCAACCTCGATCCTTGCCGCCGCGCGCGGCCAGCGCGACATCGCCGTGGGCAACGTGGTGGGGAGCAACATCTTCAACATCCTGGCGGTGTTGGGTGTTTCCGCCGCTGTTGCTCCGTCCGATCTGCGCGTGGCGGCATCCCTGCTGGCGTTCGACATTCCCGTGATGGTCGCGGTGGCCGTGGCTTGCTTGCCGATCTTCTTCACCGGGCACCTGATCACACGCTGGAATGGGGCGCTGTTTCTGGTGTACTACATCGCCTACACTGCCTTCCTCGTGCTCGCGTCAGCGGGGCATGACGGACTCGCTGGTCTTTCGATGGTCATGACCTATTTCGTGCTACCGCTCACCGCCATCACCCTGACTGCGTTGGCGTGGCGTCATTGGCGGGCGGCACACGGTAGCATGCCACCGTGAGCCAGGCAGTCCTGAGGTCGACGCGGGGATAGAACGCAAGAACGCCGCAGCGCATCGAGCCGCTGCGGCGTCCTCACGTACCCCCACCCCTGGAGGCTGCGTGTAGTACCTATTTCTTGGGTCGATGTTCCGTGACCCACTGCTTCATCTGGGCGCGGGCCTGCTCGCGCGTCAGCTTGCCTTCGACCACCTGAGCGCGAATGCTCTGTCGCTGCGTGCGGAATTGCTCGACGAAGGCCTTCTGCTCCGGCGTGGTGTTGGCGAGGCGCTCGGCCCGCACACCCGCTCGGAAGCCTGCCCTCGCGCCGGCATGGGCGGCGACACGGGGAGCGGCGGCCTGAGCACGCATGCCCATGTGCTTACCGCCGACAAAGCCGCGCGCTCCCATGCGGCCTCCGCGAACGCCCGGCGCTTGGTCCAAGCGGCCCTTGACGTGCATGCGGCCGAACCGCTGGCCACCAAGGTGGCGCAGTTGCTGCGCGTGTGCGATCCGGTTGGCCTCGATCCGTGCCATCCGGTCAATGCCCGGGAAGGCCCCGGCTTGCAGGCTTCCCTGCGCGCGCACTGGTACTGCCGCTGCCGTGAGCGCCACGGCGAAACCAAGGAACGTGATGGTGCGCATGTGCGTCTCCATGAACGTCGGGACTTGAATGCCCCGTTGCTAAGTAGGACACCGACATGCTCGAAATGTTAGGACGGGGCGTAGTCAGCGGGTCATCAGCGTGACTTCAATCGCATCTTCGGGTACGCACGCCGCCGGCCTTGCCGAGAGAACTGGCGAGCAACTTGTCCCATGCGTAGAGGCGCGAGAAGTCGTAGCGCACGGCTGCCGTCGCATCGGTGGGAAGCGCAAGCCCAAGGTGCTGCGGAAAGTCGGTGCAGTTCACGAGCGCGCTGATGTTGACCCTCGCGGCGGCAGGCTGGAGGCGTCCGTCATCGCGCGGTACATCGGCGTGAACATCGCGCAAACTGCGCTCGCGCTCGGCGTCTGCTAAATGGCGCACCCGGTGGGAGCGTCGGCGGCATCAGCACAGGCGATCGCCACAGTGAGCGGAACGGTGAGCAAGGCAAGCGCGTGTTTCCGCATGGGTACCAACATATGGAAGCCGGATGCACTTTGCACGGTTTCGGCGTGCCTAGAGGGATACCGTTGAAATCTGCCTAGAAACGTGCCGTGTAAAATATTGTCAATAAACATCTTAAGACGATTACCAACTCTTTTGTTTGTTGCTAGATATGTGATGCGCTGGTTTCAGCACGTAGGTCGGTTGGCACCAGCACGCGCGTTTTAGTGTTTCTCACACACTTTCGTTTGCAAATCATCCCTGGCTGACTAGCTTTCTTCGAATGGCGGCCACCTCTCTCACCCTCGCCGGATTCAAGGGCATGCGCGGCGACATTCTCGTCGCCTTGCGCAAGGAGCAGCCGCTCACCATCAAGGCGCTGGCTAAGCACTTCGGCCTGACGGACAACGCGCTGCGCCGCCATCTCACCGAGTTGGTGGATGCCGGGCTCGTCGTCTATCGCCGTGAGATTCACGGGCAGGGCGCCCCGATCTTCGCCTACTCCCTGAGCGACGCCGGCGAGGCGCTCTTCCCGCGCGCTTACGTGGATCCGCTCATGGATGCGCTCGAGTCGCTGCGCGAGCGCGAGGGAACCGAAGCCGTCGTCCAGTTGTTCCGCCGCCGCTGGGACGTGCTGGCAGAGGAGGCCAGGCCGCGGCTTGCTGAACTGCCGCTCCACGAGCGCGCCCAGCTCCTCGCCGAGTTGCTGTCGGCGGAGGGCTATATGAGCGAGGCCATCGCCGGGCTGGGTGAGGCCACGACCATCCGGCACCACAACTGTGCCGTGCGGGAAATCGCGCTGCGCTTTCCCGAAGTCTGTTCCGCCGAGGCGGAGTTCATCGAAACCGTGCTCGACGCCCCGGTTGAGCGCCGTATGCACCTGAAGGACGGCTGCCGCGCCTGTGAGTATGACGCAATCGCTCGCGCGCCGCGGCGCGCGAGCGCCACTGTGCCTGTGCCCGTGACCACCCCCGAGACCCCGCAATGAGTGCTTCGATCGAATCGCTGGTCAACAAGGAATACCAATACGGCTTCGTCACCGACGTGGTGTCGGATGCGATTCCGATGGGCCTTACCGAGGAGACGGTCCGCCTGATCTCGGCCAAGAAGCGCGAGCCCGAGTGGCTGCTCGACTGGCGCCTCAAGGCGTTCAAGCGCTGGCAGTCCATGACCGAACCGCGCTGGCCGAACGTCAGGTACAAGGACATCGACTACCAGGCGCAGACCTACTACTCGGCGCCGCGCAGCGTGAAGCCGCTGCAGACGCTCGACGAGGTGGATCCCGAACTCCTCAAGACCTACGAGAAGCTCGGTATCTCGCTCAACGAGCAGAAACGGCTGTCTGGCGTGGCGGTGGACGCCATCTTCGACTCCGTCTCCGTCGGCACGACCATGAAGGCGGAGCTCATGAAGCACGGTGTCATCTTCTGCTCCTTCGGCGAGGCGGTGCTCGAGCACCCCGAGCTGGTGCAGAAGTACCTGGGCTCGGTGGTCCCCTACTCCGACAATTACTTCGCCGCACTCAACTCGGCGGTCTTCAGCGACGGGTCGTTCGTCTACATCCCCAAGGGTGTGCGCTGCCCGCTTGAGCTCTCGACCTACTTCCGCATCAACGCGGCCGACACGGGGCAGTTCGAGCGGACGCTCATCGTCGCCGACGAGGGGTCGTACGTCAGCTACCTCGAGGGCTGCACGGCGCCCAAGCGCAGCACCAACCAACTGCATGCCGCCGTGGTCGAGATCGTGGCGCTCGACGACGCGCAGGTGAAGTACAGCACCGTACAGAACTGGTACGCCGGCGACAAGGACGGCGTGGGCGGCATCTACAACTTCGTCACCAAGCGCGGCAAGGCGTTCACCAACAGCAAGATCTCGTGGACGCAGGTGGAAACGGGTTCGGCGATCACGTGGAAGTACCCCAGCGTCATCCTGCAGGGCGACAACTCCACGGGCGAGTTCTACTCGGTGGCCGTCGTCAACAACCACCAGCAGGCCGACACCGGCACCAAGATGATCCACATCGGCAAGAACACGAAATCCACGATCATCTCCAAGGGCATCTCGGCCGGCCACGGGCAGAACTCGTACCGCGGGCAGGTGAAGGTGCTCCCCAAGGCCGCCGGTGCGCGCAACTACACGCAGTGCGACTCGATGCTCATCGGCAACCAGTGCGGGGCGCACACGTTCCCGTACATCGAGGTCTCCAACAACACGGCGACCCTCGAGCACGAAGCGAGCACGAGCAAGATCGGCGAGGACCAGATCTTCTACTGCAAGCAGCGCGGCCTCAACGCCGAGCACGCCATTTCGCTCATCGTAGCCGGGTTCTGCAAGGAAGTCTTCAAGGAACTGCCGATGGAGTTCGCGCTGGAAGCGCAGCAGTTGTTGGGGATCTCGCTTGAGGGATCAGTGGGCTAGCAGCAGATGGGAGATGGGAGATGGGAGATGGGAGATGGGAGACCCGTGCAGGAATCACCAATCACGATTGCCAATCGCAATCGCGATCCAAATCCGAGCTCTAAATCAATAATCATGCTCAAGATTGATAACCTCACCGCCAACGTCGGCGACAAGCAGATCCTCCGCGGCATTTCGCTCTCGGTAAACCCGGGCGAAGTGCACGCCATCATGGGCCCGAATGGCTCTGGCAAGTCCACGCTCGCGCAGGTCATCGCCGGGCATCCGGGCTACGAGGTCACCGGCGGCTCGGTGACGTTTGAGGGACAGGACCTGCTGGCGATGGACGCGGAAGTCCGCGCCCAGGCCGGCCTCTTCCTCGCCTTCCAGTATCCAGTGGAAATCCCAGGCGTCTCCAACGCCTACTTCCTGCGCGCCGCATACAACGAACTCCGCAAGGCGCGCGGCGAAGAGGAAGTGGACCCGATGGAGTTCCTCGACATCATGACGCAGAAGCTGAAGATCGTCGAGATGACCGAGGCCATGCTGCAGCGGTCGGTGAACGCCGGCTTCTCGGGCGGCGAGAAAAAGCGCAACGAGATCCTGCAGATGGCGGTACTCGACCCGAAGCTCGCGATTCTCGACGAAACCGATTCGGGGCTCGACATTGATGCGCTGCGTACCGTGGCCGAGGGCGTTAACAAGCTGAAGCGCCCCGACAACGCGATCATCGTGGTGACCCACTACCAGCGCCTGCTCAACTACATCGTGCCGGACTACGTGCACGTGCTCGCGCAGGGACGCATTGTGCGCTCGGGCGGCAAGGAACTGGCGCTCGAACTCGAGGAGCGCGGCTACGACTGGCTCCTCGAGACGGCGGAGGCGATGGCGTGACCGCGCATTCGAACTACCGCGAACTGTTCGATGCGGCGGCGCGCGGCACAACGGCCAAGGACTGGCTGCCGAAGCTGAAGATCGCGGCCATCGAGCAGTTCGAGGCCGTCGGCTTCCCGACCACGCGCGACGAGGACTGGCACTTCACCTCCGTGTCGCCCATCGCCGAGCGCACCTTCCGTCCGGTGCGGTCCTCGGCCACCACGTTGACCGCCGACGACATCGCCCGCTTCACGTACGGCCAGGACGACTGGCACCTGCTCGTCTTCGTCAACGGCCGCTACGAACCCGCGCTCTCGTCGTTCGCCCAGCTCGACGTTGACGCACAGGTCATGACGTTCGGCGAAGCGCTCAAGGAGGCGCCGGAACTGCTCGCCGAGCGTCTCGGCACGCTCGTCCCGGCGGCGCACGCGTTCACGGCGCTCAACACGGCGTTCATGGCCGACGGTGTCGTCATCCGCGTACCCAGGGACGTCGCGCTCGAAACGCCGGTGCACATCCTGTATGTCACCGACAGCCATGCCAATGGCGCCTCGCTGCACCCGCGAACGCTCGTCATCGCGGAGCGCGGCGCCCAGTTGACGCTCGTTGAGACTTTCGCGACGATCGGCGGCGGTGCGTACTTCACCAATCATGTCGCCGAAGTGGTGGTGGGCGAGCACGCGCGCGTGGATCACTACAAGGTCCAGCGGGAGGGCGGCGAGGCGTTTCACGTGGGCACGATGCAGGCCACGCAGGCGCGCGATTCGGTCTATCACGCGTTCTCCTTCGCCACGGGCGCCCAGCTGTCGCGCACCAATGTCTACTCCAAGCTCCTTGGCCAAAACGCCGAGGTGCGCCTGAACGGGCTGTACGCGCTGGAGGAGGCGCAGCATGCCGACCACCAGACCTTTGTCGAACACATCGCGCCGGCCTGCTCCAGCCGCGAGTTGTACAAAGGCATCCTCGACGGCACATCGCACGGCGTGTTCAACGGCAAGGTGTTCGTGGACCCGCAGGCCCAGAAGACCGACGGCAAGCAGACTAACCATGCCCTGCTCATCGGCGAGGGCGCGCGCGTGGACACGAAGCCGCAGCTCGAGATCTTCGCCGACGACGTGAAGTGTACGCATGGCGCGACCATTGGGCGGTTGGACCAGGCAGCGTTGTTCTACATGAAGAGCCGCGGCATCGGCGCGGAACGCGCGCGCGCGCTGCTCACGTATGCGTTTGCCGCCGAGGTGCTGGAGCTCATCGAACTCGAGCCGCTCAAGGTGGCGCTCGAGGCGCTGCTGTTCGAGCGCTTCATCCCGCCTGAGGTCTGAGGACGATCGCATGTCCGCCGAACTCGACGAGCTGTACCAGAGCATCATCCTCGACCACAACCGCCGGCCGCGCAATTATCGCGTCATGGACGACGCGAGCGCGCACGCCGAGGGAAAGAACCCGCTGTGCGGGGACCAGCTCACCATCTGGCTGAAGCTCGAGGGCGATCAGATCAGCGACGTGTCGTTCCAGGGAAGCGGCTGCGCCATCTCCAAGGCGAGCGCGTCGCTGATGACGGCGGCCATCAAGGGGAAGACGCGCGGCGAAGCCGAACAGATATTCACCACGTTCCACGGCGTCGTGACGGGCGCGCACCCGGAGGGCGCCGAGTCGCTGGGATCGCTCAAGGCGCTGGGCGGCGTGTCGCGCTTTCCGCTGCGCGTCAAGTGTGCCTCGCTGGCATGGCATGCCATGCACGCGGCGCTTGGCCAGCACGGCGCTGCGGACACGCCGGATGCGGCGGCCGCGCCGGTGAGCACCGAGTGAGCATTGCCGGTGCAGGGTTCACGGACGTTCGGTCCGACTTTCCGCTGCTCGCGGCAAGTCCGGGACTGGTCTACCTGGATTCGGCGGCCACGTCGCAGAAGCCGCGTGTGGTCCTCGACGCCGTGCGCGACTACTACGAGACCGCCAACGCCAACCCACACCGCGGCGCCTACAAGCTGAGCGGCGCCGCCACCGACGCATACCACGGAGCACGGCGCGACATCGCTCGCTTCCTCGGCGCGGCTGACGCCGACACGCTGATCTTCACGCGCGGCACCACCGAGTCGCTGAACCTGCTAGCGACGGCATGGGGGCTCCCGCACGTGCACCGCGGAGACCGCGTGGTGGTGACACGCCTCGAGCACCACGCCAACTTCGTCACGTGGCAGCAGTTGGCGCGCGCGGTGGGCGCCGAGTTCCGCATCTGCGAGCTGACGCCCGACGGGCGCGTGGATCTCGACCAGCTGCGCGCGCTCGTGACCGCCAACACCAAGGTGGTCGCGTTCGGCCATGTGTCGAACGCCCTCGGCACCATCAACGACGTGCGCGAGATTGTGAAGATCGCTCACGCCCTCGGGGCCGTGGCGATCTGCGACGGCGCGCAGGGGGCGCCGCACTTGCAGGTCGACTTCGACGCGCTCGGCGTGGACGCCTACGCTTTCAGCGGCCATAAGATGCTCGGGCCCATGGGGATCGGAGGCGTGATCGTGCGCCGCCAGATGCTCGAGACGATGCACCCGTACCAGTTCGGCGGCGACATGATCGAGTTCGTCTTCGACGGCGACTCCACCTGGAACGTGCTGCCGCACAAGTTCGAGGCGGGGACGCCGAACGTCGAAGGCGCCGTCGGGCTGGCCGCCGCCGCACGATATCTCGATGCTCTTGGCATGGACGCCGTGCGCGCACACGAAGTGGCGCTGACGAGCTACGCGCTGGAACAACTGGCGACCATCGAAGGCCTGCACGTGTACGGCCCGGCCTCGGCTGAAGCACGCAGCGGCGTGGTGAGCTTCACGCTAGGCGACATCCACCCGCACGATTTGAGCACGATGCTCGACGTGGATGGGGTCTGCGTGCGGGCCGGGCACCACTGCGCCCAGCCGTTGATGCGCGCACTCCATGTCGCGGCTACGGTGCGTGCCAGTTTCTACGTCTACAACTCCACGGCCGACGTGGACGCGCTGGTGGCGTCGCTGCGCAGGGCGAAGGTGCGGTTCCATGCCCACGTCGGCTGAGCACCGCGCCGGGGTGGCCGGGGCGGCGGGGGGAGCCGGGGGTACCGAGGGCACCGAGGGCGCCCAGGTGGCCGGAACGGCTGGACTGGCCGCGCTCTATCAGGAGCGCATTCTCGAGCATTACCGGCGGCCCCGGCATAAGGGGCCACTGAAACGCGTCACCGGCGTTCACGTCGAGAAGAACCCCCTGTGCGGCGATGACGTCACGGTTGCCGTGTGTGTGGACGGCGGTCTCGTGGCAGAGGCAGGGTTTACGGGCGCGGGATGCTCCATCATGCAGGCAACGGCCTCGATGCTCATGGAAGTCGTGCGAGGCCGAACGCGCGAGGAGGTTGCCGTTCTCGCCCGCCGCTTCGACGAGATGCTGGCGAGCGGCCAAGCCGACGACGCGCTGGGCGAACTCGGCGCGCTTGCCGGAGTCGCGGCGTTTCCCGCGCGTCACAAGTGCGCCAAGCTGCCCTGGCGGGCACTGGAAGGCGCGATGGGTGGGAGTAGCCGGTAGGTAGCGGCGGGCACTGGGCGCCGCCTGGCATAGGTTGCCGTCTGACGCGGACTGCCGTTCGTCGCCTGTCATCGGCGTCCGTGTTCGCCTCTCGCCGTCATGCTGGACGCGCGGCAGCTTTAGTGTATGCGTCGCGTCGCACTTATTGCTGTCCTCGCGTTTCTCGCCGCCTGCTCAGGCGACGGTCCGACGAACCCTGCACCGCCGGTGACGCCACCGGTCACGCCACCCAGCGCAGACCCGCCGGCCATTGCGCGTGAGTTCCGCGGGCTGTGGGTGGCGACGGTGGGCAACCTCGACTGGCCGACGCGGACCGGCCTGAGCCAGACCGAGGCCATGGCCGAGATGCGCACCATCCTCGACAGGGCGGTGGCGCTGCGGATGAACGCCGTGATCCTGCACGTGCGCGCGTCGGGCGACGCGCTATACCGCTCAAACCTCGAGCCGTGGGCAAAGGCGCTGACGGGAACGCAGGGCGTGGATCCCGGCTGGGACCCGCTCGCCACATGGGTTGACGAAGCGCATCTGCGCGGACTGGAACTGCACGCCTGGTTCAATCCGTTCCGCGCCGGCAATGTGAGCGACATGGCCAAGCTGGCAGCCAACCACCTCTGGAAGACGCGACCCGACCTGGCGCGCGTCTGGGAGGGTCAGCTCTGGTTCGACCCGGGCGAGCCGGACGTGCACACGTGGACGCTGAACGTCATCAAGGACGTGATCACGCGGTACGACGTCGACGCGGTGCATCTGGACGATTACTTCTATCCTTATCCTGATACCACTGCGCTGCGATTCAACGATGACGCCACGTACAATAAGTACATCGCGGCCGGCGGCGCAGCGATGGCGCGCGCCGACTGGCGTCGCCGGAACGTGGACACCTTCGTCCAGCGGCTGTACACCGAGGTGCACGCCGCCAAGCCGTCCGTGAAGGTCGGGATCTCGCCGTTCGGTATCTGGCGGCCGGGTTATCCCGCGGGTGTCACGGGACTCGACGCCTACGCGAGTATCTATGCCGACTCCAAGTTGTGGCTCCAGAATGGTTGGGTGGATTACTTCGCGCCACAACTTTACTGGTCAACGTATGACACGGGGCAGCCTTTCAACGCGCTCCTCGATTGGTGGATCGCGATCAACACGCAGAAACGGCATGTCTGGCCCGGACTCGCAGCGTACCGCGTGGCCGACGGCAAGACCGAGACCTACGCGGCATCGGAGATCATCACCGAGATCAGCTCGACGCGAGCGCGAGCGGGCGCCAACGCCGGCGGCGGCAGTGGAACGCTCCTGTTTCGCGCGGCGTGGCTGACCCAGAACAAGGGAGGCCTCTCCGATGCACTCTCGGCGACCGGCTATCCCGGCAACGTGCTCGTGCCGGCCTACACGTGGCTCGATGCCACACCGCCCACAGCGCCGGCCATCGCCATAACGGACCAGAACGCGATGATGCGCGTAACCATCACGCCGGGCGGCACCGAGGCGGCGCGGTGGTGGATGGTACAGTGGCGCAACGCCACCACGTGGAACTACAAGCTCGTGCTGGGCACGAGTCCCTTGGTGAACCTCCCGTACTCGAGCGCAGCGGACAAGGCCGACGTGGTCGTGGTCGCCGCGCTCGACGCGGCGTGGAACGCCTCGTCCGCCGTCACGTGGCGAGCGGCGGCTCGGTAGCTCATGACCTCCACCGACCCGTCGCGTCCAAACGGTGGCCACCTGGTGGCCGAGGTGCTGGCGCGGCACGGCGTGCGCTCGCTCTTTGGGCTGGCCGGCGGGCACATCGCACCAATCTTCGTCGAAGCCAAGCGGCGTGGCATCCGCGTCATCGACACGCGGCAGGAGCAGACGGCAGCCTTCGCCGCCGACGCCACCGCACGGCTGACCGGCGTGGGCGTTGCCGTGGTGACAGCCGGCCCAGGGGTGACCAACACGCTCACGGCGCTCACCAACGCGCGCATGGCGCGCTCGCCGATGCTGCTCATCGGCGGTGCCACCGCCACCGTCCTGCGCGGGCGCGGTTCGCTGCAGGACATCGACCAGATGACGGTGATCCGCCCCCATGTGAAGCACGGCGAGCGGGCGACCCGCGTGGCCGACGTCGTGCACGTGCTCGAACGTGCCTTTCGCGTGGCGCGCGATGGCGTGCCGGGGCCGGTCTTCGTCGAGCTGCCACTCGACCTGTTGTATTCGGAGGAACTCGTCCGCGAGACGATGGGCCTGGCCACTCCGCCGACGGCAGACGCGCCCCTGCGCAAGAAGGTCGAGTACTGGTACCTGAACCGTCACGCCGCCAAGGTGTTTGCTCCGGGCGGTTCGGTCCCGCAGGACCCGGTTCACGTGATGCGCATGCATCCGAGTGCACGCGCAGTGAAGCAGGCCGCCGCCCTGCTTGCCCGCGCCGAACGCCCGGTGATGGTGATCGGCAGCCAGGGATGCGAGTGCGCCGCGGAGATTGACGCGTTGGTCGACGCCGTGCGCGCCATCGGCATCCCCGTCTTCCTCGCGGGCATGGCGCGCGGACTGCTCAGCATCGGCGCCTCCCAGCAGGTGCGGCACCATCGCAAGGAGGCGCTGCGCGAGGCTGACCTCGTGCTGCTGTGCGGCGTGCCCATGGACTTCCGGCTTGACTACGGACGGCAGATCGGCAGCCGCGCGACGATCGTATCGGCCAATCGCGACGCGCGCGAACTGCACAAGAACCGGCGGAGTTCACTGGCCGTATGTGCCGACGCGGACCTGTTTGTGCGCGCCCTGGCCGGCGCGGGCGCCGTGGCGCGTTGCGCGCCGTGGGCCGTACGGCTCGCGGAACGTGACGCCAGCCGCGATGCTTCCATTGCCGCCGATGCGGCCGCGCCACAGCCGCCGGTCAACCCGCTGGCGCTCTGCCGCGGCGTGGATGACCTGCTGACGAAGCAGTCAACCATCGTCGCCGACGGCGGCGATTTCGTGGGCACGGCGTCCTATGTGGTGCGCCCCCGCGCGCCGATGCGCTGGCTCGACCCCGGCGTCTTCGGTACGCTCGGTGTCGGTGCCGGCTTTGCTCTCGCCTCGAAGCTCGTTCGCCCTGACGACGACGTCTGGCTGATGTGGGGCGACGGCGCTGCCGGCTACGGCATCGTCGAACTCGATACTTTCGTTCGGCACGGTCTGCCCGTCATATGCGTCGTCGGCAACGACGGCGC
The DNA here is from genome assembly GCA_947085385.1 of uncultured Gemmatimonadota bacterium. Classification (GTDB taxonomy): domain Bacteria; phylum Gemmatimonadota; class Gemmatimonadetes; order Gemmatimonadales; family Gemmatimonadaceae; genus PNKL01. Next base: position 42,472 of record CAMTWA010000020.1, on the reverse strand, counting down.
CTGGACGCAGATCGCGCGCGGGCAAGTACCGATGCTCGGCGACGACGTCGGGACCCAACTGGGGCGCACCGCGTTTCACGAGACCGCGGAGTCACTCGGCGCGCGCGGATTCCTGCTCGACGACCAGTCGACAATCGAGACAACCCTGCGCAAGGCACGCGACACCGCGCGCGGCGGCACGCCGGTGCTCGTGAATGCGATGATCGGGGTGGGCGAGTTCCGGAAGGGCAGCCTCAGCATGTAGCCGCCCGTTCAGAATCAGAGCGGCGCAAACCTCGCCTGGAAGAATCGCAGGTACTTGGGCTCGTACACCATCGTGAGCCCCTTCACCGATTCGCGCTGCTCGTACACTGCCTTCACGCTCTCAGCCACCACGTCCATGTGTGCCTGCGTGTAGACGCGGCGCGGGATGGTGAGGCGCGTGAGTTCGAGCTTCGGCCGGTAGTGGTCGCCGGTCGTGGCATTGCGGCCGGCGCTGACGATGCCGCGTTCCATCGCCCGGATGCCGCTGTCGAGGTACAACTGCGCGGCGAGCGTCTGCGCCGGGAACTCATCCTGCTTCAACTGCGGATAGAAGCGCCTGGCGTCGAGGAAGATGGCGTGGCCGCCGATGGGCTCCATCATCGGAACGCCCCACTGCTCGAGCAGCTCGCCGAGGTAGCGCACTTGGCCGATGCGCGCGCGGATGTGGTCGTCCTGCACCGACTCCGCCGTGCCGATGGCCATCGCTTCCATGTCACGTCCGGCGAGGCCGCCGTAGGTGTGCAGCCCCTCAAAGACGACCACGAGGTTGCGGAGCTCTTCAAAAACCTCCCAACTGTTCACCGCCACCCAGCCACCGATGTTGACGAGCGAGTCCTTCTTGGCGCTCATCCAGGCGCCGTCCGTGTAGCTGCAGAACTCCTTCAGGATCTCGGCGACCTTCTTGTCCGCATAGCCCGCCTCGCGCTCCTGGATGAAGAAGGCGTTCTCCACCGCGCGCGTGGCGTCGAGGTAGATCTTGATGCGGTGCTTGTCGCCCCAGGCGCGCAGCGCCTTCACGTTGGCCATCGCGACCGGCTGGCCGCCCGCCATGTTCACGGTGGCCGCGAGCGACACGTACGCGATCTTCTCCGCGCCGTGCTCCTTGACGAGGGCGTCGAGCTTGCCGATGTCCACGTTCCCCTTGAACGCGCCGCGGTGCTGCGAGTCGTGCGCTTCGTCGCAGATCACGTCCACGAAGATGCCGCCCGCCATTTCCTGGTGCAGGCGCGTGGTGGTGAAGTACATGTTGCCCGGCACGTACTGGCCAGCCGTGATCTCCGTACGGCTGATCAGGTTCTCCGCGCCACGCCCCTGGTGCGTGGGAACCAGGTACTTGTATCCGTAGTACGTCTGAATCGCGGACTCGAGATGGTAGAAGTTCTCGGAGCCGGCATAGGCTTCGTCGCCGACCATCATCCCCGCCCACTGGCGGTCGCTCATGGCGTTCGTGCCGCTGTCGGTGAGCAGGTCAATGTAGACGTCCGCGGAGCGGAGCAGGAACGTGTTGTATCCCGCTTCAGCCATCGCACGCTCGCGCGTCGGACGGTCGGTCATGGTCAGAGGCTCGACCATCTTGATCTTCCACGGCTCGGCCCAGGAGCGGCGGCCGGCCTGCTGGCCCATGGTGCGGGGGACTTCGTGCTTGTCGGTCATGGCGTATGAGGGCGCAACGGCGCTGGTGGGAGGATACCCCTGCAGGGGCGCTGGCAAATTCGCCATTTGAAGGCGCCGCTATGGATCAGAGTTTTCACGACGAAGTATCAGGAAATGCCTGTCTGTGAACCATAACACAGGTGTTCTCGTCGCAATCTGGGTGTAGATCCCCGTGCGCGACGGCGTGGTGCTCTTCACGTCATTGACATGCCGCGCGCCACGCAAACGCTTGCGTGGCGCGCTATCGCCGGCTGTCCAGCCACGACAGCAGGTACAGCACGTTCACCGACCCATCCATGATGGGTTCATTCGTTGAATAGTCGCCCCAGTCGTCGTGGTAGACGATGTGGCCCGTGTTCCACTTGGCGTACGCGTCCGGCTTGGTGAGGGAGATGCCCAGCAGATTCCTGAAGATGGACGAGTAGACGGGGCCGTCGAGCAGCGCACCGTCCAGCTGGTACTTCAGCTTCACCGAAATCACGGCGTGCGGGTCGCGCGCGAAGTTGCCGTCGGCCGGGACGCCGATCACCATCGAGACGCCCCACGGGTTCGTCCCGAAGAGCCAGTCGATGGCCGACTGTTCGAGCCCTCGGTATTTCTCGTCGCCGGTCATGCGGCGGTACTGCAGCGCCGTCACCGCCAGTGACGTCATGAGGTCGTTGGAACACCAGATGAACGGGATGCCGACGTTGAAGCCGTTGTCGGCCCGCTCGGCGACGGCCTTCAGGCCGTCGCGGTAGTAGCCTGAGAGCTTGAGGCGCTCGTTCAGCGTACCGCGCCGCGCTGCCTCGTAGTGACCGATGTTGTGCCACGGATACCACTGGTAGTGATTGGCTGTGTCGGCGCCCATCCACGGCTTCACCTTGGCCTTCGCCGCATGCTGCAGCGCCTTGGCCTGGTACCGTGCATCTGACGTCAGGGCGAAGAGCGCGGCGGCGCCCAGTTCCATGTCGTCTTCCCAGTCATCTTCCTCGTAGTAGTACGGACCGCGCCCCGGCGCGGTTTGGCACACCCCGGGGTATTTCTCGCCGAGCGCAAAGGCGGCCAGCGCCTTCCGCTTGAGCGTGTCGGCAAGCGCCGGCTCGCGCTCGCGCAAGAGCTGCGCGCCGAGTGCAAAGGCGGCGGCAAACTTGCCCGCCGTCGAGGCATATCCGTTCGCGCGATTCTGGTAGCGCAGCAGTCCCTGCGGGATTCCGGTGCAGGGATAGAGCGGACGCGCCCCGCCCTTTCCCCATCCGTAGTCGGCGGAGTCGTTGTAGATGAGGTCGAAGAACATGTGGTCGCGATCATCGCCGAGTTGGTTGAGCATCAGCGAATCATCGGGAAACATCAGGAGCAGCCAGGTCAGTCCGTGTCGCGCCTCGTCGAGCACGTCCGGCACGCCGTTGACCCCTGCGCGGCCGTCCGCTTGGTGCGCATCGCCGAATGCCTTCGGGTTGTCGCGCCACGCCTGCAATAACTGGTACGTCGCGGTCGCCGATGTCGTGACGTACTGCAGGTAGTCGGATGCATCGGCCCAGCCGCCGGTCGCCGGCAGGTACTCGCCGGCGCGCGTGGGATGGTCCACGATGATGCCGTCCTTTGTATGCACCGTCTTGTCGTGGGTGGGGTTGTAGCCCGACCGTTGCTGGCGCATGTAGCGTAGCGGCATCTCGGCGAGGCCGTTCCAGACAGCCGGGCCGATCTTCACGGGACGCGATTCAAGGCCGGCGGCGCGAACGCGATACGTCCCGGTGGACCGCAACGCCGTGAAGTCGAGGCGGAAGGTCTCGACGCACGGCCCGAACTTGCCGGCGGCCTTGGCCGGCTTTGGGCCGAACACTCGCTTGCCAGCCTGGTCCACGACCTCGAACACCGCCACCGTGCGGGGCGCAAGCGCACAGATCACCGCTACCTTGGGCGCGTCAGGGAGGTAGCCCACCTGATTGATGCGGATGGCGTCGTCGGGAGTGCCGTCGGCCTGCGCCGCGGCATGTGCGACGGCACCGGCGAGGAGAAGGGGGGCAGTGAAGAAGCACAGAAGCCGTGTCATGCGGACGAAGCTACCTTCGTCGGCAAACACCCGCGAGCCGCCACCCTAGCCAACGATTGCTGCACCGATAGAGTATTGCTGGTGACGATTGCGGCCTGCGCCGTGCAGACGCCGCGTGACCGCTCGAGGTGTACCTGACCGAGGATTCCCCGGATGCGTAACCGCTCGCTGACTCTCTTTGCCCTGACTCTTGCCCTGATCGCATCCGCCAGCCCGCTGCTGGCGCAGCGCACGGCCAAGCCGCCGCTGCACGGACGCCACTGGATGGCGGTCACCGGCAAGCCACTCGCGGCCACCGCCGGGGCGATGATGTTCACCAAGGGCGGCAACGCCATTGACGCCGCGTGCGCCATGCTTGGCTCCGTCGCGACCATGTGGGACGTGCTCAGCTGGGGCGGCGAGACGCAGGCGCTCATCTACCATCCGGGGCTCAAGAAGGTCATCGGTATCAACGCCCTGGGCGTGGCTCCCACAGGCGCGACGGCGGAGTTCTACCGGGACAAGGGGTATCGGTATCCGCCGGAGTTCGGGCCGCTCGCTGCCGTGACGCCGGGAACGCCCGGCGGGCTGATGACGATGCTCGCCGAGTACGGCAGGCTGTCGCTCAAGGAGGTGCTGGCGCCGGCGATCCAGATGGCGGACGGCTACGCCATCGAGGCGCAGACGGCCAACTCGATGGAGAGCAACAAGGCTCGCATCAAGCAGTGGAAGTACTCCAAGGCCGTCTATCTGCCGCACCTGGGCGAGCGGCGCGAAGCGCCCGAGGCTGGCGAGGTCTTCGTGCAGAAGGATCTGGCCGCCACGCTGCGCAAGCTCGTGGAAACGGAGCAGGCGGCGTTGAAGGCCGGGAAGAACCGCAAAGAGGCCATCTATGCGGCGTACGACCGGTTCTACAAGGGCGACATCGCCAAGGAGATCGTGCGCGGCGTGCGCGAGGAGGGCGGCCTGTTCACCGAGCAGGACCTGGCCACCTGGAAGGTGAAGATCGAGGAGCCGCTCTCGACCACCTACAAGGGCGTCGAGGTGTACAAGCTGCAGCAGTGGCAGCAGGGACCGGCGCTGCTACAGGCGCTGAACATCGTCGAGAACGCCGACCTGAAGGGCATGGGGTATAACAGCGCGCGTTACCTGCACACCCTCTATCAGGCGATGTCCATGGCGTTCGCCGACCGTGACTTCTACTACGGAGATCCCGCATTCGCGAAAGACCAGCCGATGAATGGTCTCCTGTCGAAGGAATACGCCAAGGCGCGGTATGCACAGATCGACTGGACCAGGAACGACGCCAACGTGAAGCCCGGCGATCCGTATCCGTTCGAGGGACGCGCCAACCCAATCAAGGCGCAGCTCGACGCGTGGACGGTACTGCCGGCCGCGGCCACCCTGCCGAGGAGCGGACAGCAGGATCGGGTGCCGCCGGAGCAGATGGCAGACGGCAGAGGGCAGACGGCAGATGAAGCGTTCAAGGCGGCGTTCTACGCGGGTACGACCTCCATTCAAGCCGCCGATGAAGAAGGCTGGGTGATCTCCGTGACGCCGTCCGGCGGGTGGATTCCGGCCGTGATCGCCGGGAATACGGGGGTCGGGCTGTCGCAGCGCGCGCAGAGCTTCGTGACGGCACCCGAGGACGGCCCGTTCAACGTCGTTGAGCCCGGGAAGCGTCCGCGCGTGACCCTGACGCCGTCGCTCGCGCTCAAGGATGGCGCCCCGTACATCGCCTTCTCGGTGCAGGGCGGCGACTCGCAGGACCAGAATCTCCTGCAGTTCCTGCTGAACATCACCGAGTTCGGCATGACGCCGCAGGAAGCCGTGGAAGCGCCGAACATCAACAGCTTCCAGATGCGGTCGTCGTTCGGCCAGCACGAGAGCCGGCCGGGACGCATGCTGGCCGCGGAGTCGCTGCCGTTCTACGTGCGCAACGAGTTGCGGCGGATGGGCTACACGATGGAGTACGAGGAACGCACGTCGGGGCCGATTACCGCCATTCTCTTCGACCGCAAGCACAAGACCATGTGGGGGGCGGCGTCCAACCACGGCGAGGATTACGGCATCGCGTGGTGAAGGCGACAGCTCTACTGTCTACCGTCTACCATCTACCATCTGCATTTATGTACGCATTGATACTAATGCGCTACCGCGCGCCCATCGAAACGATCGAGGCAGCGACCGAGGCGCACCGTGCCTATCTGCGTGAGCTCAAGGCCGCTGGCACGCTGCTCGTGTCGGGGCCGGTGGTCCCGCGCACCGGGGGCGTGCTGCTGCTGCGCGTCCCCGACAATAACCCAGCGGCAGCGCTCGACGCCGTGCGCGACGGCGATCCGTTCTGGCAGCAGGGGCTCGCCAACTACGAGTTGTTGCCGTGGAATCCCGTGATCGGGCGCGAGGGACTGGATACGCTGTAGAACGACGGCCGACGGTGAGCGCACCTTAGCACAGGTGGACGGCCATCGCCTTGAACGATGCCGTTACTGGCGTGCCGACGGTGAGCGCCAGCTCCTTGGCCGATCGTGTCGTGAGCGATGCCACAAGCGGCAGGCCGTCCACGTCCACGGTCACGCGCGTCAGCGCGCCAAGCGTGGCCAGCTCCGACACAGTACCGCGGAATCGGTTGCGCGCGGAGCCGGTCGGTGGCTCGAGCGACAGCACGATTTCCTCGGCGCGGATAACGGCGTAGCCCTCGCCCGCCGGAAAATCCCCTATCGTGTAGAGGGTCAGCAGGCCGGCCGTCACCTCTATAGCGCGGTACCCGTGCGCGATGGGCGCCGGATCGCCCTCCAACCAATCGGGCGCCCGTTCATCGAGTACACGCACCGTCCCAGCCAGCACATTCTCGGCGCCCAGGAACTCCGCGATATATGGCGACGCCGGCCGGCGGAAGACCTCGTCCGGGGCGCCGGACTGCAGCGCGCGTCCGCTATCGAGCAGGATCGCTACGTCGCCCAGCAGGCCGGCCTCGGTGAAGTCGTGCGTGACCTGCAGGGTCGTCACGCCCCACTCGCGGTGCAACGCCCGCACCTCGCGGCGAACGATCGTGCGGCGCCGTGGGTCGAGTGCGCTGAACGGTTCGTCGAGCAGGACCACCGCCGGACGACGGGCGAAGGCGCGCGCCAAGGCCACGAGTTGCCGTTCGCCGCCAGAGAGCGCGCGCACCGGACGCCCGGTCAACGCGTCGGCGCCAAACCGGCGCGACACTTCTTCCGCGATCGTCGGTGACGCGGCGCCGTATGCGATATTCGCTGCCACGCTCAGGTGGGGAAAGAGATACGCATGCTGGTAGACGAGCGAGAGGCCGCGCGCTTCGGGCGCCAGCGCGGTGCAATCGCGCCCGTGCAACCACAACTGGCCCGACGCCGCGGGCACCACTCCGGCGATGGTTTCGAGCAGCGTCGTCTTGCCCGATCCGGCAGGGCCGATCACGACCCCGTACTGCCCGGTGGGGACGGCAAACGACACGTCGGCGAGCTGAAAGCTCCCGTGACGCGCGCCGAGGGCCCGGCATTCGATCATCGCGTCGCTCCGTCGTCGGCGCCGCGCAGCGTGCGCAGGGCGGTGAGCGGAATCAGCGCAAGGACGGCGAGCACCGCCGCCACCGGGAGCGCTTCGCGCAATCCGAAGCTGGTGAAGCGGTCGTAGCTCAGCACGCTCGCCACTTTCGGGTTGTACGTCAGCACCACGATGGCGCCAAATTCGCTGACCGCGCGCGCCCACATCACCACCGCCGAGGCAATGAGCCCGCGCTGCGACAGCGGCAGCGTGATGCGCAGGAAGGCACGCATCGGCGGATCGCCGAGTGTTCGAGCCACCGCCTCGAAGCGGGGATCCACGCGCGCGAAGGCTTCGCGCGCGCCGCTGATGAAGAGCGGTGCCGCCACGAAGAGCATCGCCGCGACAATGCCCACGGGCGTGCCGACCACGCGGAGCCCGGCGGCAAGCATGGCCCCGCCCACCGCCGACTCGCGCCCCAGCACCAGCAGCAGGGCGATGCCGGCCACGGGATGCGGGATCAGCAGCGGCAGGTCGAGAACCGCAGACAGCACGGCCCGTCCGCGGAAGTCGCGTCGTGCCAGCAGGTAAGCAAGCGGCGTGCCGCCGAGTACGCCGAGGAGTGTCGCAGCCGTGGCGGTGATCGCCGTCAGCGAGAGCGCGTTCCGCAGTTCCGCGTCGCTCGCCAACTGCCGGAGGCCATCGGCGCCGCCTGCCCCGATCAACTGGCCGATCGGAACGGCGAGGAAAAGCAGCAGGAGCGAACTGGCGAGCGCGGCCAGCACCGCGATGACCCGTTGCATCCCCCGTGCGGGGAGCGGAGCCGCTGCCGCCGATGATGTCATGGCACCAGTCCCGCCGGGGCGCCTGTCCCTATCACGTCCGGCCTGTCGAGTGCATCGAGTCCCTGTCCCCGGAGCACGCGCCGGCCATCCGGCGAGAGGAGGTACCGCACGAAGCGCTCCGCAATGTCCCGGTGCGGCGCTGTATGCGGCACGGAGAGCGCGTAGACGATCGGGCGTCCGCGGAACTCCACCGAGTCGGTCCCCTTGCCGCGCACCCGGACGCTGGCTGTTGCGTAGAACGCCGAATCGGCCGGGGATGACAGGTCAATGGCATCGGGGAACCGCACGAAGTTCAGCCCCAGGTTGATGGCCATGGACTCGTACGACCAGATGTAGTCGAACTCGCCGGCCTGCAGGAGGCCGACGAGGTCGGCTTCCTTGGGCCGCACGTTGCGCGCGGGCATGGCCTGCAGCAACCGCTTGGCGAGCCCGGGCTGTGCGTAGTGCCGCTCCGCAAGCTGCAGCACGAGCAGCGTGCGATAGCCGTTTGGATCGAGCTGGGGGTCGCTGCGCCCGGTCTCGACGCCATCGCGCAGCAGCACCTGCCACCAGTTGTCGCCCGTGATGCCGTCGGCCCCGCGCGACCGGGACGTATGGGCAAGCACCATCCGGTTGTGGGCAAAACGCACGTACCACGAGACATGCTCCGGCATGAGCAGCTGCGGGAACACTTCCTCGTCGGCCAGCGCTATGACATCGGGCACGTTGCCGAGTTCGGTGAGCTTGCGCGCCGTTTCAAGCGACCCGGCGCTCTCCTGCTCCACCCGCACACCCTCCCGGGCGGCGAACGAGTCGAGCGCCGCTCGCATGGGGCGCGCCAGCGAGCCGGCATTGAAGGCCACCAGCACCTTCGCGGTGGCCGCCTGGTCGGCGCGTGGTCCGCACGCGGCCACGACCATCGCAAAGCCGAGAATCAAAAGATGCAGCATGAGCGTAGTGTCACCTAATTGCGTAGTGGTCTCAAGGCGCGGCTGCCCCTCTCCTTTCCATACCCTGCACCCGGCAGTCGAAGTCATATATTCGTTCGAACCTAAACGTCAGGACCTATGCCTGCACTCGCCCTCGAACTCCGGGGGATCACCAAGCGGTTCGCCGAGCACGTCGCGGTACGCGAGCTTTCGCTCGCCGTGCCGCGCGGGTCGGTGTACGGCCTGCTGGGGCCGAATGGCGCCGGCAAGACCACAACCATCCGGATGATCCTCAACGTGATCGCTCCCGACGCGGGATCGATCACAATACTCGGTGCCCCTAATACGTCACCCGGCCTGCTCGACCGCCTCGGCTACCTGCCCGAAGAGCGTGGGCTGTACAAGAAGATGCAGGTGCGCCGCCTCCTGCGCTTCCTCGCCGAACTCAAGGGCGTGGACGGCAAGACGGCCGACCGCCGCATCACCGAGTGGCTCGAACGCCTGTCCCTGAAGAGCCCAGAGAAGGACTGGGGGAATGCGAAGGTTGACGAGCTCTCCCGCGGCATGCAGCAGAAGGTCCAGTTCATCGGTACGCTGCTGCACGACCCCGAGGTTGTCATCCTCGACGAGCCGTTCAGCGGCCTCGACCCGATCAACGCGCAGGCGCTCAAGGACGTCGTGGTGGACCTCAAGCGTCGCGACAGGACGGTGGTCTTCTCCACCCACCTGATGGACAACGCCGAGCGCCTGTGCGACTCGGTGTGCATCATCGCCCGCGGCGAGAAGGTGCTGGACGGCACGGTCGCCGGCGTGAAGTCGGAGCACCACACGCTCAACGTGGCGCTCTCGCTGGCCGGCGCGCCGAACGACGACGTCTCGGCCATCCTCGCCGACCGCACGCTCGTGCTCAAGATGGACGACAACAACCGCTACTTCGAGATCGAGATGACGGTGGGCGGGAATCCGCAACTGCTGCTGCAGCGCCTCGTCGGCGCCGGCGCCCAGGTGCAGCGCTTCGAATTGATTCAGCCGTCGCTCCATCAGATCTTCCTCGACCGGGTCGGCGCGTCCGGCGTGGAGGAGGGAATGTCAGGCCATGGCTAAGCTCTGGACCGTCATCAAGCGCGAGTTCCTCGAGCGCGTGCGCACCAAGTGGTTCATCATCGTCACCATCTTCGGCCCGGTCTTCTTCGGCGTCATCATGGTGCTACCGGCCTATCTGTCGGTGCGCGGCATGAAGGACGTGCGGGTCGCCGACATCCGCATCATTGACGCCACTGGTACCGGGTTGGGCGACCGCGTGGCGACCCGCCTGAACGGCGGCCCGATGGGCGATGCCGCTGCCACGCAGGTTGTGGTCGTCACGCCGGACGAAGTGGCCGCCGCTGAATCGCTCGCCACCAAGGACGTGATGGCGAAGACGCGCCGCGGCTACCTGGTGCTGGATTCGCTCACCATTCAGGAGCAGAAGGCGTCATACGCCGGGCGCAACGCTTCGTCACTCAACGAACTCGAGATCATCCGGAGCGCCTTGCGATCGGCCATGCTCGGACAGCGCCTCGAGCGCGAGGGGCTTGATCCCAAGCGGGTGGAGGCGCTCACTCGCGTGAAGGTGGACATGAGCGCCGAGCGCATCACCGACAAGGGGCGGGGCGGCTCGGGCATCGGAAGCGCGATCTTCGGGTTCCTGATCGCGTTCCTGCTGTACATGATGATCGTGCTGTACGGCCAGAACATCCTGCGCGGCGTGCTCGAGGAGAAAACGACGCGCGTGGCTGAGGTCATCGTGTCGTCGGTGTCCACGGACGTGCTGCTCGCCGGCAAGGTGATCGGCGTAGGCGCAGTGGGCCTCTTGCAGCAGGCGGTCTGGCTGGGAAGCGCCGCGGCGCTCTACCAATTCCGGGCACAGATCTTCGCGACGTTCGGGATGCCGGCGATGCCGAACCTGCCACTGCCGGCCGTGCCGCCCTCGCTCATCGTGGCACTGGTGCTCTTCTTCATCTTTGGATACGGCCTGTATGCCGCGCTATTCGCGGCAGTCGGCGCGATGGTGTCGAGCCAGGAGGACGCCAATCAGGCGGCGCAGCCGATCATCATGCTTCTCGTCTTCAGTATCATCTTCGCGCAGCCCGTGATGATGAATCCGACGAGCCGCCTGGCCGAGATCGTGAGCTGGGTCCCCTTCTCGGCACCGATCATGATGCCCATGCGCATGAGCGCTATCTCGATACCGTGGTACGAACTGGCGGGCTCGTTGACCGGGGTTGCCGTGACGTGTGCCCTCTGCGTCTGGCTATCGGCGCGCATCTATCGGGTGGGCCTGCTCATGTACGGCAAGCGGCCGACGATGCGGGAGCTGGCGCGCTGGATTCGGCAGTCGTAGGAGGCAGAAGGCGACCGCGTACTCTCCCTCACCGCCCCCTCGTTGCCTCGATGAGCGCCTCCATGTGCCCGAGGTAGCGCTCCAGGGCGCGCTTGCCGGCTGCCGTCAGGCGGAACTCGCTCCTGGGCACTCGGCCGTCGTACCCTTTCGTGCAGCTGACGTAGCCTCCGTCCTCGAGCTTGCGCGCGTGCACGCTCAGGTTGCCGTCGGTGAGCGCCAGCAGGTCGCGCAGGTCGGTGAAGCTGAGGCGATCGTTCACGGCGAGCGCGCTGATGATCCCCAGCCGTACCCGGTCGTGGATGAGCTTGTCGAGCGCGGCCGGCACGGATTCGCCGCCGAGCACGGGGGCCAACGCCGGTGCTGCCGACGCCGGCTTGCGATCGCCGCGTTTCGCGGCGGAAGAGGATCCCTTAGCCACCGTGGTACCTCGCGATCAGAAAGCCGAAGATCACGTGCGCCCCGCCGAAGCCGGCACCGAGCAACCACGCGTGCGTCGCCACCGGCAGCATCAGGGCAGCCGCGCCGAGCACGACGAGCACGGAGCCGAATACCGGTACGGTCCGTACTGAGAACGCCCCGCCCGATACGACGGCGGCGCCATAGCAGACCAGCCATGTGCCAGGCAGAAGCTGCCATGCGCCGGCGCTCACGAGCGCTGCGGTCAGCAGCGCGCCGGCTCCGAGAGGCGGTGAGAACGCGAGGGCGAACGTCCGTGCCGGGCCTGCACGCAGCGACTGGCCCGAGCGGTTCGCCTTGCGCGCCATCGCGCCCAGCGACACGGCCACGGCAAGCATCGCCGCCACTAGCCAGACCGCAAGCCACTGTTCCTGAGACGACGCGCGGGGGGCCACCACCGCGGCAAGACTGCCGATCAGGCCGGCACCGATGGTACCAGCCCCCGAGACGGCCGTGAAGCGCCCGGCGCGCATCATCGTGTCGCGAATGAATGCGAGTTGGTCGGCGGCGCGGTCAGCCAGCACGGCCGGTGGGCGGGAGGTGGGACGGGGCATCAGCTTTGAAACATAAAGAACTGCGCGGAAAAACAACAGAGAGACAACAGAGAGACAACAGCCAGACAGCAGCGAGCGGTCGGATGGCCCAGCCGTGCGAGCCGTGGTCGCTGTTTCGCCAGCTGTTGTTTCTCTGTTGTTTATCAGTTGTCTCTCTGTTGTCTCTCTGCCCCAGACACAAGAAGGACCGGCTCCCGGAAGCCGGTCCTCTTGTCCGCAGGCGGCTCGAGCCGCCGCGATGGCCAATGCCACGTTCGCATTGGCTATGCACAAGCTACAATCACTCCGTCAATCCGCGCCAGAGTCCGGCGCAACTAGTTGTCAGGCCGCGCCAGCCGCGCAATACCGATCAACCGTGCTCACGAGATCCTGCGCGATGTCGCTCGCCGTGCGACTTTCGATCTCATGACGCTCAATCAGGCGCACGATGCGTCCATCCTTGAGCAGCGCGATTGACGGCGATGACGGTGGATAGCCGGTGAAGAACGCGCGCGCCGCCTTGGTGGCGTCCACGTCCTGGCCGGCGAACACCGTGAACAAGTGGTCCGGCGTCACCGCGTGCTGCAGCGCAGCCGCCACGGCCGGCCGCGCGTTGCGCGCCGAGCAGCCGCAGACGGAGTTCACGACAACCAGCGCCGTTCCCTTCGCATTGCCGAGCGCCGCAGCCACGTCAGCCGCCGTGCGCAGTTCCTGCAGGCCAAGGCGGGTCAACTCTTCGCGCATCGGCGCGATCATCGGTTCCGGATACATCATGGCTCGCTCATTCCAGATGGGGGGTCAGCCTGCGTTCCAGTATCACTGCGGGGCGCTGCCGCCTCACACCGACTCACTGAGGATACACCAGTGGACGCGTTGCCGTGTGCTGGCGGCGCCCGCTCAACGGGACAGCGTCAGGATCGCCGCCTGAGGCACGACAAGGAAGCGCTCGCCCTCAAACGTGATTTCCACCGCTGCCTTGCGGAAGAACAGGGCATAGTCGCCCACACGGGCCTGCATCGGCACGTGCCGCGTCTGCGTCCCCGACGTGATGCGCCATGGCTCGTCGAGGTGGTCCTCGACGGTGGGAAGGGGCTGCCCCGGCCCTGTGGCCACGATGGTACCGCCCTGCACCTGCTGCCCTTCCACCGCCGTCGCTGGCAGGTAGAGCCCGACTTTCGTGCGCTCCTCGCCGTCTTCCATACGGATGAGGACCCGATCGCCGACGACTATCAGTTCTTTCTTCATCCGCCTACCTCACCAGCCAGAGCGTCTTCTGCTGACCGCGCACCCACCGCGGCGTGCCATCGGTGCCGATCATCATGTCCTCCTCGAGCGCCATCCGCACGGCCTGCCCCTGCCACTCCAGCACCGGGGTCGTGGCCTGCAGCTCGATGGAGTACCACATGTTCGCAATCACCTTTGCGTCGCCGCGTCCGGGCACACCGTCCTGATAGTCCCACAACCCCACCAGCGGTCCCGCACCGTGTCCGTGCATGCCGATGGGGTGCGAGTACACCGTGCCGGTGATGCCGCGTGCCGTCATCTGCGCGCGTGACGCCGCGAGAATCTCGTTCCCCGTTCGCCCGGGCCGCAGTTCCGCCATGACGATATCCTGCAGCGCGTTCCCGTTCTTGAGCGCCTGTCGCAACCCCGCTGGCGCGTCCCGTTCGCCGGGCTTCAGGACGTACGCCATATGCTGCGTGTCCGTGTTGAGTCCCAGCGCGGTGATCCCCACGTCGCAGTGCAGCACGTCGCCGCGCTGGATCACGGGATCCGCTCCCAACGACTCCGCGGTCGCCCCCGCACGCTGCACGTCGATGCTCGGCTGGAACCATGTTCCAAGCCCAAGATCGTTCACGCGCTGGCGCCACCACCAGACCAGGTCGCTCGTCCGCGTCTTGCCGGGGACAATGACCTTGGACGAGTACATCTCGCGGATCAGCTCCCACACGAGTTGCATCACCTCGCCGTAGAACGCCTCCTCGTCGGCCACGCGTGAAGCAATGAACTGCAGCGGCAGCTCCTCCGCCGGCTTCAGCCGGGCATTCCAGCGGTCGCCCAGCGCGTCGGTCATCCCCAGGTACTCGCCGTGTGTCAGCCCGTCGGAGAAGGCAAAGGTGCGTGAGTGGTCAATGCCGATCACCCGCGGATTGCGCTCGTCCACCACCCGCTTGAGCAGTTTCCATTGCTCGTCGCCCCAGAGTTCGGCCTGCTGGCCGCCGACCGGCGCGTCCACCGCCAGCGTAGAGCGCATCGCCTGCCACACGCCCCCCTGCGACGACCCGCCAAGCGCGATACGCTCGATGCACGAGCCGTCCCCCGGATCGGTACGACCGGACGCCGAGCATCTGTCGAACATCACGTAGATCGTGCGGCGCCGCACCGCGAACGTGGTCGGCGACACCAGCGACGAGAAGACCGGGTCCTCGGCATACTCCCGCATCGGCACGATCCACATGTCGAACCCGTGCGCCCGCATGAGCGCGGGAAGCACCGTTTTCATTCGGGTCTCAAGCCAGCGCTGCTGGCGCACGGCCTGTTCGCGCAGCGTGCCAAAGGGATGGTGGCGCTCGGCCAGGCGCGTAGCCGGACGCTGGGCGGCGAGAGGGAACGCGGTCCACAGCAGGACCGCGGCGAAGAAGGCGCGCGTGAATCGTGTCATGAGATTCTGCCCGTGAGGTTCATGCTCAGGCCGGCGGTGCCGGCGGTTCCTCGGCGACGGTACGATGGGCTTCGGAGACTCGCTGGGCTGTGGAGAAGCGGTGTTCGCGCGAAAGCAGGAGGTGACGCACCACCGTGACGACCACGGCGAGCAGTGCCGTGAACGGAACGATGAGCACCACGCGCCACGCCAGCACCTGTGCTGCACTCGGCAGCCAGTCATCGAACTCCGCCACGCCGCTGCCGATCTTCTCCAATCCCACAGCTGTGAGCGCCAGCGACATCATGATCTCGGTCCCTGCCTCGAGCGCGGCAAACATCGGCGCACGCCACCACCAGTGCCGGACCGTATAGTTGGCCAGGTGCGCGGTGAGCATCACCAGCAGGAGCACCCCGCCAATGACGAGCGTGGATCCAACCCAGAGCCCGCTTTCCGGCGACCCGTGCGAGAGCACGTACGCGCGGTACAACCTGAGCGTGACGCCGGTGACAAGCGCCATCTCCGGCAGCGAACTGGAGAGGCGCCGGAGCATCGTCGGATCCTCGACGACCTCCCAGGCGATGGTCTTGCGGGGGAAGAAATCAGCCACGAAGGAAGATTACCGTGCGGCGATCTTCGCGGCGAGCCACGCCAGGCTCACGCGCGCGTGGGTGCGCCAGTAAGCCCAGTCGTGCGCGCCAGGATATTCGTCGTAGGCCATCTCCACGCCGCGTGCCCGAAGAGCGTCGCGCAGGGCGCGATTCCCGGCGAGGTAGGGGTCATTGGTCCCGCAGTCCGCCTTCAGGGCTGGCAGGACGGCGCCACGGACCCTGGCTCGGTCGAGCATGTGCACCGGGTCGCGGGCGAACCACGCCGCCGTGTCGCTGCCAAAGACCGCCCGCATGCTTCGCCGTACGGCGTCATTGCGCATGCGAGCCCACGTCGAGTCCGGGGTGCCCTGGGGGCGATTGACCACCCCGTCCGGCGCCCATTCGAGCGGCCAGAGCACGCCGGAGTGCGATGCGGCGGCAGCGAAGAGCTCCGGGTACTGGAACGCGAGCAGCATCGCGCCGTAGCCGCCCATGCTCAGCCCCGCGATGCCCCGGTGCGCGCGGTCGGCACGCGTGCGATACGTGGCGTCCACGTACCGCACGAGGTCATACGCGATGTAGTCGTCGTAGTGCGGCCAGGGCACGCAATAGGTACTGGCCTCGCCAGCATAGCTTGGTAGCGTGCGCAGGCAGGCGGGGACATCTGGAAGCCGACTTGACGTGATCCACCACGAGTCGTCGCCGTCGGGCATCACCACGATCATCTCGCGCATGCCGCCCGCCACGAGCGTGTCCATAGAGGCGTCAATGTGCCCAACCTTCACCCAGTTGGTCTCGTTGCCGCTCCATCCGTGCAGGTAGTACGCCACCGGATAGCGCGCCGACGACCGATCATATGACGGCGGCAGGTACACAAGCACCTGCTTGTAGGTGCCGAGGGCGTATGACCAGAGGGAATCGTTGACGACGCGGCCAGTGGGGACGCTCTGCGCGCCAGTGGCGACCGGCACGAGTGCCGGCAGCATAGCCAAGGAAAGCAGGAAACCAGCTACGCGACCTTTCATTCCCCAATCTCCACGGCCATCCACACCACCAGACGAATGTCGTCTTCATCTATTGGTGGCAGAGGTTCCGGCGCCTTCCACGGCTGAAAGCCACGCTCCCGCACAAATGCCGCGATCGTCTTCGTAGTCATGATACCGTCGGCGTTGTCACGACTGAACACCGTCCGGAGCGCGCGCTCGTCGCGCATCCCTCGTGGCGCCTCCAGCGAGGCTACCAGCCTATCACTCTCGTCCAGCGTCATCTCCTCCGGGCGGTACGCTCGAACGTGCGCCGCCGCCTCCCTGAACAGCGGCCGCACTTTGGGTTGCAGGTTCGCCGGATCCGTGGCCCACGTCCATTCCTCGCGAATGTGAGTCCGGGCGCGTGCCCACGCCTCGTATGCACCCTCCCGCAGATCGCCCGGCATCACCCGTGTGGTCCCCGGAGTGCACGTGATTCTGCGCAGACAACCCAAAGCGTCGCCGACAACGGCACTCTCGCGATTCCACGGTACAAACCGCAGCAGCACCTTGTCGTCCACCTTTGCACAGAAGAAGTGCCCCCGTTCCTTGCCTTGGCGTAGCCCTGAGCCTGCCGCACCAGGCAGCGCCCGAATCTGTGGCTCCAACCCCTGTTCGATCGCCTTGCGAAGCTCCTGCCGATACTCCTCACCGGAGTGCGCCGTGGCCCCTTCGCCCCCCTGCTCGAAGATCGTGGCGTCTTCCCTGCGCAGGCGTTCAATCTCCTCCAGCGAGTCGGCAAAGTTCATCTCGACCGCCGCGGCGCCCGGTATCACCTCGCTATCCAGGCCGACGCTCGCCGAAGCCTGCGCAAGCTTCATTCGAATGCGTTCCTCCAGCCGGAGTATCTTGTCCAGTTGTGCATCGGGGAAGATGCACGTCATCCAGACATCGGAATGCGGGCTCCCGATGCGGTCAATGCGCCCGTGGCGCTGGACCAGCCGCATTGGGTTCCACGGAAGGTCGTAGTTGACGATCCGCGCCGCCTGCTGGAGGTTGAGCCCCTCTGACAGCACGTCGGTGGCAATGAGGATGTCGAACTTGTCCTCCTGATAACCTGCCGGCGCATCCGTTGACTTGGGCGCAAAGCCATAGATGGCCTCGTGCCGCCCGACACCTCCTGCCCCCTCCGTGCCGCGCACTTGGGCAATTCGTCCGCGGTAGACCGCCAACCGACGATCCGTCGCCATTCGGTCCACGAGATGCCCGTAGATCCACTCCACCGTGTCGGTAAAGTAGCTGAACACCAGCACCTTCCGGCGGTTCCGCGTGTCCTCCTCGCCCACGCCATGCTGCTCGGCGTGGGCCGCGATCGCGGCGAGCTCCTCGATGAGCAGTTCGAGCTTCGGGTCCGTCTCGCGCCTTACCGTCCGCGCCTTCTCGTGAAAGCCCAGCAGGATCGCCCGATCACTCGCGACCGCCACCCGAAGACGCGGGACGTCGTACTCCGCCGGGTCAATCGTCTCACCCTCGGCCAGCAGGTCGTCCCAACTCTCGTCGGTGTCTACTTCGCTGAGTTCACTCAACAGTTCTGACGTCGGCAATTTCCCGGCATCCAGGGTCCGCAGGAACAGGTCGTGCGCCGCAATCATCCGCTCAAGCGTATTGGCGAAGGCGTGGGCTGATGACTCGAAGCGCTTCAGAAGCCCCGAGCGGATGAGCCCCACCAACGCGACCTCGCGGGCTTCCGGTGCCCCACCGCGCTTGAACAACGACGGCACGTATCGCGCCATCGACAAAGTTGGCGACCCATGCTCCGGCGCCAGCTGCTCGGCGAAGTCGGCAAAGAACCCCGGCAGTACCGTCTCGAGGTCGTACCCGTGCGACTTCACATGCGGGCGGGGAAACTGGATGGTCTGCATCTCGTCGCCCACCCGCACCCGGTCGTTCGGATAGTAGCGCTGCACGAAATGCCGCGTGCGCCGTACCGTCGTAGCATCCAGAATGTCGAACAGCACGTCCGGCTTGAGCGAGAAGGGATCAGTCTTCACCGCCTCGTCGAACTTCCGCTTCAGCGACGAAATGCCCAGTTCGGCGAACACCGCATCGTGCCCGACAAAGAACTGCAGCAGGTTGTACAGATCCCATAGCGAATTGTTGACCGGCGTCGCGGTCATCAGCACAAGCTGCTTGGGCGGGTCGCCTTGCAACAGGCGACGCAGCGCTGCCGCTGCCTTTGTCTCTGCATTCCGCAACGCGTGCGCTTCGTCCACCACGATCAGCGAGTACTCGGCGGGGTGACTCTGCAGTTGTTTGCGGGTTCCGCCAAGTGCTTTTTCGTCGGCAAGCTCGTTGAACGAAATAGTCTCGATGCCGAGCTGAAACCGGTACGCGAACCGCGCCCACGACCCATCGCGCAAGGCCGCTGGAGCGATGAGCAAGGCGCGCTTTCGTTCGTGTTGAATTGTCTGGCGAAGTAGCTCGCCCGCGAGAAAGCTCTTGCCAAGCCCCACGGAATCGGCAATCAGCACGCCGTTGTACCGTTCGAGGATTCGGCGGGCCCGGTCGAGGCCGTCGTTCTGGAACCGCGTCAGGTGCAGCACGCCGTCCGGCGTGCGCTCTCCGTCGAGTTCGGCGTGGTACTTCTCCCACAGCACGCGCAGGTAGATGAGGTATGGGTCGTACGGCTCGAACCGTGCCTCGTACAGCGCAGCGAGATCGTACGGCACGGCATCAGCCCAAAGCTCCTCGTACCACTGCTCCACTTTCTGCGTGACGTGCGGCTGGTACTGCCCGAGGTTGAGCTCGAGGTTCGAGACGAGTCCGGCCGCCGTGAAATTCGACGACCCGGCCAGCACTCCCTGCCCGTTCTGGAAGATGAACGCCTTGCCGTGCAGGAATCGCCGTTCGTAACGCCGCACCTCGAGCTTGCCGGACTTCAGGAACTCCAGCAGGCGCTGTATGGCCCGGTCGGTGGCCGGTGCGAAGGCCAGCGCATCGCGATCGCGCAGCAAACCGGCTTCGGTGAGGTCGAGCGCGTTTTGCAGCAGCCGACTCTCGAACCGCGCCCCGCGCGGATCGCCGAGGTGCCATTCGGGGCGCGCGGGCGGGGGCACCGGTTCCGCGCCGAGCAGCAGCCGTACTCGTCCCACGCCTTCAAGCGCATCGGCCACGCGCCCAAATCCCTCGGGGTTGAAGTACCCCGAGGCGATGGCCACGTCCGTGGGTTGCACGAGGTGCGCAGCCAGCCATTCGAGGCGTGCCCCGAGGGCCGCTTCGAGCGTGTTGCCGTCGCGGTTGTCGACGAACTCAGGCTGCGGGGTTGGCGGCATTGTCATGGTGAGAGTGCCTGCTGCTCTTGGGTGGCACTAGCTGTGTCATCGGGGCTGCGACACGTCCTGGTACAGATCGTCCAATGACCAGAGATAAACCGTCTCTCGACTCGCCATCGCCGCCTGTCGGAACTCCGGGGTGAATCCACCGGCGGCAACGTAGAGCAAGGGGGAGTTTTGCTGCTGCGCGTCGTGTGCCCATTTGACCCCGGACTCGCTGAGTCGCCGCAACGCGTCGAGATGATGGGTATGAACCGCCACGCCGACAGGAGTCCGATTCCATTTGACCGCGCCGGTAAGTACGCGCCCTTCCGTCAACCGTGCGATGATGTCGATCTCCAGGGGAGTGCGGCGATGGTCTCTCCCCTCCCAGCGTCCCCAGTTGCGCACCAAGGGCAATCCGAGCGCGCTTTGCCTTCGATAAAAGGCCTCTTCCGCAACGCGTTCAAAGACATGTCCCATATGCATATCGAGGTGCGGTTGGACATGCTGTTCCCAGACCGCACGCGCTCCCTGTGTCGCCAGCGCACTTTCCCAAGGGTCAATAAATCGGTAGAAGAACTGGACTGCCGGGTCGGTGAGTCGAAACCGTGCCGGATCACGCGAGGTGGTTTCGAAATTGCGCGACGAACCCACGTACCCGAGGTGCCCGAGGCGCTCGAGTTTGTCTCGCAGCGGCGTGCCTACCTCCAATCCAGCGGACTGGGCGATCTCGTTGAGGGTCGTGCATCCCTCGCCGACCGCTCGCAGGATCGCCTGGTATTTCTGTATGTCTCGAAGTCCCTGCTCCTGAAGAAGCGCTGTACGGACGAGATCTCGAACTTCGCCTGAGGCGTCGAGCATGAGGGATTGCACGTTCTCGACGAGGGAGCGTCGCTTGTCGATGGCGGCCAGGTAACGCGGCGTGCCACCGAACACGCCATATGCCGTCGCGCGGTCCCGCAACGTCGGAAATCCCGCGAGTTGCCCGGCGTGCCAATACGAGAACGGCTTGAGGTGGCACTGCCACGCAAACCGCCCATACAGTGGGCCGCCCCCTGTATTCAGTCGTTCGAGCAAACGGAGCGAGGATCCCGCCAGGATCAGCACGAGCGGACGTTTGGGGCGCCGAGCTTCCCAGACCGCATTGAGCTCCGAGGCCACCCCCCGCAGGCCGTCCTCATCCTCGCCCAAGTACTGGAACTCATCGAGCGTGATGGCGAATGGAGCTGGTGCCTGATACTCGAGCACGAGCCGGAAGACGCTCCGCCAAGTGGGATAGTCCTGTAGGTGCAGAGGCTGGCCGCTCCATTCCGCAAAGGCGTGCAGCAGCGCGACCCGATTCTGGGCCGGCGTGGTTTCGGCGGCGGTGAAGTAGAAAGCGGGGGTGTCGCCCCAGACCCGATTGAGCAGAAAGGTCTTTCCCACCCGACGCCTGCCGTACATCAGCACGAGTTGCGGCACACCCGTCGCCATGAGGTCGCGCAGGCGTTTTCGCTCGTCGTCGCGGTCGATCAGCGGGGTGTTGTCGTTGGACATGGGGTCTCCAGCACGTAGTACCATCGTAATGGTATACTATTACGATAGTATGCTATTATAATGGTAGTATCAAGTCAAGAGCTCGGATGAGTTGTGGAATAGTCATGGTCAGAGTACCTGCCACCAGGGGATGGCCAGTATGCGACCGTGCAGACGAATCTGCGTGTCGCCGTCGTAGAGCACCACGCCCCGCGCTCCCTCCGGCTCGCGTTCGGTGACGAATTCCACGAGATGTCGGGCATCCTGTGCCGTGACATTCTTGGAGGTCTTGACCTCGATGCCGAGCAGCGCGTCGCGTGGGCCTTCGAGCACGAAGTCCACTTCGCGCCCTCCGGCCGTGCGCCAATAGGTGACGTGCGCCTGCGTGGGATGCTCCTCGGCCCATGCCTCGAGATCGTTGAGCACGAAGTTCTCGAAGTGTGCGCCGGTGGGTTGGGCGGCGCGAGAGAGATGGAAGGCAAGCCCCGTGTCGTACCAGTAGAGTTTCGGGGTCTTGATGAGGCGCGTGGTCCGGCTTCGGCTGTACGAGTGGATGCGCTTGGCCTGAAAGGTGGTCTCCATCAATGAGAGCCAGCGACTCACCTGGGGCTGCGACAGGCGCGCATCTCGGCCGAGTTCCGTCTGGTTGATCAGGTTGCCAACGCGGAGGGCGGCGAGTTGCATCAGCTCGAAGTACTGCAGGTCGTTTTCGATGGCCGACAGTTCGCGGACGTCGCGATCCACGTGGTTGCGCACGTACGAGGCGAACCAGAGGTGGCGCGCGTCGTTGTCCCTGAGATGGAGCGCCGGCCACGGCAGGCCCCCGGCACGGCAGACTTCGCGCCAATCTCCACGCGGGAGGGCCAGGTCAGTGAGCGCGTCGCCCCAGCGCTCCACCGGGTCGTGGAGCAGAGTGTCCCACGCGCCGGGGGCTGCGTGTCCGAGGGTCTCGCGGCGGGTGAGGGGGCGCAGCCAGACGTAGCTGGCGCGGCCTGTCAGTCCGTCGGCCACGGACTTCATGGTGAGCGGATTGGCCGACCCTGTCACAAGGAAGTGGCCCAGTTTTCGCGCGGTACCCATTCGGTCTACCGCGCGCTTGAGGGCGAGCACGAGATCGGGTTCGCGCTGGATCTCGTCGATGACGAGCGGTGGTCCTTGCTCGAGGAGGCGCAGCGGATCTTCACGGACCTGGGCACGTATCGCCGGATCGTCAAGCGAAATCACCGTGCGCCCTTCGGCACCGGCGAGCGACTGCAGGAGCGTGCTCTTGCCAACCTGTCGCGGGCCCACGACGAAGACCACCGGGTTGACGCCGGCGGCGGCGGTGATGCGCTGAGTGGCGAGACGGGGGCGGATGGTATCTGGCACGGTGGGCCTGGGATGATCAGCCTATAATTACTGTAAATGTATGATAATCATACATTTACAGTAATCAAGAGCCATCATCTGCGTTGGGAGTCGCGGCCAAAGAGCATCATGTCAGATGAATCAAGAGCATGCCATATAAGCACTTGGAATTCTACGTCAGGCGATGCGAGAATACCCAGCGATTCGTCCGGATGAAGTCGAGAGGCTTCATCGTGCGCACTCCGAAGGCGGTGCAGGCTGTCGGAATCTTCGGCCGCTTGGCGCTACCGTCGTCGTTCTCGCCAGTGACGACAACCCCGCCGCGCACCCTGGCGAGCGCGATCACGAACGGATCAGCGCCGGAGCGGCCACGTCGAATGTCGATGGGTTTCCGCCGTTACTCCGTGTAGTGGGCTGACGTCTTTCCTGGCCATGTGAACTCAATGAAATGGGATCGCTCAGAATCAATGTTGATGTTTATCCGCCGAATTCGATGCAGAAGCTCGCTTCGGTGCCACGGATCAGCTGGATCATCATCAAGCGACAGACGGAGCGGCAACTCGGTGCCTGCGACGGCCAGGAGAAAGCGGAACCCGCGAAAAGTGAAGAGTCCCCCGACAATCGAGTCATCCAGCGCAAACAGCGGACGAAACTCCACGCCCTCTTGATGCTTCGTCCGCTCACCTGGGACAGCGGCAGCGTAGAGGCCGCGAGGATGATTCAGCTCGTCAAGGCCGTACGCGAAGCGTACCAACTCAAGTGGCGGTGTGAAGCTCGGCCGAGAAGTCTTCCACATCGGAGCTTTCGCCTGGGCAAGGTGAAGATTGATGGTTGTCTTCAGAAACCACCTTTCCAACGGAGGGCCATCGATGCGATAGCACTGCTGCATCCACGGCCGATTCGCGATTTGCTGGCGCGCTCGAAGTAACTGAAAGGCGTCCGCGAGGGTCCTGAATGCCGACGCGCCTCCTTTGTCAACTTCGGAGAGGCGGCTGTTGTGAACGCGACACAGGATCTTTGATGTGAAATTCGCGATTCCAATCTGTATTGGCTTCTTCTTGCACCAGGCAAATCCCACAACCTCAATCGACGGACCTGTCCATAGACTCTCGGAGACGAGGTGCTCTCGTGACTGACCGCCTCCACATCCGCCGAGTTCATGCGCCCAGCATTTCATCGCTACTTTGTCCTCTGCCGGAGTTCTTCCACTCGCATGGAGAAGTCACCATCAACTGCGGTGAGGACGTGCGGCACCAGCAACTGACACACGGCACCCACAGTACCCGGACGCACGCCGTTCGCGCTTGGAGTCAGAATACCGTGAGCGAAGATGTGGCGTAATGACGAAGCAAGATAGGTCCAGTTGATTTCGTCGCCGTTAATGTGATGACGGATTTGTTCGAATGTGGCGCCGCGAGTTTTCGCACAGATCAAGTTGAACAGTCGATTGTTCGGATCTAGCTGCCTCACCTGCGCTTGCAGGTCCGACGGAGTATGTCTGCTGACCCAGACAAGGCACTTGGCTTGTTCGCACGGAATGGCGGTGAGATACTGATCGAATGCTGTCCACGCAAAGAACAGCCGAAACAACGAAGCATACCCGTCACGCACGACGTCGCTGTATCCCTCCAACTCGACACGCCCTAGCGCTCTCGCTGCTCTGTACCGAGCAGCAAAGCGATTGAGATGTGACTGCACGCATCTGAGACCGATATCAGAAGGCTGTCTACCCGCTCTCACGAAAGCGCTCCATTCCCCCCAGTGTCGTGGCAGGAATCCTGCTCCTGGGGCTCGCGCGATGACGTGGTCTACCATATTCGCTCGGCTGCAAACGAAGGCGTTGTGCTGAGGCCCTTCAAATGGACGCGGCCGTTTCCGTAGTGCTCCGTCTGCATCGGCGCGGGTTCGCCATCGCGGGCCATCACAGTTGACCGAGCGACAACGTCATCGTCTTCCACGGGAACTCCTCGCGCATCATTCGCGCTACCAGCTCATCTCCGACCGCAAGGGCGTGTTGCATCTCGAGCAGATCTTGGTCAAGCTCGAACCGTTCATGGAGCCAACGCAGCACAGCGGCGTCCGGGAGAACGACCGTCACGTCGTCAGCGGAGAAGTGAAGCTCGGGCGTGCATATCCTCCATTCCCGTTCCCAAGTGAAGTCAATCGGCGGACTGCCAATCGGGTCGTACCGCACATGTCGCCAGCGAACGTCAGCGTTCAGTTCCTCGAATTCTGTATCCGACTGATAAATCACGGGTCGCCCGCCGCGTGCGAACAACCAAGTCTTCGAGACGACAATCCCGACCGGCTGGTACGGCGGCTTCGAATGGGCTTGCTGGGCGATCGCGTATCCGAGATACTCGATCGGCGCCTCGGAGAAGCATACGACCGGATACTGACCGCGCGCGAGGCGTCCAGAGCCCCGCAGCACTTGCTCGCCAAGAATCGTGCGCAACACGCCGAGCGCCGACGCGAAATCAGCTCCGCGGATGAAATGCACCAGGCTGTCAGTGATATCGGGTCGCTTCATTGTGCCTGAGTATGGCTAACGAGAGTTCGACAACCTTCGCACTGCTATCGGTCACAAGAACGGTCATTCGTCGCCCGGAGGCCGTCGCCAGCAGCCCAACACTTCGAGTAGAAGTCGTCGGGCAAGGGATTGTACGTTGGAGGCATCGTAGAGGGTCAATGACTTCGCGATTCCGGGAAGGCGATGGGCAGCCACTTTGCTTCGAAGTCGACTGGAATGGTTGATTGCGTCTTCGATCTTGACCTCGATGTCACGTACCATTCCGTGTGCCCACGGTGTCTTGCCTGCTGATATCGCTGGCAACTTCCGTTCGACAAGTGTTGGTGTGTGGCGTCGGTGCCACACTACGCTCTCGCCAAGAGCAACATTCGCACGACAAAGACGGGCTCGCAGTTCGGACAAGACAGGAGGATTCCACTTGCCATTGAGCATCGAAGGCACGTCCTTCGACGCTCGCACTTCCAGGCCGAGTTCCTCGATTGCAGAATATGCCGATTGAATCGCATAGGCACACGCAACATGGTCAAGCGGGGAGTCTGACACCGCTGGGCCAGGACGCCAGTGCGATGGATCCAGGTCGATCGGATGGAGCGAACAGAGCGTGTAGCTTAGTTGCATCTTGAAGAGTGCATATTGGTACTTGCGGCGATGCGACGCTCTGGCCGCGACGAGCGTAGCACGACTGAGGCCGCTCACCACCCCCTGAGTGCTCTCCAGGAACTGGTGGTGGACGTCGAGTTCTGCGGGGTCCTCGGGTTCCTCTTCGCACATTACGCGGATGCTGTCGCCGAACCAGGAACGAGCACCGGTGCACAGAGCGTCGGCGGCAAGGAGCAGCTGTGCCGCGTATTCAGCGCGCCGTAGAGAAGGTGCCTCGAATATGATCTCGCGCGCAGCTGCTGTGTTGTTCGAGATGTTGGGCTGCAATGGGTCCGTTTCGAAGAATGCACGCCATTGTTTGCCGCAGTACGGCAGCGTGGAGTGGCGCCCACCATCGTAGCAGAACACCCGGGTGCGAAAGCGACTTTGAACTGAGGTCACGATGGCGAGGTGACGCCTAATTGCATTTCGACACCCGACTATTGTGCACGACAACGTGTCGCGACTTGGTCACGCCAACATCCGAAGCTGGCGATAGCGTTCAAGCACGGTTCGCAGCCGCTCTTCGTACTCCCACCCCTCGTGGAATGTCTCGAAGATGTGTACTACATCCTTCTTCGCGAGCCCGTAGAGGAGCGAGACCGCAGCATCAAGTTCGGCAATCAGATCACCCTTCTCGTCTTCGTCCAGGACCCTTGGTTCGAGCTTGAAGTGCGACGCCCATTCCTCGAATCGGTCGTCCGGCGTGGCGAGGCGGGCTGCGATCTCGATCACTCGACGACGCAGCGGATCCCCGGCCTGCGGACGCGGAATCGGAAACGGATTCAGGATGAAGAAATTCAGCGAGGTCTCGACGAACCGCCGCGCATACCAATCGAGCGGAATCGACGAAAGGACGCCCAGGAGATAGGCGTGATCTTCCACCGTTCCTCGCGGCAACAACAGATACGGACCCTTGTTCGTCAGGAATGACTTTGGCGGAAGGAGCGCAACACGCACCGTTCGAGAGTCCGTCGAGCGCGATATGTCGCGAAACACGATCCGCGGATGCAGACACGGAAGCGTGCTGGCGTCGCAAATCCACGCAGGCGGGAACCCGCCGAATGGCGAGTCCGCCTTTCTCGCCGATCGTTCACGCTTCTCCTGCAGGTGCCTCAGCAGCGGCTTGGGGTCAGCCCACGCGTAGTAGCTGCCCGTGTCCGGCTTCCAGAGATCGAACGACTCCCCCTTGAACACGGGCCAATGGCCTCGGGGGCAGCGCTCCGACTCAAGGTCCATCCACTCCTTGTCATTCGTGGCGTGCAACTCAGTGTGCGGACGGACACGCCAGCTCACACCGTCATCCAGGTCGAGGCGGGGAGACCGCCGCAGTTTCAGGAAGACCTCAACCGACTTCTCCGTCGGCAACAAGGGCAACGAGAGGGTGTCATTCCACGTCGCAACCTGTTCGCCATAGAACACGGTGGGTTCAGCTACCCGTCCCAACCGAAAGCGATCGAAATTCGCGTACGGCCCATCGAGCAGCAAATTCCCACCGTCAGCCTTGGCACGTGAGATCGTCGTCAGCGCAACTGTGTACTGCGGATGCACATTCGCAAATACCCATCCGGAGTTGTTCAACAACTGCGTCAGCTTGATCGCGCCCGCCTCGGCGAACAACGCCCGTCGAAACTCCGTCGATCCCTTTGCCGCGAACGCCGAGCGAGGGAGCACGACACCAACACGACCGTCCGCTGGGTTCACGAGCGCCCAGAACCGCCAGCAAAACGCCTTGTACAGATCCGGATCGCCGGTCCCCATCCCCGGAAACGGCCCCGTAACGAGCAGTCTTCGCCGAACGGCAGCTTCATTGAGCTCGCGCTCCAGCAGCGCGGCAAGGTCGGGCCGAGTTTTGCGGAATTTCGCCTTCGCCACCTCCTGCTCGCGCTGGGGCAGCGATCTCATGCCTGGCGAGTGTCGCGCCCAGAAGGCATCGTCCTCAACCGTCGCCTCTTCCCACGGCGGGTTGCCAAGGATGACGTCAAACCCGCGGCGTGCACCCAGGAAGACCTGCGGGAAGGCGATTGGGAAGTGCAAAGGGCGCAACCCGGCAAGCACCGATTCCGCTCGCCGCAGCAATCGTTCGAATAGCACGTCTCCCTGAGGCCCTCGGCGCGTCGTCACCCGCCCGCTCGCCACGGCGCCGGACAGACGCGCCTCTCGCTCTCTGGCGCTGTCACCGGGCTGCGGCGTGTCTATGCGCGATGCGGCGAGAATCGTCAGAAGATCCTCAGTCGGCTGAATCGCCTCGCGAGCTTTCACGTACAGCTTTCGCGCTTCCTTGATCTCGGCCACGGTCGCGTCGGCAAGCTTTGCCAACCGTTCCAGAGGCTCACGCGCGCCGGCGAGCAACTCATCGGCACTCGGGGTGAAGAGATCATGGGCCGAGCCGAGCAAATCACGCGCCTCATCGAAGGTTGCAACCCCCACCAACGAATCCCCCACCACCAGGTTCTGATCCAGAAAACTCAGCGGCAACCCGGGCACAAACGTGTGAATCCAGATGCTCAACCGCGCCAGCTCCACGCTCAACGGATTGAGGTCCACTCCGAACACGCACCGGCGCGCAATTTGCCGCCGCAACAGCTGCGTGTCCTCAATGACATCGCCGCGATAGTCGTCGCCCAGCGCCTCCCGGGCGCTCGTGCGCAGCCGCTCGAGCTCGTTGCGAACCCCGGCCAGCGGGAACTTGGCCAGGAACCCCGACAGCTTGCGCTCGATGTGGTCAATGGCCGCCACCAGAAAGTGCCCCGACCCCATGGCGATGTCGGCCACGTGAAAGTCGAAGAACCGCTCCGACTTCTCACGGTCGTCGTAATGCGCCGTCACGCGCGCCAGGTGATCATCCAGTGCAGGGTCCAGCGCGTGCTCCAGTAGGTGCTCAACGGCAAAATCCTTGGTGTAGTACGCGCCACTCGCCTTGCGCGCCCCCGAAGCGTTGTGCAGGTACACTCGCCCTTCGGCCACCACCACCACGCCACCCTTGCGAGCCGGCACGTACGCGCCGGTCTTCTTCTCCACCGTCAGGTCGTGCTCGGCCACCGCCAGATCCTGCTCGAGCAATCCTTCGTAGATGGTGCCGAACTCGCGCACGCCCAGCGAACGGAAATCAATGGGCCCCACAACCCCCTCGCCCGACTCGTCTAGCAGCAGCGCGCGCAACGGCAAAGCAAACTGGGTGTCCGGTAGTTCCAGCGCAGACAGCGCCTTGGCGGCCGACGTCGCCTCCTCCGAGAACAACCCACCGTTGTAGGCCGGCACGTTCCACGCGGGGTTCCCCTTGTCTATGGCACGCCACAGCTGCGTCACCTCCGACCAGTAGTGCCCACCGCTGCCGTACTCGGCGTTCTGCTCCCGTTCGCGCTGCAACCGCAGCGCCAGTTGTTTGAGCGAGTGTTGCCGATACGACTCGCTGGAATGCAGCGGCAGCAGCTCCTTGTCCTCGGCGTACGCCACGAACAGCAGCCGGAACAGCACCAGCAGCGCCATCTCGTACGTCTCGGCCAGCTTCTCCGCCGACGGATCCCGCAGGTGCCGCGCCTTCACCAGCGCAGCGGCAAAGCCCGGCACCACTTCTTCGTAGACACGGTCGCGCAGCCGCTCGCCCAGCCCCACGGCGAACTCGCGGCTCGCATTCAGGATGGAGACAAACGATCCCTCGGGGTGCAGGGCATCAGCCGAGGCCAGCAGGTGCAGGTAGCCCGCCTGGTCGTCGCGCAGGAGCGCGAGGTCGAGTTCCACGTACGTCTCGGTTCGGCCGCGACGCCCCGTGCCGATCCCCGGCTTCACCGGGTAGATGCGCAGGGTGGTCCCCGCCGAGACCACCACGTAGTCCAGATTGTACTCGTCGGCCTTGGCGAGCGCGTACGACACGGGAGAGAGCTGGTCAAAGAGCGTCGCGGCCGGCTCTATCTGATCGGGGCGCTCCAGGAACACGGCAACCGCCACGCGGCGATTCCCGCCAGCCAGCAGCACGGACGCCGGCCCCGGAAGCTGGTCTACCTTGAATCCCAACCGTTCCACGAGAGGGCGTCCGCGCAACGCCAGCAGGGAGCGCGACGCCGCTGTGGCGTTGGCCCAGTCGGCGCGAGCGGGCACGCCATGCTCCAGCTCGTGCATCGCGAAGAGTCCCGCGTTGCGGAGCCCCGGCACGGCTGATTCCAGCTGGCCGAGCGTTGCCGCCAGCAGGCGCAGCGCCGAATGCCTGTCTGGGGCGGCCAGCGCGGCGCGGCAGATGCGCTCGGCTTGCGATGCCTCGAGATCCTCGAGTTCTGCCGACTCAACGCCCGTGTGTGTGCAGAGCGAGGCGCGCGCAGTGCCCCAGAGTGCCACAATAGCCACCGGCGCCACGCCCCCGCGGTGGCGTCTGGTCCAGAGTTCGCGCAGCTCCGGCCGCCCCGGTTTGCGAGTACAGGCAAAGACCGCCACCTGCAGCGGACTGTCGCCTGCCCCCAGGAAGAGTTCCGAGGGGGCTATTCCCGCCGGAGCAGCATCCGAAAGCGAACGTGGGTCAAGGTCGGCAAGGAACATCGAGGAGTGCCTGTGTTGGCGTGATCGCGACGCTCAACGTTAGCACTCCCCTCTGACGGTGGTCAGGTCACGCCGTGCGCGTTGGTCGCCTGTCCGTCAGGCCTCACTTCACAAGCGCAATGCACTCGATCTCGACGCGCGCGTTGAGCGCCAGCCCGTTGACGCCCAGCGCCGAGCGGGCGGGAAAGTTGGGCGCGGTAAAGTAGGTGCGGTACACGGCGTTCATCGCGTCCCACTCCGCCATGTCGGCCATGAAGACGGTGCACTTCACCAACCGGTCCATGGACGACCCCACCGCCTCTGCCACGCGCTTGATGTTCTCCATCACCTGTTTTGTCTCGGCAGCGATGCCACCGGGGACCACGGCGCCGCTTGCCGAGGCGTCGGTGCCGATCTGCCCGGCAAGGTAGATCACGTTGCCCACCCGCACGGCTGGCGAGAACGGTCGCGTGGGTGCGCCGAATGGGTGCAGGAAGGCCACATCGGCAGCAGGCGACGGCGCTGAAGCGGGCTTGCGGGCGACGCTTACGTGGCAGGCGCTCAACGCGCCGGCAGACGCAAGGATGAAGAAGGAAAGCAGGCGCGTGAATCCCATGGTGTGCAGCCCCCGACACGACCATCCGGTCGTGCTCTGTTGTTTCTCTGTTCTCTCTCTGTTGTCTCTCTGTTGTCTCTCTATCGGATCATATGCCCAATCCGCCCCCACCGAATATCGGTGATGAACGAAAGCGCGCGGTCGGATTCGGCCTGTGGCACGAAAGTGTAATAGATGAAGATCGGACGCCCGCGGACATTGGCCCGGGGGACAAACCCCCAGTAGCGCGAGTCCTTCGAGTTGTATCGGTTGTCACCCATCATGAAGTAGTGCTCCGCCGGCACGACGAACGGACCCCACTCATCGTGTGTCGGCTGCACCGGTGCGGGGCCAAACCGCGACTGCGGGAGCCCGACCTTCTTCTGCCAGTCGAACAGCGGGTGGATCTCGTTGGGATCACCCTTGGGATTCTGCTCGGCGACGTACCCTTGTCGCTGTGGCGTGCCGTTGATGTACAGGAGTCCGACCCGCATGTAGACGGTGTCGCCGGGCATTCCCACCAGGCGTTTCACTAGCGTCGGGGTAGGGTCGTTGCCTATCTCCGCCTCGTCCGGCTGGTACGGCGACTTGAAGACCACCACCTCGCCGCGCTTCGGATCGGAGTAGCCGGGCAGGTTCACCGAGGTAAACGGCACGTTCGGGCCGTAGACGAGCTTGTTGACGAACAACCAGTCGCCGATGAGCAGCGACGGGATCATGGATCCCGACGGGATGCGATACGCCTCGACGAAGAAGGCGCGGATGAACAGGAAGATCGCCAAGGTCGCGGCGATGGACTTGAAGTTCTCCCAAGCACGGCGGGCGAACGGCGTGCCGCCCCCCCCGCGGGCGGCGGCAACGGCACTCTTGGGCTTGTCGGCTTGCTTCTTGGCCACGGGCTCTGCGGTAGGAGGAGGTAACGGGCGGCGTCCTTGGAATCTGGGCACCGCGAGGGCGTGTTCAAGGGGCGCACGCGCGAAGGGGCGCACGCGCGAAGGGGCGCACCCACGAACGAGTGCGCCCCTTCGGCCACGGCCTCACGGCCGTTGAGCGAGACTACTTGAGGTTCTTGCTCGCGAACTTCGTGAGGTCGAACATCGAAGCCTGCGCCTTGCCGCCGAAGAGCTTCTTCATCTTGTCGTCGGCGTTGATCATGCGGCGGTTCTTCTTGTCCTGCAGGCCGTTCTTCTTGATGTACACCCAGAGCTTCTTCGTGAGCTCGGTGCGCGGCAGCGGGTTCGCGCCGACGATCGCGGCGAGCGTCTCATTCGGCGTCACCGGCTTCATGAACGCGGCGTTCGGCTTGCGAGCGGTCTTCTTCTTCGCCGGCTTCTTCGCGGCCTTCTTCGCGGCCTTCTTGGCCGGCTTCTTCGCAGCCTTCTTCTTGGCAGCCATTCGTTTCTCTCCTGGAAAGGATGTTCGCGGTCGGCGCTCCCCCGGTCGAGCACACGCCCCGACGTCTCGAAAGTAAATTGTTTCCCTCTGAGCGCAATAGCGTTCCCCTCTGAAAACCGCCGGATTCCTTGCAGGGGGCTGCCTTTCGCCAGAGGGAAAGGAGGCACGCGGGGCAGGCGCAGTGCGCCACCACCGGGGAAAACCGGTCCGTCGCAAGTCCCCTTTTCAGAGGGAAAAAGCGCCCTATGGCGCGCCGGAGCCCGTCCAGGTCCGCAACAGCAGCATCATCCGCAGATCGGCCGTATCAGCTTCGGCATCGTCCTCGGTCGGCTCGCCGTGGTCGTGCGGCGTTTCGAGGATGCAGGGCACCGCCAGCGCGCGCGCGTCAGCCAGGAGCCACTGAAAGGGAGCGGCACCAATGGCGCCCTCGCCCAGCAGGGCGTGGCGATCCTTGTTCGAGCCCAGCGGGTGCTGGCTGTCGTTGAGGTGGAAGAAGGCCGGAGGCTCCCCTATGACCTGCTCGAACCGGTCCAGCACCGCCTTCAGTGACCCCTCGCTCGATGCGATGTCGTGGCCGGCGGCAAACAGATGGCAGGTGTCGAGTCCGTACCCCGTGCGATGGCGCAGGTCCCCGGGCACCTGTGCGAGCATCAGCGCGATCTCCTCCGGGGTGCGTCCCATGGTCTTCCCCGCTCCGGCGGTGTTCTCCACGAGCACCCGCGCAGAACCGGGCACGGTCTCTACCGCGTGGCGGATGGTCTCGCCCACCTGAATTGCCGCCCGTTCCGGGTCACCCGTCCCCGCCGAGCCGGGGTGGAAACAGCACCCCAGGGCGCCGATCGCCTGTGTCCGCTCAAGTTCCTTGGTGAGGCCCGCGCGTGCACGGACGGCCTTCTCCGCTTCGGGCGAGGCGGTGTTCAGGACGTACGCCGCATGCACCAGAACGTCAGCAGGGGCGATGCCACCCTCGGCGAGCGCGGCGTGGAAGCGAGCGGCCTTGTCGGTCTTCATCCCCGCCTTGTCGCCGTAGTAGGTGGGTGGAGCCGTGAAGACCTGCAGGGTGGTCATTCCGGCCGCGGTAGCGCGCCGCGCCGCCATGGCAATGCCGCCCGCGTCGCTCGGGTGCGACCCGAGCAGGCGCCTCACCGGGCCTTGCCAGCGACGGCAGGGTCGCCGGCGCTTCGCAGGTCGAGCATCCGCGCTTCGTTGAGGTACTCCACCGATAGCGCACGCCGCTCGCGCTCGACCTCGCCCAGGCGCTTCACGACGTCGGCGATCCGCCGTGCCTGCTCGGCAATCACCTTGATAGAGGCCTTCACTTCCGCGTCGCCCATGATGCCGCTCTCGATGAGCGAAGTGCTCATGAGCAGCGCTGCCAGTGGATTGTTGATCTCGTGATGGAGCGCGAGCGTCGTCTCGCCAATGCCCGCCAGATAACGCGCGCGACGCAGTGCTATCTCGGCCGCTCGCCGCGCTCGGGAAACCTCGATGCGGCGTTCGGCTATGCGCAGCCGCGCATGCAGGTTGTCAGGGGTCACCGGCTTGGACATATAGTCGTCGGCCCCGGCATCGAGCACCGCCGTCAGGTCATCGGCGCCATCGCGGGCGGTGACCACCAGCACGAAGGTGATGTCGCCCTCCGGGTGTGCGCGAATCCGCCGGCAGACTTCGAGCCCATCGAGTTCCGGCATCTGCCAGTCGAGAATGACCAACGGCGGCAGCTCGCGCTCGAACACCGCCCACGCCTCGGCGCCATCGCTGGCCGCGATGGGCTCATGCCCGCCTGCCCGAAGCACTTCCTCGAGCAGGAGCCGCATCAAAGCGTCGTCGTCAGCCAGTAGAACGCGCACGAGACCGTGTAGTGGAGGATGGGGCAATTTGTGCGACGGCTTCCCAGGATGCGAGGGGGACCGGCCCTTGCAGGGGGCACCAAAGGGATACGACTCCCATGCCGATGGGCGGTTATCTTAGGGAGAGCTACTCCAACCCACTCGTTTGAGGTCCGTGTTCATGCATATCCCCGCCGCTCCAATCAACGGCATTCGCCGCGTCCCGCCGCCGGTCAACGAACCCGTCAAGTCGTACGCCCCCGGCTCGCCAGAAAAGGCCGAACTCAAGCGCCGCCTCGCCGCGATGTCGGCCGAGTGCGCGGATATCCCCGCCGTCATCGGTGGCAAGGAAGTGCGCACCGGCGACCTGGTTGACGTCCGCTCGCCGCACAACCACCAACTGGTGATCGGCCGCTTCCACCGGGCCCGCAAGGAGGACGTCGAGGCGGCAATCAAGGCGGCCGCTGAAGCCCAGAAGGAGTGGGGCTCTTGGCGCTGGGAAGACCGCGCCGCCGTCATGCTGCGCGCCGGTGAGCTGCTGGCCACCACGTGGCGCAGCACCTTGAACGCCGCCACGATGCTCGGCCAGTCGAAGACCGTCTACCAGTCGGAAATCGACGCCGCTTGCGAGATGACCGACTTCTTCCGCTTCAACGTGCATTTCGCGGAGGATCTGTACACCGAACAGCCCTTCTCGTCGCCCGGCATGTGGAACCAGACTGACTACCGGCCGCTGGAAGGGTTCGTTTATGCCGTTACGCCGTTCAACTTCACGGCCATCGGCGGCAACCTCCCGACGTCGCCGGCGCTGATGGGCAACGCCGTGCTCTGGAAGCCGGCCAGCACGTCAATGCTGTCGTCATGGTACATGTACCAGCTGCTGGTTGAGGCCGGCCTGCCGCCGGGCGTCATCAACTTCGTGCCGGGTGAGTCGTCGGCCGTCTCCGCTGTGGCGCTGTCGCACCCCCACCTTGCCGGCGTGCACTTCACCGGCTCCACCGGCGTCTTCAACTCAATGTGGGAAACGATCGGCAAGAACATGAATCGCTACCGCTCGTACCCGCGTATCGTGGGCGAGACGGGCGGCAAGGACTTCATCGTCGCGCACCCGAGCGCCGATGCCAAGGCCGTGGCCGTGGCGATGGTACGCGGCGCCTTCGAGTACCAGGGCCAGAAGTGCTCGGCGGCGAGCCGCGCCTACATCCCGAAGTCGCTCTGGAAGGACGTCCTGCAGTATGCACAGGAGATGATCGCCGACATCAAGATGGGTGACGTTGCGGACTTCAGGAACTTCATGGGCGCCGTGATTGACAAGAAGGCGTTCACGAGCATCACGGAGTACGTGACGGACGCGCACAAGAATGCCAAGGTGCTGGCTGGCGGGAAGTTCAACAGCGAGAAGGGGTGGTTTATCGAGCCGACGCTCGTGCAGACCGACAGTCCGTCCTACCGCCTCCTCTGCGAGGAGATTTTCGGTCCCGTGCTCACCTGCTTCGTGTACGACGACGCCAAGTGGGCCGAGACGCTTCAGATCGTGGACCAGACGTCGCCGTACGCCCTGACCGGCGCGGTCTTCGCGCGCGAGCGCCGCGCCGTGCTCGAGGCCCACACGGCCCTGCGCCACGCGGCCGGGAACTTCTACATCAATGACAAGCCGACCGGCGCCGTCGTGGGGCAGCAGCCGTTTGGCGGCGCCCGCGGCAGCGGGACGAACGACAAGGCCGGCTCGAAGCTGAACCTGATGCGCTGGGTCAGCGCTCGCACGATCAAGGAGACGTTCGTGCCGCCCACTGACTACAGGTACCCGTTCATGGCTGAGGAGTAGGCGCCGTTGCCCACGATCCGTTTCATCACAACCGACGTCTTCAGCGGCGTCCGCTTTGGCGGCAACCAACTGGCCGTCATTCCGGACGCTGGCGGGATTCCGGAGGAACTGCTCCTCCCCATCTGCCGCGAGTTCAACTACTCCGAGACGACGTTCCTGTACGCGCCGGAGCACCCGGGGCACACGCGGCGTGTGCGCATCTTCACCCCGGGCGGCGAGGTGCCGTTCGCCGGGCATCCAACGGTGGGCACGGCTGTGGTGCTCGCGGCTACCGGGGAGATTCCGGTGAGTGATGGGGGGGAGGCGCGCATCATCTTCGAGGAGAACGTCGGCCCCGTGCCGGTGGTCGTGCGCCGGGTGCATGCCGGCGGCGGCTGGGCGCAGTTGTCGGTTGCAAAGCTCCCAGAAATCGGCCCGCCGGTACCGTCGCGCAGCATGCTGGCCAAGATGCTCGGCCTGGGCACCGACGACGTCATGGCGACGTCGGAGCGCCCACAGGCGGTGTCGTGCGGGCTACCGTTTCTCATCGTCCCGCTCGTCAGCGTGGCGGCTGTGGGGCGCGCACGCGTGAACATGGAGCGGTGGGAGGAGACGCTCGCCAACGCCTGGGCGTCCATGATCTGGGTGTACGCCGCAGATCCCGAGGGGGGCGAACGCCACTACCGCGCGCGCATGTTCGCGCCGGGGATCAGCGTCCCCGAAGACCCGGCCACCGGGTCCGCCGCGGCGGCTTTCGCCGGTTATCTGGCGGCGCGCGCCCGCACGCGCACCGGCACACTCGCGTGGACGATTGACCAGGGCGTGGAGATGGGCCGTCCGAGTCGCCTCGAGATCGAGGCCGACAAGACCGACGGCGCCATCACCGCGCTGCGTGTCGGCGGCGAGGCGGTGCTGGTGAGCGAAGGGACGATGGAGGTCTAACAAGGCAGAGAGACAACAGAGAGACAACAGAGAAGAAACAGAGAAACAACAGACAAAGCGCGCCACGGCGGTCTCGCCATGGCGCGCGCTGTCGTCTTCTGTTGTTTCTCTGTTTTTTCTCTGTTGTCTCTCTGTTGTTTCTCTGCCTCTAGGGTACCTGCGCGATCTGCCGCGACACGCGGCCGCTGACGGCGTCGAACACGCGCATTCCTGAATGCCACAGCACGGTCTGGTCGCGTCCGTTGCGTTTGGCCACGTAGAGCGCTTCGTCGGCGCGCGCCGTCAGTACGCGCACCACGTCTTCCACGGTTGCTTCGTCCGACGCGACGCCAATGCTGATGGTGATCGCCAGCTGGCCGCGTACACTGGCGAACGACCGGATGCGAAAGGCCTGCATGATGCGGCCCGCCAGGTGCATCGCCCCTGCCTCGTCAGTGTCGGGAGCCAGGATACTGAACTCCTCGCCGCCGAGGCGTGCTATGACGTCGCCGGCGCGCGCCGTTTCGCGGATCAGTGCGCCGATTTCCCTGATCGCTTCGTCCCCCGTCAGGTGCCCGAATTCGTCGTTGATGCGCTTGAAATGATCCACGTCGAGGGCAAGTACGGTGACGCGCCACTTGGCGCGGATGCCGCGTGACACTTCGCGGTTGGCCAGCTGCTTGAACCCCCGGCGATTGAAGCAGCCGCTCAATGGGTCGGTCAGGACGATCGTCTCGAGGTGCCCCCGCAGTTCGTTGTAGGCGCGTCCGATCTGCGTGATGTAGTCCGGGAACTTGTCACGCTCTTCCTCGTATGGCTGGTCGAACTCGCCTTCGCGGGCCCGGTCAAATAGTTGCGTCAGGCGCTGCATGCGCACGCCCTGGTGCCCCAACATCCACGCGTAGGCGAGCGAGCCCAGGCAGAACAGGGCGAACGTCCAGAGTTGTTCAATGGGGGCATCGAGCATGCCGGCCCGCTGCGCCGCCGCGACGATGGACGAATACGAGATGGCCACGCTCGCCAGCATGAACAGCGTGGTACGCCAGCCAAAATAGAGCTGGGTGAACTGCACCAGGAACATCGAGATGATGAGGGTGCGGTCGTACTGACTCGGCGGCGTGAGCATCAGCGCGCAGAGGTATACCACCGCGGCGTCGGCGGCGAGTTGCAGTTGCACGAAGGCGCGGGAGGACTGTCGGCGCGTGCGCGCGTGCCGCCGGATACCCGCAGT
Organism: uncultured Gemmatimonadota bacterium; assembly: GCA_947085385.1. GTDB lineage: Bacteria > Gemmatimonadota > Gemmatimonadetes > Gemmatimonadales > Gemmatimonadaceae > PNKL01. Next base: position 4,330 of record CAMTWA010000020.1, on the reverse strand, counting down.
CAGCAGGGCGTAGATGGCCGTGGCGCCGACGAAGCTCCCTGTCGCCGCCCCTAACCCCAGCCAGTCGGCTCCAACCGAATCCGCTGACACGACACCCAGCGCGCGCAGAAGGAGCGAACCGCCAGCCAGAAGTATCGCCAGGCTGATGCGGTATCCGCCCTGCCACAGCAAGATCTCGGCGCGCGCGGCGGCGTCGCCGTCTTCGTGGGTCGGGTTGGTCACGGATTCGGTATCGGGAATGGCAAACGCCCGCAAAGATTTGACGCCATTTCCGGTATTTGGCAACCCGCGGCCCGGATCTTCCGTGCTAGAACCGCGCCTCGACGCTGAGGTCCACCCGCACCGCCTTTTGCGGGTACAGGCCGCGGGCCACGTCGAACCGGATCATCCCGTCGAGCACCGATACCCCCATGCCGACGCCGCTCATCGGGCGCCCCGGAGCACTGAAGTGCTTCCGGTCGCCGGCCCAGCCGACGTCACCAAAGACCACCGGCTTCACGGCCTTGCGCGAAAAGGCCAACTCGCCGCGTCCCATCCAGAAGGCGCTGCCGCTCATCGTCCCCGGCCGAATGCCGCGCACGGTGTGGAGACCGCCGAGTTGGAAATCCCGTTGAGCCGGCGCCTCGCCGGCAATGCCGCCAGCCGAGGCGGTCACCGCCATTTCCGCCCCGAACGGCAGGCCATGCGACACCGTGAAATCGAGAAGGCCGCGTCCATAGTCGAAGTCGCCAGCAGCGGCTTCGCCGCGAACATCCACATGGGCGCGGAGCCGGCGCGGATCGAGTCCCCAGTCCTTCTGCGTGCGTATCGCGACGCCCGCCTCGACCGCCACGTCGGCAGTCACGTTGGGGAGCACGCGATCATCCTGCGCCCCGCGGAAGAGCGTGAAGCGCGTCGTCATCGGCGCATTCCACTGTTGTTCGGCGAAGAAGCGCCATTCGGTGCGCCCGAAGCGCGGTGTCGTGCCCGTCAGTTCCGCGCCCCACGCGCGGTGGTAGAACCCCTCATCTCCAGCATAGAGCAGCGACGCGAGCCCGGCGCCGAATGAGAGCGGAGAGCCGAAGTCGCTGGCCACCGCCAGCCGGCGGAAGACCGTCGCCCGCACGGTCGAGCGCCCGTTGGTGCGCTCGAGCGCCAAGTCGCCGTTCAATTGGCGGTCCGCCAACGACCCGCGTACGCCGGCCAGCGCGGTGTAACCACGTCCGAGTGTCATGGACGCCTCCACGCCGGTGCTGAAGCCTTCGACGCGGTTGTAGCGCGTCAGGGGCAGCCCCCATGCCACTACCGGCTTCTGCGGCATCCACGCCGCCTGCAGGTCGAAATCCAGCGCCTTCTTGAGGTCCTCGATGTCATTCGTGCCGAAGACCGACTCGCCCGCTCCCATCAGCGACCCGACAAACTCCGGCGACGATGTCAGCTTGGTGCTGTCGCACGGCATTTGGACGGCCATCTGCAGCGCGCCGTTGTAGCGCGTCTGCATCCGGGTGTAGGTGGCGCCGCTCGCGCACTCCTGCTCGCGCACCAGCCGAGCCGTCGAGTCGCGCTGCTTGCGGAAGGTGCGCAGCAGCGAATCGCGTGCCACGGAGTCCACGCCCGCCTTGCGCAGCGAGTCGCGGACCGTGGCGTAGCGCACGGCCGGGCGCGGGAAGGCGGGAAGCGAGTCGAAGCCGTTGACCGATGAGTAACGGAACTTCTGCTCCACCTGTACCGGCACCCGCATCAAGCTGACCTGCGCCCCGGCCTCGAGCACCTGCAGCTTAGGCAGCCAGAACCGCCCTTCATACAACCCATACTCGATGCTGATGGCGTCCACGCCCACCTTGAGGGGCGAGATCATCGGCTTCACCCAGAACGGGACATCCTGCATGCCCTGCCTCGTTTCATCCATGGCCCAGATATCCATGGGAACGCTCAGCCGATAGACAGCGCGCACGAGGTGCGCTGACGTCTGGTCGAACCAGAAGGAACCGACCGTGAGGTTCCACTTCGGCGCACGCGCCTCGACGTGAATCTCGCGCAGGGTGATCGTGCGCTGGCCGGGCAGCGTCATGATCACCGAATCTCCCGTGGAGTACGTGTAATACGCCTCGGAGCCTTCCGCGATCGGATGCACCATCTCGCGCTCATCCACCTCTGCCTTGGCCATACCGCTGCCAATCCAGAGCTGCTCGCGCCCCGGGTAGTACGGGATCGGCGGGTCGTTTCCCATGCTTACGTTCTCGCTCGCCTCGTCGCTCGGGGCGACCGGGATGGCGGTCCGCGACCCCTTCACCTCGGCCCACGCGCCGCGTGCGCGGTGCCAGCGCACCTGGCTCACGTCCTCGTGGCGCATCAGCACCCGGTCGCGCCCGAACGCGCGGAGCCCCATCCCGACCGAGAAGCGCTGATAGGTGCGCGCCTCGTAGCTGACCAGCAGGGAGTCCTGCTTCAACCGGGCGGCGCGGGCGCGCAGCAGCAGGTCGCGCGCGGTCGCGTCCTTGAACGCGGTGCGGCGGTGTTCATCGGTGACCGGAATCCGCCGCGGCGCCGCCCGTTCCTCGTCATCGTCCGACCCGCCGCTGCCGCCAATCTGGATGCCGAAGCTCACCTCGCGCTGGTATTTCTTGGTCGTGTCGGACTGCGCACTCGTCTTGGTGGTGTCGGTCACCGGACGCTTCTGCACCCCAGCCTGCACCCTGACTTGGAAGGTGGCCACGAAGACGAACGGCAGGACATGTAGCAGCATGCGGCAACTCCCGGGAATTGGCCGGCAAGGGACTGCCCTCTGGTACGCGCACCACAGGCGGGGGGTTTCGGGGCGGCGAGACTCGCCAACCCCAAGCCGCAATGCCAGCCGTGCCTTCCCTCGCTATCGTGGCGCTAGTTGCGCCGCGGCTGCCCTTCCTGCCGTGGCTGCCCTTGCTTCGCCTGTTCCTGCAGCAGTTGCTGCTTGGCTCGCTGCACCGCCATCGAGTCGCGTCGCACCCGGTCGCGCGATGCGGCGGCGCGCGCATGGCTCCGCCGGTCGGCGGCCTTCTCGCGGTCCAGCCTCGCCGCGGAGTTCATCAGCAGGACCCCCAACAGGGCCGGCGCGAGCAACGCCGCGATCCCGCCCGGAAGCCGCGGCGGCTGCGACGGATCACCCCCCATCCGGCGAATCACCTCGGGGAACTGCTTCTGCAGCCAGACCGTGAGGATGATGATCGCCACGCCAAGCAGGGCCAGTACCAACGGGAAGGCGGTCGTCACCTTGAAGACATCGAACGCCAGCCATCCCAGAAAGCCGAGCACGCCGAACAGCCCGACGACGAGCAATGCCCGCCGCCGCAGATAGACGGAGGCGATGATGACCAGGAGCGCCACCGGCGCCAGCCACGGCCGTAGCGACCGGTCGAACTGGAAGAGCATCAGGACCGACCACCATGACGTGGCGGCTACCGAAATCCAGAGCCAGAAGCCGTAGTCCTCGCCGCGGCGACGCCGGTCGACGGTATAGGCCACCGCGGCGAGCGCGCTCGCGACGATCGCCAAGCGCCATCCCATGACCGCGCCATCCATGTACTGCCCCGGCGCCCATTCGCGTAGCAGCCTCTCGGGGAGCGTCACGCAAACCACGGCGATCGGTATCATAAATGGTGAGAACGCCATCTGTCGCATGGCGACCAGCGCCGCTGCCACGACGGCGAGTTCGATGGCGAGCGGCTGCCCCTGGCAGACCGCGAACGGATGGTCCCGCTGGCCGCAGACGGCGTCGAGCTCGGGGGTCCACAGCCCGGTCCACCGCAACAGTGCCCACATGGCGAGCGGTGCCATGCCTACTGCCAGCAGCGTGGCGACGCCGCGCGCCGTCTCGAAGCCGTCACGCCTCAGGACTTGCGCGACCAGCAGGAAGATGCCCGCGTACGCAACCGAAAGACCGAACACGCCGCCGTCGCCGAGCACCTTCCAGCGATCCACCATGAACCAGCCGAATGCGAACAGCACGACGATGGCGCCGAGGCCGTAGGCGATGGTGATGCCGTTGAAGGCACGCTCGGCTTCACGGCGCGCGCTCACCTCCGGGCTGGAGGCGCCGGCGAGCGCGAGGAGCGCAGATCGCTGTTCTGCGGAAATAACGCCGCTTTCCACACCGGAATCGAGCAGTTCCTGGATGGTCATTGGGACCCTCACGGGAAGAGAACAACGGAAGACGGCAGAGGCTGTGCGCCTTAGAGCGCGTCCTAAAACCCGATGAAATGACGCAGGGGGTTCGCTCGTCTGAAAGGCATGGATGCCAACTTCTTCGAGGTGCCCGAGGCACTGTGGCGGCGGATCGCGCCGGTGCTCCCGCGGGAGCGACCCAAACCGCGCG
>CAMTWA010000019.1:0-118368 GCA_947085385.1 uncultured Gemmatimonadota bacterium | reverse complement strand
GCGACCACCGAACCAGAGATGGTCACGCCGCCCACCAGCGCCGACGCATAGATGGTGACGGCGGTGGCGGTGGCCATCCCCGCGCCGGCATGCACAAGCCGGTACCACTCGGCCGCGGCCACGAGCAGTGAGGCCCCGCCGCCGAAGCCGTTGAGCAGGCCGACCATCTGCGGCATCGCCGTCATCTTGACCGCGCGGGCCATCCAGAAGCCGAGCACGGAGCCGATGATCATGCCAATCGCGATATTCTGGTAGGACACGATCTGGCGGTCGAGCAGCGTCACCACGATGGCAATCAGCATTCCGATCGCCGAGAGCATGTTGCCCTTGCGCGCCCGCTTGGGCGAGGCCAGCCACTTGAGGCCAATGATGAAGATGACGGCCGCAAGCAGGTATGAGAGTTCAGCCAGATGTCGCATCATGACTTGGCCTCCGGCTCCTTCTTCGTGCCGAACATCGCGAGCATCCGGTCACTCACCAGATAGCCTCCCACCACGTTGATCATCGCGAAGACGACGGCAACGACGCCAAGGAAGGTGGAGAGCCCCGGGGTTACCATCCCGACAACGACGATTGATCCGACGATGGTGATGCCCGAGATGGCGTTGGCGCCCGACGTCAGCGGCGTGTGCAGCAGCGCCGGTACCTTCGTGATCACTTCGAAGCCCACGAACATCGCAAGCACGAAAACCACGATACCGGAAATCAGGGCATCGGTCACTGGGCACCTCCCTTCACGCTCATGGCCTTCACTATCTCATCCTCGGGGTTGAGAGCGACAGCGCCGTCCTTGACGACGTACTGCAGCACGCTCATGGTGTTCTTGCTGTACAGCAGACTGGCATGCGTCGGCATCCCGCTCGCCACATTCACGGGCCCGTGGACCGTGACCCCGCCGTTTGTGACGAAGGTCTCGCCGGGCTTGGTGATGGCGCAGTTGCCGCCCTGCTCCGCCGCGAGGTCAACGATGACGGAGCCGTGCTTCATGGCCTTGACCATCTCTTCGGTGACGAGGACCGGCGCCTTCTTGCCCGGCACCGACGCCGACAGGATGAGGCAGTCGGACTCGGCCACGTGCTTGGCCAGCGCCTCCGCTACGGCGTTCTTCTTGTCCTCGGTCTGTTCCTTCGCGTAGCCGCCAGCGTCCTGGGCGTCCTTGCTCACCAGGTCCGCCGCGACGAAGGTGGCGCCGAGGCTGAGCACCTCTTCGCGCGCCGCATCGCGGATGTCGAACGCGCGGACGTTGGCCCCCAGACGGCGCGCCGTGGCGATGGCCTGAAGACCGGCCACGCCCGCACCAATCACGAACACCGTCGCTGGCGGGATCGTGCCCGCCGCTGTGGTAAGCATCGGCAGGAACTTGGGCAGCGACTGGGCGCCCATCAGCGCGGCGCGGTACCCCGACACCGTCGCCTGGCTCGAGAGCGCGTCCATCACCTGCGCCCGGGTCGTGCGGGGCACGAGGTCCATGGACAGCACGGTCACATTGCGGGCAATCATCGACTGCACTATGGCGGCGTCACGCTCCGGCTGCAGGAAGCAGACGAGCAGCGCCCCGGCCTTGATCAGGCCTGCTTCTTCGATAGTCGGCGGCTGGACCTTGAGCACGGCATCGGCACCGCTGAGCAGGGAGGCAGCGTCAGCCACCACAGTCGCGCCCGCCTTCTCGTACGCGGCGTCGGCATGATGCGCCGCACTGCCCGCCCCCGCCTGTATTCGAACGGTCAGTCCGGCCTTCACCAACCGGCCGACGTCCGCTGGCACGAGCGCGACGCGCTGCTCACCGGGCGTGGTTTCCTTGGGAACAGCCACCGTCACGCTGTTTTGAGTGGTCATGAGCTTTCAGTTTGAAGTGTAAGAGCTTGGAGGACGTAGCCGTCGCGGAACCACCAGCGGAACGACTAGCGGTACCACTAACGGATGTGCGTCCCGAGTCGGCCAGGCCGACACGGGCTCCCGCGACCTGAAGATAACGGGTGCCGGAGCTTCGTCGCGTTCAGCAAAACCGCTAGATCGCATACTGAGAACGCCCGACTTGAATTTCCGTTGGCCCGCTCTACACCGCAACCGGGTATGGCGGGAGACCCGCCAGCGATGCATGGAGTCTGGTCGCGGTCGCCCCACGGAGGGGGTACGTTCCGCCTTCTCCTCATATCGGTGCCCTCCGATGCCTGCAGATTCTGATCGTCGTGACCTTCAGCCGGACCTAACGCGCCGCGGTTTCGTGTCGACCCTGGCCGTGTCGACCCTGGCCGTGGCGGCCGCGGCCTCCGCAGTGGCCGCTCCGACGGCGACAGCCGCCACCCCGGGAAGTGCTCCGGCGCCTGCCTCTGCCGGAGTGAAGTCGCAGATGGGTGCCTTGCCGTCCCGCGAGGATGCGCTGTTCGAGCTGGGCGTCGCCGAACTCCAGGCAATGATGGCCCGCGGCGACCTGACGTCCCGCGCGCTGACGGAGCGCTATCTCCAGCGGATCGCGGCTATGGACAGCCAAGGACCGGCGATCAACGCCGTGATTGAGCGCAATCCGGATGCGGGCGCGATCGCCGACGCGCTCGACGCCGAGCGAAAGGGGGGCAAGGTGCGCGGGCCGCTGCACGGTATCCCGGTGCTGATCAAGGACAATATTGACACGGCCGACCAGATGCGCACCACGGCGGGATCGCTGGCGCTCGTCGGCAGCCGGCCGCCGCAGGACGCGTTCATCGTGCAGCGCCTGCGCGCGGCCGGCGCCGTGCTGCTCGGCAAGACGAACTTGAGCGAGTGGGCGAACTACCGGTCCACGCGCTCCTCAAGCGGGTGGAGCGGACGGGGCGGGTTGACGCGCAATCCGTACGTGCTCGACCGCAACACGAGCGGCTCAAGTTCGGGGACCGGGGCGGCGCTCGCCGCCGACTTTGCGACGCTCGGCATCGGCACCGAAACCGACGGGTCGATCATCTCCCCAGCGGGCATCTGCGGGCTTGTGGGCATCAAGCCGACGGTGGGGCTCTGGAGCCGGTCGGGGATCATCCCCATCTCTGCGTCGCAGGACACGGCCGGGCCGATGTGCCGCACGGTAGCCGATGCCGCGGCGCTGCTTGGCGCGCTGACGGGCGTTGACGCGCGCGACGGTGCGACGAACGCGAGCCGCGGCAAGAGCGCGACTGACTACACCGCATTCCTCAAGGCCGATGGATTGCGCGGCGCGCGCATTGGCGTGGCGCGTGCGCAGGCGGGGTTCAATCCCGACGTGGACCGCGCATTTGACGAAGCGCTCGCGGCCATGAAGGATGCCGGCGCGGTGATCGTGGACCCGGCGTCGCTGCCCACGCCCGCGCAGCTCGGGCCCGCCGAGACCATCGTGCTCGACTACGAGTTCAAGAAAGGGCTCAATGGGTACCTCGCGTCGCGCGGCCCGAGTGTGGCGGTGAAGTCGCTGGCCGAGCTGATTGCGTGGAACGAGCGCGAGGCCGCGCGCGCGATGCCGTGGTTCGGGCAGGAGATCTTCATTCGGTCGCAGAAGAGCGGGCCGCTGACGGACAAGAAGTACGTAGACGCACGTGCCGTTTGCCTGCGGCTCACGCGCACGCAGGGAATAGACGCGGTGATGGCCAAGCACCGGCTCGACGCCATCGTGCTGCCGTCCAACCAACCGGCGTGGACAACTGATCTGCTTAACGGCGACCATTTCACGGGCGGCGACACGACGTACGCGGCGGTAGCGGGATATCCGAGCATCACGGTGCCGATGGCGATAGCGCACCAGCTTCCACTCGGTTTGAGCTTCATTGGCCGCGCGTGGAGTGAAGGGATGCTCATCACGCTTGCGTACTCGTTCGAGCAGGCGACGAAGGCGCGACGCGCGCCGGGATACGTGAAGACGCTGGGGTAGTCCAGCCACGAACCGCTGACCCTCCAGCGGGAGCAGGTGTCGAGCCGAGGTGTGGTTTGAGGCGCGTTCGATGGATGCCGCGCGCAGGAATCCGGTGACGTTGTGGGCGTCGGGCCACGCGATGCTGAGCGCATGGGTTCCTCTTGCCTTCCCGCACCCGCCGAGCGTACGCTATGGGCATGCCCGCCTCGACTGACACACGGTACTGGACCCCGGACGACGTCTGGGCGTTGCCCGACGACGGCAACCGGTACGAGTGCATTGACGGGGTGCTGCTGGTGAGCCCGTCGCCGAGATTGACGCATCAGCGCGTTCTGATGCGACTGAGTCTTCTGATCGCGCCGTACGTTGAGGCTCAGCGAATCGGCGAAGCACTGGCGTCACCAGCTGATATTCGCCTCAATCCCGGCAATCTGGTGCAGCCCGACCTGTTCGTCGTCCCGCTGGCTGACGCGAGGCGCCTGGAGCCTCAGTGGACCGACGTGCACGCACTGCTGCTCGCCGTCGAGGTGCTGTCGCCATCCACGGCACGCTACGACCGCACGCTGAAGCGGCGGTACTACCAGCGGTCGGGGGTCGGCGAATACTGGGTGGTGGACGCCACCAGTCACCTCGTGGAACGCTGGCGCCCGGACGACGAGCGCCCGGAGATCATCCCGGACACCGTCATGTGGCAGCCGGCGGGCGCGACCGACGCGCTGGTGGTTGATCTGACGGCGCTGTTTGCCGACGCGCTCGACGGTTGAACGCCTTCTCCCGAGGGAACGCGCGCCGCTGGCGGCCCGATGACGATGGTACCTCCCGGGCTCAGCGCAGGATTTCCGCCGTCACCGCCCCCACGCGATCCCGCAGCGTCGCCGAATACTCCCCGCGAAGCCGCCGCTTGGCGCTGTCGGGTTCGAGCCGGATGGTGGCGGCGTCGAGCGCGGCGCTCAGCCCACGCAGTTGCGCCGTGTCGCGCAGCACGAAGATGCGCAGGTGCGTCCACGCGCTGCTCGTGTCGCGCGTCATGAACGTGGTGACCGACAGGAAGGCGCCGTTGCGCTGCGCCTCGTCGTCTATGGGCTCGGCCACGTCCCGCACGTAGCGCGTGTACTCCTCGAACTTCCCGGGTTTCGCGCGCCAATAGTAGACCTGGGCGATCGTGCCGTTCGCGGCCGTCGCGGCCGTCGCGGCCGTCGCGGTCGTCGCGGCGGGCGCGGCGGGCGATGGCGTCAGTGACGGCCGACCGCGCGAGGCGCAGGCGCCAAGACCCGCGGCGGTGGCGAAGAGGATCGGCACGAAGAGGCGCATGGACGCTCCATGGGTTGAGTGAACCACGATCCGCGTTGGACCAATCTGTGCCGGAATGCCGATGAACGCACGTCAGCGGCGGGTGACCACACGCGGGTAGGTCACGAGGTCGCGCGAGCCACGCACGCCGTCGGTCCAATCGTCGTCCCGCCCTACTGCTCCAAAACGAACGCGTACCGCTCGGCGATCTCGCGCAGCCGTTCGTAGCGCCCGCTCGCGCCGCCGTGCCCGGCGCCCATGTTCATCTTGAGCAGGATGGGTTCGGTGCCGGTGGCGGTGGCGCGCAGCTTGGCCACCCACTTGGCCGGCTCCCAGAACGCCACGCGCGAGTCGTTGACGCCGCTCGTTACGAGCAGGCGTGGATACGCCTGCGGCGCCACGTTGTCATACGGGGAATAGGAACGGATGCACGCGTACGCCTCCGGCTCCTGCGGGTTGCCCCACTGCAGCCACTCCTGCGCGGTGAGCGGGATGGACGCGTCGAGCATCGTGTTGATGACGTCCACAAACGGCACATCGGCGACGATGGTGCGGAACAGGTGGGGGCGCAGGTTCGCCACGACGCCCATCAGCAGCCCGCCGGCGCTCCCGCCGTGGGCGGCCAGCCGGTCGCTCGACGTGTAGCACTCGCGCAGGAGATGCTCGGCGACGCTGATGAAGTCGGTGAAGGTGTTCATCTTCTTCAGCATCTTGCCGTCGTCGTACCAAGCGCGCCCCATCTCCTGCCCGCCGCGCACATGCGCGATGGCGAACGCGAAGCCGCGGTCGAGGAGCGACACGCGCGAGGAGCTGAAGGTGGGTTCCACGGTGTAGCCGTACGACCCATAGGCATACAACAGCAACGGCCGCGAGCCGTCGCGCGCAAATGGCGTCCGGTAGACGAGCGAGACGGGGACTCTGGTGCCGTCGCGCGCCGCGGCCTCGAAGCGTTCGATCGCGTAGGCCGATTCGTCGTATCCGCCGAGCACGGGCTCCCTTTTCCGCTCGGTGCGCATGCGCGCGCGCAGATCGTAGTCGAACACGGTGTCGGACGTGACAAGCGACGAATAGGTGAAGCGCAGCTCGCTTACGTCGAACTCGGGGTTCGCGTCCACACGGATGCCGTACGCTGCCTGCGGGAACTCCACGTAGTGCGTGGCCCCTTCCGAGAGGTCGGTGACGCGCAGCGTGCGCAGGCCGTGCTGTCGTTCCTGCACCACGACGAACCGCTTGAAGACGTGCACGCCTTCGACGAACACGTCCGCGCGATGCGGCAGCCATTCCTCCCATGCGCCCGTATCAGCGAGGGGCGCGCGCATCACCTTGAAGTTCGGCGCCGATACGTTGGTGCAGATGTACAGCCAGCCATCGCCCGGCTCCACATCGTACTCCACGTGGTCGCGGCGCGCGCGCACCAGCGCCGGGGCGCTGCCAGGGCGCGCCGCGTCAACCAGGCGCACCTCACCATCGGTGAACGACGACGACGTGATCACCACGAACTGGCCCGACCGCGCGCGATGCACGCCGACGTTGTTGAGCACGCCGGGTTCGTGGAAGACCTCGGCGTCCGCAGACCGCGAATCGCCGAGCATGTGGCGCCAGACGCGGTCGGTGCGCTTGGCCTCGTCGGTGGTCGCGTAGAAGATCGTGCGGCTGTCGGAGGCCCAGGCCAGCCCGAACCCGAGCTTCTCCACTCGATCCGCGAGCCACTCCCCTGTGGCGAGGTCACGCACGCGCAGCGTGAAGTCCTCGTACCCCGCGACGTCCTCGAGAATGGCGAGCAGGCGGTGGTCGGGGCTGACCTCGAGCGCCCCAAGTTGATAGAACTCGTGCCCGGCCGCTTCGGCGTTCTGGTCGAAGATCACTTCTTCCTTTGCCTGTGCCTGTGCCTGTGCCTGTGCCTCGTCCCCCCGCGCCCGGCAGTATATCGGATACGCCTTTCCCAGCTCCGTCCTCGAGTAGTAGAGCCACTCGTCGCGGCGTACGGGGACGGTGGCGTCGTCTTCCTTGATGCGCGCGAGCATCTCCTGATACAGCTGCTCCTTCAGCGCAGCGGTGTGCGCCGTCATCGCCGCCGTGTACGCATTCTCCGCCTCGAGGTAGGCGGTCACCTCCGGGTTTTCGCGATCGCGCATCCAAGCATACGCGTCCACGCGTAGCTCGCCGTGGAGGCGCTCGGCGTGTTCGTCGCACTTGGCAACTGGAGGCTGCGGGCGATCGCTCGGAGGGAGGTCAGGCATCAGGGACGATTGAGGATATGGAATCCGGATTGCGAATCAGGACATCGACGGCGGACGGCGACTAGCGAATGGAAATGTAGAGGGGAACCAATCGCCGTCGCAGTCCGAGGTCGCAATCCGCAATCTGAATCCGGATTCCGGATCCTCAATCGTGGTTCCCGCCCTTGGCTTTGGTTACCTTCTCGGAATGCAAAACGACTCCCCCGGCGCTGCCATCCTTGCCCAGTGGCGGCGGCTCTCGGCTTTTCCCGGCGGCGGCTGGCTCTTCAGCAAGCTGCTGGCCTGGCGGGCGCCGTATTCAGGCTCAGTCGCGCCGCGCGTGCTCCTGCTCGAACCGGGTCACGCGCTGGTGCGCATCAGGGAACGGCGCGCCCTCCGCCAGCACCTAGGTTCGGTGCACGCCATCGCCATCATGAACGTGGCCGAGCTCGCGAGCGGGCTCGCCATGCTCGGGGCGCTGCCGGAAGGGATGCGGGGCATCGTCACGAAGATCAGCATCGAGTACTTCAAGAAAGCCCGCGGCGTGCTGGTGGCCGAGAGCCGCTGCACGGTGGCACCCGGCCTAGCGGAAGGGGAGTACAACTTCGCGTCCGAGGTGCATGACGCGGCGGGCGACGTGGTGGCGCACGCCACCGTCACGTGGAAACTTGGGCCGGTGCCGGAATGACCAGCGAGGCGCAGCAGCTCTTCCTGCGACAGACCGGTGCGACGGTGCCGGTGATCTGCGGCCCGATGTTTCCGTGCAGCAATCCCGAGCTCGTCGCCGCTGTGTCGGCGGCGGGCGGCATCGGGGTCGTGCAGCCGATCTCGCTGACGTACGTGCACGGGCACGACTTTCGCGAGGGCCTGCAGCTCATCGCGCGGCTCAGCGGCGGCCGGCCGATCGGCTTCAACGCGCTCGTGGAGAAGTCGTCGAGCGTCTACGAGCAGCGGATGATCCGCTGGGTGGACATCGCGCTTGAGGAGGGCGTGCGCTTCTTCATCACGTCGCTGGGCAACCCGCGCTGGGTGGTGGACAAGGTGCATGCCGCAGGCGGCGCGGTGTACCACGACGTCATCAACCGCCGCTGGGGCGAGAAGGGGCGCGACGCGGGGGTGGATGGCCTCATCGCGGTGAACAACCGCGCGGGCGGGCACCTGGGCGACCTGGATCCGCGCGCCCTGCTCGACGCGCTCGCCCCGCTCGGCCTGCCCCTGATCGCCGCAGGCGGCGTGGGCAACGCCGCCGAGTTTACGCAGGTGCTCGGGCTCGGCTACGCCGCGGTGCAGTGCGGCACGCGCTTCATCGCAACCACCGAATGCAAATCCGGCGACTCGTACAAGCAGGCCATCGTGGCAGCGAAGGAACGCGATATCGTCAGCACCCAGCGGCTCAGCGGCGTGCCGGTGGCGGTGATCAACACGCCGTACATCCAGCGGCTCGGCACGACCATCGGCTGGTTCTGGCGGTGGATGTTCCGCGGACGCAAGACCAAGCACTGGGCACGCACGTATTTCGGCCTGCGCGGACTCTGGCGCCTCAAGCGCGACCAGCTGCGCGCCGGGACCGGACGCAACGAGTACTGGCAGGCCGGGCGCAGCGTGGAGACCATTGATGCCGTGGTGCCCGCTGGCGAGATCGTGCGAGATTTCGCGGCGGCTTGGCGCACGGCACCCTGACGCATCGGGCACCGCCGAGGCCTTCTCACCCCGTCCTCGTCCCTCTACTCATCCTCCGCACCAAGCCCCTGTACTCCTCCCCGTCCCACTTCTTTTTTCCCGCTAGGACCCCACCATGCCCGCCGACACGATTGACTACAAGCTCATCGGCGACGACCTCCAGGGGGTCGTCATCACGCTCGATCCCGGCGAGGGTGTGATCGCCGAGGCCGGTGCGATGCTCTATATGGAAGCCGGGATCCAGATGGCGACCACGCTCGACCCCAACAATCAGGGCGACGGGCTGTTCGGCAAGCTGCTCGGCGCTGGCAAGCGAATGCTCATGGGCGAGTCATTCTTCATCACGATGTTCGGCAACGCCGGCATGCGGCGTCAGGACGTCGCGTTCGCGGCGCCGGTGCCCGGCAAGATCAAGGCGCTCGACCTGCGCGAGTGGGGCGGCGAGATCATCGCGCAGAAGGACTCGTTTCTCTGCGCGGCGCGCGGCATCACCCTCGACATCGCGTTCACCAAGCGCATCGGCGCCGGCTTCTTCGGCGGCGAGGGGTTCATTCTCCAGCGGCTGAACGGTGACGGACTCGTGTTTGTGCATGCCTGCGGCGCGCTCATCGAGAAGGAACTGAAGCCCGGCGAGCAACTGCGGGTGGACACCGGTTGCCTGGTGGCGATGCAGAGCACGGTGGACTATGACATCCGCACGGTGCCGGGCATCAAGAACGCGCTGTTCGGCGGCGAAGGGGTTTTCCTGGTGCACCTCACCGGGCCGGGGAAGGTGATCCTGCAGACGCTTCCCTTTGCGCGCATGGCCGACAAGATCATCGCGGCGTCGCGCCTCGGCATGGGCCAGCGTCGTGACGAGGGGAGCGTGCTCGGCCCGCTCGGCGACATTCTCTCGGGGGATCGTCGATGAAGGAACAGGCGGCGGTGTCCGCCGTCATCAGGCGCGCCAGCCAGGTCGCGACGCTGCTCCTGTCGGGCGCCGTGCTGGCCGGCGCGCTCTACCTGGGAGCGGTTCCGCTGGGACGCGTGCCGGCGCTCGGGCCTTTTCTCGACCCGGCGCACGGCATCTGGGCGGTGGCGCGCACGGCGGAGCTGCCGCGCGAGGCGTCGCTGCGCATCGCCGGACTGAGGGACAGCGTCGAGGTCCGGTACGACGATCGCGGCGTCCCGCACATCTTCGCGCAGAACGAAGACGATCTCATGCGCGCGTTCGGTTTCGTGGTCGCACGCGACCGGCTCTTCCAGATGGAACTGCAGACGCGCGCGGTGGCGGGCACGTTGAGCGAGCTTGTGGGCGCTTCGGCGCTGGAGGCGGACCGTGAGGCGCGCGCCCAGGGGCTGGCTTGGGGCGCCATGCGCAAGTGGAAGGCGATCCCGGACACGTCGGAGCACTTCAGGCTGGTCACGGCGTACTCCGGTGGCGTCAACGCGTATCTCGCGCAGATGACCGCGGCTGACCTGCCGTTCGAATTCCGGCTGCTCGGCGCGAAGCCGCAGGCGTGGAAGCCCGAGTACACGTACTATTTGCTCGCGCGCATGGCACTCACGCTGGCGTGGAACGACGAGGAACTTCGCCGGGCCGGCGTCGAGGCGCTGGTTGGGACGCGGGCCGCGGATGCGCTCTTCCCCGTCGAGGCCCCGATCCAGGAACCCATCCAGCCGGTGGCAGGGCGGCGCGCACCGCGCATCGCGCGCGGGGTGCTGCCGCCGCCGGCGCCGCACGACACGGCGCGCCTCGCCATCGCCGCCGGCTATCAGCGCGTGACGGAATCGGCGACGCTCCGCGCCCTGCGCGGGGACGGGAACGGCGAGGTGGCGGTGGGGAGCAACAACTGGGCCGTGGCGCCATCACGCGCCGCGGCCGGGCGTGCACTGCTCAGCGGCGACCCGCACCTGCAGCTCACGTTGCCGTCCATCTGGTATGAGGTGCACCTGCAGGTGCCGGGTGTCATTGACACCTACGGGGTGACCATTCCAGGCGGACCGATTGTCCCCATCGGTTTCAATCGTTCCATGGCGTGGACGGCCACGAACACCGGAGCCGACGTTCTCGACTACTACCGCGAGAACGTGGACGACGCGCGTCACCCGACGCGCTACGAAATTGACGGTGTATGGAAACCGCTTGAGCTACGCATTGAGGCCGTGCGCGGCAGGAGCGGCCGCGTGCTGCGCACCGACACCATCTACCACACACACCGCGGGCCAATGATCCGCGCCGGCGGCATGTGGCTGTCGCGCCGATGGGCCGCGCTCGACGTGACCGACGAGGGACGCTTCCTGTGGCTCGCCAGCCGGGCGCAATCAGCGGACGAGTGGATGACGGTCATGGGCGGCTACGCAGCGCCGGCGCAGAACTTCCTCACGGCCGATACGCTCGGACACATCGCCATTCGCTCGACGGGACATTACCCGCTGCGCGGCGGCACGGAGCGCGGTGACCGGATCGCCGACGGCACGAAGAGCGCCAGCGACTGGCGCGGCTTCTGGCCGCTGGACCGCTACCCACAGGCGAAGGATCCGGCGCAGGGCTACCTCGCGTCCAACAACCAGCAACCCAAGGATCCGCTCGTGGACCCGGCGTATCTCGGTTCCAATTGGGCGCCACCCTTCCGCGCGATGCGCATCAACCGGCTGCTGCGCGAGGACTCAGCCGTGACGCCCGACGCGATGCGCCGTTACCACATGGATCCGACGAGCGAGCTGACCGACTTCTTCCTGCCACCGATGCTTGATGCGGTGGCGCGGGCGGCGGCGGCGGGCGTAGCGGACACCGCTGCCATCCGCGGTGCGGCGCTCTTGCGCGAATGGGACGGCCGCTTCACGCCCGAGAACGAACGCGCCGTGCTGTACGACGTGATGATGGAGGAACTCCAGCGGCGCACGTGGGATGAGCTGCGCGGCGCATCCAACGTGCGGCGTGCACCGACGCCCTTTTCCACCGTGCTGGTGCAGCTGATGCAGGACGGCGACTCGCCGTGGTGGGACGATCGGTCCACGCGAGCGCGCGAGTCGCGCGACAGCGTCCTGGTGGCAAG
The DNA here is from genome assembly GCA_947085385.1 of uncultured Gemmatimonadota bacterium. Taxonomy (GTDB): domain Bacteria; phylum Gemmatimonadota; class Gemmatimonadetes; order Gemmatimonadales; family Gemmatimonadaceae; genus PNKL01. The sequence goes on along the minus strand of CAMTWA010000019.1, from coordinate 106,288 downwards.
CATCGGCGCGGCGTATCGGCGCGTCGCGCAGCGGTACGGTCCGCCGGGCCCGCGCTGGCGCTGGTCCGCCATTCGCACGGCGACCATCAACCACATGCTGGGACTGCCGGGGCTCGGCCGTTCCAGGATTCCCATGCAATCGGGGCGAGGCACCCTGAACCCGTCGGATGGCAACGGCTCGTTCGGAGCGAGCTGGCGGTTCGTGGTGCAGCTGTCTCCCGACGTGCACGCGTGGGGAACGTACCCGGGCGGGCAGTCGGGCAACCCGGTCAGCGTGCGCTACGACGACCGGCTCCCGTCGTGGTCGGCAGGCAGGCTCGACACGCTGCGCTTTCCACGCAGCGCCGCCGACCTCAAGTCTCCGCGCGCCACGCTCACTCTCCACCCGGAGCGCTGACCGATGAAATGGATCATGCACCTCGTCGCGTTGTCGGCGGTAATTGCCGCGCTCACGTGGTGGGTGGGCTGGTGGATGGTGCCAGTCGTCGCCGCCGCGTACGGCGGATGGGGGGCGCGTCAGCGCGCCGCGGTGCTGACGGCCATGATCGCCGGCGCTTGTGCGTGGGGGGCGCTGCTCGCATACGACGCGTGGGTCGGCCCGGTTGGGCACCTCTCGCAGCTTTTCGGCACCATGTTCAGGATGTCGGGTGTCACGCTGGTCGTTCTGACGGTGGCCTATGCCGCGCTGCTCGCCGCCTCGGCCGCGGCACTCGCGCGTGGCGCACGGCGGCTGATGTCACCGATATAGGCCCGCTCTCTGAAGTCCGCGACTCGCCCGCCGTCTGGTGTCACGCGTGAACGACGCAGACTGACCAGCCATCTGCAGGGCCCGGAAACGTCGCGCTAGTCCTTGGCGTTGGATCAGGTACCGCGCCATACTTCAACGTCGATTGACTCTCATGTTCGACGGATTTCGACCGAGATCGACCCCTGCGTACAGACAAAAGTCCAGGCTGGCGTGTCCGCTCGTGTCAGCCGGCCTTGACCTCGCAGGGATGGGCCTCTCTTCGCGATTCCCTCACCTTCACCGGAACTGATCTACCATGATCTCCATAGGCACACGCCGTGCCGTGACTCTGGCAACCCTCGCGACCATCGTAGTTCCCACCGTCGTCCACGCACTCCCGGTCCAGGAGGCGCATGCCGCCCTCGGTGACCAGCTCCCCCTGTGGACGATGCTGCCATTCGGCGTGCTTCTGCTGTCCATTGCGGTCCTCCCGCTGGCCGTGCCGCACTGGTGGGAGAGCAACCGCAGCAAGGCAGTCGTGGCGTTCACGCTTGGGCTCCTGTCCGTGGCGTACTTCATCGCCACGCACGGAGCACTCGGCGTGGAGAAGGTGGAGGAGGCATCGCTCGACTACCTCTCGTTCATTGCGCTGCTGGCGTCGCTGTTCGTGATTTCCGGCGGGATTTACGTCAAGGGCTCCCTGGCCGGCACCCCGATCGCGAACACGGCGCTCATCGCCATCGGAGCCGTGCTCGCCAATTTCATCGGAACGACGGGCGCCTCCATGGTCCTCATCAGGCCCCTGCTGCGCGCTAACGCGAGTCGCGAGCGCAAGGCGCACATCGTCGTCTTCTTCATCTTCATCGTGGCCAACTGCGGCGGAATGCTCACCCCGCTCGGTGACCCGCCACTGTTCCTGGGCTTTCTCAAGGGCGTGCCGTTCGAATGGACGCTCCGACTCTGGCCGCAGTGGCTCTTCGTGAACGCCGTGCTGCTCGTCATCTTCAATTTCGTCGACCAGTATATCTTCGACCGAGAGGAGAAGGAGCGCGCGGGATCGCAGCTCGAGGAAGTGATGCGGCATGAGCCGTTCTCGATCGTCGGCTGGCAGAACTTTCTCTTCCTGCTCGGCGTGATCCTGGTGATTCTCGGCAAGGGCAACGGCTGGGGCTCCAGCAGCGGCCACTGGTCGTTCGGGGTGCAGGAAGGGCTGATGGCCGCGCTCGCTGTCGGCGCGTACTTCACGACTCGAGCGGCGATCCGCGAAGCGAACAGATTCACTTTCGCGCCGATCGTCGAGGTCGCGGTGTTGTTCGCCGGGATCTTCCTCACGATGATCGCGCCGCTCCAGATCTTGAACGCGCGCGGTCCACAGCTCCCGCTTGCCGAGCCGTGGCACTTCTTCTGGGCCGCGGGTTCGCTCTCGAGCTTTCTCGACAATGCGCCGACGTATCTGACGTTCGCCGCGACGGCCGCTGGGCGCTTCGGCATCGGGGCGGAAGGGAGCCGCTACCTCGCGGACTTCCTGGCGCTCGGCCCCGAGGCGGTGAAGCTCCTCACGGCGGTGTCGTGCGGCGCCGTGATGATGGGTGCGAACACCTACATCGGGAATGGACCAAACTTCATGGTAAAAGCGATCGCCGAGGAGAGCGGCGTGCGGATGCCGAGCTTCTTTGGCTACATGGCGTGGTCCGGGGCAATCCTGATCCCGACGTTCATCGTGGTCACGCTGGTCTTCTTCCGGGCCTGATTCCCGCGGGGCTTGGCCTATGGGCGAGGCGGCCCTCCGGAGTGCCTCCGGTGGGCCGCCTTTCTATGTCTGGGGCGTTGCCCCTGCCATTTCGGGGCGGCATTGGTGCAATTTACGGGTAGGCCCGGCGTTGCCGGGCCGTCTCCAATCCTCCTGCGCGAATCGCCATGCGTGTTGTCAGCCCCGTCCTGCTCGCTACCGCCGCCATCCTGCTCGCCGGCTGCAACGGCACCAACGCGGGCACCACGGCGGTAGACCCCGGTGTCTACACCGCCGACCCGGCCACGTCCTCGTACGCCGCCGCACTGAACGTCAACATCGCGTCCATGACCAAGACGGCGAGCGGCTTGTACTACAAGGACCTCGTGACGGGCACAGGCGCGACGGCGACGGCCGGATACACCGTGCGCGTGCAGTACAGCGGCTGGCTGGTGAACGGCGTGCAGTTCGACACCACCGATGGCAAGACACCGGGCTACTTCGAGTTCCTGCTGAACGCCGGCCGCGTGATCAAGGGGTGGGACGAAGGGGTGCAGGGGATGAAGGTCGGCGGGCGGCGGCAGCTCGTGATCCCGCCTGATCTCGGATACGGCGCGAACGGATCCGGCAGCATTCCGGGCAACGCCGTCCTCGTCTTCGAGATCGTGCTGCTGCAGGTGCGGTAGCCGCACCGCAGCGTAGCCCGTCGCGGCGCTGGCGTCGCGCCGCTCATGCCTACTGTAGCGGTCGGGGCGGCGCCCAGCGCTCCAGCGCTCCCTTCAACAGGGCGTCGTCAATGGGCTTCGCGATGTAGTCGTCCATGCCGGCGGCGAGGCAGCGTTCGCGATCACCAGGCATGGCGTTGGCCGTCATTGCCACGATCGGCGTGCGCTGCGCGTCGCCCTCGCGCCGCCGGATGGCGGCGGTGGCGGCATAGCCGTCGAGCGTCGGCATCTGGCAGTCCATGAAGATGATGTCGAACGCTTCCTCCCCCGACGTCCGCACCGCCTCCTGTCCGTTCGCGACCACCGTTACCACGCAGCCCGCGCGCTCCAGCATCGCGCGCGCCACCATCTGGTTGACGGGATTGTCCTCGGCAAGCAGCACGCGCGGGCCATCGCGGAGCGCGCCGGAAGGCGCGTCGGACGCGGGGCGGCTCGCCGTCTTGCGTCGCGCGGGGACGGGGCGCGGATCGGTGATCTCGCCTGACGCCGCCTTTCGCTCGCGGGCGGCTCGCGCACGACGCATGGCGCCGAGCAGCTGACTCCCGTGCGGCGGCTTCGTGACCACGTCCACGAACCCGTGGGATACTGCGGCCTCAGCGGTAACCCCGTCGCTCGCGCGAACCAGGAGCACCATGGGCGTCCCCTCGATAGGCCGCGCCCGTCGCAGGGCCTCGGCAAAGTCGAGGCCTTCACTCGTGCGCGTTCCGATCTCTACGAAGACGATGTCGTAGGGCTGGCCGGCGGCGGCCGCCTGCCGCAGCATCTGCAGGGCATGATCGCCCAGAGCGCGCGTGTCCACTGACGCACCGAAGCTCTCGATCCGCTGCGCGAGTGCGCGCCGCGTAACCTCCTGCGCATCGACCACCAGCACGCGCCGACTCGCGAGATCCGGCATCGGGGACGTCTCGCGCGCGTCAGACGGCACGCTCAGGCGCAGCGTGACCCAGAAGGTGGACCCGCGTCCCTCCACCGACCGGAATCCCGCCGCGCCGCCCATCATCTCCGCCAGCCGTCGGGTGATGGCCAGCCCAAGTCCAGTGCCGCCGAAGCGCCGGGACATCGAGGCATCCGCCTGGCTGAAATCCTCGAACATGCGCGACTGCTGCTCGTCGGGAACGCCTATTCCCGTGTCGTGCACCGAAACGCGCACCATCGCATCGGTCCCGCGCCGCTCCGTAACCTCGACCTCGATCACCACGTGACCGAAGGTGGTGAACTTCACCGCGTTTGAGAGGAGGTTCAGCGCTATCTGGCGGATGCGCCCAGCGTCGCCGACCAGCCGGGTCGGCATGCCACGGCCGACGTGCAGCGCCAGCGCGATATTCTTCTCGTCCGCGTGCGGCGCCAGCAGGTCGCACGCCTCCTCGAGCGTGCTGACGAGGTCGAAGGGGAGCGGTTCGATCGAGAGCTTGCCCGCCTCCACCTTGGAGAAGTCAAGGATGTCGTTGATGATGGACATCAGCGAGTCAGCGGACGTCTTCACAGCCTGCGTGTACTGGCGCTGCTTGTCGTCGAGTTCGCTCTCGAGGAGGAGCCCGGTCATGCCGATGATGCCGTTCATCGGCGTGCGGATCTCGTGCGACACCGTGGCCAGGAACTGGCTCTTGGCGCGCGCCGCCGCCTCTGCGGTTTCCTTGGCGACCACCAGCGCCTGCTCGCTCTGGCGCCGCTCACTCAGGTCCCGCACCTCAAGCAACGTGATGGCCTCTCCCTCGAGTTCCACGGGCGTAAAGGTCGCCTCGGCGGGAAAGAGCTCGCCATTGAGGCGCCGACACTGCAGTTCGGTGACATGCGCGCCCTGCGCGCGATCGCGCTGCAGGTAGCGCCCAAACGCCGCTTCCGATTCCTCGCCGTCGGGCTGATGTTCCGACAGCAGGGCGCCAAGGGACTCCGCGAGCAGCGAGCCTTTGTCCGGGGCGGCAAAGACACGGACCGCGGCGTCGTTGCAGCCCGTGATCTCCGCTCGCCTGAGCAGGAAGTGCGCCGACGTCGCATGGTCGAAGATGGCCTGGAACCGTTGCTCGGCGGCCACGCGTTCGCCAATGTCGCGCATCACGGCCATGTAGGCGTTCTCGTTGCCTGCGCGCACCCGGCTGAGCGACATGTCGAGCACGAGTTCACGCCCGTCCCGCCGGCGACCAGTAACAATCTCGCTCACACCGTCGCCATCACCATGCGCGCGCGCGAAGTATGAGTGCAGCGCCTCCGTGGACAGGAACCGATGCGGCTCGCCCATGAGCTCGCGGGCCTGCATCCCCATCAATTCCGCTTCGGCATAGCCAAACATCCGCTCGGCGGCAGGGTTGCTCCCGGTGATCTTGCCCTGATCGTCGAACGCGACGATAGCGTCAATCGAGGAGTTGAGCAGCGCCCGCGCGCGCGCCTCGCGAGACTGCGCCTCCCGAACGGCGCCGTCCGTCCGCGATTGCATCATCTCGAGGGCGCGATCGCGCGCAGCCCCGCGCTGCGCCACGAGCACGACGCCGACGCCAAAGAGCAGCGCCACCAGGCCGTCCAGCATCAGGTCGAGCTTCCTGAGCAGGCCCTCGGCGCGCGCCGCCGCGGTCTCGAGGCTCTCGGTGATCCCCCGCTCCTCCAACAACGCGGCGTCGAACGCGGCGCGGAAGCGCGCCTCGGTGGCCTTGTCCCGTAGCCCCGCGACAGCGCCGCTCGACAGGCGCTTCTCATCTAGCACCTGGAGTGTCACGACCTTTTCCTTCAGCGTCTTGATACGGTCGGCGAGCAGCGGGTCAACCAACGCTGACGCCCCGCCCGAGCTCGCCTCGTCCGTCAGCTGGTCGAGGAGGCGCAGGGCGTGCGTGTACCTGCCGGACACATCGCGATCGGCGTTCGCGTCGCGAACGCCGGCCACGTGCTCCTCGACCGCGAGGTGCGCGGCGGTGAGGGCACTGCGAACGTCCGCTGCCGTGGCAGCGATGAATGCCCGCTGATCGGACGCCTTTCCGCGCGTGCGATCAAGCACTCCCGTCAGGACGAAGAGGAGCGCTCCTATCGTGAGGATCGACAGGGCGATGCTGTCGAGGACCGGAACCGCGTGTAATTTCCGCGCTTTCTTGGAGGGCACCATGGATGTCCTAAGATACGCGTCGCGCGGCCGGCGGGAACACCAGCGGCGGCGCGCCTAGAAGGCGCGCCGCAGGTTGACCATCACGTGCCGCGTTGCAAACGGGAAGACGTAGTTGGTCCCGCCGCTCGCGTATCCTCCGCCAAACGCCAGACGGTCGAACAGGTTGTTGACACGCAGCGCCACGGTAGAGGCCCCGTGCGACCACGTGACGCCCGCATCTGCGAGCACGTAGCCGGGAAGCACCGCAGCGGGGGCACCGGTGTTCGTGAGCGGCGACGACGACACCTCGCGCGCCTCGCCCTCGAGCGCGACGCCCCACGGCAGGCGCCACGTCACCGCCTGCGTCGCGACGGCGCGTGGAGTGAGCCGCGAGCGGACGTTGCGGTGCTTAACGCCGGTCGTCGCGTCGACGAACCCACGGATCCTGGCCTCGGTCAGCGCCAGCGTCGCGTCCAGCGACAACGCCGGCGAGGCCTGCCAGCGCACCTCCGCCTCGACGCCCCGTCGGTGCGAGCCGCCCACATTGACGCGGAGCGGCGAGCCCGTGAGGCTCAGCGGTCCCACCGCGGCGATCTCCTCGCGGAACTCCATCGCGAACAAGTTGGCCGAGGCACGAACGGCGCCGCGGGTCCAGGAGGCGCCCGCCTCGTAGTCCACCACATGCTCGGGCCGCACCCGGTCGAGCGGCAGGATGGACGCGGCGTTGGACGCGTCCAGGTTGTCGGCGCCGGCGAACATGTCGTCGCGCGTCGGCTCGCGGCGCACCGACCCCACCGACAGGAAGAGCGAGAGCGCCTCCGACCGCCGCCATGTGAGACCGAGGCGCGGGTTTACGAACAGCCAGTCCCGCTGGGGGCCGGCAACTCCCGCGGCCTCGTCGGGATCGTACCGAAACCCGGCGCGCCGCACCTGCGCGTCGCCGAACCAGGTGGCGCGCCCAAACGTGTACGCCACCTTGGCGAACGCCGTCTGCTCGTCCTTGTAACCGGTGTTGTCGTACGCGCGCTGCGCGAGCGCGGGCCATACGGTGAGGAAATGATCGCGGTGGTAGCTCATGAGGTGAGCGCCGGCGTCCACGGCCAGCGCGTTACGCCGGTACGAGTAGGTGCTCAATGCACCGTACCAGCTGTACGACAGGTTGAAGCGCCAGAGCTCCGGATCAACGCGGACGTCGAACCACCCGCCGGCACCCTGCCGGTACACGATGGTGCTCCAGACCGCGTGCTCGCCCACGGCGCGTACGTGCTGGAGGTTCCAGAAGACCTGCGAGAACCGGTCGCGCTCGTCGCTCGCCATCGGGTTGGCGCGTGGGTCGCGGCGCACCGTCGCCTCGTCGGCGGCGTAGTATGACGAGCGGAGCTTGGAGAGCCCCGCGAAGGCGGTGAACTTCACCACGTCGCGGTTGCCGTACCATGCGGCCGAGAAGAAGCCGGACGACGCGTTGTTCCCCGACTGGCGGCGGAAGCCGTCGGTCTGGTGTGCGCTGGCGCGCGCCGCCATCGCCCAGCGGCCGCCGGTGAGCCCCGAGCGCCACTGCAGCGCGGCGCGCCGCGTGTCGAAGCTGCCGCCCGACACCTGGAGTTCGCCGCCGCGCTTCGCCGCCGCCAGGTCCAGCGACTGGAAGTTCACCGACCCGGCATACGACGCCGTGCCGAACGCGCTGGTCCCTGTGCCGCGCTGCACCTGCACCGACTGCACGCTGTTGGCGAAGTCGGGCACGTTGGAGAAGTAGAACGCCTGGTCCTCGGGATCGTTCAGCGGGATGCCGTCGAAGGTGAGGTTCACGCGGTTCTGGTCGAGCCCGCGTATGCGCAGATAGCTGTACCCGGTGAACGAGCCGCTCTCAGAGTAGGCGGTGACGCCCGGCACGCGCATGAGCAGCAGTGGAGCGTCCTGGCCGGAGTAGCCGCGCTGAAGCTCCTCGCGCGAGAGCGTGCGCTCGCTCAACGGCGCCGCGCCGGCAGCACCGGAGGCGCGCACGGCGCGCACGGTCACGCGCTCGAGCGTGTCGGTGCGCGCGGCCCGGAGGGAATCAGGACGCTGGGGAACCTGCGCGGCGGCGAGCGCCGCGACGACAAGCATGAGTGGCTGCATGGCCGGTTCGCGAAGAAAAGGGTTGCGATCCGGAAGTGGGCCCGTCCGGGCGGCGCCCAATACAAAGCGCCACCCGGCCGAGTGGGTGGCGCAACGGGGGGCCGCCGCGACACGCCGCACTCCCTACGCCGGAATGATCCGGATCAGGTTCCAAGGGACTTTCTCAACTTCGGCGAACGCCGAAATACCCCTGGCGGCTATGGGTAAATAGTAACGGGTCGCGCCGCCGCTGCCAACGGCCCCGCTTGCCACGCCGTCCACCACCAGCGACTTTCCTCCCCGCCCATGCAGTCCACCATTCAGCAGTTTCTCAACTCGCGGGCCGCCGCGCGCGCCGTCGTTTGGACGACGCTCGCGCTCACCGTCGTGGTCGGCGCGGTGTCCCTCGTGGTGCTCGAAGAGCGCATCCGGGACGCCGACGAGGCGCTCCTGCAGTCGCGTCGCGACGAGCGCCGTGCGGAGATCGTGCGCTGGCACCGTGACCTTGTGCGCGCGAGCTACGCCATTGCCACCGCCCCGGACGTGCTTCCCGCGCTGCGACAGCAGCTGGGGGGCCGCGCTGACCCCGCCTCGGCGCGAACCGCCACGCGCGCGATGGCCACGGCGCTCCAGGCGCAGGGCTGGCTGAACTGGGCGCTCGTGGACAGCACGGGACGGGTCGTCGCCACGTCCGGACTCACGCGCGACGAGGCCGCCGCTCGGTGGCGAAGCACCGCCCGCCTGCATCGCGCCAGCCGCGGGAGCACGGTGGTGAGCGCCCCCGCGCCCGTGCCACGCGCCACCACCGTGGCCGGCGATTCCCTCCATGCCGGCGCGCCGTTCGTCACGGTCGCCACGCCGGTGCTGGACTACGCAGGACGGCCGATGGGCGCCGTCTTCTTCGATGCGCCGATGGCCGTACGCCTTGATGTGAGCCAAACCTGGAAGACGGGCGATGTTTACCTCGTACGGCGCGACGGCATCTTCGCCAGCGTCCCACGGTTCAGCGTGGCGCTCGCGCGGGCCCGCGTGGTGGAACCTGGGTCGGGGTCAGTCGCGTTCCGCGTCCCCGTGCGCGACCCGGGAACCCGGCTCGGCGCCACGCCGGTTGCGCCCGGCGCGGCCGCGCGCTGGCCGCTCACGCGCGCCGCGGCCGCGGTCACGCAGGGGTCCACCGACGTGGACATGCGCGGCTACCGCAACTACCGCGGCGTCTCGGTCGTCGGTGCGTGGACGTTCATTCCGGAACTCGACGCCGGGCTCGTCTTCGAACTCGATGCGGCGGAGGCGTTCGCGCAGGCCCGAATTCTCCGGCGGCTCTACCTGGGGCTGTGCGCGGTGTTGCTGCTCAACGCGGGCGTCGCCGTGCTCAACCGGCGCCGCGCCCAGCGCCAGCGACAACTGCGCAAGGCGGCCGAGGCGTCATTGCGCGCTGCCAAGGACCAGGCCGAGGCGGCCTCGCGGGCCAAGAGCGAGTTCCTCGCCACCATGAGCCACGAAATCCGCACGCCAATGAATGGCGTCATCGGCATGACGTCGCTGCTCGCGGAAACGGCGCTCACCGCCGAGCAGCGCTCCTACGTCGAAACGGCGCAACGCTCGGCCGACCATCTGCTCAGCGTCATCAACGACATTCTCGACTTCTCGAAGATCGAGGCCGGCAAGCTGGGGCTCGACCCGATTCCGTTCGACATGCACGTCGCCGTGTCGGAAGTGGCCGACCTCATTGCGCCCCGGGCGCGCGAAAAGGGAATCGAAATCGTGGTGCGCATCGCCCCCGGCACACCGCGCCGTTTCATCGGCGACGGCGGCCGCGTGCGGCAGGTGCTGCTCAACCTGGCCGGCAACGCCGTCAAGTTCACCGAGCACGGGCATGTATTGCTGGACGTCGAATCGCGTGAGGTCGACGGCGGTCGTGCGTGCGTGCTCCTGAGCGTGCACGACACCGGCATCGGCATCGCCACGGACCGGCTTGCCGGTCTCTTCAACCCGTTCGAGCAGGCCGATTCCTCGACGACGCGCCGGTTCGGCGGCACGGGACTGGGACTGTCCATCAGCAAGCGGCTGGTCGACCTGATGCAGGGCACAATGACGGTGGACAGCACGCCCGGGGTCGGTTCGATCTTCCGCGTGAGCGTCACGCTCCCGCTCGACCAGAGCGCAGTGCCCGTGCCAGCACCGGCGCCCGAACTGCGCGGCGTCCACGCCCTGGTGGTGGACGACAACGACGTCGGCTTGCGCGTGCTGCGAGAGCGGCTCGGGTCGTGGGGGATGCGCGTGGGCGTCGCGATGGACGGCCTCGCGGCGCTGGATGAAATCCGGCGTGCGCACGCGGCGGGCGACTCATATGCCGTGGCCGTGGTGGACTACATGATGCCGGGTGCCGATGGCGAGGGCGTAGGGCGCGCCGTGCGCGCCGACGCATCGTTCGCACGGCTCGGCCTCATCCTGGCCACGTCCGCGTCGCTGCGCGGCGACGCGGTGCGCTTCGAACAGTTGGGCTACGACGGATACCTGCCCAAGCCGCTCCGTGCCGACACGCTGCAAGCGATGATCGAAGCCGTGCTCGTGCGGTGCGCCGGCGACCTGCCCGCGACGGGGCGCGGATCCCTGCTGACGCAGCACCTGCTCGCCGAGCGGGCCTCCACCGCGCGAGACGCGACGAAACAGAGCTCGCTGCTGATGCCGCGCGCCGCTGCGCGTGCGCGCCTTCGCGTCCTGCTCGTCGAGGACGACCTCGTCAACCAGATCATCTCGCGCAAGATGCTCGAGTCGCTGCACTGCGAAGTCGAACTGGCCACCGACGGCCTGCAGGCGGTAGACAAGGCGATGATGCGCGAGTACGACGCGGTGCTGATGGACTGCCACCTGCCGCTGCTCGACGGCTATCAGGCGACGCAGCGCATCCGTGCCGCCGAGCGGCCGGGGCGCCACTTGCAGATCGTCGCCCTGACGGCGATGGCGCTTGAGGAGGAGCGGGAGCGGTGCCTCGCCGCGGGAATGGACGACTTCCTGAGCAAGCCGACCAAGCTCGACGACGTGCGGGCCGCGCTCGACCGCGTCATTGACCGTGGCCTCGCCGCAGCCCTGCCCGCGCCGCGCCGCCCCACCTGAAATACCGCCGCCCGCGGTGTACAATTCGCTTCCCGCGCACTCGCGGAGCGCGCCCCCTGCCCCTCAGCCCCGGAGCATTGCTGCATGACGAGGTCCCGTCTTCTCCTGCTCACCGGCAGCCTCGCCGCCGCTGCCCTCGCCATCGCCGCCACCGCCCCCACCGCCACCGCCAGGGTGCGCGTGCAGGACGAAGCACCATTCGTCAGCGCGTCGAGCCCTGCCGCCGCCGGTGAATACCTGATGACGGTGGCAAGCTGCCACGACTGTCACACGACCGGCTGGGTGGAGAAGAAAGGCAACGTGGCGATGGACGACCAGTTGACGGGCAACCCGATCGGCTACCATGGCCCCTGGGGCACGGTCTACGCCAAGAACCTGCGCCAGGTCGCAGACCGGCACTCCGAGGACGAGTGGGTAGAGATCCTGCGCACGGCCGACCACGGCCAAGGCCAACTGCCCATGCCGTGGCATGACGCGGCGAAGTTCAGCGACAGGGACCTGCGCGCGCTCTACCAGTACGCCAAGTCGCTTGGCCCCAAGCCGGTGCGTCTGCCGCGCAACACCCAGCCCGGCGTGAAGCCGACGGGACCGTACATTGACCTCACGGTGAAGGACTCGACGGGCAGGTAGGCCCCCGGCCTTCGTTCGTCGTAGCCCCCGCTCAGCCCGCCCGGCGCCGCTCGGGCTCCGCCACTTCCGCGCGCGCCTTGAGCGCCTTGATCAGGCCCGGAAAGACGAACCGGTGGAACGGAAGAACCGCGTACCAGTAGGCGACGCCGAGAACGCCGTCCGGTTCGAAAAACGCCGTCTGCTCGACGCGGCTGCCCATTGGATCCGGCTGCACCTCGAACTGCAGCCAGGCAGAGCCGGGCAGCTTCATCTCGGCTCGCAAGCGGAGCAGGTGCGGCGCCTGGAGCGCTTCCACGCGCCACCAGTCCACGGGATCACCGACGCGCAGCTCACGCGGGTGCCGGCGTCCACGGCGCATGCCGGCGCCGCCTGCCATGCGGTCCATCAGGCCGCGCAGTTGCCAGAGCAGGTTGCCAGCCGGCCACCCCTCCTCGCCGCCAAGCCGGCAGATGGTCTCGAACAGCCGCTCCGGTGACGCCTTCACCCGCCGGCGCTTCCGGTCGAGCAACATCCCCTCGTGCGAGCCGAGGAAATCCTCGTCCCCCATCTCGTGCGAGAGGCTCGACAGGCTCGAGGCCCAGGTCGTCGCCACGCTCCTTTCGGAGATGCGCATGAGCGCCAGGCGCACCGCCGCGTCGTACCCCGTTGGCTGCACCCGGAACGTCGTGCGTGCTGCGTCGCTGCGCACTACCACCTGCGTGTTCAGGCTCTCCACGAGCGGCCGTGCGATGCTGAACGGAATCGGCGTGACGAGATCCACCCAGTAGGCGGTAAGCTCGGGCAGCGGCACGGGGAACGGCATGATCAGCCGGCGCAGGCCGCGGATGCGAGCGTAGCGCTTCATCATGTCGAGGTAGCTCAGCACGTCCTCGCCGCCGATCTCGTAGATGCCGCGCGCCGTGGGGTGATCGAGCGCCTCGACCAGATAGTCGAGCACAGACCGGATGCCGATGGGCTGGCAGCGCGTCCTCACCGAGGTGGGCGCGATCATCACCGGAATTCGTTCGACGAGATTGCGGATGATCTCGAAGCTCGCGCTCCCCGAGCCAACGATGACCGCGGCGCGGAACTCGATGACCGGCACGCCGGTGGACGCCAGGCATCGCCCCACCTCTTGCCGCGACGCCAGGTGCTCCCCGCCCGCCAGCTGCGGATCGCCCAGCCCGCCAAGGTAGATGATGCGCTTGATTCCCGCGCGCGCCGCCGCGCCGGCGAAGTTGAGCGCCATCATGCGGTCGCGCTCGCTGTACCCCTTGCCTGCCGCCATGGAATGCACGAGGTAGTACGCGACGTCCATCCCGTCGAGGACGTTCCAGAAGATGTCCGGTTCCTCGAGGTCGCCCGCCACGATCTCCGCGCCGGGCCACACGTAGCCCGCGAGTCGGCCCGGGTTGCGCGCCACACAGCGCACGTGATGCCCCTTCTCCAGCAGGCGCGGCACGAGCCGGCCGCCAATGTAGCCCGTGGCTCCCGTGACGAGCACACGCAGCGGTTCCGCCGGGATCGTCGGTGAGAGGTTCACGGCACGAGGACGGGAGAAAGGGGGCGAACGCGGAGCAGCGGCGACGTACTGCCGGGACGGTGCGGCGGCTACCGGTCCTTAGGGGAATCCGGCGCCGCCGGCTCCTCGAGATCCCGAAACATGCGACCCCGCTGGCGCCGAACGCCAGCGGGGTCGAACTTCCGAATAGCTGGGGAGGGGATCGAACCCTCGACCTCACGATTATGAGTCGTGCGCTCTCACCAGCTGAGCTACCCAGCCGTACAGCCTTGTAATATACGGGAGACCTGTACCGACTCAAAGCCCCGCCCCCCGTCCCGCGAGGATCGTGGCGATTCAGCCGCGCCGCCGTCCTTTCGCAACCCGGTCCATCCGATAATCGTCATCTTGTGATGAGTGCCGACGATCCGTTCAAGCGCAGTTTCCCGGACGAGAACTACGTGCCGCCTGACGAGGCCGACCTGCGCAAGCAGGCCCTGCAGCGGGCGTATGAAATCGCGCGGAGCATCACCACAGAGCAGGCACGGGAATCTCTGGCCGCCCAGTCGAGGCCACCGGTCGATCGCGGCCCGTTGCTTCGGGCGTTCAACGCGGCGCTCGCGGTCAGCATTGCCCTGTTGCTCCTCGTTGCCCCGCCGGATTGGCTTCCGCAGTCGAGCAAGGACCTTCGCTCGAACGAGCAGCGTGAGCTCGGGCTGCGATTGGTCCTTGCCATGGAGGCGGCGCGAATATCAGCCTACCTCGACGAGGAGGGACGTCTGCCCGAGACGCTTGCCGAAGCAGGTGGCGATCCGCGCGACGTCCGGTACGTGGTGGTGGATGCCGCGCGGTTCACGCTGTCGGCCAGCGACGGCGCCGCATCAGCGACGTACGACAGCGCCCAACCGCTCGGCGCCTTGCTCGGCGGCGCGGGGCACGCTCGATGACGGGACCGGGTCGAATTCCTGAACCACGCACCGGCGAACCACGCACCGGCGAACCACGCACCGGCGAACTACGCACCGGCGAGTCGCGCACCGGCGCGCGGCGCCGGCCGCAGCCCGTCAACGGGCGCATCGCGCCGCCCCCGACGCTCCCCTGGCTGGTGCAGCACGCCACGCGCATCCGGTGGGCCACCTGGATTGGGCTAGTGCTCATCGCCATCCAGCTGATTGCGCCACGCCCCGACGGTTGGCGCCGTTGGAGCGATGCCTCGGCGGCCCTAGCCGACGCCCAGCAGGCGCGCACGGCGGCGCTGCTGTATTACCAGGCGGCATCGCGCCAGTGGCCGCTGCCCGGACGCCCGGGTGTTGCCCCAGCCGGAATGCTCCCCTACCTGCCCGGCGATGTCGCGTTCTCGCGGCCGCGCTACCGGCTGGCCTGGGACTACGCGGCCGACACAACGACCGGCGCGCGTATTATCGGCATCAGCGTCATCGGAAACGACCCGCGCCTGGCGCAGGCCATGGCCCGGCGTGCACCCGAGGGGATGCCATTCGTTGTGAGTGGACGCCGGTTCGTCGTGCTCATCGCGTCGGCGCCCGGCCGATAAGACAAACGGCCGGTCCCAAAGGACCGGCCGTTTGCCTTCATGGCGGGGGCGGGATTTGAACCCGCGACCTTCGGGTTATGAGCCCGACGAGCTACCAGGCTGCTCCACCCCGCGTCGATGCAGGAATAGTAAGGGGTACGGCGAGGCGAGGCAAGCGGACAATCGCCACCCCTCTACTTCCCGTCCTCCACGAAGCGGTACAGCATCTCCTTGTCGCCCCGCACCATGCCGAACTCCTCCCGTGCCAGGCGTTCCTGGACGACGGGGTCTGTTTCGATGGCGCGCTTCCAACGCGAGAGGCTGTCCACCTGCGCCTGCAGCGAGTCCACCTCGTGCCGCAGGACGGCCATGCGGCGGTGCTGGCGCAGCAGGTCGCTGGTGCCGTACTCCCCGCCCTGCACCGCGAACCAGCCCACGCCAAGGGCGATGGCGGCGATAGCCGCCACGACGGCGGGCGACTTGGCGGTCTTGGCGGCTTTGGGTGGCATAGGGTATCCCAAAGACGAACAGCGTCACCGCGAAGGCACACTCAGCGGCAGTGACTACTTCAGTCCGTAGATCGCCCCGCCCGGATACACCGCGGCGTCGCCCAGTTCACCCTCGATGCGCAGCAGCTGGTTGTACTTGGCCACGCGGTCGGTACGGCTCGCGGAGCCGGTCTTGATCTGGCCGGCGTTGGTCGCCACCGCGAGGTCGGCGAGGAATGTGTCCTCCGTTTCGCCCGACCGGTGCGAGATGATGCTCTGGTAGCCGTTGCGCCGCGCCAGCTCGATGGTCTCGAGCGTCTCGGTCACCGTTCCGATCTGGTTGAGCTTGATGAGGATCGCGTTCGCCACGTCCTCGTCAATGCCGCGCGCGAGGTACGTCGGGTTCGTGACGAAGATGTCGTCGCCCACGAGCTGCACGCGATCGCCGAGCGCGTCGGTGAGCGCCGACCAGCCGTCCCAGTCGCCCTCGGCGAGGCCGTCTTCGATGGAGACGATGGGATACTTGGCCAGCCACTTGGCGTACATCTCGACCATCGCGTCCGCCTTCTTGGTCCCCGCCCCGCTCTTCTTGAACGTGTAGCTCCCCTTGGCGTAGAGCTCGCTGGCCGCGCAGTCGAGCGCGAGGCAGACCTGCTTGCCCGGCTCGTAGCCGGCGGCCTCGATGGCCTCGAGGATGACGGTGATCGCTTCCTCGTCGTTCTTGAGATCGGGGGCAAAGCCGCCCTCGTCGCCCACGCCGGTGCTCAGCTTGCGCTTCACCAGCACCTTCTTGAGTGAGTGAAAGACCTCAGCACCCATGCGCAGCGCCTCGCTGAAGCTGGGCGCGCCGACGGGGACAATCATGTACTCCTGAAAGTCCACCGTGTTGGTGGAGTGCGCCCCGCCATTCAGGATGTTCATCATCGGCACGGGAAGCGTACGCGACAGCGGACCGCCGAGATAGCGAAAGAGCGGCACGCCGATGGCGTCTGCCGCGGCGCGGGCGACGGCCATCGAGACGCCCAGTATGGCATTGGCACCGAGCTTGCTCTTCGTAGGCGTGCCATCGAGCGCGATCATCGCGCGGTCAATGGCCATCTGCTCGGTGCAGATCATCCCCTTCAGCTCGGGACCGATGAGCTTCTGGACGTTCTGCACGGCCTTCCGCACGCCCTTGCCGAGGTAGCGCTTGGCGTCGCCGTCGCGGAGTTCGAGCGCCTCGTTCTCGCCCGTTGAGGCTCCGCTGGGCACGGCCGCGCGTCCCATGGTGCCGTCATCGAGCGTGACATCAACCTCAACCGTCGGGTTGCCGCGGGAGTCGAGGATTTCGCGGGCATGGATGGCAAGGATCGGATACATGGCTATGAGCTCGGAGTGCGGAGTGCGGAGGGTGATTCAGTGAAACTTACCCGTTTGATCCGTCGCTCGCCTCCGCGGACGGGCGTTTGCCAGGGTCCGGAGGCGAGCTCCTGATTCTAGCATTCGACAGCCCCCGCTTCCCGCTGCTCGTCCGCTGGGAGCCGCACCCGCTGCTACATTTTCTTGCATGAGTCCCCACTCGATCGATCCTCGCGTTGACGTCGGCCACGTCCACCTGAAGGTGGCCGATCTCGACCGCGCGCTTGCCTTCTACCGCGACGTGCTCGGCTTCGAGCTGCAGCAGCGCCTCGGCGACTCGGCGGCGTTCTTGTCGGCGGGCGGCTACCACCACCACGTCGCGCTCAACACGTGGGAGTCGCGCGGGGGCACCGCACCGGCGCCGGGCACGACAGGCCTCTATCACGTCGCATTCCGCTACCCCGACCGCGCCTCGCTCGCGGACGCGCTGCGGCGGCTCGCCGCGGCCGGGATTGCGCTCGACGGTGCCTCCGACCACGGCGTCAGCGAGGCGCTCTACCTGCGCGACCCCGATGGCAACGGCGTGGAACTCTACGTTGACCGGCCGCAGCAGGAGTGGCCGCGCGACGCCGGCGGCAAGCTCGCGATGATGACGCGGCCGCTCGACCTCACCGCCCTGCTCGCCACGGGCTGAGGCTCGGGGCCGCCGCACCTCAAGAGGGCGACACCACCCCGTACTCGCGCAGCAGGCACTCGGCGATGCGCGCCCTCGCCTCGGCGGCGAGCGCGTTGCGGTCATCGTACGTCCGGCCTGCGGTGGCGATGGGCGGAAGGAAGTGCAGGTCAATGCGCCCCGGACGGATCAGAAACGCCCCCTTGCGCTGGACGTGGAGCGTGCCGTAGATGGCCACCGGCACGATGGGGGTCTCGGTCTCAACGGCAAGCACGAACGCACCCTTCTTGAACGGGCGCAGTGCATACTCCCGTCCGCGCGTCCCTTCGGGGAACAGGATCACGCTCGCGCCGCGCTGAATCTCGACGCGCGCCTGCTGTATGGAGGCGTGCGCTCGCGACTGCTGCGACCGTTCGATGGGGATCATCCCTGCGTATCGCATGGCGCGCCCAAAGATCGGAATGCTGAAGAGTTCCGCCTTGGCCACGAACTTGAACCAGCGCAGGTGCGCTGCCATCGCGAAGACGTCGAACCAGCTGAGGTGATTGGCCACGAAGATGTGCCGCGAGCCACCGCGGTTTTCGCCGCCGTGCACGACGACGCGCGCGCCGGCAGCGGCGAGCACGATGCGGGACCAGACGCGGGGAGCGCGGTCGAAGACGGATCCGGGCTGGTTCTTGAAGCCGAGCAGCCCAGCGATGACCACCGAGCCCGCGATGACCACCGTCGCGATGGCCATCGCCACGTACGTGAAAACGGTCCGGACGATGGTGGCGATCATGCTGACGGAAAGTGATCGTGGCCGCGCGGCAGTTCCACACGCGCACCGTGACGCAGGGCCTCGACCGCCGGCTCGCCCGGCAGCGGCGGCGCCACCGCGCCGATGCACGTGAGCGGGATGCCGAACAGTGCCTCGAACGCAGCGGCATCGAGCGACGCCGGTCCCGTGACCAGCAACTCGAACTCCTCGCCGCTTCGCGCGGCATCCTCGATGGTCGCCGCGCTCAGCAGCGGCAGGCGGTCGAGGTTCACGACGATCCGGACGCCGCCCGCCGCGGCGAGGTGGCTCGCGTCCGACACGACGCCGTCGCTGATGTCGAGTCCGGCGGTGACGCCGTTGGCGGCCAGCCATCGCGCTTCCGCGAACCGCGCCGCCGGGCGCGCGAAACGCGCCCGGCTGTCACGGCTCGGCACATCGCCGCGCTCCCAGGCGCGTAGCGCGAGCAGCGGGCCGCCCAGCCGTCCAGTCACCCAGAGCGCGTCACCCGGGCTGGCGCCCCCTCGCGAGAGCGGCCGCGCGACATGCCCCACCACGGTGAGCGTGAGCGACAGTCCGTGGCCGCGCGTCAGGTCGCCGCCGATTATCTTGGCCCCGACCGCGCGCACGGCGTCGCCGATGCCGTCGCATAGACCCAGGAAGTCGTCGCGCCATGCATCCGGAAGCGTCATCGCGATGGCGACGCCCATCGGGTCCGCCGCCATGGCGGCGAGGTCGCTGAAGGCGGCCGTGGTCGCGCGATATCCCACTTCCTCGGGGGTCAGCCACGGCCGGCGGAAGTGGACCCCCTCGACGGCGCTGTCAACGCTCAGCACCAGCCGGGTCCCCGAGGGAACCTCGAGCACCGCGCAGTCGTCGCCGACACCTGACGCGAGCGATCCCCAGCGGCGCAGCGCCGACGCGATCACGTCGAACTCTCCGCCGTAGCCGAGGGGAATGTGCCGCAGGTGCGTCATGGCGCCCTACTGGTCGCTCAGGGAACGAGGCCGTCGGCGGCGCGCCGCAGGCGCACCACTCCGCCGAGTGTGCCGATCCAGGCCCACCCTCCGTCAAGCACGATGCCCGTGACGGCATCGGGAAGATCGCTTCCCGTGCGCAGGATGCGCGACCCCCCGGTGGCGCGATCCACTACGATGACCCCGAACGGACCGCCGGCCCAGACGGTGCGCGCATCGGCCGCCAGCACCTCCACTTCGCCCACGGAACGCCACGGGACGGCGGGCCACGGCTCGTGCCACTGGCCGCTGCGCAGCGAAAACGCGAGCACGCCGTCGCGCACGGCCACAAAGACGGACGAGTCGGCGCTGGCGAGCGCGAGCACCGGCTGACGCAGTCGCGGCTGCGCGCCCGACGCGGCCGGGCGCACGAACCGATGCTCGTCCCCCGGCGGCCGCAACACGAGCCCGTCGTCGGTTCCCGCCCAGAGCGTGTCGCCAGTGGCGAGCAGCGCGCGCACCGGCACGGGCGCCACGCCATCGAGCGCGACGAGGCGCCCGCGCCCTTCGGCCGAGTCGGCGGCGAGGAAGGCGAGGCCGCGTTCCGTTCCCACCCAGACGCCGTCCTCGCGTGCGAGCAGGCTGAGCACGACGTCACTGGGCAGTCCCGCCATGGGGGTGAAGACGCGCGCGCTGGCGCCGTGGAGCGGCACCCGGAAGAGCCCGCGCGTGGTGCCCATCCACATTGTGCCGCCGCGCACGTCGAGCGCCGTGGCGCGCGCGCCGCCGAAGCCGCGGCGTGTGTCGTCGTCGAGCCAGCGCCACTGCTGCAGGTCGCGCGCGGCGAAGGTCACGGCGAGGCGCGGCTCGAGCGCGCGCGACGCCGGCGCGATCCAGACGCCGTCGGCTGCGCGCGCCAGGGCGCCGGCGCCCGCGGAGGCGAGCCCGTACGGCACTGACGTGGCGCGATTGAAGAGCGGATCCACCTGGAACAGCCCGCCGCCGGCCGTCCCCAGCCACACCTCGGTGCGATCCGGTGCGCGAGCGCCGGCGATGACCGGGTAGCCCTGCAGGGACGCGTCGTCGCGCGCGAGGAGCCGCGCGAACGACTCAAGCGACGGGAACTCGCGGTAGATCGCCTCGAGCGGCGACGCGCGCAGCCGGGCGGGCATGCGGCCCGCCGGTGCACGCGCCACGAACGCCGTCAGCGGCTGCAGCGTCCAGGCGCCCATCGTCGTCAGTAGCCACGCGCTGTCGTCGTCGGGATCCACGGCCACCGCCCGCACCTGCGATGGATCGAAGCCTGCCTCGCGGACAAACGGCGGGAGCCAGGCACGGCGGTCGCGGTCATACACGATCACCGCGTCGGTGGTGACGGCGTAGATCCAGCGTCGCCCGACGCCGACGGCGCGCACGACGGTCCCGCGCGTAATGGTGACCCGATCCTCGCGGAGGATGGCGCCGGCGAACGCGCGGCGCGGCGCGACGGCGCCCGGCGTTCCCGGCGGTGGCGGCCCGCACGCGGCGATGACGGCGGTGCATGCGAGAAGCGCGCGTGGCACCCTCACTGCTCGCCGACCGCCGCCAACTCAGCGAGGACGTGCGGCGCGCGCGGTGCCTCGGCGCACTTCCACGCTTCGCGCAAGGAGGCGAGCACATCGTCGAGCGTCACGCCGCGAATCGCGCCGTCGGGAGCGGCCAACTCGGCGGCCCGCCCGTGCACCCACGCCGCGGCGGCCGCGGCGTGCAGCGCATCATCGCACTGCGCCATCAGCGTGACCGCCATGCCCGCCAGCATGTCGCCGCTCCCGCCCTGCCCCAGCACCGGCGTGCCGCTCGCGCTCACCACGGACCGTCCGTCGGGCGCGGCGACCACGGTGGGCACGCCCTTGAGGAGCACGGTGGCGCCGGTGGCGCGCGCGAGCTCGCCAGCCACGTCGAAGCGCTCCGCATTGACCGTCGCCGCATCCGCTCCCGAGAGCCGCGCGAACTCGAGCGGATGCGGCGTGATGAGCACCGAGCGCGTACCGACGAGCGCCGCAAAGGCGGCGGGTTCGCCGTCGTAGGCGTTGAGCGCGTCGGCGTCGATGACCACCGGGCCCGCCGCACCATGCACGCACCGCTCTACCAGCGACTGCGCGTGCCGCCCGCGCCCGAGACCCGGGCCCACGAGCAGGGCGTCGGCCCATGCGCCGATCGCGGCAGCCTCGCCGTCGTTCACCGGCCACGCCGCGGCGAGCGCCTCGGGCACGGTGCGCTGCACCAGCTCCACGTTCTCCGGCGCGACGACGAGCTTCACGAGGCCGACGCCGCTGCGCAGGGCGGCGCGCCCCGCGAGAATGGCCGCGCCCGCCATGCCGCGACCGCCCCCGACGATGGCCACCTTCTTGCGCGCGCCCTTGTGCGCATCGGCCGCGATGCGCGGCACGACGGCGCGCGCGAATGCGGCGTCGGCCAGGATCGGCGCGCCGTCATCGAGCTCGACGTACACGCCCAGCCCGATGTCCACCACGACGATGGCGCCACACCAATCACGGGCCAGCAGGTGGCCGCGCTTGATGGTGCCGAATGTCACCGTGAGGTCGGCGCGCGGCGCGCCGTCGTGCGCGCCCGTGGCGGCATCGAGCCCGCTGGGCACGTCGAGCGCAACCACGAATGCCCCGCCACGGCGCGCCGCGTCGATGTCGGCGCAGGCCAACGCGATGTCGCCGCGCGGCGCGCCGTGCGCGCCGGTGCCGAGCAGGCCGTCCACCACAACGCCCGGCACGCCGCGCAGTGCGGCGGCGGCGTGCAGTGCGGCGGCGCCGTGCAGCACGCGAACGGCCACGTCCCGCTCCGCGCGCGCGTCCTCCGTACGCGGCGCCTCCACCTCGTACACGTGCACCGGCAGGCCCTCGCCCGCCAGGGCCGCCGCCACCACCCACGCATCGCCACCGTTGTTGCCGCCGCCGGCGTACACGTGCACGCCGGTGTGTGCGCGCGTGGCGGCGTAACGCATCAGTTCCATCGCCGCCGCGCGTCCCGCGGCTTGCATCAGCGAGCGGCTCGGTGTGCCGGCCGCGATGGCCCGGGCGTCGCGCTCGGCGGCCTGCGCCGCAGTGACCACCCGCACGGGCGTCATGGTCCGGCCACGGTCAGGCGACCGCGGAGGCGTTCCACGGATAGTTGCGGTCGAAGGTGGCTGAGAAGTCGAACAGTCCCACGAAGTCATCGCGACTGTCGGTGGGCTGCGCGAGCAGCAGGCCGAGATCCACGAGCGCGAAGACGATGTCGCCGAAATGCTCGGTGGACGTGACGCCCCAGTGTTCCAGGACGAGGCGCGACAGCACGCCGTAGCGTTCGAGCGCCAGGCCGCGGCATGCCTCCGCGAGTTCGCGACCCGAGAGGTGCCGGCGCTCGGACTGCCGCGACTGCGCGTACTCGAGCGCCGAGAGAACAAACAGAAAGGCGCGCTCGTCGAACCGCGGTTCGCGACTGCGAATGCGGTCCATCACTCCATCTCGAAACGCCAGCTCCGACACGCGGGGGCTCCTCGTGGTTGCGCGCTCAGAAGAATGTACCGGGCGCCACGCAGGGGACAACCGGCGCGGCGGCCGTTCCCTACACCGCCGCCTTCGCCCCCGGGTACAGCGGGAACTCCGCCGCCAGCGCGTGCACCTTGGCTCGCACCCGATCATGCACGGCGGGATCCTCGGGCGCCCGCAGCACCTCGTCAATCAGCGCGGCCACGCGCACCATCTCGGCCGTCCCCATGCCGCGCGTCGTGAGCGCGGGCGTGCCGAGGCGAATGCCGCTCGTCACAAATGGCGACTGCGTCTCGCGCGGCACGGTGTTCTTGTTGACGGTGATGCCGGCCTTGTCGAGCGCCCGCTCCGCCACCTTGCCCGTGAGGTTCTTGTTGCGAAGGTCCACGAGCATCAGGTGGTTGTCGGTGCCCCCGCTCACGATGTGGTAGCCGTGCCCGGCGAGCGCCGTGGCCAGCGCCCTGGCGTTGTCGATGACCCGCTGCGCGTACGCCGTGAACGACGGCTCGAGCGCCTCGCCAAACGCCACGGCCTTCGCGGCGATGCAGTGTTCGAGCGGTCCGCCCTGCAGGCCGGGGAAGACCGCCTTGTCCACCGTCTTGGCGTGCTCGGCCTTGCAGAGGATGAGCCCGCCGCGCGGGCCGCGCAGCGTCTTGTGCGTCGTCGTCGTTACGACGTCGGCGTACGGAATCGGCGAGGGATGCAGGCCCGCCGCGACGAGGCCGGCGAAGTGCGCCATGTCCACCATCAGGATGGCGCCCACCTTCTGGGCGATCTCGGCGAAGCGCGGGAAGTCGGGCACGCGCGAGTAGGCCGAGTAACCGGCGATGATCATCTTGGGCGTGTGTTCGAGCGCGAGCTGCTCGACGACGTCCATGTCGATGAGCCCCTGATCGTTCACGCCGTACGACACGATGTGGTACGTCAGGCCAGAGAAGTTCACCGGCGAGCCGTGCGTCAGGTGGCCGCCCATGGACAGGTCGAGGCCGAGTACCGTGTCGCCCGGCTTGAGGAATGCGAGGTAGACCGCGGCGTTGGCCTGCGCGCCGGCGTGCGGCTGCACGTTGGCGTGGTCGGCGTTGAACAGCTTCTTGGCGCGGTCAATGGCCAGCTGTTCCACCTTGTCCACCACCTCGCAGCCGCCATAGTACCGTTTCTTCGGCAGGCCCTCGGCGTACTTGTTGGTCAGCGGCGATCCCAGCGCCTCGAGCACGGCCGGCGACACGAAGTTCTCGCTGGCGATCAGCTCGAGCCCGTCGCTCTGCCGCGCGATCTCCTCCTCGATGTAGCCGGCGATCTCCGGGTCCTGCGCGCGCAGCGCCTCGCCCGGCGGGCACCGGTCCCACGACATCCACGACTGGTTCACTGCTCCTCCTCGCGCTCGATCTTCTCGATGCGGCGTTCGTGCCGGCCGCCCTCGAAGGGCGTCTCCAGCCAGGTCTTGAGAATGTCCACGCCTTCCTCGGCGCTGATGAACCGCGCCGGCAAGACCAGGACGTTGGCGTCGTTGTGCAGCCGCGCGAATGCGGCGATTTCCTGCGTCCACGCCACTGCGGCGCGCACGTGGGGATGCCGGTTGGCGGCGTACGACATGCCAAGGCCAGTGCCGCAAATGAGCACGCCGCGCTTGGCCTGCCCCGTCTCCACCTCGCGCGCAACGGGATGCGCGTAGTCGGCATAATCGGTGGAGGCCGCGGAATGCGTGCCGACATCCTCCACGTCAAAGCCGAGGCCAGTCAGCGTGGCCTTGAGCGTCTCCTTCAGCTCAAAGCCCGCGTGATCGGCCCCGATGGGAATGCGTTCCCTGCTCACGACTTGCGTGGCCACTGCGGCCAGGTCTTCACGAGCCCGCGGATTGCCGCGATCCGCTGCTCGGCCAGCTTGTCGGCCGCGAGATACGACAGGATCCCCTGCGCCTTGGCGATCTGGTAGACGCTGAGCGTCGTGTCAAAGATCTCATCGGCCTTGCGCAGCGCGCGCTCGCGCGTCCAGCCGGCCACCTCGCCATACACGTTGATGACGCCGCCGGCGTTGGCCACGAAATCGGGACCGTACAGGATGCCGCGCTTCTCGACGGCTTCGCCGTGCTTCGCCGGCATGTGGAGTTGGTTGTTGGCGCCGCCGCAGACGATCTCGACCTGCAGCTTCGGAATTGTGTCATCGTTGAGGATCGCGCCGAGCGCGCACGGGGCGAAGATGTCGCCCTTCGCGGAGTAGATCGCGTCGCCTTCCACGGCCGTGGCGCCGAACTCCTTGACCATCGCCTCCACCTTTTCCGGGCGGATGTCGCTCACCACCAACTTGGCGCCCGCCTTGTGCAGCTCGCCGCAGAGATAGTGACCGACGTTGCCGACGCCCTGCACGATGACGGTCTTGCCCGAGAGGTCCGAGGAATCCCAGCGGAACTGCGCCGAGGCCTGAATGGCGCGGAAGACGCCGTGAGCCGTGACCGGCGACGGGTCGCCCGACTTGTTGGCGAGTCCGGCGACGTACTCGGTCTCCATGTGCACGAAGTCCATGTCGGCGGTGCTGGTGCCGACGTCCTCCGCCGTCACGTAGCGGCCGCCGAGCGACTCGACGAAGCGTCCGTGGGCGCGGAAGATCAGCTCGCGGTTGGCGGTACGGTTGTCGCCGATGATCACGGACTTGCCGCCGCCCAGGTTGAGGCCGGCGACGGCGTTCTTGTACGTCATGCCGCGCGCGAGTCGCAGCGCGTCGGTGATCGCCTCTTCGTCGGAGGCGTAGTTCCAGAAGCGCGTGCCGCCCAGCGCGGGACCGAGCGTGGTGTCGTGAATCGCGATGATGCCACGGTATCCTGCCGACTTATCCTGGCAGAGGACCACCTGCTCGTGGCCCATGTCGGACATCGTATCAAAGAGCTGCATGGAAACCGGATGGGAGATGGGAGATGGGAGACGGCAGACGGCAGACGGCGGACGGCAGACGGCGGACGGCAGATGGCAGACGGCGGACGAGCCCGACACGGCGGCGCGTCCGGTGACTGCACCCGTCGTCCGCACAGCATGAAATCTAAGCAGACGATGCGCGTTGGAGCGCCGCCGGTAGATCAGGGAACATGGAGGGCTGGTGTCCGGCATTCCCTACCTCCAGATGCTCGGCCGTCGGCCGTCAGCCGTCCGCCGTCACTCGCCCTTCAGCGCCGCTCTCCCAATCACAATCCGCTGGATCTCCGACGTCCCTTCGTAGATCTCGGTGACCTTTGCGTCACGAAACAGTTTTTCCACGGGATAGTCGGTCATGTAGCCGTACCCGCCGAAGACCTGAATGGCCTGCGTGGTTACCCACATGGCGGTCTCGGTGGCGAAGAGCTTGCACATCGCCGCGTATTCGGTAACGAGCTCGCCGCGATCCTTGGTAGCGGCGGTGGCGTGCAGCAGCGAGCGCGCCGCGTGGATGCGGGTGGCCATGTCGGCCAGCTGGAACTGGATCCCCTGGAACTCGCCGATCGCCGTGCCGAACTGCTGGCGTTCCCGCGCATAGGCCGACGCGTGCTCGAATGCCGCGCGCGCGATGCCAATGGCCTGCGCGGCGATGCCGAGCCGCCCTGCCTCGAGCGACTGCATGGCATACCCGAAACCCAGCGACGGGTCGCCGAGGAGCCGATCGCCAGGCACGCGCATGTGGTCGAAGACGAGTTGTACCGTCTCCGACGCGCGCAGCCCCATCTTGTTCTCCTTCTTGCCGACCTTGAAGCCCTCGAGGTCGGGGGTGATGATGAACGCCCCGACTCCCTTGCCGCCGCGGCGCGCGTCCGCGGAGTCCGTGCGCGCCATCGCCAGGATCACGCCAGCGTGCCCGCCCGCCGAGACCCATGCCTTGGTGCCGTTGAGCACCCAGTCGTCGCCGTCGCGCACGGCTTGCGTGCGCAGCGCCGACGCGTCGGACCCCGCGTCGGATTCCGATAACGCGAACGCACCGAGCTTCTCGCCGCGCGCCAGCGGCCCCAGGAACTCCTCCTTCTGCCCCTCGGTGCCGTACTTCAGGATCATCTGCGTCGGCAGCGAGTTGTGCACACTCATCAGCACGCCCACCGACGCATCGGCCGCCGAAATCTCCTCGAGCGCCATCAGGTAAGTGGTCGCGTCGAGCCCGAGTCCGTCGTACGCCTCGGGGATCATCATGCCGAGGAAGCCGAGTTCGCCGAGCTTTCGGACAAGCGTCGGCTCGAAGTGCGCGTCGCGGTCCCACTGCGCCGCGTACGGCGTCACCTCGTCCGCGCAGAACTCGCGTGCGGTGTCGAGGATGGCGCGTTGGGTCTCGGAGAGGTGCAGGAGGGGATTCATCGGGACGACAGACGGCAGACGGCGGACGGCAGACGGCGGACAGCGGAGGGCAGGCGGCAGACGGCGGAGGGCAGGCGGCGGACGGCGGGCCGCCGCGGACGGCGAGGGGTAGTCCGGAAAGCGGAACGGACGGCAGTTCGTCTGCCGTCAGTACGCATAGAACCCCCGCCCAGCCTTCCGCCCCAGCCACCCCTGCGCCACGTACTTCCGCAGCAGCGGGCACGGGCGGTATTTCGGATCGCCGAGCCCCTTGTGCATCACCTCGAGGATCGCGAGGCAGGTGTCGAGGCCAATGAAGTCGGCCAGCGTCAGCGGGCCCATCGGGTGGTTCATCCCCAGCTTCATCACCTGGTCAATGGCCTCAGGAGTCCCCACGCCTTCCATCACGCAGTAGACCGCTTCGTTGATCATCGGCATCAGGATGCGATTGGCCACGAAGCCGGGGTAGTCGTTCACTTCCACCGGGGTCTTGCCCACGCCGCGCGCCAGCGCGACGGCGCGCGCCGTCGTGTCGTCGCTCGTGGCGAGGCCGCGAATGACCTCCACGAGCTGCATCACCGGCACCGGATTCATGAAGTGCATGCCTATGACCGCGTCGGGGCGCTTCACGCGGCCGGCGATCTCGGTGATGGAGATGGAACTCGTGTTCGTCGCGAGAATCGCGCCCGCCGTCGCGAGCCGGTCCATATCGGCGAAGAGCGTGTGCTTCAGCTCGACGTTCTCGGTGGCCGCTTCGATGACGAATGCCGCCCCCGCCATGGCTTCGAGCGACGTCGCGGTCGCGATGCGCGCCATCGCGGCGGCCTTGGCGGTCTCGTCGAGCGCCCCCTTCTTGACCTGGCGATCGAGATTCTTGTCAATCGTCCCCTTCGCCTTGTCGAGCGCGGCCTGGCTGACGTCAATCATCGTCACGTCGTGGCCGGCCACTGCGCATACGTGCGCGATGCCGTTGCCCATCTGCCCAGCGCCAATCACCGCGATCCGGTCGGACATGTCTATTGCTCCCTGCGGCCGTGTGGCCGCCAACAGATGTCGAGTCGCCATCCGCGGCGGTGGATGCGCACCCACCCGGCGTAGATGGCCAAGAGAAAACTAACGCCCAGCATTCCGAGCGCGGCGGCGGCGCCGGCCTCGGGCCCCCACGCGCCGCCCGTCAACCACGCCGGCCCGGCCGACACGGTCCGATAGTACGGCTGCGGCACCGCGAGCCCGCTGACCGGCGTGTGAAAGACGGCGAGTTGCGCGAAGTTGTACGCGAGGTGCGCAAGCCACGCCGCCCAGAGCGAATCGAACGCCAGGCGCACGAGTGCCAAGAAGACTCCCGCGAGCGACACGAGCACTACGGACTGCGCGGTCACCCCGGGATTGAACCGATGCAGCAAACCAAATGCCACGCTGGTGACCACCACCGCCACGCGCACGCCCCACGCGCGCTGCAGCAGTGTGAACGCGTAGCCCCGCACCGCCAGCTCCTCGGTGAGCGCGGCCGGCACGAGGATTGCGAGCGCAACCGCCGCCCCCTCCCACCAGTTCCCCGCCTCGGCGGGGACAATGCGCAGCGCGCCTAACCAGAGCAGCAGTCCCGTCGGGGCCGCAATGGCGACCCAGCCGGCCGCCGCGCCGCCGAGCAGCGGCCACCGCCCCAGCGCGTCGCCGCCCAGCCGCGTCGCGTCGCGCCACGACTCGCCCGACCATCGCAGCGTGATCGCCGTGGCAGCCAGCATCGCGATGCACGATGTGGCGCCGTACGCGATCAACCGCGTCCCCGTGATCGCGCCCGCCGTCCCGACGAGCGGCAGCAGAAGCGCAGACGCCGCAACGAGCGCCACGACCGACACGCCGACAAACGCCAGCAGCCTGGCGACCACCGGCCCGCGCCGGACGCGCGGGACCCGCTCGGTGCTGATCACAGCAACGCGCCCCGCGTCGCCGTTGTCTGCGTTCACGGGACGCGTCGCCTGCATCGTGCGCTCAGACCCGCTCGACCGAGAGCGCCACGGCGTTGCCGCCGCCGAGGCAGAGCGTGGCCAGGCCGGTGCGGAGGCCGCGCTCCTGCAGCGCGTACAGCAGCGTGGTGAGGATGCGCGCGCCGCTGCCGCCGATCGGATGACCGAGGGCAATCGCTCCGCCATTCACGTTGACGCGGCTCCAGTCCCAGCCCAGTCCGTCGCCGTCAGCGAGTGCCTGCGAGGCGAAGGCCTCGTTGGCCTCGATCAGGTCAAAATCGCCGATCGTCGCGCCGGTCTTCTTCATCAGGTTCTGAACGGCGAGGATGGGCGCGAAGAACAGCTCCTGCGGATCGCCGCCGCCCGACGCATAGCCGGTGATGCGCGCGAGGATCGGCAGGCCGTGCGCCTTGGCATAGTCCTCGCTCGCCACGACCAGCGCGGCCGCGCCGTCATTGAGCCCCGGCGCGTTGCCGGCGGTGACCGTCAGCTCCTCGGGCTTCATGTCCTTGGGCGCGTCGCCCGGAAACGCGGGGCGCAGCTTGCCCAGCGCCTCGAGCGTGGTGTCCTTGCGCGGGCTCTCGTCGGTGTCAACGACGGTCAGCCCCTTCTTGCCGGCAATCTCGACCTTCGCGATTTCGGCGGCGAACTTGCCGCCCTCGATGGCCGCCACGGCCTTCATGTGCGAGTGGTACGCGAACTCGTCCTGTCGCTGCCGCGTGATGCCCGCCTTCCTGGCCGTGTACTCGGCGTGCCCGCCCATGTGCCGGTTGTAGAACGAGCACCAGAGCCCGTCCTTGATGAGCGCGTCCTGCATCGTCTGCGCGCCAAACTTGACGCCGTTCCGCATGCCGAAGACGAGGTGCGGCGCGTTGGACATGGACTCCTGCCCGCCGGCAACGAGCAGTTGCTCGTCACCCGCGCGAATCGCCTGTGCGGCGAGCATCACGGCCTGCAGCCCCGAACCGCAGACCTTGTTGACCGTGTAGGCCGGCACCGCGGCGGGAATGCCCGCCTTCATCATGGCCTGCCGCGCCGGCGCCTGCCCCACGCCGGCCTGCAGCACATTGCCCATGATGACCTCACCGATCTCGGCGGAATCGGCCTTGGCTCTCTCGAGCGCGGCCTTGATGGCGATGGCGCCGAGTTCAGACGCCTGCAGGGTGGAGAGCGAACCCAGGAAGCGGCCGATCGGCGTGCGGGCCGCGGAGACAATGACGGAAGTGGACATATTCAGCACCGACTGGAGACGGGAGATGGGAGATGGGAAACCGTAGCGGGCGGTCTCCCAACACCGAGGCAACAGAGACGGACAGCTGTAGACTGTCGTTGCTTCGCTCCCTTAAGCTATAGGGCTTTCGCCGGACTCGCCGTCCACCTGTGGCCGACGCCGTTGCCGTCGCTGCGACACCGGGCTTCGCCCACCGCGTGCCCGCGGCGTGACCCGTGCCGGGCCGCAGCGTCAGCGATTCCGCGTCGCGATGACCAGGCTCTGCTTGCCCAGCAGCCACTGCAGCGGCGGCAGGCGCAGGTAGATGCGCGCCAGAAAGGCGCTGGTGGGCAGCCGCCCCTTGGTGGTGTATGGCAGGAACCGCGTGCGCGTCTCGCGCACCGCGAAGCCGGCGAGTTCGAGCGCCTCGGCCAGAGACTTCTCCGTCAGCGGCAGGTGATGGTCAACGAAATCCCAGTATGCGCCGCCCACCAGCCGGATATTCGGCTGCAGGATGATCACCTGGCCGCCGGACCTGAGTACGCGGGCGACTTCGGCGAGCGTGCCGTACAGCGCGGCCGTGTCGGGCAGGTGCTCCAGGAAGTTGCTCATGAACACCACGTCTATTGATGCCGTTTCCACGCCCTGCATGTCGGTGCTCAGGGCCTGCACCACGCGCACGCCGGGCGCCGCGTACTGCGCGGTATCGGGGTTCAGGTCCACCGCCACGCGTGTGCCGCACGCAATCTGGTTGATGAACTCGCAGCGCCCTGCCGCGAGGTCGAGCACGGCGGCATCGGGAGCCACGTAGCGCGAGAATACGTCCTCGCAGAGCACGCGCCAGAGCGCCATGCGTCCGGCATGCTCGGCGTCTCCGAAGCGGCGGCGGTAGATGTCCGTCACATTGTCGGCGTCACTCGTCATCCGCGAACTCCGTGGTAATTCCCATGGGCGCCGCAGCGGGGAGCAGCGCCGCGGCGGCGTGAAGGTGCATGCGCTGAAGCTCGCCCTTCTCGCGCCCGACGGTCAGGGGGACGGCGCCGGGATCGTCCAGAGCCGCTGGGCCAGCTTGCTCGAGCGTACGAATTCAGCGAACCGAGGTCCCGCCGCCACCCAGACGTCCGGCACGACCTCGACCCCGGCCTCCACCACGGAGTGCGGCATCGTGGCGTCGCGCACAAAGCGAATGCCGTCCCCGTCAGGAATGCCGAAGAAGGGGCGGTAGACCGAGAGGTCGTAGAAGCGCAGATCCTTGGTCGCGGCCTCAAGCGGTCCCACGGGTACGGTCGGAATGGACGTCACTCCGGCCGCGAGAAGCGGAGCGATGATCGAGTCGCGCAACATCGTCACCGATCGCTTGCGTTCGCTGGCGAGCCACAATTCGACCTTGGCGGTGACCGGATAGCCGCGGCGCGCCGCAAAGACATTCGCGGCAAGCTGGGAGACCAGTACGAGCGTGATGACAGCAACGACGACACGCTGGCCGGTGGCACGCCTTCCCGAGCCTGACGGCCACAGCACCGCCACCGCCGCGACAAACATCAGGAAGGCAATCCCGATGTGCTTGGCCGGGAACTCGGCGGGGAGGAAGGGACGTCCGGCAGCGACCATCAATGCGTGCATCAGGATCACGAGTCCCAGGGCGATCACGAGCTGTCGGTGCCCGCGCGAGGTCTGTCGCCACCCCAACACCAGCGCGAGCGCCGTCGTACCAACCAGCAACACGTGCAGAACCGGGAGGAGCGGCGAGCCCGGGATCGCGTAGTCGAGCGCGCGCCAGGTGGCGAGCATCACCGATCCGGTGGCCGCCCCAGCCACCGTGACGCGGTCAACCAATGATGCCGACTGATCGGCGCCGGTCACGGCGAGCCCCGGATACCAGAGTTTCACCGCGGTGACCGTGGCGAGCGCCGCTCCCATGAAGACGGCGGCGCAGACCGACAGCGACGGGGCGAAGCGCCGCAGCGACTGGGCGCGCGTGCCCGACTGCCAATCGCCATCAGCCAGCGCGACGACCGGCACGGCGAGGACGACCCAGAAGCCGCTCACGTCGAGCCCGATCGCCACCAGCGCGAGCGCGCCCATCAGCGCCAGCCATCCGCCACCTCCGTCCGCACGAGCACGACGCTCGGCCGCCACCGCGGCGAAGAAGATGGCGACGATCTGCAGGTAGACCGTGAGCGTGAAGTAGCCGCTGGTAAGCTCCGCCCAGCTCGCCCAACTGCTGGCGACCGCAAGCGCGAGCCACCGTCCGTGGAGACTGACGGCACGAGCCGCGAGGAACCGTTCGAGGAGGGCGAGCATCGCCGCGAACGAGAGCAGTGTGACCACGATGTAGCCGACCGGCGAGAGGCCGAAGAGCCCATAGAGCGCCTCGACCTCGAGTCGCCAGAGGGGCAGCAGGTGATCGTTGTGCGGCGCGAAGAGGTTCTCCGCGAGCGCGGTCCGATCCGCCATCTGCAGGAAGGCAAAGTCGTCCCAGCGATAGTAGCCACGCCAGAGAGCGCGCCCGTGGAAGAGTGCGGTGAGCGCGAGCGCGGCACCTGCGGCGTCGCGCCAGTGCCCGAGCCGCAGCACGCGGGCCAGCATCAGCGAGTCAAGGGCAAGTGTGGCACGTTCCGAAGGTCGCCCGGAGCGGAGGCCTGCGGCAAGTCCCTTGCCCCTCTCGCGGGCGGCCCCGATCTTTCCGCGATGACCGCGCAGGCCAGCCATCCCCTCCATGGGGCATCGGTCCTCGTCACTGGGGGCGCGGGATTCATCGGGAGCCATTTGGCCCGGTTCTTCTCGAGCGTCGGTGCACGCGTCATCGCGCTCGACAATCTCCACCGCCCAGGGTCGGAACTCCGCCCAGGCCCCCTCCAGGAAGCGGGCGTCCGATTCGTCCTTGGCGACGTGCGACACGCCGCTGACCTGGATGCGCTTGGGGGCCCCATTGACTGGATCGTCGACTGCTCGGCCGAGCCCAGCGCACTTGCGGGCTATGACGGGGAGACACGCTACGCGATTGACACCAATCTCGTCGGCACGATCAACTGCCTCGAACTTGCCCAGCGGCACCGGGCACGGATGCTCTTCCTCTCGACAAGCCGGGTCTATCCGATTGCCCAGCTCAATGCGCTCCAGGTGACTGAGCGCGAGACCCGCTTCGAGCTCGACGCCGAACAACCCCTCGTCGGCGCGAGCGGTCGCGGCGTGCGTGAGGACTTCCCGCTCACCGGTACCCGGACCCTCTACGGGACGACCAAACTCGCCTCCGAGATGCTGATCGCCGAGTACGGGGCGATGTTCGGCTTGGAGTATGTGATTGACCGCCTCGGGGTCGTCACCGGCCCTGGGCAGATGGGCGTCGTCGAACAGGGCGTCTTCGCGCTCTGGATGGCGCGGCACGTCTTCGGCGGGGCGCTCGAGTACCGCGGGTGGGGAGGAACCGGGCTGCAGGTGCGCGACCTCTTGCACGTCGCTGATGTGGTCTCGCTGGTGGACACTCAGCTGTGCCAGTGGTCCGCGGCGCGGGGCCGGATCTGGAACGCGGGCGGCGGACGCAGCGGAAGTCTGTCTTTGCGCGAGACCACTGCCCTCTGTGCCGAGATCAGCGGCCGTACGCCTCCGCTCACCCAGTCACCACCAACGCACCCTGCCGATGTTCGCCTCTACCTCACCGACGCGAGTGCGCTCGAGCGCGAGCTCGGGTGGGTGCCGACGCGCAGCCCGCGCGCGACGTTAGAGGATATCTTCGAGTGGATGGTGCGTGAGCAGGCGCTGCTGGCCCCTTTTTTCCAAGCGAGTTGAGTCTCGATGGCGGTCGTGATTATCAGTGGCTCCTGTGGGTTGGTCGGCAGCGAAGCGGTGCGCTACTACGCGGCGCGTGGCTTCGACGTGGTCGGCGTCGACAACGACGCCCGTCGCACCTTCTTCGGGGACGACGCCTCGACCGCCTGGATGCGGCAGCAGCTCGAGGGTGGGGTCCCGCGCTACACCCACGTCGATGCGGACATCCGGGACCGTGCGGCAATCGAAGGGCTGTTCGCCAAGTACGGAAGCGCCATCGTCCTCGTGATCCACACCGCCGCACAGCCCTCGCACGACTGGGCCGCGCGTGACCCGCACACCGACTTCTCGGTCAACGCCACCGGGACGCTCGTGATGCTCGAGGCGACCCGCCAGTTCGCGGCTGAGGCCGTCTTCATCTTCACCTCGACCAACAAGGTCTACGGCGACACCCCCAACCGCCTGCCCCTGGTCGAACTGGAGCAGCGCTGGGAGCTCCCCGCCGAGCACCCGATGTGGGAAGGCATCGACGAGTCGATGAGTCTCGACCAGACCACGCACTCGCTCTTCGGGGCCTCGAAGGTCGCGGCTGACGTGCTCGTCCAGGAATACGGACGCTACTTCGGACTGCGCACGGCCTGTTTCCGCGGGGGCTGCCTCACGGGTCCCAATCACTCGGGCGCGATGCTGCACGGCTTCCTCGCCTATCTCGCCCGCTGCGCCGTCACCGGGACTTCATACACGGTCTTCGGCTACGAGGGGAAGCAGGTGCGCGACAATATCCACAGCGCCGACCTGCTCGCCGCCTTCGACGCCTTCTTCGCGGCGCCGCGGATCGGTGAGGTCTACAACATCGGCGGTGGCCGCGCAAGCAATTGCTCGATGCGCGAAGCGATCACGATACTCGAGCACCTAGTCGGGCGCCCGCTGCTCCGCCGGTACGAGCCGACCGCGCGGACCGGCGACCACATCTGGTACATCAGCGATCTGCGTCGCTTTCAGAGCCACTACCCCGCGTGGTCGGTCACGCGCAACGTGGCGACGATCCTTGCCGAGCTGGTCGAAGAGAACCGCGACCGGTGGCTCCAGCGCGCGCGGTGAAACTCTCGGTCATCATCCCGGCGCACAACGAGCGCGACAGCATCGCGAGCACCGTTCGCGCCCTGGCGGTGATCCTCTCGGCCTACGAGGTCCCACACGAAATCCTCGTTGTCCTCGACCATTGCACCGACGATACCGCGTCCGTCCTTGCAGCCATCGCGTCCGAAACCCCGACGCTCCGCTGGGTGGCCAACGACGAGCCTGCCGGCTTTGGCTTTGCGGTCCGCTGTGGGTTCCGCCACTTCAGCGGTGATGCGGCCTGCGTCGTGATGGCCGATGCCTCCGACGATCCGCGCGATGTGGTCATGTACCACCGAAAGCTGGCCGAGGGATGGGAGTGCGTCTTCGGCTCCCGCTTCATTGCGGGCGCCACGCTGCGCGACTATCCGTGGACGAAGCTGCTGCTCAACCGGTTCGCGAACCGCGTCATCGCCCTGCTCTTCCGCCTCCCCTACAACGACGTCACGAACGCCTTCAAGGCCTTCCGTCGCGAAGTGATCGAGGGGCTGCAACCGCTCCTCTCGAATCACTTCAACCTGACCGTCGAGCTCCCGCTCAAGGCGATCATTCGCGGTTACCGCTGGACGGTCGTCCCGACCAACTGGTACGGACGCGACCAGGGCGTCTCGAAGTTCCGGGTCAAGGAGATGGGGAGTCGGTACCTCTTCGTCATTCTGTATGTGCTGATCGAGAAGTACTTCTCCCGCGGCGACTACCGGCGGACCGCCCTCCACTCAGAGCCGGCCGAGAACTCCGGCGGGAGGTCGGAGACGGGAGACGGAAGACGGGTATTGCGCTAAGGATGACGGCCAGCCGCAGCGCGTGGGTTGCGTAGCACACGATCTCCGGCTGTAGATTGAGTCAAGCTCCCCGTAACGGAGATCCCGCTCCTGCAGCCATGAACGCAGCCCGTCGCCGCCTTGTCGCCAAGGCTCGACTTCGGACACCCCACCGCCGTGCGCTCGCCGCGGCGGCGCTCGTATTGCTGGCCGGTTGCGCGAGGTCCCCTGAGCGCCCGCTTCGCGTCGGCATCTCCACTTTCCCCGGCTATTCATCGTTGCACCTCGCCCGAAGCCTCGGATATTTCGATACCTCGCAGGTTCGCCTCGTGGAGCTGGCCAATGCGCGGCAGGTCAGTGATCATCTGCGCGACGGAACAGTGGACGCGGCCACGTTGACGCTGGACGAGGCGTTCGTCGTCAAGCAGGACCGTGAGCGGCTGCGCGTCGTGCTGGTGATGGACATGTCGCGAGGCGCGGATGCGGTGATGGCGCGGCCAGACATCGCCACGCTGCGTGGCCTGCGCGGCAAACGGATCGGCGTCGAGACGAGCTCGGTCGGCGCGGTGATGCTCGACGCCATGCTGTCCTCTGCTGGACTGGTCGCGTCGGACTTGCGCATTGTGGACCTGTCGGCGAATGAGCATGTGGCCGCGTATCGCGCCGGCGAGGTCGATGCCGTCGTGACCTTTGAGCCCATGCGCTCACAGCTGCTCGAGCTTGGGGCGCGCGCGCTGTTCGATAGCCGGAGCATCCCGGAGCGCATTGTCGACGTGCTGGTGGTGCGGGCCGATGCGACGCCCACTCACCGCCGGGCGCTTGCCGCACTGGTCGCGGCGCATTTCAGGGCGCGGGAGTATCTCGAACAAAACCCCGCTGACGCAGCGGCGCGCCTGGCTCCATTCCTGGACGTCGCGAGCGATCAGGTGCTGTTGCAGTTTGCCGGTCTCCATCTGCCGGATCTTGCCGAGAATCACCTCCTGCTGTCCGGCGCCACGCCACACCTGGTGCCGACGGCGTCCGAGTTGCTTGCCCTGATGCTGCAGCATCGACTGCTGCGGTCTGCGGTCTCGCCGGACAGCCTCGTGGACGCGGGCTTCCTTCCCGCGCTCGCCAGGTGAAGCAGCTCGCCTCCATTCCCCTGCGCTGGTGGTTGCCGGCCGTCGTGGCGGCCGCCTTTGGCCTGGTTTTTGTCGCGTCCGGACTGGACCACCGCCGGCGGGAATCGGCACGCGTGGAGACCGGCGCGCGGGAGTTGCTCCGGTCCCTCCTGAGCGGCGAAGCGCGCGCGATTGAACGGCTTCTGCGTGCGCCGGACCCTGGGTTGCTTGCCGAACAGATCGCGCAACTGGGAGCTATGCCCAGCGTCGGCGTGGTCGCGCTCGTCGATGACCGCGGCCAGGTACTGCAGGCGAACGCACGCACGGCGCTGGGACGCCCGATGCGGGACGTGTTGCCGATGTTTCATCGGGCCCGCCTCGAGCTGGCCCAGCGCGAGCGCCGTCTGGTGCTGGATCTGGATGCTGAACGCCGTCGCCTGCTGGCCTACCAGCCGGTTGTTCTTGGAGCGAAGGCCGGCGAGCGTCGGCCGTACGCCCTTGGCGGCCTGTTGCTGGCGTACGACCTGAGCGCGGCCGAGGGCGACGCTCGACGCGAGGCGGCGACGACGATCCTGTTGGAAGCCGCGTTCACGCTGCTCATACTCGCCGGGCTGCTCCTGCTGCTCCGCTTTCGGCTCGTCAGGCCGTTGGATTATCTGAAGGAACAGGTTGGACGCATCAGCCGCGGGGACCTCTCGACGGAAGTCGTGGTTTCTGGACGTGACGAGGTGGCCGAGTTGGCTGCGGCGATACGCCTGATGGAAGGCGACCTCCGCGCCGCCGTCGAGGAGCGAACGCGTCATGTGGATGAGATGCGGGCGAGCGACCAGCGGTTCCGCAATCTGGTGGACAGCACCGACGGCATCGTGTGGGAAGCCGACGCCTCTACCTTCAACTTCCAATACGTGAGCGGCAACGCCGAGCGCATACTGGGCTACCCGACGTCCGACTGGCTGCAGCCCGGCTTCTGGGCGGATCATATCCATCCGGACGATCGCGCGGATACCGTCGCGCGGAGCGTGGCCCGTGCGGCCCGAGGTGAAGCCCACGCGCTCGAATACCGTTTCGTCGCACACGATGGCCGAACCGTCTGGCTGCGCGACCTCGTGACGGTCGTCGCGGAAGACGGTCAACCCCGGTGGTTGCGTGGCTTAATGGTAGATGTGACCGGACTGAAGCAGACGCAGGAGACGCTCGCCGGCGCGATGGCGAGGCTCGAGCGCACCGGTACGCTTGCGAAGGTCGGCGGGTGGGAGCTGGATCTACGCACGATGCAACTGCACTGGTCGTTGGAAACGAGTCGCATCCATGAGACCGATCCTGCGGCGTCGCCCACGCTGTATGAGGCCATCAACTTCTACGCGCCCGACGCCAGGCCCGTCATCCAGGCGGCGGTACAGGCCGGGATTGACCGCGGTGAGCCGTGGGACCTGGCACTGCCGATGACCACGGCCACGGGACGATCCATCTGGGTGCGAACCCAGGGCTTCGCCGTGATGGAGGAAGGCAGGGCGGTCAAGCTGCTCGGCGCGTTCCACGACATCACGGACCGACGGCAGCTCGACGCCACACTCCGTCTCGAGAGCGCCGCCCTCGCGGCGGCGGCGAACGCCATCCTCATCACGGACCGCCGTGGGGTGATCGAGTGGGCGAACGCCGCATTCACGACGATCTCGGGGTATAGCCTCGCGGAGAGCGTCGGCCGAAAGCCGGGCGAGCTGCTCAAATCCGGCCATCACCCCCCGGCCTACTATGCGAACCTCTGGAACACGATCCTCCGTGGCGAGGCCTGGTTCGGCGAGATGACTAACCGGCGCAAGGACGGCACCCTGTACACGGAAGAGATGACGATCACGCCGCTGCAGAATGACGGCGGCGAGATCACGCACTTCATCGCCGTCAAGCAGGACATCTCGCAGAGGAAGTTGCTGGAGGAGCAGCTCCGACAGTCGCAGAAGATGGAGTCGGTGGGCCACCTGGCAGGCGGCGTGGCGCACGACTTCAACAACATGCTGACCGTGATCCTCGGACGCGCCGAACTTGCCCTGCGACAGACTAGCCCCAAGGAACGGGTTCACGGACACCTCGAGGAGATTCAGGAGGCAGCCCGACGCTCGGCTGATCTCACGCGACAGCTGCTTGCGTTCGCACGCCGCCAGACCATCGCACCGCAACCGCTGGACCTGAACGCGTCCGTCGAGGCGTCGCTCGGAATCTTGCGGCGGTTGATCGGCGAGAATGTCGAACTCGTGTGGCGGCCCGCCGAGCAGCTATGGACCGTGCTGATGGACTCGGCGCAGCTGGACCAGATCTTGACCAATCTCTGTGTCAACGCGAGGGACGCCATCGCGGACGTGGGCACTCTGGTCATCGCGACGGCCAATCGCGAGCTGGACGCAGCGTTTTGTGCCAATCACCCGGAGGCCGAGCCCGGAGACTACGTGGAGCTCACGGTGAGTGATTCCGGCCACGGCATGGACTCGGCGACTCTGGCCAGGGTATTCGATCCGTTTTTCACGACGAAGGGTGTGGGAGAGGGAACCGGCCTCGGATTGTCCATGGTGTACGGCGCCGTCCGCCAGAACCAGGGGGCGATTACGGCGTCAAGCGAGCCCGGCCGGGGCACGACGTTCAGCATCTTTCTGCCCAGGCATACGGGAACCGAGGTGCAGCCGGCGCCTCCCGCAAACGCGCACACTCGGGGCGGAAACGAGACCATTCTGGTGGTGGAGGACGAGCCGGCGGTCTTGAAACTCACTGTGAGGATGCTTGAGACGCAGGGGTACGTCGTCCTGGGCACCTCCAGTCCACGCGAGGCCATCAGCCTGCTCATGGAGCATCAGGTCGAGGTTGACTTGGTGCTGACCGACGTGGTGATGCCCGAGATGAACGGGCGCGATCTTGTACGCATCCTGCGAGAGATGGTGCCGCGCCTCAGGCACGTCTTCATGTCAGGATACGCGGCCGATGTCCTCGGCGACCGTATCTCGCTCGATCAGGAGAAGCTGATCATCGAGAAGCCTTTCGACCTGGCGTCATTGACGACCACGGTGCGAGCGGCGCTGGATCGCGGCCCTGGCGGTGGGTGAGGCGCTCGCTGGCGGACGAGCGTCAGTTGAACCGCCTGTCCGCAACCACGGGTCCCTCGGCCGGCATTTCCGGGTGTTCTCGCACCGGATCGCAAGCGTACGGTGACGCTGGCCTGGCGCTGGGCGCGCAACGTGCGCCATGCCGAGTTGCATTTCACCTCTCGCCGAGCGTACGCTATGGGCATGCCTGCCAGCACCGACCGCTACTGGACGCCAGCCGACGTGCTGGCCGAGTTCCCCGAGAGCAACGGCACGCGGTACGAGTGCATCGCCGGGGAGCTGCTGGTGACGCCTGTTCCTCGGGTTGCGCACGAACTGGCGGTGACCGACCTCTGCGCGGCGTTGGCCGAGGTCGTGGGGAAGCGGCGCGCGCTTCGAGCTCTTGCCGATCTACGCCTCACTGCTGACTCGTTGGTACAACCCGATGCCTTCGTCCTCGAGTCACCACTTGCCGGCCATGCGAGCTGGGCGGAGGTGTCGAGACCACTCGTGGTCATCGAGGTCCTCTCTCCGTCGACGGCCAGCGTCGACCGCGGTCGCAAGCGTCGCCTCTACCAGCGTGCTGGCGTCCCCGAGTACTGGATCCTGGATCTGGACGCGCGCCGCATCGAGCGCTGGACTCCCGCTTCCGACGAGCCTGAGATCCTGCAGGACCAGCTCGCCTGGGCCGATCCGGTGAGCGGTGCGAAAGCGGTCATCCACCTGCCGACGTTCTTCGCGGCCGTGTGGGGA
Organism: uncultured Gemmatimonadota bacterium; assembly: GCA_947085385.1. Taxonomy (GTDB): domain Bacteria; phylum Gemmatimonadota; class Gemmatimonadetes; order Gemmatimonadales; family Gemmatimonadaceae; genus PNKL01. The sequence continues at coordinate 65,426 of CAMTWA010000019.1, read as the reverse complement.
CCGTAGGCCGCCACCTACCGCTGCCACTTCCTCGACGCATTGAACGCAATCGTCCCGCCGATGGCCGGTAGCGAGCACTCGAGCGTGGCCACCCACCATTTGCGCATGGCGGAGCCCCTGTCAGCCGGGATGCGACCACGGAAGACAAACTGCGACAGGGCAAGGCTCGCGGCGGCCCCGGCCGCGACGCCGCCCATGGTGGCCGGAAAGCTCCCCGTCTCCGAACCCATGTCGCCGATGGCGTACACCGTGCCGCCAATGGCGAAGGCCGCGCCGACCCAGCCGACCCCGTCTACGATCCGGTCGCGCGCGCTCTCCCCCTTTGACGCCATCATCATGGTCGCCACCGTCCCGACACCGCGTCCCACGAAGTAGCCCGCCACGCCTGCGTAGGTACCGCCCACGACCTCGGCGGCCACCCGCTCCGGGCGCAGCGCCGGCTTGCCTTCTGTGGGCACGCCAGTCTGATCCCTGGGCCCCGGATAGGGGCCGGCCTGCGCGTGCGACGCCCTCGCGCCGAGCGCCAGCAGCGCCGCCACATGAAGCGCTACGCGCGCGGTCACGAGGGCTGCCCCTCGCTCGACGGCGTCAGGGCCCGCGTCGCAATCTCACCGCGCACACGCTCGATGAATGTCTCCACGCTCACGACCTCCTGCTTCTTGCCCTCGCCGCGCACGCGCACGGCGATCGTCCCCGCTTCGGCCTCGCGCTTTCCGATGACGGCCATGTACGGCACCTTCATCATTTCGGCCTGCCTGATACGGTAGTTCAGGGACTCGTCGGTGGCGAGGTGCGCGCGAATGCCCGCGGCGCGCAGGCGGCGCGTCACCTCGGTCGCCACGGCGGCGAGCTCGTCGGAAATCGGCAGCACCCGCACCTGCTCGGGCGCGAGCCAGACCGGGAATGCCCCGGCGAAATGCTCCACCAGAATGGCAATGAAGCGCTCGAACGAACCGCTCACCGCGCGATGGATCACCACCGGGCGATGCGAGGCGTTGTCCTCGCCCACGTACTCGAGGTCGAACCGTTCCGGCGCGTTGTAGTCGAGCTGGATGGTGCCCAGCTGCCACTGGCGCCCGATGGAGTCGGTGACGTCGAAGTCGATCTTCGGGCCGTAGAAGGCGCCGTCGCCGGGCTTGAGCTCGTACGGACGGCCCGTCGAATCGAGGGCGGCGCGCAGCGCCGCCTCGGCGCGGTCCCACAGCGCGTCGCTGCCGATGCGCACCGGCGGTCGCGTGGCGAAGTGCAGCGTCGCCGGCAGGCCGAAGGCGTCGTAATAGCCGAGGATGAAGTTCATGAGGAACTTCACCTCCTCCGCAATCTGGTCCTCTCGCAGAAAGACGTGGCAATCGTCCTGCGCGAACTGCCGCACGCGCGTGAGCCCGGAGAGCGCGCCCGACACCTCGTTCCGATGGAGCACGTCGAAGGTCACGTACCGGATGGGGAGCTCACGGTACGAGTGCTTGTGCGACGTATAGAAGAGGTAGTGCGACGGGCAGTTCATGGGCTTCAGCGACATGTCGTGTTCGTTGGTCTCGCTGTTCAGCACAAGGAACATGTTCTCCTTGTACTTCCCCCAGTGCCCCGATTGTTCCCACAGCTTCTTCGTGTAGAGCAGCGGCGTCTTGACCTCGAGGAAGTCTTCCTGCTGCCGCTCGCGCACGAACTGCTCGACGGCGTTGTACAGCGTGGTACCGCGCGGCGTCCAGAACGCGGCGCCGGGCGAGACCGGAAAGAACTGGAAGAGATCGAGCGCCTTCCCCAGCACGCGATGGTCGCGGCGCTTGGCCTCCTCGATCCGGTGCAGGTGCGCGTCGAGCTCCTCCCTCTTGAAGAAGGCGGTGGCGTAGATGCGTTGCAGCATCTGCCGCTTCTCGTCGCCGCGCCAATAGGCGCCAGCGGTGTGCAGCAGCTTGAAGTGCTTCAGGTACGACGTGTCGGGCACGTGCGGGCCGCGGCACAGGTCGGTGAATCCGCCGTCCGTGTAGGTGGAGATGACCTCGTCACTCCCCTCAAAGTCCTCGAGGCGCTCGAGCTTCAGCGGATCGTCGCAAAAGACTTCCTGTGCCTGTGCCTGTGTAACTTCCGCCCGTACGAACGGCAGCTTCTCGAGCGCCACTTTGCGCATCTCGGCCTCGAAGGCCTCGAGGTCGTCGGGCGTGAACGGCTTCTCCACGTCGAAGTCGTAGTAGAATCCGTCGTCAATGGCGGGGCCGAAGCCGATCTTCGCCTCGGGACGCAGGCGGCGCACCGCCGTGGCGAGCACGTGCGCGCCCGAGTGGCGCAGCACCGCGAGGGCGCGCGGATCCTTCTCGGTGATGACGCTGAATGCCCCGCCCTTCCGCAACGGCGTCATGAGGTCCTGCACCTCGCCGTCCACGGAGACGGCGACGGCCGCCAGCAGCAGGCGCGGCCCGATGGAGGCCACGACCTCGCTGGGCAAGGTGCCGGGCGCCACCTCGCGGGTGGCGCCATCGGGAAGCGTAAGGGTCAGCAGCGACATCAACCGAATGAGTGCGGGGGTGGAGTGCGGGGGTTGTTGACGTTCCCAAGTTAGCAGGGTCCCGGGGGGCGAAGCGAGGGTCGATGCCAGGTTGCCGCGCGCCGCGCGTGCCGTGCCTGGCGGCCGGCCTCGGCGCCGCGCGCTCCTGAGTTCACCGCCTACCGTCAGATGCGCGTGCGTCCGTATCTTTAGAGACACATGACCAGTCCGTCCTCTTCCGACATTCCCGCGCAATACGACGCGGGCTCCACCGAGCGCGCCCTGTACGAGGCGTGGGAAGCCGCCGGCCTCTTCCACGCGCACGCCGAGCGGACGGTACCGGGCGGCGGCACGCGCGATCCGTTCACGATCGTCATTCCGCCGCCCAACGTGACCGCCGTGCTGCACGTGGGCCACGGGCTCAACAACGCGGTGCAGGACGTCATCGTCCGGTGGCGGCGCATGGCGGGCGACGAGGCGCTGTGGCTCCCCGGCACCGACCACGCCGGTATCGCCACGCAGAACGTCGTCGAGAAGCTGGTGGCGCAGGAGGGCAGGTCGCGCTTCGATCTCGGGCGCGATGCCTTCGTGGCGCGCACCGCAGACTTCGTGCGCGAGACTGGCGGCGTCATTCTGCAGCAACTGCGCGCCATCGGCGCGTCCGCCGACTGGCGGCGCACCGCGTACACGCTCTCGCCGGAGCTCTCGCGCGCCGTGCGCGAGGCGTTCGTGCGCCTCTACGAGAAGGGACTGATCTACCGCGGCTACCGCGTCATCCACTGGTGCCCGCGCTGCCTGACGTCGCTTTCCGACGAGGAAGCGGAGTTCAAGGACACGCACGGCAAGCTGTACCACGTGCGCTACCCGCTGGCCGACGACCCGTCGCGCTTCATCACCGTCGCCACCACCCGCCCCGAGACGATGCTCGGCGACGTCGCCGTGGCCGTGCACCCAGACGACGAACGCTACCGGGCGCTCGTCGGCACCGACCTGCTGCTGCCAATCAGCAACGTGCGCATTCCGGTGGTCGCCGACGCGTTCGTGGACAAGGAGTTCGGCACCGGCATGGTGAAGATCACGCCGGCGCACGACCCCAACGACTTCGAGGCGGGCAAGCGCCTGGGCTTGGCAATGCCCGTGGTCATTACGCCCGACGGGCGCATGGACGAAGTACACGAGGCCGCGGGCCGCGTCCCTGCCTCGCTGCGCGGCCTCGACCGGTTTGACGCGCGCAAGAAGGTGGTGAAGATGCTCGAGGCGCAGGGGTTCCTCGAGAAGACGGACCAGCATCACCATGCGGTGCGGCACTGTTATCGCTGCCACACGGTGGTGGAGCCGCGTCTCAGCGACCAGTGGTTCGTCAAGATGGCGCCGCTCGCCAAGCCGGCGCTCGAGGCCGTGCGCAACGGCACGGTGCGCATCGTGCCGGAACGTTGGGAAGCCGTCTACGTGAACTGGATGGAGGGGATTCGCGACTGGAACATCTCCCGCCAGCTCTGGTGGGGACATCGCATTCCCGTCTGGCGCTGCGCGTGCGGCCATGAGGCGGCGCTGCGCGAGGACCCGGCCGCGGCGTGCCCGAAGTGCGGCGGCGCGTGGACGCAAGACCCTGACGTGCTCGACACCTGGTTTTCCTCTTGGCTCTGGCCCATCAGCACGCTCGGCTGGCCAGACAAGAAGGACGGCCCAGACCTGAAGGCGTTCTACCCCACTGATGTGCTCGTGACCGCCCCGGAGATCCTGTTCTTCTGGGTGGCCCGCATGATCATGGCCGGATACGAGTTCACCGGGCGCGCGCCGTTCCACACGGTCTACCTGCACGGCACCGTGCGCGACATGCAGCATCGCAAGATGTCCAAGTCGCTCGGCAACGGCATTGATCCGCTGGAGGTCGTCGAGAAGTTCGGCGCCGACGCGCTGCGCTGGACGATGATCGCCGGGATGGGACTGGGCGTGGACGTCCTGCTCGACCCCGACGACCTCGAGAAGTCGTTTGCCCCGGGCCGCAACTTCGCCACGAAGCTGTGGAACATCGGGCGCTTCCTGCTGATGCAGGTCGGGCACGAGCCGGTGCGGCCGCTCGCCGCGCTCGATCGCACCAAGTTCCGCAGCGCCGATCACTGGATCGTGAACCGGCTCGCCGACGCGGTCGTAGAGTGCGACGCCGCCCTCGGGCCGGTGCGCCCGCCTGACGGCGCGTGGCCCGAGCGGCAGCGGCAGATGGGACTGCGCCTCGACGCGTACGCCGAGTCGGCGCGACGCTATGTGTGGAACGACCTTGCCGACTGGTACGTGGAGGCATGCAAGAGCCGCCTGTCCGACGACGGTGAGGATCGCGCGATCGCGCGCTCGCTCCTCGTGCACTGCTTCGACCAGGGCCTGCGGCTGCTGCACCCCATCATGCCGTTCATCACCGAGACGCTGTGGCATCGGCTGCCGGGATATGTGGAGGGCACGTGGCTGGCCACGGCGGCGTGGCCCACGGCGCCGGAGCGCAGCGAGATGGCGCACGAGTTCGAGGTGGTGAAGGACGTGGTGACGGCGGTGCGCCAGATCCGCAACGACTACGTGTTGCCGCCCACGCAGGCGTTGACGGCGCATCTCGACGGCAACGCGCCGGCGGCCGCGCTCGCGCTGGCGGAATCGGCGTTCGTGCAGCGCATGTGCCGCACCGAACTCGTGGCGGGCGACGCGCCGCCGGGCGCGGCGGCGCACGCACTGCTCGGTGGAGGGCTCGAGGTCGTGATCCCGCTCGAGGGGATCGTGGACGTCGCCAAGGAGCGTGGCAAGCTCGAGTCCGAACTCGCGCAGCTCGACAAGCAGTTGACGGGCCTGCGCGGCCGGTTGGCGAACCCGGGGTTCACCGGCAAGGCGCCCGCCGCCGTGATCGAGACCGAGCGGGCCAAGGCAGCGGAGTGGTCTGCACGCGCCGAACTGCTAGGCGCCAAGATCAGGGCGATGGGCAGCTCGTGATCGCACGCTTGCGCCTGGACCTGCGCCTGGACCTGCGCCGGGTGACGGCAGCGGCGGCGGTATGCGCGACGGCCTGCGCGACGGCGTGCGCCTCTCCCGGCGCGCCGCCGGGCGGCCCGCCCGACCGGGTGCCACCGGTCATCGTAAAGGTCACGCCCGACTCAGGCGCCCTGAACGTGAAGGAACGAGGCGTGACCGTCCGGTTCAACGAGGTGATCAGCGAACGCCCACGCGGCGGATCCGACCTGGGCGCGGTCGCCGTGTTGTCGCCGTCGGATGGGGCGGCGCGCGTGCAGTGGCGGCGCGACGCCATCACCGTGCGTCCGCGCAAGGGCTTCCGCGCGAACACGGCCTACTCGCTCACGATCATGCCGGGGCTGAGCGACCTCAGCGGCAACCCGACCGTTCGCGCGCATTCGTACGTGTTCAGCACCGGCCCGTCCATTGCGGGCGGCACCGTGCGCGGCGCCGTCTTCGATTGGACCACGCTCCGGCCGGCCGGCGGCGCGCTCATTGACGCTCGCATCGGCACCGACACGACCTTCCGCTGGATTGCGCGCACCGATACGACCGGGCGGTACGTCATCCCGCTGCTTCCCGCGGGCTCCTATACCATCCGCGCGATTCTCGACGCGAACGCCAACGGCCGGCTGGAGCCGCGTGAGTTGTGGGACTCGGTGACCGTCGGCATGTCGGACTCGCTAACCGTGGATCTCTACGGTTTCGTGCACGACACGCTGGGCGCGCACGTCGTCGGCGCTGACGTCAGGGACTCCGTGACGCTGCGGCTCATGTTCGACCGCCCGCTCGCGCTCGACCCGGTGCTCACCGTGGATCAGGTGGAGCTGCGGCGCGCCGACTCCAGCCGTGTGCGCATCATCGCCGTCGCGCGCGCGGCGACGTACGACTCTCTTGTCCGCGTGCGCGAGGCCGAGGCAAAGGAAGCGGCGCTTCGCGCCGACACGAGCGCGGCGGGGGTCGCCGCCCGCGCCCGTGCCGACGCACAGCGCGTGATCGCCGAACGCGACTCGATTGAGCGGGCACGGGTTGAGGCGCGCCGCGTCGCGCGCGACACGACGCCGAAGCTGCTGCCGCCCGTGCCGACGCGGGCGCTGATCACCGCCGACTTCATCGCGGTGCTCGCCGAGCCGCTGCCCCCCGGCACGTACCGCATCACGGTGCGCGACGCGGTGAGCGTCTCGCGCGTCACGCACACGAGCGAGCGCAACTTCACGCGGGCGAAGCCAGCGGAGAAGAAGGGCGGCGCCGACAAGCCGGCGGCGCCGTGACCGACCCGCGGCGCGTGCTTCCTGCGGTGCATGTGCTCCTCGAGCAGGACGGGGTGCGCGCCCTCGCAGAGAAGGTACCGCGCGCTGTGGTCGCCGACGCCGTGCGTGCCGAAGTGGCCGCCGCGCGCGCCGAGCCTGAACGCGCGCCCGCGTCGGATGCGGCGTGGACCGCCGCCATCGCCGCGCGGCTCGCGGCGAGCGAGCGCGCCACCCTCCAGCCGGTGCTCAACGCCACCGGCGTGATGCTGCACACCAACCTCGGCCGCGCGCCGCTGGCTGCGGCGGCCATCGAGGCCATTGCCGAGGTGGCGCGCGGGTTCGCATCGCTCGAATACGACCTCGAGTCGGGCGCGCGCGGGTCGCGGCACGTGCATTGCGCCAGCCTGCTGCGCGAATTGACCGGCGCCGACGATGCGATGGTCGTCAACAACTGCGCCGCCGCCCTGGTGCTGGCGCTCAACACCGTGGCCGACGGTCGCGAAGCGATCGTGTCGCGGGGCGAGCTCGTGGAGATCGGCGGCTCGTTCCGCGTGCCCGACATCATGGCGCGCAGCGGCGCCCGCCTCGTCGAAGTGGGGACGACCAACCGCACGCACGCCGAGGACTACCGGCGCGCGTGCACGCCGCAGACTGGCGCCATCGTGAGCGTGCACCGCAGCAACTTCACCCTGGACGGCTTCGTGGCGGCGGTCCCCGCGCGCGAACTCGCCGAGCTCGCACGCGATGCGGGCGTCCCGTTGCTGCACGACTTCGGCAGCGGTCTCATGCTCGATCTCGCGCCGTGGGGACTGCACGGCGAGCCCACGGCACGCGACGCGGTGGCGGCGGGCGCGTCGCTCGTGGTCATGAGCGGCGACAAGCTGCTGGGCGGCCCGCAGGCCGGCATCATCCTGGGACGCGCCGACCTCGTGGACGCGCTGCGTCGCAATCCGCTGGCGCGCGCGCTCCGCGTGGACAAGCTGACCTTGGCTGCGCTGCAGGCCACGCTCCGGCTGTACCGGGAACCCGAGCGCGCCGTGCGCGAGATCCCTGCCTTGGCCATGCTCACCGCGCCCGTTGGGCTGCTGCGCACACGCGCGACCGCGCTGGAAACGCGGCTCGCCGCCGCCGGCGTTCGCGCCCGCGTGTCCGACTCCACGGCCACGGTGGGCGGCGGCGCGTTCCCGGCGGCGCGCATCCCTTCGTGCGCGATTGTGCTCGACGGCGACGCGGAGCGGCGCGAGCGCGCGCTGCGCGCCGGCGCGCTGCCGGTGGTGGGCCGCATCGCCGACGGCAGCCTCTGGCTTGACCTGCGCGGCATTCCGGCCGACGACGACGACCGGCTGGCTCAGGCCATCCTCGGGACTGACGCATGACGGATGACGAGCGCATCAATGCCGACACGGGCGTCGCCGGAACGCCGTCGCAACGGCGCACCAGCCGGGCGCTGCGCCGCCGCGTCGCGTTCCTCGACCGCGATGGGACACTCATCGTGGACAAGCACTACCTGAGCGACCCGGCGCAGGTGGCGCTCGTGCCGCACGCGGCCAACGCCGTGCGGGCGTTCAACTACTCGCTCGTACCGGTGATCGTCGTCTCCAACCAGTCAGGCATCGCCCGCGGCCTGCTGACCGAGGAGGACTACCGCGCGCAGCGGGCCCGCATTGACAACCTCCTCGAGGAGCGCAGCGCGTTCATCGACGACCACTACCACTGCCCGCACCATCCCGCCATCTCGGGGCCCTGCGAATGCCGCAAACCCGGCATCGGCCTGTTCGAGCAGGCCATCGTGGAGCACCAGGTGGACGCCGCGTCCTCGTTCTTCATCGGCGACAAGCTGCGGGATTTGCTGCCGGCACAGGTGTACGGTGCCCGTGGCATCCTGGTTCCGTCGCCCGAAACGTCCCCCGAGGACGTACAAGGCGCGCTGGACGCCGGCTTCGAGATAGCGTCGTCGCTCTCGGACGCGGCCATCAGGGCCCTCGGTCTTCCTCACCCCCCACCGGAGCCCTGACATGCAGCGCATTGCGGTGCTCGCATCGGGTGGCGGCAGCAACCTGCAGGCGATTCTCGATTACCTCGACGCGCTCGGCGCCGACACGCCTGCCGCCGTGGGGCTGGTGATCAGCGACCGGGCCGAGGCGTACGCGCTGGAGCGCGCGCGCATGCGCGGCATTGCCGCCGTCCATCTGCCGCGCACGGCGGGCGACGGCGTGCTGGAGCAGCTGCTCTCCGACCAGGGCGCCGATCTCGTGGCGCTCGCCGGCTACCTGCGGCTGATTCCCGCAGAGGTCGTCCGGCGATGGGCGGGAAAGATGCTCAACATCCATCCGGCCCTGCTTCCGTCGTTCGGGGGGCACGGCATGTACGGCCATCGCGTGCACGACGCCGTGATCGCGTCGGGCGCGCGCCTGTCGGGCGCCACGGTGCACTTCGTCAACGAGCAGTTCGACCGCGGCGCCATCATCGCGCAGTGGCCGGTGCCCGTGCCCATCGGCGACACGGCCCGCGCGCTCGCCGAGCGTGTGCTGCGTGTCGAGCACCGCCTCTATCCGTGGTGTGTGGAGGCCGTGGCGCGCGGCACGGTGCGCCTCGGCGACGACGGCCGCGTTCACGGCGCGCTTCCGTATGATTTCCCGCGTTTCGGCGTCGACGGCCCCCAGCATCCGTTCGTGCCCGATGTGTGAGCTGTCCATCATCATCGTGATCCGTAATCGTGATCTTCAATCGCGATCCGGATTCCATATCCTCCATCTCCTCCCATGCCACTCGCACTCCTGAGCGTTTCCGACAAGTCCGGCGTCGTGGACTTCGCCCGCGGCCTCGTGGACCGCGGCTTCGAGCTCGTTTCCACCGGCGGCACCGCGAAGACGCTGCGCACCGCCGGCCTCGCGGTGCGCGACCTCAGCGACCTCACCGGCTTCCCCGAGATGCTCGACGGCCGGGTGAAGACGCTGCATCCCGTGGTGCACGGCGGGCTGCTCGCCCGTCGCGACCTCCCGAATCACATGGCGGTCATTGCGGAGCACGGCATCGCGCCCATTGATGTCGTCGTGGTGAATCTGTACCCGTTCCGCGAGACGGCGGCGAAGCCCGGGGTCTCCCCCGACGACGTGATCGAGCAGATTGACATCGGCGGCCCGTCCATGCTGCGCTCGGCGGCCAAGAATTTCGCGGCGGTGACAGTGGTGGTGGATCCCGCCGACTATGGCCGCGTGCTCGACGCGCTCTCCGCCGGCGGCGACCAGCTGGCGCTGCGCCGCGACTTGGCGAGCAAGGTGTACGCGCACACGGCGGCCTACGACAGCGCCATCGCGGGCTGGTTCGCGCAGCAGGCCGGGGACCGGTTCCCGCCGCGCATGACGCTCGCCTTCGAGCGCACACAGTCGCTTCGCTACGGCGAGAATCCGCACCAGAGGGCGGCGTTCTACGTGGACGCGCCCGGCGCCGGGCTCGCCGCGCTCACGCAGCGCGGCGGCAAGGAACTGAGCTTCAACAATTTCCTCGACCTCGAGGGCGCGCTGCTCGCCGTTGAGCCGTTCGCCGGCGAGTGCGCGTGCGCGATCGTCAAGCACACCACCCCGTGCGGCCTCGCCACAGGCGCTACCGCGCTCGAGGCGTACCAGAAGGCGCTCGCCTGCGACCCGGTGTCGGCGTTCGGTTCGGTCATCGCATTCACCGTGCCGGTGGACGCCGCCGCCGCGCAGGCCGTTTCGTCCCTCTTCGTCGAGTGCATCGTCGCGCCGTCGTTCACGCTCGAGGCGGTGGAGATCCTCGGGGCCAAGAAGAACCTGCGCGTGCTCGAGGGACGCGCGACGGAGCGGCCGCATGCCCTCGACGTGAAGCGCGTGCGCGGCGGCGTGCTCGTGCAGGAGAAGGCGCCGACGGTCATTGACGACACGGCGTGGCAGGTCGTGACCAAGCGCGCGCCGACCGCCACCGAGCGGCGCGACCTGCTCTTCGCGTGGCGCGCGGTGGCGAGCGTGAAGTCGAACGCCATCGTGCTCGCCCGTGACGGCGCGACCATCGGCATCGGCGCCGGCCAGATGTCGCGCGTGGACGCCGCCTTCCTCGCGGCGCACAAGGCGAAGGGGACGGGGCACGCCACGGCGGGGGCGGCCCTTGGCTCCGACGCGTTCTTCCCCTTCCGCGACAGCATTGACCACGCGGCGTCCGCCGGTGTGACGGCCATCGTGCAGCCCGGCGGCTCGATGCGCGACGCCGAGGTGATTGCCGCGGCCGACGAGCACGGGATCACGATGGTCTTCACGGGGCAGCGGTTGTTCAGGCACTAAACGTGCCCCCTCTCCAATCCCCCGCCCCCCTCCCCCGCGATCTATATTGAACGGTTCGTCGTGACCACTCTTACGTACTGAGCCCAATGGCTTCGACCGCGCTCATCAGCGACCTCGACACGCGCCCCTCCTACCTCGCCGCCGGCGTTGCCGGGGTGGCCGTGTTCCTGCTCTACCTCATCACGCTCTCGCCCGAGACCGCGATGTGGGACACCAGCGAATACATCGCGGCCGCGTACACGCTGGGGATCCCGCATCCGCCGGGGAATCCCCTCTTTGTGCTTATCGGGCGCGTCTTCTCGATCCTTCCCATCGCGCCCAACGTGGCGATGCGCGTCAACCTGCTCGCGGCTGTCTCGAGCGCCGTCTCGGCGGCGATGTGGTTCCTGATCACCGAGCGCGTGCTGGTAGGCTGGTTCGCGCAGCGCTGGCAGCGCATCGCGGGCGGCGCGCTCGCGGTGCTCATCGGCGCCACGGCCTTTACGGTCTGGTCGCAGTCGGTGGTGAACGAGAAGGTCTACACCCTGTCGCTCGCGGGCATGGCCATCACGGCCTGGCTGACCGTGCGCTGGTGCGATGACCCGGATGGCCCGGCTGCTGACCGCGGTCTCGTCCTGATCGCCTACATCTGCGGTCTCGGGTACGCGAATCACATGGCCGGCATGATGGCGCTGCCGGCGGCGGGCCTTGCCGTGCTGATCCGGCGCCCGCGCACCATTACGCGCTGGCGGCTGCTACTGGCCTGCGCGGGCGCGCTCGTCCTCGGCGGCACTCCGTTTGCCACGCAGCCCATCCGCGCGGCGCATTTCCCGGCCATCAACGAGGGAGAGCCCACGGCCTGTCGTGACGGGCTCAAGTTCTCGTGCACGTTCTCCAAGGGGACGTACGACGCCTTCATGTACAACTTCAACCGCGGCCAGTACGGCAAGCCCCAGTTGAGCGAGCGGCAGGCGCCGCTCGGCGCGCAGATCGGCATGTGGTGGCTGTACTTCAAGTGGCAGTGGCTGCGTGACGTGGACGGCGTGCGTCCGGGGCTTCAGGGGTCGCTGGCCGCCATCTTCCTGGTGCTCGGCATCCTCGGCGGCTGGGTGCACTACCGGCGTGACCCCCGAAGTTTTGCCTTCTTCGGGCCGCTGATGTTCACGCTGACGCTGCTCCTCATCTACTACATGAATTTCAAGTACGGCTACTCGCAGGACCCGGGGCTGGGCGACAGCGTGCCGCGCGAGGTGCGCGACCGCGACTACTTCTATCTCTGGAGCTTCTCGGCCTGGTCGGTCTGGGCCGCGCTGGGCCTCACATTCGTGTGGGAGTCGTTCGCCGCGCTGGTGGGGAGCACGAAGACGAAGCTCGGCAGCGAGACCATTGAGCTGCCGACGACGCGCGGATGGGCGCTCACGTCGCCCGTCCTCCTGCTCGCCTTCGTGCCGCTCTTCGGCAACTGGGAGGCGTCGTCGCGGCGCGGCGAGACCGACACCGCCGACTTCGCCATTGACCTGCTCAACAGCGTCGAACCGTACGGCGTGCTCGTCACCGTCGGCGACAACGACACCTTCCCGCTGTGGTACGCGCAGGAGGTGCTGGGGGTGCGCAAGGACGTGGTCGTGGCCAACACGTCGCTGCTGAACACCGACTGGTACACGCGGCAGATGCTCCGTCGGCCGGTCTTCGCCTACGATACGGCCGCGGGTCCCGCCGCCTACCGCGGGCGCGCGTGGCCGATGCCGTCGGGTCCGCCAATGAACATGACCATGGACGAGGCGGACTCGGTGCCGCTCGGCCAGGAACTCCATCAGCCGCAGCTGTTCGTGGCAGGGAACATCCGTGCGGTCATCCAGCCGCGCTTCCTCGCGCGCGCCGACATCTTCGTGCTGAAGATCATCCAGGACGGCAAACGGTCCATTTTCTTCAGTCGCACGTCGAGCGGCTACGCGTTCGAGCTCGGGCTGGGCGACCACGTGGTCACGCAGGGGCTGTCGCGCAAGCGGCTCCCCGACTCGATCACCGGCAACGAAGGCTATGTGAAGTTGCAGGGCGAGGGCTGGGTGGACGTCGGTCGCATGAAGGCGCTCGCGGCCGCATTCCGCGCCCCCGCCGCGCTGGAACGCAAGAACAAGTGGGTGGACCGGGCGTCGGTGGGGATTCCCTACCTATACGTTTCCACCAACTACGTGCTGGCCGAGGCGCTGAGCCTGCAGGGCGATCGCGCCGGCAGCGAGAAGGCGATCGGCGATGCCATGAAGGTGGCCCACGCAACAGGGCTCGGCGAGCTCTTCGCGGGCGAAGCGCCGCCGCCGCCCCCGCCAATCGTCTCCGGCGACTCGATGCGAAAGACTGCCGTCCCGGTTAAACCGTAGCCTCGCGCAGCAGTTCCGCGGCCGCCGCGTACGATTCGTGCACGGCGGCCGCGAGCGTTTTGGCGGCCGCATTGTCGCCTCCCTTGCACGCCTGCTCCAGCGCGAGGCATGCGTCGGCCAGCGCCGTCAGTCCCAGCTGTCGCGAGCTCCCCTTCACCGTGTGCGCCGCCGCGGCGGCACCGGGCAGGTCGCCGCCGTCGAGCGCGCTCTGCAGCGCCGCGATGCGGCCCGCGGAGTGCTCAACGAACACGGCGACCATCTGCCGCACGAGGCCGTCGCCGCCCAAGACCCGCAATCCGTCGAGCGCGGTCCGTGTGGAGTCAGGAATGTCGGACACAGGAGCCTCCGCGGGCGGCGTAGATAGGTCTGGCACAATGTAGCGCCACTCCCGTCCTCCGGGACGGGGCGACGCACGCTAGGTTTCATCATCCTCAAACCCGACCCGACGCCGCACGGAAATGGAACCCTTTCGCCCGGCCACCGGCCCCGCCGCTGATGACGCGATCACCGCGTTCCGCGAGCGCGTGCTCGACAAGCTCTTGTCCCACGTCGGAAAGGACGCCAGCCACGCCCTGGAGCATGACTGGTTCGTCGCCACGGCCCTCGCTACGCGCGACTACGTCACCGGGCACTGGATGGATTCGACGCGGCGCACATACCGCGAGGGAAGCAAGCGGGTCTACTACCTGTCGCTCGAATTCCTGATTGGCCGCCAGTTGTTCGAGGCGCTCGGCAATCTTGGCCTGATCGAAACGGCGCGGCAGGCGCTGCAGGACCTCGGCGTGGACCTCGACCGGCTGCGCAAGCGCGAGGCCGACCCCGCCCTCGGCAACGGCGGCCTCGGCCGGCTCGCGGCCTGCTACCTCGAGGCGATGTCCACGATGCGGATTCCGGCCTATGGCTACGGCATCCGCTACGACCACGGCATCTTCCGTCAGGTGCTCACCGACGGCTGGCAGGTGGAGCTGCCCGACAACTGGCTGTCGACGGGCAACCCATGGGAGTTCGAGCGCCCAGAGGTGACGTACACCATTGGGTTCGGCGGGCGCGTCGAGGAGGAGGAGCGTGCGGACGGGACCACGCGCACGGTCTGGCATCCCGCCGACAGCGTGCGTGCGGTGGCGTACGACACGCCCATCACGGGCTGGCGCGGCGCGCACGTGAACACGCTGCGCCTCTGGTCGGCGCGGGCGGCCGACCCGCTGTCGCTTGAGGATTTCAACCGCGGCGACCATGTGGGCGCGCTCGCCGAGCGCGTGCGCATGGAAGCCATCTCCCGCGTGCTCTACCCCAGCGACCACACACCAGCCGGCCACGAGCTGCGCCTGCGACAAGAGATCTTCTTCGCCTCGGCGTCGCTGCAGGACATCCTGCGCCGCCATCAGGCGCAGCACGGCGACCTGCTCACGCTCCCCGACCACGTCGCCATCCAGATCAACGACACGCACCCGGCCATCGCCATCCCGGAGCTGATGCGCCTGCTCGTGGACGAGCACGACATCAACTGGGACCTCGCCTGGGACATCACGCGGTCGGTGTTCAACTACACCAACCACACGCTGCTCCCGGAGGCGCTGGAAAAGTGGTCGGTGTCGCTGCTCGAGGGACTGCTCCCGCGCCACATGCAGATCATCTTCCTGATCAACGCGCTGCACCTCGACGAACTGCGCGTGCGCGGCTGCAGCGACGCGCTCGTGCTGTCGGCGGTGTCGCTGATCGAGGAAAACGGCGGGCGCAGTGTGCGGATGGGCAACCTGGCGTTTCTCGGGTCGCAGCACGTCAACGGCGTCTCGGCGCTGCACACCCAGCTCATGCGCACGACGGTGTTCCGCGAGTTCGAGTCGCTCTACCCCAAGCGCATCGTCAACAAGACGAACGGCATCGCGTTCCGCCGCTGGCTCTATCAGGCGAACCCGGCGCTCACCGACCTCGTCATCCGCGCGGTCGGGCCGACGGTGCTGGACAATGAGGACCGCCTGCGGGAACTCGAGGCGTTCGCGGAGGACGCCGCCTTCCGAGAACGGTTTGCGGCGATCCGGCGGACGAACAAGGTGGCGCTGGGGCGGCTGGTGGCGGAGCGCCTGTCGGTTGCGCTCAACCCGGACGCGATCTTTGACGTCCACATCAAGCGAATCCACGAGTACAAGCGCCAACTGCTCAACCTACTGGAGACCATTGCGCTGTTTCACGACATGCGCGCCAATCCAATCGCCCAGTGGGTGCCGCGCGTCAAGATCTTCGCCGGCAAGGCGGCCCCCGGATACCAAAACGCCAAGCTCATCATCAAGCTCGCCACGGACGTGGCGCGCATCGTGAACCGCGACCCGGTGGTGCGCGACCGGCTCAAGGTCGTCTTCCTGCCCAACTACAACGTGACCCTCGCCGAGGCGATCATCCCGGCAGCGGACCTCTCGGAGCAGATCTCGACGGCCGGCATGGAGGCGTCGGGCACCGGCAACATGAAACTCGGGCTGAACGGCGCGCTGACCATCGGGACGCTCGACGGCGCGAACATCGAGATGCGCGAGCACGTGGGCGAGGAGAACATGTTCATCTTCGGCCTGTTGGCCGATGAGGTGGCGGCTCGTCGGCGCGCCGGGCTGGACGCCGGCGCAGCGATCGCGGCGTCGCCCGCGCTGGCGCAGACGCTCGCTGACCTCGAGTCGGGCGTCTACTCGCCCGACGACCGCTCGCGGTACCGGTCGCTTGTGAACGACCTGCGCCATCACGACCACTTCATGGTGTGCGCCGACTTCGATTCGTACCGCGCGACGCAGCGGCAGATTGACGCGATGTACCGCGAGCCGGCGGTCTGGTGGCGGAAGGCGATCCTCAACACGGCGCGCATGGGATGGTTCTCAGCCGACCGCGCCATCCTCGAGTACGCCCACGAGATCTGGGATGCCGGCCCGGAATCGAACTGAGCGGCCGGGCGACCCGGCACTCTCTCCCGACGTGGTCGAGGCGCTGGTCGCTGGCCGGCACGCCGATCCCTTTTCGGTGCTCGGCGTCCACGACACTGCGCAGGGCGTGCAGGTGCGCACCTTCATTCCCGGCGCCGAGCGCGTGGAGGTGGTGGCGCGTAATGGCCGGACCATCGGCACGCTCGTGCGCCGGCATCCGGCGGGTCTCTTTTCGGGGCCGATCGCGCGCCGCATGCGCTACGTGCTCCGCGCGCGCCGCGGCGACGACCAGTGGATCGTGGACGATGCATACGCCTACGCTCCCGTGCTGGGTCCCATGGACGACTGGCTGATTGGCGAGGGAACGCACGCCAACCTGTACGACCGGCTGGGCGCGCATGCCCTGGAGCACGAGGGGACGCGCGGCGTGCACTTCGCGGTGTGGGCCCCCAACGCCCGCCGGGTGGCGGTGGTGGGCGACTTCAACCTGTGGGACGGCCGGCGCCACGTGATGCGCCTGCGCCACGGCACCGGCGTCTGGGAGATCTTCGTCCCCGCCATCGGCGAGGGCACGCTGTACAAGTACGAAGTGATCGGCGCAGGTGGCGACCTGCTCCCGCTCAAGTCGGACCCGGTCGGGTTCGGCGCCGAGCGGCGGCCGTCCACCGCGTCCGTGGTGCGCGACACCTCGTCGTTCGCGTGGACCGACCAGGCGTGGATGGCGGCGCGCACGTCGGGCGAGGCGCGCCGGGCGCCGATGGCCATCTACGAAGTGCATCTCGGCTCATGGCGTCGCGGGTCTCACGGCGAATGGCTCAGCTACGACGATCTCTCGCGCACGCTCGTGCCGTACGCTACCGACCTGGGTTTCACGCATCTCGAACTGCTGCCGGTGAACGAACACCCGCTCGACGCGTCGTGGGGCTACCAGCCCATCGGACTGTTCGCGCCGACGTCGCGCTTCGGCGACCCCGCCGGGTTCGCGCGCTTCGTGGACCAGTGCCACGCCGCCGGCCTCGGCGTGATCATGGACTGGGTGCCCGCGCATTTCCCGGTTGACGAGCACGGGCTGGCGCAGTTCGACGGGACCGCGCTCTACGAGCACGAGGACCCGCGGCTCGGGTTCCACCCCGACTGGAACACGGCGATCTTCAACTTCGGGCGGCGCGAGGTGGTGAACTACCTCATCGCGAACGCGCTGTACTGGCTGGACCGCTTCCATGTGGACGGCCTGCGCGTGGACGCGGTGGCGTCCATGCTCTACCTCGACTACTCGCGCAAGGCCGGCGAGTGGATTCCCAACCGCGAGGGCGGGCGCGAGAACCTCGAGGCCGTGGCGTTCCTGCGCCGGTTCAACGAGACCGTCTACGCGCGGCACCCCGGCGCGATAACGCTGGCCGAGGAATCCACGGCGTGGCCCGGTGTGTCGCATCCCGTCTTCGCCGGCGGGCTCGGTTTCGGCTTCAAGTGGAACATGGGGTGGATGCACGATACGCTGAAGTACATGGGCGAGAACCCGGTGCACCGCCGCTGGCATCACGACCAGATGACGTTTGGCCTGCTCTACGCGTTCACCGAGAACTTCGTGCTGCCGTTGTCGCACGACGAAGTGGTGCACGGCAAGCGCTCGCTGCTCGACCGGATGCCCGGCGACGCGTGGCAGCGCTTCGCCGCCCTGCGCGCCTACTATGCGTTCATGTGGGCGTATCCGGGCAAGAAGCTGCTGTTCATGGGGCAGGAGTTCGCGCAGGGGCGCGAGTGGGATCACGACGCCCAGCTCGACTGGGAGCTGCTCGAACGTCCGCAGCACCAGGCGGTGCAGGCACTCGTTCGCGACTGCAACCGGCTGTATCGCGCCGAGCGCGCGCTGCATGCGCGCGACTGCGAGAGCGAGGGGTTTCGGTGGATCTCGGTGGACGACGCGGCGCACTCGGTCTTCGCGTGGGCGCGTTTCGGCGGCGACGGCGCGCGGCCGGTGGTGGCGGCGGCCAACTTCACGCCGGTGCCGCGCACCGGCTACCGGCTGGGACTCCCGCACGGCGGCCGTTGGAACGAGATTCTCAATACGGACTCGTCGGCGTTCGGTGGCTCGGATGTCGGCAACGCGGGGGGCGTGACCGCCGAGCCCGTGCCGTCGCACGGATATCCGTACTCGGCCGCCGTCACGCTGCCCCCGCTCGGTACGATCTGGCTGGCTCACGCCGGCGACTAGCCGGGTCCGCGCATCTCTCTCGGGAATCGCCCCATGCCCACCACCACCTACTCGACCCCGATCTCGCGCTCGACCATGGCGTACGTGCTGGCCGGTGGACGCGGTGCGCGCCTCATGGAGCTCACGGACCGTCGGGCCAAGCCGGCCGTCTACTTCGGCGGCAAGTCGCGCATCATTGATTTCACGCTCTCGAACGCGCTCAACAGCGGCATCCGGCGCATGGCCGTCGCCACGCAGTACAAGGCGCACAGTCTCATCCGCCACATGCAGCGCGGCTGGAACTTCCTGCGCCCCGAGCGCAACGAGAGCTTCGACATCCTCCCCGCGAGCCAGCGCGTGTCGGAGACGCAGTGGTACGCCGGCACTGCCGACGCCGTCTTCCAGAACATTGACATCATTGACGGCTACGCCCCCGAGTACCTGATCATCCTCGCCGGCGACCATGTCTACAAGATGGACTACGAGAAGATGCTCGTGCAGCACGTCAACTCGGGGGCCGACGTGACGGTGGCGTGCGTCGAGACGCCCCTCGAGTTCGCCAGCGGGCTGGGCGTGATGCATGTGGACGCAACCGACCGGATCATCGAGTTCTTCGAGAAGCCGGCGCGACCGCCCGAGATGCCCGACAAGCCAGGGTTCGCGCTGGTAAGCATGGGCATCTACGTCTTCAAGCGCGCCTTCCTGCACGACCAGCTCCGCCGCGACGCCGCCGACGCCACGTCCACGCGCGACTTCGGGCGCGACATCATCCCCTGGCTCGTGAAGAACACCAAGGCGGTGGCGCACCGGTTCAGCAAATCGTGCGTGCACTCGCGCGACGAGGCCGACGTCTACTGGCGCGACGTGGGCACGCTCGACGCCTACTTCGATGCGAATATCGACCTCACCGATGTCGTCCCGTCGCTCGACGTCTATAACAAGGACTGGCCCATCTGGTCGTACGCCGAAATCAGCCCGCCCGCCAAGTTCGTCTTCGATGAACATGACCGGCGAGGCGAGGCCATCTCGTCGCTCGTCTCCGGCGGCTGCATCGTGTCGGGCGCCACCGTGCGCCGCTCGCTGCTCTTCACCAGTGCGCACGTGCATTCGTACGCGCGGGTCGAGAACGCCGTCATCCTTCCCGAGGCCGACATCGGGCGCCATGCGCGGCTGCGCAACGCGATCATTGACCACGGCGTGCAGATTCCCCCGGGGCTCGTGGTCGGCGAGGACCCCGTGCTCGACGCGGCGCGCTTCCGGCGTACGGAGCGCGGCGTCTGCCTCATTACGCAGTTGATGATTGACCGGCTGGGCGCCTGAGCATGACGCTCCGCGTGCTGTCTGTCGCGTCGGAGGCCTTCCCGCTCGTGAAGACGGGCGGGCTCGGCGACGTGGTGGGCGCGTTGCCGCTGGCGCTCGCGCGCGAGGGGATTGAGACGACGACGCTGCTTCCTGGCTACGCATCGGTGATCGGCGCGCTGGAGGGAGCGACGACGGTGCGTGAGTACGATTTCTTGCACGGCGCCCCGGCGCGCCTGCTCGCCGGACGCGCCGGCGGTCTCGACCTGCTGGTGCTCGACTCGCCGCACCTGTTCGCACGACTGGGTAATCCGTACGTCGCACCGGACGGCACCGATTGGCCCGACAACGCGCAGCGATTCGCCGCGCTCGGCGCGGCCGCCGCCGACGTGGCGCGTGGTGAGGTCCCCGGATTCGCGCCCGACATCGTGCACGCGCACGACTGGCAGGGGGCGCTGGCCGTCGCCTTCTTGCACTTCAGTGAGGGGCGGCGCCCGGGGACGGTGATGACCGTCCACAACCTCGCCTTCCAGGGCAAGTTCCCAAAGGAACTGCTCGCCGAGCTCGGCCTCCCGCTGCACGCCTTCGCCGCCGACGGCGTCGAGTACTACGGCGACATCGGGTACCTGAAGGCGGGGCTCGCGCTCGCCGATCGCATCACCACGGTGTCACCCACGTACGCCGCGGAGATCCGATCGCCGGAGCACGGCATGGGCCTCGACGGCCTGCTCAGCCACCGCGCCGACGTGCTGTCGGGCATCCTGAACGGCATAGACGTCGAGGTGTGGAACCCGGCCGCCGATCCGCATCTCGCGTCGCCATATGACTCGCGACGCCTGGGACGCCGCGCCGCCAACCGCGCGGCCCTGCAGGCGCGCATGGGCCTCGCCCCCGATTCCGACGCCCTGCTCGTGGGCGTGGTGAGCCGGCTCACGTGGCAGAAGGGACTGGACCTGCTCCCCGAGGTGCTCCCCGCGCTGCTCACGCAGGGCGGCCAGTTGGCGCTGCTCGGCGCAGGGGACTTCGCGCTGGAAGCAGCACTCACCGAAGCGGCCGCCGCATATCCGGATCGCGTTGCGGTGACCATTGGCTATGACGAGTCGCTCGCGCACCAGATTCAGGGGGGAGTGGACGCCCTCCTCGTGCCGTCGCGCTTCGAACCGTGCGGCCTCACTCAGCTCTGCGCGCTGCGCTACGGGGCGGTGCCGGTGGTCGCGCACGCCGGTGGACTGGCCGACACGGTCATTGACGCCAACGAGATGGCCCTCGCCGCGAACGCCGGCACGGGCGTGGTCTTCGCGCCCGACTCCCGCGACGCCCTGGGTTTCGCGCTCGAGCGGGTCGCGATGCTGCGGCGCGACCCGCCAGCGTGGCAGCAGATGCAGCGCCGCGGCATGAAGACCGACGTGTCGTGGACGCGCCCTGCCCAGCAGTACGCCGCGCTCTTCCGTGCGCTCGCGGCCGAACGCACAGGCTGACCGATGCCATCCCTGCGCGAAGGCTGGCCTGATCCGCTCGGGCTGACGCTCACCCCGGACGGCGCCAATATCGCCGTCTTCTCCGCGCACGCCGAACGCATCGAGCTATGCCTGTTCGCGGACGATGACCTCGAGACGCGCATCACGCTGCCGGCGCGCACGGGCGACGTCTTTCACGGGTTCATCGAGGGCGTTACGGCCGGCGCGCGTTACGGCCTGCGGGCGCACGGCCCGTACGATCCGGCTGAAGGGCATCGGTTCAACCCGGCGAAGCTGCTGGTGGACCCGTACGCGCGCGCACTCGAACGCGCCATCGCCTTTCACCCGTCCATGCGCGGCCAGCACCCCGACGGGTCGCGCAACGACGACGATAGCGCGGCGGTCGTCCCGAAGGGACTCGCCGTCGCCGCGCTCGAGCCGTGCGCCGCGACGCGGCCGCGCGTTCCGTGGGGCAAGACGATCATCTACGAGCTGCACGTGCGCGGCTTCACCCAGTTGCACCCCGACGTGCCGCCCCCGCTGCGGGGCACGTGCGCCGCGCTCGCGCACCCCGCGGTTCTCGAGCACCTGGTTCGTCTCGGCGTCACCACCGTTGAGCTGATGCCGCTTGCGGCGGCCACCAACGAGCCGCATCTCGCACGCGCCGGCCTCACGAACTACTGGGGATACAACCCCGTCGTTTGGTTTGCCCCCGACCCGCGGCTCGCACCGGGCGGCATGACGGAACTCCGCGACGCGGTGGCCGCGCTTCAGCGCGCCGGCATCGAGGTGCTGCTCGACATCGTGCTCAACCACAGCGGCGAGGGCGACGCCGACGGACCCGCGCTCTCGCTGCGCGGCCTCGATAACGCCACGTACTACCGCACGGTCCCCGGCGAGGCGCATCGGTACGTGGACGACACAGGATGCGGCAACACGCTGGCGCTCGACCGTGCGCCGGTCATGCGCCTCGCGCTCGATGCGCTGCGCCACTGGGCAGAGGCCACCGGCGCCGACGGTTTCCGATTCGACCTTGCCACCACGCTCGGCCGGCGCGACCACGGCTTCGACGCCAACGCACCGCTCCTCGCCGCCATTCTCGCCGATCCCCTGCTCTCCTCACTCAAGCTCGTCGCCGAACCGTGGGACGTCGGTCGCGGCGGCTATCAGGCCGGGGCATTCCCCTCCGACTGGGGCGAGTGGAACGACAAATACCGCGACGCGGTGCGGCGCTGGTGGCGCGGCGACGCGCAGCTCACGGGCGAGCTGGCCACACGCCTCGCCGGTTCCGCCGACGTACTGCGGCGGCGCGAGCGCACCCCGTCGTGCTCGGTGAACTTCATCGCGGCGCACGACGGCTTCACGCTGGCCGACCTCGTGTCGTACGCGCAGAAGCACAACGAGGCGAACGGCGAGAACAACCGCGACGGCACCGTCGCCAACCACTCGTGGAACCACGGCGTGGAAGGCCCCAGCACCGATGTCCGCGTCGGGGCGGCGCGGCGACGCGATGTGCGCGCCCTGCTCGCCACCCTGTTCTGCTCGCGCGGCACCCCGATGCTGGCGATGGGCGACGAGTTCGGTCGCACGCAGCAGGGCAACAACAATGCCTATGCGCAGGACAGCACGCTCACCTGGCTCGACTGGGAGAGCGCCGACCGCGACCTCGCCGGGTTCGTCGCGTCGCTCGTTGCTCTGCGCCGCGAGCATTCGGCCCTGCACGCCGACCGCTGGCTCACCGGCGTTACCGATCCCATGACGTCGCTCTCCGACGTGGCGTGGCACCGCCCCGACGGCGAGGAGATGAGCGCCGACGACTGGGAAACGGCGGACGCGCGCATTCTCGTGGCCGTGCTGGCCGAGGGTGCGTCGTTCACCTCGGCCGACCGGGTCGCCGTCGTCCTCAACGGCTCCGCGCGCGACGTCCCCGTGCTGCTCCCGCGCCCCCGGCACGGCTTTCGCTGGCACCACGTGCTCGATTCCGCCAACGAACAGCCGTTCGCCGATCGCCCGCCGCTCGGCATCCCCGGAAGCATCGCCGTGCCGTCCCGATCGGTGTCGGTGGCGACGGAGCGTCCGATCCACCACGCGAGTGGCACGCGGCCCGATGCCGCCGCCACCGCACCCTTCCCCCGCTCCGCCGGCATCCTGCTGCACCCAACGTCGCTGCCGGGGCCGCACGGCATCGGCGACCTCGGGCCCGAGGCGCATCGCTTCATCGAGCTGCTCGCCGACGCGGGCATGACCCTCTGGCAGATGCTCCCGCTCGGCCCCACCGGATTTGGCGACTCGCCGTATCAGTGCTTCTCCGCGTTCGCGGGCAATCGGTTGCTCGTCCACGTGGCGGGCGACGGCGGCGACTTCCCAGCGCATCGCGTCGAGTACGACCGCGTCATTCCGCACAGGCGGGCATTGCTGCGCCAGGCGACGAGCGCGATGACTCCCGACGCATCGTACCGCGCGTTCGTGGCCAAGCAGGCCGGGTGGCTGGAGGACTTCGCGCTGTTCATGGCGCTCAAGGAGGCGCACGGCGGCGCGCCGTGGACGGCCTGGGAGACGGGCGCCGCGCGTCGCGACCCCGACGCGCTCGCCACCTGGAGCGCGCGTCTCGCCGAGGACGTGGAGCACGTGCGGCGCGAGCAGTTCCTGTTCTTCTCGCAGTTCGGTGCGCTCAGGCGCGCCTGCGCCGCGCGCGGCATCCGGCTGATGGGCGACCTCTCCATCTACGTCGCCCACGACTCGGCCGACGTGTGGGCGAACCCCGAGCTCTTCCGGCTCGACGCGCTGGGGCGGCCTGTCGTGCAGGCCGGCGTCCCGCCAGACTACTTCAGCGCCACCGGCCAGCTGTGGGGCAACCCGCTCTACGACTGGGACGCGATGCGGGCCACCGGCTATGACTGGTGGGTGCGTCGCATGCGCGCCGCCTTCGCCGAATTTGACGTAGTGCGTCTCGACCACTTCCGCGGCTTTGAGTCCTGCTGGGAGGTGCCGGCCGCTGACACCGACGCGGTCCGTGGACACTGGGCGCCCGGCCCCGGCGCCGAGCTGTTCGACGCCATCACGAAGGCGCTCGGCCCGCTGCCGATCGTGGCCGAGAACCTCGGGGTCATCACGCCAGCGGTGGAAGCGCTGCGCGAGGCATTCGGATATCCCGGCATGAGCATTCTGCAGTTCGCGTTCGCCGACGAGGAAGATGGCAGCGACTACCTGCCCCACAACCTGCGGCCTGATTGCGTGCTGTACACGGGGACGCACGACAACGACACGCTGGTGGGATGGTGGACGTCGGATGCCGCCGCCGACCCGGCGCGCACCGAGGCGGCCATTCTGCGCGAGCGCGACTTCGTGCGCCGCTACCTCGACACCGACGGCGACGAGATCCACTGGACGCTCATTCGCACCGCGCTCGCGTCGGTGGCCGACACGGTGATCATGCCGCTGCAGGACGTGCTGGGCCTCGGCAGCGAGGCGCGGATGAACCGCCCGGGGGAGGCGCAGGGCAACTGGGCGTTCCGGTTCACGTGGGACCAGTGCGCGCCCAACCTTCTCCGCCGACTGCGCGAACTGGTGACGCTCTACGGGCGCTGAGGGCGGGCACCCACTAGGGACGCCTCATGGACGGCCAGCCCGCCGTGAATCGGTTGGCTTGGGACTGGTGGCGGGCACGCTTGATGTAAGTATCTGTGCACGTGTAACTTACGATTATTGGTTTACATCACACTACTCTACCGTGCATAGACGCTAGTGTGTATCTACGCTAGCCATGTTTGACACTAGCTGATATACTAAGTGACAGACCTACAAGCACTCCACGCCCTGAGAGACGGGGCGTCGGTCAATCCAACGCACACATGACAACTCCCTACACCGAGCCCCTCATCGACCGAACCGCAGAACTGAGCGAGTTGCAGTCGCTGCTCGGTCGCAACGAAGATTCCATGGTCCTTGTGACCGGTCGCCGGCGCGTCGGCAAGACGTTCTTGTTGAGCAACACGTGGCCTGACGACCGGACCTTCTACTTTGTCGCCACCGAAGGGACGAGCCGGGTGAATCGGCTTGAGCTGATTCGTGCGGCCAGTCAGCGGTTCGGGAGACCGCTGAACCCGGAGGACTATCCTACCTGGCGCACGGTGTTCCAGATGTTGCTTGAGCTAGGCGCGCCGCATCCACTCGTCCTCATTCTCGATGAGTTCCAATACATGATGGGGACGCGAGACGCCGCCGCGTCGCACCTCGCGGCCGTGTGGGATCACCGTAAGCGGGACCGCCGGCTTGTTCTCGTCCTCTGCGGGTCGGCCGTCCGAACGATGGAGGGGCTCCAGGCGAGTGATGCCGCGCTGCACGGGCGCATCACGCGAACGATGAAGCTGCAGCCGTTCGACTATTTTGACGCCGCCGCGATGTTGCCGTTCGTTGCGGCAAGGGACTGTGCGATCGCCTATGGGCTGGTGGGCGGCACGCCTCGCTACTTGCGGTGTCTCGACGACCGCGGGTCGCTCGTCGACGCCATCGCCTCAGAGGTGCTGGCACCGGGCGGACCCGTGCGGATGCAGGTGGAAACGCTGATGGACCAGGAGCAGGGTTTGCGCGACCGCCAGTCGTACAAGGCACTTCTGTCCGCTATCGGGGCCGGGAAGACCCTGGTCAGCGAGATTGCCGAGTACGCGGGCACCTCACAGGGTTCAGCGACCAAGGCGATGTTGTCCCTGCTGGTCGAGCTGGGATACGTCACCGCCGAACGCAATTTCCACGCGAAAAGCAACGCTCCCTTTCGGTATCGCCTGGCGGATCCCGCGCTGCGCTTTCAGTACGAAGTCGTGGCGCGCTTTCGGTCGGAGCTTGCCCACAACATCCCGCGTGAGGTGTGGCAGGACCACATCGCCGCTCGCATCGACACGTACATGGGGCGTGCGTTTGAGCGGATTGCCGAGCAGGCGTACCACCGGCATCGGGCGCGCCTCCAACTCCCGATGGTGGAAACGTGGGCGCGGTGGGAGGGGAGCGTGCGCGACCGTGGTGGCGACATGGCGGCCACCAGATCCATTGAAATTGATGTTGTGGCGCGATTGACGAACGGCCATATGATGACTGGCGCCGTCAAGTGGGGCGACCTCGGATTGGGTGTGCATAGCAAGCACCTGCGCGACCTCGCCATCCTGGCCCACAACGGGCACGCGTGGGCGCACCGGGCACTCCAGCCGGAATCGCCGTTGATCTACGTTGCCGGCGGTACTGTGCCCATGGATTTCAAGGAGCGGGCCGAGCAGGACGGCCATCCGGTGTTCGTGTTCACCTTCGAAGAAATGTACCGCGGCCGAGCGGCGCGCTAATGCGCCCCACGCCAAATCGCCGCGCGGTAGCCCTGAACCCAATCAGCCCTGAGGTGGCGCCGAACCGGCGACGGGGCGATTCTTCTTCGGTTGTGCCGCAACCACGCGACGCGGCACGAGGGCAGGTGGCAGAGTGGTTTAACGCTCCGGTCTTGAAAACCGGCGTTCCTGCAAGGGAACCGGGGGTTCGAATCCCTCCCTGCCCGTTTGACGTACGGTCGGCGGTCGTCCGTGGTGGCGCCGCCGTTGGTCGGCGCGGTACGTAGCGCCACCTGCGCTCAACGTCACCCCTCGACAGTGCGTTTCTCGATCGTGCGGCCCCCTCCACCCGCGTCCAGGGAACTTCGCATGCGATACTCGCCTCACGCCGTACGCCTCTCGCTGACGGCCGCCGTCGTCCTCCTTGCTGGCTGCGCCAGCGTCATGCGGCAGAAACCCGCGGCGGCGCCCGCCGCCGCTCAGCCAGGCGCCGAACAGGCAGCGCGCCCAGCAACGGGCGCGCCGCAGGCCGGTGGCGGCGGACGCGGCTTCACGGGCGTCATGGACTCCGCGCGCGCACGCCAGCTCTACGTGAGCAATGATCCCAAGGACCAGCCGCGCGCCGACTTCGCGGCCGCGCAGCGGGCGAAGCAGCGCACCGACAGCATCTACGCCGCGCGCTTTGCCGGGATCGCCGAGTTCCGCAAGATCACGTACAAGAGCTCGGCCGATGGCATGGTCATTCCCGCGTACCTCTTTGCGCCGCTTGCCAAGCGCGGCGCCAAGGGGCATGCCGCCATGGTGTGGGTGCATGGCGGCGTGCACGGCGACTGGGGCGCCAGCATGTTCCCGTTCGTGAAGGAGGCGGTGGAGCGCGGCTACGTGATCGTCGCCCCCGACTACCGCGGCAGCACCGGGCACGGCGAAGCGCTCCACATGGCCATTGACTACGGCGGCTACGAAGTGGACGACGCGCTCTCCGCGCTCGACTACCTCAAGACGCTCCCCTATGTGGACATGGAGCGCGTGGGGATGATGGGTTGGAGCCATGGCGGTTACATCACCGTGCTCAACGCCACCAAGCCGAACACGCCGCTCAAGGCCGTCGCCGCCATGGTGCCCGTCACGAACCTGATCTTCCGGCTCTCGCTCAAGGGCCCTGGCTACCAGCGCAGTTTCGCGGCGCAGTCCACCATTCGCGGCCTGCCGTTCGAGAAGCCCGACGAGTACATCAGGCGCTCGCCGCTGTACCACGTCGAGAACCTGAACATCCCGCTGCTCGTGCACGTCTCCACCAACGACCTCGATGTGAACTACGTCGAGGACCAGCAACTCGTGTGGAAGCTGCGCGCCCTCAAGCCCGACCTGGCGGAGACCAAGATCTACGTCGATCCTCCGGGATGGGGTTCTTCGGTTGGCCACTCGTTCAACCGCCGCGTCGATCCGGCCACGCTCGAGCGCGACGATACGCCCGAGCAGATTGACTCGTGGAACCGCACCTGGGCCTTCTTCGACTGGTGGCTGCGCCCGTACGAGGATCGGTCCAAGCCGGCGCCGGCGGTGCGGGTGAGGCCGTAGGGGCAGAGGGGAGAGAGACAACAGACAAACAACAGAGAAACAACAGACGCTTGCGGCGGAGAGAAGGCCGCCACTGACGCAACGCCACGCCTCTGTTGTCTGTCTGTTGTTTCTCTGTTGTCTGTCTGTTGTTTCTCTCCCTTTACATCCCTCCCCCACCCACCCATCTTTCATTTTCTGCGCGCGGAGCGCGCGAGGAGACGTGGCCGAGAGGCTGAAGGCGACGGTTTGCTAAACCGTTATACGGGCTTAAACCTGTATCGAGGGTTCGAATCCCTCCGTCTCCGTGGCGCGGGTCCGTCGTCCCCACGGCGGGCCCGCGTTCAATTTGCTTATCTCCCCTCTCCCACCTCCCATTTGCCGTTGTTGTCCCCTCCCCGCCTCCGCTTCGCACCCTCCCCCACCGGCTTCCTCCATGTCGGTGGTGCCCGCACGGCCCTCTTCAACTGGCTGTATGCCCGCCGGCACGGCGGCCAGTTCCTGCTCCGCGTAGAGGACACCGACAAGGCGCGCAGCACCGACGAGTCCACGCGCGCCATTTTCGAGGGCCTCCAGTGGCTTGGGCTCGACTGGGACGAGGAAGTCGTCTATCAGGGCGACAACCTCGCACGCCACCGCGCCGACGCCGAGCGCATGGTGGCGTCGGGGCATGCGTACCGCTGCTTCTGCTCGGCCTTCGAGCTCGACGCGCGCCGCAAGCAGGCCGAGGCCGCAGAGGGCGCGTTCAAGTACGACCGGCGCTGCGACCGGCTCGACAGCGCCGAGGTGGCGCGCCGCGTCGCGGCGGGCGAGCCCAGTGTGATTCGCTTTCGCGTGCCCGAAGGCAACACCGGCTGGACCGATCTCGTGCACGGCGAGATCAGCTTCCCGAACAAGGACATCGAGGACTTCGTCGTCCTGCGCTCCGACGCGACGCCCATCTACAACATGGCCGTCACGAGCGACGACATCGCCATGGGCATCACGCTGGTGATGCGCGGCGACGACCATATCTCGAACACGCCCAAGCAGATCATGCTCTACCGGGCGCTCGACGCCGAGCTGCCCCAGTTCGCGCATCTCCCCATGATCCACGGCACCGACGGCAAGAAGCTCTCCAAGCGCCACGGCGCCACCGCGGTGGCCGACTGGCAGCACGAGGGGATCCTGCCGCAGGCGATGGTCAACTTCCTGGCACTGCTCGGCTGGTCGCCGGGCGGTGACTTCAACGAGGTGATGAGCATCGAGGAACTGGTGGCGGCGTTCGACGCCAGCGGCCTGCTCAAGAAAGCCTCCATCTTCGATCCGAAGAAGCTCGACTGGATGAACGGCCAGCATCTCGTGAAGATGGCTCTCGACGACCTTTCGCCGCTGGTCAGCCGCAAGATTGCCGCGGCGGGGCTCGCCACCGAGGCCGAGCTCGCCGCTCGGACGCCCTGGTTCCACGCGCTGCTCGAGCTGCTGCGCGTGCGCGCCCGCACCGTGGACGACATCGTGCGGTTGGCGCGGCCGTTTCTCTCGGCGACGGTGGCCTATGACGAGGGCGCAGTGGCCAAGTCCTGGAAGGACGCCGCCGAGGCGCGATCGCTGCTCCAAGCGGCCTGCGACGCGCTCGCCGCATGCGCTGCGTGGGATGCCGCGTCGATCGAACCTGCACTCAAGGCGCTGGGCGAGGCGCGCGGGCTGGGAACGGGCAAGCTGTTCGGGCCGATGCGCGTTGCGCTAACGGGCGAGGCCAACAGCCCCGGCATGTTCGACGTACTCGTGATGCTCGGTCGCGATACCGCCCTTGCGCGGCTCGCCGCGGCGGTCGCCGAACTCGACCGCCGCACTGGGATGAGCTGACCCGCATGCGCGCTCCACTCACTTCCGTCGAAGAACACGTCTACTGGTATCTCCTCGACCACCTCGCGGAGCACACGTTCCAGCCGAGCGTGCGTGATATCGGGCGTCACTGCCGAATTGCCTCGACCAAGAGCGTCACCGATGTGCTCGCCTCGCTTGAGGCGAAGGGCTACATCGAGCGCCAAGCTGGGCGCTCGCGCGGCGTGAAGCTGATCGGCTACGCCGGGCTGGCCGGTGTGATCCCCGTCCCCGTGGTGCGCGTCGCGGCCGGCCAGCCTGTGCCCGTGACGGTGTCGTACCTCTCGCTCGATCGCGCGCTGGTGCCGAGCGCAGAGTGCTATCTCGTCCCCGTCACCGGCGACGACGCGCGAAGCCTTGGCACGCAGGCGGGTGATCTCGCCCTGGTGCATCCCGTGGCCAGGTCGCACGACGGCGAGCCGGTGGTCGTGCGCGTCGGGAGCGAAGCCGTGGTGCGCACCATGACGCGGCGCGGCCAGGCGGTGGTGCTGCGCGCGGGCGACGGCGCCGAGGCGCAGGACTTGGGGCCGCAGGACGACTACGCGGTGCTCGGCGTCCTCGCCGGGGTCATTCGGCCGCCCGTGGCACCAGCGGCGCGCGACGACCCCGGAGTCTAGCAGGCACGGCCTGGCCGTTGCTGCCTGGCCGCCACGGTCTTGCCGTCACGGCTTGACCGGCGCGGCAGGCGGCGTCTCCGCCTTCGCCTGCGCCTCGCGGCGCTCGCGGTCCTTCCGCTCCCGCAGCGCCCTGACCGCGGCCTTGAAGGCATCGTCCCGCGACGCGCGCGCGGCCTGCTCCTGGATCTCGCGCGTCATCTGGTTCATGGTGCGCTGCCGTTCATACTGAATCGGGTTCGCCCCGACATTCATCGGCATCAACGCAAGCAGGGCGTTGGGGATTGAGAACTTCCCGAGCCGGATGCCGAGCTGATCCCAACCGTATTTCCGGCCCGCGCTATCCGTGAACGTCCAGTCGCCGGGCGCGCGCCGCGGAGGATTCGCCGCCCTCACCGAGTCGTTGAACATGCGGATCTTGTCGGCGAGCAGGGTGTGCAGCGACTCCGCGCGCGTCATCGGCTGCATCGGCGCCGAGACTACCGGGCCGGGGGGAAGCCAGAGGCGCGGGTCGGTGTAGCTCGGGCGAATGCCGCGCGTCGGTCCGCCGCCACCGATCATCTCGCCGCTGCCGCCCTCGGGCTTCGCCGCCGTAGGCGGCGGTGCCGCGGGCACGGCACCGGGCGTCACCGTCGGGGACGTGATTGCCGGCGTCGGTTCCGCCACCGCCTCGCCGCGCGCCGGGCGGTTGTCGCCGCCTGCCCGCGGGGCCTCCGAAGGGGTCGCCGAGCGGGGCAGCGCGAGGAAGCCGATC
The DNA here is from genome assembly GCA_947085385.1 of uncultured Gemmatimonadota bacterium. Lineage (GTDB taxonomy): Bacteria > Gemmatimonadota > Gemmatimonadetes > Gemmatimonadales > Gemmatimonadaceae > PNKL01. The sequence goes on along the minus strand of CAMTWA010000019.1, from coordinate 34,104 downwards.
TGCTCCACCGGCGCGGGCTGTCCCCAGTTGCTGAACAGCTCGTTGAGGGCGTTGGGGATCGCGAGGAGACGCAACAACGCCACGCCAATCACCACGTGCAGGATGACCGAGACGGCAAGCGCCGGTATGTCGCGCGGCTGCCGCGGAATCACGCCTCGGCTTCCACCGGGTTTCGCACGATGCTGTAGCCGACAAGTTCGACCTCGACCACGTCTCCCGGTTGCAGCGGGCCCACGCCCGCCGGCGTGCCGGTGGCGACGACGTCACCAGGCTCGAGGGTCATGATCTGCGAGATGTACGAGAGCAACTCCGGAATGGAAAAGACCATCTCGGCCGAACTCGCACGCTGCTTCTCCTCGCCGTTCACGCGCGTGACAACGGTGATGGCGTCGAGCGGCGGTACGCCGGCCCAGACCGGACCGATCGGGCAGAAGGTGTCGAAGCCCTTGCCGCGCGTCCATTGCCCGTCGCTCTTCTGCAGGTCGCGCGCCGTCACGTCGTTGAGGGCGACGACGCCGCGAATGCCGGCCACGCACTCCGCGGGCGTCGCCTTGCGCAGCGGCGCACCGATGACGACGCCGACTTCGCCCTCGAAGTCCACGCGCTGCGAGGCCTTGGGCATGACGATGGGCGCCCCCGGCGCGATGACCGCCGAGGGAGGCTTGAGGAAGAGCAAAGGAGCGGCAGGAACCTCGTTGCCGAGTTCCTTGGCATGTTCGCGGTAGTTCCGCCCCACGCAGACGATCTTTCCGGGTCTGGACATGTCGAGCAATCTACCCCACTCCGGGTGGAAAGGTGCAGACGAACTAGTCGTCCGCAGCGCCCGTGCCCTCGATGGATCGCCCGTTCGCGTAGAAGTCGCGCAGCGTCTCGCGCAGCACCGCCCAGGGCGCCACGGCGCGGCGCGCCGGTGGCAGCGCCTCGAGCAGGCGCGCACCGTACCCTTTGCGCAGGACGCGTGGGTCGCACAGCACCACCGCGCCGCGGTCCGCGGTTGACCGGATCAGGCGCCCGAACCCCTGCTTCAACCGAAGCGCGGCGTGCGGCACCATGTACTCCATGAAGCTGTCGCCCCCGCCCTTCTCGATCGCTTCGCACTGCGCGGCGGTCACCGGCTCCGACGGCACCCGGAACGGGATGCGCGCAAGCAGCATCGCGTGCAGCGCGCGCCCCGGCACATCCACGCCCTCCCAGAACGACGACGTCCCCACCAGCACCGCGTTGCCGTGGTCGCGGAACCGGCGCAGCAGCTGGTCGCGTGGCGCCTCCCCGTGCACGAGCAGCGGCCAACGCGACTCGACGTCGAGCGTGCGGAGCGTGGCGGCCGCCTCGCGCACGTCGCGATGGCTGGTGAAGAGCAGGAAGACACCGCCGTCCGCCACCTCGATGAGGTCGTGCGCGGCGGCCAGCACCTGTCCGAAGTGCGCCCGGCCGTCCGTGTTGGGCGCCACAAAGTCGCTTGGCACAGCGAGAATCGCCTGCGACGGGTAGTCGAACGGCGAGGCGAACTGGCGCGTCACCGGCTCGGTGCGATCGTCGTCGAGGCCGAGGCGACGCTGGATGAACGTGAAGCCGTCGCCGGTGGCGAGCGTGGCGCTGGTCACCACCGCCGTCTCGAGGCGGACAAACAGGTCCTCGCGCAGGATCGGCGCGAGGTCGAGCGGCACCGACGCGGCGCCGACGTTGCCGTCGCCGGGACGACGTTCCAGCCAGCGCACCAGCTGGTCGGCGTCGTTCCCCGAGCGCAGCGCACCGCGCAGCGCATCGCCCGCGTGCTGCAGGCGCCGCGACACACCGCGGATTTCGCCCAGCAGCGGCGCCAGTTCCTCCGCCCGCGCCGGTTCTATCTCGAGCCGGCTGCCCACCGTGCGCAGGCCGTCGTCGAGCAGGGCGATCTCGCGCAGCAGGTCATCGAGCGTCGCGCCCAGCCCCTGCTGCCAGATGGGATCGTCGTCGAACGCGTCGGTCAGGCGCACCTGCGGCTCGTCGCGCGCGGCGAGCCAGGTGTCGAGCAGGTCGCACACGGCCTGCGCCTTCTCGCGCGCCGCCCGCGTGCCATCCACCAGGCGCACGCGCACGAGGTCGAGCGAGGCCACGCTCAGCAGGTCGGTGGCGCGCGACAGCTTGCGTTCCAGCGCGGGGAGCAATCCCTTGCCCTTTCGTTCAAGTCGCGCGAAGAGGCGTTGCAGCCCGCGCCGCGACACCGTGTGCCCGAGGTGCGCCGCGGCCGCATCCTCGAGGTGGTGCCCCTCATCCACAATCAGGCGCGTGAACGGCGGGAGCACTGCCGCCTCGCTCCAGTTGCCGCTGGCGCGTCGCACCGCGATGTCGGCCATGAGCAGGTGATGGTTCACCACCACCACATCGGCTTCGGCCGCGCGGCGGCGCGCGGCAAACACGAAGCAGGCGTCAAAGTGCGGGCACTGCATCCGCGTGCAGAGGTCGCCCTCGGCCGCCACCTCGTCCCACACCTCGCTGCGCGGGGTGGTCGCGAGGTCCGCCAGCGACCCGTCCTTCGTGGTCGAGGCCCACGACGCGATCATGTCGAGGTCATCGGTGAGAGCGTCCTCGAAGAGCGAACTGCCTTCGGCCCGGGCCGTCGCGAGGCGCTGCAGGCAGACGTAGTTGTGCCATCCCTTCAGCAGCGCAAAGCGCACCTTCTGATCGGTGAGCGCCTCCGCGAGAATCGGGAGGTCCTTGCCGACGAGTTGCTCCTGCAGTGTGATCGTGTTGGTGGATACCACGGTGCGCTCGCCGTTGGCCGCGGCCCAGCGCAGTGCCGGCACGAGGTACGCCAGCGACTTGCCGACGCCGGTGCCCGCCTCGAGCAGGCCGATGCCGCCCTTGGTGTAGAGCGCCGCGATGGTCGCCGCCATCTCGCGCTGTGTCGGGCGATCCTCAAACCGGCCCAGATGCGCGGCGACCGGTCCGTCCGCGTCGAGCAGGTCGGCCACGGCGTCGGCGTCGAGCGGATGCTCCGGTTCGCTGCGCGGCACCTCCACGACGACGTAGAGCCGCGTCGCCTCGTTGTCCACGATCGCGAAGCCGATGCCGTCGTCGTGCAGGCGCGCCGCAACGTCGAGGTCCGCGTCGGACGGGTCGAGCACGTCCGAGGGATGGTTATGCACGAGCACTTCGCCGCGCCGCGCGAAGCCGGGAAGCGCCAGCACGCTGCGCGAATCGCCGCGCGCCACCGCCCGCGCCGACTGGAGCATGCCGGCAGTGTCCATGGTGCCGACGAAGCACACCTCGCGGCCGCCGGCCATCTGGATGGCCGTGCGAATCGCCGTTGCGACGCGGGGCATGATACGCGGCTCGCCGCTCGTCACGCGCGGGAAACCCCCGTTCCCGCCCACCACACTGTGCCCGTGCCCGTGCACCCCACCGTGCCCACGCACCACACCGTGCCCGTGCCCATGCACCACACCGTGCCCATGCACCACACCGTGCCCGTGCCCCTGCACCCCACCGTGCCCCTGCACCACACCGTGCCCGTGCCCGTGCCCGCCATTCTATGTCTTGTGCGGCTTCTTCTTGGCCGCCGGGAACAACACGTTGTTGAGAATGAGGCGGTACCCCGGCGAGTTGGGATGCAGAGCGAGGTCGGTGGGCGGCGCGCCGATGTTGTGCTGCGGATCTTCGGGATCGTGCCCGCCGAGGTAGGTCCACGCCCCCTTGCCGAGATCGCCGTGGATGTACTTCACCCACGGCGCGCCGTCTTCGTACGCGAGCACCGTGACCGAGGGCCGCAGCACCTTGCGCGAGAACGACGTCGTCACGCCGTAGAAGTCGGAGACGACGCTGCGGTGGCCTTGCACGAGCATGGTGGCCACCGGGTCGAGCTTGGCGGAGAACGCGAAGAGCTGGAAGTTGCCGAGCGGCTGTCGGCGCGCCGGGACGTTCACCTGATGGCCGTCAATGTCGCTCATCGCGTTCACGCCGGCCGACATCTCGAGGTGGGCCTTGCTCACGGCCATGCCGTTGGCCCAGTCCATCTTGCTATCGGCGTCGGGATCCATGGGCGTGCCGTCGGAGTACGGCGAGGCGATGTCCACCCCCTGCGACGCGAGCGCCAGTTCCAGCGTCTCGGTGGCGCCGCACATCGCGAACAGGAATCCGCCGCGGTCAACGAACGCGCGCACGCGGGCCGCGACCGCCTTCTTGAGCGCGGGAATCGAGGCATAGCCATGGCGGCGCGCGGCGGCGAGGTCGCGCTCGCGCTGGTCAATGAACCACGGCGCGTCGCGGTAACTCAGGTACAGCTTGTTCAACTGCCCCGTGAAGTCCTCGTGGAACAGGTGGATCCAGTCGTACTGCGCCATGTCCTGCCCCAGCACCTCGTCATCCCAGACGCGCGTGTACGGGATGCCGGCGTAGCGCAGCGCGAGCGTGACGGCGTCGTCCCACGGGGGCGAGTTCGGCGGGGAATAGACGGCGATGCGCGGCGCCTTCTCCAGCGGCACCGCGTCGGCATTGCCGTCGGCGATTTCGGCGCGGATGGCATTCACCGCCGCGGCGTTCGCCGCCTCAAACGTCACGCCGTCGAGCGCGGCGCGGCGCCGCACGAACGGCACGTCGGGGAGCAGGAAGGCGCCGCCGCGATAGTTGATGAGCCACTCCGCGCGCACGCCCTCGGTGAGCGCGTTGAAGGCCACGCCGTACGCCTTGAGGTGGTTGGCCTGCGCATCGTCCATGGGGACGAGTACGTGCTGCGCCCCGGCCCGCGAAACGGCGAGCGTGGCGACAACGAGTATCAGGCGCAACGAGCTTGGCATGCGACCTCGGCTGGCTTCTACCGCTCTCAGCGGATCACACGGATTCTAACGGAGTGACACCGCGCGCGGGGACGGAACCCCCGACGAAGCGAATCCGCGTCTTCCATGCGAACGAAGCGACACTGCGCCGACGAGGCTCGGCTCAGGACCTTCCGCGTCCTAGCTCCTGGTTAAGCCTCGCCAATCGCCGCCCTACCAGCGCGCCGATAGTCCAATACGCCGCAGACGGGCCGTACGCCTGCTCGCACGACGCAGTCACCGACGGGAGCGCCGCCGTAATATCGGCGCTCAGGCGGCGCAGTTCCATGCTCGCCGCGGCCCAGCTCAGCTGCGCCTGTTCCGCCAAGCGCTTCCAGTCGCTGATTTGCACGCTGCTGAACGACGACGCACGGCCGTACTTCATCGCGCTCCGGCGCTGCAACTGCGCGTAGACCTCGGTGCTGAGCAAGTCATAGTGCGGCGCCAACCGAATGCCATCGGCCGTGTACAGCAACGCGAGGTTCTTTGCGTGCGCGTCCTCGTTGCCAATCAGGTAGTTGAACGCCGCCCATCGCAGCAGGCCAGCCATGTCCTCGATCGCCAGCGCGCTCTGCGCCAGCACCAGGCGGGCGCACGCCTTGAAACCGGGGCCGCCGTCCTCTTCGTACTTTCGCGCAGGCAATACACCAAGCGCCTGGCAGAAATCCTCCTGGTGCCGCTTTACGCGACGCGCTATGCCCGCCGGCTGCGCCGGCTGCGCCGGCAATTCCGGACGTACCCGGTCGAAACGCTCAGCGCAGAAGACGCGCACGCGCGACATCGGAAAGCCCACGCGCGCCACTGGAAGCCTGGCGCCGTCAGCGAGGGTCATGCAGAAGAGTTCGTTCTCGAGCAGATCAGCGAACGCTCCGGAGGCCTGCTTGAGAATGTGGCTGGTGACCGCCCCGTTCAGCGGACGGAGCCAGCCGCCATCGTCACCCTGCATCAACGCCGTCTTTTCCTGCACGCCGGGCAACGAGAGCCGTCCCCGCCGGACGGCATCAACGCGTGCGGCTGCGTTGTCCGGCGCAAACAACTGCGCCAGCGCGTCGGCAGTGACCGTTGCATACTCCGGCACGAGTGGGCGCGGCACGCGCTCGGGCCATATCGCAATCGCACCCGGGCATTCGCCGCCAATGGCGCCCAACAGCGCGCTGTCGCTGTCCCGCACGTCGGCCCCCTGCGCAATCAGCCGGCGGTACGCTCCCTCGGGAAGCAGATTGGCAAAGAAGGCCTTCGCCACCTTGCCGCCATAGAGTTCGGCACGCTTGGGCATCGACAGCGAGATGGCAGGCACGCGGTCGTCCGCGACGGCGTCAACATCATACGCGAATCGTACGCCCTCGCCGCGAGGCACGAGGTGCCCAACGCGCCTGTCGTACAGGTAGATGTCGTACACAGTCAGCCCGACTCCGTGCGCCGTGGCGTCGGCTCTTCGGTGACCGAAGGCAGGCCGCGCTGACGCACTTCGAGTTCGAACCCGAACAGCCCAAGCAGGCGCACAAGCGTGGCGAAGCTCACGTTCGGTCGCTTGCCGGCTTCGAGTTCGACGAGCAGGCGACGCCCCACCTTGGCGCGCGTCGCCGCGGTTTGCTGGTCGAGGCCCGTCTGCTGACGTCGCTCGCGAAGCAGACGGCCAATGGTCTGGGGCGTGGCTCGGATCACAGCGGCTCCTTGCTGGCAGTTCCCTAAAGGGGCATGATAACGCAGCAACTGCCAGATTGCAAGCATTTATTCCCTTTACGGAACACATACAAGTGTCTATTTGTCAATCAATTAACGCGTGACTGAGCATTGCCGCATTATTCTACCGAATTCTACGGCGCGACCATCCGCATCCGATCCAGCGCCTCCCTCGCCTGCGGCACCATGGCGCTGTCAGGCCAGGTGAGGATCAGGTGCTCGTAGCGTGCCGTGGCGCCGGCGCGGTCGCCGCGGCGCTGCAGCAGGCGCGCCCACTCGAGATCGGCTTCGGGCGCCTCAGGGGACGACGCATACTGCTCCACGAGTCGCTGCCAGAGCGCCAGCGCGCGCTCCTCGTCGCCACGCGCGTTCGCCACGCGCGCCGCCAGGCCAACGAGGAACGAAGCCGCGCCGGGTACCGTCGCCGCCGCCTGCTCGAACGCGCGCGACGCTTGTGCCGAGTCGCCGCGCGCGAGCGCCAGGAAAGCGGCGCCGATGCCCGGCGTGCGCGACTGCTGCGCGCGCGAGATGAAGGCCAGCGCCGTCACCACCTCGGGAGACTGCTCCTCGGCGGTACGCAGGCCGCGCCGCGCCCCGTCGAGATCCCCGTCGAAGAGCGCCAGCCAGCCCGACACCACGTCCTCGTCGTCGTCACCCCCTTGCGACGCCGCGCGCCGGGCGCGAGCAATATCCCCGGCGCGGATCCATCCCCACGCGAGCGAACGCGCGAAGACTCGACGCTGCACGTCCGTGACGCGCGCGCCATAGCGGTCTATCAGCGCCTCGGCCTCGGCCGGCCGCCCCTGCTCCGCCAGCGCGCGGACGCGCACCGGCAGCGCTTCGGCGGCCGCACGGGCGCTGTCGAGCCCTGGTGTCGCCGTCGTGGCGAGACGCAGCGCGCCCGCCGCATCGCCGCCGGTGAGCGCGGCCGAGGCCGCGCGCAGCGCGATCGCGGGGTCGCGCCGCACCTGAAACGCCGCCTCGAACGCATCGCGCGCCGCCAGCGCCCCGCCCGCGTGCGCCGCCTCCTCTGCGAAGTCAATCCACAACTGCACCGTGGCGCTGTCGGCCGGCGGCAGCGCGCGGAGCGCACGCCACCCTTCGCGCGGCGAGCCCCAGCGCAGTTCGAGCCACGCGCGCGTGCGGGCCAGCGCAGCGACCACCGCGGCGGGCGTCGTCAGCTGCGGCGCGAGCGCATGGCGCACGCCGTCCCGCGCCGGCGACGGCGCGCCCATGAGGGAGTACGCCGCCGATTGGTCGAGGTATGGCGCATCAGCCAGCGCCTCGCGCCACGCCGCCGCGGCCGCGTCCCACCGCCCCATCGTCGCGTACAGGTCTGCGAACTCCGTGGCGAACTCGCGCGCACCGCCGAGGGCCTCCACGGCCTGCTGCAGCACGGAGTCGGCCGGCGCCGTGCGGCGGTCGGTCAGCAGGAGTCGCACGTACTCGCGGTACGGCGCCGGGTCGCGTGGGTCGAGCGCGCGCCATTCCTCGAACGCGCGGCGCGCGGCGGCGTCACGCCCCAGCGAGCGCTGCGTGCGCAGCAGGACGCCGCGCAGCGTGGGATCGCGCGGCGCGGCGCGCAGGCGCGCGTCGAGCAGCGGTAGCAGCGAGTCCTCCTGCCCCAGCGATCCAAACGAGCGCTCAAGGCCGAGCATCGCCTGCGTGAGCGCCCCCTGTGCCAGCGCCTCGCGATACGCCGTCACGGCCTCGCGATACTTCGCCGCGTTCTCGAGGTCGAGCGCGCGGCGCAGCGCCGCCTCTCCGGGCTGGGCCTGCGCGCCAAGCGCGCCAAGCACGGCCGGCGCCGCGACCAGTGCGACGAGCAGCGCGCACGCACCGCGCACCAGGCGTCGCACCCACGCGCCGCGCGCCAAGCGTACGACGTCCATGCTACGGCTTCTTCGGCGGATCTGCCGTCCGCCCTCTGCCGTCTGCCGTCTCTCCGCCCGACGCATTGAGCCGCCGGAAGTACTCCAACACCGCGCGGCGCTCCTCAGGCGCGAGCGCGCGCAGCTCGTCCCACGTCGGCGCGCGGTACTTCAGTGCGTCGCGGCCGCGCACGTCGCCCGCAGGCGGCGCGAACGGCGACACATGGTCGCCCGGCTTCGACTCGCGCGGCCCCTGTTCGTCGCGCTCTTCCTGCTGCAGCAGGCGACCCGCGTCGAGCATCTTGCGGAAGAGGCGCTGCTGGCGGTCGAGCGTGGACGGGTCAGCCGCTCCTGCCTCAAGCGCCTGCGCGAGCGTTCGCGCCTCGCGCGCCATCTCGCGCGTGCGCCCCGTCGCATCGAGGTCCTGCACGTCGTCGAGCGACCGGGCCACGGCGCGCTGTGCTCTCGCCAGAACGCGCGTCCGGTCGAGCGCCGCGGCGTCGGGATTCTGTCGCGTCTGGCCGGGCGGAGGAAGCAGGCTCGCCATCTGCGCGTTCACCTCGCCCTGCTGCTGCGCCAGCTTCTGCAGCTCGGCGATCATCTCGGGCACGCCGCTCCCCGACTGCGCCCCCTCCACGCGCTCGCGGTCGCGCGCCAGGGCGCTGGCCGCCTGGCGCAGCGCCTGCGCCGCCTCGCGCATGGACCCTGCCTGTTGCTGCTGGCCTCCCTGCCCCTGCTGCGCGTTGTTCGCGTCGCGCATCGCCTGGTCCACGCGCTGCTGCGCATCACGCATCGCCTGCTGCGCCCCCGGCGACACCATCGCGCTCTTCTTCGCCTGCTCCGCCAGCCGTTCGCCGGCGCGCTGCACGCCCTGCTGCAACGCCGACTGCTGGCCGCGCATGTCGCCCTGTTGGCCCTGCCGGCCCTGCGCCTGCTCGGCCAGCTGCTCCTGCTGCCGGGCAAGCTGCATCATCTCCTGCACGGCCTTGTCCAGCGAGCCGGTGATGTCGTCCTTCCACGCCTCTACCTGCCGCTCACGCGCTTCCGAGAGCGAGTTGCCCGCCTGCTGCATCGCCTGCGCCGCCTCCCGCGCGGCCTGCTCGCGCACCTGGCGATCCGCCGCCTGCGCGGCGCGTTGCATCGCCTCGCGTGACGCCTGCGCCTGACTGGACGCGGCGTCGGCCTGCCGCGCCCCGGCGTTGGCGCGCTCGCGCTCGAGGCGCTGCTGCAGCTGCTGGATTTCCCGGGCGAGGTCCGCCGTCTGCTGGGCAAGCGACTTCGCGCGCGTGCCGTCCGGCGTGCCCGAATCCGCCAGCTGCTGCTGCCGCCGCGCCATGGACGCCGCGTCCTCCCGCAGCGTCTTCATCTGCCCCTCGAGCGCGGCGCGCTTGAGCATCTCCGCGCTCTTTTCCAGCGCCTCGCGCAGGCGCTTCTGCTGTTCGGCGAGATCAGCCAATGACTGCCGCGTCCGGTCCTGCGACAGGTCCTGCGCCGCGCCCTCAAGCTTCCGCATCGCCGCGAGCAGCTCCGGCGTCAGCGCCTCGCGCATCAGCTTCTGCGCCTCGCGCAACTGCGCCTGCAGCGAACTGTCCAGTCCGCCCGCGGCGCGCAGCCGCTCCTCGAGTTCGCGCGTCGCTTCCTGCACCTCGCGTGAACGCGCCGTCATCTCGGCCTGCTCCTGCGCCAGCGCCTTCGCCTTCTGCGCGGCGTCATAGGCCAGCGCGTCGGGAGCCTTGCGTTCACCGGCCTTCGCGGGATCGGTCGGCGTCCGTGCGCGCGCCGCCTCGCCGGTGCGTTGCTCCAGCCGCTGCTGCGCGCGCGCCGCCGCCACCGCCCGGCTCACCAGCGAGTCGGCCGCCGCACGGGCGTCGCGCCGCTGGTCCTCAATAGCTGGAACGCGCAGCAGCAGCGCGCGGCTCTGCCCAACCTGCCCCCACGGCGCGTCGTCGCGCGCGCTCGCCTGCACGTGCACCACATCGCCCGGCTGCAGCGCGAGTGCCGAGAGATCCACCGCCATCGCGCCGAGGTACGACGGCCCACCCCCCTCGAACAGCCTCCGCGTCAGCGGGGCGGTCACGCGCCCGTCACCGCGCTGCGTCCAGACGGCCAGCGTCACGTCGCGCAGCACGCGATCATCCACCGCCGCCACCGCCACGCGCACCAGCCCGGTGGGCGCGACCGTCGAGTCGGCGCCGGGGGCGAGAAAGTCCACCTGCGGCGCAGAGTCGGGAACGACTTCCAGTTGCACCGGCGCCGGCAGGTCGGCGATCGCTCCACCAAACCCCTCGGCGTGCCACGCGAGCACACCGCCCGCGCGTGGCGTGAAGCGCCCGGTGAAGCCGCGGCCGCTGATCGTAAGCGGCACGCGCGCCGATTCATTCGCCAGCGACACGGCCCGCAGCGGCTCCGACGCGCGCCCCGTGATGGTCAGCATCGTCCCCTGCGGAATGCGAATTACCGCCTCCATTGGAAGCGTCTCATCCGCGCGCCCCAGGTAAGCCGGGAAGTGCGCAGCCACTGTGACGTCGCCCACGAACGATCGCTCGGCGAGCCGCAGGCGCAGCGTGTCGCTCTCGGCGCGGCCGTCGGTGGCGATCAGCAGCAGATCGGCATCGAGCGGCCCCGCGCGCAGTGCCGCGGCCTCGCCGTTCACGGTGAGCGTCGTGTCGCGCCACGCGCCGCCCGTCGCACGCTGGCGCACCGTGATCACGCGGCGGCCGGGCGCGTGCACGCGCAGCGCGGCCGTGTCGCCGCGCAGGAGGCCCGTTGGCGGGTCATCGAAGGCGATGGCCGGCAGCAGCGTGCCGGCCCACGCCGACGCGGGATGCCACAACACCCGCCATCCGTCGCCGAACGATCCGGCGGTGGCGACGGCGAGGGCGACGCCGCCGAGCGCCCCGCTCGCACTCATCGCAATCTGCCGGAGCGAGCGCCTTCGCAGCAGCGGCGCCAGCGCGCCAGAACCCAACCGAGCGCCAAGGAGCGCGTCGGCGCGAGCCACGAACGGCCCGCCCGCCGGCGCCACCTCGAGCAGCGTGCGCGCCGCGCCGTCACGCAGTCCGCGCTCTCGCTCGATGGCGTGCGCCACGGCTTCGGGCGTTCGCCGCGCCAAAAGCCGGCCGCGCTGCACCCGCCACACGAAGGCGCACACCGCCGCCACGCCGAGCCATGCGACGATCGGCAGCGGGCGCGGCAGCACCAGCCAGCGCGCCTGCGACAGCATCCACGCGGCCAGCGCGAGCACCATGAGCGCAGCGGCCAGTACCCGCATCGCCAGCGTGGCCCGCGCGACGCGCGACACGAGCCGGTGCTCGTGCAGCAGGCGCTCGACGGTGGTCACGCGCCCGGCCGGCTGGTGACGGCGTACACGAACAGGTTGACGCCCATCCTCAGCGCCTGTTCGTGCAGTTCCGGCGGATCCTCCCGGTACGTTCCCACGTCCTCCCATCCGTTGCCGAGATCGCTCTCGTGGCTGTAGAAGACCGCGAGCCGGTTGCCGATGAAGATCCCGAGTCCGCGCGCCGGCTTGCCGTCGTGCTCATGGATCTTCGGCACGCCGTCCGGGAAGTCGTACACCGCGTGGTAGACCGCGTGCCGCAGCGGCACGTCCACCAGCGCCCGATCTGGGAAGACGCGCTTGAGTTCGCGACGGAATGAGTCGTCGAGCCCGTAGTTGTCGTCGGCGTGCAGGAACCCGCCGCGCAGCAGGTACTCGCGCAGCCGCGGCACCTCGGCGTCGGTGAGCCGGATGTTGCCGTGCCCGGTCAGGTGAAGGAACGGATAATCCCAGAGGTGCTCGTCCGTCAGCGTGACGCGCGCTTCTTTCGGGTCCACGTCGAGCGTCGTCCGCTGCCGGATGGCGGCGATCAGGTTGGGCAGGCTCGACGGATTGGCGTACCAGTCGCCGCCACCGTCGTACTGCAGGCGCGCGACCGCGAGGCGCGGCACCGGCGCCGGCGCCGTGCGCGGTGGCGTCGCCGTGCGGGCCGCGCCGGCCAGCAACGGGAGCGCGAGCAGGAGAGCGTGTGGGAGGCGCATGCGTCAGTCGTGGGCGAGGCGATAGGCCAGGTTGCGAGGCGCACCCTCGTCCTCCATGAGAACGCGCACCACGTCGCGAGCGCTCAAGCCGTCAGCGCGCAGCGTGGCCGCCCGCGCACGCAACGCCTCCTCGTCGAGCGGAGGCGCTTCGCCGCCCGCGACGACGATCACCACCTCGCCGCGGGGCGGGGTATCGGCGCAGAGCGCGGCGAGGTCGCGTACCGCGCCGCGCCGGAATTCCTCGAACTGCTTGGTCAGCTCGCGCGCCACCACCGCCTCGCGCGCGCCGGCGCCGGCCGCGGCAAGGTCGCCCAGCGTCTCGGCCACGCGCCCCGGCGCCTCGTACAGCACGGCCGTGTGCCGCAGCGCAGCCACGTCCGTCAGCAGCGCGCGCCGTTGCGGTCCCTTGCGCGGCACGAAGCCGAAGAACGTGAAACGATCGGCGGAAAGCGCTGACCCCACCAGCGCGGCGAGCAGCGCCGACGCACCCGGCACCGGCACCACCGGAATGCCCGCTGCCGCCGCGGCCCGCACCAGCCGCGCGCCGGGATCACTCAGCAGCGGCGTCCCCGCGTCGCTCACCAGCGCGAGCGTCGCGCCGAGCTGCAGCCGCCCCACGAGCCCCGGGGTCGTCGCGGCCTCGTTGTGCTCGTGGTAGCTCTCCAGCGGCGTGTGGATGTCGAAGTGCGACAGCAGCGTCCGCGTGTGCCGCGTGTCCTCGGCGAGAATCGCGTCCGCGGCGCGCAGCGTCTCCAGCGCCCGCGCACTCATGTCGCCGAGGTTGCCGATGGGCGTGCTGACGATGTAGAGCGTGCCCGCCGTGACTACCACGGAATCGTCCACGGCAGGGCCTCAAAGAGGCCCGCCGCCTGGAACAGGTGGCGGCGCGGCCGCGCTACCTCCGCGAGCAGCTCCTCCGCCGATACGCCGTCCGGCAGGTGCAGGTGCCAGAGCGTCTCGCCGAGCCACGCCGCGATCGCCGCGGACAGCGCCGGCGCGTCCACCACCGGATCGCGCTGGTTCGGAATGGTCAGCGAGAACTTCTCCAACGCCGGGTGCTGCGCTATCAGGTGCTGCCGCGCATGCTCCGCCACGGCGAACGCGCTCTCGGCGCCACGCTCGTGAAGGCGCCGCATGAGAGTGCCCACCAGCTCGCGGTAGGCCGCGATGAGCGCCGGAGCCGCCTGGTTGGCGAGGGCCGGCGGCACGTCCCAGCGGCGCGCCGTTCCGCCGTGCCGGAACGCGCGGTCGAGCAGCGCGGGCACGCGCACCGCATCGTCGGGCACGGCTTCGTCACTCGCGTAGTAGCCGCGCAGCGGCATGCCGAACTGAAAGACGATGTAGTTCACCTCGCCGTCCACCGTGACCTCGAGCAGGCCGTCGAACAGCGTCGCCATGAGGTGGCCGATCAGCGCCGGCGTGCTCGTGACCGGAAGCTCCGGCGGCCACCCGAGGTCGGGCGTCACCTGGGTCGCGTACATCGCGGCCAGCTGTTCATCCGCGGCCTCATGGAAACAGATCTCGCCATACTCGGCGGCACTGGGCACCTTGGCCACCGCCTCGCCGATCGGCAGCGCCCGCCAATTACGGCCGTCTGCACTCGCGGTGGCATTGACCAACTCGCCCTCTTCCATGTAGAGCAACAACAGCTCGTCCGGCAGCCAGATGGCGACGTAGCCAAAGACGCGCGCGGCGCGATCGCGCTTGGCGTCCGTCAGGAGGTTCTGCAGGTGGACGTAGGCCAGCCGCGTCCGGGGCAGCAGCGCCCTGACTTTGGGATAGCGGAGATGTCCGGCGGCGACAGGCATGGACGAGGGGTGCGAGCGAAACCCGGGCGACAGCGCTGCGGCGCCCGGGCTAATTCTGCGGGGGCGTGCACCCCCGCCGCAATCAGGCGATCAGGCCGTGTGCTGCTTGAACTTGCTCTCGAGTGCCGCCTTCGGTACCGCGCCAATCACCTGATCCACCACCTGGCCGTCCTTGAAGAACAGCAGCGTGGGGATCGAGCGCACGTTGAAGCGCATGGACGTCTTCTGGTTGGTGTCCACGTCGAGCTTGGCCACCTTCACCTTGCCCGCGTATTCCACCGACAGTTGCTCGAGGATCGGGGCGATCATGCGGCACGGGGCACACCATGTCGCCCAGAAGTCCACCACCGCCACGCCTTGGTGCTTCTCCACTTCCTGCTCGAAATCGGCGTCCGTCACCGCTACCAAATTGCCAGCCATTCGCCCCGCCTCCGCCGCAAAGGTGTCGCCCACCTGTCGCGTTCGATAATGTTAGACGTCCACCCCGTTGCCGGAGCACAAGCCATGACCACTCCCGCCCGTCGTGGCACCCGCATCGCCCACATCGGCGTTGCCGTGCGCGCCCTCGACGACGTCCTGCCCTTCTTCCGCGACGTGCTCGGCCTGCCTGGCGTGCCGATGGACGATGCCGACGGCGCCCGCATTGCCGGCCTCGCGGCCGGCGAATCACTGGTGGAACTGCTCCAACCCGCGTCCGCCGACTCGCCCATCGCGAAGTTCGTGGACAAGAGGGGACCGGGCATCCACCACATCTGCTTCTGCGTTGATGACCTCGAAGGCACGCTCGCCAAGGCGAAAGCCGCCGGGATCACCCTCATTGATGACGTGCCGCGCATTGGCGCCGAGGGCAAGCGCATCGCCTTCCTGCACCCCAAGTCAACCGGCGGCGTCCTCATCGAGCTCTCTGAATACTAATCGGGGCGGCAAGCCCCGATGTTCCGGCGGCCTGCCACCCCGTCACCAACGCTCCGTACGGCGGCGCGGCGATGCCGCACCGCTTCCACCCCTCAGTTCATGGCCGCGCCGACGGCGGCGGTGGTGGTGACTCGGCGGACGCGCCGCAGAATCCCTGGTCGCGCAGTTGGTCAATCTCGAAATTCTCCACGTACCACCGATTCCCGGGGCCTCGTACCACCGTAAAGACCGGCTTTGCCTTCTGGGTGCGCAGAGTGAGCTCCACCGGAATTCGGAGCCGACCCGCCTCACTCGGCGCCGGCGCCCCGACGGTGACTTGTTCGTGCGGGAGACATTGGATCATTATCAACTCGCGGCGCTCGAGTTCCCTTTTGCTCATGTTCTTCCCGGCAGGACCCTTCGCGGTTCCCCACATGTCAGCCATCTTCGGCAAGTCCTTGACGCGCGCGGCCGCCAAGAACCGCTGAATGGCCGCACTCGGCGATTCCGCGCCGGTCGTTTGGGCTGCGGCCGACCGACTGGCGCCGGCAGCGACGAGGGGGAGCAACAGCAACAGGGCAACTCGTTTCACTGAAGACTCCCGCGGAGAGGCTCCGCGATCACGGATGGGGTGGACTATGGCATCAACGGGCGGCCCGGGGCATCTCCGCCTCTACATCAACATCGATCACGTTGCGACGATCCGTCAGGCGCGTCACGCCGACGAGCCCGACCCCGCCGCCGCCGCCGCCCTCTGCGAGGCGGCCGGCGCCGACGGCATCACCGCGCATCTGCGCGAGGACCGCCGCCACATCCAGGACGCCGACGTCGACGCCATCATGCGCGTCATTCGGACGCCGTTCAACCTCGAGATGGCCGTCACCGACGAGATGCTGGCGATCGCCGAACGGCTGCGCCCGCACCAGGTGACCCTGGTACCCGAGCGCCGCCAAGAAGTGACGACTGAGGGCGGGCTCGACGTCACACATGAGCCGGCTCGGGTGGGCGACGCGCTCGCCCGATTGGCGCGCGCCAGCATCCGGACCTCGCTCTTCATCGATCCGGACCCGCGCATGATTGACCAGTCGGCGGCGCTTGGCGCGGTCGCCATCGAGCTGCACACCGGGCGCTACGCGCACGCGAGCGCCGATCCCGCCACGCTCGCCGCCCTGCGCGACGGCGCCCGGCGCGGCCGCGCAGCCGGGCTGGCGGTGCACGCCGGCCACGGCCTCACCGTACGGAACGTCGGCCCCGTGGCCGCCATCGCCGACATCGAGGAACTCAACATCGGGCACACCATCGTCAGCCGCGCCGTCTTCGCCGGCATCGGCGACGCGGTGCGCGAGATGCGGCGGGCGATGGACAGCGCTAGGTAACGATTGCGGATATGGAATCCGGATGACGACCCGGGACATCGAGTGCCGATTTCGACAAGCGATCGCCTGCGCGAACGCCGCCGTCGCGACCGCATCGCTGATCGCAGTCCCCAATCGTAGTCCGCAGTCCCAATCCGGATTCCATATCTTCGATCTCAGTTACACCGACCCCTTCCCTCGCGTCTTTATTGAAGCCCGTGTTGCCCCTCTCTTTCCGCCTCCGTAGCTTCCCCTTGCGATGAGCAGCGGCCTCCTCGACTTCTTCACACTCGAAGCGTCCGAGTACGTCGAGCAACTCGACGGACTCGTCGGCGCGGCACGTGGCGGCACGCCCGACATCGAGGCCTGCCTGCGCCTCGCGCGCGCGCTGCGCGGCAGCGCCACGATGGCCAAGGTCGGCGGCATCGCCGACGTGGCCGCCGCGCTCGAGCGCTCGGCCCATGCCCTCCAGTCCGGCGCGCTCCCGTGGAGCGACGCGCTGCATGGGGCATTCGTGGCGGCCATTGACGATCTCAAGATCCTCATTCGCGGCGTCCGCGCGTGGGGCGAGGCCGAAACGAATCGCGCCGCGGCGCGCGCGCGCCAGCTCGCGGTCTTCGCGCCGGCGGCGTCGAGCGCCGAGGCAGCCGCCCCCTATGCCTCCACCTTCCTCGCCACCGAAACGGCGGAGATCGCGCGCGCGCTCCTTGCGTTTTCCGAGGACCCGACGGGACCTGCGGGCTTTGCCGGCACGCTGCAGCGCGTGCGTGGCCTGCGGGGCATCGCTTTGCTCAAGGACCTCCCGCCCCTCCCCGAGATCGTGGACGCGCTTGACTCGGCCGCGAAGTCATTCGAACTGGGCGGAGCCGCCACGCCGGCGCTGTGCGCCATCTTCGGCGCTGCGGCCGTCGTGCTGGCTGACTGCAGCATCGCCCTGACGCGCGGCGCTCGGCCGTCCACGACGTCGGACTCGCTCACGATTTTCGCGGAGGCCGCCGCGGCGCTCGCGGGCGGCGCGGCAGTGGCCGACGACATTGTCCCCATCAGCGCGCTCTTCCCCGACGATGGCGCACCGGGCCTCGTGAGCGCCGCGCCGACGCCGCCCACCACCGCGGCCCAGCGCTTCCGGCTTGAAGTGGCGAGCCACGCCGAGCACCTGCGGCGCCTTGTCGGCGACGCGACGCGCGCTGCCGACGCGGCTGCGCGCGAGCGGCTCGCGCGCGAGCTTGGCACCGCCACGCACGCGCTCGCGCGGCTCGCGGCGAGCTTCGGCGAGGGGCCGCTCGCCGCGTTCTTCAAGGAGCAGCGCGATCAGGCGGCCCTGCTGGCCGGTGCGGCGCTGGACGCCCTCGACAACGCCTGCCAGCTCCTGTCAGCGCCGCACGGCAAGACGACCGCCGAGATCGTCCGCTCGCTGCGGCGCGGCGCAGCGGTCCCCGGCGCAGACGCCACGGCCGCCGCACCGGCGCTCTCTCCTGAGGCCCTGGTGGATATCGCCGCGCTCGCCCCAGACGACGAGCCCTCGCTCGTCTCCGCAGCGCCGACAGCGGTCCGGTCAGGTCCTGGTTCCTCCGGTGACGCGCTCTCGGCGATGCTCGCCAGCAGCCTCGCCGGGCTCAGCGGCCTCGAAGAGGCGCCGCTGGTGGAGCCTGTCTTCATCGGCAGCGATGTGGTCGTTCCCATCGAAGACCTCGTCTACCGTGGGCGCGATGCGCTCGATCGCGCCATCGAACTGCGCGATATCATGCGACAGGAGGCGGGCGCGCCCGACCCTGCCATGCTCGCCGAGCTGTTCGACCTGCTCGAACTCGCCGCCACCTCGGACTAGCCCATGAAACTGGGCGCTCGCGGCGCGCTCGGCATCGCCGTCAGCGCGCTCCTGCTCTGGTATGCGCTCAGGGGAATTGACATCGCGCAGGTCGTGTCGGCCCTGCGCGGCAGCGACCTCGTGCTCTGGGCGCTCTGCACCGTCGCGTCGCAGCTCATCTTCCCGCTGCGCGCGCTCCGCTGGCGCACGATCCTCGACCCCGTGGCGCCGCGGCTGCCGCTCGGCACGCTGTGGCGCGCGACGGCCATTGGCATGATGTGCAACAATGTGCTGCCAGCGCGCGCCGGCGAACTCGTGCGCGTCTTTGTGCTGGTGCGCGAACGCCGCGAAGTGCCCTGGTCCACCGCCCTCGCCTCGGTGGCCATTGACCGCGCCTTCGACGCCCTCTCCATCCTGCTGCTGCTCGGCGTCGCGATTCTCGCGCCGGCCTTCCCGCGCAGCTTCGCGATCGGCGGCACACCGGTGCAGCACTCCGCCGTCGTGATGCTGGCGTTCGTGGCGATCCTGTTCGGCGCCTACTTCGCACTGGCCCGGTGGCCGCACACGGCGGAGGCGCTCATCGGACGCATCACCGGCGTGGTATTGCCTCGCTACAAGGACCGCATCGGCGCGCTGGTGCACACGCTCGCGGCCGGGCTCGCCGTGGTGCGCGATCCGCTGCGATTCCTCGCCGCGTTCGCGTGGGCGATGGCGCATTGGCTGATGAACGCGCTGGCGTTCTGGCTCGGCTTCCGCGCCCTCGGCATCACGGCTCCGTTCACGGCGGCGCTTTTTGTGCAGGGCGTCATCGCCGTCGGCGTGTCGGTGCCGTCGTCCCCCGGCTTTGTCGGCGTGTTCGAGACGATGGCGAAGCTCGCCCTCCCCGTGTACGGCGTCAGCAAGGCGCAGGCCGTGACGTGGGCCATCGGGTTCCACGTGCTCTCGTACATCCCGATAACGCTCATCGGCGCCTGGTACTTCCTGCGGATGGGCCTCCATCTCGGCGACGTGGAGGCGAAAGCCGCCGAGGAGCGACGGATCACGGGCGAGCATGAGGTGGTGCGGTGAGCACGGCCCGCGCGGCCGCGCAGGCCAAGGTCAACCTCTCGCTGCGCGTGCTCGCGCGTGAGGCCAGCGGCTTCCACCAGATCGAGACTGTGTTCCAGCGGCTCGCACTCGCCGACATGGTGACCGTGCGGGAGACCCCCGGTCGCTCACTCGACGTGCGGTTCGCCCCCGGCGCACGCACCGTGAACCTCGGACCCGTAGAGCAGAACCTCGCCTGGCGCGCGGCGGATGCCTACGCCGCCGTCGCCGGCTCGACGCGCGGATGGGCGATCGAGATCGAGAAGCGCATTCCGGTGGGCGGCGGGCTCGGCGGCGGCAGCGCCAATGCCGCCGCGGTGCTGCGCGCGCTCGACGCGCTCGCGCCCCGTCCGATGGGAACCGCCGCGCTCGTGGACATCGCGGCTCGGCTCGGCGCCGACGTTGCCTTCCTCGCGTCCCCGTCAGAGCTCGCGCTCGCGTGGGGGCGCGGCGATCGCATGCTCGACCTGCCGCCGCTGCCCGAAGCCCCCGTGCTGCTCGTCATCCCCGACTTCGGCGTGAACACGGCGCAGGCCTATGCCGCGCTGGCGGCGCATCGCGCGGCAGGTGGCGCGACAGCTTGCGCGACGGACGGCGCGACGGACGGTACCGCGCCGGCCAGCGCCGCTTGGCGGTCTCCCTGTGAGCTGGGCAGCTGGAACGCGGTTGCCGCCGATGCCGTGAACGATTTCGAGCCGGTCATCTTTGAACTGCACCCCGCTCTCGCGACGGTGCGCGCCCAGCTCGCCGCCCTGCCACGGACCGTGCTCGCCCTGATGAGCGGCTCCGGTTCCACGCTGTTCGCTTTGCAGGACCGCGCGCCTGCAACGCTGGAACTACCTGCCCTGCCGGCCGGGTGGACGGCGCTTGTGACGACTACCGCGCCGCAGCAGCCAACCGAGGTGGTATGACGGCATGTCGATGGGCAGCAGCACTATTCGTACGGTCCGAGAAAACGTTCGCCGTTGAAGTGAATCATGTGAGATGGAGCGTCGGCCGCCCACACCTCGGTTTCCCAGGCGATTTCGCTCAAGTGCCGCAGCATCGCCTTCCGACTGAGAAACGCGGTGACGAAGACCAGCGGAGCGGTCGATGACGCAAACAACTTCTTCAATTCGCCGCGACGCTTCGCGTTGACCGGTCCGTGGCTTGTGACCGCCTCGATCACGACCAGCCAGTTCTTGGCGTCGAAATGGACCACCACATCGGGCATCTTCCCGTGTGCCTCGACCACGACGTTGAGCTTCTTGAAGGCCGCCGCGTCGAAGTAGCGGAACTTCATGTCGGCGTCGCCGACATAAAGCGCCTGTGCGCCGGGGACGAAGCGGGGGCAGAACTCCTCGACGATGCGGGCGATCAACGCGTTTTGACCGCCGGGCGACAGCGAGATGTCATGGCCCTCCCGCATCCGCAGCGGAATCTGCGTCATCTCGCGTTCATTCGCGTAGCGAGCCGCGAGCGAAGGCGCTGTCGCGAGGTACCTCATCAGCCGACGCTTCCAGCTCGGCGTGCCGAATGCCCGCATCAGCATCAACGCGTGCGGCGGCACCTGGTAGCAATAGGCCGGACTGTTGACCGGCCGGTCCGGCCTATCCGGGTTTGCCACCACGAGGCCAGCATCCTGGAACTGGTGGAGCGTAGACCGACGAACCGTCTCCCGCGTGTTCGGCTTCCAGTGCTTGCCGTACTCCCGCGCGGCAAAGTCCATGACGGGCGTCACCCCCCGAAGCGGATTGCCGGCCTCAGACCATGCCTGCTTCGGCGACAGGTCAAGCAAGGCAAGTATCGTCAGCGCGGCGCGTTCGTTCGTCTGCTCCTTCGGCAGTCCGATCGACTGAAGAACGACGATGGCCTCCGCAATGCGCCGCTCGGCGACTTTGCTCCCTCGAGTATCTCGCGCCATGGTCAGCAGCTCCCCCTCGACAATGTCATCCAATGCCGACTGGGACGACATGTCCCCGTCGACGCGTTCCGCGATCCGCTCCAGCTGCTCCACGCTCGGATATGGCAGCTTTCGAAGATCCGTCGCGTTGACCTGCGTGTGCCCGTTGAACTGCCGGACATACGTGTCGACAAGTGTGGAGTTCAAGTACGCCGACAAGCCCCAAGCGAGTCGGCGCGGGATTCCCCGCCCCCGGCAGTGAAAGTAGTTGAGATGGTTCTCGAAGGCGACGAACTCCCCGGGCGCAGCATCCGGCGAGAAAACGCATGCCACTACGCGGCGCGGCTCCTCCTTTGACGAGAACCGCTTCACGAGTACGTACGTTCCCATAGGGTTCAACTGGCCCTCGGTCTCTTCAGTTCGACAGAGTGCGTTGGGCTTCTTCGAGTCTTCCTTGGGCCAGGCGATGGCGCCGTTCGAGAAGTGACCAGGATAGATCAGC
Organism: uncultured Gemmatimonadota bacterium; assembly: GCA_947085385.1. Lineage (GTDB taxonomy): Bacteria > Gemmatimonadota > Gemmatimonadetes > Gemmatimonadales > Gemmatimonadaceae > PNKL01. The sequence goes on along the minus strand of CAMTWA010000019.1, from coordinate 12,385 downwards.
GGCACCGTGTCGGGATCAGGCACATCGCGCAGGAACTCGGCGGCGCGAAAGTCAACGACTCTTCCAGTTGAGACCTGTAGTCCGAGCAGTTCGAGCTTCCCCGGCAGGTCGCGCATCATGCCAGCAACCCGACTGTCCCACTCGCCTGCCGCGATGTGAATGAACGCGTCAGCGTCACCGGGCTGGACAACCTGGTTGAACGGAAGCTCCCGACGCGTCACGTGATCTGCGCCGCCCGCTTCGCTCCACTCAACGGTGACTGTAGGTGCCTGGCTGACCCCTCGCTCGGCCCTGAAGATCACGTTCTCCTGCAACACCTCGTCCTCGCCGAACGCAGTATCGCGCGAATCGAAGGTATGCAGGAGGGTGAGACTGCTCAGCCGAAGCAGGTCCTTGCGAAACGCGGTGAAGTACGGCCCATTGCAGAATGAGCGCGGCGTGATCGCGATCAGTTCGCCACCCGTGTCGAGCGAGCGCAGCGCCATCGCCACAAAGGCCGTGTAGAGATTGCCCGTCTCGACGCCGAGATCGCGAACCATGCGTCGCGCTGGTGAGTCGCCGGGCAGCTTCATGTAGGGAGGATTCAGGATCGCTGCATCAAAGGCCGGCCACGCCGTGCCGAAGAAGCCTCCGTTGAGCGCGCGAGCGCCCGACAGGATGAAGTCTTCGCAGCGCACGTCGATCGCAAGCTGCACGCCGCGTTGCGCACAGTGCCGCTGGCACCGGTCGAGCACTTCCGTGAGGGACGGGATAAGCGCGGGATCCAACTCATAGGCCGTCAGGTCAATGCGGCTGGGCGGATTCGCGGCATCGCAGGCATTCACGATCCACGCCGCCGCCAGCACTCCCACGCCGGCACCTGGATCGAGGAGCCTGACGTGCCCGTCCTGCCGCTTGCTCATCGAGGACATGAGCCGCGCGACCCGGATGGGTGTGAAGTACTGCCCCAGCTCCGCCTGCCGGCTTCGATTCAAGCGGCTGGCAGCCTCGACCCGGATCGCATCGATCGCTTCGAGTAACTTCAGCGAGTCGGGCAGGTGTTCGATTGCGGCAGATGCCATGCGGAAATCTACATAGATCGCGACCTCGTGCAGTGCCTCTTCATCGCGTGCGACACCGAATTCACTCACGCCCGCCGGAGCTTGGAGGATCCACGGCCCCCGCGGTGCGCTGTCCGGAGCGGCATCACCGGTGTCGACGCCCGTGTGGTCGCGCCCGCCGCCTTTCGTTTCGTCTCACGCCTGCACTAGCTTTCTTCTTCTGCCCCCTCGTCCAATGGTTAGGACCCCGGTCTTTGGAGCCGGAGATGATGGTTCGAATCCATCGGGGGCAATGAAGGGCAGATGGGAGATGGGAGACGGGAGATTGGAGCCAACCGGCTGAAGTCGGCCCTCTCCCCTCTCCCATCTCCCATCTGCTTCTGTCACTTCCATCTAGCCCCGATTCCCGCCATCTTTCAATGCTATGGACGGCCTAGCAGTTCCTCTCAAGGGCTTTCGAGTCCTGACCGGCACGGCGAACCGGGCGCTCGCGGAAAACATCGCGCAGCACCTGGACACCGAACTCACCAAATGCACAACCTCACGGTTCGCAGACGGTGAGGTGTTCGCGCGCATAGACGAAAACGTGCGCGGCGCCGACGTCTACATCGTCCAGCCAACGAACCCGCCGGCCGAGAACATCATGGAGCTGCTGCTCCTGATTGACGCCGCCCGGCGCGCGTCCGCCGCCCGCATCACCTGCGTCGTGCCGTACTTTGGCTACGCCCGACAGGACCGCAAGGACCAGCCGCGCGTCGCGATCGGCGCCAAGCTGATGGCCAACATGCTCACCGGCGCCGGCGCCGACCGCCTGCTCGGAATCGACTTCCACGCGCACGCGCTGCAGGGGTTCTTCGACATCCCCGTGGATCACCTCTATGCCGCCCCGGTGCTCACGGCGCACTATCGCAAGAAGAATCTCAAGGACCTCGTCGTCGTCGCTCCCGATGTGGGCTCCGCCAAGATGGCGCGCGGCTTCGCCAAGCGCCTCGATGCGTCGCTTGCCATCATCGACAAGCGCCGCCCGCAGGCCAACGTCGCCGAAGTCGTCAACGTCGTCGGTGAGGTCGAGGGGCGCGACTGCCTCCTTGCCGACGACATGATCGACACCGCCGGCACCGTCACTGAGTCGGCGTACGCGCTCAAGGATCTTGGCGCGCGCGACATCTACATTTGCGCCACCCATGCGCTGCTCAGCGGCCCCGCCGTCGAGCGGCTCAGCAATGCGCCGGTGAAGGAAGTGACGGTGACCGACACCATCGCCATTCCCGCGTCACGACACTTTCCGCAGCTCAACGTGCTCTCCGTCGGCGAACTGCTGGCCAAGGCCATTCGCAGCACGCACGCCTACCAATCGGTGAGTTCCCTGTTCGAGTAGTCGAGTCCCGGCCCCGCTCCATCTCGGCTGTTGTCTGCTGTTGTCTGCTGTTGTCTTTCTGTTGTTTCTCTGTTGTTTCTCTGTTGTTTGTCTGTTGTTTGTCTGTTGTTTGTCTTTCTTGATGTGCGCCGCCGGGCCGGACCTTCCGGGAACCCACGTAGCGCACACGCACTTCAGCAGGATCATACCATGGCAACCAAACCGCTTTCCGCCGCTGGCCGCGCCGACACCGGCAAGGGCGTCGCCCGCAAGCTGCGCGCCGCCGGCCGTATCCCCGGCGTCATCTATGGCCACGCGCGCGAGGCGCGCGCTCTCTCGCTCGATACGCACGCGTTCGAACTGATGCTCGAGAAGGTCTCGTACCGCACCACCGTCTTCGAACTTGACCTCGACGGCACCAAGTCCAATGCGCTCATCCGCGAGGTCCAGCGCCACCCGTACCGCAAGGAAATCCTCCACGTGGACTTCCAGGAACTGGTCGCCGGCGAGAAGGTCACGGTGAGCGTGCCGCTCGCCTTCGTCGGTGCCTCCATCGGCGTCAAGGAAGGCGGCATCATCGACCAGATCATGCACGACCTCTCCATTCGCGTCGATCCAATGGTGATCCCGGCCAGGATCGAGGTGGACATCGCCAGCCTCGCCATTGGCAAGTCCATTCACGTGAGCGATCTCACCGTGCCGGAAGGCGTCGAGGTGCTCGACGACGAGGACGCGACAATCTGCACCTGCGCCGCGCCGAAGGAAGAGAAGGTTGCGGAGCCGACGGACGCCGAGGCTGCGGCGGCGGCGGCGGCGGCGGTGGCCGAACCGGAAGTGCTCAGCAAGGGCAAGAAGGAGGAGGAGGAGGGCGCCGCGGCCGTCGAGAAGAAGGCCTAGGCGAGACCAGTCCCGTGAAGCTCGTCGTCGGCCTCGGCAACCCGGGTCCCGAATACGAGACCACGCGCCACAACGTCGGCTGGTGGGTCGTTGACCACCTGGCCGACGTTTGGCGTTTCCCCCCGTGGCGCGCCGCCCCCGGCGCGCGCGCCGCCGACGGTCAGGTGGCGGGATACCGCGTGCGGTTGCTCGAGCCGCTCACCTTCATGAACCTGAGCGGTGACGCGCTCGCGCCATACGTGCACCGCCCGTTCTGGGCGGTCGCCAACGACCTGCTGGTGGTCGTGGACGACGTCGCGTTGCCCCTGGGCACTTTTCGATTCCGTGCCAAGGGCTCCGCGGGCGGGCACAACGGGCTGCGCAGCGTCGAAGAGGCGCTGGGCACCACCGAGTACGCCCGCCTGCGCGTCGGCGTCGGGCCAGAACACCCAGTGCCCGGCGGCGAGCTCCGTGACTTCGTGCTCGCTGCGTTCGCGCCAGAAGAGGCCGCCGTGGTGCGCGAACTGCTCCCCGCCCTTCAGGCCGGTGTCACGACGTGGATCGCGGACGGCATCATCGCCGCGATGAACCGTCATCCCGTACGGCCTGCATCGCCCGAGCCACCGCCGCGCGAGCCGTCGTCAGCGGAGAACCCGTCGGCGGACCCGCTGACCGACCCTTCGCCCCCAGCCTGAGCCGTACCGTGCGGGTGAGCCCGCCGAGCATGGCGCGCAACTGCCTCGCACGCGCCTCCAGCCTGGCATAGGGCACGGCTGGAATCGCGCCGGCGTCCCGCGCGAACAGCAGCCGGTAGGCGAGCTCGTCCGCGGCGGCGCAAGCGTCACGCATTGCCTGCGCAAACTCCGGCGCCGTCTCCGCTTCGCATCCGAGAACGATGATGGCGGGAATACGCCGCGCGGCACGCCGCAGGTCCGAGACGAGTTCCGCGGACGCCTCCTCTTCCGGTGCATGGCGGTGCAGGTCGAGCGCGAGTTCATGCGACTTCGTCCACACGTCCAGTTTCCGGTAATCCTGCATGGCCCCTCCTGGTCGCCGCATCATGGCGGACGGGAGGGCGCCGGTCGTCACCGATCGAACGCCGTCGGCATCGAATCGTGGCCGCTACGGCGACGGCTGCTGCAAGTCGATGACGTGATCCGCCGCATCGCGCACGGCCCCCCGGTGGGTGCAGAAGACCACGGTGCAGCGCCCGCGCAGGGCGCGCACCGTCTGGAGAATGCGTGCTTCCGTTTCGGCGTCGAGCGCGCTGGTCGCCTCGTCGAGCACCAGGAGGAATGGACGTCGCAGCATCGCGCGCGCAAGCGCGAGTCGCTGGCGCTCACCGCCGCTGAGCCGCACGCCGCGATCGCCCACGGCCGCGTCGAGCCCCGACGGCGCTCCGTCCACAAAGTCGCAGGCCGCTGCCCGTAGCGCGGTGCGCAGGTCATCCTCGCTGGCCTCGGGTCGCGCGAAGAGGAGGTTCTCGCGGATCGTGCCGTGAAACAGCATGGGCTCCTGCGACAGATAGCCAACCCGCGAGCGCCACCGTTTCATCGAGAGTTCCGACAGCGGCACGCCATCAACCAGCACCACACCGCTCTCCGGAGCCAGCAGCCCCAACAGCACGTCGCCAAGCGTCGTCTTCCCGGCGCCCGATGCGCCGACGACGGCTGTCAGCGCCCCGGCCGGGAAATGCGCCGAGACGTCCCGCAGCGCCGCGCGCGCGCTTGACGGGTAGCGCACGGTGACGCCGCGCAACTCGACGGCGGGGGCCGCGCTGGCCTCGAGGAGCACGTCGGCACTGGGGCCTCCGACGTTGCCCCCCTCGTCGCTTCCCTCCTCCGCGCGCGTCGCCTCCGCGCGCGTCGCCTCGGCGCGTGTCGCCTCGCACCGCGCGAGCAGCGCAAGAACGGAATCGAACGACGCCATCGTCTGCGACAGCGAACTAACGAGACGCTGCAGTTCGATGAGCCGCGGCACGAGCCGCGCGTAGAGCAGCAGCAGCAACAGCAGGGCGGCCGGCGACACGCCGGCCATCTCCACGCTTCCCCACACGAGCGCCGCCAGCACGCACACCGACAACACGGCCAGCGCGAAGTTCACGCGCGCCCGGTGGCCCGCCACGCGGCGCGTCAGCACCGTCCACGCCGACGAATCGGCGGACACCGCGGCCACCGCACGCGCCTCGGCGCCGTGCGCATGCACCATCTTGAGTCCGCCCAGCAGTTCACTGATCCGCGTGAACAGCCCGATCGCGGCGCTCAGCAACTGCTCGCCCTCGGCGCGCCCGGGCAAACGGAGTACGCGCGCCGCCATGAACAGCAGTCCGCCGCACAGCGCGACCACCAGCGCGAGCTGGGGTGCGATGACCACGGCCACCACCGCCGCCGCCACCACCGTGGCCAGCAGCGACGCCACGTGCATCAACATCAGCAGCGCGCTGTGCACGTCGTCCACCTCCGGACCGATGGTGTGCAACAGCGCAGCCGGACGTTCCCCGGCAAACCGCGCCCACGGCAGCCGCACCACGGCCGAGAACAGCCGCTCGCGCAACCGCCCCACCACGCGCGCCTCCAGCGAGGCTTCCTGCACGGCGAGCAGCCACTGCACCGCCGCGCGCGCGGCGACGAGCCCCACCACGACGACGAGCACGCCGACCAGCGTTGGCGCGATGCCCACCCCGCGCAGCACGGTTTCGAGGCGCTGCGCCAACTCGTCAGTGGCGCCCTCGCCCAGCGACACGCCCACCAGACGCAGCATCGGCACCAGCATCAGCAGGCCGATACCCTCGGTGAGCGAGAGGATGAGCGTCGCCGCACCGACCACCGCGAGCGCCACGTGATGGTCGTGCCAGAGAAATCGCGCAAACGCGCCGAAGCGCTTCACTTGCGCCCGCCCAGCGCCCGACGCACCACGCGCGCCGTTCGCACGGGGTACGCCAGCGGCAGCAGCACGTCGGGCAGCCTGGCCAAGCTGCGCTCCTGCGGCGTTGGTAGCGTGGCCGTCAGTACGAGGTAGCGCGCCCGCGCCCAGGTCCCTTCGAGCCACTGCAAGTCATATCGAGGCGTTGACTCGGCACCGACATCCACCGCCCCCGGCGCGCGCGCCACGCGCGCCGCTACCGCGTCCGCCAGGAAGGACGCACGCGCGTCGGCACGCGCGTCGTTCCACACCGCCTCCGGCATCTCGAGCGCCGCGAGTTCGTGGGCGAGAAGCAGCGCATAGCGAACGGCCCGGCGCACGCGCCACTCCGCGGTACGCAGTGCGAAGACCGACCAATCGAACCCCGGCCGACTCACGGCCGCAACGAAGTCGGCCACCCACAGCAGCGACGTCCACACATGCTTGACGCCGTGCAGGGCGAGCAGCACGCCGAGATCCTCGGCGCACGGCACGAGCACGACGCCCCCGCCCACAGCGCACGGCTGCGCGCGCCCGACGATAGCCGCGGGATCCTGCGGTCCCCCGTAGCGCGGCGCCTGGCAGCGCCAGTGCAGTTCCACCGGCCAGTCGTTGCCGCGCGCCAGTTGCGTGGCGCCCTCCCATCGCGAATAGACGCACTCCTCGCGCGCCGTGTAGCCGCCCGGCGAGACATACCCCGCCGCGTGCAACGCCGCGACGGCGCGCGCACGGTCGGCTTCTGCGATCAGAAGGTCGAGGTCGGTGAAGCCCCGCGCGCCGACATCGCCGTGCACGTCCGCAGCCAGCGCAGGGCCTTTGTAAGCCACCGCCCGTACGCCGGCGTCGCCGAGGACTCGGCACAACTCCGCCAGCTGGCGCGCGCCGGCCAGCGCATCCATCGCCACCTCGCGCACCGCGCCGGCAAGCGCCGTGCGAACTGCATCGGGCACACCCTCCGACGGGAGCGCGCGCGCCACCCACCACCCGACGTCCTGTGCGCGCGCAAGATCCGCCACCCCGGTCCAGGCGGTGACACCACGCGCCGCCGCCGCCTGCGCGCGCGCCGCGTCGGCGTCGCGGCGCAGGGCCGCGAGCACGAACTCCACGTTGGGGTGGCGTACGTTCGTCACACGGCAAAGATGACGCCGAAACGCGCCCCGCGGTACAGCTCAGCCGCCTCCGCGCTCCGCCACGGCGGCCCGCACGCGGGAGACCAGGGCCGCGAGACGCGCCGGGTCGCTGTGGGGCACCAGCCGGCGAACGCGCCGTCCGCGCAGCACGGCCTCGAGCAGGCGCATCTCCTGGGCGCGCATCTCATCGTCGAGCAGGTAATTGGCGTAGGTGTTCGCGAGCAGGGCCAGGAACGCCTCGCGCGGATGCATCGCTTCGACGACCGGCGCGCGATCGTCGTCCGACCGGGCGGCCAGGATGAAGAGATCCCCCAGCGGCGCCGGCGCTTGGTGAAAGGGATGCTCCGCGCCGAGTGCCAGTGCCCGCTTGTCCCACGTGGGCGTGAGCAGTGGTAGCTGGCCGACGGTGCCAAAGAGCATGCGCTCGCTCTCGTCCCACAGCCGCAACATCCGATACGATGGATACGCGGTAGGCACGCCATCGACCACGCGCACCGCGACCACGTCGTCCGACACCGCCGGGACGCCGGCCCGGGCAAGCGCTGCGGCCGTGGTCGATTTCCCCGCCCCGCTGGGCCCCAGCAACGCGACCGCGTAACCGTCTATCAACACGGCGCTCGCGTGCAACGCCAGTACGCCACGCAGGCGCAGTGCGAAGCCGAGCACCGGGCCGAGCAGGTAGGTCGCCGTATCCTCGATAGACGAGGCATCAGCCCACCACCCCCGGATCGTCGTCGCCTGGCGGTCCAGCACGAACTCGGTGCCGTCGGCGTAGCAGAACCAGAATCCCAGCGCCGGGTCGCGCCGCACCACCACCGACGGCGGCTCGCCCGAACCGGCGGGCTCCTCGTAGTACAGCGCTGCGTCGCGCCATCGCGTCGCATCCCCCCGCGCGCCGCCGAGTACGATGTCCACGTCGACGGCCGCGTCGGACGGCGCGTTGTCGAGTCCCTCGAGCGCGCGGTCGCTGCGAATCACCAGTCCGTACAGGGCGTACTCAGGCACGTCGCTGTTCCTCACGCTGCAGCCAGCGGTCCACCTGCAGCACGCGCCACGCGTCGAACACCTCATACGGCGTCCCCACGCGATACACCCGACGCACAGCCTCGATGTCCACCCACGGCGCCACGCGTGCGCTGATCGGCGTGTCGGCGCCGCCGCCCGCGCGCCACTGCGCCACGCGCGCCTCAATGAAACCGTGCAGCGGCGTCTTGGCACGTGCCAGCACCGCGGCAGGCAGGTCGTCGCGCATCGCGGCGCGGAACAGGTGCTTCTCCTGGCACCACGGCACCGGCGGGATGGCAAAGACAAAGGCGAGCACGCGAGGGTCCACCAACGGAAAGGTGAAGAGCACGGGGGCGAGCGTGGTGACCGGCGCCAGCGACTCGTACACCGAATCCCACAGCTGCGCCGACAGCAGGCGCACCGACCGGGGTCGCAGGGGATGGGTGGATGCCGGGCGAGGAACGACCGGCGCGACGCGCGCCGCTTCGGGACGCAGCCAGGGAGCGCGATCAGGCTCGCCGCCCTTCCGGGCGCGCCGCAGCCGGTCGCGCCACTCGAGCCCGACCCATGGGCGCCGGCCGGTGCGCGCGACATACCGCATCCATGAGCCGGCCACTTCCGTGATCGGCTGCGTGCGCAGCTGCCCGAGCAGCGTGGGCGCCTGCAACAGCGTGTCGCCGTCCTCTCCGAAGATGGCAACCGGCGCGTGCGCGGCGACCGCGAGCGTGCTGAGCCGTTCGCCGGAAAGATCCGGCTCGTCGAACGGCTGCTCGAGAAGCGCCGACAGGTCATCGAGGTACCTCAGCGCGGGCGGCGTATCGAGCGCCAGCAGCGTGTGCGGCAGGCCGAGTCGATGGGCCACGGCCACCGATAGCGTGTCGTCGTCGCTCGGCGCCAGCGCGGGATAGGTGAACGTGAAGGCCCGCAACGCTACGTCCGGCGCGGCACGACGCGCCGACACGGCCAGCGTGGGCGAGTCCATCCCGCCACTCAGCAGTATTGAGGCAGTCGTCGTCCGCAGGCGGTCGCGCATCGCAGCATCGAGCACGTCGCGAAAATGCGCCACGTAGTCATCGTCGCGGCGGTATCGGATGGGCAAAGGCACCGGGAAGTCCCAGTGCCGACGCTCTTGCGGCGCATCCGCCCCGTCGAAGCACAGCGTGTGGGCGGCCGCGAGACGCCGGACGTCACCAAAGACCGTGCGCCCCGTTTCCTCCACCCAACCGGTGCGCAGCAGTTCCACCAGGGCGGGCTCGTGTAGTGCAGTGGAAATGCCCGGGTGCGAACGAACGACGCCAATGGTGCTGCCGACCACAACCATCGAGCCCACGCGCCCCCAGAACAGTTGCCGGTTGCCGTGCGGGTCGCGGGCGCAGACGAGGCGCCGCCGCGTCCGGTCCCATACGACGAACGCATAGTCGCCGAGAAGGTGCTCGGCGAGACGGTCGCTCCACTTGCGGTAGGCCAGGGCGACGAGCCGCGCGTCCGAGGCGTCGTTGAGCGCTCGTGGCGATTCAGGGGACAGCGCCGCGCAGAGCTGATCGCGAGCGTCAATACGCAACGTCCCGGCCACGACCAGTTCACCATCGAGCAGCGGCACGTCGGCGTCGTACGGCAGGGCGCGCGCATCGGCCAGATGCACCAGCGTCGCTTCGTCGCGCTCCAACATTGAAACGCACCCCGGAATCGCTGGAAGCGATTGCCGCAGGCGCGTCGCACCGTCGGGAGCCAGCGGCGCGAGCGACAAGTCAATCAGCGCGCCGAAGGCTAGCACGCACCCACCTCTCAGGTGCGGCGCATCAGCGAGATTCCACCGTCGTTATTTCCCGCGTTGTCCACCTTGGCCGTCACCTGCGCCACGGACCCCAGGCGCACGAGGCGCGGGGGCACGCAAGCGGCGCTACCAGTCGCTTCGCGCATCGCCGGAGGGCCAAGCGGCGAGAACACGACATCCATCGAATTCGCACGCATCGGCGCTCCTAGCTAGCTTCAGGCGCCCCCGAGAGGGAACGGAAGACCTACGTTCGCTTCATTTGGCCGGTTCCGCCGTCGTTATTTCCAACGTTGTCCACCTTGGCCGTCACCTGCGCCACGGACCCTAGGCGCACGAGGCGAGGTTTCTCCCACAGTCTCGGCACTCCCGACTCACCCAAGCCGCGCCGCAGAGCCGTATCAGGTATGCTCCCCGCGATCTCATTGCGGTTCATGGCAACCTCCACTTCCCAAGAGAGATGCCTATCAGCACCGACAGATAGGGTACCACCGTTTGTCGTGGCGAGCAATCAACCACACCTTAGACTATATCAGTAAACCGGACGATACACGAATACGTAGTAATAATATCCACTGTCGTATTTGTAGTCAACCCTCGCCACGAGTCCCTAGCCCGGAAATCTCACGAGCGGGATTGTTAACAGCGGGCCCGAGTGGTATAAGGTGTTTGTCGAGAACGACCTACACACCACTCAGAACCCGCTGTTATGACTACAGAGTGTACGGCAGGGACGCTGCCGTTTCAAGCGGTGGCGCGGCGCACGGTGCAGGCGCGGTTTGATGGCGGGACGCTGACGTCGGATGGCGGGGCCGTATTGCTCCGCGAGGTGGACCGGGCGACCGGCATCCTGCGGCAGTTTGCCGCATGCTTCCGCGATCATCGGGCGCCCGCGCGGATCACGCATCCGGTGGCGACGCTGGTACGGCAACGCGTCTACGGTCTGGCGCTGGGCTACGAAGACCTGAACGATCACGAGCACCTGCGGCACGACCCGCTCTTCGCCGTGCTCGCCGAGGCGGCCGATCTCACGACGCCACTCGCGGGCAAGAGCACGCTGAACCGGCTGGAGCTGAGTGCCGCGACCGTGGATGAGGCGGAGCGCTACAAGAAGATCGCGGTCGATCACGCCGCCGTCGACCAGATGCTCGTGGACGTCTTTCTGCAGGCCCACGCGGTGCCCCCGACCGCGATCGTGTTGGACCTGGATGCCACCGACGATCCGGTGCACGGCGCGCAGGAGGGCCGCTTCTTTCATGGCTACTACGGGCACTACTGCTACTTGCCGCTCTACATCTTTGCGGGCGAGCATCTCCTATGCGCCCGGCTGCGCTCGGCGAACATCGACGCGAGTGCGGGCGCGCTCGAGGAAGTGCAGCGGCTCGTCGCGCAAATCCGGGCGGCGTGGCCGACGGTCCGGATCACCCTCCGCGCGGATAGTGGCTTCTGCCGCGACGCCCTGATGACGTGGGCCGAAGCGCACGCGGTCGATTTTGTCTTCGGCCTCGCCAAGAACGACCGGCTGACGGCGCTGATTCCCGAGGAACTCGCGGCGGCGGCGGCCGAGTGTGCGACGACGAGCCAGCCGGCGCGCCGCTTTGCGGAGCGCACGTATCAGACGCACGACAGCTGGACCCGGGCGCGCCGCGTCGTGGCGAAAGCCGAGCAACTCACCGGCGGCGCGGACGGCAAGAGCAATCCGCGCTTCGTGGTGACGTCGCTGCCGGTGACGACCGTCGATGCCCGCACGCTCTATGAGGACGTGTACTGTGCGCGCGGCGAGATGGAGAACCGCATCAAGGAGCAGCAGCTCATGCTCTTCGCCGATCGCACGAGCGCGGCCACGATGCGCGCCAATCAACTGCGGTTGTACTTCTCCTCGGTCGCGTATCTGCTGCTCCACGCGCTGCGGCGGATCGCCCTGGTGGGCACGGCCCTGGCGCACGCGCAGTGTCAGACGATCCGCCTGACCCTGCTGAAGATCGGCGCGCGCATCCGGATCACGGTGCGCCACGTCTGGCTCGCCCTCGCCAGTGGCTGTCCGTATGCCGCGCTGTTTGCGCGGGTCCACGCGACGCTCCGACGATGCTGAGGCGCTGAGCGCCGCCGATCACACGCCGCCACGCTCGCCGTGCCCCGCGAGCGATACTGGTCGTCGCCGTCCGCACCGAAAATGCCTGGCCGACGGCTCAAAGGCCCGGGACACCGCCGGCCCGGCGCGCCACGAGCCCCGCAAAGGCGCCCGCACCCCGAAACGGGCGCTTGCTTACTCCGCTTTTCACGCGTCGTGAGAATTTCGGGCTAG
>CAMTWA010000018.1:0-121671 GCA_947085385.1 uncultured Gemmatimonadota bacterium | reverse complement strand
GTTAGGCAAATCCAAGGGCGCAGATGGAGTGAGGAAAATGAGTTCGCGTAGACACGAAGCCCGTGTGGCAGGACTACTGTACCTGTTGATGTCAGTAGCCGCCGTCGTCGCCTTCAATAATATCCCGACTTGGTCCATGATGGGCGGAGATGCCGTTGCGACCGCCAACAAGATCGCGGCCTCTCCGATGCTTTACAGAATCGGTGTCCTAAGCGATTTGGTTGCACAGATCCTGTTCGTCTTTCTAGTCTTGGCGCTATTCGAGTTGTTCAAGGGAGTCAACAAGAAACTCGCCGCACTTATGGCAGCGTTGGTGCTTGTTCAAGTCCCGATGGCGTTTGCCAACATGCTCATGGGAATCGCTCCACTCATACTCTTGAGCGGCGACGATTACCTATCAGTATTCGACAAAGGCCAATTAGATGCCATGGCACTGGGGTTCCTAAACTTGCGCGGCTACGGAATAAAGGCGAACATGGCTTTTTGGGGGCTGTGGCTCCTGCCGTTCGGGCTGTTGGTATTTCGATCCGGGTTTATTCCCCGCATCCTTGGCGTGCTTCTGATCGTCGGCTGTTTCGGCTATCTCGTCGTTAGCACGACATCGTTACTCTTCCCAGCTTACGCGCGCACTGTCAACCCGTTGACGGGTCTAGCTATCGGGGAGATCTTGATCGTCCTCTGGCTCGTGATTAAGGGCGCGCGTACTGAATCGCTAGAACACCAACCGTCCCCTTGAGGCAGGCTGCAAGCCAGCAGCTTTGCCTAACAACAGCATGCAGCTGACGGCGCTGCGCGCCGCAGCTGATGCTGAGCGTTATACAGACGGAGACTTGCTGATAGCTGTATGACGGTGCTATCCTTCGGTGTCCCTAACAGGAGCTGCGGAATGGCCAGCGTCAGGCGGACGATGCGCCGCAAGAACATGCTCATGGACCAGCGAAAGCTCGACGCCGCCAAGGCCGCGCTCGGCGCGTCGTCCGAGACCGCGGCCGTGGACGCCGCGCTGGATCTTGTGGTGTTCCGGGCCGAGGTATTCCGAGGCCTGGATGAGCTCGCCGCCGCAGGTGGGCTCGCGACCATCGAGCCTCTGCGTCGCACGGCGTGATCTACACTCTCGACACGAATGTCCTCGTGGACGCGCTCCGGCAGCCGTCCGAGCTCGACCGCCTGAAGACATTCCTGAGTTGGGCGCTGCCGTCGACGGTGCTGTCAAGCATCGTCGCCGCTGAGCTCACCGCCGGCGCTCGCACGGACAAGGCGCGCCGGCTCCTCGACGACGCGCTGCTCGCGCCGTTTGAGCGCCGCGGCCGCATTCTCGCGCCGTCGTCGGCCGCCTGGCGACGCGGCGGGGCGGTGCTCGCGCGGACGGGCACGGGCAGCGTGAGTGCGAGCCGGCAGAACGATGTGCTCCTTGCAGTGCAGGCGCGCGAGCATGGATGGGCCGTCGTCACCCGCGATAGCGATCTGCGTACGCTGCGCACGCAGGTGTCCGGCCTTCAGGTGGTCGCGCCGTTTCCGGAGCGGCCATAGATTCGGACCGCGCTGTATAACGGAAGTTGGTGCAGATGGCCGCGCTATTGATGGCGGCCGCTGCGCGGCCGCATTATTGGAGCGTCCACAGCACAACTTGGTGGACACTGACATGATCCGAGAATCAGCGTGCATAGCCGCTTTCCTTATGCTCGGGTGCTTGAACGCACGCGCTCAAGACCGCGCGAGTCCATTTGATCGCGTGACCAGAAGCGGGTCGTATGGCAAATTCTGCTATCGCCTCGCCCACTATACCGTCGTGGAGCAAGCCGTGAAGGAGTCTGTCGGCTCCGACCTGTTCGTACGAGACGCCCGGGGCAGTCGATGCGACGCCGACAGCCTGCCCGGCGATTTCGTGTGGCGGAATCGCGGCGAGGCTGACTACTTCATGGGGATCCGAGGAAGCGTGCTGTTCATCGACCACGGCACGGGGCCCGACTTGCGTGGCCTCACGCTGGTTGATCTTCGCACTCGCCGCGAGCTGGTCAATACAGACTACGTCGGCGACGTCATGCCTGGCCCGAAGGCCGGCACCGTGGCGATTTGGCGGGGCAACGTAACTGACCTGTTTGAGCCCGTGAAGGGTTGCCGCCTCCCGCCGGACGGCATGGGCCCGGGTGTTGACAGCCTCTACTGGGTGGATCTTCGCACCGGCAAGCTGACATACGCCGGCCGGAAACGATGTGCGGTGCGCCAATGAAGTAGCCACCAAGCGTTGGTGCTGGCGGCAGAGTTGGGGAAGCGGCCGCGGGCGGCAGGCTAAGGCGCACAGATCTGACTGGTGCGCCCGCCCGCGGCCGCGTCTATTTGAAGCGCCGCAGCACAACGCCCGTCGTTCGGCCGCAACCGGTCTGCCGTGGACTGGACCTTGACACGTATAACGTGTGACGTTATACTCTTCTATTGTGAGTGACACGAGTGCGCGGTGATCCGGTCCTTCGCGTCCGACGGCGTCGAAGACGTGTTTGCAGGCGCGGACTCGCGGCTCGCTCGGCGCGTCTGTCCGCGAACGCTGTGGGCCGTCGCGCGACGGAAACTGGATCGTCTGAACGCCGCCGTGACCCTCGCCGGATTACGAGTGCCGCCGGGCAACCGTCTCGAGGCCCTCAAGGGGGACCGGAAGGGTCACCATAGCATTCGTATCAACGATCAGTTCCGACTGTGCTTTATCTGGACCGATGACGGGCCGACCGACGTCGATATCGTGGATTACCACTAGGAGTCCGTTATGGTACGCATTCCCACACATCGCGCGCCGACTCACCCTGGCGAGATGCTCCTCGAGGAGTTTCTCAAGCCGCTTGGCCTCACGCAGAGCGAACTCGCCGAACGGATCGGTGTGTCTTATCCTCGCGTGAATGAGCTGGTGCACGGGAAGCGCGACATGACGCCGGATACCGCCTTGCGTCTCGAGCGTTTCTTCGGTGTCGAGGCGCAGTTTTGGCTCAACTTGCAGCTCGGTTGGGATTTGTACGAAGCGACACACTCCGCCGTGGCTGCGCGCGCGATCGGAAGGATTCGACCGCTCCGAGTTGCCGCTGGATAGCTCCATGCGCCTGCTGCCGAACAAATGGTCGCAGCAGACGCCGCAGACTCTTGTGGTTGGCCGCCGTGGGCGGGGCCCACGGCGGCTCTGTTGGACTGAGGCGCTGCTGAACCATAGCGTTCGGCGGAGGTGCTTGCGCGATGTATATGACCACCATATACTACCGCCATGCGCGATCTCGATGAACTGATCGGCGCCCTCGGGGGTTTTGAGTGGGATGCCGGCAATGCCCAGAAGAGCTGGGTGTCGCATCGCGTCACGCAGGCCGAGTCGGAGGAAGTGTTCTTCGACCTCCCGGTCTTCGTGCTTAAAGACGCCAAGCATTCAGGCCGGGAGCGCCGCTACAACGTGCTGGGGCGCACCAACGCCGACCGCTTGCTTTCCGTCATCTTCACCATTCGCGGCGACCTCGTCCGCGTGATCTCTGCCCGCCCGATGAGCCGCAAGGAGCGAACCGCCTATGCCCACGTCCCGCCCGAAGCGCGTTAGGGAGATTCCCGTCTTTCGTTCCGAAGACGAGGAACGGGAGTTTTGGTCGACGGCCGACTCGACGGAGTACTTCGATTGGTCGAAGGCGAAGCGCGTTGTCTTTCCGAATCTGAAGCCATCGACGGCCACGATCTCCCTGCGCTTGCCGCAGGGAATGCTGGACGAACTGAAGGTACTCGCCAATCAACGGGATGTACCGTATCAGTCGCTGCTCAAGGTCTTCCTCTCCGACCGCATCGCCGCCGAACGCGGGCGAACGCCGCGACGAGCGAAGCGTGCGAGTGCCTAGCCAAGCGATGGTGTAGACGGCGCCTCTGGGGAAGCAGCCGCGGGCGACTGGCCCGAGCGCACACATCCGACTTGAGGCACGCGCCCGCGGCCGCCTCTATTAGAAGCGCTGCAGCACCGCGCCGTTCGTTATACGGTCACGAACGGGCCGGACAGTGGCACGCGGTTAGCGATTGTGCTACATTGTCATACATGAAAACCTCCACACTGAGTATCCGGCTCGACGCCAAGGTTCAGCGCGAGTTGGATCGCCTCAGCCGTCAGCTCGGCCGAAGCCGGAGCGATATCGTGCGCGACGCGGTCCGGCGTCAAGTCGCGCTCCTGCGATTTGAGCGGTCGCGGCGTGCCCTGTTGCCCCTTGCCGAGGCGCAGGGGATTCTCACCGACGAGGACGTATTCCGCATCGTGTCGTGAAGATCTTTCTCGACACCAACGTGCTGGTCAGTGCATATACGGCGCGCGGCATTTGCGCCGACCTGCTGCGGCACATTCTGGCGGAACATGAATTGCTCACCGGCGAGGTGAACCTCGTCGAGTTGCGGCGCGTGCTACGGGATCGGTTCCACGCATTGCCGGCCGTGATCGACGCCGTCGAGTCGGAACTGCGAGACGAGACGATCGTTCCGAAGCCGGCGAAGCCGTCGCCCGTGCCCGTGCGCGATCCCGATGATCGGTGGGTGCTCGCCTCGGCGGTCGCGGGCAACGCGGACCTGCTGGTCACGGGCGACGAGGATCTCCTGGCGGTCGCGGGAGAAGCCTCGATCGTGATCGTCAATCCGCGTGGCTGCTGGGAGCGCCTCCGAGGGTAGCCGTCGGGCTGAGCAGCCGGGAAGATACGTAACACACGTGTCCGGCAGCATGGGTAACACATCGCTCAGCCGGTGCTGATATCGCCGCGCTTGTCGAAGGTCGCCAGCAGCACGGTGCTGAACCACGTTGTCCAGACGCCCGTCGTCGCCGGCGCCCCGTCCCCGGCCTACGAACGTCCGGGTTTCTTGAACAAGCCCTTCAGCGCGTCGCCGGCTTTCTTCTTGGCCGACTCCTTGGCGGCAAGCGCGGCCCGGCGCTTCGCCTCGCCATAGGCAAGCTCCACCAGCACAGAACCAGGCGCCCGCATGATCAGCGGCCGAAAATACTCGGCGGCGACGAGGTACTCGCCGTTGTCCATCGCGGCGAGTCCGCGGGAGAAGTCGCGGAACGCGCTCACGCCTATCTCGCGGTTCGCCTCCTGGCGCTTGCGCATCAGTTCCGCGCTCTCCGGCGAGAGGGCGATGTCGAGGTCCTTGAGCACCCGGTCGGCGAGTTGCCGCTCGAGCTCGAACAGCTTGTCTTCGGGGCCCGTCACGCGTGCCGTCTTGACGATCTCACCGGTCTCCACGCGAATCACTCGCATGTCTATGCGCAGTTCCGGCAAGGCCGCGGCCAGCGAACCGGTGGCGACGAACTCCGCGCCGAGCAGACGGCCGGCCTTCACCGCCGTCGTCGAGTCGAACATCGCCGACTGCTGCATCTGCTGTTCCTTCAGGACATCGGCCATGCGCTCGCGCTCGACGAGCCTCAACGCCGGTGACACCGCGAGGTCGCTGATCATCATCGCCGCGAGCCCGCGTCCCATCGCGTCGTAGTCTGCGCTGCCGGTGTTGTTGTCGAAGTTGAGCACGGCGAGCGTTCTGGCGCGGAGCTCCACGCCAGGAATCGTCGCTGCCGGCGACGTGAACAGGATCAGCGCCTGAAGAATGAGAGCGAACATCATGGCACCCCTACGGTGGCACCATCAGCCGCGTCAGGCAAGGTGAGGACGATCTCCGGCGTCCGCACGTCATTCGTAGGCTACGAACGCGGCGTCAGTCCTTCGGCGGCTTCTTCTGATCGCCCACGTCATCGTGCAATGCGCGCATCGCCGGCGTGTCGAGGTCGTCGAACTGGCCGCGCCGCGCCGCCCACACGAACGCAATGACCGCGGCGAACACGACGAGCAGCGCCAGCGGCAGGATCAGGTACATGACGCTCATCGCGACGGCTCCATCCGGGGGACACCGGATGATGCGCCAGCGTCGGCCGCCGCCGCAACCGGCGCGTCGAACACTGGCGCGTCGAACATGCGGCCGCGCCAGCTGGCGAGGACCACGCTGAGTGAGCTGATGGGCATCAGCACCGCTGCGATCAACGGGTCGAGGAGGCCAAGCAGCGCCAGCGTGGCGCCGAGCACGTTGTACGCAATGGAGAAGATGATGTTGTTGCGGATCACGAGCATGGTGCGGCGCGCCCCCTGCACCAGTTCCACCAACGGCCCGAGCCCCGGTCGCGACAGGTAAACGTCGGCCGCGCTCATTGACGCCTCGGCGCCGCCGTGCACGCCCACGCCGACGGTGGCGGCGGCAATGGCCGCCGCGTCGTTCACGCCGTCGCCCACCATCAGCACCGTGCCGCGCGCACGCGCGAGCTCGACGCGCCGCAGCTTCTCCTCCGGCGAGGCCCCGCCAACGGCATCGGCCAGGTTGATACCGAGCTGCTGCGCGGCGCCGCGCACCACGGCGGGATGGTCGCCGCTCAGGAGCGCCACGCGCCAGCCGAGCGCGCGCAGGTGGTCAATGGACGCGCGCGCGTCAGCGCGCAGCGGGTCGCCGAAGCCCGCGCGCGCCACGAGCACGCCGTCCACCGCCACCCAGACCGGCGTCAGTCCCTCTTCGGCGAAAGCCTCGATGCGCACGTCGGGGGCGTGCTCTTCCGCCCCGATGCGCCGCGCTACAAATGTCGGAGCGCCGACGACGACACGGCGGCCGGCTACCGTGCCTTCTATGCCGCCGCCTACGGTCTGCTGCACATCGCGTGCTTCCAGCACCTCGATGACCGGCCACGCCTGCTGCACGGCGATGGCAATGGGGTGGCTGCTCTCGCGCTCGAGCGCGGCGACCAGCGGCTTGACTGAGGCCGTGCCTTCCCAGCGCACGAGTCGCGCGCGCCCTTCGGTGACCGTGCCCGTCTTGTCGAGCAGGATCAGCCCCGGGTGGTTGAGCGCTTCAATCGCATCACCGCCCTTGATGAGGATGCCGGCCCTGGCCGCGCGGCCGATACCCATGGTGATGGCCAGCGGCGTGGCGAGGCCCAGGGCGCAGGGGCAGGTGACGACCAGCAGTGCGATGGCGTTGTCGAGTGCGCGCGCGGGATCGGTGCGCAGGCCGTACACATAGGCGACCACCGCCACCACCAGCACTACGGCAACGAACCAGCCGGCGATGGAGTTGGCGAGTTGCACCACGGGCGCGCGTCGGCGCGCGCTTTCTTCCATGCGGCGGAGCAGCGCGCCGAGCCGGCTCATCTCGCCCGCTTGCGTCACCTTCACGAGCAGCGGGCCGGTCAGGTTGACCGTGCCGGCGTACACGCGCGCGCCCAACCCCACCGCCTCGGGTCGAGACTCGCCGGTGAGCAGCGAGCAATCAACCGCCGAACGGCCCTCGGTGATGTCGCCGTCGGCGGCGAATGTCTCGCCCGCGCGCACGCTCATCACCATCCCCGGCAGCAGCGCCTCCACGGGAAGCTCCCGCTCGCCGCCGGCATCCACGACACGGGCCGCATTGGGAGCGAGCGAACCGAGCACTTCGGCGGCGTCGGCCGCCGCGCGCTGGCCGCGGTTCTGCAGGTACCGGCCGCCCAGCAGCAGGAAGACCAGCGTGCCGACTGCGTCGAAGTAGATGGGGCCGCTGCCGCTGACCGTGTTGACCGCGCCGCGCGCGAACCCCGCGAGAAGCGCGATGGCGATGGGGAGATCAATGTGCAGGCGGCGCGTGCGCACCGACGCGAACGCGCCCTGGAAGAAGAGCCAGCCCGGCCCGAACAGGGCCGGGATGGTGAGCAGCAGCGAGATGACGCGGAAGTAGCGCTCGAACTCCGCCTCAATGCCGCTGAACCATCCGGCGTATTGCGCCAGCGCGAGCAGCATGATGTTGCCGGCCAGCGCCCCCGCGATGCCGATGCGCGTGAGCATCGCGCGGTCTTCCTTGCGGCGCATCTCGTCGGCGGCAACGCCGCGATACGGATGCGGCGGATAGCCGAGCACGTCGAGCTGCTGGGCAATGGCCGACAGGGTGACAGTTGCGGGGTCCCACTCCACGTGGGCGCGCGCGCGCCCGATGTCGAGTTCGGCGCGCACCACTCCGCTGAGGATCAGCGGCACGCGCTCCACCAGCCAGACGCAGGAGGTGCAGTGCACGCCCTCGAGATAGAGTTCCGTCGAGCAGAGGCCGCCCCGCAAGGGCTTCACGTACAGCGTGTGGAACGCCTCGTGGTCAAACTCCTCGTAGCGCTTGCCAGTGGGCCGCACGGGCGCGTCGCGTTTCTCGCCGAAGGCGTAGTACTGGCCAAGCCCGTGCTCGTGGAGGATGGCGTACGCGGTGCGGCACCCCGTGCAGCAGAACTGTCGCTCCGCGACCGCGTCCAGCAAGCCGGCGGGCACGTCGAGCCCGCAGTGCGCGCAGGGCATGGCGACGGACGCGGCGCTGCCGGCGACGGCCGACGCATCAGGGACGGTGTTCACCGGGGGGCAGAGTGGTGGAGGGTGTGGCTGCTGGTGTTGCCGGCGTTGCGGGTGTCGCGGGTGTGGCGGGTGTCGCGGGTGTCGCGGGTGTCGCGGGTGTTGCCAGCGACGCTGGAACCATATGCCGCGCGCGCATGGCCACCTTGGCCGGATCCCTCTGCGCGCCGCCGGTGAGCGAGTACAGGCCGATGACGACGAGGACGATGGCGCTGAAGACCGGGAGCCGGTCGCGCAGCGGGCCCGCAAGGCGCCGGATGCCGACACCGATGGCGAGCATCATCGGCAGCGTGCCGACCCAGAAGACCGCCATGACGAGCATCGCGCTGCGAACCGTGCCCGTGCCGGCGGCGGTGATGACGAACGCGTACAGCCAGCCGCACGGCAGCAGCGTAGTGAGCAGGCCGACGATGAGGGCGCGCGCGGTCGGCACGAGGTCACGCGCGTCGCGCAGGCGCGCCGCCATCCACTGCTGAAGCCCCGCCAACGGCGTTGGCGTGGGCACCCTCACGCCCCGCACCGCGAGCAGTTGCACCACACCCCATGTGATCATCAGAATGCCGGCCACTGATGCCGCTCCGCGCGAGACACCAACGCCGGCGCCCACCTGCTCAATGCCCGCGCCCACCGCGCCGGCGAGCGCGCCGAGGAACAGATACGACACCAGGCGCCCGCCGTTGTAGGCGAGATGCCCCCAGGCGCTCGCCCGGGCGTCAGCGCCGGCGTAGAAGCAGACGAAGGGCGTGCACATGCCCGCGCAATGCACTGAGCCAAGCAAGCTGGCGATGAAGACCGCGCCGACGAGGGTCAGCATCACGGAGTCTCCGGCACGTCGAGCCGCTGCGTGCTGACGAACCGCTCGCCGCCGCGGATCGCCTCGACGTCGAGATCCCACAGCCCGCCACGAGTCATGGGAACGGCGGCGATGTACCGACCGACCGCCTCGACGGCCGTGGCGGTGAACACGTCATTGCCGCGCGCCACCGCGTGTGCGGCGATGCGCACGATGGCCCCGCGGACGGGCGCCCCCGTGGAATCCACCAGCACCGCGGTCACCGTCGCCGCGTCGGCAGAGGTGCGCACGGCTGCGAGCGAGACGCGCCATCCCAGCCGCTCGCTGCGCCGCCGCAATGCCTGGTTGGCGTCGAACCGGACGGCCTTCTGGTAGTAGTCGCGCTCAATGTGCACCGACGGGTCGTCATTGGCGCGCACCGCGATGTAGATGTTGCCCGCGATGGTGAGCGCCAGCACGGCGGCCACGCCGATGGGCCACTGCATGCCCTTCTTCATTCGCGCTCTCCCTCGGGGCGGCTCGGTTCGTCGGCATCGTGTTTCTCGCGGATGGGGCCGACCAGCCGGTACGGGAAGGCGGCCGCGTAGTCCGCGCCGTCCGTCACGCGTACCGTCACCGTGCGGACACCTTCCGTGAATGCAGCCTGCGGAAGCGTCACGAAGACGGGCATCGACTCGGTGCGTCCCGGCTGCACCAAGAGCGGGCTCATTGGAGCGATGACGCTGAGTCCGCCGACGCCCGTCACTTCCACGGCGTATTCGTGCGCGACGCCCGACCTGTTGGCGATACGGATGCGCAGGTGGTTGGTGACCATGCCGTCCGGTTGCACCACGAATGGCGCGCCGCTCGCGCCGAGCAGCGTGATGTCGGCGGCCTCCTTGAATTCGAGCTGCCACAGGAAGGCGCCAAACGCGAGGGCGAAGGCGATCGGATACAGCACCGTGCGCGCTCGCAGGACGTGCCTGCTCCCGCCGGCGAGCGCAGCGAGCGATGAGTAGCGGATGAGCCCCTCTGGCCTTCCGACCTTGCGCATGACCGCATCGCACGCGTCCATGCACTGCGTGCAGTGAATGCACTCCATCTGGAGGCCGTGGCGGATGTCAATGCCGGTGGGGCAGGTGACGACGCACGCCTGGCAGTCCACGCAGTCGCCCTTGCCCTCGCGCTCCTTGCCCTTGCCGCGCGGTTCGCCGCGCGTGTAGTCGTACGCGACGACCAGCGACTCGCTGTCGAGCAGCGCCGACTGCCAGCGGCCGTACGGACAGGCCACCATGCAGACCTGCTCGCGGAAGTAGACGAAGTCAAGCATCATCGCGATCGTCGTGATCGTGACGATCGTGAAGCCCACTGGATGCGCCTTGGGACTGCCGAATACCCAGTGCACCACCTGCTCCCAGCCCACGAAGTACGCCAGGAAGGTGTGGGCAAGGAAAGAACTGATCACCAGGTAAGTGAGCTGCTTCGCGGCGCGCCGCGGGTGGAACGTGCCGCTGTCGCGGTCAATCTGCGTGGAGCCTCGCGGACCGCCCTCGAACAGCCGTTCCAGGGGCCGATACACGAACTCCATGTACACCGTCTGCGGACAGGCCCAGCCACACCAGACCCGCCCCGCGAGCGCCGAGGCGAGGAAGATGGCGATCATCGTGCTGATGGCGAGCAGCATCAGCAGCAGTGTGTCGGTGGGCAGGAAGGTGGTGCCGAACAGCGTGAATTCGCGGCGCTGGAGGTCGAGCAGGATCGCCGGCTTCCCGTTGATGAAGAGGTGGGGGATGGCGACGTAGACGACAATCAGCACCCACGCGACCACCGTCCGGCGGGCGAGCCATGCGCCGGGCGACGGCTTGGGGCGGAGCCAGCGGCGGGAGCCGTCTTCGTTCAGGGTCGGGAGGACACGACCCGGTGCTACCGGGGCAACCATGAGTGGCGACTCGTTGTGCAGCGTGGGGGGCGGGAGAGGGGAAGGGAGAGCGGAAATCCCGCGCTCCCTCGCGAAGGCCTACGTCCCCTTCTTGTCCGGCGCGGCAGAAGCCGGTGCAGCGGCGGAATCAGGAAGATACCTGGCCCCCTCCGGAACCTTCGGGTTGGCGGGGTTCGTGCCGTGGAGCGTCAACAGGTACGCAACGGAGCCTTCCACCTGATCGGGCTTCAACATCTTTCCCCAATTCGGCATGCCCTTCGCGAGCACGCCTTCGTTGACGATCCTGATGATCTCGGTCGGCCTGCCACCGTGGATCCAGAAGTCGTCGGTCAGGTTGGGGCCTATCTGGCCGCCGCCATCGGGACGATGGCAAGCGGCGCAGTAGGTGGTGAACGTCACCTTGCCTGCCTCCACCCTCGCTGGATCCTTGGCGAACGCGGCAACCTGGTCGTCAGTATAGGTGCCGGCGGTCTTGGGGTGCGCGGCGTTGAACGCCGCCATCTGTTGCTCGTACGCCTTCTCCTTCCCCGGGCCCACGCCGATGCCCAGCGGATCCCAGAGATAGAGCGGTACGACGAGGATCGTCGCGTAAAAGGTCCACACCCACCACGCCGGCAGTGGATTGTCGAACTCCTTGATGCCGTCGTACTCGTGGTCAAGCAGCTTGTCGTCGTCAGCCATCGGTGCTCCGGTGCGCGCTGCGCGTCTTCGCCGTGCGTTCAGCGCGGTGTCTGGGGATGTTCGTCGTCGAGTGGCATGCGGCTGGCGTCGTCGTACATCCGCTTCCGGCTAGGGGCGAAAATCGAGATCACGATGGCCACGAACGCCGCGATGAACAGGAGCATGGCGATTTCGGCGTAGACCGAGAGGTCCGCCGCGCCCATGATGTCGGAGAGTCTCATCAGCGGCTCCCGCCTGGCGGCGCCACCAGCGGCTGCTGCGCGGTGGGAGTCGTCGCGTTCCTGAGGTCTCGACCCAGGCGCTGCAGGTACGCCGTCAGCGCCACGATCTCCTTGTCGGCCAGGCCGGTCGGGCCGCCCGCCGCCTCGATCGCCGCCGCCACCTGCGCGGCCTGCGCGCGTGCCATCGCCGGCGCCTTGTTGACGGCGTCGCCATATGGCACGCCCACCATCGCCATGGCGTCCACGGACCTCTGGATCGCGGTGAAATTGAGGACGTTCGTCTGCAGCTTTGGATACGCCGGCATGATGGACTTCGGCACCACGTCGGTCGGGGTGTGCATGTGGCGCACGTGCCAGAGGTCGGGGTACTTGCCGCCGAGGCGGGCAAGATCCGGCCCGATGCGGCGCGAACCCCAGAGGAACGGATGCTCATACACCGACTCGCCCGGCTTGGAGTAGTCGCCGTAGCGTTCAGTCTCGTGCATCAGCGGACGCACCATCTGCGAGTGGCAGTTGAAGCACCCTTCGCGCTGGTAGATGTCGCGGCCGGCGAGCTCCAGCGGCGTGTACGGCTTGACGCTGGCGATCGTCGGGACGTTGGACTTGATGAGGAAGGTCGGGATGATCTCGAAGAGCGACGCGACGATCACCGCGACCGCGGTCATCACCGAAAAGAAGAGGGGCATGCCCTCCCAGCGGCGGTGCCAGTGCATCGAGGTGAAGCGCGCCCACAGGCCGCCGGCGGATGGCGCGTGAACCTCAGCGTACGCCGGATTCAGCGGCGCAGCCTGGATGACCGGCACTTCATATACCGCCGGACGCGCGGCCCAGGTCCTGTACAGGTTGTAGATGCCCAGGATCAGGCCGACGATGTAGATCGTGCCGCCGGCGACGCGAACCCAGTACATGGGCATCAACCGCATCACGGTCTCGACGAAGT
Source organism: uncultured Gemmatimonadota bacterium (assembly GCA_947085385.1). GTDB lineage: Bacteria > Gemmatimonadota > Gemmatimonadetes > Gemmatimonadales > Gemmatimonadaceae > PNKL01. Next base: position 108,734 of record CAMTWA010000018.1, on the reverse strand, counting down.
CGGGGTACTGCAGGCGCCCAGTCTCGTCAAAGGCGCGCCACATCAGCCCCTGCGTGGCGCCGGCCGAATAGATGGCCACGACGTAGAGCAGGATGCCGAACGTGGCGAGCCAGAAATGCCACTCCATCAGCTTCTTGCTGAACATCTCGGTCTGGAAGAGCCGCGGCGCCAGCCAGTACACCATGCCGAACGTCATGAAGCCGTTCCAGCCCAGGGCCCCCGTGTGGACGTGAGCGATGATCCAGTCGGTGTAGTGCGCGAGCGCGTTGACGCTCTTGATCGAGAGCATCGGGCCCTCGAACGTGGACATGCCGTACGCGGTGACGGCGACGACGAAGAACTTGAGGATCGGATCCTCGGTCACCTTGTGCCACGCGCCGCGCAGCGTCAGCAGGCCGTTGACCATGCCGCCCCAACTCGGCATCCACAGCATCACCGAGAAGAGCATGCCGAGCGTGGACGCCCAGTCGGGCAGCGCCGTGTAGTGCAGGTGGTGCGGGCCGGCCCAGATGTACAGGAAGACCAGCGACCAGAAGTGCAGGATCGAAAGCCGGTAGCTGAACACCGGACGGTCGGCCGCCTTCGGCATGAAGTAGTACATGAGGCCGAGGAACGGCGTTGTCAGGAAGAAGGCGACGGCGTTGTGGCCATACCACCACTGCATGAAGGCGTCCTGCACGCCGGCGTAGATGCTGTAGCTCTTGAACAGCCCCGCCGGCACCGACAGGTTGTTGAAGATGTGCAGAATCGCCACGGTGATGATGGACGCGATGTAGAACCAGATCGCGACGAAGATGTGGCGCTCGCGACGCTTGGCCATCGTCACGAAGAAATTGACCGCGAAGGCCACCCAGACGACGGCGATGGCGATGTCAATCGGCCACTCGAGCTCGGCGTACTCCTTGGACTGCGTCAAGCCGAGCGGGAGCGTGAGCGCGGCCGCGACGATGATGGCCTGCCAACCCCAGAAGTGGAACTTGCTCAACCCGTCGCTCCACATACGCGTCTTCAACAGGCGCTGCGACGAGTAATAGGCCCCGGTGAACCATGCATTGCCCGCAAACGCGAAGATCACCGCGTTCGTGTGCAGCGGCCTGAGGCGGCCGAAGGTCCAGTAGGGGGCGACGTTCGACTCCGGCAGCGTCAACTGGATGGCGACGATCAGGCCAAACAACATGCCGACGAGGCCCCAGATCATCGTGGCCCAGAGGAACTTCCGTACGATGTCGTCGTCGTACGAGAAGGAGTCGAGGCGAGCGTTCATCACTGCTCCAAGGGGAGTAGGAGGATTCGGGCGCCCGCTCTCGGCTAGGGGGCGCCGTGCAATCGAAAACTATCATAGGAAGGCGTAGGACGTGGCAATCAGCGCTGTCCCCGCATACTATCAGGGAATAGCCGACACGATGTGCGGATACGGGAAAGGATGTCGCGCAACGCCGTGCCACTGAACGCGATGCGAGCGCTCGTGGAGCCGCTCTCGGAGCCTCAGCGCATCGGCCGATCGCTACGCAGCCGACGCGCGCAACGCGTTGAGAATCACCGTCACGTCTATCGCCTCTTGCAGCAACGCGCCGGTGGTGGGCGAAAAGTAGCCGAGGGCGGCAGCGACCATGGCGATGCCGCTGAGGCCGAGCCCGACGACGATGCTCTGCCGCGCGATGGAGACCGAGCGCCGCCCGATCCGGATGGCGTCGGCGACGCGCGTGATGTCGTCGCACAGGATGACGGCATCGGCCGCCTCGGCGGCAATGCCGCCGCCATGCGCGGCCAGGGCGATCCCGGCCGTGGCCGCGCTCAGGGCGGGGGCGTCATTGGTGCCGTCGCCCACCATGACCACGCGTCGCCCGGTGCGCATGAGCTCGCGCACTGCCTCCACCTTCTGTTGCGGCAGGAGGTCGCCGCGCGCGTCGTCAATGCCCACCGCGCGGGCGATGCCCTCGACGTTGGCCTGATGGTCGCCTGAGAGGAGCACGAGGTGGCTGAGCCCGAGCCGCCGCAGTTGGTCGAAGAAGCCGTGCAACCCCTCGCGCACCTGATCGGCGTACTCAATGGCGCCGGCGATCTGCCCGTCCACGGCCACCACGCCCCGGAGGCCGGCGCCACGGGCGCGGGCAATCGCTTCGTGCTGGGTCGGAAACAGCGTCGTCAGCCAGGTCGCGGCACCCACCGTGATGTTGCGTCCCTCCACCGTGCCCCGCACGCCCATGCCGGGCGCGTCCACGACACCCGTGGGCTGCGGCGGCTTGATGCCGCGTCGCATTGCCGCTTCTACCGTACTGCGCGCCAGGTGATGCCCCGAGCCCAGCTCTACGGCCGCCGCGAGCCGCAGCAACTCGTCCGAAGTCCACCCGTCAGCAGGGTCCACGGCGACGACTTCTGGACGGCCCATGGTCAGGGTGCCGGTCTTGTCGAAGACCGCAGTATCCACGCTTGCAAGGCGCTCGAGCGCCCCGCCGCTGCGCACGATCACTTGATGGCGCGCAGCGCGGTTGATGCCGCCGATGATCGCGACGGGCGTGGCGAGGAGGAGCGGGCAGGGGGTGGCGACCACGAGCACCGCGAGCACGCGCAACGAATCGTGCGTGAGAAACCAGGTGACCGCGCACACGAGGATCGTGGCCGGGGTGAACCAGACGGCATAGCGATCGGCCATCCGCTGAATGGGCGACTTCTCGGCCTGCGCGGTGCGCACCAACTCGACAATGCGGGCGTACAGCGATTCGCTGGCCGGGCGCGTGGCGCGCACGACGATGGCGCCTTCGAGGTTCACGGCGCCGGAGCGGACCTCGCTTCCCGCTTGGACGAGGTCCGGGGGCGCTTCGCCCGTGAGGCGCGCAACGTCGAGGTGCGACCGCCCGCTCACCACGACGCCGTCGGCCGGGAGCATTTCACCCGGGCGGACGAGCAACCGGTCGCCCGGCGCGATCTCCGACGCCGCGATGTCATTGAGATGACCGTCCGGGCGCTCGCGGTGCGCCGTGCGCGGCGCCGCGTCCTCGAGGGCGCGCACGGCATTGGAGGCACGCCCCTCGGCGTAGCGTTCCAGCCATTCGCCGCCGGTCTGCATGAGCACGATGACGAGGCCGGCGACCGGCTGGCCCAGGGCGGTCGCACCCACGATCGAGAGGGATGCGGCGACATCGGCGGCGAAGTTACCGCGCAACAGCCCGCGGACGGTGCGCGCCACCACGGGGAAGCCGGCGACAACAAGCACCAGCATCCAGCCGCGCCAGACCCACGGGTTGTCGGGGTCCGCCAGCCGCGCCGCGCCGCCCGCCACGAGGGCAAAGACGGCGAGGACGGGAAGCCACGTCACACCCCGCCGCAGCGAAAACGCCCCTACGCCGAGAGCGGCGGAGGGGCGTTTGTCCATCGTCATGACAACTCCTACTTGGCCGCTTCGACTGCAGGCGTCTGGTGCGTCGCGAACTTCATGTCGGTGAGCTTCACGATGGCGAAGCAGATGGCGACCAACGCGACGACGCCGACGATGAGTCCGGTGAAGGCGGCCTTGCGGTCTTCGGGATGATGCGTGGTGGCGCTCATGGATCTCCTCGCACGGTGGGGGGCAGTGTCGCCGTCAGGCGACGCGCACCTTGGTCATGACGTCGTTCTGCTTGATCTTCTTCATCACGTCGAGGCCTGCGGTGATCTGGCCGAAGACGGTGTGCACGCCGTTCAGGTGCCGCGTGTTGGACTCGCTGAGCACCATGAAGAACTGGCTGCCGCCGGTATCCTTGCCGGCGTGCGCCATGGAGAGCGAGCCCACGGCATGCGTGCGCGGATTGCCCGCCGTCTCGCACTTGATGTTCCAGCCGGGGCCGCCGGTGCCGACGCGCGGGTGGCCGTTGGGGAGGTCCCTGGAGAGCGGATCGCCGCCCTGCACCACGAAGTCGGGGATGACGCGATGGAACTTCACGCCGTCGTAGAAGCCCTTGTTGGCGAGCGTCTCGAAGTTCTCGACCGTCTTCGGCGCGGCGTCGTCATAGAGATCGGCCACGATGGTGCCGACGGTGGTCTCGAAGGTGGCGGTCTTCATAGGGGCAGCAGGGGACAGAGTACGCTACGGGGCAACGGAGAACGGCAATCTTGAAAAGTAACCGGGCGCCGCAGGCCGGGCTACTTCGCCGGCCTCCGCGCGCCCGGCGTTGCCGTGAAGACCCACAGGCCGGCGACGCGGCACCCGTTCTTCATCGCGGGGGTGAAGGCCCACCGCGGCAGCAGCAACTTGATGTTGTCGGCGAGCCACGGATGCGTGGTCTCCACGACCTTGAACGTCCCCATGTCGGCCTTGCCGGTGGTGTCGACGACCACGGAGACCTTCACCTTGGTGGTGCCATCCCGTCGAATAACGCCGCGTGGATAGCCGCCCCGTGGCGGCGTGAGCGGGCGCGGGTCGTATTTCACGACGTCCGGGGCGCGATCCACGTCGAGACTGGGCGCCTTGGCCGCTTCGGCCTGCAGCAGATAGCACAGATCGGCGTTGGCGAGCGCGGCAGGCGCCGGTTCAGGGGCGGGCGGCGGCGGTAGTGGCCGGGCGCAGGCGGAGAGCGTGAGCGCCGCGGCGCAGGCGATGGACAGTCGGAGATTCATCGAACAGAGGCGAGGGGAGAGGGCGTCAAGCCGCGGCCGACGGACACACCAAGGCGAGCGTGCATTCGGCGCAGCGAGGCTTGCGGGCCTCGCAGACGCGGCGGCCGTGCCAGATGAGGAGATGGGACAGCCGGGCCCATCCGTCGCGGTCGAACAACGGCATGAGCGCCAATTCCATGCGCACGGGGTCGGTGGCGTCCGTCAGACCGAACCGCAGGGCGAGACGCGCGACATGCGTGTCCACGACGATTCCTTCATTCTGCTGGAAGGCGTTTCCGAGCAGCACGTTTGCCGTCTTGCGCCCGACACCGGGCAGCGCCGTCAGCGCGTCCATGTTGGCGGGCACGGCGCCGGAATGCGACGCCATCAGCGCCTGCGCCATGCCGATGAGCGATTTCGCCTTGCTGCGGAAGAAGCCGGTGCTACGGATGACCGCCTCGACGTCGTCTTGGCTGGCACCGGCGAGCGCGCGGGCGTCGGGCCATCGCTCGAACAGCGCGGGCGTCACCATGTTCACGCGCTTGTCGGTGCACTGCGCCGAGAGGATAGTGGCACAGAGCAGCTCAAACGGCGTGCGGAAGTCGAGCTCGCAGTGCGCGTCGGGATACAGCCCAACAAGCCGGCGCTCGATCTCTCTCGCGCGCGCGAGCTTAACCGAGGGAACTCGCCGCGCTTTCGCGGGGCGGGGGCGTGGCTTGGGAGCGGGTTTCTTCATCACCACGAAAAATAACCCCGGCGAGGTCCGCCGGGGTCCATGTGTCTGGAGCGGGGAAGCCTATTCCTCGATGCCCGCGTGAATGGCGAGTCGGTCAATCAAGGCGTGGAGCTGCTTCTCGGTCAGGTCGATCTCCTGGGCCGCGCCCTCAACGTCGAGCAGCCCCGCCCGCATCGAGATGGCCACCTGGTTCAAATATCGGATCTTCGCGAGGATCTCGTCGGTCGCCTTGCGGAGGCCATGGTAGCGACGCTTCTCGGCGAGCGCACGCCGATGCCGTCGCACGAGTTCGTCGGGGCCGATGCGGCGCGCGAGCGTGAGGACCTCGTCCTTCGTCCGACCGGGAAGCGCGCCGCGGTCGGGAAGGCCGAGGTCGTCCCATGACTCATCGGCAAACCAGAGGCGTCCAACGAACTCGATGCCGTCGAACGTGATGCGCACCGACACCGTGTACCGCCTCCCCTCGGTCTCAATGGTGGCGACGTACGGCTGGGAGATCTCGTCGTAGGCGCTCATGCAGTCAGACGCGGGTAGGCGAAGTACGGTCGATGGGGTCGCGGGCGGCGCGGAAGAGCGCCGCCGGTTGCTCAACATACGGCACATGGCCGCCGTCATCCAGTACGACGAACCCCGCGTCGAGCGCCTCGGCTGCGGAGGCCGATGCCTTGAGGGAATTCGATTCCTGCCTTCTGTAGAACGACGAGGGCCGGGCAACGGATGTCACGCCGTGCGTCGGTCCGGCCGACGTTGCCGTCCGCTATCCGCGCGTGCCGAGTGTGATCTGCAGCGTCACCTCGGCGCCCGCCCGCTGCACGATGACCTCGACGACATCGCCGGGTTTGTGCGATCCGATCGCGTCCGTATAGTCGTAGATGTTGCTGATCGTCTTGCCGCCGAACTTGACAATGATGTCGCCGGCCTTGAGGCCGCCCTTTTCCGCGGGGCTACCCGGTCGCACGCCGGAGAGCTGCATGCCCTTGACGTCGGCGGCGCCCATGTCGGGAATCGAGCCCAGGTAGGCACCGCTTCCCTGCCGCGCCGATGGACGATTGGCGCCGGCCGTCTGCACTCGCTGGAACGTGAGCCGCGCCGGACGGTCGGCGAGCGCACGCACCACGCGCTCGGTGTAATCGGCGATGCGCACAAGACCGCCAATGTTGAGCTTCTCGGCCACATCGGCGGCGGCGTGATAATCGTCGTGGAGGTCGGTGAAGAGATGCAGGACGGGGAGGTCCTTGCGGTAGAACGCGGCGTGGTCGCTCGGCCCCTCGCCGTCTCCCACCGCCGAGATCACGAGCTTCGGTTCGACGTTGGCGCTGTCCACGATGCCCTTCATCTCGGCGGCGGTGAGCACGCCGTAGACGATGAGCTTGTCGTTCTTCATCCGGCCGACCATGTCAAGGTTGACCATCGCCTGCACCTTCTCCCGGGGCACGGGGAGGCGGCCGGCGAACTGCTCGCTGCCGAGGAGGCCGAGTTCCTCGCCAGAGAAGTTGGCGATGATCACGGAGCGGTTGGCGGGACGCTGTGCCAAGCGCCGCGCGAGTTCCATCACGGCCACCGTGCCGGAGCCGTTGTCGTCGGCCCCTGGGCGGATGACGCGTCCCTTCTCCGGGTCGCGCGCGCTCGAGGAATCGCGCCCCAGATGGTCGAAGTGCGCGCCGACAATCACATACTCATCGGCGAGCGCGCCGCGGCCGGGGATGATCGCGGCGACGTTCTGGGTCTTGAGCTGGCGTGGCGGCCCGTTGCGGACCGGGACGCTGGCCGTGAAGGGCAGGACGAAACACTCGGCCTTGCCGGTCACGCCGCCCTTGGCGCACGCCGGACGGTCGGCCTGCGCGATGCTGGCGATCCGCAGCGCGCTGTAGCGGCGGGCAATAAAGGCCGCGGCGCTGTCGTTGCCCGGGGTGCCCGTGCCGCGCCCTTCCAGGGCGCTGCTCGCGAGGAAGGTGACATCCGACCGCATCTGGTCGGCGGCGGGCGTCCGGAGCACCGCGGCGGACGGACGAATCCCGGTGTGGCAGGCAGCGGAGAACAGAACAGCGGCGCCAAGTACGGCGCTGCGCGAGCGAAGAAGTGCGCGCATGGCAGGTATGGGTGTTGAGGACGGGGTGGACTCGCGTATGTTAGGCGGGCGAGAGATCGAAAGCCAGATAAGCGCGCCCCTCACTGCCTGCCTATGGACCGCCACGTCGAATTCAGCACGCAGTTGGCACGCCTGGTGGCGCTGTACTCGCGCGACACGGTCGAGCACGCCGCCGAGAAGGCGGCGCTGCGTGCGGCACGGAGTGCGGCGAAGCATGGGGAGGTGGAGTTCTCCCTCGCGGCGGGGCAGCTTCGCGCCGGACATCAGGTTGCCGCCGCGGACCAGCCAGGCATCGCGGCGCTGCAGGCGCTGCTAACCACCCTTGGCGTCACGCGCATCCAGGTGGCGCATCACGCGGAACAGGACGAGGTGAAGCATCTCGCGCAGTTGCTTGGAGCGGTGGCGGCTGGGCGGAAGACGGTGCTCGACTTCGTGGGTGAGGTGACGGAGCATGCGTGGCAGGAAGTGAGCATCGAGCGCATTGCCGACGCAACACCGCGGATTGAGGAGGTTGAAGCGGTGGCGCCGGAAACGCCGGCGCCCATGGAGACGGAAGCGGCGGTGGCCGTGGCAGCGGAAGCGGCGGCGCCTGTGGCCGCAGGGACCGACTCGCCACCGATGGAGGGCGCACTTACTGCCGGCTTGGCGCGTGAAGTGCTCTCCAACGCCGGGGCCGCCATCGAGCCCGTGGAAGGCGAGGCAGGCGACGCGGAGGAACTGGCGGCGGTGCCCGAGGCTCTCCGCAAGCCACTGGCCGAGCGGCTGCCGGCCGTCGTGGATCAACTCCTTGGACCTGAGCATCGCGAGCTGTTTGAGCGGCTGATCACAGCCAGCGAACCGTCAACACTGCGCCGGTTGCTGGATCCCGTGCAGGTAGTCATCGAACAAACGGTGCGCGAAGGCGCAGTGGCGACGACGGTGCGGCTGCTGCTGGCGGTATTCGCGTGCGAGGCGTTGGCTGAGGACGACGAGACGCGCCGGCAGTTCGTGGTGACGCTGCGTCGCCTGACCAAGCCGACGCTGACCCGCGCGTTGGCGATGCTGTACGGGGAAGCGCCTGACACCAGCGCGGAGGTGGAACAGGTGCTTGCGCGATTCGGAGAGGATGGCGCGGAAGCCGTGGCCGATCGCATTGGCTGCGCACCGACGCGCGAGGCCCGGGAGATGTACACAGCGCTGCTGCGCCGCCTGCCCGGGACAAACGACGCGCTGCTCGCCATGCTGGACGACCAGCGGGAGGCAGTGGTCGAGCGTGCGATCGACCTGATCGTCGCCCTGCGCCATCCGGAGATGGAGCGCGTACTCGGTGAGCAACTCAGCAGCCGCAGCACGCGCGTTCGCCAGGCCGCGGTACGCGGACTCACGGTCGCTACGGAATCGGCGTTCGCGGCGGACGCGCTCGTACGGGCGGTGCAGGATGCAGCGCCCGAGGTGCGCCTGGCGGCGGCTGTGGGGCTTCAGTTGCGCCGCGAGGAACGCTTGGCGGCCGCGCTCATCCAGCGCATAGACGAGGAGGATGAGCTGGACGTTCAACTCGCGCTGGTCGCGACCCTGGGCAGTCTGGTCACACCGGAGGGCGTGGAGAAACTGATCACCCTGGCCAATCCGAGCGAGCGAGCGTTGCGCCGCCGAAACCTGCAGGTGATCCGCCTTGGCGCCATCGAGGCGATGGGCGAGGCGCGCACCCCCGCCGCAATGGTCGCGCTGCAGAAACTACTCGAGAACAAGGAGCAGGAAGTGCGCGAGACAGCCGCCCGCCTGTACTCCCGCGCCCGGCGACAGACGGCCGCCATGGGCATTCCTGCTGTCAGTGACTCCTGATCCCCGCACCGTCCGCCTGATGTCGCGCGAACGGCGCACGCAGCCCCACACTCACCAGCCTATCGACCCCATGGACTCGACCCTGCTCGTGGTCATCGGCCTCGCTGCTGGCGTGCTTGCCGGTCTGTTCGGCATCGGCGGCGGCGTCATCATCGTTCCCGCCCTCGTCTACGTCGCGCGCTTGCCGCTGCACACCGCCATCGGCACGTCCCTCGGCGCGCTGCTGCTGCCGGTCGGTGCGCTCGGCGCGTGGTCGTACTACCGCGGTGGCCACCTCCAGTGGCGGGCATCGCTCTGGATCGCGGTGGGACTGCTCTTCGGCGCCTGGATGGGCGCGCAGCTCGCGCAGACCATGGGCGACACCTCGCTGCGCCGCATGTTTGCGGTGCTGCTGGTCGGCGTGGCGGTCAAGATGTGGATGGGGTAAGCCGGACGGCTATTCCGGTATCCGCACCGCCGCCAGCGCGAGCGCAAAGACCAGCGCGCCCGGGAGCGCCAGCCGCCAGTCGCCGGTGAGAAAGAGGAGCACGCCACCGAAGATGGCGGCGAACTCCCCCACGGCCCACGCCACCACCGAGAGCGAACGACGCATCGCCGACTCGGCGCTCTCGATGCGCAACCGCAGGGCCATGACCACGGCGGCGGCGACGCCGACCGACGTGTACATCACCGTGGTGAGTGTCACGAGCGACGAGGCCGACGCCAGCGGCGGCTGGCCGCGCCCGTGCAGGACCCAGGCGACCACGAAGAACGTGGTCACCCCGAACGTCATCGCAAGGCGGATGAGAAAGAACGTCCTGGCGGAGGATGCCGGCATCGGACTCACGGGGCCGCCTCGTAGACACGAGCGCCACCCACCCACGTCTGCAACACCTTGGTGCGGAGAATGAGCTCAGGGGGAACGCGCATGATATCCTGGTCGAGCACCACGAAGTCAGCGTACTTCCCCGGCGTCAGCGATCCCAGGACCTTCTCCTGGAAGGCGGCGTACGCCGGCCAGATGGTCATGGCCTTCAGCGCCTCGTCGCGCGTCATGCGCTCTGCCGGATACCAGCCGCCCGGCGGCCAGTCGCGCGCGTCCTGCCGCGACACGGCAGAGTGGAACGAGATCAGCGGATTGACCTGCTCGACCGGGAAGTCGCTGCCGTTGGGCACCACCACGCCGGTATTGAGCAGCGACCGCCACGCATAGGCGCCCAACAGGCGTCCGGCGCCGAGCCGCGCGCCGGCCCAGTACATGTCGCTCGTCTGGTGGCTCGCCTGCATCGAGGGAATGACGCCGAGCGACGCGAAACGCGGCACGTCGTCGAAGTTGAGAATCTGCGCGTGTTCCACGCGGAAGCGATGGTCGGCGGTCGGCGTGGCTTTCAGCGCCGCCTCGTAGGCATCGAGCACCAGGCGGTTGCCGCGGTCGCCAATGGCGTGCGTGTTGACCTGGAAGCCGGCCTTGAGCGCTCGCGTGGCGACGTCCTGGATGTGGGCGGGCGCCGAAACCAGCAAGCCGGTGTTCTTGGGATCATCGCTGTAGGGTTCGAGCAGCGCCGCCCCGCGGGAGCCGAGCGCACCATCGGCATACAACTTGATGGAGCGCACCCAGAGCGAGCCGTTGTACGCGTCCATCATCGGGCCGCGCTTGAACCAGGCGTCGACGGTGGGGGCGTTGTCGCTGATCATCGCGTAAAGACGGAACTTCAGCTGGCCGTTCTTCGCGAGTTCCTCGTACACCCCGAGTTCGGTGGCGCCGGCGCCGGCGTCATGCACCCCCGTGAGTCCCCAGCGATGGGCCTCGTTCACCGCATCCGCAATGGACCGCTTCACGTCATCCCGGGTTTGCCTTGGGATGGCGCGTCGCACGAGTCCTTGCGCATTGTCCACGAACACGCCGGCCGGACTGCCGTCGGCGGTGCGCTCGATGTGGCCGCCGGAGGGATCCTGGGTGGCGGCCGTGACGTTGGCGGCCTGCAGCGCCCTGAGGTTTGCAAGCCCGGCGTGGCCGTCCACGCGCACGATGTACACCGGATGATCAGGCACGGCCGCGCTCATCTTGTCATGCGTCGGGAAGCGCGTGTCGCCCCAGTCATTCTGGTCCCAGCCGCGACCGAGCACCCACTGGCCCTTGGGCGTCTTTGCGGCTCGTGCGGCGACGCGCGCGACGACTTCGTCGTAGGTCGAGGTGCCGGTGAGGTCCACGATGCGCAAGGCGTCGCCGAGGCCGGCGACGTGCCCGTGCGCGTCCACCATACCCGGGATCACGGTGCGTCCGCCCAGGTCCAACACGCGCGTCGCCGCGCCCTTGAGCGCCATCGCGCCCGAGGCGTTGCCGGCGAACAGGACCCTGCCACCGGCGACGGCGATGGCTTCCACCAGGGGGCGGGCATCGTCCGAGGTGTAGATGCGCGCGTTGGTCACGATGAGGTCGGCGCCCGGCGCCACGCCCTGCGCGAGCGCGACAGCAGCGGTGCCGGCGAAGAGGAAGCAGCGCGAGATCAGTCGGAGCATCAGGCAAGTCCGGAGAGGGAAACGTCAGTCCCTGTTCGTGCACGTCTTCGCGGCCACGGCAGCAGACGTCCCCATGGCCGCGGCACTCAGCGGTTGAGCGTCAATCGCCCGGGCCGATGGCCGGGCCGGCCGCGTCCCGCGCTTCGCGCAGCATCGTGATGGCCGAGGCGTGAATCACGACATCGCCGAGGGCGCGGCCGTCCGCGGCGAGCGATGCCGCCTTGACGCCGACGAACCGGCCGCTCGCGCTCAGGTAGTCGCTCAAGCGCTGCTGCGGGGCCAGCGGCAGGATCCCCTTCACCGTCGTTCCGCCAACGAGCACGATGTCCACACCGCGCTCGCCGACGCCGCTGGCAGACTGGCCAAGCACGAGCACGTTGCCGTCGGGCGCGGAGGCGAGCACGATGTGGTCGGTCTGCACGATCAGGTGACCGGGGTTCTCATTCAGCTTGGGGCGGCGTGCGTGCACCATGTTCATCCAGCCGCCCTTCCGGTTGGCCAGGTACTGCACGAGCGGCGCGTCGTCGCCGATGAAGATCTCACCCTCGAGCATCGTGGTGTCGCGCATGATCAGGTGGAGCCGCTTGGATTCCACGGCCTTGTTGGTTCTGGTGTTCGGTCCAGTCATGCGGCGAAGCGCCTCGCAACGCGGGGATTCGGTATGACGAATGGCGGCCTCGAAGCCGCCACCACGACGACAACGTAACGAGTCGGTTAACGACCCGGCACCATAATAATGAACGATTCGTAGGCAAAAGCGGCAACGCGCCGGCTTTCTTACCCGCCCCGTCCGGCGGGCCGCTTCAGGGAGCGATGGCCGCCCGCGCGTCGGCGCCGTATGCTAGACGGACGCCGTGGCTCCGTCCGCTCAACGGGTGGCCCGTCCGGCACGTTAGGCAGTCATCGGTTCCACCGCGGTCAATCGGCCGCGCCTCGATCCCCGATTCCCACACGACCATGCGTATTCTCGCCCGCCGTGCGCTGATTGCCTTCGCCCTGGCAGCTGCGCTCCCGTTCGTCGCCGTCGCCCAGGGCCGACTTACCAGTCCGAAGCAGTTCTTCGGTCATGAGATCGGTGAGGACTACTGGCTTCCCAACTACACGCAGTTCGCGAAATACTGGGAAATGCTGGCCAAGGAATCCAACCGAATGGTGCTCGACACCATCGGGCTCACGGCCGAAGGGCGCCCGCAGCTGATGGCCATCGTGTCGTCGCCGGAGAACCTCAAGAACCGGGAGAAGTACCGGTTGATCGCGCAGAAGCTCAGTCACGCCGAAGGCGTGACCGAGGCGCAGGCGAAGGCGCTGGCCAAGGAAGGGAAGGCGATCGTCTGGATTGACGGCGGCCTGCACGCCACCGAGGTGCTGGGCGCCAGCCAGCTCATCGAAACGCATTGGCAGTTCGTCTCTCAGAGCGACGAGGAGACGCTGCGCATCCTGAACGACGTCATCCTCGTTTTCGTGCACGCCAACCCCGATGGCATGGAATTGGTGGCCGACTGGTACATGCGCGAGAGCGACCCGAAGAAGCGCAATATGCAGATCCCGCGCCTCTATCAGAAGTACATCGGGCACGACAACAACCGCGACCAGTACGCAATGAACCAGCCCGAGACGTACAACATGAACCGGGCGTTGTACCAGGAGTGGTTCCCGCAGATCATGTACAACCATCACCAGACCGGCCCCGCCGGCACGGTGATGTTCGCGCCGCCGTTCCGCGACCCGATGAACTACAACCTGCATTCGCTGATCATGACCGGCCTCGACCAGGTCGGCTCGGCGATGCACGCGCGGTTCGTGGCCGAGGACAAGCAGGGCACCACGATGCGCACCTCGACGCTGTACTCCACCTGGTGGAACGGCGGGCTGCGCACCACGGCGTACTTCCACAACATCATCGGCCTGCTCACCGAGACCATCGGCAACCCCACGCCGATGCGCATTCCGTTCATTCCCGACAAGCTGATGCGCAATGCCGACCTGCCGCTCCCCATCCAGCCGCAGGAATGGCACTTCCGGCAGTCCGTTGATTATTCGGTGACGGCCAACCGTGCGGTGTTCGACTTCGCGCAGCGCTATCGCGAGACCATGCTGTACCGCAATTGGAAGATGGGTGCCGACATGATCGCCGCGGGGAGCAAGGACTCCTGGACGGTCTGGCCCAAGCGGCTGCAGAGGATGAAGGACGCCATCGCGGCTGCGTCGCCGCAGCCGGCGGCCCCCGCAACCCCCGGCCGGGGTGGATTCGGCGCCCCGCCCGCGGACCCGAAGTTCGCCGCGATGCTGCAAGCGCCAGAACTCCGCGACCCGCGCGGTTTCATCGTGCCGTCCAACCAGCCCGATTTCCCGACGGCCCTCAAATTCATCGAGAAGCTGCAGAAGAACGCCATCATCGTGCACCGTGCAAACGCGGCATTCACCGTGGCCGGCAAGTCGTATCCGGTCGGCTCGATCGTCGTGAAGACGGCGCAGGCGTACCGCTCGCACGTGCTCGACATGTTCGAACCGCAGGACCATCCGAACGACTTCCGCTATCCAGGCGCGCCGCCGACGCCGCCGTACGACAACGCCGGCTGGACGCTCGCCCTGCAGATGGGCGTGCAGTTTGATCGGGTACTCGACGGCTTCGACTGCCCGTGCGACCGCATCGAGCCGTCCAAGCTCGTTACCGCGCCGTCCGGCACCGTGGCCAAGAGCGGCACGTGGAAGCTCTCGCCGGTGCAGAATGACGCGTTCGCCGCCGTGGCGCGCTTCCTCAAGGGCGGCGTGGAGGTGTTCCGTGGGTTCGACGGGAACTTCTACGTCGCGTCGAACGGCAAGAGCCGTCCGATTGCCGAGCAGGCTGCCCGGGAGCTTGGCATCAGCTTCGCCGAGGGCAAGCGGCCCGCCGGCGCGCAGAAGCTGTCGGCGCCGCGCATCGCGCTGTTTGATCGGTACGGCGGCCAGATGCCGTCGGGCCACACGCGGTGGCTGCTCGAGCAGTACGGCATGGCGTACGCCGACATCTACCCACAGGAACTCGACGCGGGCAGCCTGCGCGCCAAGTACGACGTAATCATCTTCCCCGACGGTTCCATCCCGGCGGTTGCCGGCGCGGGCGGTCGTCGCGGCGGCGGTTCCGGCGGCGGCGGCCCAGACACCACCACGCTTCCTCCTGAATGGCGCAAGACGGTGGGCGCGGTGACGGTGGACAAGACCGTGCCGCAGCTCAAGGCGTTCATGGAGGCTGGTGGCCGCGTCGTCACCATTGGGTCGTCCACGTCGCTGGCCCAGCACCTCGGCCTGCCCGTCGAGAGCTACCTCGCCGAAAACAGCCGGCCGCTCCCGCCGGAGAAGTTCTACGTACCAGGTTCCATCCTGAAGGCGTCGTTTGACACCACGGCGATGGTGACCAAGGGGATGGCAGCGCAAGCCAACGTCTTCTTTGACAACTCGCCGGTCTTCAAGCTCGGGTCCGACGCCGCGTCAAAGGGCGTGAAGCGAATCGCCTGGTACGACAAGACGCCGCTCGTCTCCGGGTGGGCGTGGGGTGAGAACTTCCTCGAAGGTGGGACCGCGATCGCCGAGGCGGCCGTCGGACAGGGGACCCTGTACCTGTTCGGCCCCGAGATCGTGTTCCGCGCGCAGCCGCACGGCACATTCCGGCTTCTTTTCAACACGTTCTATAGCGTGAAGCCGCCGGTGCAGTGACGAGCAATTGAGGATCCGGAATCCGGATGTCGGATCCGATTATCGATGACGGATGACGATGGGCGGTGGGTCCGGTGCGAGCGCCGGGTTCACCGCCCATCGGCTTCAATGGTCCGGTGATTGCCCCTCTCCCCGGGGTGCGGATTCGTTCAAACCGCAAGTTGCCGCGGACGCGACTTGGTGCTAAGTCTCGCCCAAGCTTCACCATTCGGCGCGCTCCGACCGGGCACCGTTCACCGCTTTGTTCGAGATCCCCTGATCGTGCTTCCTCGCCAGACGCTCATTACACACCGGTCAGCCCGCCGCAACTCGGCGGGTGAGGCGATGGCGCCCCTGGGGCGCATGTACCTCTGGTTTCCCACCGAACAGGCGATGGCCAAGGTGGTGTCGCTGCTCCGGCAGCATACGCTGGACTTCGAGTCGGCCGAGGGCGACTCCCTGGTGGTAGACGTCGAATGGTCGGTTATCCGGGAGATCGTGGCGCCGCTGCGGCGGCTGCTGACGCACGGCGAGGCCGAGGACACGCGGGTGCTGTACAAGCCGGCCGGCGGCGCGCTCTCCGTCAGCGACTTTCCGACGGTCAAGTCATACTCGCAATTCGCGCTGGTGAGCCAGAGCACGTGGCTACGCGAGCTGATTGATGCCCGGCGCTACACCAGCGTGCTGCAGCCCATCGTGTATGCCGCCGCGCCGGACCAGGTGTATGCGCGCGAAGCGCTGCTCCGCGGAGCCGAGCGCGATGGCGGGGTGGTGTACGCGAGCTACATGTTCGAGGTGGCGCGCGGCTGCGGCATGCTGTCCGACCTCGACCTCGCCGCCCGCGATTCGGCCATCGAGACGATGGTACGCGCCGGACATGCCGAGGCGCTGTTCCTCAACCTGACGCCGAGCGCCATTGACGATCCACTGGCGACACTGGCGCATACGGTGGAGCAGATTGACCGGCTGAAGATCGCGCACGAGCGGGTCGTCTTCGAGGTAGTGGAGAGTGAGCACGCGCCGGATGTGGTGCACCTGCGCGGCCTGCTCGCGACGTATCGGGACGCCGGTTTCCGCGTGGCGCTCGACGATGTCGGCGCCGGCTACTCGTCGCTGAATCGCCTGCACCAGTTGCGCCCGGATTTCATCAAGCTCGACATGGACCTTGTGCGGGGCGTGGATCGTGACCCGTACAAGGCGCTCATTGCCCGCAAGACCATCGAGATCGCCACCGAGATGGGGGTTGCGACCATCGCCGAGGGGGTGGAGACGGAGGGCGAACTGGCATGGGCGCAGGGGAATGGCGCGGCGTACATACAGGGGTACGCCACGGGACGTCCGAGCGAGCCCGTCTTCGGGCAGACTTGAGGCGGGCGAAACCTCATTGGGGTGACACGCCGTAAGGTGAGTATTCCCATCTGGAGTGGCTGAGATGTTCGCCTTGCTTGCCCGACTCGTTGTGCTTCGCCCGCTGCTCGGTGTGGCGATCCTCGGTGTGCCAGTGCTCGCCTTGGTCGCTTTGGGGCTCGTGACGGTGTTTGTGCTGAAGCTGCTGTTCTTTGTCGTGCTCCCTATTGCGCTGGTGTTCTGGCTGGTCAAGCGCCTGTTCAAGCCGCATGGCATCTCTGCGGAAGACAACGCGTAACGGTTCTTGGATGGGACGAAGTACGCGCCGGTGCCGCCAAGGCACCGGCGCTTGTCAAATGCGCTTGCCGCGTCCTGCCCAGTACGGTTCTTGCCTCGCGCGCATCAGCGTCGTGCCGACGGAGCTCCGCGGGAAGTCGTCCACGAGTACGACGTCGCTCGGCAGCGGGTAGCGCGCATCACCTCTCGCGTTCGCCTACAAGCGCCACGAGCACGGCCAACGGGATCCGGAATGAGGTGAGCCTTGACGTTTCGGCGTGCCAATACCTATTATCACGTCAGCTATGCGTATTGGCAAGAGACAAATCACGGCCGCAGAGGTCGCGAGGCGGGCTGGAGTTTCCCAGCCCACCGTCTCGCTCATCCTCACACGGAACCCGAAAGCGAGGGTCGCTCGCGAGACCCGCGAGCGCGTCCTGCGCATCGCCGCAGAGATCGGGTACCGACCGAATCGCCTGGCACAGGCGCTGGTTGCACGCCGCTCATTTGCCATCGGCGTCATCGTGCCGGGCTTCGACAATCCGTTCTATGCGCAGGTCCTATCGGGCGCCGAGAAAGTCGCCGCCGAGGAAGGATACGCAGTGCTGCTCTGCGAGATGGGCGCGCTCGACGTCTTGCAGCACTTGAATGCGCTGCGCGACCGGCAGATCGACGGCGTCATCCTCGCCGGCATCGCGGCCAGCACGCTCCCAGCCGCCGTCCTGGATGACCTGAACGTGGTGCTCATCAACCAGCCGTCCACCAGGTTTGCCTCGGTGGGGGGCGATTCGCTGAAGGCAGGGATGATGGCGGCCGCTCACCTGCTCGGCCTCGGCCATCGTCGCGTCGCCTTCATCGGCCCGGCCAATTCGATCCCGGCCTTCCGCTTCCGCGAACGCGGCTTCGTGCAGGGGTTGCGTGCCGCCGGGGTGTTGATGCCCGGGGAACTGGTCGTGCGGGCTGGTGCGAGCGTGGCCGGCGGTATCGTCGCCATGCGGCGCCTGCTCGCGTTGCGCGAGCGGCCGACCGCGGTCTTCTGCGCCAACGACCTCGTGGCGCTGGGGGCGCACAAGGCATGCGGCGCGGCGGGCGTGCTGCTGCCGCGCGATCTTTCGCTCCTCGGCTGCGACGACATCGAGATGACGACGCTGGTCATGCCGGAGCTCTCCACCATCGGGCTCCCTCAGCGCGAGCTTGGCGCCCGCGCCGTGCGCCTGCTCCTGAGCCAGATCGAGGAAGGCCCCCGCGAAACACCTCCCGCGCAGGTGTTACCGCCCAAGCTCGTCGTGCGTGGTTCCACGGGTCCGGCGCCCGCGGGGATCGGCGCGCCATGAACGAAGTCCGCCACGCCATGATCACGGGCACCGGGCACGCCGTGCCCTCGCGCCTCGTCACCAACGATGAGTTGTCGGCCTCGCTCGGCGAGGACATCCGCCCCTTTGTCGAGGGAACGCTGGGCATCCACCAGCGATTCTGGTGCACCAGCGATGAGAGCACGGCGACACTGGCCGTCATCGCCGCGCGCCGCGCGCTCGCTGCGGCGGGCATCACGCCGCAAGACATCCAGTTGATCATCATCGCTACCGACACGCCCGAGTTCATCTCGCCGCCGACCGCCAGCGTGGTGCAGGGCGAGCTTGGCGCGGTGAACGCCGCAACGTTCGACCTCAATGCCGGCTGTGCCGGTTTCGTGACGGCGCTTGACACCGCATGGAAGTTCATTCGTGCCGACGAGCGCTACCAGCGCATTCTCGTGGTCGGCGCGTACGCGATGTCGAAGTTTCTCGATGTCAGGGACAAGAAGACCGTGACTATCTTCGCCGACGGCGCCGGCGCCGCGGTGGTCGAGGTCAGCAACCGTGAGGGCCTGATGGCCAGCGAGTTGTTCGCCGACGGCACGCTGTACGCGGGACTGGGCGTCTTTGCCGGAGGCGCGCGCACACCGATCACGCACGAGGTGATCGAAGACGGCTACCAGAACCATGTGCGCTTCGTGGCGAAATACCCGGCGTCGGTGAATGAGGAGGGGTGGCCGCGCATCGTGCGTTCGGTGCTGGGGCGAATCGGCAGGTCCGTGGACGAGGTGGATCACTGGCTGTGGACGCAGGTCAACAGGTCGTCCATCGCAGCGGTGATGACTGCGCTCGGTGAACCGATGGCGAAAGCGCACACGGTGATGGGGCAATGGGGGTACACGGGTTCGGCCTGCCTCCCGATGGCGCTGGACGACATGCGGGCCAACGGACTGCTGAAGGACGGTGACCTGATGGTTCTCACGGGAAGCGGGGCCGGGCTGGCCATGGGCTGCGTGGCCATGACGTGGCGGGATGCGCGCTGATGCAGACGATCATCGCCGCTCTTCTGGCTCACGCCGCGCGGACTCCCGACCGAGTGGCGCTCCGGACAATGGCTGGCGCGACGCTGAGTTGGAGCCAGTTGGCCTCGCAGTCGTTGCAGGTAGCCGGCGCGCTGGCCGCCAGCGGCGTGCGTCGCGGCGACCGCGTGGCCGTGCTGGCCGGCAACTCGCTCGTCTGGCCGCTCGCCGACCTGGGTGCGCTGCTGGCCGGCGCGGTGAGCGTGGGGCTGTATCCCACGTCGTCACCCGAGCAGGTGGCCGAAGTGCTGGGCGACTGTCGGGCGCGTGTGCTGATCGTTGACGACGCCACCCAGCTCGGCAAGGTGCGGAAAGTGTGCGGTCAGCTCGAATCGCTCGAGGTGATCGTGGGCTGGGGCGCCGCCGGCGCGCCGGCTACGCCGTGGGCTGAGTGGCTGGCTGCGGCGCGCGTCGTCGCACCGGTGCACGCCGAGCCGGACGATGATGCGGTGCTCATCTACACATCGGGGTCGACGGGCGTGCCGAAGGGTGCCCGCATCTCGCATCGTTGCCTCGTCGAGACGGCGCGCTCGATCACGCAGGTACTCGACCTTGCACCCAGCGACACGTCGCTGTCGTTCCTACCGTTTTGTCACGCCGCAGAGCGGATGTTTGGCCACGCAACGCGCATCTGGGTGGGCATGGAGGCGATGCTCGTGGATGACGTCGCGTGTGTCTTCGAGGCGGCGGCCGCGTACCACCCGACGGTTTTCGGCGGGCTACCGCGGTTCTACGAGAAGGCCCACGCTGCCTTCGAGGCGGCGGTGCTCCCGCGCGGCACCGAGGCGGAGCGCATGCAGCGCACGCGCGACGTGCGCGTGTCGCTGTTTGGCGAACGCTTGCGCGTGGCGACATCGGGCGGCGCACCGCTCCCCGAGTTGGTCGGCCAGGCGCTCGAAGCGCAAGGCGTACGGGTGCTCGGTGCCTACGGGCAGACGGAGCACCTGTGCATCGCGATGCACACTCCGGCGCGGTACAATTTCACCACCGTTGGCTTGCCGATGCCCGGTACCGAGTTGCGCATCGCCGAGGATGGCGAGGTGCTGGTGAAACGCGGTTCGCTGACGTTCAGTGGCTACTTCGGGCGGGACGACGAGACGCGCGAGGCGTTCACTGCCGACGGCGCGTGGCTGAAGACCGGCGACCTGGGGAGCGTGGACGCCGAGGGCTTCCTGCGCATTATTGGGCGAAAGAAGGAAATCCTCGTCCTCTCGACCGGCAAGAAGGTGGCGCCGCTTCCCATAGAAGCCGCGCTCGGCGCAGGGCCGTGGATCGAGCACGCCGTGCTCCAGGGTGAGGGGCGGAGGTTCGTGAGCGCGCTCTTCACACCGCGGCGCGGGACACTGCGCGAATGGGCCGCGCGCGAGAGGGTGGCGGGTTCCGTTGCTGAACTCGTGCGGCACCCTGCGGTACTGGCGGCCGTGCAACAACAAGTGGACAGCGTCAACGCGACGCTCTCGCGCGCCGAGCAGGTAAAGCGCTGGGTACTGGTGCCCGACGCGTTCTCGGTGGATGGCGGCCAACTGACGCCAACAATGAAACTGAAGCGCCACGAGGTGGCCGCGCGCTATGCGCCTTTGCTCGACCGACTCTACGAGTGACCCCATGATTACGCGCCTTGCCCTCTCGTTCCTCGTGCTGTCGTGCACCGCCATCGCGGGCGCATACCTATTGGCGTTCTTCCCGGGGGGCGCCCCGCCCTGGGCCGCGTGGGGGCTGGCGCTCGGCAGCGCCGGCGTGCTGTCGTCCATGATGGCGCTCGGCGCCACGCGGGGCGGGAGGTTGCGTCCGATCGCGCTGGCAGCATGCGTCCTGACCTTTCTCGTAGTAGGTGGCGCTTTCTCTCTGGCGCTCCTTCTGCCGGCCAACGAAGGGAAAGACGCCGTGATCGTGCTCGGCTTTCCGTTGCGCACGGCCATCGTGTTGTATGGCGTGGGCATCGTGCCCATGCTGTTCCTGCCGGCCATGTACGCGGTGTCGTTCGACGCTGACACGCTGAGTGATGACGACCTCGCGCGGGTACGTCGCGCGGGCCAGGAGCGTGGCGCGTGAGCGGGTTCTTCCTGCTGGAGGGCTCGTCGGCGGCCATGCGCCACCCGGCGATCATCGCCGTCGCCATCATCTACTTCGTCGTCGTCAGCGCCATTGGCATCTGGGCGACGCGCCGCACCAAGAATGCCAGGGACTTCTTCGTCGCCGGACAGGGCATCGGTATCGTGACGCTGGCCATCGCGGCCATGGCGTCCACACTGTCCGGCTTCGCCTTCATTGGCGGACCGGGCCTCGTCTACTCAGTGGGCACCGGTGCTGTCTTCCTGGTGCTTTCGGCGTCGATTACCAACACCATGGGCGCCTGGGTGCTGGCCAAGCGCATGCGCCTGCTCGGCGAGGCGCGCGGGCTCATCACGGTGCCCGACGCCATCGCCGCGCGCTTTCGCTCGCCGACGGCGCAGGGACTGAGCGCGGTCTCCATCCTCGTGGCGATCATCGGGTACATGGCCACTAATTTTCTGGCCCTCGGGCTCGTCATCGATGCGATGTTCGGCACGGGACTCACGCTCGGCATCTGGCTGGCGATGCTTGTCACGCTCTCGTACACGGTGGCCGGCGGCATCTTGGCCGGCGTCTACACCGACCTGTTCGAGGGGATGGTGAAGACAGTGGCCTCGGTGACGGTTTTCTACTTCGTGCTGAAGGCCGGCGGCGGCTTGGCCGGTATCTCGCGCGCCATCACCGCCGTGGACGACACGTTTCTCGGCCCGTGGGGCAAGATGCCGGCGCTCGCGGCGCTGTCGCTCTTCTTCGTCTTCGGTCTCGGCTCGCTGGGGCAGCCGCACGTGGCGCACAAGTTCTACATGCTCAAGGACCCGCGGAAGCTCAAGTGGTATCCGTTGCTGATGAGTGTAGCCATGGCGCTGACGTTGCTGCTCTACGTGGGCGTCGGGCTTGCCATGCGGGCGTTGACGGCCATGGGCGCCATTGCGCCACTGGCGCGCGCCGACGATGCCACGCCGGCATTCGTGCTCGGTTTTACGCCCAGCGTAGTAGCCGGCATCGTCTTCGCCGGCGTGATGGCCGCCATCATGAGCACGGTGAACTCGTTCATGAACATCGGCGCGGCCGCGCTGACGCACGATATCCCGCGCGCCTGCGGGCGCCGCGTCGACAACGAGCTGCTCTGGGGGCGCATCTGGACGCTCGCGCTCTCCCTGGCCGCCGTGATCGTGGCGCAAGTATCGGGAACGCTCGTGGCATTCCTGGGCATCTTCGGGTACGGGCTGTTTGCGGCGACGCTGGTGCCGTCACTGGCCATTGGCCTCAACTGGCAGGGCGCCACGCGCGAGGGTGCGGTGGCGTCGATCGCCACCGGGCTCGGACTCACGCTGGTGCTCGAAACGCTGGCCTACTTCAGGATGTTCTCGCTGCCCACCGGCGTGACGGTGAGTGGGCTCTCGCTGCTCCTCTCGCTGCTGGTCTTCTTCGCCGTGTCGTGGTGCACGCGCGCGCGCGCGGCGTCGCAGCTCGATGCCGACATCCGCCTGGTGATGGAGGTCTGATGCGATTCGAAGAACTGGCCATCGGCATGTCGGCCGAACGTGCGCGCCCGGTGACCGCCGAAGACGTGTTGCGATACGCCGAGATCACGGGCGACTTCAACCCGGTGCATGTGGACGCCGAGGCGGCGGCGAGGAGCCGGTTCGGCGGGCTCATCGCGCACGGCATGCTCTCGGCCGGCTACGTGTCGGCGGTGCTCGGCAAGGACCTGCCGGGCCCGGGCGCCATCTATGTCGCGCAGACGCTGAAGTTCACGCGCCCCGTAAAACCCGGGGACACCATCACCGCGCGCGTCGAGGTGCTCGAAGTCATCACGGCGCGCCGCCGCGTGCGCCTCGCCACCACCTGTCGCAATCAGCACGGCGAGCCGGTGCTGGAGGGCGAGGCCACGGTCCTCGTGCCGGAGGACAGCGGATGAGCCCCTGACCTTGCGGGGGCCTCCACGCGACCCGCCCGATGAGCTGTGACTGGATCTCTGAAGTCGATGGTGCTTCATCATTCAATACCAGGAGATGACGATGTCCCACTCGTTCCTCAGTTCGGCACGCCGGGCGCTGGTGGTGCTGCTTGCCACGGCGCTTCCGGCGGCGGCACAGACCGGGCGCATCAGCGGCCGTGTGACCGATGCGGCGCAGAATCCGGTTGGCGGCGCACAGGTGATGGTCGTCGGCACGGCGCTTGGCGTCGAAGTCGGCAATGACGGCAAGTACGCGGTGACAGGCATTCCCACCGGCACGTACACTGTGCGCGTGCAGCGCATCGGCTACAAGGCGGCGTCCAAGACGGGCGTGACGGTGGCGGCCGGCGCCGCGGTCACGGCCGACTTCGCGCTCGAGTCCACCCCGGTGACGCTTGGCGGCGTTGTTGTGTCGGCCTCGCGCCGCGTGGAGAAGATCACGGACGCGCCGGCCACGGTCACGCGGCTCGACGCGCTGGCGATTTCCAACACCATCGGCAATTCATTCGCTCCGGCGCTCAAGGAAGTGAAGGGTCTCGACTTCATCCAGGTCGGTATCACGGCGGTGGCGGTGAACGCGCGTGGCTTCAACTCATCATTCAACAACCGCATGCTCCTCACGGAAGACGGGCGCATTGCCGTACTCCCGGAGAATGGTCTACCGGTGGGCGCCTTTACGGCGATTCCGAAGATCGACCTGGCCAGCCTCGAAGTGCTCGTCGGCCCCGGGTCGGCGCTGTACGGCCCCGACGCCTCCAACGGCGTCATCACGCTGCAGTCCAAGGACGCCAAGCAATTCCAGGGGTTCAGCGCCGAGGTCTCAGGCGGGTCGCGCAGCTTCATGGACGCCCAGCTGCGGTACGCCCGCGCCACGAGCAGCGGCAAGTTAGCGTACAAGCTGTCCGGCGAGATGCAGAGCGCCGATGACTACCGCTCGTCGCCGAAGTATCCGCAGGTCGGGACCAGCGGCCCGCTGGTGGAGAAGGGGACGGACTACAAGACCGACGTCAAGCGCGGCTACGGCTCGCTGGCGTACTACTTCGACCGCGGTGGCCGCCTCGAGGTCGCCGGCGGTGCCAGCATTTCCAATGGCATCGGCCAGACCAACGTCGGACGCAACCAGCTCATCGACTGGCAGTATCGGGTGGTGCAGGCCAAGTACACGTCGCCGCGCTGGTTCGCGCAGGCGTACAAGGCGCAGTCGCTGTCGGGCGGCACCTACCAGCTGAACGGGTATACGCAGAACCGGGTGCGCTATCCGACCATCAGCGACGACTCGGTAAAGGCCCTGTCGGACTTCCCGGCGGAAGGCAACATGACGGCCGCCGAAGTGCAGAACAACTTCTCGGTGGGCATGCTGGCCAAGACCGGCATGACCGCGCTGGACAACACGCACTTCATCTGGGGCCTGCAGTACCGCAACGACGATGTGACGTCCAAGCGCCAGTGGCTGAGCGACCGCCTGACCGGCCAGAACATCACGGCCGCGCAGATGGGTGGCTACTTCCAGTTCGAGACCCAGCTGCCCCTGTCACTGCGCCTCGTCGGCGCCGGCCGCTACGACAAGCACGACAACTACGACGCGCAGTTCAGCCCCAAGGCGGCCCTCCTCTGGACGCCGGTGGAAGACCAGACGCTCCGCGTCACGTACAACCGCGCCTTCAAGTCGCCGACGCTGCTCCAGACGAACTTCTACTTCCCGAACTTCTCGCCGTTCGTCGGCGTCTTCGGCAACAAGGAAGGCTGGACGATCAAGAATGCCGCGGGCACCGTGGTCACCACGTACGCCCCGATCCAACCGGAGATCAACACCACGTACGAGCTGGGCTACAAGGGCGTCATCAAGGACCGCCTGTACCTCGACATCACCGGCTACAAGTCGACGTACGACAGCTTCCTCAGCCCGCTGATCGTCATCGCCAACCCGCTGGCCGGTGCGGCGGCCACCACCGCGTATAACACGGGCACCGGCAAGGCCGCCGGTTCCGAGGTCAACGCCGGTCCGCAGATCGCCCTCACTTACATCAACGTCGGCAAGGCCAAGATCTCGGGCGTCGACGCCGGCGCCAGGTACCTCTTGACGCCGACACTGACGATGAGTGCCACGGTCAGCGTGATGAAACTCGACACCATCGAGAAGCCGGCCGGCGCACTCGCCACGGCGGGCACGGAAGCGACGGCCTTCAACAGCCCGACCACCAAGTGGACGGTCGGCCTCGATCAGGCCAAGATCTACCGTACCCTCAGCGGCGGCATCATGCTGCGGTACGTCAACGAGTACTTTTTCCGCTCGGGAGTGAACGTAGGCCGCCTGCCGGGGTTCAACACGGTGGACGTCAATTTCGGGTATGATCTTCCGTGGGAGAACACGAAGTTCATGATCCGGATGCAGAACATCTTCACTTGCACGTCCGGCACGACGACGCCACCGGCGCTTGGCATTGCGGGCACCAATACGGCCACCTTCACGGGCGAGCGCAAGTGCGGTTTCGGCCGTCAACACCAGGAAATGCTGAACATGCCGCTCATCGGCCCCATGGTCTTTGCTGGCGTGCGGTACGGGCGGTGACGTGAGGATCCCGACCCTGTGCCTGGCCTTCGCCATCATCACTGACGTGAAAGCCGCGAACAGCCAGGTACCGGGTGCTCCGCCCGCTGCCGCCCCGGCGGCGGTGGGCGGAGAGTTCCGCGCGGGCAGCATTGTCACCGGCGCGGGTGAGCTGGACTACAAGCTGTTTGTCCCGGCCGCACTCCCCCCGGTTGGGGAGCGCGCGCTGGTCGTGATGTTCCACGGGTGCACGCAGGACGCCGACGATTTCGCCCGCGGCACGCGCATGAACATGGCGGCCGCACGCGACGGCTTTGTGGTGCTCTGGCCGCAGCAACGCGCGGCCAACCAGCCGCAGAAGTGCTGGAGCTGGTACACCCCGGCGCACTCGCGTCGCGGCGAGGGCGAAGTGGCACGGCTGCACGCGCTCGTCGCACAGACGGTCGCGGCGCAGGGCGTCGCGCCGAACATGATATTCCTGGTCGGGATATCGGCCGGCGGAGCGATGGCCGTGAATTACGCACTCGCTTATCCGCAGGACGCGCGCGCCGTCGCCGTGCATTCGGCGCTGGGCGCGCTCGTAGCCGGCGACGTTGCCACGGCCCTCGTGGCCATGAAGAACGGGCCGACGGAAGACGCCGAGACACTTGCCCGTCGCCTACGCCTGGCGTTGGGCGCCGATGCTCGGGCCATTCCGCTGCTGGCCATTCACGGCTCGGCCGACGCCGTCGTCTCGCCGAAGAACCTCGACGCGCTAGCCGCACAATGGCGCGGCTGGCACGCACTCATCGGGGCCCCCGCTCGGGTGGAAACGCGCCTGATCGACGGCCTCGGGCACGCCTGGTCGGGTGGGAGCGCCGAGGGGAGCTTCACCAATCCGCTGACGCCGAATGCCACGCAAATGGTGCTCGACTTCTTCTACAGCCTCGGGCTGCCAGGCGGGCGGTTACCGTGAACCGCCCCCCGCTCGGGGCGCTCGTCGATCCGTTTCGGTGGTGGGCGCGGCTCACTCCGAAAAAGGTGGCGCTCATCGACCGTGTGCGCGGCGCGCGCGCCACCTATCGCGACATTGACGAAGCGGCCCAGCGCTGGATGACGCTGCTCGCAGAACGCGGCGTGCTGCGTGGCGACCGCGTGGCGCTTCTTTCGATGAACCGCATTGAAGTGATCGGCCTGTTTTATGGGTGCGCGCGCTTGGGCGCCGCGCTCGTGCCTCTCAACTGGCGACTGGCCGAGCCTGAACTCATGCGCGTCGTGTCAGACGCGCGCGTGGCACTGCTTGTGGGAGAGGCGCGGTTTGCTTCGGTGGGGCACGAGATAGCACAGGCTCCGTGGCTCGACCTCGATACGGCCGCCGCCACGCTCCCGGGCATCGCTCCGGCTCCCCGCATCGCGCCGGGCACCGAGGAGATCGACGCCGAGTCGGCAGCGCTCATTCTGTATACCTCGGGGAGCACCGGCAAGCCCAAGGGTGCCATCCTCTCCAACCGCCAGTTGCTGTTTAACGCGCTGGCCACCACCACGGGGTGGCAGCTTGGCGCGTACGACATCGGGCCCGTGTCAACGCCGTTCTTCCACACCGGCGGGTGGAACGTCATCGCCATTCCGCTGTGGACTGTGGGCGGCACGGTGGTGATGTTCGACGCGTTCGAGCCGGCGCGGTTTCTCGACGCGCTCGACGACGAGCGGTGCACCATCGCGTTCGCCGTGCCGACGCAGTTCATGATGATGTGCGGTGAGCCCGGCTTCGGCCGGCCGCTCCCGCATCTCCGCAATTTCATGTCGGGCGGGGCGGCGCTGTCGCAGTCACTGGCCGGGCGCGTGCGCGCGGCGGGGTACGCCATTCGCCAGGGGTTCGGCATGACCGAGTTCGGGCCGAACTGCTTTGCGATCAGCGGCGAGGCGGCCATTGCCAAGCCCGAGAGCGTGGGGTGGCCGAGCCCGTTTGTGGAAATCCGGCTCGTGGATGAGCAGGGACACGATGTGAATGATGGCACCGTTGGCGAGATCTGGCTGCGCGGGCCGCAGTTGTTCAGCGGCTACCTGTTCGATGCTGAGAGCACAGCCGCCGTGATGACCGCCGACGGCTGGTATCGATCCGGCGACCTCGCAATGCGCGACGCAGACGGTGCATTCTCCATCCGCGGCCGTCGCAAGCATATCTTCATTTCTGGTGGCGAAAACGTATTCCCAGGCGAAGTCGAGGCAGCGCTTGCCGAATGTGCTGGCGTCGGCGAAGCCGTGGTAATTGGTGTCGCCGACGACAGGTGGGGCGAGGTGGGGCACGCCTTCCTCTTCCCTCGGTCAGGTGCCGCCATCAACGGCGCAACGGTCATGGCAGAACTGCGCAAACGGCTGGCAGCGTACAAGGTGCCAAAGCACGTGACCATCCTCGCGGACCCGCCGCGTCTCGCCTCGGGCAAGATCGATCGCGGACTCCTCGCAGCGCAGGCGGCAGGACGATGAGCATACCCTTGGCCAAGGGAGCGGCGCTCCACGCGACGCTCGAATATCTCGACTCGCGCGGGGATAGCGTGCGGGCGCGTGTGCTGGCCGCGCTCAAGGACGACGAGCGCTCGCAGATGGAGAGCGTGACGCCAACCGACGAGGTGCCCTACGGACTTCTCGTCACGCTGTGGGACGCTGCCGACGCCGAACTGCGAGCGACGGTCCCCGGGTGGATGGAGGAAGCCGGCGGCTTTTCCATCATGGCACGCGGCTCGCAAATGTACGGCGGCATCCTGCGCAAGAAGGACCCGCACGAGTTCCTGACGCAGAGCGTCTCGTTGTTCCAGCTCTTCTATCACCCCGGCGACATGCAGGTGGTGGACGAGGAGGTGGGGCGGGCGGTACTGCGGCTCGACGGATTCGACGCCGCGACGCCACTGTTCTGCCGCCGCCAGACGGGCGGACTGACCGCTGCGCTGGCAATTGCCGGCGGCGACAACCCGGTAGTGCGGCACGTGCGCTGCGTGCTTGAGGGCGATGCATTCTGCGAGTGGGAGCTGTTGTGGAAGATCCCTACTTGAGTATCGCCTTCGCGACCGTCTGCAACTGCATGTTGTTCGTTCCCTCGTAGGTAGAGCTTGGCCATCGCGCCGGTGACGGCCATGTCGTGCCCGGCCTCCTTGAGCCGCGTGGCGTTGCAGACCATGAGTCGCGCGGCCTCGACCTCCGCCGCAGCCCGCGCCACCTGGACCGCATGCGCTGCGGAGCCCGCGTTGGCTGTCGGGCCGAACCGTCCGCACAATCCCGATTGCGCAATCATCCGTTTGCATGCAACCTAGTGCCAAATGACCGTCGCACTCGGCGGTCCAACAACCTGCGCAGGAGGCTCCATGAAGAGCCTGAGACTCGTCTGCACGATGTTCGTTGGGGGCGTCGCCGGCTGTTCGCTGCCCATGATCGGCGGAGGATCCTCCGCCCCAACGCCAACGGTGCAAGCTGCTGTCACCGATACCGTCGCCTTCGAACCGCCAATTGTTCAGGTGCGCGATTTCTGGCGTTCGTCCGTCATCTCGGTTGTCGCGTGGGACGCCGATGATGCCGCGTTCGGCCTGCGTACCGCCGTCAGCCGAAACGGGACGTTGGTGGGTGGGCGCCGGGTTGGCGACCACACGCTCTATGTCACTTCCTTCTACGCGTGGTACATGGGCGGGTTCGCGCACGCGACCGCCGTGCCTGGGAAGCCCCTGTTGGGAGCGGGCTGGCAGAGCGATCCCCACTCGTGCTTCTTCGGCAGGCAGTGCTCGCCGGAGACGGCCGTCGGAGTGCGTGTGCCGGATTCGCTCCTGCGGGCCAATCGGGACAGCCTCGTCGTGACGTTCCTTCCGATCGTACGGGATCCGTGGACGATCACGTTGCGGCGAGAGTTGATTGCGGCGTATTTGACAAAGGTGGATTCGGTCGTGGCCGAGATGCGGAAGGCCGGGGCGATGTGACCGTGCGCGGGTCGGTCCGCCTCCGAGCGCTGCGGTAGCCCCCCGCTCGCGGAGCCGCTGAGCCGGCGCTATCGTCTCACTTCATGGACGACGCCTTCCTGCAGGGCACCCTCGGCCGCACCGGCCTCCGCGTGCACCGCCTCGGCTTGTCAGCGTCCTACCGACCCGGCGAGCGCACCGTCGAGCGGGCGCTCGACGAAGGGATGAACTACTGCTTCTGCTACGGTTTCGACTGGCAGATGAACCGCGTCCTGCGGCGCCTCCCGCCGAGGCGCCGCGAGCAGGTGGTGATCGGCACCGGGGCGTACAACTACATCTGGTGGCGGCAGGACCTGCTCAAGACGCTCGAGAAGCGCCTCCGCCAGCTCCGCACCGACTACATTGACGTCTTCCACTTCCTCGGCGTGATGCGGCCAGAGCAGATGACGCCACGCGTCCTCGACCAGCTGGCGCGGCTGCGGGGGGATCCGCGCGTCAAGGCGGTCAGCATCTCCTGCCACCACCGGAAATACGCCGGGGAGCTGGCCGCCGCGGGGACGCTCGACTGCCTGATGATTCGCTACAACGCGGCGCACCGCGACGCCGAATCTGAGATCTTTCCGTACCTCGCGGCGCACGACGTGGGCGTGGTGAGCTACACGGCGACCCGGTGGACGTTCCTGCTGCGGCGCTCGCGGCACTGGCCCAAGGACCGGCCCATCCCGACGGCGGGACAGGCGTACCGTTTCGTGCTGAGCAACCCTCACGTGGACGTGTGCCTGACCGCGCCCCGCTCGGAGAGAGAACTGCTCGAGAACCTCGCCGCGGCGCGCAGCGGGCCTCTCTGCGAGGACGAGATGGCGTTCATGCGCTCGTACGGCGACGTCGTGCACGCGCACGCTGGCTGGTTCATGTAGCCGGCGCCTTGTGTCCCATGCGTGCGGTCACGCGCGCGGCGTTCCCTCGCCTTCGCTGACGCGGAACGCGCGCTCCAGCAGGTCCGATACGCCAAGCCGCGCCGGAACCCGTCGAGCTTACGCAAGACCGAATGCTCCGCCGTGTCGACGTAGAGCGTCGGCGATTGGCCGACCAGGGGGAGCACCGCCTCGCGGAACCGCAGGCGCTCCTGGTTGAAGGCGTCGTGCCCCGCGACGAGGACTTTGACCTTCATGCCACCGTGCACATGGATGACGTTGAACGTCCCCTCGGATCGGACGGCGGCCTCCATGGCCTCGGCACTCACGTAGTACTCTGGGCCGAGCAGCGCGACGAACGATGGAACGTGTTCGGCGCGAATATCGGCGACCACGTCAATGTCGTTCGTTGATCGGGGCTCCCCGTGAATCGAACTCGCGAACGACCCGCCAATCAGGTACGAAATGCCAAGCCGCTCCAGCAACGCCGCGAACGAGACCGCGACGGCGATCGGATCGGGGAGCGAGTCAGGCGCCACGGCGAGGCGTCCCTGGGGAATAGACCGCCTCGACGACGTCATCGCCGAGCCGCATGCGCGCCAGCCGCAGCAGGAGCTCAGACTGGGTGTCCCCTGGATTCCGGCGCCGCAGACCTGCCAGCGCCAGTTGATTCGCCGAGAGCGTGATCTGCTGCATGCATCGGAGCTTCTCGGCGGGCGACATCCGCGCGTACAGGCCCGATAGCAGCCGGCGTGCCTCAGGGCTTGTGTCGTCGGGGGGGAGCAGATCGGTCATCCGGGCAATATGGCGCGGATCGGTCCTGGCACGCGAGTCGCATCGCTCGGTCAGTCGATCGCAGACTACAGGATCGGAGTTGCAATCGGGGTCGTGCAAGGATCGCGCGGCTCGGCGCGCTGCGCAACGACGCTGGGGGCCGTCCGAGGGCCGTTGACTCGTCGCTACCCGCCGCGCGGGTCGTCCGGGCGGCCTCTCACTCCGGGTCGTCGTCACCTGACAGGGGCTCGATTCCAGCCGAGCGGGCACGCCGCGCGGCCCCGACTGGTGAGCCGGGGGGCGCGGGGCGGCGTTGAGGAACTGCAACAACCTCAGGGCGCGTGGAGGGGCGCGGGGCTGGCGGTCGGTCGGCAACGCGCGCCACGAGCGGTGGTCGAGGGCGGGCTGCGCGCCCCAAGCGGAGCCCCTGCGGCGGCGCGCGTGCGCAGGTGCGTCAGGATCTGGTCAATCACCGCCGCCTGCGTGATGCACGCGACGATCCGCATCGCGCCGGCGCAGTGCGGGCACGCGAGCGGGTCGACCTCGAAGATCTGCGAAGATCTGCCGCAGCAGCGCCGCCCAGCGGCGCGAGGCCTCGGTGGGAGGCAGCCGTGGCGCGGCCACCATCGGCACGGGGGTATCGGCACCGGCGCTCTCCGCCCGGCGCCGCATGCCGCGGGGCCGGTTGGCGTACCACCCGTAGTACCGCGTGGTCACGTGGCCTTTGTCCGGGATGTGGACCAGCACCCGCGCGAGAAACTCCAGGGGGTCGGCCGTCTCGGTGCCGGCGGTGGGGCCCTCGGCCTTGTCGGAGCGGTAGGTCACCGCCCCGGCCGCGCGGTCATACGTGAGCCGCTCGAGGGCCACGGGATTCCGCGCGCCGTAGCGCGCGAGGCGCTTCGCGAACGCCCGATCGTCCTCGGGGACCCACACCGCCGAGTTTACGTGGAACCCGGAATGCGGCCACGCGAGCATTCCCGCGGCCTGGTCCTCGTCGAACATCTCGCGACGGACGAACAGCCGGAGCACGGCGCGGCGGAACGCCTCGGTCAAGCGCGCGGTGTCGTGCGCCGGCCACGCCACGAACGTCCCATCGGGGCGGAAGCCGCCGTCCGTGACGAGCAGATGAAGGTGCGGATGCCAGTTGGCGCGCGAGCCGTGCGTCTGCAGGCAGGCCACGATCCCCACGGTGAGGTCGCGCTCGCCCGTCAGCGTGCGGATCGCGGCCGTGCGGGTGCGCGCGGCGACACGGGCGATCTCGCCGAGCGTGCGCTCGTCGGCGGTAGAGACAATACGCGCGCAGCCGCTTCGAGATGGTGAGGACGACCTGGCGGTGCGGCACCGGGGCGAGCGGCGTGGCGTCGAGCCACTGGGCCCAGATGGCAAGGCGTTTGGCGTGGCAGCTGGGGCAGAAGTACCGACCCTTGCACGAGAACGCTCACGATGTCCTTCAGTTGCACCCGGGCGGGGACAGGACCGGAATGTCTGGATTGACAGTAGATCGATAACCGACTACGGTTACCAGAAGAGGAGGCGTCATGAAGGAACTCGAGCGCGAAGTCCTGCTCTCTTTCTGGAAGGTCCACATTCTTCATCACGCCGAGTCGCAGCCCGTCTTCGGCCAGTGGGTGATCCGCGAGCTTCGGCACCACGGCTACGAGGTGAGTCCAGGCACGCTCTACCCGCTGCTCGGCCGTATGGAGGGGCGGGGCTGGCTGAAGTGCAAGGTCGATCCCGACGCCGGGCCACGGGCGCGCAAGGAGTACTCGCTCACCAGAAAGGGCAGGGTGGTGCTTGCCGTGCTGCGCGCGCAGGTCGAGGAGCTCTACCGCGAGGTGGTCCTCGGAGAAGCAGAGAGGAACACCCAATGAGTGATGCGTCCCGGGTCAAGTACGACCTGCTCGCCTGGAGACCCGTCCGCGCGGTGCTGGCGTCTGCCGCGTTCCCGCTGGCCCTGCAGGTCCTGTCGCTCGCCGCGCTCCTGCTGCTGGCGGCGAACGGCCTCGGCCTCGGACCAGGCATGAGCGAGGGGGAGCTCATGACCTTCCGCAAGACCAACCTGACCACGCTCGTCGTCTGGGGTCTGTGGTGGCCGGGCATGATTGCCGCGGCACTCGCCGTGGGCCGGGCGTGGTGCACGGTCTGCCCGATGGAGTTGGTCAACCGGGTCGGTGACGTCGTTGCCCGCAAGGTGGGCTGGCCTCGAGCGCGACTCGGCATGGTGCTGCGTGCCGGCTGGATGATCGTGGTCTTGTATGTCGTCCTTCAGCTCCTCGTGGCCGGCGTCTCGATGCACCGTGTCCCACACTACACGGCGATCATGCTGCTCGTGCTGCTCGGCGGCGCGTTCGTCGCTGGCCTCGTCTTCCGCCTGCCCCGCTCATTCTGCCACGCCTTTTGCCCGGCCGGTGCGCTGCTCTCGGTCTACGGTCGGTACACGCCGATCCAGCTCGAGGCCCGCGACCCGTCAGCGTGTGAGAACTGCCCGACCAAGGACTGCATCCGGGGCGAGCACCGCCACAAGCTCGACAAGCGGAGCTGTCCGTCGCTACTGCGCCCCTTCAATCGCGATGCGTCCGACGGCTGCGTGCTCTGCCTGCAGTGCGCCAAGGTCTGCCCACACGCCAATATGGGTATGGGGATCGTGGCGCGGGACGCCCCCGTGCGGAGGAAGGCGCTGCTCAAGCCCTACGAGGCCGCCTTCGTGATGGTCGCGCTGGGCTTCGTCGCACACGGGGTGATCGGCGAGGTCAAGTGGCTGGACGCGCTGTTCCACTTCGTGCCCGCACGGCTGGCAGCGCTCGTACCCGTGGTTCCCTTCCGCTGGTTCGAGGCGATGTGGTTTCTGGCGCTGTTTCCGCTCGCTGTCTGGGCAGCCATCACTGTCATCGGCCACCTCGCGGGCCACCGCGCCGGCCTGCGCTCGCTGCTGCTCGCCGCCGCCACGGGTGCCGCGCCGGTCGTGGCCATCGCTCACCTCGCCAAGTCCGCAGCCAAGCTCAACGCGTGGGGCGGGTTCCTTCCCCTGGCGCTGCGCGATCCGCAGGGGCTCAACACGCTCCACCGCATCTCCGAGGGGTCCATGACCGCACCGGCGGCGATGGTCGGGCTCACGGTGCTGGGCTGGGTGATGCTCGCCGCAATTCTCGTCATCGCCTGGAAAGCCTGGCGCTGGACACGGCAGATTCCGGTGGCGCTCTGGGCAGCCGCCCGCTCCGGGATGGTGTCCGCGGCGATCGTGTTCATCTCGGCACTCGCAGTTTGGGCGCTGACGATCGGTTGAAGGAGGCACTCCCCTGGATTTCGCGCTCCTCACGCCCCGAGGAACAACCCCACGAGCGCCCCACCGACCACGAGCCAGGCGGAGTTCACCCTGAAGCCGATCAAGGCTGTCGCACTGGCGACGGCCAGTCAAAATAGGGAATGCCGAATCCGAGCGCCTGATCCTCAATCTATTTGAGGATGGCTTTCGCAATGGTCTGCAGCTGCATGTTGCTCGTCCCCTCGTAGATGGCGCCGATCTTGGCGTCGCGGTAGAACTTCTCCACGGGGTAGTCCGTGGTGTAGCCGTAGCCGCCGAGGAGCTCCACGGCCAGCGAGGTGACGCGCTCGCAGACCTGTGACGAGTAGAGCTTGGCCATCGCGCCGGTGACGGCGATGTCGTGCCCGGCTTCCTTGAGCCGCGTGGCGTTGTAGACCATGAGACGCGCGGCCTCGAGCTCCGTCGCCGCCTGTGCGACCTGGAACTGGATGCCCTGGAACTCGCGCAGCGCCCGGCCGAACTGCTGGCGCTCCTTGAGGTACGCGACGGCCGCGTCGAGCGCGCCCTGCGCGTTGCCGATCATCTGGGCGCCGATGCCGATGCGCCCCTCATTGAGCGTCTCGATGGCGATCTTGTAGCCCTGCCCGACAGGGCCGAGCACGTTGGCCGCCGGCACGGGAACGTTGTCGAGAATCAGCTCGGTGGTGCTCGACGCGCGGATGCCGAGCTTGTCCTCCTTCTTGCCCGCCGAGAAGCCGCTGAAGCCGCGCTCGACAATGAACGCCGTGACGCCCTTGTAGCCCTTGGCGGGATCCACGGTGGCGAAGACCAGGAAGAACTCCGCCTCGGCGCCGTTGGTGATCCACATCTTGCGGCCATTGAGTACCCACGAACCGTCGGGCTGCTGCGTGGCGCGCGTCTGCATGGCAAACGCGTCGCTGCCGGACGATGCCTCAGACAGGGCGTAGGCACCCACCATGTCGGTGCAGAGGCGCGGCAGGTAGCGCGCCTTCTGCTCGTCATTGGCGTACGTGAGCATCGGATAGAGGACGAGCGTGTTCTGCACGTCCACCATGATGGCCGCCGCGGCGTCGGCCTTGCTGATTTCCTCGACGGCGATGGTCACCATCATGAGGTTGCCGCCGGCGCCTCCGTACTGCTCGGGCACCTGGATGCCCATGAGCCCCAGTTCGAAGTACTTGGGGACGAGCGTCGAGTCTATCTTGGCCGCGCGTTCCATGTCCTGCACGCGCGGGCGCACTTCGCCGTCAGTGAAGTCGGCGACAGCGTCGCGAAAGGCGAGCTCGTCGTCGGTGAACACGGTCAGCGGGGGGCGCTGGGAGGAGGAGTTGTTGGTCATGCCAAAAAGCTAGCGCGCGTTGTGGCCGGACCCAACGGACGTCGGGCTGCTGGCCGGCCCTCCTCTCAGCCGTCGGCGGCGTCCCCCTTGACTCAGTTACTATTCAAGTAGATACTTGAATAGAATGAAATTCACTCCGTCGCCCAAGCAGCGCATCAACGCCCAGATCGCGCGCATCGCAAAGGCGGTCTCCAGCGCGAGCCGGCTTGAACTGCTGGAACTGTTGGGGCAAGGCGAACGGAGCGTGGAGGTACTAGCCGGCACGGCGGGTCTTACGGTCGCCAACACCTCGCAGCACCTACAGGCCCTGCGCCGCGTCGGCTTGGTGACTGCGCGCAAGGAAGGGCTTTTCGTTCACTATCAACTCTCCGACCTCGACGTGGTTCGGTTGTTGCTCCTGCTGCGCCGCATCAGCAAGCATCGGTTGGTGGAGATGGACCAACTCGTCGCCGAGTTCTTCACTTCGCGCGACCGTCTTGAGGCAGTGCCGCGCGAGGAACTGCTGGCCCGCATTCGGGCGGGAACGGTGACCGTGCTGGATGTACGCCCCCCGGAGGAGTATCACGCGGGACATATCTCCGGCGCGCTGTCCGTTCCACTCAACAGACTCGCTCACGCCGGGCGCAGGCTCCCCGCCGACCGCGAGGTCGTCGCGTACTGCCGTGGTCCGTACTGCCTGCTCGCTGTCGAGGCCGTGGAGTGGCTGCGCCGGCACGGGCGCCGGGCGCGCCGGCTCGAAGACGGGTTTCCCGAATGGCTCGCCGCAGGCTTGCCGGTCACCTCAGAGGACGCTGCATGAAATACCTGGTCGTGCTCAATGACGCGCCCTATGGCTCAGAGCGCTCGTACAACGGACTTCGGCTCGCTGGCTCGCTGGCCAAGCAAGACGGCGCCACGGTTGACGTCTTCCTGGCCGGCGACGCCTCGGCCTGCGCGCGAAGTGGGCAGAAGGTACCGTCGGGCTACTACAACGTCGGCACGATGCTGGCTTCCGTCGCACGGCGTGGCGGTCGCATCGGCGTGTGCGGGACGTGCATGGACGCCCGCGGGATTGTCGCGACGGACCTAATGGAGGGTGCCTACCGAAGCACGCTCGACGAGTGGACCGAATGGACACTGACGGCTGACAAAGTGCTGGTCTTCTAGCAACGGGAGGGACTTTCGTGTCGCACACCGTATTGATCCTCGGCGGTGGCGTCGGTGGCGTCGTCACCGCGAATCGCCTCCGCCGCCTGTTACCGTCGGCTGATCGCATCATCGTCGTCGATCGCCAGGTCGAAGCATCATTCGGCGCGTCGCTCCCGTGGCTGGCGGCTGGACAGCGGTCGAAGTCCGCCATTTCGCGCCCGATACGGCAATTGCTGCGGAAGGGCATCGATCTGGTCACCGGTGATGTGGACGAGATCCACGTCGAGTCGCGGTCGGTGATCGTCAACGGCCACCGGCTCGCCGGGGACGCGCTTGTTATCGCGCTCGGCGCGTCACTGGCTCCCGAGCGCATTCCCGGTCTCGCAGACGCCGGCTTCAACATCTACGAGCCGGAGGGCGCAGACGCACTGCGGCGGGAGATGTCGCGATTCAGCGGTGGGCGGCTGGTCGTGCTCACGGCCGCACCCGCGTACAAGTGTCCGGCGGCACCATACGAGGTCGCCCTGCTGCTTGAAGACCTGTGTCGGCGTCGCGGCATTCGAGACAAGGTTGAGCTGCGACTGTTCGCCGCCGAGCCGGCGCCGATGGGCGTCGCAGGTCCTGCGGTCTCCTCGGCCGTCCGAGGCATGCTCGAGGCGCGTGGCATTTCCTATATGCCCGAACACCAAGTGCGCACGATCGATTCGGCCGCAAAACGGATCACGTTCACCAACGATGCCGAGGCATCGTTCGACCTGCTTGCGTTTGTGCCACCGCATGTGGCGCCAGGCGTTGTGCTCCGCGCCGGAATTGCGGGGGATAGCGGCTGGATATCCGCCGACAGAAGCACGCTCGAAACGAAATGGCCCGGGGTGTATGCGTTGGGCGATGTCGTCAGCCTTCCCTTGGCGATGGGCAAGCCGCTGCCGAAGGCCGGCGTCTTCGCGCGCGCGCAGGCGCAGGTCGTGGCGCGCAACATCGCGGCGAAGCGACGTGGCCGCGCCGCGACGGCGCGATTCGATGGCCATGGCATGTGCTTCGTCGAGGTCGGCGGCGGAAAAGCCGGGCTCGGGAATGGCGATTTCTACGCCGAGCCGGTGCCGACGGTGAGCCTGCAGCCTCCCGGTCGTCTGTCACACCTGCTCAAGGTCTTGTTCGAACAGCAGTGGCTGCGCGGGTGGGCGTGAAAGGAGGGCCGCCGGGTGGATGCCCGCGGCCCTCCCGTGAATCCGTCCCGGCGCCTACGCCAGCACGCGGATGTTCTTCTTCTCGCAGATCGCGTTGAGCTCCTTGGGCCACACCGTCACGCTCACTTCGCCCAGGTGCGCCGTCTTCAGCAGGTGCATCACTGTGCGCGACTGGCCGATGCCGCCGCCGATGCTCAGCGGGATCTGATCGTGCAGGATCGCCTTGTGGTAGGGCAGCTTGAGGAAGTCGAGCTGCTTCGTGATCTCGAGCTGCTGCTTCAGCGTCTGCTTCGTGACCCGAATGCCCATCGAACTCAGTTCGTGCCGGCGCTTGGTCACGGCGTTCCAAACCAGGATGTCGCCGTTCAGGCCGTGCAGCACACGGCCCTTTGGTCCGCGCGTGGGGGTCGCCCAGTCGTCGTAGTCGGCGGCGCGCATCTCGTGCGGATACCCGTCGTCGAGCACCCAGCCGATGCCGATGATGAAGATGGCCGGATAGCGCTGCAGGATTGCCGTCTCCCGCTGCTTGCGCGGCAGGTCGGGATACATGTCGAGGATCTCCTCGGCATGCAGGAAGACCAGCTCATCGGGCAGCTCCGGGTACTTCCTTGTCTTGAGCTTCGGGAACTCCTTCTGTACGAACTGCTCGGCCCCCTTGATCACCTTCCAGATGCCGCGCACGGTCTGCTTGAGGAAGTCGAGGTTGCGCATGTCGGCGGTGATGCGCTTCTCCCAGTCCCACTGGTCCACGTAGGCCGAGTGGTCGTGGTCGAGGAAATAGTCCTTGCGCACCGCGCGCATGTCGGTGACGATGCCCTCGCCGACGTCGCACTCGAACTGCTTGAGCGCCATCCGCTTCCACTTGGTGGCGGCCTGCACCACCTGCGCCGTGATGCGCTTGTCGAGCCCCAGCCCGCACGGGAACTCGATGGGTGTGCGCGAGCCGTCGCGGTCGAGGTAGTCGTTGACGCCGCTCTCCGCCGAGACGATCAACGGCACCTCGACGCGGAAGAGGTTGAGCTCCGCGCAGAGCCCGTCCTCGATGTAGCGCTTGACGGCGGTGATGGCGTGCTGGGTCTCCTTGGGGCCCAGCAGCGGTCGGTAGTCCGTCGGCAGGATCTTCTCGACCTCTGGATAGGTGCTGACGCCGGGTCCGGCCAGGTCGGCCACTTTGTCGGATGGCATGTGCGTTCCCCTCGGCGGCACGTCGAACAGCCCAGGCGCACGCGCAGCCCCACGGGCGGTTCAGGCGTGTCTTGCGGAAGTGTGATGTCGCAGGACGCGTGATTGACCGTGCGGGGCCGCAATTCGAGTCTACGTCCGCCCAATGAGGGCGGCAAGCACGAATGTGCCTACGCCCGCGTCAGGCGATGCATGGCAACCGGCATGCGACGATTGCCGAACGCCCCGCGGTAGTCCCCGAAACGCCCGGCGATCGCCGTATGGCACTGCGGGCAGCGCCCCTCGGGCGTCACGCGGTACTCGCGGATGTCGTACCAGTCGCGCGCGATGAGCGCGGCGTGGCAGTTCGGGCACGAAGTCGTGCCGCCGGCGAGGTCGTGCACATTGCCAGTGTAGACGAAATGCACGCCCGCATTCCTCGCGATCTCGCGCGCACGCGTCAACGTAGAGGCCGGCGTCGGTGGCACATCCAGCATCTTCCAGTCGGGATGGAACGCGGAGAAGTGCAGCGGCACGTCGGGGCCGAGTTCGCGCACGATCCAACGGCTCATCGCGTCGAGTTCCGCGTCGCCGTCGTTGCGGCCCGGGATCAGGAGGGTGGTGATCTCCACCCAGACGTCGGTCTCGCGCTTGAGGTACACGAGCGTATCAAGCACCGGCTGTAGGTGGCCGCCCGTGAGCGAGAAGTAGAACGCCTCGGTGAACGCCTTCAGGTCCACGTTGGCCGCGTCCATCTTGGCGTAGAACGCACGGCGCGGCTCGTCGCACATGTAGCCGGCCGTCACCGCCACCGTCTTCAGCCCGACGGCATGGCAGGCGTCGGCCACGTCCATCGCGTACTCGGCGAAGATCACCGGATCGTTGTACGTGAAGGCCACGCTCGCGCACCCGGCCTGCACTGCAGCGGAGGCGATCTCCTCCGGCATCGCCCGGTCCACCAGCGTGTCGATCTCGCGCGACTTGGAGATGTCCCAGTTCTGGCAGAACTTACAGGCCAGGTTGCAGCCGGCGGTGCCGAACGAGAAGACCGATGACCCCGGGTAGAAGTGGCTCAGCGGCTTCTTCTCGATGGGATCCACGCAGAACCCGGACGACCGGCTGTAGGTGGTGAGCACCATCGCGCCGCCATCCATCTTCCGCACGAAGCACAGCCCGCGCTGCCCCTCATGCAGCTTGCACTCACGCGGGCAGAGGTCGCACTGGATGCGGCCATCGGGGAGCGCGTGCCACCAGCGTGCCGGATAGCGCGAGGCGGGAGTGATCATGCCGCCGGCTCGTGCCACTTGCTGACCGTGAAGCGTAAGAGCCGAACGCCGGGGGCCCAGAAGCTCCCCGGCAGGCCGGCCTTCTCCTTCAGGTGAAACAGGAACTCTGCGGGCGTGGGGAGCTGCTCCCATACCTGCGGCAGGTACACGCTGCGGTGGCGACCGTACTCGAAGATCACGCCGTCCACGCCCGGACGAAGTGCGGCCAGCGCCTGTGCTTCATCGGCCACTGCCATCGGCTCAGGCGGCGTCAGCAGCGACACCTCCACCCGAATGCTGTCGAACTCCCTGGGCTTGAGCGGGCGGAAACGTGGGTCCTGAAACGCGGCGGCCACGGCGTTCTCCTGCACATCCTCGCCGAGCGACCGTCGCGCCTCGATGGAACCGATGCACCCGCAGAGCGCGCCCTTCTTGGTGAGCGTGACGAAAGTGGCGCCGGGCGCGGACAGCCAGCTTGCCCCCGGGGCAGACTCCGTCTCGATGCCGAGTGCCTCGCCGATCGCCGCGCGCGCGAGGCGCAGCAGCGTCGCGCCCCTCTCGTCATCGGTCGGGGCAGCCGCTGCGTCGTGCGCCTGTTCCCCATCGCTCGGCTCGTCGGTGCGGTCGACCGGAACGAAGGCGAACGCCGCATAGCCCACCACCCGGTCCGGATCGCCGGCGGTCTGGCTCGAGTTGCGCACGTCCAGCGTGACGGCGTGCAGTCCGTGCCGCTGAGCGGCGAGCAGCAGGCCGTTGATGGGCGTGGAGCCGCACGCCTGCCGGTGGCCCAGCGGCCGCATCGCGACGATGTCGGCGACCGTCTTGCCATCGGCGGCGCGCGCCCGCTCGTCGCTCAGGTAGTGCGACAGGTCAGAACTGATGACGATCAGCGTCTCGTCGCCGCCCCACACGACTTCGAGCACGTCGGCGACCTCGGCGGCGGATGCGTCGCCGACGACCAGCGGCAGCAGCTGGAAGTCGCCGAGCACCTGTTGTAGGAACGGCAACTGCACTTCCAACGAATGCTCGTCCTCATGGGCCGCAGCGCTGCGGCTCACCAGCGGCGACGCGTCCAGTTTCTGCATGGACGCGACGTCGAGGGAGATTTCGCCGAGCGGCGTGCGGAAGCGATCAGCCTCCGGGAGCGCGAGCCCGCGAATGGGGACGTAGTGCGCGGGGCCGAGCAGCACCACGCGGCGGATGCGGCCGCGCAGGGGTTCCAACTGCGCATACGCGCTGGCGGCGATGGGGCCGGAATAGACGTAGCCCGCGTGCGGTACGATCAGCGCCTTGGGTGCGCGCGGCAGCGGGGCGCCTTCGGGATGCGCCAGCATCTCAACGATGTCCTGCGTGAGCGTCGCGGGACGGGCTGGATAGAACATCCCCGCCACGGCGGGAGGTCGAACGGAAGTCATTGGGCATGACCTCAACAATCAGACAAGCGTGCAGTCGGCTTCATGGGACGGGGATTGCAGTCGCGGTGAAGAGAGCCGTAGCTAGACTGTAGTGCGGAACGGAGCTGATCGCCAACTCCACTCTACTGAGCGGTTGCGGGCCAGCATCGGCGCTCGGTAAGTTCCCTGGGGGGGAACATGCCAAAGAATCGGCAGCGAACCATCGCCTTCGTGGTCATGGGCGCATTGGGTGCGGCGGGACTGCACGCCTCGTCCGCTCAGGCACCCCTCGTGCAGCCCCGCGCCGCCGTGGTGCTTCCGGCGGAGGGCGCGATCGGCCCGGCTACCGCTGACTTCATCACCCGTGGACTGGCCTTGGCCGCCGAGCGAAACGCCGCGGTCGTGGTGCTCTCCCTGGACACGCCGGGCGGGCTTGACGCATCCATGCGCAACATCATTCGCGCCATCCTCGCCTCGCCGATTCCGGTCGCTACGTATGTCCACCCGAGCGGGGCGCGGGCGGCAAGCGCCGGCACCTACCTGATGTACGCCAGTCATATTGCCGCCATGACGCCGGGTACCAACCTGGGTGCGGCGACTCCCATCTCCATCGGCGTGCCGCCCTTCGACAGGCCGTCAGAGCCGCCAAAGGGCGCGTCGGGCGACACGTCAACCGAGAGGCGTTCCCGGCCTCCAGCTCCGGCGACCGCCGCCGAGGCCAAGGTGGTGAACGACGCGGTCGCCTTCATCCGCTCGCTTGCGGAGCTGAGAGGACGGAATGCGGACTGGGCGGAGAAGGCCGTGCGCGAGGCCGCGAGCCTGTCGGCCACGCAAGCGCTTTCGGAGAAGGTAATCGACATCGTCGCGACCAGTGTCGAAGACCTTCTGACAAAGATGAACGGGCGCGTCGTCTCCGTCGGGAGCACGCCCGTCACACTGGCGACGACGGACATTGCCGTGGAGCGCATCGAGAGGGACTGGCGTACCCGGTTGCTCGCGGCCATCACAAATCCGAACATCGCGTTGATCTTCCTGA
Source organism: uncultured Gemmatimonadota bacterium (assembly GCA_947085385.1). GTDB lineage: Bacteria > Gemmatimonadota > Gemmatimonadetes > Gemmatimonadales > Gemmatimonadaceae > PNKL01. Next base: position 65,387 of record CAMTWA010000018.1, on the reverse strand, counting down.
TGATCGGGATCTACGGGCTCATCTTCGAGTTCATGAACCCCGGTGCGCTCTATCCCGGCACGGTAGGCGGCATCGCCCTCTTGGTGGGCCTGTACGGCTTGGCTGCGCTCCCGATCAACATGGTGGGCGCGATGCTCATTCTACTGGGACTCGCGCTGCTGACCGTCGAGGCATTCGCTCCGTCCTTCGGGGTGCTCGGCATCGGCGGGGTGATCGCGATGGCGCTCGGCATGACGTTCCTGATTGACGCTACGCTTCCCGACTTCACCGTGGCCAAGCCCGTCATCGGCGCGATCATGGTCGGCAGCGCCGCCTTCCTGCTGTACCTCATTCCGCTGACGCTCCGATCTCGTCGTCGGCCGGTCGTCAGCGGTCGCGAGGAACTGGCCAGCGCGTCCGGTGTCGTCACCCAGTGGGGTGACGGCCGGGGTCACGTGTTCGTTCACGGCGAACGGTGGCGGGCGGTCTCGTCCACGCCGCTCCAATCGGGCGACGCCATTCGGGTCGTTGCCCTCGAAGGCCTCACGTTGACGGTGGAGCCGGGGCCGGCTGCCGCGTCCCCACCAGGAGTCCCCAGTGCTTGAGACCAACCTGTTCTTCATGGCGGCGATTGTCGTCATGGTCGTCGCCCTGCTGTCAGCCGCGATCCGGGTGCTGCGCGAGTACGAACGCGGCGTGGTGTTCACCCTCGGCAGGTTCACCGGCGTCAAGGGTCCCGGGCTCATCATCCTGATCCCAGTGGTGCAACAGATGGTGCGGATGGACTTGCGGGTACGCGTGCTGGATGTGCCGCAGCAGGACGTCATCTCGCACGACAACGTCTCGGTCCGCGTGAACGCGGTGATCTACTTCCGGGTGCTCGACGCCGAGCGCGCCACCATCCAAGTTGAGGATTTCATGATGGCCACCAGCCAGCTTGCGCAGACGACGTTGCGCTCTGTGCTGGGCAAGCACGACCTTGACGAGATGCTGGCCGAGCGCGACAAGCTGAACCACGACATCCAGGAGATCCTCGACGGGCAGACCGAATCATGGGGGATCAAGGTCGCCAACGTCGAGATCAAGCATGTGGACCTGAACGAGAGCATGATCCGGGCGATCGCGCGCCAGGCCGAGGCGGAGCGGGAACGGCGGGCCAAGATCATCAACGCCGAAGGAGAGCAGCAGGCCGCCACCAAGCTGCTGGAAGCTGCCGAGATACTGAGTTCCCGTCCGGAAGCCATGCAACTCCGGTATCTCTCCACGCTCAATACGATTGCGAGCGAGCATTCCTCGACGATCGTGTTCCCGTTCCCGATCGAGCTGGGCCGTTGGCTGGCGAGTCGGACTGATCGGGGCTGAGCCGGGGCAGAATTCCCGCTGGTTACGCCCCGAACAGCCCACGCGGGCTTGTGAGCGCAGCCAGCGGAACGGCTTCGACCCGATCGGCGATGGCATACCGCGTGTCGCCAGGATAGACCACGGCGACGCGCTCGAGTCCCAGGTCTTCCAGTGCAATCCGGATGGATGGCGTCATGCGCGGCGCATCGGAGCGCTTGCACTCCACCCCCAGCAATCGGTCGCCCCGGCGCAGGAGCAAGTCCATTTCCGCCCCTTGGTGCGTGGCCCAGAATGCGGCCTCGTCGTGCGGCTCGAGTGCGAGAATCTGTTCGATGACGAAGCCTTCCCATGAAGCGCCAATCTTGGGATGGCTCGCCAGCGCCTTCGCCGAGTCGATGCCGAGCAACTGATGCAGCAACCCGCTGTCGCGCACGAACACCTTGGGCGACCGCACCTGGCGCTTGCGCAGGTTGGCGTGCCACGGCTGCAATTGGCGGATCATCAGCGCGTCAGTAAACAGGTCCAGATAGCGGCGCGTGGTGGACTCATTGACCCCCATCGCGCGCGCCGGCTCTGCGGCGTTCCATGTCTGGCCGTGATAGTGCGCGATCATCGTCCAGAAGCGCCGCAGCGCGACAGCCGGCACGCGCACTCCCCACTGCGGCAGATCGCGCTCGAGGAGCGTCTGGATGAACTGCTTGCGCCACGCCAGGCAGTTCTGTTCCCCGCGGGCCAGGTACGCCCGCGGAAAGCTGCCGCGCCTCCAGAGCGCGGGGCTCTCGTCGGCGCCGACCTCGAGGATCGTGAAGCCGCCGATGGCGATGTGCTCCACGCGACCGGCCAGGCTCTCTGCGCTCTGCCGCAACAGCTCGCCCGAGGCGCTGCCCAGAATCAGGAAACGCGCAGGCGTGGAGCGGCGGTCGGCCAGCACGCGCAGCACGGGGAAGAGATCGGGAAGCCGTTGCACTTCGTCTATGACGACGAGCCCCTTGAGCGGCCGCAGCGCGGTCATCGGCTCGTCGAGCCTCGCAAGGCTAACGGGGTCTTCGAGGTCGAAGTAGTTGAGCGAGTCCTCGTGCAGCAGCTCGCGCGCCAGAGTGGTCTTGCCGCATTGCCGCGGGCCGGTGAGCACGACAACCGGGTTTCGGGCCAGGGCGGTCTGGATGGCGGCCATCGCGGCGATGCGTGGGACTCTCATGGCCGTAACAATATCCATGAAAAGCCTGTATGTCAAGCGGGATTATCGTGGTACGAATAGACTCCGCCGAAGGACCGAGGCGCGCTCAAGAAGGCAATGGCACCGGCCGCAGCGATCGGGTCTGCGTAGTCAGGCCGGCGGTTTCGATCTATCTCCGAAGTACCCAATTCTCGTAAGTCATTGAAAATATGAGAGATATGGCAGCAAGCGAAAAAAGTGAACGGCTTTGACATTCTCGCTTGACCGTCGGCAGGCAACGACTGGATCTGCGCCGGCTCGACCACTGGCTGCGTCAACCGCCACCCTGCGCCGGTCGCATCTCCTCGCGTTCCCGCGCAATCGCCGCCTGCGGAGTGAGCCCGCCGCATCTCGCGTTAGGCGCGTGCGCCCATTCGCGCTGCCGCGCCAGCGCATGGTCGAGCACCGCACGTGGTGCGGTGGTTCCAGCGCGAATCGCCTCGTCACGCGACACGATCCACAGGCGATGCGCCTCGCGATTGAGCACGTACTCGACACGCCCCATGGTGGGTCCCCACTCGATGCCGCCTTCGGGGTCGATGAGCGGAATCAGAATGCGTCTCGAGAGATCGCGCACGTGCGGCGCCTGCCACGCCTGGACCTCCGCGTCCCAGAAGAAACCGCCCGGGAAGCTCTCCAGTCGGATCTCGAACGTCACCACATCGCCGAGGATGGGCCATGCCCACGGACAGGTCACACCCTCGTGCTCCTCGAGAAAGACGAAGAACTTGCGAAGCCCGACGAGCAGGCGTCGTGCGTCCGCAAGTGATCCGGCCAGCTTGCGCGGATACCAGTCATACAGGAAGCCGCGCAATTCGAATTCGCTAATGGCGGTGACGGGCTGGAGGCTGGTGTACGCGCAGAATTCGACGAGCAACCGCGCCGCATCTGCGTGACGGCGTACGGTGGCTTCCGACGGAGGCTTGCCGCGGAGCGGCTTGCGAAGCCAGGCGCGGAAACGCGTCAGCGAGCGGTTGATGCTGCGCGCGATGGTCGCGTCGTCGAGCGCCGCGAGTGGCGTTGCGCCCGGGCCCTCGGGGCCGGCGGTGGCGAGCAGGAGAGGTGGAGGGATGTCCTCGTACGGCTCCGCTGCGAGTGCAAGTGAGCAGGTTGTGCCCGTTTCAGGATCCGTCCATTCAACGCCCGGGCTCTCCCACGGCGCACCCGCGAACACCGGCGCGTACTCTGCGATGAATCGCGGAACACTCTCGAGCGCGGCGACGAGATCCTCGAAGTCCTGCCGCCGGATGCCACCGCCGGGTGTGTTGAGCACGGAGATCGTCGGATACGCGTTCGGTCCCGCAATCTCCCAGCCTGCGCTCTTTATCTCGGCGCGCATGGGCCGCGGAAGCTCGGCACGCGTGTTGTAGAGCAGCGAGAGGATCGTGCCGTGCATTCCTTCAAACGCCATAGCGGGCGCTGTCGCCGATTCGCGCGCGAACATCAACTCGAGGTCGGCGATGTCGTGATAGAGTGCCAGCCCGCTTACCTCTCCGGCCGCGCCGAGGACCACGGCAGTCCACGGGTCTCTTCCGGGGCGCGCGACGGTGATGGGTGCCTCGTTCGCGGATATCCGCCAGGGCTCGGCGCGATGGAACGCCGCCGCCGCGCGAAACAATCGTGCGGTGAGATCCACCGGCATTCCCCACCCCGCCCACATGTCGGGTTGGGATCGCAACTGATGCAATGGGACGATGCCGCCATAAAGGTGCGCGAACATGTTGCGCAGTGCGTCGGCCACGCCGGGAAGTTCGTCCTCGCGGACAACACGAATCCCGTGCGCCATGAGTGCGCGCCCAAGCGGCACGACGAGCGCCGGGTAGCGAATCGCCACGTTCGTCGGGTTGGTGCCCGCGTCTTTCACGGCAACCAGGACCTGCTGTGCGAGGAGAGCCGCGATCTCGTCCGGTTCGGCGGACGGGCGGCTCACCACTTCGCAGCCCAGCACAAACGGTGGCGCGGCCACCAGAATCACGGCGGGGCGCGCAGCGGGATCGTTCTCGAACGACGAGGGAATCGGCACGATGTCGAGCTCCCACGTGCGACTCAGCGCCGAGGGCTGCGGCAGATTCAAGCTCCGATCGCGCGCGGCCGCGGGAGCCCCCGCGAGGAGGCGCAGCCGTGGCGAGCGCGCGGCCTCGCGGTCGCTCGCCTCGTGGCACTTCTTGTATTTGTGCCCCGATCCGCAGTGGCAGGGGTCGTTGCGTCCCGGAAGGTCGCTCATCTCGATTGGAGTTGAAGGAGTCTTAGCGCGGCCGCTCGCTCCGGCTCCGACAGCAGATCGCCATGCAGAAACTCAAGCTGCTCATCCATCCGGGACTCGGCGCTGAAGGGGCATCTCGTGACGCGGAATCTACCGCGACCGGCCGACAGCCGCGCTGGTAGGAGCGAACTCCGCCCACCCGCCAGGCTACGCCTTGAACACCTCAAGCGCCAACTCCACCTTCCCGAACGGCGCCGATACCTGCACCCCCTGCACGACGGGCCGAACGCGCTCCAGCATCTCACGGGCGATGGCAATGCCCTCGGCCACCGCGTGGTCCTTGGACTTCTCGCTCGCGCGGCGCATGCGTTCAATGATGGCTGGCGGCACCGTCACGCCCGGCACCTCGTTGGCCAGGAACTCGGCGTTGCGCACCGACACAAGCGGCCAGATGCCCGCTACCACTGGAATGCGCGTGTCCGCGATACGCGCGACGAACGACTCGAGCTGCGCCGTATCGAACACGGGCTGCGTCACCGCAAACTCCGCCCCGGCGTCCACCTTCCAGGCAAACCGCTTGAGCTCGTGCTCAACATCAATCGCCACTGGATTCACGCCGACCCCAATGACATAGCGCGTCGGCGCACCGATGCTGTTGCCCCCCGGGTCCACGCCGTGGTTGAGCCGGCTGACGACGTTGGTCAGCCCGATCGCGTCAATGTCGAACACCGCCGTGGCATCGGGATACGGCCCCATCTTGGGCGGATCACCCGTGACGAGCAGCACGTTGTGCAACCCGAGGGCCGACGCGCCGAGCAGGTCGGAGAGCATGCCGAGCAGGTTGCGGTCGCGGCACGCGTAGTGCGTCACGGTCTCGATGCCGCACTCCTGCTGGATGAGCACGCTGGTGGCGATGGCGCTCATGCGGCTCTGCGCGCGCGGGCCGTCGGGAACGTTCACGGCATCCACCCCGGCGGCCTTCAACTTGCGCACCTCGGCCAGCATCTTCGCCGGATCCACACCGCGCGGCGGAACGATCTCCACGCTGGTCACGAACTCGCCGGCCGCAAGCTTGCGCCCCCACGCCGAGCGTTCGTTGAGTGGCACCACGGGCACCGCGTGCGATTCGTGATGAGGGCCGGTCACGCGCGAAAACCGCCCGCCGCCCGCCGACTGCTCCACCGTCGCGTGGCGCGGCACGAGTGGGCGCACGCCATCCACCATTGCGCGAATGTGCTCCGGCGTCGTGCCGCAGCAGCCGCCCACCAGGCGCACCCCGGCCTGGATGAGGTGGCGCGCATAGTTGGCCGTGTACTCGGGGCTTGCCATGTACATGGCGCGCCCTCCGACTTCGCGGGGTATGCCGGCGTTGGGCATGGCCGACAGTTTCTTCGATGTCACCGGCACCATGCGCTCGATGGCCTCGAGGATGGTCTGCGGCCCCACCGAGCAGTTGAGGCCGATGATGTCGGCGCCGGTCTCCTCGAGCGCCTCGGCGACCTCCTCTGGCGGCACGCCAAAGGACGTGACGCCATCGGTGCCCACCGTCATCTGCGCAATGACTGGCAACATCGGATCCACGGCGCGCGCGGCGCGCACCGCCGCCGCAATCTCGTCGAGGTCGCTGAAGGTCTCGAGGATGAAGCAGTCCACGCCGCCGTCGCGAAGGGCGCGCATCTGCTCCGCGAACATCTCTTGCGCCTCCTCGCGCGACGTCGGTCCGTACGGCTCGATGCGCAATCCGAGCGGTCCCACCGCGCCGGCCACGAGCGCCCGGTCGCCCGCGGCCTCGCGCGCCAGCGTGGCCGCCGCGACGTTGAACTCACGGACGTGTGCCTCAAGTCCATAGTGCTGGAGTTTGGGGCGGCTGGCGCCGAACGAGTTGGTCTCGAGCAACTCGGCGCCGGCGCGCACGTACTCGGCATGAATGCCGCGTACCAGGTCGGGCTGCCGCACGTTGAGCTCGTCGTAGCACTGGTTGATGAAGACGCCCTTGGCGTAAAGCATCGTTCCCATCGCGCCGTCGGCGATGACCACCTGCGCGGGATCGAGCAGTCGTTGCCGCAGTTCGTCGCGCGACGCGTTCATGACGCCTCCGCCGCAGTACGCACGGCATAGTATTTGCACTCCGGATGATGCAGGACGATGGCGGCCGTGCTTTGCTCCGGGACGAGTTGGAACGCCTCGGTGAGGGTCAAGCCGAGCGACGCCTCGACCGGGAGGAGCTTGAATACCTGCCGGTGGTCGTCGAGATCGGGGCAGGCGCCGTAACCCCAGGAGTAGCGCTTGCCGCGCTCGTCCTCGAGTCCCAGCTCGCGGCGAATTCGCGCGTGCATCCACTGCGCCACCGCCTCCGCCGTCTCGACGGCGAGGCCGTGCACGAGAAAGGCCTCGCTGTATTCGTTGGCCGCCTGCAGCTGCGCGAAACGCTGCGACGCGGCCTCGCCGACCGTCACGACCTGAAGGGCAATGACGTCCACGTCGTCGCTCGCGGCGGGACGCACGTAGTCGGCGAGGCAGAGCCGCTCACGCCCCGCCTGCCGCGGGAATGCGAAGCGCGCGATCTCGCGGCGCGAACCGCCGTCGCTCTCGAACGCCGCGGGGTCGTAGACGATTATCGCGTTGCCGTCGCTCTGGGCCGGGAAGTAACCGTACACCGCCTGCGGCTGCAGCCAGCCGTCGCGGAGCGCGCTGCCTTCCAGGCGCTGCCGTGCGGGCTCGAACTCGTCGCGCACAATGGCGTCGTACGCGGGGCCGGAACCGCGGCCGCCCCACTGCAGGCGGTAGAGCTCGTCGAGGTCGAGGAGCGGAAAGACCTCGCCAAGCGGAATGTCGTGCAGCACTCGCGTGCCGAAGAACGGCGCACGCGGCACCGCCACGTCGGCGCGTACGTCGCTGCGCGCCCCGCCGCTCTCGCCGACGCGGATGTCCTTTCCGACGGTGGTGTTCAGGAAGACGTCGTTGCGTGCGTCATCCATCAACTGGCGCGTGAAGGCCTCGCGGCCGAGCGGGTCCTGCAGGCGATCCATCGTCTCGAGCCCCTCGAAGGCGTCCTTGCAGTAGAAGACGCCCGGCGCGTAAGCCCGCTCGCCGTCCACGAACATCGCGCGGCGGCCGAACCGGCGGTTGATGGCCGCGCCGCCGATGAGCACGGGGAGCTTCAGGCCGCGACGGTCGAGTTCCTGCACGCAGAGCGGCATCTGCTTGGAGGTGCTGACCAGCAGCGCGCTGAGCCCCACGGCGTCGGCCTTCAGTTCCACCGCCTTGTCCACGATGGTGTTGACGGGCACCTGCTTGCCGAGGTCGTGCACCGTGTAGCCGTTGTTGGCGAGAATCGTGTTCACGAGCGACTTGCCGATGTCGTGCACGTCGCCGTACACGGTGGCGAGCACTACGATCCCCTTGGTGTACCCCTCCTGCCTCTCGAGGAACTGCTCGAGGTGCTTCACCGCGCGCTTCATGACCTCGGCGCTCTGCAGCACGAACGGAAGAATGAGCTCGCCGGCGCCGAACTTGTCGCCGACCTCCTTCATGGCGGGGAGCAGCACCTCGTTGAGCACGCGCACCGGGTGCTCGCGCACCTGCGCGGCGTCGAGCGCGGCCTCGATTCCTTCCTTCTTGCGGTGCACCACCATCCAATGCACGCGCTGTTCGGGCGTCATGCCCTCGGTGGGATCCGCCTTTTCCGCCGTCTGCCGTCCGCCGTCCGCCGTCTGCGTGAAGTGTTCAATCAGTTTCTGCAGCGCATCGGGTTGCCGGTTGAAGATCAGGTCGTCGGCCAGCGCGCGCTCGGCCGCCGGTATCTCCGCGTACGGCGTGATGTGCGCCGGGTTCACGATGGCGGCGTCGAGCCCGGCCTGCACGCAATGGTGCAGGAAGACCGAGTTCATCACGCCGCGCGCCGCCGGATCGAGCCCGAACGAGACGTTGCTGACGCCGAGGATGGTGAGTACCCCGGGCAGTTCGCGCTTGATGGCGCGAATGCCGTCTATGGTCTCGTGCGCCGAGTCAATCCACTCGGCGTCGCCGGTGGCGAGCGTGAAGGTGAGCGCGTCGAACATCAGGTCGTCGCTCGACATCCCGTACTCGCCGACGACGATGTCGTGGATCTTCCGGGCCACGTCGAGCTTCCGCGCGGCCGTTTTGGCCATTCCCTGCTCGTCAATGGTGAGCGCGACGAGCGCCGCGCCGTGCTTCTTGGCGATCGGCACCACCGCTTCGATGCGCGCGCGCCCGTTCTCCATGTTGATGGAGTTCACGATCGCGCGTCCCGGCACGTTCTCGAGGGCGCGGGCAATGACGTCGGGCTCGGTGGAGTCTATCATCAGCGGCGTCTCCACCGACTGCGACAGCAATCGCGCGACCTTCTCCATCTGGTCGGCCTCGTCGCCGCGCTCGGTGACGGCCACGCAGACGTCGAGCACATGCGCGCCGCCGTCCACCTGCTCGCGCGCGACCTCGAGGATCCCCTCGTAGTCGTCGGCGAGGAGCAGGCGCTTCACCTTGCGCGAGCCCTGCGTGTTGACGCGCTCGCCGACGAGGAGAGGGGCAGGGTCCTGATGCAGGGTGATGGCGCGCATGGCCGACGACACGCGGGCCACGGCGCGCGGGCGGGGTGCGGCGGGGGCCGCGGCGCTTCGCACCGCGCGCACCACCGCCTCAAGGTGCGCCGGCGTGGTACCGCAGCAACCGCCGACGATGCGCACGCCGAACTGCTGCACGAACTCGCGCAGCGCCTCGGCCATCGGCTCTGGTTCGAGCGGGTAGACGGCGTCGCCGGTGCCGGTGTTCAGCGGCAGTCCTGCGTTGGGAATGCAACTGATGGGACGCGTGGCGTGTTCGGTGAGGTACCGCACCGGCTCGCGCATATGCTCGGGCCCAGTGGAGCAGTTGAGCCCGATCACGTGCACCGGGAGCGCCTCGAGCGTCGTCATCGCGCTGGCGACGTCGGTGCCGAGGAGCATGCGCCCGCTCGTGTCGAGCGTCACCTGCGCCTGAACCGGAAGCCGGCGGCCAAGCTCCGCGAACAACTGCTCGAAGCCGGCGACGGCCGCCTTGACCTCGAGGATGTCCTGCGACGTCTCGACGAGGAGGACGTCCACGCCGCCCTCGACGAGGTACTTCGCCTGCAGGTAGTACTGCTCGGCCAGCGCCTCGAAAGTGATGGCGCTGAGCGCCGGATCGCTCGAGCTCGGCAGCATGCCCGTGGGGCCAATGGAGCCGGCCACGAAGCGCGGCTGGTCCTTGGTGGCGTACTTGGCGCACGCTTCACGCGCGAGCCTGGCGGCGGCGACGTTGATGTCGTGCGCTTTGTCGAGCAGTCCCCATTCCCCGAGCCGGCGCGGCGTGCTCTGGAACGTGCAGGTCTCCACGACATCGCAGCCGACGGCGAGGAACGACTCGTGGATGGACTGGATGACGTCCGGGCGCGTGAGCACCAGATGGTCGTTGCACCCTTCGAGCGCCGCGCCGCCGTAGTCCTCGGCGGTCAGGTGGAAGCGCTGGATGCTTGTTCCCATCGCGCCGTCGTAGACAAGGACGCGCTTGTCGAGGGCGGCGAGGTAAGCGGAGCTGACGGGAGGAGGGGAGTGGGGCAAGGGTGCAGGGGCTTGGTGAAGAGGGACGAGTGGAGCGAGGAGGGAGGGGGGACGAAAAACGCCCGGGGCGACGGGGCGCCCAGGGCTGGCGCTTTAGCGAAGGATTAACGTGGCCGCAATTTGCCCGAAATCGCCACGTGGAACGGTTGTTGCGCTGCTCTGTAATGATCGTTAGAAGGGGCGGGGAAGGCAAGCAGACCGACTTGGATTTCGAGCCGGGGCGGCTATTACTGCAGAACCGCCGCTAGACCGGCTCATCCCAGACTATCCTACTCAAATTGGGACGAGTTCGAAGAGCGATCGTCTGAACCCAGTCCTCACGGCGAGGAGTGAATACGAAGCGTTCCGCACCAAACGCAATGCGCCGATTCACCTCTTTCACGAGGGCCGGTTTACCGGTAACCCGAGTCAGCCCACCGGGCGAACCCTGGTTGCTTCCGAGAAGTACCAAGTAGCGGGAGAGCGGAACTGTGAGCTCGGCGTCGTCCGTGCCGAGTCCCAGCGAATCGAAGTAGTGCGCTGGGGTATCCGAGGTGATGAAGAACTGGCCATTCGGGGCTGCAACGACCCTCCAGTTCATCGTTTGCACAGCGGAAAGCACCAATGCGCTCGGCCAAGGGCTCTCGATTACCTCCCGAATCGTCGCCGGTAGTTCCTCCCGGTACCTCGCTTCGATGCGCTCCAACTCCTGCACGATAGCGTCGATGCGAGTTGCATTCTCAGCCGTGCGAAGCTCGGAGAGGTCCTGCGTGGTCTCTGTCATCCGCCCGGCGAGCACCCGCGGTGCCAGCTCCGCTGCCTGTCGACGCTTCCGGGGAACCCGCATGATGAGTACGGCAAGATAGAGAGCGAAAGCCTCGCGCTCACCAGAGGTTATGCTACCACCCTTCCGGATGGTGTTGAGCGCTTGGTGACCGGGTGTTTCGACTTCCCGGGCGAGGCGCTCTTCGGTCTCAGCCGAATAGTAGGCTCGTTGCTGGGCGACAGTCTTGATTGCCGGTTCAACCCAGGCCTGAGTTTCCTTGTCGAACATCCAGATGAAGCGCGCTTCGGAATCAGAGGCAAAGCCGCGAAGATACTCCTGAGGTACATAGTGCTTTCCCATTCACTCGGGTCCGGGGCTCTGCCTCACGCAAGACTCTCCGCTCCATTCTCTTCTTGGGGATCTCTGCAGCCAACGTTCTCCATTCTCCACGCACGGCTGCGCGTTCGCAAGTCAGAGTTCACCCCACCGCCCACATCTCTGACAGCACCTCCGCCTGCTCCAGCACCGTCTGCGTCGCCTTCTCCTGCTTGTCCGGCGGGTAGCCGTATTTGCGCAGGATGCGCTTGACGATCACCCGCAGCTGCGCACGCACGTTCTCGCGCACAGTCCAGTCGATTGTCACGTTCTGCTTGACCGTTGCCACCAGTTCACGGGCGATGTGGACAAGCGTCGGCTCACCGAGCACTTTCACCGCGCTGTCATTCACCTCCAGCGCGTCGTAGAACGCCAGTTCGTCTTCCGTGAGCTTGAGCGCCTCGCCGCGCGCGTTGGCGGCGCGCATGTCCTTGGCCAGCTGAATGAGTGCCTCAATCACCTGTGCCGTCTCGAGCGCCCGGTTCTGGTACTGGCGTACGGCCTTCTCGAGAAGCTCGGCAAACGATCGCGCCTGCACCACGTTGCGCCTTGCGCGTGCCCTGATCTCGCCCTTGAGCAGCTTCTGCAGCAGCTCGATGGCGAGATTCCGCTGCGGCATCTCGCGCACTTCGGATAGGAACTCGTCGGAGAGAATCGAGATATCCGGCTTCTTGAGCCCCGCCGCGGCAAAGATGTCAATCACGCCGTCGGAGATTACCGCCCTGGAGATGATCTGCCTGATGGCGTGGTCGAGATCCTCATCGCTCTTCTGCTCACCCGGCACGCCCTTGGCCAGCACCGCTCGCACCGCTTGGAAGAAGCCGACGTCGTCACGGATCTTCAGCGCTTCCGCGTGCGGAACGCTGAGGGCAAAGGCCTGGCCGAGCTCGGTCACCGCACCCAGCAGCCGCGCCTTTCCGTCCGGCAGCGCCAGGATGTGCTCCTGCGCCGCGGGCAACAGCGATAGTCGGTCCTGGGGCGTCCCCGTTGTCCACAAGGACCAACTGAAGCCGTGGAACAGCCCGAGGCAGATCTCGTACTTCTCCTGCATCACAGCCACGGCCTCGGCTTGATCAAGCGCCGTCTTGCCGGTGCCGCCGCTCTCGGTGTACGTGGCCAGCGCCTTCTTGAGTTCGTCGGCGAGCCCGAGGTAGTCCACCACCAGTCCGCCGGGCTTGTCCTTGAAGACACGGTTCACCCGCGCGATGGCCTGCATCAATCCGTGCCCACGCATCGGCTTGTCCACGTACATCGTATGCAGGCTCGGCGCGTCGAAGCCGGTAAGCCACATGTCGCGCACAATGACAAGCTGGAACGGGTCTTTGGGATCGCGAAAACGCAGCGCCATGTCCTCGCGCCGCTTCTTGTTGCGGATGTGATGCTGCCACGGCAGCGGGTCGGATGCCGACCCTGTCATCACCACCTTCATCGAGCCGAGTTCGTCGTCGTGGTCGTGCCACGTCGGGCGAAGCTGCGCGATCTCACGGTACAGCTCCACGCAGATGCGCCGGCTCATGCAGACCACCATCGCCTTGCCATCCAGCGTGGCAAGGCGGTTCTCGAAGTGATCCACCAGGTCGCGGGCGATGAGCTTGAGTCGGTTCTCCGACCCGACCACGGCCTCAAGCTGCGCCCAGCGGGTCTTGAGCTTCTCCTTGCGTTCGACCTCTTCGCCTTCGGTTGCCTCCTCGAACTCTGGGTCGATCCTGGGACGCTCCGTTTCCTTCAGCTCCAGCTTGGCGAGCCGGCTTTCGTAATAGATGGGGACGGTTGCCCCGTCGGTGACCGCGCGCTGGATGTCATAGACGCTGATGTAGTCGCCGAACACGGCGCGCGTGTTGGCGTCGGTCTGCTCAATGGGCGTGCCCGTGAAGCCGATGAACGAGGCGTTGGGGAGTGCATTGCGCATGTGCCGAGCGAAGCCGTCCACGAAGTCGTACTGGCTGCGGTGCGCTTCATCGGCAATGACGACGATATTGCGTCGCGTGGACAGCACCGGTTGGCGGTCGCCCGCGGTGCCGTCGCTCTCCCTGGGCGGGAAGAACTTCTGGATGGTGGTGAAGACCACGCCGCCAGACGCCACGGCGAGCTTCTTCCTGAGGTCCGAACGATCCGTCGCTTGCACCGGCTCCTGGCGCAGCAGGTCCTTGCATCGGGCGAAGGTACCGAAGAGTTGATCGTCGAGGTCATTGCGATCCGTCAGCACGACAAGCGTCGGATTCTCCATGGCCGGGTGAAGGATCACGCGGCCGGCGTAGAAGGCCATGGTCAGGCTCTTGCCCGAGCCTTGGGTGTGCCAGACTACGCCAACGCGCCTGTCGCCCGGCTTGGCATCCGCTTGCGCGCGTGATGCGTAGAAACCCGGCGCCGGTGCTTCACTGCTGGCGCTCGACTTGACCGCCGCGCGCAGCGTTTCTTCGACCGCGACATTGACCGCGTGAAACTGGTGGTAGCCAGCCATCTTCTTGGCGAGCGTGCCGCGGCCCTCATCCTCGAACACCAGGAAGTGCCGCACCAGATTGAGAAAGCGACGCTTCTCGAACACGCCTTCCAGCACCACCTGCAACTCGGCCAGCTTCGCTGCCGCGTCTTCGTGTCCGGTGATCGTGCGCCACGGCTTGAACCACTCCTTGCCCGCGCCGAGCGCGCCGATGCGCGCCTGCACGCCGTCGGAGGCCAGCAGCACCGCGTTGGTGGCGAAGAGCGCTGGAATCTGCGCCTGATACGTCTGCAGCTGGTGGTAGGCACTCCAGACGGTGGCGGTCTCGTCGGCCGGATTCTTCAGTTCGATGACGGCCAGCGGCAGCCCGTTGACGAACAGCACCACGTCTGGTCGGCGCGTGTGTTGTCCGTCGGCAACGGTGAACTGGTTCACCGCGAGCCAGTTGTTGTTGTCGGGCGTGTCGAAGGCGATGACTGTGGCTTGCGTGCCGGCTATTGAGCCATCGGGGCGGCGGTACTCAACCGGAACGCCATCCACCAGCATCCGGTGCACGGCGTGATTGCGTTCCACCAGCGATGGCGCATCGGTGCGCGTGAGCTTGCGGAAGGCGTCTTGCAGTGCGTCAGGCGGCAGATCGGGATTCAGGCGCAGGAGCGCCTGGCGCAAGCGGCCTTCCAACACCACATCGCGGTAGGTCAGGTCAGTGCGCTCGGCGGCGGGCATGCCGACGGCGATGTCGGGGCCGTGCAGCACGGCGTATCCCAAATCCGCCAGCCAGGCGAGGGCTGCTTCCTCGACGACGGGCTCGGTGAAGGCCGTCACGTTTGCTCCCACAAGGAACGCAGCGGCGCGGCAAAGAGCCCGTCACCGAACGAGAGGGTGGCCGTTCCGTCGTGTAGCACCACGCCGGCCACGAAGTCCTTGCCGGCGGCGGCTCTCAGTTTGCGCAGTCCGCGAAAGTCCGAGCTGTTGACGCTCGCGGCGGCCTTGATCTCGACGCCGACCACGGCTGAATGCCCGCGTTCCATCACGATGTCCACCTCGAACGCGTCGCGATCGCGAAAGTGGAAGAAGTGCACTGGTTCCTCGCCCCAACTCGCCTGGCGACGGAGTTCCTGCAGCACGAAGGTCTCGAGCAAAGGACCGAGGGCGTCGCGGTCCTGCAGGAGCCGGCGCTCGTCGAGCCCCAGCAGTGCGCAGGCAACGCCCGTGTCACCCATGTGCAGTTTGGGCGTCTTGACCAGTCGGCTCATGCGATTGCGATGCCACGGAGGGAGGCGATCGATGAGGAAGACGCGCTCGAGCAGCGTGACGTAGTCGTGGATCGTCTGGCGCGTCAATTGAAACGGTCCAGCGAGGTCCGACACGTTGAGCAGGCGCGCCGTGTGGCTGGCGGCGAGCGTAAGCAGCTTGGGGAGCGACTCGATCGAGCGGATGCGCGAGAAGTCGCGCACGTCCCGCTGGATCTGCGTTTCCACGTAGTCGCGATACCAGGCCCGCCGGCGCTGGGCGGTGCGCCGCGCGAGCGCGGCCGGATAACCGCCGGCGGCGATGAGGGCCGACAGCGACGGGCCGAGCCGCTCCTTGCCGATGGCCGTTCGGAGCGTGCCCGCAAACAGCGCGTCGAGCAATCGGGGCCGCGTGCCGGCGAGTTCGCACTGGGCCAGCGGATGCAGGCGCAGGATGGCCATGCGTCCGGCGAGCGAGTCGGCCAGCGCGGGGAGGAGCAGCACGTTTGCCGATCCGGTGAGCAGGAAGCGCCCCGGCACTCGGCGGCGATCGACCGCGGCCTTGATCGTCGTGAACAGTTGCGGTACGCGCTGCACTTCGTCGAGGATCACCCGTTCGGGGAGTCCCTCCACGAACCCGACCGGATCGAACTCGGCGCCGAGCCGTACGGTGTCGTCGTCAAACGTGACGTACTGGTAGCCGCGGCGTTCGCCCACCATGCGGGCGAGGGTGGTCTTGCCGCTCTGCCGGGGGCCGTGAATGAGGACCACCGGGCTATCGCCCAGTGCCTCGCGGAGGCGCGGAGCGAGCAGGCGTGGGGTGGTGGTCAGGGCGCGCGGCATGGTCTATGGTAGCCCTGACGAGCGGCTCAGTGCAAGGTTGATGGTCGGCTGGCTGCTAGTTAGATGAGCGGCTAAGTGCTAGTGCAGTGAGCGGCTGATTGCTATGTTACCGGGACCACCCATGGCCGGTAGATCAGGTCAGCGCGTTCGGCGGCGGGGATGCCCACGGCAATGTTGGGGCCACGCAGCACGGAATAGCCGAGGCTCGCCAGCCAGGCGAGTGCGGCTTCCTCGACGACGGATTCGGTGAAGCCCCTCACGTTGACCTCGCCAGTGTTGCACGCTTCGCCTCCGCGACAAACTCTTCAACTCCAAAGGTCATCTGTTGCTCATACTGCGGACGCAGTTGCGCGAAGATGAAATCGAAAACGAGAGGGCTTCGTCGGCGATTCTCGAAAATCTCATCCTGAAGGCTGCGGACTCTAGCTGCAATGCCAGCCTTCGCCTGGCCAGAAAGCGTATCACTCCACAACTGCTCCGAATGACGCTTTAAACGATCCGCACGCATCGCAGCCTCCATCTGCTCGGAGTACTGGCGAAGGCCAAGAACGAGCGCGGGCGTAAATGGTGCGATCACTCTCAACAACACATCGTCAATCGTGAAGTTGGCGGCCAACGAAAACCCGAGCAATAGCAGGAACACGGTTGCCGCCGCAGCGATAACGCAGACAGCGTAGCGTCTCCGTTGCTTCGAATCCCACCAGCAATTGGACCGTTGGCATGCGATTCGGCCTAACTCTATCGGCAGATCGTCAACCGCCGCTGCGTACCAGTTATGAAGCGTAGGCATGTTGGCAGTCCTTCGCCGATACTTGTCCGCCTGCTCTTTGATCAGCTCGGGGTCAGGACGCTTGCCAGCTTTGATCTCGTTCCAATCCAATACCAAGACGTCACAGTCAAATGCTTCCTGCGTCCTCGCCGCCAAGTCTCGAAGACGCTTTTGCCAGGGCGTTAACCACAGAACATCGGACAGTGCCACAAGAATGCCCCAAGCGGCAGCAACGCCTTTCAACGCAGAGACGTTGAGCACCACGATGGCAAGGGCAACTGCGATCGGGCCACCGAGAAACACTTGTAACCCAAGCAGCATCTTGGCGCTTGCGTATAGTTGTCGCTGTGCGGCGAGTCTCTGGAGTTGCCGCTCCGAGTTCTGTTCTGTCGCGATCATTCCGACTCAGCGGTAGTACGTTGGAAACTGATCGTCGTAAAGCAACCTCCACCATTCGAACGCATCCCTGATGTCGCCAGCAAGTGCGCACTCGCGTGCCTTCCCCGACCGCGTTGCCGCTGTGGTCAACTTGGACGTGGCGTCGCCATACTGGGCAGGCGTCTTGCAGGCACTTATGTAACCGGAAATGCTCATGGGGTCCTGCATTTGCGCCAATCCACTGTCGCGCAATAGACACAAGACTCGGTTCACGTCGATGTCATACACGATTGATGATTCATCGCTTGCGTACTTCGCAACGCGCAACTCGATGTAGAAGGATGAAATCGGAACCTGTCGGTAGTATTTCCACGCCTTGAGGAACCTGATCAATGGCTTGACCTTTCCACCCAACTTGCCGTCTACCCACGTTACGTATGCGTTATGCGCATCGGGGCTAGCATTCATCCAACCGCCGGAACAGTCCGGGATGTCATACAGCTTGAATCCGTTGCTCTCTTTGAGGTAGTCCGCGGGAACGATTTCGGTCGTGTCCGATCTCAGGTTTCCGAACGGCGTGGTCACCGCAGGACAGCTTACGTGCACGCCAGTGGAGGGGAATCGGGTATCCAGTGCATTCCGAACCTTAGCGAGTGTGGAAGTGGAAGTTGCGGTCAGTTGGTTAGTGGGAATGCAGGCGAGGTAGTCCACATCGCTGTATCCTGAGATGCTCGTGCCGTTTCCAAACGATCCGATTCTGGCGAATCGGACCAAGCCAAAATTGTTCTGCAGACAGGCTTCTATCGAGGCGCGGTGTGACCTGGCCGCGGCAGACTCCATTGTGCTGGGCGTCAAGGTCATCAGAAAGTCGCGGAATCCTTCGTCGATTGTTCTCGGCATGGAGTTCTCACTTCGAGTATCGCGTTCTCAAGTCGTCGTTAATAGCGTCGGCAAGAGTGCGTCGCGTAGGGTCTCGATTGCGCACGATTCCCGCGCGCACGCAACTAGGCGTTTGTATAGGCACCGCGCCCGTTGGTGAAACTCCCGCATGACGTGTTCGGGCGGCGTGACGACCGGAATGGGACGGAAGTTCGTCTTGCTGATCTCAAGGAAGGTTGAGCCGTTCGCACGGCTGACGATCTCCGCGTGTGCGACTTTGGCCCAAAGAAGCAGAAAGATGCTCGAGGTTCCGTTCTTGGGCTTCATCGCGATGAAACCTTGATTGATCGCCAGCGGGGTCTCTGCGACTGCCAAGTAGCCGATTGGAGCTCTCGATGATAGAAGAACGGTTCCCTTCGGCAGCAATCCGGAACCGATCTGCGACAGTCCTGCGTCGGTGATCCTCCGCTCAGTGTTGAGCAGGAAAGGGGTCGAAAGTCCGGACAGGTCCTTGGGTGTGGCCCACGCATGAGTCCCGCCCTCCCAAAAGGCGGGCACCTTTGTGCTCGGTGTCGCGCCGCCCACCACGTCTGCGAGGTCGCCGATAGCGCGGATGTTCCATCCCTTCGGAATCCTCCCCAGCTCCGACTGCTGGAAGGAATCTGGGAAGAGTGAGGCGAGGGGCTTAGGCAGGCCGGAATCGCAACCTCTTGCCTTGGCGCGAACCGGGTCGAAGTCCACGAACCACGACTTGAAGAGTGTCCGCAGGATCGCCGCAAATGTGTCGTTCATCTGTCGATGCAGCTCAATCTTGTCGTCCAGAGCGTCAAGGACCTCGACGATCTTGAGCTGTACCGGCGTCGGTTCTGGCGCTGGAAACGCAAGAAAGTCCTCGCGGGCCAATCCCAGATTGGTCGTGCCTGTGGCATGAGCGCCACAATAGCTTCGGTACTGCGGTGCACGGAGCAACCAGTAGAGGTAGTCAAGAGGGACATCGGCTCCTCTCGGCTCCAGCTTGACTGTGTCCTGCGTCAATCGCCCTGGCGGATGGTCGAACGGCAATCTCGCGACCGCCCCAAGCAGGTCCGCTGACTGAGTGACGTCCTTCAATGACAGGTAGAGTTCACCGGGATGAACGAGCAACTTGGCCGGAGATTCACCGCCATACGTCTGAAGGGAATCAGTTCGGAACCCCCCATTCCGTTGAATTGTCGCAAGCCCCAGCAAGACTGGCCCCGGCTGGCCCAAGAGCCGACTCTTATACGTTGTGCCTCGCTGAAGCGTGAAGTAGTCGCCCAGCGTGCTACGGTGGCTCTCACCCGCCATACCCAAGCTCCTTCAAATTCGCGGCAATAGCCGCATCTAGTTTCGCAGCTTCGACCTGCTGTTCCCGCAACGCTGCGCTGAGCCGCCGCATCTTCTCCTCAAACGGCTCGCCATCGTCCTCCACCGCCTCGGCCCCCACATACCGACTCGGCGTGAGCACATGGCCGTGTTTGCGCATATCGTCGAGCTTCGCGGCCATGCAGAAGCCGGGCAGGTCGGCGTACTCGGCCCCTCCCTTGTCGCCACGCCACGCGTGGTACGTCCCGGCGATCTTGGCGAGATCCTCGTCCGTGAGCTCGCGATGCGTGCGATCCACCATTGACCCCATCTTGCGCGCATCAATAAACAATGTCTCGCCCCTTCGATCTCGGAAACGCCCATTCTTCTTGGTGCGCGCCAGAAACCAGAGACAGACGGGGATCTGCGTCGAGTAGAAGAGCTGCCCCGGCAGCGCCACCATGCAGTCCACCAGGTCGGCCTCGATGATCGCCCTCCGAATCTCGCCCTCGCCCGACTGGTTCGACGACATCGAGCCGTTGGCGAGCACAAAGCCCGCGAGCCCCGTTGGCGCGAGGTGATGGATGAAGTGTTGCACCCACGCATAGTTGGCGTTGCCCGCCGGCGGCACGCCGTACACCCAGCGCTTGTCGTCCTTCAGCAGCTCGCCGCGCCAATCACTGTCGTTGAACGGCGGGTTGGCCAGCACCCAGTCGGCCTTGAGGTCAGGGTGCTTGTCGCTGTGAAACGTGTCGCCGTGGCCGATCTGCGCGTCGATGCCGCGGATGGCGAGGTTCATCTTGGCCAGGCGCCACGTGGTGTAGTTGGATTCCTGACCGTAGATGGAAATGTCGCCCAGCTTGCCGCTGTGCGCCTCGATGAACTTCTCGCTGCTCACGAACATCCCGCCCGAACCGCAGCAAGGGTCGTACACGCGCCCCTTGTACGGCGCGAGCATCTCGACCAGCACCCGCACCACGCGCGACGGTGTGTAGAACTGCCCGCCGCTCTTGCCCTCGGCGCTGGCAAAACGCGCCAGGAAGTACTCGTAGACGCGACCCAGCGTGTCCTTGGCGCGATCCGCAGCGCTGCCGAGCGCGATGTCGCTCACCAGGTTGATGATCTGTCCAAGCCGTTGCTTGTCGAGGCCGGCGCGCCCGAAGTCCTTCGGCAGCACGCCCTTCAATGAGGGATTGTCACGCTCGATCGCCGCCATCGCGTCGTCCACCAGCGTGCCGATGGTCGGCTGCGGGGCGTTCGCCTTGAGCCGCGTCCACCGCGCCTCCTTGGGCACCCAGAAGATGCTGGCGGCGCGATACTCGTCCGGGTCTTCAGGATCGGCTCCCGACTTCTTCTGCGCAACCAGCTCCGCGTGCTTGGCGTCAAACGCGTCCGAAATGTACTTGAGGAAGATCAGGCCGAGCACGACGTGCTTGTATTCGGCCGCGTCCATGTTGTTGCGGAGCGCGTCGGCGGCGGCCCAGAGCTTGGCTTCGAAGCCGAGGTTGGCGCCGGTGTCATTCTTCTTTGTCTTCTGCTTCGCCATCACGCTTCCTCAGGTTCGCTCGGGCAAGGACCCACTCAACCAGAGGAAGGTCGCGTTCACTTCGAGCCGACGCCAGAGGAGCCCCGGCGCCGGTGCTCGTGCGCGTATCGCTCGGTTCCCTATGCTCCCGGCCGCGATTCCGGTGGTGTCGGCGTCGCCGCATTGCGCCCCGTGCGCTGCGCTCGGGCCGCGACGTGCGCCGCCAGCGCCGAGAGCCGCGCGCGCTCGAGCGGCAGGCGCAGCTCGGCGAGAACCGCGCGGCGCACGATGCCGGGGAGCGGAATGCCAGGTTCTCCGAAGACGACCAGCGCCCCGCCAGCCGCAAGGCCGAGGCTGCGCGTGTCCCCATCCGTCGCGAGCAGCGTGCGGTCGACGACGGCGAGCAGCGGGGGCGCGGCGGCCGCGATAAACGACGCCTCGGCGATGGACGCGGCCGTCAGGACCTGATGGCCGGCCGAGGCGAGCGTCTGGGCGATGCCTTCGAGGAGCGCCGCGTCGGCGCCGACAAGCAGGATGGCGGCCACGTCAGTCCGGGCGGTGGCTGGGAGTCATGATCATCGGGTGAGCAGCCGCGTGGACGCGCAGCGCAACGTCACGGGGAACGCCATTACGCGAGCCGCATGAGGAAGCCCTGCAGAAGCCCAAGCAGGAGGTAGGCCACGATCGGCGTGATGTCCACCCGCATCACCAGCGGGATGAACCCGCGCAGCGGATGGAGCATCCACTCGGTGAGCGCGAAGGACCAACGCACGGACCGCGAGAACGGGTTGTGCCGCACCCACGAGACGATCACGCGCACGATCAGGGCGAGGCGCAGCACCTCGAACGTCCACGAGATCGCGAGGCGGTACACGCCCGACAGCCCGCCGGCCAGCATGCCGGCGGCAATCGCCACCTGCACGCGCACGAACTCGAGCAGCTCGAGCACGATGATACCGGCGAGCACCACGACCACGAGCGTCCACCACGGCGCGGTGGCGGGATTGCCGCCCGTGCGCACGATGCGGCGTTCCACGGGCGCGATGAACGGGCGGATGTTCGTGCGCAGGAACCCGGCGAATCTGCCGAACGGGTTGATGCGGCGCGTGCGCACCAGCCAGTCGAGAAGGCAGAAGATGGCGACGGCCAGGGCGAAGGCGAGGAAGCCCCCGCGCAGTGCGGCGATCAGGTAGTCGAGGCCGAACAGCAACGCGCTCACGTACAAAATTTGCGCGTGCGCGCGGCGATCAACAAGGCGCTGTCATACCTTGCGCGTCGGCGCGAAGACCAGTCGCAGCACCTTGGGCAGCGCGCGCGCGCGATCGAGCAGCGAGCTGCCGTGTGCCATGCGCAGGAACGCGTCGATCTCCTCGCGGTGCGCCGGGCCGTAGCCAAACCACCACGGCTGGCGCCATGCCTGAAACCAGTCCGCGGCGATGGCCTTGGTGCGAACGCACTCCTGCAGGCCGAGGTCGCCGTGCACCTTGCCGAGTCCGCTCGCCTTGACGCCGCCGTGGGGCACATCGCTGATGCCGGCCGACGTGCAGGCGTCGTTGATGAGCACGGACCCCGCCTGGAGGCGCTGCGCCACGGCGACGCCCCGCGTGATGTCGCCAGTCCAGACGCTTGCCGACAACCCCTGCGTCGTGTCGTTGGCGCGCGCAATCGCCTCCTCAACATCGCGCACCTTCGTCACCGGGAGCAGCGGCCCGAACGTCTCCTCGGTCATCGCCCGGCTGTCGGCCGGCACGTCGGTGAGGATCGTTGGCGGGAAGTAGCAGTCGCCATCCGGCGCGTCCAGCCGGAGCGCCTCACGCGCGCCGCGTGCCATCGCATCCGCGTGCTGCGCGGCAATCACCGCCCGTTGCTCGGGGCGGATCATCGGCCCGATGTCGGTGGCGTCATCGGTGCCCGGGCCGACCTTCAGCCGGCTGACGGCCGTCGTGAGCAGGCGAAGGAACTCGTCGTAGACCTCCGCCTCCACGAAGACGCGCTTCACGGCCACGCAGGTCTGTCCGGCGTTGGAAAAACGCGCCCAGGCGATGCCGCTCGCGGCATGCGCCAGATTGGCGTCGGCGAGCACGATCGCCGGGTCGCTGCCGCCAAGCTCGAGCGCGCACGGGATCAGGCGCCGCGCGCACGCGATCGCAACCTTGCGCCCCGTTGCCTCGGATCCGGTGAAGAAGATCTTGTCCGCTTCCTCGCACAGCGCCGCGCCCGTGGCGCCGGCGCCGTGCAGGACCTGGTAGATGTCGGCAGGGACGCCCGATGCGTGCAGGCACTCCATAACCAGTTCGGCGATTCCAGGCGTCCACTCGCTCGGCTTGTTCACCACTGCGTTGCCGCAGAGCAGCGCGGGAAGCGCCGAGCTGAGCGGCAGGAACATCGGGTAGTTCCACGGCGAGATCACCCCGACGACGCCATACGGCTCGTGCACGAACGTCACGCGCTTGCGCCAGGCGGCAAGCATGCGGCTGCGCCGCCACCGGGAGCGCAAGAAGCGCGGCGCGGCGTGGGCAAAGTGTTCGGCGAGTCCGAGCGTGACGCCTACATCCACGCCGAGCGCCTCACCTACCGGCTTGCCGTTCTCGCGTGCGACCAGGAGGGCGGCCTCCTCCCGACGTGCCAACAGCTTCTGGGTGAAGACGCGGATTGCGTTCGCACGCACCAACGGGGGGAGCGCCGCCCACGCCGGTTGCGCTGCGCGCGCTCGGGCGACGGCAGCAAGGACGGCCTGTTCGTCGGCCACGGGGTACCGCTTCCAGACCTCGCCTGTGGCGGGGTCGCGGGACTCGGGAAGCCGGTCCGCGGACGCGGGCTGGCCGGCGGCTGGGTCGGTGATAAGGCTGGTCACGAACGTTTCCGGGTCGAGTGGTGTCAGAGAGAATGCCGCGACCGACGCGGGGCCGCCAGCGTGTAACGTATGTGACGCCGCACGGCGCAGGGGGGTATGTGAAAGTGCGGCTGGTGACGAGCCGGTGGCGCTGCTAGCAGGGCACGCGGTTCGCCGAAAGTGTTGTTTTTCAATGTGTTAGACCTGTTCTGTAGCGTTCGTGATGGGGTGTCTTGCAGTCGGTCGTGGTCGCCTTTCGGGTGGATATCTCACAACGGAGCATGATGGCAGTGCGATCACGACGGATGCCGGCGGTAGCGAGAGAGGAGGTGCCCGGGGTATTGTGGGCTATCCAACCCGCAAAGCCGACCTTCGTGCGACCGAGTACCGACATCGATCCCGCCATTCCGTTGCGCGCGCGCAGTGGGGATGTGCAGGCATTCGCCGAACTCGTGGAGTTCTTCCACCTGCGATGCCTGCGGTATGCGCGGTATATGCTGGGCGAGGAAGAGGATGCGGAGGAAGCGGTTCAGGACACGTTTGTGCGTGTCTACGACCATCTGGGGCAATTCCGCCCGGACGCACGGTTCGAGCCGTGGCTCTTTCGGATCCTGGCGAACAGGTGCCGGACAGTGCGCGAGCGGCGGCGGCGCAGGGAATCTCTGGTGACCACAGGCGAACTTCCTGCGGTGGCGGCGGAAGCGCCGGTGATCTCGCAGGACTTGCTGGAAGAGGTGGAGGCGGCGCTCGAGAGCCTCCCGGCCGAACAGCGGGAAGCGTTTCTGTTGCGGCATGTGGAGGACTTGTCGTACGAGGATATGGCGGTGATAACCGGGGTGCGGCTCTCCGCGCTCCGAATGCGGGTGAAGCGCGCGTGTGACACGCTGCGCACCCGATTGCAACAGGAGATGTAGCATGCACGAAGAACACGACGAACTCATTGACCGCGCGGCCGAGGCGTTGCGTCGCCGGCGCTCGTCGAATCCACGGATGGTCTCGCGGATCCTGGTGACGGTCGAGGGGCGGCCGCGCCGTTGGTGGCGCGCGGTGACGTGGCCGTCGGCGCCGTTCTCCCTGGCGGCCACCGCATCGCTCGCGGCCGCCGGATTGCTGCTTGGTTTCGTGACGCGCCAAGCGACCGAGTTTCCGGGGCGCGAGCAGCCGGTGGCTGCCCAGCCCGGGGCGCAGGCGATCCCCCTGATTCCGGCGGCGCGCAGGCTGGGCGAGGCTGCGCCGGTGCCTGTGCAGTTCACGCTGCGCGACGTGCTGGCTTCGCAGGTGGCGTTGGTGGGCGACTTCAATGGCTGGCAGCAGACGGCGATCATGCTCGAGCCCGGCAGCGAGCCCGGCACATGGAGCGTCACGGTGCCGCTCTCGGCGGGCCGGCACGTCTATGCGTTCGTCGTCGATGGCAAGAAGTGGATGACCGATCCGCGGGCGCAACAGGCGCCTGATCTGGACTTCGGCCGTGCAAACTCCGTACTTATCGTGCAGGCACCGTGATGACACTTCGCCGCTTCTTCCTCATTTCGCTTGCGTCGGGTACCGCCGCCACCGGGGTACACGCGCAGGTGGCTCGCCTTGACGCCTCCGCCGACCTCGGGCTTCGCCGAGCGGTGGAGCGTGAGGTGGTGGCCGCGCGCGCCACTGGACTTCCCGAAGGCCTGCTGATTGCAAAGGCCAACGAGGGAATCGCCAAGCGGGCAACGCCGAAGCGCATCACGGACGCCGTCGCCGCCCTTGGAAAGCGGCTGCAGGTTGCGCGCGAACAGCTCGCGCCCAATCCGAGCGACGAAGAGATTGCTGCTGGCGCCGACGCGCTCTACGTCGGCGTACCCGCGCCCATCCTGAAGAAGATGCGCGCGGCTTGGCCGGACCGGTCGATGGCGCTCCCCCTTGGCGTGCTCACAGAGCTCGTCTTGAAGGGACTGCCGCCGGCGCGCGCCGCCCAGACGGTCACTGACCTGATGGCGCGCGGGGCCACCAACGTGCAACTCTACGCGCTCGCGCAGTCGGTCCAAGGCGACGTCGCCGCCGGCTGGGCGCCGGAAGCTGCACTGGATCTTCGCGCCCGCGGGGTGATGTCGCTCCTGCCACCTGCCCCCGCCGCGTCCGCGTTCACCAATCCGCGGAGGCCGTGACGCCCATGCGATGAGGGGCACTGCCGCCGCTTGCTTGCTGATCGCCGCCTTGAATGGTGCGGCGGCGCAGGCCCCTGATGAGATTCGCGTGGAAGCTGGCGTCGCCACTGTGCGCCAGGCAGGCACGCTGTCGCGCACGGCCGGAATTGCGGGCGTCACGTGGCGCCGCACGGAAGAGCGGCTCGTAACGACCGCGAGCGGTTCGGTGACCGCGGCGCGTGACTCCATCGACACCGCGCAGGGCCTGGTGGCGATGCGTTACCAGTTTGCATCGCGCCCCCGCTGGCGCGTGGAATCGGGGGTGGCCGGCGCGCTGTTTGGCCTGACGTCGCTCACCGGCGGTGGCAACGGCGCTGCGTTCACGCGCGTGCAGCATGCGCAGGGCCTGCGCGGCATCTGGATGGGCGCCGCCGCCGGCGTGACGAACCGTGCTGGCCACAACTTTCAGGCAGCGGCGTACGACGTCGGTGCGTGGGGGGAGTACAGGCGCACGTCGGGCACCTTCTCCCTCGTTCGGACCCGGTCGCACGACACGGACTTGCTGTCGGCGAGCAGTCTGCCCTCGCGACGCCCCTTCGGCGCGTATGTCGTGCGGGACGCGACCATCGCGCTCCAGCAGACGTTCGCCGCCTTCGACGTGGCGGCGATTGGCACCATGCGCGCCGGCGAGGGCGTGACGACCAAGGTGAATGACCGTGCCCTCGAAGTCGCGGCGGCGTTCTATCTGTCGCCGATGGTCGCGCTCACCGTGTCGAGCGGCCGGCAACTGGCCGACCCGCTACGCGCGCTCCCCGATGCGAAGTTCCTCTCGGCCTCCGTGCGGGTGCTGTTCCTTCGACGCGATCCGGCGGTGCTGCGCATTGACCGGTACGGCGCCATCGCGCTCATGAAGGCCCATCCGGACAGCGGGGCGACACTCACCATCCGCGTGCTGGCGAACTCCGCGGCGCGTGTGGAAGCGTACGGGACATTCAGCGGGTGGCAACCCGTGCCGATGATGTGGGTGCTCGACGCGTGGGAGCTGCAGGTACACGTCCCGTCCGGCCCGCAGCGAGTGGCCGTGCGCATCAACGGATCCCAGTGGCGCGCGCCGGCGAACCTTACCAAAGTGACCGACGAGTTCGGCGGCGAGGCGGGGCTGATTGTGGTACCGTAGGGGCGGACGGCAGATGGCGGATGGCAGACGGCGGATGACAGACGAGGGCCGGCGCTGCTGGCGCAGCGCACATTGCCACGCATATTTGCCAAGCGCTCCGGCGCGACTTGGCGCCGTCTACCGTCTACCGTCTACCGTCTACCGTCTGCTCTCTGTCCTCTCCTGAGGCCCACATGGACCGCCGCAACTTCGTAGCCGGTCTCGCCGCGGCGGGTGTCACGCTCCCCGCCTTCCGCGCGAACGCCTTTGAGCGCCTGTTTCGGGCCAACGTCATCGCCGGCGACCGCGCGCCAGCCGCGCTGGCCGACGACGAGCTGTATTGGGCGCAGATCCAGCGCGCCTTCGACGCGGACCGGACGATGATCAACCTGAACAACGGGGGGATCTCGCCGACGCCGTCGCACGTGCTCGCGCAGATGATTCGCGACCTGCAGTTCACCAACGCACTGCCGGTGGAGCACATGTGGCGCGTGCTCGAGCCGCGCATGGAAAGCACCCGTCGCGATCTCGCCCGCGACTTCGGGTGCGACCCCGAGGAGATGGCCGTCGTGCGCAACGCCTCGGAGGCGCTGGAGATCATGATCTTCGGCCTCGACCTCAAGCGCGGCGACGAGGTGCTGCTCACCAACCAGAACTACCCGCGCATGATCACCTCGTGGCAGCAGCGCGTCGCCCGTGAAGGGATTGTCCTGAAGCAGATCTCCTTCAAGGTGCCGCCCCCGAGCGACGCGTACATCGTCGAGCAGTTCCGCAGGGCGATCACGCCGCGCACCAAAGTCATCGAGATCACGCATATCACCAACCTCACCGGCCAGATCCTGCCGGTGCGCGAGGTCATCACGATGGCCCGTCCGTTCGGCATCGAGGTCTTCGTGGACGGCGCGCACGCCTTCAACCACTTCCCGTTCACGCGCGACGAACTCGACTGCGACTACTACGGCACGTCGCTGCACAAATGGACGCACGCGCCCATCGGTACGGGCTTCCTGTACGTGCGGACGGCGAAGATCCCGCAGCTCTGGTCGCTGATGGGTTCCACCGAGGGCAACCGGTCAAACATCCGGAAATACGAGGAAATCGGCACGCACCCGCAGGCGAACTTCAATGCGGTCTCTGCGGCGCTCGCCTTCAGCCGGGGCATTGGCGCGGACCGCAAGATCGCACGCCTCCGCTACCTGCGCGACCGCTGGGCCAGGCGACTGCTCGCCTCGAGCGACCGCGTGAAGGTACTGACGCCGCTCGACAACGACCGCGCCGGTGCCCTCTGCCTCTTCAGCGTGGACGGCCTCGATCCCGGCAAGCTGGGCGCTTGGCTGCTCAGCAAGCACAGGATCGTCACGACCCCCATTGGCCACCCGGAGTTCAGCGGCATCCGCATCACGCCCAGTGTGTACACGAGCGTGGACGAGATTGACACCTTCGGCGATGCGGTGCTCAAGGCGATCGCTAAGGGGATCGCATGACGCCGGACGGCAGACGGCGGACGGCGGACGACCGATGAAGAAGCCCGCAAAGAAACCGGCGGCGAAGAAGGCCACGAAGATGAAACCTGTGGCAAGAAAGCCTGCGGCGAAGAAGCCGGTGGCAAAGAAGCCGGTTGTACAGAAGACCGCGGCGAAGAAACCGGCGGTGAAGGCCAGGGTGGCGGCGCCACCGTCGCAGTTCGCCACCCCCACAGGCGGGCCGTGGGGGAAGTGCTTCCTCCCGCGCACCGCTGGCGAGCGGCGCCACTGGCTGGTGAAATCGGAGCCCGGTGACTTCGCGTGGGGCGACCTGCAGCGCGCGCAGCACCAGACGACACACTGGGACGGCGTGCGCAATCACGCCGCGCGCAACTTCCTGCGCGACGGGATGCGGCATGGCGACCTGGTCTTCTTCTATCACTCGAATGCCGATCCGTCGGCGATCGTCGGCATCTGTGAAGTGGTGCGCGAGGCGTATCCCGACCTGACGGCACTCGATCCCGCGCACGACGGCTACGATCCCGATTCGTCGCCCGCGAAGCCCACGTGGTTCATGGTGGACCTGCGCGCCGTGAAGACGCTGCCGGTGCCGGTGGCGCTGTCGGCCATCAAGAAAGCCAGAGCGCTCGCGCAGATGGCCCTGCTGCGCGTGGGACGCCTCTCGGTGACGCCGGTGACGCCAGCCGAGTGGCAGGCGGTCGTCGCGCTCGGGCGCGGCTGACGAGGCTGCGCATCGCCGTCGAAGAGCTTGCTGGCCAGCCTCCCACGGGGATCGTCAGGCGGTTCGTGGCACCCTGGCAGGCCAGCGTCAACGCCCCCCAGCACGTAGCATCCATGGCGGCGACGCTTCGCCGCGCACGGTGATCACCACGAACCGGGTTCCTTCCATGACCCTGCGGTCCCTTGGATTTCTGGCCGTCGCGTTCTGCGCCGCTGCCTCGCCCACCATCGCCCAGCGCGGCGCCCCGCGCCCCGAAGGCCCTTCGAGTCCACCCAAGGTGCACGTCGTGCCCGGTGTCCGCACCGGTCCCAGCGCCTTCCCGCTGACCAACTATGAGCAGGTGAAGCCGCTTGTTTCCGGCGAGATGGACTTCAAGCACTACCACACCAGCGCCGAGATTGAGGAGTGGATGCGGAAGTGGGCCAAGGACCATCCCGAGTTCGTAGAGCTCTACTCGGTGGGCAAGAGCTTCGGCGGCCGCGACATCTGGCAGCTGACGCTCACCGACAAGAAGTCGGGCAAGGACACCGACAAACCCGCGGCGTTCTTCGAGGGCGGGCGCCACTCGGGCGAGATCACTGCCACCGAGAGTGCGTTCTACCTGGCATGGCATCTCATCGAGAACTACGGCAAGGATCCCGACATCACCAAGCTGCTCACCACGCGCGCCGTCTATATCCGGCCGCTGAACAATCCGGACGGCTCCGACATGTATCGCCTCACGGCGCAGGCGAACCGCAGCACGGTACGCCCGTACGATGACGACGGCGACGGGCTGCTCGACGAGGACCCGCCTGAGGATCTCGACGGCGACGGCTTCATCATGCAGATGCGGAAGTACGTCGGAGCGGGGAAGGGCGATGCCGTCATTGATACCGTGGACAAGCAGGGGCGCCTCATGCGCCGCGTGGGCGCCGGCAATGGCGACTACCTGCTGATGCAGGAAGGGATCGACAATGACGGTGACGGCCGCGTGAACGAGGACGGCATCGGCGGCCTCGACCTGCACCGCAACTACCCCGAGAACTGGCGCCCGATGCGCGAAGCGACCGGTCGCGGCTGGACGCAGGGCGGCGCAGGCGAGTATCCGCTCTCTGAGCCAGAGACACGCGCCGTGGTGCTCTTCCTGCTCACGCATCCCAATGTCGGTGTGGCCAACTCCATGGATACCGCCGTGCCGATGATGCTGCGTGCGCCATCCACGTGCGAAGAGAAGGAGTGCCTCTACCCCTCCGACCTCAAGCTCTACCAGCACTTCGACTCGGTTGGCATCGCGAAGACGGGATACCCGTGGGCCGGTGACGTCTATCGCACGTATGCCACGCGCGGTGGCGTCAATCCGATGACCGGCGACTCGCTCCGTCCGTCGCCGCTCTTCGGCCACGGCCCCGACTTCGGCTATTTCCAATTCGGCACCATCTGGTACGGCGACGAACTCTGGAACGGCGGGCGCGAGAAGGACTACGACAAGAACGGACGCATCGAGGAATGGGAAGTGCTGCGCTTCTGCGACGAGGACTATGGCGGCAAGTGCTTCAAGCCGTGGACCAAGTTCAACGCGGGTGGTACGCTCGGCGAGGTCGAAACCGGCGGGTTCAACCCGAAGTTCTGGTCGCAGAACGCCCCGCCCGAGTGGCTCGAGAAGTGGGCGCGCAACCAGGCGATGTTCAACCTCTACCTCGCGATGTCGCTGCCGCACGTCGAGGTCGTCGGTGTCACGTCGGCGCCCGTGAAGCTCGCCAAGGGCGCGAAGGCCGCCGGCGACTCGGCAACGCACGAGGTCAAGGTCACGTTGCGAAACAACGGGCGGCTCCCCACCGCGCTGGAGATGGCCAAGCGCGTGAAGATTGTGCGGCCCGACCAGATCTTGCTGCGCTCGGAGACACCCAACACGCGGCTCATCGGCCGTGTGCCGGAGTTCTGGCTGAACGGCGGCGAGACGAAGGTCATCACGCTTCGCGTCAAGGCGGGGACCACGGACGCAGATCGCAAGTTGACGCTGCGCTACGCGAGCACCCGCGGTGGCGTGGCAGAACAGGGGCACCAGATCGCGCCCTGATTTACGCTCGCTGACGATTCGCGCCCCGCGACGAGCACGGTCGGGGGGCGCGTTCGTAACGGGCCGTCTCGAAACCCAGAAAACGGCCCGAGCAGATCCGGTCGGCCATCCGTAGGTTAGGTCAACCCCAGCCCGACTCCAATGCCTCGAATCCGCCTGTCCATCCTCGCTGCAGCGTTCCTCGCGGCCGCTGCACTTCCCGCGCAGACCCGCCTGCTTCGCGCGCCGTCGGTAAGCGCCAGGCACATCGCCTTCGCCTACGCGCAGAACATCTGGGTCGTGGACCGCGCCGGAGGCGCGGCACGGCGGCTCACCAGCTTCCAGGGGGAGACGCAGAATCCCAAGCTCTCGCCCGATGGCTCGCTCGTCGCGTTCAGCGCCGAGTACGGCGGTAACACGGATGTCTACGTGGTGCCCGTTGACGGCGGCACGCCGAAGCGCCTCACGTGGCACTCGGCGCCCGATCTCGTCCAGGGCTGGACGCCCGACGGCAAGGCCGTGCTCTTCTCGTCCAACCGCGAGACGTTCGGCCCCTCGGCAGCGCCGAAATTCTTCACGGCGCCGGTAGACGGCGGGCCCGAGAGCTACCTGCAGATCAATCGTGGCTATCAGGGACGCATCGCCCCCGACGGCAAGCGCATCGCCTACCGCATGAACCCCAGCTGGGACGAGGAGCGCCGCAACTATCGCGGCGGCCAGAACCGGCCCATCTGGATTGCCGACCTCAAGACGCTCGCAGTCGAGACGCCGCCGTGGACGGACTCCAAGGACATCGAGCCGGCTTGGCTCGGTGACGTCGTGTACTTCGTTTCTGATCGCGACGGCGTGGCCAATGTCTGGTCGTACGACACCAAGTCGAAGAAGCTCGCACAGGCCACCGATTTCTCCGACTTCGACGTGAAGACGCTCGATGCAGGCGCCGGCGTGGTGGTCTTTGAGCAGGCCGGTTTCATCCACGAACTGGATCCGAAGACGGGCAAGCACCGTCGCCTCGACATCACGGCGACGGGTGACTTTCCTTGGATGATGGCCGGGTGGAAGGACGTGAGTGCGCGCATCACGAACATGGCGCTGAGCCCCACGGGCAAGCGCGCGCTGGTGGAGGCGCGCGGCGAGGTCTTCACGATTCCCGCGGAGAAGGGCGACGTGCTCAACATCGCCCCGTCGAGCGGTTCGGCCGAGCGCGACCCGGCGTGGAGCCCGGACGGCAAGTCCATCTTGTACTTCAGCGACAAGAGCGGCGAGTACAGGCTGTACATCGAGGCGGCAGACGGCCTTACGCCGCCGCGCGAGATCGCGCTGCCCAACCACAAGCACTACTACACGCCCGCCTGGTCGCCCGACGGCAAGCGCATCGTGTACACCGACACCGACCTCAAGCTGTGGGTGCTCGATGTCGCGAGCGGGCAGGCGAAGGTGATGGGCGAGGATCCGTGGATGGTGCCACAGCGCACGATGAATCCCGTCTGGAGCCCCGATTCCAAGTGGATCGCGTATGTGCGGCACCTCAACTCCTTGTACAAGCAGATCGTCGCGGTGAGCGTCGAAACGGGCGTCGCCAAGCCGGTGACTGACGGGTTGTCGGACGTGACGTGGCCCGCGTGGGACGCGAGCGGCAAGTACCTCTGGTTTCTCGCGAGCACCGACTTCGGCCTGAAGTCGCAGTGGCTCGACATGACCAACTATCCGTTCGAGACGACGTACGGGCTGTACTTTGCGATTCTCGCCAAGGGCGAGCCCACACCGCTGCTCCCGGAGAGCGATGACGAGACGGGCGCACCGGCCGCAGCCCGCCCGGCGCGGGCCGGTGAAACTCCACCCGCCGAAGGGGCGCCTACGGCACCGGCCACTGCGCCGGCCCCTGCGCGACCCGCCGTCACGGTGACCATCGACCTCGATGGACTTGCCTCGCGCATCATAAGCGTCCCGGGAGTCGCCACGCGCAGCTACACGAAGCTGCAATCCGGCGCGGCGGGGACCGTCTTCCTGAGCGAAGCAGTGCCGGCGTCTGGCACGGTATCGCAGGGCGGCGGCCAGACGCTGCATCGGTACCAACTGCGCGACCGCAAGGCGTCGGTCTTCCTCACTAGCATCGCCGACTTCGACGTTAGCCAGAACGGGCGCAAGCTGCTGTATCGCAGTGCCGCCGGACCGGGCGGCGGCCAGCCGGCGTCTGGTCCACCGGTGGCGCCGTCACTGTTCATTGTTGACGCCACCGGCACACCGCCGCAGGCCGGCAGCGGTCGACTCAACGCGACCCTGCGTGCGTGGATCGACCCGAAGCTCGAGTTCCAGCAGATCTTCAACGAAGGATGGCGCAACCAGCGCGACTATCTGTACGTGCCCAACATGCACGGCGCCGACTGGCCGAAGATGCGCACCATGTACGGCGCGCTGCTCCCATTCGTGAACCACCGCAGCGACCTCAACTACCTCATGGACCAGATGGGGGCGGAGATCGCCATCGGGCACTCGTACGTGCGCGGCGGCGACATGCCCACAGTGCCGTCGAATACCGGCGGCCAGTTGGGCGCCGACTTCGTCATCGAGCAGGGGCGCTATCGCATCACGCGCATCTACGACAACGAGAGCTGGAACACCGAACTGCGCGCGCCGCTCGCGGTGCCCGGCGTTGACGTGCGCGTGGGCGACTTCGTGATCGCCGTCAACGGCGAGGACGTGCGCACCCCGGACAATCTCTATCGCCTGCTCGACGGCACGGCAGGCCGGCAAACCGTGCTGACGGTAAACGACAGGCCGACGGCCGATGGCGCCCGTCGCGTGACGGTGATTCCGGTGGCCAGTGACCAGGGACTGCGGTCACGCGCATGGGTAGAGCACAACCGCCGCGTCGTGGATTCACTGTCGAAGGGCAAGCTGGCGTACGTGCACCTGCCCAACACGGGCCAGCCTGGCTACGCGAGTTTCAACCGCTACTACTTCGCGCAGCAGGACAAGCTCGGCGCGATCATTGACGAGCGCTTCAACGGCGGTGGGTCGGCGGCTGACTACATCATCGACGTGCTCGGCCGCGACTTTGACGGTTACTTCAACAACGTGGCCGGCGACCGGGTGCCGTTCACGAGCCCCGCGGCAGGGATCTGGGGGCCGAAGGTCATGATCATCAATGAGCAGGCCGGCTCAGGCGGCGATCTCATGCCGTGGATGTTCAAGCACCGCAAGATCGGCACGCTCGTGGGCAAGCGCACATGGGGCGGGCTGGTGCACACCGCCGACACGCCCGGGTTCATTGACGGCGGTTCGATGATCGCGCCGCGCGGCGGCTTCTTCCGCCGCGACAACCAGTGGGATTCCGAGAACGTCGGCACCGCTCCCGACATTGATGTCGAGAACTGGCCGAAGGACGTAGCGGCCGGCCGCGACCCGCAACTCGAGCGCGCGGTGCAGGAAGCGCTCCGGCTGCTCGAGGCCAGGCCGGTGCAGCGCGCCATGAAGGAACCGCCGCCGCCGACGTGGGGCAAGCGCGTGAAGCCGATGCCGTGAGTCGAGGGTCGGTGAGAAGGGCGAGGCAGTTGCGAGCGGCTCGGCGCTCTATGCGCCGAGCCGCTCCCACAGCATCCAGGCGCCGCTGCCGACGCCAATGGCGATGATCGCGCGTCGCACCCAATGCTGGCCGACACGCTGTGCCATGCGCGCGCCGATGGCGCCGCCGATAATTGCCCCGATAGCCATCGTCAGCGCGACGGTCCAGTGCACGATGCCGCTCACCGCGAAAATGAGAACGGCGACGACATTGATGTTGAGCCCAGCCCAGTTCTTCAGGCCGTTCATCGTGTGGATGTTGGTCAGCCCCATCATGCCGAGCGCCGCGAGCATCAGGATGCCGTTGCCCGCGCCGAAGTACCCGCCGTAGATCGAGAAGAAGAACTGCAGCACGAGGAAGCCGGTTGCTGGAGGCGGAAGCGGTGCGTCCTCCGCCACGGGCGCCGCATGGCCGACCACCCAGCGCATGACCGGTCCCTGAAGCACAAACAGCAGCGTGGCCCCCCAAATGAGCCACGGGACGCTGTCGGCGAATTCACGTTCCGGTGTCAAGAGAAGGAGTACAGCGCCGACGATCCCGCCGAGAAGGCTGGGGAGGGCCCATCGCACGGTCCAGGCGCGCGCTCCCTGCAGGGCCGTCCGGTAGTTCCAGAAGGACGAAAGGATGCCCGGCCAGAGCGCGACAGTACTGGTTGCGTTGGCCATTAAAGGCGGAACGCCAAGCCAGATCAGGGCCGGGAACGTGAGAAGTGTGCCCCCGCCGGCGATGGCATTGATGAACCCGGCGGCGACTGCGGTCAATGCTGCGAGCAGTAGGCGCGGCGGCGCGATGACAGGGATGTCAGACAGAGTCAGCATGGCCACGTCGGGTAAATCCCTGTAACGAAGAGCGTCTAATTCAGGTATCATTCAACTGCGTGCGCTGCTCATCTTAAGGCATCGTGCACCACCGCACTAGCTGCCAAGCAGCACGCGCAATACTCGTGTTCGCCGGGGCCGGCGCCAAGCCTGCTCCGCATCATTGGCCGAGCCCGCACTGGCGCGCGTACGCGCGCTGGCGTGGACTCCTCATCTCGGGTTCTGGAAGACGACCATGTCTGGTTCGACCGATGCGGCCAAGGGGCCGCCCGCTGGAGATCATCTCGAGATCAAGGACTCGCGCACCGGCAAGGTGTACTACGCCCCGATCACGGATGAGACCATTCGCACCGCCGACCTGAAGCAGATCAAGGTCAATCCCGAAGACTTCGGGATCATGGGCTACGATCCGGCGTTCATGAACACCGCATCATGCCGGTCGGCGATCACCTTCATCGATGGCGACAAGGGCATCCTGCGCTATCGCGGTTATCCCATCGAGCAGTTGGCAGAGAAGGCGACCTTCCTGGAAGTGGTATGGCTGCTGCGCAAGGGCGAACTGCCGACGCAGAAGGAGTACGAACAGTGGGTCGATAACGTCACGTACCACACGTACGTGCACGAGAACATCAGGCAGTTCCTGAGCGGCTTCCGCTATGATGCGCACCCGATGTCCATACTGGCGGCCGGCGTGTCGGCGCTTTCGTCGTTCTACCCCACCGCCAAGTCAATTCACGACCCGGTAGAGCGCGACATCGCCTTCGTACGGCTGCTGGCGAAGATACCCACCATCGCGGCGTTTGCGTATCGCCACGTGAAGGGACTCCCGCTCGTCTATCCCGACAACTCGCTGCCGTACACCGAGAACTTCCTCTCGATGATTGCGCGCATGTCGGAGCCCCGGTATGAGGCGAACCCGGTCTTCGCCCGCGCCATCGACGTGCTCTTCATCCTGCACGCCGACCACGAACAGAACTGTTCCACCAGCGCCGTGCGCGCCGTCGGTTCGTCGCACGTCGATCCGTACTCGGCCGTTTCGGCCGGTATCAACGCGCTCTATGGCCCACTGCACGGCGGCGCCAACGAGGCGGTGCTGCGCATGCTCGAGGAGATCGGCCACCCGAGCAACATCCCCGCCTTCATCGAGAACGTGAAAAGCGGCAAGGGCGAACACAAGCTCATGGGTTTCGGCCACCGCGTCTACAAGAGCTATGATCCGCGCGCCAGGATCGTGAAGCAGCTCTGCGACCAGGTGCTCAAGATCACGGGCATGGGCAAGGACATGGAGATCGCCGTCGAGCTCGAGCGCATCGCGCTGAGCGATGAGTACTTCATCAAGCGGAAGCTCTACCCGAACGTGGATTTCTACACGGGCCTCATCTATCGGGCGCTGCACTTCCCGACGGACTACTTCACCGTGTTGTTCGCGATCGCGCGCACCGCGGGGTGGATGACCCAGTGGGAGGAGATGCTGCTGGACAAGGAGCAGAAGATCGCCCGTCCCCGGCAGATCTACACCGGCTACGGCGAGCGGCCGTACAAGTCGGCGCTGGATTACAAGCACCGCATAACGAAGTAGAATCGGGAATCCGGCTCCCGATCCCGGATATCGAACGCGGATTGCGATGGACGGGTGGGGGGCGCCGATGACCCGGCGCCCCCCACTCGCTATCCCGATCGCTCATCCAAATCGCAATCCCTATCCGAGCTCCACATCCGCACTCCGGCAGACTCTGCGCACCGGGCACTTCCCGCAGCGCTTCACCCGCGCCGTGCACACCAGCGCCCCGAGTTCCATCAGCGCCTGGTTGTGCGTCCAGCCGGCGCGCCCGGTGCGCGGGAGCACGGCGTCGGCAATGGCCCACAGGCGCGTGAGGTCGCGCGAGCGTTTCGGGCGTAGCGTCGGCGCGAAGCAGCGCCGCAGCACCCGGGCCACGTTAGTGTCCACCAGCGCGGCGCGCTGCTCATACGCGAAGCTCGCCATCGCGCCGGCCGTGTACGCGCCAATCCCCGGCAGCGCTCGCAGGTCCGCCGGGGTCGACGGGAGCGCGCCTCCGTACACTGACGCCTCCTCACGCACCACACGGCGCGCCAGCTTGTGCAGGTTGCGCGCCCGCGCGTAGTAGCCGAGGCCGCGCCACTGCGCGAGCACCTGCGTCTCCCGCGCCGATGCGAGCGACGCGAGGTCCGGAAAGCGGGCGAGGAAGCGGGCGTAGTAGCCGAGTACGCGCGACACCTGCGTCTGCTGGAGCATGAGTTCAGAAACGAGGATCCGGTACGCGTCACGCGTGCGGCGCCACGGGAGGTCGCGCGCACCGCGGCGAAACCAGGCGCGCAGGCGGCGTGAGAAATCGCGCGCGACATCCGGTGAGGGCAGCGGCGCCATGTGCCGTTGCCTCTTGGGCCCGCGCGGCCGTCGGAGAGCGACGGTCTCCGTTCCGCCTACTTGGGGCTCCACGTCGGCGTCGCCGACAGCAGGCCGCCGTGCACGATCAGCTCACGGGCGAGCATCAGCCCGAACCCGAGGCTCAGCGCGCCAGCGGCCAGGCGGATGCCGCCCTGCAGTCGCGCCACCCGTGCGCCGGCGTACATCGCCGGAGCGGCAAGGATCATGGTAACCAGCATCATGCCCGCGATGGTCCCCACGCCGAAGACAACGAGGTAGGCAAGGGCCCACAGCGTCTGCGGGATGACGGCCAGCACGAGAATCGCCACCGCCGCCGACCCAGCAAGCCCGTGCACCGTGCCAATGAGCAGCGGTCGCCGGTGATCGAATTCGTGCTGGTGCCCGTGCGCCGGGAGCGGGGGTCCGCCCCGCAGGTTGCTGAAGCCGAGGAGGATCAGCATGACCGCCACCCCGAACTCGAGCAGCAGTCCGAGGCGCGGCGGAATGACGACGCGAAAGGCGATGAGCGCCCCGCCGGCGGCGAGGACGGTCATGGAGTGCCCGACGCCCCACAGCGCACCGATCCATGCCGCGCGCCGCAGCGTGCGCTCACGCGCCACGATCGCCGTGACGGCGACGACGTGGTCGGCATCGGTCGCGTGACGCAAGCCGAGCAGAAACCCGAGCACAGCCACCGAGAGCGCGGAGATCATGACGCGAAGTGTACGCGGGTGAGAAAGCCGGGGTCAAGCGAGGCCCACAGGGTGGCCCACAGGGTGGCCCA
This sequence comes from uncultured Gemmatimonadota bacterium, assembly GCA_947085385.1. Taxonomy (GTDB): domain Bacteria; phylum Gemmatimonadota; class Gemmatimonadetes; order Gemmatimonadales; family Gemmatimonadaceae; genus PNKL01. The sequence goes on along the minus strand of CAMTWA010000018.1, from coordinate 26,637 downwards.
CAGGGCCAGCGCGGATGCTGTCGTTCGTCACGCCAGGCCGCGATCTTTGTTCGATGTCCTTGCGCACGTCGCTCAACCCGTTCCGGGTGCTCTCGCACTCCCCGAACTTCCGGATCTTCTTCGCCGGGCAGACGACGTCGCTCATCGGCACGTGGATGCAGCAGGTGGCCCAAGGGTGGCTGGCCCTGCAGCTCTCCAACGACGCCTTCCTCGTCGGCGTCGTCGCGGCCGCCGGCACGCTGCCGATCCTCGTGCTGTCGCTGCCGGGCGGACTCATCGCCGACCGCTTCCGCCGGCTCCGCATCGTCGCCATCGCGCAGGCACTCATGCTCGTCGAGGCGGCGTTGCTCTGGTGGTTCACGTGGTCGGGCCACATGACCATCGGGTGGCTCATTGCGCTCGCGCTGCTGGGCGGCATCATCGCCGCATTCGAGATCCCCGCTCGGCAGTCGCTCTTCATCGAGATGGTCGGCAAGGAACACGTCGTTGACGCCATCGCCCTGAACTCCAGCGGGTTCAACTTTGCGCGCATCGCCGGGCCGTCGCTGGCCGCGATCGTCATCGCCCGCTACGGCATTGCGTGGTGCTTCGGTATCAACGCCCTTTCGTACGTGGCGGTGCTCGCCAGCCTGGCGCTGATCCGACTTCCGAGGATTCCGTCCGCCCCCGCCGGGCGGCCGTTGCACGCGCTGGGAGAGGCGTTCACGCACGTGCGCACACACCGACTCTCCGCCGTGCTCATGCAGGTGACGGCCGTCTTTTCCCTGCTGGGCATTCCGGTGCTCACGCTGCTGCCGGTGCTCGCGCGCGACGTGCTTGGCCTTGGGGCGGGTGGCTACGGCGTGCTGATGACGTGCGTTGGCGCGGGCGCGATGCTCGGCGCTCTCCTACTCGCCGCGGCCGGCGCGCGGCTCCCACACTATCAAGCGCTCATGGTGTCGTCACGGGCCTTCCCCGTGCTGCTGGTGCTGGTGAGCCTGTCGCGCGTCGAAGTGCTCACGGGCGTGCTGCTCTTCGGCGTTGGCGCCTGCATGGTGGTGAACGGCGCTGTCATCAACGGCCTGCTGCAATCGGCCGCCCCCGATGCATTGCGTGGACGCGTGATATCGATCTTCGTGGCCGTCTACATCGGCTCCAATCCAATCGGTTCGTCGGTCAGCGGACTGATCGCGCGCGAGTGGGGCGTCGCCTGGGCCATCGGCGGCATGGCCGCGCTCATGGGCGTGTACGCGGCGTGGGCGTTTCGCCGTCACCCCGAGCTGCGGAGCGCGCCGCCCGATCACTCCGCGGGCGCGATCTCGACGAGATTGTCGTAGAAGACCGGGCCGCCGCCCATGTCGGTGATGCGCTGTGACGTCGTTTCGTTGGCGTTGTGGCCGTCGCTGGTCAACTTCCCCCACCAGATGCTCGGCGCCCACGCCACCCCAGGGCGTACAGCATCCGACACACGGGCCGCGGCGGAAAACGCGCCGCGGTCGTTGAAGACCACCACCGGCGTCCCGTCCGCAATCTCGCGCACCGCCGCGTCACCTGGATGAAGCGTCACCTCTGGCTTCGCGTCACGCCGCAGCGACGCGATGTTCACAAACGTCGAGTTGAGGAACTGGTGCCGCGGTGACGAGATGAGCGTGATCGGGAACCTCGCCGCCAGCTCGGGGACTTCCTCGGGGAACTCGTGCGGCGGCGTGAACGCCGGTAGCGGATCCAGTCCCATTGCCTCCATGCGCGCCGAGTAGAACTCGCACTTGCCGCTCGGGGACGGGAAGCCGCCCTCGGCGTACGGCAGGTACGGCGTCGGAACGTTGAGCCGCACCCAGCCGCGCTCCAGTAGGGCGTCGTACGTGACGGTCGCCATCTTCGGGTCGGACGTCTGCAGCGCTTGCCGCAGCAAGGCATCGTCGTCATCTGAGAGGCACGGAGCGTCCAGTCCCATGCACGCCGCCAGCTCGCGGAAGATCTGGGTGTTGGGCTTGCACTCACCAAGCGGAGCGATGGCCGGACGGTTGAGCGTCGCGAAGTGATGTCCGTACGCGAGGTGCACGTCCCAGTGCTCCAGCTGCGTCGTGGCTGGGAGGACGTAGTCGGCGTACTCCGCCGTGTCGGTCTGAAAATGCTCGAGGACGACCGTGAACAGGTCTGCACGGCGCAGGCCGGTGAGCACGCGATTGCGGTCGGGCGCCACCGCCCCCGGATTCGAGTTATAGACAACCAGCGCTTGCACCGGCAGCCCGCCGACGCCGGCGTCAGGGCGGGTGAGTGCGTCGCCCAGGCGGATCATGTTGATCGTCCGGACCTCCGGCGATAGCTCCGGGCGCTCCAGCGACACGGTGTTGTACTTGAAGTTCGCGCTGGTGGAGAGCTGCACTCCTCCACCCGGGCGACGCCAGTGTCCCATCAGGGCCGGCAGGCACGCAATGGTGCGTACGGCCATGGCGCCGCCGCCATGCCGCTGGAGCCCGTAGTTGATGCGCAGGAAGGCGGACTTCGCGTGTCCGTACGCGCGCGCGAGCGCCACCACGCGTTCCGCCGTGAGGCCGGTCAGCGACGCGACGCGCTCCGGCGGATACTCCTGCACGCGTACGCGCAGCTGCTCGGCGCCCAGCGTGTACCGTGCGATGTAGTCATCGTCCTGCATCCCTTCGGCGAAGATCACGTGCATCATCCCCAGCGCGAGCGCGGCGTCCGTGCCAGGACGGATAGGGATCCACTCGTCGCACTGGTCAGCGGTGCGGGTGCGGATGGGATCAATGCACAGCACGCGCGCGCCCTGCTCCCGCGCCTTCCGCACGAACGGCCACAGGTGCGGGTTCGAGGTCAGCGTGTTCGTCCCCCACAACACCACCAGGTCGCTCGACGGAATCCCTTCGGCGTCGGCGCCCACGTTCGCGCCCACCGTCATGCGCATGCCCCATGCGCCGGCGGTGCTGCAGATCGTCCGATCCAGCTTCGACGCGCCGAGTGCGTGGAAAAAACGGCGGTCCATAGACTGGCCCTGGAGCATGCCCATGGTACCGCAATAGGAATACGGCAGGATAGCCTGTGGACCGTGTGGTCCGTCGGCGATCGCGCGCAGGCGCTCGGCGATGCCGCGCAGCGCTTCGTCCCAGCTGACGCGCACGAACTCGCCGCGTCCCTTCTTCCCAACGCGCTTCAGGGGATGGAGAAGACGGTCCGGATGATACGTGCGTTCGAGGTAGCGATTGACCTTGGCGCAGAGGAACCCGGCTGTAAACGGATGGTCCGGGTCGCCCTGCACGCGCGTGGCCCGCCCGTCCTCGACGGTCGTGATCATCGCACAGGTGTCGGGGCAGTCGTGAGGACAGGCGCCCCGGACGGTCTGGGCAGCGGTATTCGCCACGGCGAGTTATGCTAGAGAACGAGTGGGGGTTCGCCCCCTCCGTAGCGAGGGGGGTGAGCATGCAAGATAGGGTTCGGCTAATCCCCCCGGCAGACCCGGCGTGAGGCCGAAATATCGCAACTAGTTGCGCGTTAGGCACTTAGATCGTATACTTCTTTGCCTGACTCTGGTACGTACCGATGCGTGACGGGACCACGCGTCGGGCCGTATCGAAGACGGAGCGAGTCGCATCGCTCGGCATCGGCATGGGCCATGATTGATCGCGCATGCCATGTGCCTTGACGAGGCGGCCCTGTTCCGTAATTTCAGCGTGTTCGAGCACTGCGTACCAAGGCGCAGTCTCGCGCTGTGCCAAAAGTGTCCCTCCTCTGGAGAATACCCCGTATGAAGCGCATTGCCCTCGTCGCTGCTGTGCTCGTTCTCGCCGCCTGCGCCAAGAAGGAAGAGGCCCCGGCTGCTGATGCCGCTGCCCCGGCCGCTGCCGTCGACACGACGGCGAAGCCCGATTCAGCTGCTGCGGCTGCTGCTCCGGCCGCTGCTCCTGCCGAAGCGAAGAAGCCGTAATCACGGTTTCCGACTGGAAACACGCGGGCGCGACGAAAGTCGCGCCCGCGTGTTCTTCATTGTCTGTTGCCACGCGGCCTAACGCGGGGCACAGACCCTGAATGCCTCCGCAACCGCCGCGAGCGGATTGACGGCGCTTGTCCATCCCAGTTCGATCCGCGCGCGCTTGCTGGAGAAAGGATTGTCCTGCAGCAGGAAATCCAGGGAGCGCGCATTCAGAAGCGCAGAACCGGGGATGCGCAGCGCGCGCAGCACAGCGCCTACGCCGCCTAGCGCGCCCTGCGCCAACGCGCCGGGAACGGGCAGCCAGCGTGCGCGCACGCCGAGTCCCTCCTGCGCGGCCTCGTAGAAGTTGCGCACCGAAATGGGGGCATCGTTCGTGACGTTGTATGCACGGCCGCCGGCGATATCGGCCGTCACGGCGCGCACCGCGACCTCGGCGACGCTGCGCGCGTGCACGATCGAGAGCACCGCACGACCATCGCCGATGCGCGGCACGAGCGGCAGCCGTAGCACCGTAGCGACGCGCGGAATGAACTGGCGGTCGCGCGGCCCGTAGATCACGCACGGGCGCACCGCAGTGGCCCACACACGCCCCGCGCGGTGCGCATGCATCACCAGCGCCTCCGACTCGCGCTTGGACCGCGCGTACCACCACTGCTCGGAAATGGGCCGCAGCGGCTGCAACTCCTGGAGCCCTTCGCCGTGCGAGAGCGCGTACCGGCCTTCGGGTCCGTAGACCGCGACGGAGCTCAAGTGTAGGAGCCGCGCCCCCGCGCGCGCCGCGGCGTCCACCGCGTTCACCGTGCCGTCAATGTTCGGTGCGCGGTATGCCTCCCATCCGCCGCGCGGTGTGATGGCCGCCGCGCAGTGGAAGACGAACTGCGCGCCCTCAGCCGCGCGACAGAAGGCTGCAGCGTCCTGCGTGTCGCCGTCACGCAACTCAACGCCCTGTGCCTCCAGCCAGCCGGTGGTTGCACGATTACGGACGAGCGCGCGCAGCGTCCAGCCATCGCGCCGCAGCTGCTCGACGAGGTGCGAGCCGACAAGTCCGCTTGCCCCGGTGATGAGCGCGACACTCACGCGGGGAAGGGAAGGGCGACCACCGTAGCCGGGGTGTCGCCGTTCTCGGATCGGACCACGACCGCATCGCCAGGCTCCAAGGCACGGCGAATCATTGCGAGCGCGATGGCGCCGAGGCGCGGCGACAGGGCGCGCGAGCGCACATCGCCCACGTCGGCCTCGCCCGCGACCACGCGTGCGTCACCCGCTGGCAGCGCCGTGAGGCGGAGGCCGCGCAACACGCGATTCACATGGCCTCGAAAGTGCACGCGTGCCACGACTTCCTGGCCCGTATAGCAGCCCTTGGTGTACGACACCGCGTCGAACGCGTCGAGCCCGGCCTCGTGCAGCAGCGTGTCGTCGGTCATGTCGACGCCCCACGCCGGCCGGCCGGCCTCGATGCGCAGCACGTCGAGTGCCGCTGGCGCCGCGGGCGCCGCGCCAGACGCCATGATCGCCTCACGCAGCGCCGGGGCGACGGAGGCGCTGACGAAACAGTCGAACCCGTCCACGCCGTAGTCGTCGGCCCTCGCGACCATCACCGACTCGCCGAGGAAGGGCACTTCACCGTGCGCAAACGAGGGCAGGAGGTCGATGGTGGACGGCGAGCACGCAAGCGCATGCGCCACGACGTGTCGCGCGTGTGGTCCCGCCACACCGACGCAGAGCATCGAGGCGCTCACGTCCGCGTAGCGCGCCAGCCGCGGGTTCACGTACTTGCGCACCATTGCCGTGAAGCCAGCGGCAGCCGCCGCGGGAACGTCCACAAGAAAACCGTCGGCGGCGCGATGAAAGACGCGCAGATCGGCGACGATCTTCCCCTTGGCCGTCAGCGCCGCCGCGTACTGCCCGTGTCCGGGCTGCAGCGCGAGCACGTCGTTGGTGCAGAGGCCCGTGAGCGTGGCCGCCGCTTGCGCACCGATGAAGGTCATGCGAAGACGGTCGGAGCGGTCCACCAGTCCGGCGTCGGTGCGCAACTGCGCGTACTCGGCGCTGGTCGGGGCGGCGAGCGGAGCGCTCATGCGCGTCCTCCGCGGACGAGGGAGCGCATCTCGTCGAAGGAAAGGCCGGCCAGCGTTGGATAGAACGCGTCAGCTTCCATGGCGTGATGCGGCGGGAGCGGCCCCACCGCCACCGTGCGCACGCCGGCCGCGCGCGCCGCGCGAATGCCGGGACGGGCGTCCTCGAAGGCGAGCGCGTCGGCGAGCGCCAGCGACGCCGTGCGCGAGAGCTTCGCCTGCGCCAGCGCGTACGGCGCAGGTGACGGCTTGCCCTCCACCTTGTCGTCGCCGGTCACGACGCACGTGAAGGTGTCGGCGAGACCGGCCAAGGTGAGCACGAAGTCGACGTCGCGACGCGAAGCCCGGGTCACCAGCGCAAGGCGCGCTTGCGTACGAAGCGCCTTGACGAGCGCGAGGCCACCGGGCTGCAGGAGCAGGCCGCGGCTGATGCGCTGGGTGAATGCGCGCTCCGCGCGCAGGCGCGCGAGCTCAGCCGCCACGGGGTCGTCCGGCGCGCCAAGCGCGCGCCGCGCCGCAGCCACGGCCGCGTCAACCGGGAGTCCGTGGCAGTGTTCGATCCACGTCTCATCGTCCAACGACAGGCCGTCCGTCAGGAGCGCCTCGCGAAGCGCGGCGACGCGGTGCGGCGTGGTGTCGGCGAGGATCCCCTCGAACTCGAGCAGGACGAGCTGCATCTAGCCCTCCAGCCGGGCGTAGCTCTCGTCCAACAGCTCGATGGGATGGCGCGCCACGGCGCCCCGTCTCTCGCGCACCAGCCCGGCGCCGATCTGCATCAGGCACCCCGGATTGCCGGTGGCAATCACCGGCGCACCCGTGGCGGCGATGCACTGCATCTTCGCCGCGAGCACGCGCTGCGACACATCAGGCTCGATGAGGTTGAAGATCCCCGCGCTGCCGCAGCACTGGTCGCGGTCGTCAAGCGGCACGTGCTCGATGCCGGGAATGGCGGCCAGCAATTGCAGCGGGGGCGAGGCGAGTTTCTGTGCGTGCTCGAGGTGACAGGGCGCGTCGTAGGTGATGCGACGCGAGAGCGGAGCGCCCAGTCGCGGCCCGGCCGCGGCCAGCAGTTCGCTTGCGTCGCGCACGCGCGCGCTGAACGCGGTCGCGCGCGCGCGCCACGCCGGATCATCGGCGAGAAGGTGGCCATACTCCTTCATCATCGCGCCGCAGCCGGCGGAGTTCACGGCCACGTACACCGCGCCGCTCGCGTCGAACGCGGCGATGTTCGCGCGCGCGAGGTTGCGGGCCGTCGCGGCGTCGCCGGCGTGCACATGCAGGGCGCCGCAGCACCGCTGGCCCGGCGCGCCGCACAGCGAATAGCCGTTGGCGGCGAGCACGCGTTCGGTGGCGCGGTTCACGCCGGCGAAGAGCCCCTCCATCACGCAGCCGTCGAGCGTTGCCACCGTCTCGCGCGTGCGCGTGGCGCGCGGTGTCCACTGCGGGGCGGCGTTGCGCGCCGTGGAGGCGAGCATCGCAAAGGGAAAACCCAGCGCTCCCGGCAAGCGGGCGAATGCCGCCGCGATGCCCGTATTGCGCGCCATCCGCCCGAACCAAAGCACCGCGCGGAGCACCGCTGGACGCGCGAAGGCCCAGAGGATGAGCCGTGCGACAGGGGGCAGCGGGCGCATGCCGCCCAGCTGCTCGCGCGCCGCTTCGAGCAGCTGTCCGTAGGGCACGCCGCTCGGGCAGGCCGATTCGCAGCCGCGGCAGCCGAGACAACGGCTCAGGTGCGCGGCAACATCGGGGTCATCGAGTGCGACGCACCCTTCGACTACGGCGCGCATGAGCACGAGACGGCCGCGCGGCGAGTCGTTCTCGTCTTCGAGCGCGAGATAGGTGGGGCACGCCTGCAGGCAGAAGCCGCAGTGCACGCAACTGTCCAAGCCGGCACGCGCCCGCGCAAGCGGCGTTTCGCTGGTCGCAGGGCATTCCGGGGCGGGCGCGCCGTGGGCGATGGGCGTGGCGACGGCGCTCATCCCATGATCCCCGGATTCAGGATGTGCGCCGGATCGAATGCGCGCCGCACGCCATCGTTGAGCGCTCGCAGTTCCGGCGACGACGGGATGCGCGGCGAGCGCTCAGGTGCGGCGGCGCGCACGAGCGCCCACGCTGACGCGTCGGCGGGGTGCGCCTCGCCGAGGGTCATGAGTTCCGCGCGCGCAGCGGCGACGAAAGCGGGGTTGCCCGCAAGCCGCACGAGCAGGCCGCCCGGATGAGACGGGTCGAGTGTGGCACGCGCAAATGCCTCGCAGGCGATGGGCGGCGTGGCGCTTCGGCGCAGTGCATGCGTCACCACGGCAGCGCGTTCCGACTCCATCGGCACGTGCCACGTTTCATCCGCGGCAGGGCGCGCGCGCAACCGCAGGCTTACGCGCGTGAGCGCGGCGAGCGAGCCCCACGAGCCGGTCAACAGCCGCACGAGATCGAAGCCCGCGACGTTCTTCACCACCTTGCCGCCGGGGCGGAGCACCTTGCCTGCGCCATCCACGCACTCGAGGCCAAGCACGAGGTCGCGCGGCAGGCCAAGCGCATGCGCGTACGGGCCGACGGTGGCAGTCGCGATCGTGGCGCCCACGGAACCGTCATCGCTACCCCACGGAGAGAGCGGACACCACTGGTTGTGCGCGGCGGTCACGGCGTCGAGTTCCGCGATCGTCGTTGCCGCACCGACGGTGATGGTCAGGTCACCCGGTTCGTACTCGACGATCCCGCCGAACGCATCGAGGTGCATTGGCTCGGCGCCCTGCGCCACCGGGGCGCCGCCGCTGAGCCAGGTGCCGCGGCCGACAAGGCGAAGCGGGCGCTGGTGCTCGGCCGCGCCGGTGATGAGCGCCGCGAGCTCGGCAACGGAGGTCGGACGCAGCGTCACGGGCGGCTCCCGCGCGCAGCGCCCGACGCGTCGGTGACAGCATCCGCCGTTAGCTGGCCGCCGGGCACCGTCGCGCCACCTGCCGTCTGCCGTCCGCCGTCTGCCGTCTGCCGTCCGCCATCTGCCTTCAGTCCGCCCGGCCGCCTTTCCCTGCAATACCGAACGGGCACCACCTTGCCCGGATTCGCCCGTCGCGCAGGGTCGAAGACATCGCGCAACCGGCACATGCCGTCGAGCGTGTCGGGCGTGAAGAGCGCATCCATGTACGCCAGCTTGTCGAGCCCCACGCCGTGTTCGCCGGTAATCGTGCCGCCGGCGTCAATGCAGGCCTGCATGATCTGCTTCATGGCGACGTGCACGCGCGTCGCCTCGGCGGCGTCGGACGCGTTGTAGGGGATGTTCGGGTGCAGGTTGCCGTCGCCGGCGTGGAAGACGTTGCAGACGCGCACGTCGTTGGCCGCGCCAATCTCGGCGATGCGCGCCAGCAGGGCAGGGAGCTTGGTGCGCGGCACCACGGCGTCCTGCACCACGAGGTGCGGTGCGATTCGCCCCATCGCGCCGAAGGCCTTCTTGCGTCCCTGCCACAGCTTGTCGCGCGCCGCGGGCTCGGTGGCCACGCGCACATCGCGCGCGCCGTGCGCGCGGCAGATGCTCTCGACGCCCTGCACGTCGTCATCGAGCCCGGCGGCCGCTCCGTCCACTTCGACCAGCAAGACCGCCGCCGCATCCGTGGGATAGCCGGCGGCGTAGATGCTTGCCTCCACCGCACCAACGGTCGCCTGATCCATCATCTCGAGGGCGGCTGGCAGAATGCCGGCGGCAATGATGGCCGACACGGTCTGTGCGGCATCGTTGATGCTGGTGAAGTCGGCGAGCAGCGTGACGATGCGCTCGGGGTTGGGGGTGAGCTTCACCGTCAGCTCGAGTGCCACGCCAAAGCACCCTTCACTTCCGACGAACGCGCCCAGTAGGTCGTAGCCGCCGTCACTGCCGTCGAGCGTCACAACGGTGCCGTCGGGGAGCGCGACCTTGGCCGCAACCACGTGGTTGAGCGTGACGCCGTACTTGAGGCAGTGCGGCCCCCCGGCATTCTCGGCCAGGTTGCCGCCCAGCGTGCACGCCGTCTGGCTCGACGGGTCGGGCGCGTAGTGCAAGCGGTGCGACGCAGCGGCCTTGGTGAGCGTGGCGTTCACCACGCCAGGCTCCACGCGCGCCACGCGGAGCGTGGGGTCTATGGCGATGATCTTCTTGAGCCGCTGCAGGCCGAGCAAGACCACCCCATCGGCGAGCGCGCCGCCGCTCAGGCCCGTGCCGGCCCCGCGCGGCACGAATGGCACGCCGTGGCGCGCGAGTTCGCGCACGACCGCGAGCGCCTCGTCGGCGTTGGCGGGAAAGACGGCGAGCGACGGCGTGCGGTGGTATCCGGGCAGGCCGTCCGACTCGTAGACGAGCAGTTCGGCCGCGCGCTCGAGAACGTGAGTATCGCCGACGATGGCGCGGAGGGAAGCGGCGAGGGACACGATCAATAATCTATAGCCGAAGAGCCCAAGTCCATCGCTGGACGTGGGCTCTTCGGCGTCGCCGACCTCGAACCGGGGAGGTGCGGCGCTGTCAGCTCACATTGGCCCAGAAGCCGGCGAGCGACCGCCCCTCGGGCGACGCACGCAGCTTCTCGAAGGCGCGCTCGCGAATCTGCCGAATGCGTTCACGCGTCACGCCCATCAGTGCGCCAATCTTCTCCAGCGTCATCGCCTCGGCCCCTTCGTCGAGGCCGTAGTACAGGTTGAGGATCTTGCGCTCGCGCGGCGTCAGGTAGCGCGTGAAGACGCGCACGATGGTCTCGCGCATCAGCTTGTAGTCGGTGACTTCCTCGATCTCGGCGCCATCGGCGCCCGAGAACCGCTCACCGAGCGTGCAGGCCTCGCGGTCGCTGCGATCCACCGGCGCGTCGAGCGACAGCTCGGTGGCCGACATCTGCTTGGAGGCGCGCACCTGCTCGGGCGTTTCGTCGAGCAGGCGGCCGATCTCGCTGTCCGTCGGATCGCGCCGCAGCACCTGCGCAAGCACGGTCTCGGCGCGCGAGAGGCGGATGAGCTGGGAGTTCTGGTTGAGCGGGATGCGCACGGAGCGCGTCTGCTCGGCCAGCGCCTTGAGCACCGCCTGGCGCACCCACCACACCGCGTACGAGATGAACTTGACGCCCTGGTCCGGGTCGAACTTGCGCACCGCCTTGAGCAGGCCTTCGTTGCCGATGGCGACGAGCTCGGACAGGTCGAGTCCATGGCCCTGGTACTTCTTCACGTACGAGATGACGAAGCGGAGGTTCGCCGTCACCAACCGCTCTGCCGCGGCCTCGTCCCCCTTCTGGGCCAAACGCGCCAGCCGCCGCTCTTCGGCGGCGTCGGAGATCAGCGGGAGCTTCTGGATGTCCTGCAGGTACTGGTCAAACGCGGTAGAGGGAGACGAACGGAAGAACCCCTTGGACTTTGTTTCCGTTTGCTGCATTACGCACCCCGTTACGACATTGGGCGTGGAACGGACGCAACCGCGACGTCCGCCGTATGAGCTTGCAGGGACGGTCAGCATAGAATTGAGTACGAGCTTCGGTCAACAGCCAATTTTCGTGCCATCGGCTTCCTGGCCGACCGTCAACAGCGTATCGCCTTGTTTCACAAGGATTTGCACAACTTCACGGAAATGTGATCTGAGGCGACCCAATCGCCGGCGTGGTCGGCGACAGTGACCGGATTCTAACCGGTTGCGCCCCTATCTTGTTGCTTCGATGGCCGCGCGCACAAGGGCCTCGTCCATCGGGAGTGCGAACCGGCCATCGCCAGCGTTCATCTCGCCGAGGCGCATGGGCAGCGCATAGGCGGCAGCGCCGTCGCGCGCCTTCTTGTCACCGCGAGTGAGCGCGATGATCGCGTCAGCGTCGAACGTCGGCGGAATGCGCACGGGAAGGCCGATCGCCGCGCAGAGGTCGCGTATCTCGACGGCCAGGCCCGGGAGCGAGACGCCCGCCAGCTCCCCGAGGCGCGCCTCGGCGACCATGCCGATGGCGACGGCCTCGCCGTGCAAGATGGCGTAGCCGCTGAGGTGTTCGACGGCGTGCCCGATCGTGTGGCCGAAGTTGAGAATGCGGCGCCGGCCGAGTTCGCGCTCGTCGCCCGCCACGACGTGCACTTTCACGGCGACGCTGCCCAGCACGAGGCGCTGGGCCACGTCTGCAGCCAGGTCGGGCGCGAGCACGCTGGCGCCGTGGGCAGCGATCCAATGGAAGTACGGTTCGTCCGCGATGACGCCGTGCTTGATGGCCTCTGCGATCCCCGCACGGCGGTGATCAGCCGGGAGCGTGCGCAGCGCGAGCGGATCGGCGAGCACGAGCACCGGCTGGTGGAATGCGCCGACGAGGTTCTTGCCGTGGCGCGTATCAACGCCCGTCTTGCCGCCGATGGCGGCGTCGATCATCGCGACGAGCGAGGTCGGGACCTGCACGACGGGAACGCCGCGCAGGTAGGTGGCGGCGACGAAGCCGGCGAGGTCGCCGCACACGCCGCCGCCGACGGCGACCATCACCGTGTCGCGCCCGAGCTGGCGCGCGAGCAGTTCATCGGTAAGCGCGGCCCACTGCGCGCGCACCTTGCTCGCCTCGCCAGCCGGAAACGTGAGCAGGTCGGCGCCTAGCGTCGCAGCAATGGGGGCCGCGTGGAGCGGCGCGACGTTGTCGTCGGCGATGACGATGGGCCGGCAATCCGGCGCGTGCTCGCGGACGAGCGCGGCGGCATCGGCGAGCGCGCCGGCGCGCACCACAATGCGGGCGCCGTGCAGGGCGAACTCGTTCACCAAGTCACTTCACCGGCACCGGCGCGGCGACTGGCCACACGCGCGAGCACGAAGAGCAGGTCGGAGAGCCGGTTGAGGTAGACGATCACCACCTGCGGGATCTCGACGTCGCGCTGCAGGCGCACCACGGCGCGCTCGGCGCGCCGGCAGACCGTGCGGGCCACGTGCAGCGCGGCCGCCTTGGGAGTGCCGCCCGGCATGATGAAGGCGGTAAGCGGTTCCAGCTCGCTCTCGCCGTCATCGATGGACCGTTCCATCTGCGCGATCCGCTCGTCGGAGATGCGCGCCTTCGCGAGCTGCTCCCGCATCTTGACGTGGTCCGGCGTGGCGAGAAGCGCGCCGATGGCGAACAGGTCAAGCTGGATGGGAGCCAGGATCTCATCAATGCGCGGCATCATCTCGACGGACCGCGCCTGGCCGATGAAGGCATTGAGTTCATCAATGTCGCCGTAGGCCTCAACGCGCGGATGGTCCTTGCCGACGCGACCGCCGCCAAAGAGCCCGGTGTCGCCTTCGTCGCCGGAGCGGGTGTAGATCTTGAGGGTCATCGTCGAAAGATAGTGGATAAAACCGTGAGGGCGCCGCGCCCTTCGGCGGCTAGCGAAGACCAAGAAGGCGCTTCACAAACGACGGGAGGCTGCGCTCCGTCGGAGAGCCGCTGGTCCGTGTATTTGGCGTCTGCTCGGTGGGCGGACGGTAGCTGTCGGGAAAGAGCTCGGCGAGGTGCGCCTGCAGGCGTTCTGGGGAGCCGGGCTCCCGGTGCAGCACGCAGAACTGGTCGAGCACGCGCCCGAAGTCAGCGGCGCTGGGACGCCGATCAGGCGACTTGCTGAGCGCGGCGCGCAATAGCCCGGCGAGGGACGGGTCGATGCCGGGAATGAAGCGCGCGACATCCGGTATCGGCGCCACGACGACTTCGTCAATGGCGGCCTCGGTTTCGTCCTCGGTGAACAGCGGCTTCAGCGCGAACAGCTCGAAGAGCACGATCCCCATGGTGAAGACGTCGCTGCGCCAATCCACGTGCCCGCCGAGGATCTGTTCGGGGCTCATGTAGTGCTTCTTCCCCATCATGAGCGGGCGCTGGGCCGCCGGATCGATCATCGTCCGCGCCTTGGCGATGCCGAAATCGGCGAGTTTGACGTGCCCGTCCCAGGTGAGGAGCACATTGCCGGGCGACACGTCGCGGTGAACGATGTCGAGACGGCGGCCGGCGCGGTCCACGAAGTTGTGCGCGAAGTCGAGCGCGCGGCAGACGCGGCTGGCGATGTAGGCAGCGAGGGCCGGACCCATCGGCTGGCCAAGTTGCCGGTGGCGGTCAATCAGCGCGCGCAGCGTGACGCCCTTGATGAACTCCATGGCGATGAAGTACTCGTCGTCGAGGCGGCCCAGCTGGTAGATCTGCACGATGTTGCCGTGCACGAGGTCGGCCGACAGCTTGGCTTCATCAAGGAAGAGCTGCAGCCATTCGGGCTGCCTGGCGTACCGGTCGTGGATGATCTTGAGCGCGATCTGCTTGGTGAAGCCGGCCGGCCCGAGCTGCTCGGCCTCGTACACCGTGGCCATGCCGCCGCGCGCCACCTGCCGGATGATGCGGAACTGGCCTGCGTACTCGACGAGTCGTCCTTCTCGGTCCATTGCAGATTCCGGGCAGCGGGTTGATTTCGACGGTCGTGCACCGCGAGCTTTCACGGATGCGGCATGACCTGCGGGATCTGACCATCATTGGCGCCGGCCCGACCGGCCTCTTCGCGCTCTTCTATGCTGGCATGCGCGGCGCCACGGCGCAAATCGTGGATGCGCTCGACCAGCCCGGCGGACAGCTTGCGGCGCTGTATCCGGAGAAGTTGATCTTCGACGTCGCCGGGTTTCCCGAGGTGCTCGCCAAAGACCTTGTGCAGTTGCTCGAGCGGCAGGCGGCGCGATTCGGGCAACCGATTCACTGCGGGCAGGTCGTGACGGACCTCGTGACCGAGGCGGACCATCTTGTCCTGCGCACGGCGACGGACGAGTTCCCGACGCGCTCCGTTCTAATTGCTGCGGGGATCGGCGCGTTCTCGCCGCGCCGGCTGCCGCAGGCGTGCGCGGCGCCGTGGTACGGCAGGGGCATCGAGGAGCACGTGCTCGATCCGGCGCGTTTCGCGGGGCGGCACGTGGTGATCATCGGCGGCGGCGACAGCGCGTTCGACTGGGCGCACCAGTTGCAGGGACGCGCCGCGTCGGTGACGCTGGTGCACCGCAGCGACCGCTTCCGCGCGCACCATGCCACGGTGGAGGCGGTGCAAGCGGACGTCGCCGCGGGACGCACGGCGCTGCGCACGTTCCACGAGCTCCACGAGATCCACGCGGTGGACGGCCGCATCCACGAGATCGAGCTTCGCGACGTGAAGGCGAAGACGACGACCCGCATGCGCTGCGACGTGGTGCTGCCGATGCTCGGGTTCGTGAGCGATCTCGGCGCGGTGGCCACGTGGGGGCTGACGCTCGAGAAGCACGAGATCGTGGTGAACTCGCAAATGGAGAGCGGCCGCGCGGGGATCTACGCGGCGGGCGACGTGGCGACCTACCCCGGAAAGCTCAAGCTCATCGCCACCGGGTTCGCCGAGGCGGCGGTGGCCGTGAACCAGGCGGTGCACCGCGTGTACCCGGAGAAGAAGATCAACCCGGGGCATTCGTCGAACTTGGCGGTGTTTGGACAGAAGGACGATTGAGGATTGGGAATCCGGGTTGGGATTGAGGATTACGACTTGGGATTGCGATAGGCGATGGGGGCGCGCGTGCGTGCCCCCATTCGCTTTTCTCCGCAGGCGGGGCGCAGCGACTTGATGGCGGTCAGCAGCTGCCGGCGGATCTGCACCAGAAGGTCGCCGTAAGTTTCGCGCGGCGGCCATGGCGCGTCGCCAAGCGCGTCAATCCACGCCAGGGCTTCGCGGGTTGAACCGAGCGCATATGTGTAGAAGCGCATGCGGTCGGCGGTGCCGCCGCGGGAGTAACCCTCGGCGATGTTGGCGGCGATGGAGGAAACGGCCCGCACGAACTGGTGCGCGACGTGGAGCGACACGCGTGCGCCTAAATGAGACACATCGGTGCTGCAGTGCGCCCCGAGGTACGAGGCCATGCGGAACATGCGGGTGCGCCAGATCGGGTCGCCCGAATACGCCGCAGGCGGGGAGGCCTCATACGCGGCGAAGTCCAGAGGGGGAAGGGTCATGCCGGATGGTGTGGTGGCGCGCTTGGGAAGGCGTCACCGAATCCCCGCCATGCCCATCCAATCGTCGCCAATCGCCGTCCGAATTCGTGTTCCGCGATCCGAATCCGGATTCCCAATCCTAATTCGGTTGTTGACAACTATTAGAGCACCGACAGAAATTTCTCCGGTGCCACGCCTCCTTCTCGCTCTTCTGATCCCGGCAACACTCGGAGCTCAAGACATCGTCTGCGACAAGGGCGACACGGAGGTGTCGCGGCTCGAGTTCACGGGCAATGGCGCGTTCCCGTCGTCCGTGCTGGCCAACGGCATTGCAACGACGCCTTCCACGTGGGCACGCCGCAAGTTCAAGGTCTTTGGCACGCGCTATTGCCTCGACCAGGCCGAGTTTCCCCGCGACGTCATCCGGCTCATCCTCTTCTACCGCAGCCACGGCTTTCTTGCGGTGACGGTGGACACGGTGGTGACGCGCGTCGGGCCGTCCAAGGTGGCCGTGCGGTTCGTCATCACCGAGGACTACCCGACACGGGTGCGCTCGCTCAGCGTCACTGGTCTCGACGGCCTGCCGCAGCGTACTGCGATTGAGCGTTCCCTTCCGCTGCGCGCGGACGACCCGTTCGACCGGGCGGCGCTCGCCGCGTCGCGCGATACGCTCGCACGCCGTCTGCGCAACAGCGGCTACCCGGACGCCGAGGTGCTGGTCGACTACGAGACCGACGCCGACCGTCGCTCGGCGGCGGTGACGTTGGCCGCCATTCCAGGCCGGCGAGCGCGTATCGGTGCGGTGCAGGTACAGGTGCGCCCCTTCCGCGACACGCCCGTCGTGGACACCGCGGTCGTGCGGCGCATCACAGGCCTGTCGGCTGGTGCCTGGTACCGACAGCAGGACCTCGAGCGCGCCAAGCGCACACTGTACGGGTCGCAACTATTCTCGGCGGTCAGCGTTGAGCCCGACACCGGCGGCACGCGTGCCGACTCTGCCGTGCGCGTCGACGTGCGGGTGACGGAGGGCCCCATGCAGAGCGCCCGCGTGGGCGGCGGCTGGGGGACCATCGACTGCTTCCGCGCCTACGCCGACTATTCGCACATGAACGTCGGCCGCCGCGCGACGCGGGTGGACCTGCGCGGCCGCGTCTCGAAGATCGGGGTGGGGCGCCCGCTCGACGGACTCGAAGCGCTCTGCTCGAGCGACGCGCGCGGCGACGCCTTCGGCGCCGACCTGAACTACTCCACCGGCATCACCATCACGCCGGCCGCGTCGGCGCGCGCGGCGGTGCAGCCATCGCTCACGCTGTTCAGCGAGCGCCGTTCCGAGTACAACGCGTACCTGCGCACGACGCCGATCGGCGGTGCGCTGTCGCTTTCGCGCAGCACTATGCGCCGCTCGCAGAACGGGTCGTACACGCTCGAGTACGGCGACACGAAGTCGTCCCCCGCATTCCTGTGTGCCGTCTTCAACGCGTGCGGCGACGCCGATCAGGCTGCGCTGCTGCGCCGCCAGCGACTCGCGGTGCTCGGCGTCTCGTTTACCGAGGAGAGGACGGACAATCCCACCAACCCGGGCCGCGGCACGGTGCTGCGTGGCGAGGTGCGGCACGCGTCGAACGCGGTGGGCTCGGACAGCCGCCTGCAGTTCACGCGCCTCACGCTCGACGGCGCAGCTTACCTGCCGCTGGGCACCGACGTGGTGCTGGCTGCCCGGCTGCGCGTTGGCGCCGTCCTCGGGCCGACCTTTCAGGCCTCGGTGGGCGATGCGTATGTGCCGGTGCAGGAGCGGCTGTACGCCGGCGGCGCCACGACGGTGCGCGGATTCCGCCAGAACGAACTTGGCCCAGTGGTTTACAACACGGCCGCGTACGGCACGGTGCGCGCGGACGGCACGCCGGGCGGCGATCCGGCCGACCCAACACAAGTGGTGTACTTCCGCGCCGAACCCTCCGTGGCGGGCGCACGCGCCATTCCGACTGGCGGCAATGCGATGCTCGTCGCCAACCTCGAGGCCCGCGTGCGCAGCCCAGTGCTCGCCGACGTCCTGCAGTTGGCCTTCTTCGCCGACGCCGGCCGCGTGTGGAACCGCGGCACGGCCGTGAAGCTGAACCTCGGCGCGGTGCAGTGGACGCCGGGTGCCGGCGTGCGTGTCCGCACGCTTGTGGGGCTCATCCGCGTGGACGTCGGCTACAACCCGTACGAGCGCGCGGCCGGGGCGGCCTACTTCGACGCGCCCATCTCGGCTGGCGGGCAGCTCTTCTGCGTGAGCCCGGGCAACGCGCTGCGCGTGACGAAGTCGGGCGAGACGAGTTCCGGACTCGCGGTGCTGTCGCAGGCGCCGGGAAGCTGCCCGGCCACCTTCACGCCTCCGCGGGAGCGCAGCTTCGTCAGGCGGCTCGTTCCACAGATTTCCATTGGGCAGGCGTTCTAGCATGGGACGCCGCCGGCACGTCGCGTTCGCGAGCGCCATCGCCATCCTGCTGATGGGGTCGGCGCTGGCCGCTGCGCTTGGCGGGCTTACGCGGTCAGCCGGCGGACGCGAGTGGATTCGTGCGCAGGCGGAACGCGCCCTCGAGAGCGCGACGCGCGGGAAGATCCACGTCGGTGCGCTGAGCGGGAGCTTCCTCACCGGGCTCACCATCGACTCGCTCGAGTTCCGCGAGCCCAACGACTCGCTCTTCCTCGCCACCGGGCCGGTGCGCGTGACGTACGATCCGCGCGACATCGTGGACGGCGTGATCTTCCTGCGCTCGCTCGACGTGCAGCGCCCGCTGATGCGGCTGCAGCGCCGGAACAACGAGTGGAACTACCGGTCCATCTTCCCCGCAGGTCCACCGCGCTCGGGCCCGCAGCGCGGGTTCGGCAGTCGCATCTCGCTCGCCAACGTGCGCGTGCGCGCCGGCGAGGTGCGCCTGGGGCTGCCGTGGTCGCCGGCCGACTCGCTGCACGGCGCGCGGCGCGACAGCGCCATTGCGGCGGCGCTCGCCGACACGGTGGGCGGCGTGCGGCGCATCGGGCGCAATGAGTACGAGAAGGTGTGGAGGTGGTCGGGCCTCGCGATGCAGCTCGCGCACGCGCACGTCGCCGACCCCGACACGAGCGGCCAGCACTTTGACATTGTGCGTCTCGACGTGGAAGAGCGGTACCCGCCGTTCAACCTCCGCAACGTCCGCGGCACCATGTGGCGGCGCGGCGACTCGCTGTGGATTGACGTACCGCGCTTCGAGCTGCCGGGCTCCGCCGGGCGGGCGGCCGGCAAGGTGGTCTGGGGGAGTGGCCTGCCCACGCGCTACGACATCCGCGTGCGCGGCGACACGGTCTCCATGCGCGACGTCGCCTGGGTGTGGGATGGATTGCCGACGACGGGTGGCGGCCGGATGGACCTTCACATCAAGAATGAGCGCGACCTGAGTGTCATGGACTACGTGCTGCAGAACATGGACATCCGCTCCATGGGCTCGCGGTTGCGCGGCGGCATGACGTTCGGCGTTGGCGCTCCGGTGCTCATCGTCAAGGATGTGGCGCTCGAGGCACTGCCCATCGACTTCCGGTTGATCGAGCAGTTCAGCGGTGAGCCGCTGCCGCTCCCGTGGCGCGGCGCGATCACCGGCACCGTGCGCGCACGCGGCGGCCCGGTGAACCGGTGGATCCTGGATGAGGGCCGCTTCACATTCGCCGACGCCAATGTGCCGGGCGCGATCACCCGCGGCACGCTGCGCGGCAAACTCGACATCCTCTTCCCGGCCTTCACGGCCTTCCACGGTGTCACGGTGGACCTCGCGCAGCTCGATCTGCGCACGCTGCAGGCGCTCGACACTTCGTTCGTCCGCCTCAATGGCATCGTCGCCGGACGCGCGGTGCTCGATTCGACGTGGCTCGACGTGCGCTTCCGCGATGCCGACTTCACGCATCAGGACGGCGACGCACCCGTCTCGCGCTTCAAGGGTTCGGGGCGCGTCACGTCGGGCGAGGAGGTCATGACGTACAACCTGTCGCTCGCGGCGCTGCCGCTGTCACTCACGGCGATTGCGCGGTCGTACCCCGGACTCCCGGCGCGCGGTGAGTACAGCGGGTCGTTGCGCGTCAAGGGAACCACCGACAACCTGACGATCGTGACCGATCTCGTGGGCGATCCGGGGCGGCTCGAAGTGGATGGCATCTTCGACGTCTCGTTCCCCGGGTACCGCGCGGCCGCGCGCGGCGGCGCCACCGGGCTAGACCTACGCGCCTTCCTCGGGCGCGCCGACCTGCCGGCCACGACGATGGCGGTGCGCTGGTCGTCCGACGTGACCGGCGACTCGCTTGCCGACTTGCGCGGCTCGCTGTCGCTGCGGCTCGATCGTTCGCTCGTGGACAGTGTGCGCGTGTTCGGCGGCGACGCGAACCTGCGGTTCCTCGCCGGGACGATGGTGGTGGACTCGGCGTACGTCGAGAGCGCGGCCTTCAGAGCCCAGGCGCGGGGGCGGCTGGCACTCGCGCCGGGTCGTTCGGCCGACTCGGTCGTCTTTCGCATCTCCCTCGACTCGCTGGGCGGCTTCCGGCGCGCCCTCGCCCAAATGGATGACGCGTTGGCGGCGGATCGCGCCGCCGGGCGGCTGGAGGCCGACACCTCCGCGCTCGACGGGATGCTGCGCATTGACGGCGCGGTCGCCGGCGCCTGGCCCGCGCTGCGCATCAATGCCACGGCGCGAGGCACGGACCTGCAGGTGGGCACCACGCGCGTGCGCGATCTCGACGCCAGCGCGCGGTTCGCCCTGCCGGTCGATTCGCTGCAGGGTGCGCTGCGCGTCCGGCTCGGGGGAATAGCCGCGGGCGGCGTGCGGCTCAACACACTGAACGTCAATGTGGACATGCCGGCGGCGGGACGAGCGGGGGCTGATCTAAAGGCCGAGTTCGCCAACGGTCCGTTGGCCAGCGCGCGCGCCGACGTGGCGTGGGCGCGCGACACCACCGAGGTGCGGCTCGACCGGCTGCGCGTCTCGACCGCGGGCAACGACTGGGCGCTCCTTGCGCCGTCGCGCATCCTGCGTGACACCACGGGCTGGAGCGTGGACTCGCTGGTGCTCGTGGGCCGCGCCGCCGGTCGCATGTCGCTGCGCGGTGCGTTCCCGAACCGCACGGACGTCGCGGCGCGCTTCGAGGGCACCGACCTGCCGCTCGGCGATCTCGGTGACCTCATCCAATCGGACGAGCCGCTGCGCGGCAGCCTGACGCTGTCGGCGGCGATTGAGGGCACCCGCAGCGCGCCACGCATGGCGCTCGATGCCGAGCTGCGGGATGCGTTGATCGCCGGTGCGACCATCGAACGCGCGACGGCCACCGGACGCTATGCCGCGCAGGTGCTCGACGCGACGGTGCGCACGCTGCGCGGTTCGGTCACGGCCCTTCGGCTCGACGCCGCGCTTCCGGTGGACCTCTCGCTGCGCGCCGTGCCTCGTCGTCTGCTGGAGGACGAACCGCTCCGGGCCCGCCTGCGCTCCGATTCGGCCGGAATCGCGATTCTTGAGACGCTGACGCGGGAGGTCACGGCCGCGAACGGCGCGCTGACCCTGGACCTGACCGTCGGCGGCACGATGCGCGCCCCGACAGCCACGGGCGCCCTGCGTGTGAGCGGCGGCAGCGTCGAACTGCCCGGCCTCGGTACCGACTGGCGCGAGGTGGAGGTGGACATAGGCTTTCTCGGCGACTCCATCACCGTGCGCCGCATCACGGCGCGCAGTGGCGACGCGCGCGCAAGTCGCGCCACGCTCACTGGCTGGCTGGGATTGCGCGACCTCAAGGACCCGCGCTTCGACCTGCGCCTTGACGCGCAGGACTTCAACGTCATCCGCAAGTCGCGCGTGGCCGACCTCAACATGTCGGGCGGGCTGCGCGTGGCGGGCGCCATGAGCGGTTCCACGCTGACCGGCGCGCTGACGGTGGACCGCGGGACCATCTTCATCCCCGACATCTTCACCAAGGATCTCATCTCGCTCGACGACCTCGAGATGATTGACACCGCGGCGCTTGCGGACTACGGCATCCTGCCGCGCACGCCGTCGCGCCTGGTGGAGAACCTCCGGGTGAGCGACGTGCCGCTGACGATGGGACGTGACGTCACCCTGCACTCCAGCGAGGCCAACATCACGCTCGGCGGCGCGGTGCGCATCACCGCGGCACAGGTGCGGCGGGGGCGCAATGAAGGGCGCTACCAACTGGCGCTCACCGGCGACCTGCAGACGGTGCGCGGCTCGTACCGCCTCAACGCGGGCCCCGTGCAGCGCACCTTCGACGTGGAGGGCGGGGAGGTGCGATTCCGCGGTGATCCGGATCCCAACGTTGCCGAGATGGACATCCGTGCCCTGCACACCGTGCGCACGTTCTCGCAGAACTCGGCGCGGCAGGACGTGCATGTGCGTGTCAATATCGGTGGCACCCTGGGGTCTCCGCGCGCCAGCTTCTCCACACCCGACTCAAACCGCGTCTCCGACAGCGATATCCTGAGCTACCTGATCACGGGGGGGCCCAGCAACGAGATTCTCGGCACCACCGGCGGCGCACGGACGACCGCGGCGCGCGTGGTGTTGTCGTCCTTCGGCAGCGTCATCGGGAGCAAGGTGCCCTCCGGCCTGTGCACCGACGCGCAGTTCACCACGGCAGGGCTCGAGCAGTACACGGGCGGCGTGCGCGACGTCGGCAGCAGCATCCTGAGCGGCTCGCGCTTCAACTGCGCGAAGCAGCTCACCGAACGCGTCTTCCTGCGAGTCGACGCGGGTCTGTGCAGCATCGGCCAGTTGCTCGGCCAGGGCGGCTCGTTCGATCCGCTGACGCTCGCCGAGGCGATGGGCGTGAAGCTGGACTACCGATTCAACTATGGCGTGTCAGCCTCCCTCGGTCTCGACCCGTCCACGAACGCAGCGATGTGCACGCGGGATGCGGTCGTGCGCGGCTTCGCGCCGACGCCGCGCCAGTACGGCTTCGATCTCTTCCGGGCCTGGCAGTTCTGACGTCTCGCACCGCGTTGCTGGTGAATCCCGCGGCCCGCAGGGCGGCCGGCGCCGAGGCGGCCGTGCTGCGCGCGCTCGCGGCGTGCGGCGTGACGCCGACCGTGGAGCACACTCGTACGGCCGGCGACGGCATCCGGGCTGCCCGCGAGTTGTCCGCGTCGCACGACCGGCTCTTCGTCCTCGGCGGCGACGGCACTGTCATGGAAGCTGTTACGGGGGTTGCCGAGGCCGGAGTCACGATCCCCATCGGCATCCTGCCCGCCGGGACGGGCAACCAGCTGGCGCGGGCCCTTTCCATTCCGCTGGCGCCCCCGCTCGCCGTCCGCCGCCTGCTGCGTGGCACAGAGCGCCGCATCGACGTCGGCATCCTGAACGGGCATCGCCGCGTTGGCATCGGAGCCGGGATCGGCCTCGACGCTGCGATGATTGCGGGTGCGCGCGGCTCCCTCAAGCAGCACCTCGGCGTGGCCTCGTATGTGGTGAGCGCCGCCTCCATGGCGCGCCGGCCGCAACGCTTCGCCCTGCGCGCGGAGGTGGACGGGCACGTGATTGAGCGCGAAGGCGCCGTGGCGATGGTGCTCAACCTTGGGCGGATCTTCAACGGCATGCTCGAGGTCGCGCCGGGAGCGTCGCTCGTGGACGGCGTGCTAGACCTCGTGATCGTGGACGCGCGTACTTTGGCGGATGCGCTCAGCTTTTCGGTCACTGAGATGCTGTTGCGCCGCCGCCGCTCCGATGCCCGATGGACCTTCGCCCGCGGACAGGCGATTTGCATCGAGACCCCGGACAGGGGCATTCCCGCCCAGGTGGACGGCGACCTGATTGACGCCACGCGACTGTCGCTGGTCGTGGCACCGCTCGCCGCGCTTCTCCTGGTTCCAAACGGCGCGCGAATCATATAGTAGGCCGGCCAGCCGCACGATTCAGGCAGCCCACCCCTACCCACCGCGCGGAAATTGCTGTATGGATTACGTACAGCGTGAGTTCACTGTAAGCTCTCGCGTCACCGTTTAGAACACACCGTGGCTGACCCTCTCCCCTCCGGTTTCTCGGGCATGGCGTCGCTCGACCAGCGGATGCGCGATATCCTGCGCGATCTGCCGAGCGCGCAGGCGGCCTTGCTCGAGTCGCTCCTGCGGGAGCGAGACCGACAGGTTGCCAGCGCCGAGCGGCGCGCCGATCACGTCCAGCGGTTGCATGAGGCCGCCTCGTCGTTGCTCCGGACGCTTGAGCGCGACGAGCTCGAGCTTGAGGTGGCGACCCAGCTGCTGCGCGTGATCCAAGCTGACGGGGTCGTCGTCGCGCGCCCGTCGTCAATCGACGGTGAGGCGCCTGTGACAAGCGTGCACGTGACGCCGGCAGGGCCGGCACCGCTGGAAGCTGCGGAGCAGGTGGCGGCGGCCTTCGCCGAGGTGATCCGCACCGGGCGCCCGTCTCGCCTGAGTAGCCGCGCCGACGGCCCAGGCGCGCTGATGGCAGTGCCGATCATGCAAGGATTCCGCCTGGTCGGGCTGATTGGCGCCTATGCAAAAGGCGAGGCCGCGTTTGGCGATGAGGCCCTCGACGCGACGCAGACGCTGGCGGCGCACGCGTCCACGGCGCTCGTGAACTCCGCGCTTTACGCACAAAGCGAGCGCGAACGTCGGCAGAGCAGTGCGCTCGCCGCACTCGCACAGGCGCTCGGCTCTGCAAGCCGGCAACCCGATGTGTTGCGGCTGGCGCTTCGGCACGCCATTGCGCTGTTCGGCGCGGAAGGAGCGGACGTCGCGCTTCGACGGGGCGAGTTCCTGCAGATCGTGTCTGCCGAAGGCGCGGCGAAGCCGCTTCAGGGGATGTTCGTGCCCATGGGAGCGTCGGTGTCGGGGCGTGCCGCGCGCGAGGGGCGCGTGATCATCGTCAACGACGTCGCCACCGAACCGGACGTGTTCGAGCCCACGCGACGGCTGGCCGCGGTGCACCGCACCATCATTGCGCCACTGATGTCAGGCGGGCAGGCCGTTGGCGTCTTGAGCCTGGTGAATCGCGAGCAGCCATTCAACGCCGAGGACGCGCGCATGCTGCAGCAGTTCGCGTCGCAGGTGGCGGTGGCGATCGTGAACGCGCGCCTCTATGAGGAGGCAGCCGAGGCACAGCGCGAGATCAGCGCGGCCTTCGAGGCGATCGGCGATGGTATCGTGGTGCTCGACGCCGAGGCGCGCATCGTGCGCCACAATGCGCGCTTCCGGGAGATCGCGGGCCTGCCGAACGCGGACGGCGTGCACGGGCGCGACTTCTATGACGCAGTCCTGCATGAGCCGCGCGAGCTCACGGACACGAGCGCCGTTGGCCAGACGATCCTCGGCCAGCAGGTGGCGCGCGAGCAGCTGCGCTCGGCGTGGAACGGCCGCGTGCTCGAGATCTTCGCCGCTCCCCATCCCGGGACGGGCGGCGCCGTAGTCTCGGTCAACGACAGGACAGAGTTGCACCGGCTCGCCGAGCAGCACCGGCTGGTAGTGGACAACGCTTCCGATGCCATCCTGATCACCTCGACCGAGGGTGTGGTTCAGTTCGCCAACCCAGCGGCGCGCCGTCTTTTTGGATCGGGCGTGGAACTCGACGGAGCGCGCATCGGAGGCCTCGTGCCGGCAAGCGAGGCCACGGTGTGGGCCGAGGCCATCGGGCGGTCGCGGCGCGGTGAGGCGGCGCGGCTGGACGGAACGGTGCTGCAGGCGGGAACGGAGCGCCGCCAGGTGTCCGTGCGCTTCGCCCCGATGGCGGAAGAGCAGAGCGTCAGCCGCTTCGTCATCTCGCTGCGCGACGTCACCGACGAGGCGCAGGCGCGCGACGAGGTGCAGGTGGCCAACGCCTGCTATCGTGACCTCGTAGAAATGGCCGCCGACGCCATCCTTACGCTCGACGTCGGCGGCACCTTCACGTCTGTCAATCCGGCGACGGAGCAGCTCACCGGGCATGACCGGTCGAAGATCATCGGGCGCTCGTACGTCTCGTTCCTGGAGCCGGGCGAGTCGGTGGAGGGAGAGGCGGCGTTTGCCGCGGCGGCGGCGGGCAAGCTCGGGCGCGTGGGGATGCACCTGGTGCGTGCGGACGGCGCGCGGCGCCTCCTGGCGGTTTCGCTCTCGCCAATGCGCCGCGCCGGCGTGGTGGTAGGCGTGCTGGCCGTGGCCCGCGACGTGACCGAGGAACGCGAGCAGGCGGCCGCGCTCCTGCAGGCCGAGGCGCGGTACACCCGGCTGGTCGAGGCGGCGGAGGATGCGATTGCTTGCGTGGACGAGGAGGGCAATTTCACGGCCGTGAACCGCTCGATCGAGGTCGTGACGGGCCGGACGCGAGACGAGCTGCTCGGCCGTCCGTTCGTGGAGATCCTGGACGACGCGGAATGGCCGCAGATGTGGCAAGCATTCGTGGCGGCGCTAGGGGGCACGCCCACGCGCGCCACCATCCGCTTCACGCAGCCGGGTGGCGTGCGCGGGTACGCGACGCTCATTGCGGCACCCATCATCGAGAACGGGCGCGTCACCGGGGTGCTGGTGATCGCCCGCGACGTCACCGATGAGCGCCTGCTGTTCGAGCAGGCCATCCGTCAGGAGCGCATGATCGCCATGGGCGAACTCGTCGGCGGCGTCGCACACGAGGTCAACTCGCCGCTGACCAGCATCCTGGCGTATGCGCAGGTGCTCGAGCGCGGCGTTGGCGGCGAGGACGCGGCGCGGGCGCTCGAGACCATCTCACGCGAAGCTAAG
>CAMTWA010000017.1:0-318825 GCA_947085385.1 uncultured Gemmatimonadota bacterium | reverse complement strand
CGTCATCCCCTCGCGCACGGCTTTGACGACCGACCGCCGCAAGTGCGTCAGCGTCGCCGTATCCAACGTCCGGGCATCGGTCGTGGTTGCCATGCCCGAAGTATAACATACTACGCACTATTTGTCGACCGGGTCAGTACCGCGTGGGCGCCAGCGCTGCGACGCGCTGTTCAAGCTGTTGCACCACGTTACGCGGCAACGGCGCGTAGTCCAGCGCTGCCGCCGCCTTCTGGCCGTTTGTCCACGCGTACTTCAGGAAGTCCGCGAGTTTCCGGGCCTTCGCGGCGTCCGGCATCTTCTCGTAGACGAGCAGCCAGGTGAACGACGAAATGGGGTACGCCTTCTTCCCCGGTGCGTTCACGATGGACACGCGGAAGTCGGTGTTCTTGTCCAGCGTCTTTGACGCGGCCGCCGCTGCCTCGGTGATCGCCTCGATGGTGGGCGCGACGTACGCTCCGGCTGCGTTCTGGACTTCGGCGTACGAGAGCTTGTTCTGTCGCGCGTAGGCCAGTTCCACGTACCCAGTCGAGCCGGCGATCTGACGCACCTGGCCGGCCACGCCTTCGTTCCCCTTGCCGCCGAGTCCCACGGGCCACTGCACTTCCTTGCCCTTGCCGGGGCCGGCCGCCCACGCCGGACTCACCGCTGCGAGATAGTCGGTGAAGATGTAGCTCGTGCCGCTGCCATCCGACCGATGGACGACAAGGATGTCCTTCGCCGGGAGTTCCACGCCCGCGTTGAGCGCGGCGATGCGCGGGTCATTCCACCTGGTGATCCTGCCGAGGAAGATATCGCCGAGTACCGTCCCTGAGAGCTTCAGCGATTTCTGGACTTCGGGCAGGTTGTACGTGACGACGACCGCGCCGAGCACCATCGGGAAGTGCAGTATCCGGCCACCCTTTGCCTTCGCCAGTTCCGCGTCGCTCATCGGCGCGTCGGAGGCGCCGAAGTCCACCGTCTGCTCGGAGAGCTGGCGAATGCCGCCGCCCGAGCCGATGGACTGGTAGTTGATTCGCACGCCGGTCTTCGTGGCGTAGTCGGAGAACCACTTGGAGTAGATGGGATACGGGAAGGTCGCGCCTGCGCCGGTGAGGTCCACCGACTGGGCGTTGGCCGCCGTGGCGAGCGCCGGGAACGCGATGAGCGCCGCAATGGTGCGAATGCGCACGAGCAACTCCGGATGAGTGTCGTCATGTCGTCGGGACCGCCGTATGCGGCCGTCCGACACATGGACGATGCCCTCGCTCGGTCGCACTGCCGTCTCGGTCATGTAACGGTCGTGCCACGAACGCGGGCGCCCCGCCCGCCGGGCGATCAGGCGCGGGCGGTCCCTTGGTCGGGGAACCAGACGCTCACCGTCGTGCCCACACCCAACGTGCTTTCGGCGCGCACGCGTCCGCCGTGCGCGTCCACGAGGTGCTTCACGATGGACAGCCCCAGTCCGGTGCCGCCTTCCTCACGCGACCGTGCGGGGTCCACGCGGTAGAAACGCTCGAAGATCCGCGGAAGGTGTTCCGGCGCGATGCCGCAGCCGGTGTCGCTGACGCTGACTGTGACCCCGGCCCCCGTGCGCGCGGTGCGCAGCGTCACGCCGCCGCTCGATGTGTGCCTCAGGGCGTTCGCCACGAGATTGCCGATCACCTGCCGCAAGGCCGTGGGATCGGCGAAGACCGTAGGTGCGTCTGCTCCAAGCGCCACGTCGAGCCGGATCCCCTTGTGGTCGGCAGTCGTCCGCGCGGCGCTGATATCGTCGCCAACCACCGCGGCGATATCCACCGCCTGCGGTTCGGGCATCCACCCCCCGGACTCAATGCGCGAGAGATCAAGCAAGTCGTCCACCAGCTGCTGCATGCGCCGTGTGTGGATGGCGATGCTCCGCGCGAACTGCCGCCGCGTCTCCGCTGGGGGATCGTCGTTGGCCAGCGTCTCTGCGAAGCCGCGCACTACGGTCAGCGGCGTCTTCAGTTCGTGCGACACATTGGCCACGAAGTCGCGGCGCACGGTCTCGAGCCGCCGCAGCTGCGTCAGGTTGAGCAGCGCAAGCACCGCGCCGCCGTGCTCCAGCGGGCGCGCCGTCATGTTGAGGATTCGCCCGCCAATGACCACCTCGACGTCATGCACCGCCTCGCCGGCCAGCGCGGCGGCCATGGCGTCGCGAAAGCCGCGGTCGCGCGGCAGCTGCTCGGCGCCAAAGGGAAGCGCGGTGCGAATGCCGAGCAGGGTGCGCGCGGTCTCGTTGACGCGCACCACCTGCTGCCGCGCGTCGAGCGCGAGGATGCCCTCGTTGAGCGACTCGGCCAGTTCGCGGACAAGCGTCTCCTCCGCGTGCAGGGCGTCCACGCGCGTGCTCAGCTGCTCGGCCAGTTGGCTGACGGCATTGGCGAGGTCGCCCACTTCGCCGGGGGCGGCGCGCGCCGGCCGCTGGCTGAAGTCGCCGGCCGCGAGCGCGCGGGCCACGGCGCTGAGTTCCACCACGGGCTGCGAGACGCTGCGGGCGAACAGCCACGACAGCGCAACCGCCACGAGCAGGGCGGCCAGTCCCGAATAGGCGACGTCGCGACGCGCGTCGCGCACGATGGCATCGCGCGACGTCGTGGCGAGCGAGACGCGCGCGATGCCATGCGGCGCGCGCACGGCGACGTACATCTGCTCATCGCCGGCGGAGGCACTGCGGCGTCGCGACGAGCCCACGCCGCGTTCCCGCGCCGCCGCAATCTCCGGACGCGTCGCGTGGTTCTCGAGCTGGTCCAGCTCCGGGCCGTCGAACTCCGAGTCGCCGATCACCCGGCCCGTGGAGTCCACGAGCGTGACGCGGTGTCCGGACTCGCGGCCCAGCCGGTTGGCCAGCGCGTCGGCGTCGGCGCCCGGCGTCCACTGGCCAGCCACGAGACGAGCCTCGGTCGTCAGACGCGCCGTCGTCTCCGCCGTCAGCCGATCGGCGAGCTTGCGGTCCACCGAGATCGTGATGAAGAGCACGAGCACACCGACGACGCCGAGCGCGCCGAGCAGCAGACGGTGCGCGAGCTTCATGCGTCGCGCGGAGCGCGGAGGCGGTAGCCGAAGCCGCGCACCGTCTCAATGAGGTCGCCGGCGGACTCGAGCTTGGCGCGCAACCGCTGCACGTGCATGTCCACCGTCCGCGTCTGGATGTCTGGGGCCGCTTCCCAGACGCTCTCGAGCAGCTGCGTGCGGCCCTGCACGCGGCCGCGCCGTTCGGCGAGCAGGAGCAGCAGCTTGTACTCGGTGGGTGTGAGCTCCACCTCACGGCCGCGCACCGACACCCGGTGCGCCGCGCGGTCAATGGCCAATGCCCCGATCGTCAGCAGCTCGCCCGCCGCCGGGGCAGCCGCGCTCCGTCGAAGAATGGCGCGCACGCGCAGCACGAGTTCCTGCGGGCTGAACGGCTTCGTGAGGTAGTCGTCTGCGCCCAGCGAGAGCCCCGTGATGCGGTCCGGCTCCTCCTTGCGCGCCGTCAGCATCAGCACGGCGATGCCGGCGGTGGACGGGTCTGCGCGCAGCTGCTCCAGCACCTCGAACCCGGACAGGCCGGGAAGCATCAGGTCGAGCACGATCAGCGCCGGGCGCTCACGCCGCGCCGTGGCCAGCGCTTCGGTGCCGCTGTCGGCCGACGACACGCGGTAGCCGTCCTTGGCCAGGTGATACACGACGAGCGCGACGATATCGGGCTCATCGTCCACGACCAGGATTCGATCCCTCGGCTTGGCCTCGCTCATGTCTGCTGGTCGTGCAGCCGGCGGCGGATGGTCGCGATGATGAGGTCAATGGCCACGACGTTGTGGCCGCCGCGCGGAATGACGAGGTCGGCGTATCGCTTGCTCGGTTCGACGTATTGCAGGTGCATCGGCTGCACGGTGGTAAGATACTGGTCGAGGATCTCGTCGAGCGGCCGGCCGCGCACCTTCGTGTCGCGCCGGATGCGGCGAATGAGCCGCTCATCCGCGTCGGTGTCCACGAACACCTTCACGCCGCACCGTGCGCGCACCCGCTCGTCCACGAAGAGCAGGATGCCGTCAATGACGATGACGTCGGCTGGCGCCACCGGCTTGCTCTCCTCGGAGCGCAGGTGCCGAACGAAGTCGTAGACCGGCTTGTCAATGGGCACCCGCGCGGCCAGTTGGTCCAGGTGAGTGACCATCAGGTCCGTGTCGAAGGCGTCGGGATGGTCCCAGTTGACCTTGCGCCGCTCGTCGAGCGTGAGATGCGTGAAGTTGCGATAGTACGCGTCCATGTCGAGGAAGGCGACGGACGCGGGCAACGCCTCCGCGATCCGCTTCGCCACGGTAGACTTGCCCGAGCCGGTGCCGCCCGCGATGCCGATGATGAGAGGCTTCATGAGAAGATGAGAGTCGGGATGCAGGATGCCCGCGCGGGCCCTCGCCGGGAAAGGCCGCCGCTGTCACGGAATTGTATCGGAAAGCACGGGACCCGGCCAACAGCCACCGCTCCCATCGGTGCGGCGAACCCCTTAGTTTTGTTCCATGTTGCCATTGACTCGTGCGGCGCTCCTCGCGAGCGCCGCGATCGTCTTCGCCCCGCCCGCAGCCCGGTCGCAGGGCATCCCCGTTGACCTCGTCGTTGCGGCGACGACCGACGTGCACGGGCGCCTGCGCGCCTGGGACTACTTCGCCGACACGGCCGAGTCCACCCGCGGGCTCTCGCGGCTGGCGACAGCCGTCGATTCGCTGCGGCGCGCGCATCCCGGACGCGTCATCCTGCTCGATGGCGGCGACCTGCTGCAGGGCAACCCGATGACCTACGTGGCGTCGCGCACACCGGCATTGCCCCATCCGGTGATGGCGGCGATGAACGCCATGCAGTACGACGCGGCCGCCGTCGGCAACCACGAGTTCAACTACGGCCTGCCGTTCCTCGAGCACGCGATTGCCCAGGCGCGCTTTCCGTTCCTCGCCGCCAACGCACGCCGCCCCGACGGCTCCCGCGCCTTCCCCGCGTTCGTGATCATCGAACGTGCGGGCGTGAAAGTAGGGATCGTCGGCGCGACGAACCCCGGCTCGAACGTCTGGGACCGCTCCCACCTGCGGGGCCGTTTGACGGTCACCGACATCGCACCGGCGGTTCGCATCGCGGTGGATTCCGCCCGGGCGGCGGGAGCGGAACTCGTGGTGGCCGTGCTGCACACCGGGCTCGGCGGCGCCCCGACCTTCGACACCACTGGCGCCGGCAACGAGAACGTGGCGGCCGACGTCGCCCGTGGCGTTCCGGGCATTGACCTCATCGTATTCGGCCACTCGCATCGGGAGGTCGCGGACACGGTGATCAATGGCGTGATGCTCATGCAGCCACGGCAGTGGGCGGGAAGTCTCGCCGTGGCGACCATCCGGCTGCAGCATCGTGGCGCCGCGTGGAGCGTCACCGAGAAGCGTGGGCAGCTGGTGCGCGCTCGCGGGCACGACGAGTCGCCCTCGGTGGTGCAGGTTGTTGCAACCCAGCATGAAGCGGCCCGCGCCCACACGAACCGCACCATCGGCACCACGGGCGCGGCCTGGCGCTCCGACTCGGCGCGCACGCACGACACGCCGCTCGTGGACTTCGTGCTCGATGTCGAGCGGCGTGTCTTCAACGCCGATCTCGCCTCGACGGCGGCCTTTGACCTGGGCGCCACGCTGGGTCCAGACAAGATCACGGTGGCGCAGCTGGCCCGGCTCTACCCGTATGAGAACACGCTCCAGCTGGTCAAAATCAGCGGCGCCACGCTGCGCGCCTATCTTGAGCAGAGCGCCCGCTATTTCGTGGTACGCCCGGGCGCCGAGCCGTTGGTGACCAGCGATCCCGACATACCGGGCTACAACTTCGACATCGTCGGCGGCGCCGAGTACGTCATTGACCTCTCGCGGCCGATGGGCGAGCGCATCACCGGCCTGCGCGTACGCGGCCGCGCCGTCGCGCCCGCCGATTCCTTCACGCTGGCCGTGAACAACTATCGCGCGAGCGGCGGCGGTGGGTACGGCATGCTGAGCGGCGCCCCCGTCCTCCGCGACACGCAAGTCGAGATCCGCGATCTCCTCATTGCGGAAGTCGAGCGCCGGGGCTCGCTTGTGGCTGCGGACTATACCGACCGCCACTGGCGCATCGAGCCGGCAGCGTATGCGGATGCGGCGTACAGAGCACTCCATTCGCAGGGCGCGCGAGTGTCGCCCGCAGGCGCCGCGCCGCCGGCGAGACCGGCCGTGCCAGCGTCGCGCGCGGGAGCCACGCCGCCCCCGGCCACGCTGCGGATCATCAGCATCAACGACTTTCACGGCGCCCTCGAGCCGCGTCCCGACGGCAACCAGGGCAACCGCGGCGGCGCCGCGCATCTGGCGCAAGCCATTCGCAGCGCACAGAACGAATGCGGCGCTTCCTGCGTCACGGTGCTTATTGACGGCGGCGACATGTTCCAGGGGACCGCGGCGTCGAACCTCGCCTTCGGTCGGCCCATCGTGCAGCTCTTCAACGCGCTCGGCTTCGCCGCCGGCGCGCTGGGGAACCACGAGTTTGACTGGGGCCAGGATTCCCTGCGCGCCCGGATGAAGGAACTGCGCCATGCCGTGCTCGGCGCCAACGTGACGTATGCCGACGGCCGAGCGGTACCGTGGATTCGCGCCGATACCATCGTGGTGCGAAACGGCGTCCGCATCGGCATCGTCGGCGTGGCGTCGGAGGGAACGCCGCGAACAACCATGGCGTCCAACGTCGCGGACCTGCGGTTCGCGCCTCCCGTGCCGGTGATCAACCAACGCGTGAGGTCGCTGCGCGCTCGCGGTGCGACGGTCGTCATCGTCACCGCGCATGACGGCGCGTTCTGCAGCGGACGCGGCGATGCGCAGAGCTGCAGTGGCGAAGTGCTCCAGATCGCGCAGGGGATTACCGAGAAGGTGGACGCGCTCGTCAGCGGTCACACGCACTCGTTGCTGAACACGGAGGTCAACGGCGTTCCCGTGGTGCAGGCGCGCTCGAGCGGACGCGCCATCGCGGTGGTGGATCTGCCGCTGGGACCCGATGGTGCCGTCGCCGGGCGCGCCCGCGCGTCGGTGCGCAACGTGGATAGCGACAGCATGCCCGCCGACCCGGAGGTTGCCGCGCTCGTGCGTGCCGCCACGGCAGCCGTGGCGGCGCGCGTTGGCCTGTCGTACGGAGAACTGCGCGCGCCGCTGCTGCGTCGCGGCGAGGAGTACGCGCTGGGGCACCTCATCGCCGACGCGCAGCGCGCGGCGGGGAAGGCCGACTTCGCGGTGATGAACAACGGCGGCATCCGGGCCGACCTCCCCGCGGGCACCGTGACCTATGGCGCGCTCTTCGAAGTGCAGCCCTTCGGCAACGTGCTGTACCGCGTCACCGTGCGCGGCGACGCCCTGCGCGCCTACTTCGAGAAGATGTACAACGGCCAGCGCGCCCCGCGCGTGCACGTGAGCGGCATCACGCTCACCTGGGACAACACCAGGCCCGCCGGCCAGCGCCTCGTCGACGCACGCCTCCCGAACGGCGAGGCGCTCGACGACGCACGCGAGTATCGGATGGTGCTGAGCGACTTCATCCTCACGGGCGGCGACGGGCTCGGCCTCGGCGGTGCGGCGCGCGTGGTGGAGCCGCTCAACATCCAGGATCTCGACGCGCTCATCGCGTACGTGCGCGGCATGCCCGGCGGGGTCATCACCCCCGACGAGACACCGCGCCTCTCCTATCCCCGCCCATGACCGAGCCCGTCACCGTCTTCGTGAACGCGCGCGCGGTGCAGATGCCGCCCGGCGCGACCGTGCTCGACGCGGTGCGCGCCTTCGATGCCGCCGAGGGCGACGCGTGCGCCGCTGGCGCGCGCGGCGTCACCGACAGCCGCGGCCTGCCGGTCTCCCCGAGCGACCCGGTGCACGGCGGCGCCATCTTCCGCCTCGTCTCCGCCCGCGCCGCCCGCCCCGAGGCCGCCGAGTGACCGTCGCCACCACCGACCTGCTTCGCCGCCTTCCGAAGACGGAACTGCACTGCCACCTCGATGGCTGCGTGCGACCCGCGACGCTGCTCGAGCTGGCCGCCGAGTACGACAAGCCGATGCCGGCCGACGACGCGGAGCAGCTTGCCGGCTACATGCTGGTGGACGACGCCGAGAACCTTGAAGACTACCTCGAACGTTTCTCGGTGACGCTGTCCGTGATGCAGACCAGCGAGGCGCTGGAGCGTGTCACGTACGAACTGGCTGAGGACGCCGCGCGCGAGGGGGTGCGCTATCTCGAGACGCGCTACGCGCCGGTGCTGAACGTGCGCGGCGGGCTGTCGCTCGAGGAGGCCGTCGAAGCGCCGCTGCGCGGGCTCGCCCGGGCGCACCAGGAGTATGGCATCGTCGGCCGGGTGATCGTCTGTGCCATCCGGAACATGGCGCCTGAGGTGTCGCTCGAACTCGCCAAGCTCGCCGTCGCCTTCAAGAGCCGCGGCGTTGTGGGCTTCGACTTGGCCGGAGGCGAGGTCGGCAATCCGGCCAGCCGCCACAAGGAGGCGTTCGACTACGCGCGCGAACATGACCTGCCGTGCACCTGCCACGCCGGCGAGGGTGACGGCGCCAACTCGGTGCGCGATGCGGTGCACCGCTGCAATGCGTGCCGCATCGGCCATGGGACGCGTCTCATCGAGGACGAGTCGCTCACGCAGTACGTCGCCGACCGCCAGATCACCATCGAGTGCTGCCTCACGAGCAACGTGCAGACGCGCGCGACCGCGTCGCTGGATGCGCACCCGCTGCGCGCCTACTTCGACCGCGGACTCAATGTTGCGCTCAGCACCGACAACCGCCTGATGAGCGGCGTTACGCTGGTTGACGAATACCAGAAGGCGGCCCAGCACCTCGGGTTCAGCTTCGAGGAGCTGTGTGTGGTGGCACGCAACGGCTTCACCAGCGCTTTCCTGCCCGAGCACGAGCGCCGCGCCATGCGAGCCGCGGCGGACCAGGACATCGCGTCGCTGCTGGCGGAGGTGCGGAGATGACCGGCCGGGAACCGCGTACGCACGGCACCCACACCGCCCTTGAAGCGGCCGCCGTGGTGCGCGAGCGGCTGGGCGTGGACGCGCCTGCCTGCGCCATCATTCTCGGGTCCGGGCTCGGCGGCCTCGCCGATCGCATCGAGAACGCCCGGCGGCTTCCGTACGCCGACATCCCCGGCTTCCACGCCACGCACGTCGTTGGCCACAAGGGGCAGATGATTGCCGGCACGCTCGGCGGCCGCGAGGTGATCGCGCTGGCGGGGCGGTTCCACATGTACGAAGGACACTCGCCGCAGGTAAGCGCATTCCCTGTGCGCGTCGTCCATGCGCTGGGGGCCCGCACGCTCTTCGTGTCGAACGCCGCCGGCGGCATCCGCCGCTCGTTCAGTGCCGGTGACCTGATGGTCATCGAGGACCACATCAACATGCAGTTCGTGAACCCGCTCGCGGGCCCGGTGGAGTCCACCGACGAGCGGTTTCCAGACATGAGCGCGGCCTACTCGCCGCGTCTCAAGAAGCTGCTGAATGAGGCGGCGGCGCGGGCGGGTCTATCGCTGCAGTCAGGTGTGTACGTGGGCCTCCTCGGGCCGACCTACGAGACGCTGGCCGAGGTGCGGATGCTCGAGAAGTTGGGGGCCGATGCCACCGGCATGAGCACGGTTCCCGAGGTGATCCTCGCCAACGCGCTCGGCCTCGAGGTTGTGGGTGTCTCGCTGATCTCGAACCTTGCCGCCGGTCTCTCGTCAGAGAGGCTGAGTCACGCGGACGTGATGCGCGCGGCCGAAGCGGCGGGGGAGAAGTTCTGCGCGCTCGTCACGGAGTTCGTTCAGAGCCTTTGACAGGGATGGCAGATGGCAGTGGGCAGATGGCAGATACGACTCGCCATCTGCCATCTGCCGCCTGACGTCTGCCTTCTATTTCTTCGGCGCCGGCATTCTCAGCAGCCGCTGCTTGAACGCCTGAAACTCCTTGGTATCGCGCGTCAGGCCCCGCAACTGCGCCGCCGGGTACGTCGAAATCAGGCGCCTGGTGTCGCTGACGCGCGATTCCTCCATCGGGTGTGAGGCGAAGAACCGGTCCACTTCAGTCGGTGTTGCCTTCCGCTCCTTCTGCAGGATCTCGAACATCTCGGGAATGCCGTTCGGATCTATGCCGGCCCTGACCACGTAACGCACTCCCTCTTCGTCCGCTTCCATCTCATCGGTGCGGCTGAACTTGGCGAACGCCGCGTTCGCGCCGATGCTCATCGCCGCCTGCGTAAGTTCCGAGTTGCACGCCGACGTGAGCGTGCAGAGCAACGTGGCGCCGATGTTGGTCCCCTGCGCCTTCTGCATCTGCTTCACGCTGTGCCGGCGCGTGACGTGGCCAATCTCGTGGCCGACCACGCCCGCCACCTGCGCCATGGTGGTGGCGCGCTCGATGAGCCCCCGGTTGACGTAGATGTACCCGCCGGGGACGGCGAAGGCATTTACCTCGCGGCTATCGACAACGAAGAAGTGCCAGTCGAGATTACGCTGGTCGGCCACGCGGGCCAGGGAGTCGCCGAGCGCCGTGATGAAGCGCGTGATCTCGGGATCCTTGACGAGCGACAGCTCCTTCGCGATCTGCGAGGCGAAGTTGGATCCTATCTCGACTTCCTGCTGCGTTGACACCGCACAGGCCGAGGCGAGGACGACGGGGCAGAGCAGGGCGGCGCGAGCCGCGCGGACGAGCCGATTGCGCATGGAGACAAGATAACGGTGACGTGGCTCACGACAGCAAGGGACCTGAAACGCCGCAAGGCGCGCGAGCGGAACGGCCTGTTCGTCGCCGAGGGCGTGCGCACGGTCGAGGAGCTCGCGCACTCGCCGCTGGCCGTCGAGGCGGTACTCGTCGCGGCCCGGGCCGCCGCAGATGAACGCGCCGGCGCGGCGATTCGTCTCGTCGCCATGCGCGGCGCCCCCGTTCTGCACGTCACGGACGCCGAGTTCGATTCGGCGGCCGACACGGAGCATCCGCAGGGCCTGCTCGCCATCGCGCGGCAGCCGCAACGCTCGCTCAATGCGGTTGCGCCGGGTGACACCGTGCGCCTGCTGGTGCTCGACGGCATCCAGGATCCCGGCAACGTGGGCGTGCTCGTCCGGACCGCCGCGGCGCTGGGCGCAACCGCGGTCGTGGCGCTCCCCGGAACTGTGGACCTTTGGAACGCCAAGGTGGTGCGAAGCGCCGCCGGCACGCATTTCCGCTTCCCCGCCATGGACGCGACGGCCGCCGAGTTGTTGGAGTACCTCGACCGCCATGGTGTGGCGCTCTGGGGGACCGATGCCAGCGGCGCGCCTGTTGATGCCGTACGGGCGCCAAGCCGGCTGGCGATCGCGGTCGGGAACGAGGGGGCCGGCTTGTCCGATGCGTTGCGCGCGCGCTGCTCGACCGTCGTCTCGTTACCTATGTCGCCGGACGTCGAGTCGTTGAATGTGGCGGTGGCCGCCGGCATCACCCTGTACGCCCTCCGTCCGTGAGCCAAAGCACCCTCGCACTCCGTCCCCCTCGACCGTGAACACTCCCTTCTGGTTTGCCGCATACGCCCCGGCGTTCGGCGCCTTCGGTGCCGTTATCGGGTCGTTCCTCAACGTGTGTGTCGCGCGGTGGCCCAAGGACGAATCGGTCGTGCGCCCGCGCTCCCGCTGCCCCGGTTGCGGCGGCGGCATTGCGTGGCATGACAACATCCCCGTGGTAAGCTGGATCGTGCTGCGGGGCAGGTGCCGGGCGTGCCGCGCGCGCATCAGCCTGCAGTACCCGCTGGTGGAGGCGGCCACAGCGGCCCTGTGGATCGGCGCCCTGTGGCTGCTCGGCCCCTCCGTCGTCGCCGTGCGGCTCGCGCTCGTGGCAACCATCCTGCTGGGCGTCGCCCTCACCGATGCGCAGAGCTACCTGATCCCCGACGGATTCACGCTCTCCGGCCTCGCGGTCGCGCTCGTCGGCGCGTTCGTCGGCGCGCTGCTCGGCGAGCAGCTGCCCTTCGTCGGCCCCGTGGACGCGCTCGTCGGCGCCTGCGCGGGCGCCGGCGCCATCACCATTCTCGGCTGGCTGGGTGAGGTCGCCCTGAAGAAGGAGGCGATGGGCTACGGCGATGCCACGCTGATGGCCTTCGTGGGCGCCACCGTCGGTCCGATGCGCGCCCTCCTCTGCATCTTCGTCGGCGCAGCGCTCGCCATGGCGGTCCTGCTGCGGGTGTTTGCGATCAGTTGGGCGCGGGCGCGGGGTGCGGGGCGTTAATCCCCCCCGCCACTGGTCCCGTTCGGCGTCTTCCTTGCGCCTGCGGCGCTCCTCACGTTGCTTTTCGGAAACGCCCTGCTCAACTGGTACATTGAACGAGTATTCGGCTGAGCCGCGGCCTGCGGCCGCGCCTACTTTGAGAGGTGTCATGCGTTTCATCACCCGTCGCGCGGCCATCCTGTGCACCGCGACGCTGACCGTCCTGCCGGGCTGCCGCGACACCGCGGCCACCAAGTACGCCGGGCCCTATGGCGACCTCGTCGGCAAGCACGTGCCGCAGGTCGAGAAGGCCACGGGCCTCACGTTCAAGACGCCGCCCACGGTGGAGCAGCGGTCTACCGAAGAGGTGCGCGCTTTCCTCGAGAAGGAGTTCAACGAGAAACTGCCGGCCCTCGAGCTCGAGGGGGCTTCGCGCGCATACAAGCTGCTTGGGTTCCTCCCCGACACCATGGATCTCCGCCGGTACCTGCTTCGCCTGCTCGGCGAGCAGGTGATCGGTTACTACGATCCAGCCACGAAAGTCCTGTATGTGGTGAGCGACACCTCCGCCGGCCGCGCCGCGCTCGTGGAGGTGACGATCGCGCACGAGTTGGTGCATGCCTTGCAGGACCAGTACGTGTCGCTCGACTCCATCCAGAAGCAGCGCGACGACAACGACCGGCTGACCGCGGCGCAGGCGGTCATGGAAGGGCAGGCCACCTACGAGCAGATGTCGGCCATGCTCGGCGGCGACCTGGGGACGCGCATGCCCGGTGGCTGGAAGAAGGTGCGCGACTTGATTCGCGAGAACCAGACGGCGATGCCGGTCTTCGCCAGCGCGCCGATGCTGCTGCAGGAATCGCTCCTCTTTCCGTACCTGAGCGGGGCGGAGTTCATACGGCGTTTCAAGGATGCCAAGACGGGACGGATGCCGTGGCAGCCGCTGCCGGCGAGCACCGAGCAGGTGATGCACTTCGAGAAGTACGTCGCGGGAGAGCAGCCGATGAAGGTTGAGCTGCCGCCGCTGCTGATGGGCAGCAAGGTGTACGAGAACAACCTCGGCGAGTTCGAAACGCGCCTGTTCCTGTTTCAGGCGCTGCAGGATCTGGGGACCTCGGCGCGTTCCGCTGAGGGATGGGGAGGCGATCGGTTCGTCGTCGCCAATCTTCCGGGCGGGGCAGGGCTCGTGTGGGTGTCGGTGTGGGACACGCCGATTGATGCCGGCGAGTTCCGTGACGCGGCCCAGCGTGCCGCGCAGCGCCGGCTGGGCGCGGCGGGATCGGGTACTGCGGATCTGAAGCGATTCGAGGGCAAGGGCCGCGTGGTGGAGATTGCTGCCACCACGATGCAAGGGAGAGCGGCGATCATCTGGACCGACGTGCCGGCGGGCAGCGGCACGCGGCTCATTGATGCCACCAAGGTACGGCTGACGAAGCGGTAGTGGAGGAACGTCCGATGCGAGGAAAGATCCCACGAAGGTTCGCGCGTTTCGTGCCGCTCGCGCCCCTGGCGCTGGCGATGGTCGGCTGCATTGAATGGCAACAGACGACGGCGGCGCCGGAGGAGTCGGTGCGGCGCTTCATCTCGCTGGTGCAGACGCTCGACGGCTCGCGCACCGCCACCCTCGTGGCGCGCGCGGCGCCAACCCCCGGGGGCGGCGCCGCGGTCTCGGCCGTCCTGCCCATCCAAGTGCTCCGCGGCGGCACGGTGCAGACGACGCTGACGTCCTCAACGCCATTCAGTCGTGCCGTCTTCAGCGTGCCCGGCAACACCGACCATTGGGAGCTCACGCTCGCGTCGCCGGTCACCAGCGTCACCGTGCTCCTCGTCATCGCCGTGGAGATGCCCAAGACGCTCTTCACGCTGCA
This sequence comes from uncultured Gemmatimonadota bacterium, assembly GCA_947085385.1. Classification (GTDB taxonomy): domain Bacteria; phylum Gemmatimonadota; class Gemmatimonadetes; order Gemmatimonadales; family Gemmatimonadaceae; genus PNKL01. The sequence continues at coordinate 304,735 of CAMTWA010000017.1, read as the reverse complement.
ACTCGCCGGCGGAGGCGCCAGCAACACCGGGCCGTACCAGTCGTCGGACCTCGGCGTGATCTTCGTCGGCACGGGGGAGATCCAGACCAACGTCACGTGGGACACGCCGGCCGACGTTGACCTCCACTTGATTGACCCGTCGGGCAAGGAGATCTACTACGCCTCACGCAACTCGCCGACGGGCGGCCAGCTCGACCTCGATTCCAATGCCGGCTGCGGCACCGACGGTCCGCGCGCCGAGAACATTTTCTGGGGCGACGGCATCGTGGTGCCGCGCGGCGAGTACATCCTCCGCGTGGACTACTGGTCGAGCTGCGGCGCGTCGAGCACGAACTACACCGTGACCATCAACCTGCGCGGCCTTCCGCCGAGGATCTTCACGGGCACGCTCACCGGCGCCGGGTCGAGGGGCGGGGCGGGGGCGGGGAAGACGATAGCGATATTCACATATTAGAGAGAAACAACAGAGAGACAACAGAGAGACAACAGAAAAACAACAGAGAGGCCCGGGGTTCTTCCCGGGCCTCAGTTCTTTCCTGGCACTCTGCTGGCCCACCCTGCACCAGCCGAACGTCTGTTGTCTTTCTGTTGTTTCTCTGTTGTTTCTCTGTTGTCTGTCTCAGTTCACCATCTTCCCCACCACCCACGTCACCATCCCAATCACGGCGCCGAGCACGTAGCCCAGGCGGACAATCAGGTTCAGCTCGCGCTGCGTCACGTTGCGCACCAGCTCCTCCATGCGCTGTGTGCTGAAGCCGAGCACCTTGCGCTCCACCATGCCCTGCACGTCGAGCGTCGCCACCCAGCCGGGGAGTTGCTGCGCCAGCCAGGCCCACAGGGCCGGGGCGGCGCGGTGGGCCAGCGTGGTGCTCGCGTCCGGCGGCAGGAGGCGCGACAGCTGGCCGATGGGACGGTCGAGCAGCTTGCGTCCGGCCGTGGCCGCCGCCTCGGTGCCCAGTTCGCGGGCGCGCGCCGACCGCGCCGCGTCCACAATCCACCCGGCCACCACATGATCCTGCAGCGGCGCCAGCACCTCGCCCCAGGTGCGCCCCTCGGCGCGCGCGAGCGCCTCGCTCACCGCGCGTTCCACGAACTGCTGCGTGCGCTCAGTGCCGGCCACGCGGAACAGGAAGTCGCCCACCTTCGCCCGCATCGGGCGCCCCTCCTGCGTGCGCCCTTCTTCGAACAGTTCCGTGGCGAGCAATGCCGCCTGCGCGGCGAGCTCGGCGCGCCGCTCGGTCGTGAGGAGCAGGCCGAGTTCGAGCGGCGCGAGTTCGGCGCGCGCCCGCTGCACGAACGCCAGCACCTGCTCCTCGAACGCCGGCGTTTCGGTGTGCGCGGCAAGCGTGCTCGCCAGCTGGGGGCCGAGCACGTCCAGCGCGTGCTCCACATCAGGGAGCACCGCCTCCGGCAGTAGTTCGCGCAGCGAGGGCCACTCGCGCTCGAGCAGGCGCTGCACGAACTCCGCCAGCTTCTCGTCCACCGTCTCGCGCAACCCGTCCTTCTGCAGCGCCTCGCCGATGTCAGCCGGCGTCAGCAGGCGCTCGCCCACTACGCGCCCGATGCTCCGCGCCAGCCGCGCCTTGTTCTTCGGGATCGCGCCGTGCAAGCCGAAGCGCTCGTCGTACGGGTGAAAGAGCATCCAGACCGCTACGGCATTCGTGACGCCGCCGGCCACCGTGCCGACCACGACGTTTACGAGGAAGCTCCCCAGCGGCGTGCTGAGGTCCATCAGGCCAACTCCCAGCGCCGCCGCGCCGCGCGCACCAGCGGATGGTGCGTGCGGCCCTTGGGCTTGAGCATCGAGCCGCGGCAGGTGCGCGCACCGCACCGGCACGGAAAGCGCAGCTTGCGTGCTGGCGTGTGCCGCTCGTCGAGCTCGATGGCATAGTCGTAGCCGAGCTCCTCTCCCGCGCGGATGCGGCGCACGCTCACGATCCACATGCGGTCGCCCGAGCGCATCGGCTCGCAGTTCGGCGCACACGAGTGGTTGATGAACCGCGCATCGTTCCCGCCGACGTTGGCGTCAATCACCCGGTCGTCGTCGAGCTGCAGCAGGTACGTATGCTCCGGCTCCTCGTAACCGTCGGGGGCCGTCGGATAGCGGCGCTCGCCCTCGGCGTGCGAGATCAGCTCGCCTGCATACTCCACGATGCGCGTGCCCGCCGCGATGGGACGCGCGGCGAAGACGCCCATCCCGTGCCGCGCCGAACGGCGCCGGCGGTACTGCGACGGGGACGCGAGCGGGAGCGCGGAGACGCGCGTCGGCGGCGTGCGGCGCGGCATCGGCGGCTCAGCGCGGCCGGTCGGCCGCGGCCTGCTCGCCGGGTTGCGGCAGGGCGTCGGCGGGCGGCCCCGGCGCCGGAAGCCCCGGCCCCGAGAGTCCCTCCGCCGGCTGCGTGCCGCCGTCGAACAGCGGCAAGTCGTCGGCGAAGCCGAGCGGCGGGGCGGGCAGCAGCATCCGCTCGATCGCCTCGTCCATGCTCCGCACGAACGTGAAACGCACCTGCGCGCGCACCTCGTCGGGCAGCTCACGCAGGTCCTTCTCGTTCGCCGCGGGGAGCATCACCTCGCGCAATCCACTGCGATATGCCGCCAGCACCTTTTCCTTCACACCTCCAATCTCGAGCACCTTGCCGCGCAGCGTCACCTCGCCGGTGACCCCGATGTCGCGGCGCACCGCGCGACGGCTCATCACGCTGGCGATTGCCAGCGTCACCGCCACACCCGCGCTCGGCCCGTCCTTTGGCACCGACGCCGCCGGAAAATGGATGTGCAGGTCGGTGTGCTTCAGTTCGGGATCGCCAAGGCGCAGCGTCCGGGCGCGTGAGCGTACGTACGAGCAGGCGGCGTCCACGGATTCACGCATCACGTCGCCCAGCTGTCCGGTGACGAGCAGTCGCCCGCTCCCCGCCATCAGCAGCGCCTCGATGGACATCAGCTCCCCGCCCGACGCCGTCCACGCGAGCCCCGTCACCGCGCCCACCTCCGCTGCCTGCTCCGCTTCCTCGGCGGCGTACCGCGGCGGGCCCAGCACGTCCTCGATGCGCGCCTGGTCCACCACCCACGCCCCCATCTCGCCGTCAGCCTTGCGCCGCGCGCGCTTGCGCATGAGCGCCGACAGGTTGCGCTCGAAGTTGCGCAGCCCCGCCTCGCGCGAGTAGCGGCTGGCGAGGAACCCCAGCGCCTCGTCGGTGAACTGCAGGTCCACGTCGGCGATGCCGTTCTCCTCGAGCAGGCGCGGCAGCAGGTAGCGCCACGCGATCTCGACCTTCTCCTCGATGGTGTAGCCCGCGATGCGGATCACCTCGAGACGGTCGCGCAGCGCCGCCGGGATGTCAAAGAGATTGTTGGCCGTCGCGATGAAGAGCACCGACGACAGGTCCACCGGCAGGTTCAGGAAGTGGTCCACGAACGACGCGTTCTGCGTCGGGTCGAGCACCTCGAGCATCGCCGACGCCGGATCGCCCACCGGGCCGCCCGCCGCCATCTTGTCAATCTCGTCAATCAGAAAGACCGGATCGCTCACGCCCACGCGGCGCAGCGCCTGCACCAGCAGGCCGGGGAGCGAGCCCACGTAGGTGCGGCGATGCCCGCGGATCTCGGCCTCGTCGCGTACGCCGCCCACCGAGATGCGATAGAACTTGCGGCCGATCGCGGCGGCGATCGCCTCGCCAAGCGAGGTCTTGCCCGTGCCCGGCGGTCCGACGAAGCAGAGAATCGGGCCGGGGGCGTTGCCGCCACGCAGCTTGTGCACCGCGAGGTGCTCGAGGATGCGGTCCTTGGCCTCGCGCAGCCCCCAATGGCGGTGGTCGAGCGCCTCCTCCACGCGATCGAGCGCGATGTCCGAGCGGCCGCCGGTGCGCCCCCACGGCAGCGCGAGCACCCACTCCAGGTAGTTGCGCAGCACCTGGTATTCGCTCGACGCGCTCGACAGCCCGCGCAGCCGCGCCACCTCGCGCCGCGCCTCCGTGGCCACGAAGGGCGGCAGCGGCGCCTCCTCGATCTGCCGCAGCAGTTCGGCCGTCTCGTTGTCCTGCGGGTCGCTTTCGCCCAGTTCCGACTGGATCGCGCGCAGCTGCTGGCGCAGGTAGAACTCGCGATGGTGCCGCTCGATGTTCACGTCGGTCTGCACGCGCACGTCCTCCAGCACCGCCGAGCGCGTCAGTTCCTTCTCGACGCGCGCGAGCACGTAGGCCACGCGGTCGGTGATGTCGAGGCGTTGCAGCACTTCGTCCTTGTCCGCGGCGCGGAACGGCCCGCGCGCCGCCACCAGATCGGCGGCGTAGCCCGGCGCGCCCGCGTTGAGTCGCACGAGCGCCGACAGCTCCGGCGGCGTCGTCTCGCTCACATCAACGAGCCGGTCGGCGGCGTCGGCCAGCTGCACGAGGAGTGCGCGCAGCGACGGCACATCGCCGGCCGTTTCCGTCACCGGTTCGGTGCTCGCGTAGGTGACCGCCTCGCGACGCGTCACCGCGCCGATGCGCACGCGCGCCGTCCCCTCGAGCGTCACCTGCAGCGTGTCGCCGGCGACCGCGGCGCGGGCCACGACGCGCGCGATCACGCCGATGCGCCCCACCTGCGCCGCCGGGTCGCCCGACTGGTCGCGCACCGGCGCGACGGCAACAATCACTTCGAGGTCGCCTTCGGGGTGCGCGTTGAGCAGCGCCACGTTCTCGGGCGCGCCCATCTGCACCGCCACGGTGCCGCGGGGGAAGACCGCCGTTGACCGCAGCACGAGCAGCGGTCGTTCGGTACGGGCGGGATCGGCGCTTGAGGACAGCCCGGATGCAGTCACGCGTACTAAGGTAGCAATTGCGCAATTCCGCGAAAGCCCAACTGCCGTCCGCCGTCTGCCGTCTGCCGTCACCCTCCCTCCACGACCGACTATCTTTCGCGCATGTTCCAAGAACTCTCCGACAAGCTCGAAGCCACCTTCTCCAAGCTCCGCGGCCGCGGCACGCTGAGCGAGGCCGACATCAAGGACGGCCTCCGCGACGTGCGCCGCGTCCTGCTCGAGGCCGACGTCAACTTCCAGCTTACGCGCGAGTTCCTCGAGCGCGTCGAGAAGAGGGCCGTCGGCGTTTCGCAGATTCGCACCGTCTCGCCCGCGCAACAGCTCGTCAAGATCGTCTACGACGAGCTGACGGCCATGCTCGGCGAGCGCAAGGAAGGGCTCAAGATGTCGTCGGTGCCGCCCACCGTGGTGCTGATGGTCGGCCTGCAGGGCTCCGGCAAGACGACCACCGCGGCCAAGCTGGCGCGCCGGCTCAAGGCCGAAGGACGACCGGTGCGCCTGGTTGCGGCCGACGTCTACAGGCCGGCTGCAATAGACCAACTCGAGACGCTCGGCAAGGACCTCGACATCCCCGTCTACGCCGACCGCTCGACGACCGACGTGGTGAAGATCGCGCGCGCCGGCCTCGACGCGTCGCGCCGCGAGCGCGACCGCGTGGTGATCATTGACACCGCCGGCCGCCTGCAGATTGACGAGGAGATGATGAACGAGCTGCGCCGCCTCAAGGAGGCGGTGCGCCCCGACGAGATCCTGCTCGTGGCCGACGGCATGACCGGCCAGGACGCGGTGAAGATCGCGCAGGGCTTCGACAGCGCGCTCAACATCACCGGCGTGATCCTCACCAAGATGGACGGCGATGCGCGCGGCGGTGCCGCGCTCTCCATCTATGGCATCACGAAGAAGCCCATCAAGTACATCGGCGTCGGCGAAAAGAGCGACGCGCTCGAGGAGTTCCACCCCGACCGCATGGCCGGGCGCATCCTCCAGCAGGGCGACGTGCTCACGCTGGTGGAGAAGGCACAGGGCGCCATTGACGCCGACGAGGCCAAGCGCCTCGACAAGAAGGTGCGCAAGGAAGGGATGGACCTCGGCGATTTCCTCGCCGCCATGAAGCAGATCCAGCGCCTTGGGCCGATGGAAGGGATCCTCAAGCTCCTCCCCGGCGTCAACGCCAAGATGCTGAAGCAGGTGAACACCGATCCACGCCGGATGAAGCACCTCGAGGCCATCGTGCTCTCCATGACGCTCGAGGAGCGCAGGAAGCCCGACGTCCTCAATGGCTCGCGCCGCGCGCGCATCGCCAAGGGGAGCGGCCGCCCGATCAGCGAGGTGAACAAGCTGCTCGAGCAGTTCCGCGGGATGCAGAAGATGATGAAGGCGATGAAGGGCGGGGGGAGGATGCAGTTTCCGGGGATGCGGTAAGGGCGATTGAGGATCTGGAATCCGGAACGGGATGGAAGACTGCGACCTCGGACAGCGACCTGCGATTCAGCCGTGAATCGGGAGTCGCTGTCCTGAATCGGGATCCTCCATCCCATTCCGGATTCCAAATCCTCAATCACTCCAGACCTTGAGTCCGCCTCCCGAGCCGCTTATCTTATTAGGCTTGCTGCTCCAGCCGGTCCCATGGACCGGCCCCGGGTGCGGACCGGACGTTCCGGCCCCGCGATGAGCCCGCCGGCAGCGCCTCACCGCTTCTCACGAGTGCATCCGATGGCCGTTTCCATCCGTCTCCGCCGCGCGGGCCGCAAGAAGGCCCCCATGTACCGCATCGTCGTCGCTGACTCGCGCATGCCGCGCGATGGCAAGTTCATCGAAGTTCTCGGCCAGTACGCGCCCCGCACCGGCGACAAGGCGGTGACGCTCAACGCCGAGCGCGCCAACTACTGGCTCGACAACGGCGCCCAGCCGTCCGACACCGTGCGCTCGCTGCTCCGCAAGGCCGGCGTCCTCAAGGCGCGCCACGAGCAGCGCCTCGCGGTCAAGCTCCGCGCCTCGGCCATCCCCCTCGCCGACACGCCGGTGGCGCCGTCGCCCGCCGCGGAGAGCAGCGAGTAGCACCGTGACCATCGGCCCCACCGCGGTCGTCGGGCGCGTACGGCGCGCCCACGGCATCAAGGGCGAGCTGGTGGTGGCACTCGAAACCGACGCGCCGGACGCGATCTTCGCGCCCGGCGCGCGTGTCATCGTGGGCACCCCCGATGGCGATCTTGCCCCCGACTCGCGTACCGGCCGGCTCGTCGAGCTCGTCGTTCGCACCGTACGCCCCTTCCAGGACGGTCTGCTGGTTTTCTTTGAGGGGATCGCCGATCGCGCGCAGGCAGAAGTGTGGCGCGGCCGCTCGCTGCTCGTCCCCGTGGCCGAGCTCGAGCCACCCGGCGAGGGCGAGCTGTGGGCGCACGAGCTTCCCGGCATGCAAGCGCTCGATCCGCAGGGCGCCGTCCTCGGCGAGGTGCGCGGCTACTACCGGCTGCCGCAGGGCCTCGTGCTCGAGATCGAGACGGCGCGCGGCGTGCGCGACGTCCCGTTCAACGACGTGTTTGTTCTGAACTTCGATCGCGACGCGCGCGTGATGACGCTCGACGTCCCCGAGGGATTGCTCGAGTGAAGATCAACATCGTCACCATCTTCCCCGAGTTCTTCGCCGGTCCGCTGTCGCTCAGCATCCCCGACAAGGCGCGTGAGGCGGGAAGCGTCACGTACAACGTGGTGGACCTGCGCGACTACACGCACGACAAGCATCGTACAGTGGACGACTATCCGTACGGTGGCGGCGCTGGCATGGTCATGAAGCCCGGCCCGTTCTTCGAGTGCGTCGAGGCGCTTGGCGCGCGGGCGCCGATCGTCCTGCTCTCGCCGCGTGGCAAGGTCTTCACGCATGCCGACGCCGAGCGGTTCGCGGCCGGCGATGAGTTGACGCTCCTGTGCGGGCATTACAAGGACGTGGATCAACGTGTGGCCGACCACTTGGCCACCGAGGAGATGTCCGTCGGAGACTTCGTGCTTTCGGGGGGCGAGCCGGCCGCGCTCTGCATCGTGGATGCCGTGGTGCGCCTGCTCCCCGGCGCGATGAGCGACCACGACAGCGCGCGCGGCGACTCGTTCTTCGGGCGCGGCCTGTCGGCCCCCAGCTACACGCGACCGCCGGAGTTCCGCGGACACACGGTGCCGGACGTGCTGATCAGCGGGCATCACGCGGAGATAGAGAAATGGCGGAAGGTGGAAGGCGAGCGGCTGACGAAGCTGCGGAACGGGGAGGGGGTAGAGGCCTAGACTTCGTATACGATCTGGACAGATAGTGTCCTTTTCGGAAGTTGCGCTGGGGAGGTACATGAGACGTCGCGTGTAGTCCCGGACTTCGTTCTGCAACTGCCGGCCACGCACATCGCCTCGCCGACCAGCGAGTACGGCTGAGGGGTGACGAGGGACGGTTCCAGCCTTCGCACTCCGCCCCCGTCCCCCCCCCCCCCGTCCCGCCTTCTTGCGCGCCTCGAGCACCGATCATATGGTGTGCGCCAGTACTGAGCTTGCGGACTCGAGCGTCCGCCCTCCGATTTCCCCCCACTGGAGCCCCCCAATGCGGAGACTGTTTCTCGCCGCCGCGACGTTCGCGGTGGGTGCCTGCGCGAACGACGCGGCCACGCCCACCGAATCCGTCACCGCCGTTTCGCGCGTCGCGTCGCTCAACGAGCGCGCCGACTACATCGTGGTCTTCCGCGATGACGAGGCTGACCCGCGCGGCAAGGCCATCGGCCTCGCGCGGCAGTTCGGTGGCAGCGTGGCGCACACGTACGGCGCGGCGCTGAAGGGCTTCTCCGGTTCCTTCAGCGGCACGGCCATCGCTGACCTCGCCCGTGACCCGTCGGTTGCCTATGTCGAGCGGGACCAGGAGATGACGGCTTTCACCACACAGGCGGGAGCCACCTGGGGTATCGACCGCATCGACCAGCGTGCGTTGCCGTTGAGCGGCACGTACAGCTATGCGGCCACCGGCAGCGGCGTGCGCGCGTATATCGTGGACACCGGCATTCGCACGTCGCACAGCGAGTTCAGCGGCCGCGCGTCGGTGGGCTTCGACGCCATCGGCGACGGCCGGAACGGCATTGACTGCAACGGCCACGGCACGCACGTCGCCGGCACCGTGGGTGGCACGACGTACGGCGCGGCGAAGGCGGTTTCGCTGGTCGCCGTCCGGGTACTCAATTGCTCCGGGAGCGGCACGACGTCGGGTGTCATTGCCGGCATCGACTGGGTGACCGCGAATGCCATCAAGCCGGCGGTGGCCAACGTGAGCCTCGGCGGCGGCGCCTCGACGGCGCTCGACCAAGCCGTCACCAACTCGATTGCCAGCGGCGTGGCGTACGCGGTAGCGGCCGGCAACGGCAATCAGGCCGGCATCGCGCAGGACGCATGCAAGTACTCACCGGCGCGCACGCCCACAGCCATGACCATCGGCGCGACGGACAAGACCGACCGCAAGGCGTCGTTCTCGAACTACGGCAACTGCGTCGACTGGTTCGCGCCGGGCGTCGGTATCACCTCGGCGTGGATCACGAGCGACGGAGCAACCAACACGATCAGCGGTACCTCGATGGCGACGCCGCATGTGGCCGGCGTGGCGGCGTTGTACTTGCAGGGGAATCCAACGGCCACCGCGCAGCAGGTGCGGGATGCGTTGTACGCGGCGACGACAAAGGGGGCGGTGACGAGCTCCAAGACGACGAACAACCACCTGCTCTTTACGGCGTACTGATTACGGAACGAGGAGGGGGTGGAGGCGTAGCGAGGGGCGAGGAGAGGTGGAACGAGGAGGGAGGTCTCTTGCGCACTCGAGACCTCCCTCCCCGTTCCGTTGCCGTAAACACAAGCAATTCCAGCGCTTGACCTCAGACGCTTGCCCGGGTAGCTTATAAGGCTTGACCAACGCCTCCTAAACGCTGGACAGCTCATATGCACCCCTTCATCGAAACGCAGAAAGAGTGGCTCAAGGTTGTCCCCCCCTTCCGTGCGGGCGACACGCTGCGCGTCAACGTGCGCGTGAAGGAAGGCGAGAAGGAACGCCTCCAGGCCTTTGAGGGCGTCGTCATTGCGCGCAAGGGCGAAGGCGTCAGCGCCACGTTCACCGTGCGCAAGATCAGCAACGGTGTTGGGGTGGAGCGCATTTTTCCGCTGCACTCGCCCATGCTCCAGAGCCTGACCGTCGTGCGCCGCGGCCGGGTGCGCCGGGCCAAGCTGTTCTACCTGCGCGAGCTCACGGGCAAGGCCACCCGCATCCGCGAGAAGAAGGTGCGAGTCGCGGTGCCGGTCACGGGCTCGCCGGAGCAGGCGTAAGGCCAGATGGGGCGCTGGAGCGCGGTTGAGCGCTCGCTGCGCGCCGACGGCGCCCGGCTGATCGCCGGTGTGGACGAAGTCGGACGGGGCCCGCTTGCGGGCCCCGTCTTTGCTTGCGCGGTGATCATGCCGCCCACGACTCGCGCCATCGCCGGTGTGAAGGACTCAAAGAAGCTGAGCGCCGCGGAGCGCGAGCGGCTGGCCGCCAAGATCCGCGAGAAGGCGCTCTGCGTCGCGCTTGGCGCCGCGAGCGTGCGCGAGATCGCGGCACTCAATATCTACCACGCCACGGCGCTGGCGATGCGTCGGGCGCTGCGCCGATTGCGTGCGCGGCCCGATGCGGTGCTGGTGGACGGCAAGCCCATCACGACACTGGGCGTTGTGCACCGCGCGTTCGTGGGCGGCGACTCGCGCATCTATACAATTGCATGCGCCAGCATCGTGGCGAAGGTGGCACGCGACCGGCTGATGAAGGCGCTCTCGGCGCGGCATCCGGGGTACGGGTGGGAGGAGAACGCGGGATACGGCACGCCACGGCACATCGCCGCGCTGAGGCGGGCTGGGCTCACTCCGCACCATCGGGCGAAGTTCTGTGAGGGGGTCTTACGGAACGGCCGTTCCGCCCTCGTTACCCCGTTCCTCCCCGTTCGTCAATGAGTAGCGCAGAAACCCCGAAGCAATTGCTTGACTCGGGGTTACAGGGGTCGTAGCTTCTTGGCTCCTGGTCCGATCACCACTATAAGGCGTGGCTGGCCGGCCTGGGCATGGAAAGGTGGCGGGCGGAGCGGACAAGTGGCGGCCCCAATTGGGGTTGCCTGTTGGCCGCACCATCGTCATATTCCACGAGATTGGCCAGCAGTCTGTTTTGCCTTGCCGGGACGTCTTACCGTGGATGGAGACGTTGCACGTGTGCAAGGGCAGTGACTTCGCAGATTCTTCTCGTAGGGCTACTTCCACTGGGGGTTCCATGAACTTCTCTCGTAAGACGATTTTCGTCGTTGGCGCTGCGTTGCTCGCAGCGTGCGGCGACAAGGTGACGGTGCAGGAGTACACGCCGGTTGCACCGGTTGCCAAGGTGAATTCGGTCACAGTCGCTCCGGCGACGGCGACGCTGAGCATTGGCCAGAGCATCACGCTGACGGCCGCTGTGAACGCGGACGCCGGCCTCGCCACCACGGTGACGTGGGCGGCCTCGGCCGCGAACGTCACGGTCACCGCCGCTGGCGTCGTGGCGGCCGTTTCGGCCACCCCGGGCGTCGCCGTGTGCGCGACCTCGACGGTTGACACCGGCAAGAGGGGCTGCGCCTCGATCGTGGTCTCGGCCGCGCCGACGTTGATCCCGGCGTCGGTGTCGATCCAGTCGATCACCGCGACGGGCAACTTGAACACGACGGTGAACCCGGCCGCTGTGGCCGGTGGCATCGACGTGCGCCTGAACGTGAACCCCGGCAACCAGACGGTCTCCAGGATCGTGCTGCTCGTCGGCGGCATCCGTCAGGACTCGCAGATGTTCACCGCCGCCCAGTCCGCGGCGCTCCGCTATGCGGCCGACGAGGCCGTGGCGGCGCAGACGACGTTCCCGCAGGTGGTGTTCTCGGTCAACACGGCCGCGTTCGCCGCCGCGACGGGCGTTCCGCGCTGGCTGAACGGCGATAGGGCAATTTCGGCGCAGCTGTTCACGACGCAGGGTGGCACGGCCACGGCTGCGACGGCGACGGCCCAGACGAACCTGACGTTCGCCAACGTGGACGGCTTCGCCATCACGACGTCGAACACCGGCACGCCGGGTTCGGCGGTCGACGCGACTGGTTATCGCTGGAACGGCGGTGGCTCGCTGACGGTCAACGCGCTTCCGGTGATGTACTCCGGTTCGTCGATCGGCACGGTGTTCGCCGCGCTCGGCGCCAACACGGGCTGCCTCCTGGTCGGCAACGTCGGCTCGGCGACGACCAGGACCGGTTCGGTGTATGTGATCACGGGAACACTGGCTGGCTTGCAGTCGGCGGCTGGTTGCGCCACCACCAACCCGAACCTCATCGTCATCACCGCGACCAATGCGGCGGGTGACAACCTGACGCTGGCTACCACGACCTCTGGCTTCGGCAACGGCGTGCTCGGCACGCAGACCGGCCTGCGCTGGGACAACGTGGCGCCTGCGGTTCCGGCGATCACGGCGAACATCAACGGTCGCTCGGGTGGCTGGGTGAACGATGCTGTGAACTTCGCCGGTGTCACTACAGCCACGCTTGTGAACAACTGGGTGACCGCTGCGGTGGCTGATGCTGGCTTCGGCGGTGGCGTTGCGGGCGCCGGCATCACGTACGGTGCGCGGGTCGCTGCGACGCATGACGCTGCGCGCACCGCGGCGATTATCAGCAACCCGACGACCCTCGCGGTCTCGACGACTGGCGTCGCCTATTGCGCCATCGAAGTTGCGATGGACGCTCTTGGCAACACGACGGGCGTGCCGGCCGCAGGCGGTGCTTGCGGCGCTACTACGCAGTCGACGGCGATTGGCGTTGACCGTGCGGCTCCGACCGCCGGGTTCTCGACGTCTGCGGCCGCTGGCAACATGGCGGCGAACGCCGCGCTGGGTGCTCTGACGCAGAGCCGCTACATCGCGACGGACACCGGCCTGACCGGCAACTCGGGCTTCGTCGGTGGCGCTGCGACCACGGGCATCACTGGCACGATCAGCCGTCGTACCGCTACGGCGACCTCGACGACCGCGATTGTGGTCGGCGCGGGCGCTCCGAGCAACACGGTTGCTCAGCTGACCCGCGTGGACGGCTCCGGCCTGCTCGTGGCCGACACGCTGGTGTTCGACTTCTCGGGCACCACGACCGACGCGTACTATACGCTGACCGCGAACTTCGTGGATCAGGCGGGTAACGCGGCTGGTTCGCTCACTCGCACGTTCCTGCGCGACGCCACGGCTCCTTCCGCGCTGGCGCCCGTGCAGAGCATCGTCAACCCGACGGCTGGCGGCGCGCTGACCTACAACGCCAACGTGTCGGATAACCTTGACCTGCAGAACGGCTTCCTGACGGCGACGTTCCCCGCCACCAGCTTCCCGACGGTCTTGAACGTGGCGGGTGCGGTGGTTGCGAACCCGAGCCTGGCGACCGCGTTCAACCTGGTCGGCCCGGTCGCGTTCAACACGTACAACACCTCTCCGGCGGTGACGGCTGGCACGCTTGCGGCGACGATTCCCGCGCTGTTCGCGCTCCAGGCGCACCTGACGGATTCCGTTACCATCGGCGCCACTGCCGCCGCGTATCCGACGAACCTCAACGCCGTCGTGAACGACATGGTGGCCGCGAATACCTTTACGTCGGCCAACGGCACGGTCCAGAACCCGCCGGCCGCTCCGGCCCTCTTCGCGATTGGCACGGAGTACACCAAGTTCCTGCTCGCGCGTAGCGGCACGACGATCAACGTGGCCGGTTCGGCCACGGCGGGCGCGGTCTTCACCCGCACGATCACGCCGCGCGTGGAAGGCACGACAACGATGGCGGCGCCGTTCACGGCCGTCGACATCTACGTCGGCGTCAACGGCTCGGCACTGCCGTACAGCTTCGTTGGCACGTCTTCGCTGACGCAGCAGACGGACAACGGCGGCAACCGCACATGGACGTTCAGCGGTGTCTCGTACACCATCACCTCTGGCGTCGCCGCTGGCGCCGACCGCCTGGTCTTCATCGGCCTGGCGAAGGGTGCGGCCGGCAAGTGGATCGCCGGTCAGGGCAACTCGCTGACGGTCAACCCGTAGTCAGCTAGTACATCAGCTGAGCACGAAAACCTGCTGGGGTCCGGTCGAAAGGCCGGGCCCCAGTTGGCTTAAGGGCAGAAGAGACGGCAGAGAACGGCGGAGAACGGCAGGGGGAGCGGCACTTGGCCGTGCCCCCTGCCGTTCTCCGCCGTTCTCCGCCGTTCTCCGCCGTTCTCCGCCGTTCTCCGCCGTTCTCCGCCGTTCTCTGCCGTTCTCTGCCGTTCTCTGCCGTTCTCTGCCGTTCTCTGCCGTTCTCCGCCGTTCTCCGCCGTTCTCCGCCGTTCTCCGCCGTTCTCTGCCCGTGACCCCAAGCCCACGCGGCCAGTCTCTATAAGAAGTCCTCTTCACCAGTCCTCGGTGACGGCGCGGGCCGCCGCCGAACGCTGTGCGTTCCACACCCGAAACTCCCCTCATGCGCCCATCGCCCTTGCTGTGTCGAACGCTGGCGATCGTACTTCTGCTCGCTCCCGCCGCAGGCGTCGGGGCCCAGGACGTGCCGGCTTCGCTGACGGCCTACACGCCCACGCTCACGTATGGCACTGGGCTGATTAACGCGCCGGCGGCGTGGGTCTCGCCGTCCCACGGCGACATCTGGGTAGCCACCTCGGCGCGCGGCTTCAATCAGGGGTCGCTTTCGCCGCGCCCCAACGGGTCCATCTGGGATCTCACGCTGACGGCCGACGCGCATTTCTTCGGACGCGTGTCGGTGGGTGGATCGGTCTACGGCACCAATAACCAGCAGGTGGGCGCGCACGCGGCCTTCCTGCTGTACCGCCAGCAGAGCGACCTGAAGTGGCTGCCGAGCGTCGCCGTGGGTGTACGCAACCTGGGCGCCAGCGCGGGGCAGGACCGCTACGTCACCGGCGTCAGGCGAGTGGTGGACGTCCTGCCAACCGCGCAGCGGCAGGCCATGGCGACGATCGACGGCAGCCCAAGTGTCTACGGCGTGGCGACGCGCGAGTTCACGGGTGAACGCGCCTCGCTCGGCCTCACGGCTGGCTATGGCACGGGGCTCTTCAAGAACGACGGCGGGATGGACACGGTCTACAACAAGAGCGGCACGCTGGCGACGGGCCTGTTCGTGGGCTCGCGTCTGGCGGTGGCGCTCTCAAGCACGAGCACGATGTCGATGATCGTGGAGAATGACGGCTGGGACTGGAATGCGGGAATCGTGATCACGACCGGTCCGTTCACGGTGGGCCTGATGGCCACCGAGCTCGAGGAAACCAAGGGCATTCCCGACCACGAACCGCTGGCCAACTGGACCAAGACCAACCTGATCATCGGCTACACGGGCTCGATTCCCGGCATCGTCCGCGGTTCGCGCCAGCGCGCCGAGGCGGTGGAGCTGGAGCTCGAGGCGCGGCGGCTGCGCCGCGAGGTGGCCCAACGCGAGGTGCGCATGCGCGAGCTGAACGAACAGATTGCCCGGGCGCGCCTGAAGGCCGACGCCGAGGCGATCGCGCAGCGCGCGGCGCTGGAGAAGGCGCTGGAACAGGAGCGCGAGGCCGCCGCGCGCGCCGCCGAGCGTTTGCAGCAAGTGAAGCCTGGCACCAAGCCGCCGGAGGGCTTCTGATGCGCCGGATTCCGATGGCAGCCTCATCGCGTGAGCCCATGCGTGGCCCGAGGCGAGGCGCGTACGCGCGCCGTCTCGTCTTCGGCATGCTCTCGCTTGCCGTGATCGCCGCGCCGGCCACCGCGCAGCGCGCCACGTTCACGCCGACGCTCTATTGGGAGAGCGGGCTCATTGACACGCCCACCGCGTGGGCGTCGCCACTCGGAAGCGACCTGTCGTTGCACGCGACGCGCGTGCAGATGGACTCGCTCGCCCCACTCGGCCCCAAGGGCAGCAGGGGCCAGAGCTACAACGTCTCGCTGAGTGCGTCGCTGTGGGGGCGCGCCGAGGTGGGCGTCTCGATCTTCACGAGCAACCTGAAGGGTGGACTGTTTGCGAAAGGCATCCTCTGGGACCAGCTGGACGGCGCCTTTCGCACCGGGCTGGTGCACTGGATGCCCAGCGTGGCCGTGGGCATGCGCAACGTGGGCGACGAGAGCGGGCTGACGCGCTGGGCGGAGCCGGGAACGGCGGGGTTCAACACATCGCCGACGCTCTATGCGGTGGCCACTCGCACCGTGGCGCTCGGCGCTCCGTCGGAGCCGGGCGCTCGCGCCAAGGCGCAGTTGACGGTCAATGTCGGCGCCGGCAACGGGCTCTTCTCTGATGACGGAGGGCTCGACACGCTGTACGCGCGGCATGCGCTCGGCGGGCTGTTTGGCGGGGCCAAGCTCGATTTTGCGACGTCACGCTTTTCGAACCTTGCGCTGATTGCGGAGCACAACGGCTGGGACTTGAACCTGGGCGCGGTGTATGAAGTAAGAGGCCTGCGCTTCGGCGCCTACCTGCTGGAAGCCGACGCGGGAAGCCCCAGCGCGACGTCGTGGTCATACAGCAAGGCGGCGATCAGCGTAGGCTGGCAGACGAACCTGCTGGCGCTCGTGCGCGGCGACAAGATGGAAGCGCGCGTGGCGCAGATGGAGCGTGAGCGCGAAGTGCTGACGCGCGAGATCCGGGCAACCGAGGCGCGCGTGCAGTCGCTCGAGGGGCAGCTGCGCAAAGTGGAAGGGGCCACCGAAGCCGACCGCCGCGCCCAGCGCGAACTGCTCGAACAAAAGCTGCGCGAGGAGCAGGAGGCGCTCAGAAGGCTTCAGGAGAGACTCAATGCGCGGAAGCCGCCGCAGTAGATGACAGATTGTTGGTGGCGGATGGTGATGGCAGACGGCGGACGGCGGACGGCGGACGGCAGACGGCAGAGGGCAGACGGCAGAGGGCAGATGGCAGACAGCAGATCACGGCAGGGGCGACGACACTCAGTGATTTCAATGCGGTTCATCTCACGACTGGTTCTTGGCGCGGCGCTAGTCGCCGCGCCGCTTGGCGTGCGCGGGCAGTCGCAGCCGGCCGACCCGGCGAAGCAACTGAAGTCGCTGCAGGAGCAGCTCGACATCACGCGCAAGCAGCGGCTGGAGCTCGAGGCGCGACTGGAGCGCGAGTTGGCCGCCGAGATCGCGCAGCGCGCGCAGATGCTGGCGATGGGTGGCGAGATGGGGGCGCTGCAGCGCCTGGAGCAACTGCTCGACTCGGCGCAGGGGCGGCTGCTGGTGCAGCGCGACCGCATTCGCTTGCTCGACGACGCGGCGCGCACGCCGGGGGCGAGCATTCTCGTCGTCCTGCTGCGCATGGATCAGGTGCCGGCCGGCGAGGTGGGGACGGCGATGATGATTGACGGCCAGCCGGCCGGAACGCGCACCATTGGCGTGGAGCAGCTGCGGACGCTGGGCGCCGGGGCCGCCGAGGAGATGTACCGCGGCGAGGTGCCACCGTCGGGGCACAAGGTGCTGCTGCAAGTGGCGGGGAGGGGGCTGAACGCCGGGGCCAGCATTGATGTGCCTCCCGCGCCCAAGCAGATCACCTACGTGGAGTTCACGGTGCGCAACGGCGTGCTGGTGACCGCGACGTGGACGAGCGGGGCCTCGGCGCCGTGAGGACGGCCTACCGGTGATTCTCCGAACGCTGGTCTGGCGGGCGGCGCTGGTGGCCCTGCCGGGGATCGTGTGCGCGCAGCAGGTGGGAATGCGGCCGGACACGGCGCGATCACTGGATGCGGAACGGCGCGTGGCCATGCAGGCGCTGCAGTCCGGGCGCTTGCTCGCGGCCGTGACGCACTTGGAGCGGGCGCGCGCCCTGATGGACGGGCTTGGCCGCGATGACGCCTCGGTGCTGGCGCCGCTGGCGTTGGCCTATGCGCAGATGGGGCAGACCGACGCGTTTGTTTCCGTGGCCGAGCGCGCACTGCGCGCCGGGGCCGCGGGGTCCGACGCGGACGCCATTCGTGAGCGGCTGAACCGGCTGCGCGCCGAGCAGGGTGACTTGGGCGGAGCGCGCGCGGCACCGCTGGGCGACGCGGCGGAGCAGGGCGCGCGCGAGGCGGCGTGGCGCGCGTACCGCGGAGGCCAGCACGTGGAGTCGGCGCGGATGTTCGGGCAACTTGCCGCGTCGGCCGCGTCACCGCTGCGGCGCGGGGAAGCGCGCCTGATGGCGGCGCAGGCGTTTCTCGAGGGCGGCCGGCCTGACAGTGCGCGGGCGTGGTTCAGCGCGGCGCGCGACAGCGCGCGCGTAGCGTCGGCCGCGGTAGACTCGTCGTTTGACGCCGCCCTGCTCGATCCGGCGCGCGCCATCGTGCGCGCGCGCGCCTTCGAGTTGCTCTATGGCGACCTCGCCTCCACAGGGCAGCTGGTTGTGGCCGCGCCCGACACCGCGCGCGTGCTCTCGGGCGCGCCGCCGCTGCGCCTGCAAACGACGGGCGACCTTGTGGCGACGGCGCGCACGCTGGGCCCGGCCCTTGGCGGCGTGGGGGCGCGCGCGTTGCTGTGGCTGCCGTTCACGCCGGAAGGGCTGACGCGCACACGCGCCGTGGCCATTGCGTTGCGCGAGTCTGATGCGCGTGTAGCCCGCGCGCAGCAAGGGTTGGAGCAGGCGCGCCAGGAGCAGAGCACGCGCCGCGCGGCGGCGGAGCAATTGGTCAGGTATGTGCAGGCGATGCGCGACTCGCTGCACAGCACGGAACAGCGGCTTCGCGCGCTCTCGGATACGATGCGACAGCGAGACACGTCCATTGCCCGGACGATCCGGCAGTACCGCGCGACGCTAGTGGGCAAGATCACCGCGGTGCGCACCCTGGCAGCTGCCAACGCGCGGCGCGTGGACAGCCTGGTGTCGGGCACGCGCGCGATGCCGCCCGAAGCGCTGCAGGTGGCGCGCGATGAGATGACGACCGCCGCGTCATACCAGCAGACCGCCAACTCGGCGGATGCCGCGCTCGACTCCGGACTCGTGCGCCAGCCGGTGCTGCTAGCGCGCGACGCGGCGCGTGCGCGGCTTGCCGCGCTCTGCAGGGAGTTGGCGCACGAGATAGCACGCCAGGACAGCGCACGCCTTGCGGCGTTTGCTCTGCGCGACGGCGTGGCCGCGGCGTGGACCGCACGCGAAGAGGGACTGCTGGCGGCGCGCGCAGCGCTCGCGACGGTGCGGGACAGCGTGGAACGCGCGGCGGCCGCGGCGGTGGCTGACGAGCTGCAAGAGCGGGCGAAGCGGTGGCGCGCGGTGCTCGCCCGGTATCTCGAGGGGGCCGAGTTCGGAGAAGCGACCGCGCGGTTCTTCGAGGTGATGGGACATACCAACGCGCCGGCGAGCGCGCGCAACGCGGCCATTGGGGCGCTGATCGCGGTGGCGGCGCAGTATCCGCACGGTGTGCTCAGGCCGCGGGCCGTGCTGCAGCTCGCCGAGTTGCTGGCCCGCCTCGCCGACGCGGACTACGCGACGGCGCAGCGCGCGGGCCACAACATGGATCGTCCAGACTATGCAGCGGCGATTGCGCGACTGGACGAGTTTCTGGCTCTGTACCCGAGCGACCCCGAGGCCGACGCGGCGGCGTACACGGTGGGGTCGCTCAACTTCACCGCGCAGCGGTGGGACGAGGCGTCGCGTGCGTGGGACCGCGTGATCGCCGACGAGCGCTCGCGGTTCCGGTCGGAGGCGTTCTACCGCCAGGGAGAGACGCGCTTTGAGATGGCCATTCGCCAGGCGGGCGACGTGCGTCGCGCGCTGCTGGCGCAGGCGTCGGGGGCGTATGAGCAGGCCATCAACCTCTCGCCGCGGGACGGCGACATCTACTACCTGGCGATGTACAAGCTGGGGTGGTCGAGCTACGTGCAGGCGGAGCGCCAGGCGTCGGACGAGTATCGGCGCGCCGTGGACGTGTTCGCGCGACTCGTGGCTGAATACGACCGGCTTGCGCGGGAACGTCAGGCGCGGCTGGCCCTGCGTCAGGAGGCGATTGACTACATGGCGATCGCGCTCACGCAGATTGGCGGGGCCACCGACGCCATCCAGTATCTTGCGTCGCTTCCCGACCAGCAGACGCGTCTGCTGGTGCTGCGACGCACGGCGCGCGCGCTGCGCGAACAGGGCGAGTTCGCCAGTGCGGCGCTCGCGTTCAGGGCGTTGACCAGCCAGGCGCCGCTCGATACACTGGCGCTGGAAGCCCAGGTGGAGCTGGTGGACGTGTATCAAAACCGGATGCTTGAACAGGAACGCGCCCAGCAGGCGCGGCTCTCCCTTGTGGAGACGTACGGTCCGGAGTCGGCGTGGGGGCGTGCCAACGTGGCGCGGGTGGCCGAGGCGGGGGCGGTGCGCGAGCGGATGCTGCGCGACGCCGCGCAGTTTGAGCTGGCCAAGGCGCCGAAGGCTGGCCGGCCGGCCTACGCGAGCGCGGCCGAGCTGCTGGCGCAGTATCAGCGGGAGTTCGTGCAGGCCGACAGTGCGCCGCGCATGCACATGCTGTACGCTGAAGCGCTGTTCGGCGCAGGTGACTTTGCGCGCGCGGGCGCCGAGTACACGCGTGCCAGCCTGCGTGGCGACACGACCATGGCAGCGGCGGCGCGCCGCAACGCCGTCGTCGCGCTCGACTCCGCATTCGTGCGCGCAAGCGCCGACCGCGCCGTGCAGGATTCGCTCTTCGCGGCGTCGGACCGCTTTGCCGCCAGCGCGGCGGATGCCGATGCGCGGCAGGCGGTGATTTCCAAGGGGAAGCGCGCCTCGGAAGCGGGGCGCTGGGAGGTGATGGCGCTGTCATTCGACATGTTCGCCACGCGCTGGCCGGCCGAGCCCTTCGCGACCGATGCGCGCAAGCTCGTGGGCGACGCGCGCTTCAGAATGGGGCAATACGGGGCAGCGCAGCAGGAATGGAGCATGGCACAACGCGCGGCGCTGGCGGCGGGACGCAAGCCACTGGTGGATTCGATTGTCGGCGCACGCATCGGCGCGGCGGCGCGCGTGGCGGACTCGCTCGTGAAGGCCGGTGAATACGCTCGCGTCGCTGACGAGGTGTTCCTGCCGCTCGCCAGGGACATCGGCGATCCGGTGCGCGCGGGCGACGCCGTGCGCAACGCCATCGAGGTGCAGCTCTCGGCCGACAGCCTGCTGCGCCTTGCGGGTGACACGGCGGCGTCGCGTGCGGCGCGGAAACGCGCGGCGGACATCATTGCGGTGCTAATGCGGGACCACCCTACCTACCAGCACACGTTCACGTACCGGACGGCGCGGGCGCGCCTGTTGTCGGACATCGGCGACGCGGCGGGAGCGGTGACGGCCCTGAAGGAACTGACGGCGGCCAACGCCACGTGGTCCGGGCGCGCCGACGCGATGGTGCGCACGGCCGTCCTGCTCGATTCGCTCGGACGACGCGCCGAGGCGGCGGCGGCGTACGAGCGGATGAGCGCGGCGTATCCGCTGGACCGTCGCGCGGCGGACGCCGCATACAACGCCGCCGTCACATACGCGGACGCCAGGGACGCGGTGAACTCAGCACGGGCTTTCGCGGCATTTGCGCAACGGTTCCCGCGCGACTCGCGTCTGCCCGAGGCGCAGCGCCAGCGGCTCGATCAACTGGCGCTCGCCGGCGACTCGGTGACCGCGGCAGGCGAACTGGCCAAGTTGTGCGTGCGCCCCTCGGCCGTGCTCGCCGACCGCTGTGCCGCACGCGCGGCGGAAGCGGCCTACCGCGAGGGGATGGCGCTGTGGCCGCGCTACGAGGCGATGCAGCTCGTCATCGCCACGCGCGCCGACCTGACACGCGCCGGCGTGGACAAGGCCTCGGCGCCCAAGCAGCAGTTGCTGCGTCAACTGGGCCAGACATTTGGCCGCGCCATTGCCGCGGGCGCGCCACTGTGGTTGTCGGCGGCCTCGTTCCAGACAGGACTCGCGCAGTGGCACTACGGCCTGTTCCTGCGCGACGTGCAGCTTCCTGCCGAGCTGACGGAGGGCCAGCGCACGGCCGCTCAGCGCGGGTCGGCGCAGCAGGCCCAGCAGTATTTTGACGCCGCGCTCACCACGTGGCAGGCGCTGGTGGACAAGGCGACCGCCGGCGGCTTTGACAACGTGTGGGTGACGCGCGCCCAGGAAGCGCTGGAGGGGAAGGGCGTACCGCCGCGCGAGATCGCGCCGGCTGCGGAGACGCCGCCACCCGCTGCACAGACGTCGCCCCCTGCACAGCCGCCGCTACCCCGAGCCCAGTTTGGTGTGCTGACTACATTTCACGATCACCCATGACCATTCCGATTTCTCCTCGGCGACTTGCGCTGGTGCTCGCCCTTGCGGCGGGCATTCCAGCGATTTCGCATGCGCAGCAACCGACGGTGCGGCCACCAGTGCGGCCACCCGAGCCGCCGACCGCGGCGCCGACGGCGCCTGGCGTTGCGGCCGCACCAGTCGCGCCGCGGGCGCGCCGGACGGTGGAGATTCGCGCACAGGCCCCGGCCCCCGAGGTAATCACCGTGCGTCCGCGCGACGTACCGCAATACACGCGGCGCCTGCTCGTGCCGGCGCTGCTCACCCCTGCCGATACCACGGGCGCCGTTCGCGCGATCGTGGTGGTGCCCGCCCCGGCCAACGCCGAGACGCGGGCGGCCGCGGCTTCCGATCGGAGGACACGCACGCCATGAGCACTTTGCTCGAGTACTACCGCAGCGGCGGATTCATCATGCACACCATCCTGGCGACGGCGGTGCTGGGGCTCGCGGTCTTCTTCGAGCGCGTGTACATGCTCGTGCTGCGGTCCAAGGGCAACTCGCGCGACTTCGCGGAGCGCGTGTTGAAGCTCGTCGAGGGTGGCAAAGTGGCGGAGGCGGTCAAGCTGTGCAGCAGCACGCCGGGCGCCATTCCGCATATCGGCGAGTACGTGCTGAAGTCGCAGAGCCGCGCCGAGTCGGACCTGCAGAACGTGGCTGACGCCGCCGGACTCGCTGCCATCCCGGGGCTGACGCGCCGCCTCCACTACCTCCCGATGCTCGCCAATGTGGCCACGCTGCTCGGCCTGCTGGGCACGATCTTCGGCCTGCGCGAGGCCTTCGCGTCGGTGGCGATGGTGTCGGCGGCCGAAAGGTCGGGGCGACTGGCCGCCGGCATCGCCATTGCGCTGAACGCGACGGGCTTCGGCCTGCTCACCGCCGTGCCGTTGTCGGTGGCGCACGCGTGGCTGTCGAGCCAGGCCGAGGCGATGATCGAGCGTGTGGACGAGTTCTCCGTGCGCCTGATCAACGCACTCACCACTCGACGCGCCGAGTAGAGGCGCGGCACAGAGGCGCGCGTGGCATCGAGCTACCTGCACCGCACGCGTCTGCGCCGCGCCGAGCGCGGCACGGGCATGCGCGGCCACGAGGGCGGGCAACTCAATCTGGTGCCGCTCGTCGACATTCTCACGGCCATCGTCTTCTTCTCGCTGCTCACGTATTCGGGGGTGGCGCTCGCCGCGCTCACGAGCTTCGACCTCGTACTGCCGCCGGTGGTGGTGACGAGCCCGGACGAGGTGAAGCAGATCAAGAAGGAAGAGGATGTGCTCAACCTCCTGCTGGCGGTGCGCGTCGCGAACGACCACCTGGAGGTGGAACACTCCGCGGAGGGGGGCTTCCGTACGCGCATTGACAGCCTGAACACGATGGCGCTCGATTCGCTGCAGTCGCTGATGTCGGAGATCCGCTCGCGCTATCCGCAGAACCGGGACGTGGTGGTGATTCCGGCGGACGAGGTGTCGTATGACGACATCATCCGTGTGCTCGAACGGCTAAAGAAGGCGCGATTCAGCGCCATCGCGCTGGGAACGAAGGCGCGCGCAACACCGGCGACGAAGCCATGAAGAACCGCACCCGCGACTCCCGCGCCGCGCGGCGCGCCCAGCAGTTCTCGAAGTTCAAGGTCTCCCAGCTCAACCTGGTGCCGCTCGTTGACACCTTCGTGTCCATCGTCTTCTTCTCGCTGACGACCGCCACGGTGGGCGAACTGGCCCCGGTGGTGCCGGGCGTGACGCTTCCTGAAACCACGGTGGGCACGCCGGCGCTCGCGCAGCTCACGCTTGGCATCGGCGCCACGGTGACGCTGGCCAACCGTCCGATCATGAGCACGCTGGATGCCGCGGCGGAGCTGAGCAACGATCCGCGGTACCCGCTCAAGGTGCCCACGCTGTACCGCGCCATGAAGACGCTGGCCGACTCGCTGCGGCAGGCGCGCGGCGTGAGCAAGGACGCCGACCTCAAGGTGGCGCTCGCCATCCAGGGCGACCGCACAATGCGCTATGACCTGCTGTCGCGCTTCATGGCCACTGCTCGGCTCGCCGGCTTCACCTACCTGTCGCTGGAGGTGCAGCGCGTGGCGGGCGGGCCATGATTGCGTCCGAGTCCCGCGCGCTCGCGGTCTCGCACGCGCTCTCCGTCGGGCTCGGCGCGAGCTGGCTGGCACTCGTCTACCTGACGCCGGCGCCCCCGCCAACCATCGCGCTGCTGCGGCCGGAAGAGGTTGGGCCGATCGTCGTGCAGTTCGATGATCCGCCGCCACCGCCCAAGCAGGCGGCGGCGCCGCCGGAGGCGTCGGACGTGAACGAACCCGCGCCGACGCTCGCCGAGAAGGAGCGGAAGCGCGCGGCGAAGGAAGAGGCCGACATCGGCGACGCCTTCGGCGGCGGCAGCACCTACGCGCTGGTGGGCGACGTCACCAATGCGCTGCGCGGCGTGGAGGTGGCGAAGGGCGAGAAGGGCGGCACGGGAGGACAAAAGGCGGTGATCGGCTATGGGCAGGGCGGCGTTGGCGCACGGACCCCCGGCAAGGGGTTTGACGCGGCCGCCGCCGCGGCCGCATCGGGGATCGGCAAGGTGGGCGCAACGGGCGGCGTGACGCGCGCCAACGTCCGCGTGGCGGCGCCGCAGGTGGTGGCGCGCCCGGGAGAGCGCGCAAGCCGCGACATGGCGCAACTAGGCACGTTCGTGCGATCGCGGCAGGCGCAATTGCAGTTCTGCTACCAGGAGCAGGGCTTGCTGTTGAATCCGGCGCTCGCCGGATCCATCAGCGTCGAGGTGTCCCTGGCTCCCAATGGTACAGTGGCCTCCGCGCGCGTGGGTGACCGGACCTGGTCGGGGGCCGGAGCGTCGGAGGCGGAGGCGTGCATCCTGCAGCGGATCCGCGGGTGGGCGTTCCCAGCGTCGTCGGCGGCGGGGAACGAGACGTACGGCTTTTCGTTTGTTTTCAACAAGTGAGAAGATGATTGAGGATGTGGAATCCGGAACTGGATTCATGATCTCGATCGGTGATGGCGACGCGGATGGCTGCGTGGTCGCGCGCCAGATGGCGACGCGGATCGCGGCGAGGTCGCGCGCACGCCAATCGCCAATCGTCGTCCGCAATCGTAGTCTTCAGTCCCAATCCGGATTCAGAATCCTCAATCAGCCCATGCCGCTCCTCCTGTTCGCACTGTTGCTGGCCGCCGCTTGTGGCGGCGCGGAACAACCCAGGTCCACTGACGCGGCGGCCGCTTCCTTTGCCTCGGCCGCGGACACCCAGAAAGTCGACTTGGGCGCCGTGAAGACCAATCTGCCGCCCGCGGTGAGCGACTCGTTCGTGGCGCTGCCGGCGCTGCCGCGAATGCGCATAGAGAGCATTCCCGACGCGCCCGACGCACTCATGGAGGCGGTGCAGCGCGAGGAGGGAATCTCGCGGTTCTGCTACCAGGAGTTCGGCCAGAAGTCGGACCCCAAACTCGTCGGCGCTGTGGCACTGGTGGTGGTGTTTGACGCGGGGAAGATCTGGTCGGCGCGCGTGGGCGCCGACGATTGGTCATCGAAGGCGGGCAAGGCCGTCAACGAGTGCCTGGTGGAGAAGGCGCCGCAGGCATGGAAGCTGCTGCCCGGGGCCAAGGTGGCGCCGGGACGCTACGTCGTGCAACTGCGGTTCAGACCGACGTAACGCGCCTACCGGCTGATCCGCACCGCCACGACCTTCTGTCCGGCCGATTCCGCCGAGAGCGATGCGATGGTGGTGAAGCCCAGCGCGCGCAGTGCGTCGGTGGGCGATCCGGCCGCGAACGACTCGGGGCGATAGACGAGCCACAGGTCGCCGGCGGGCAGTGCGCCGAGTGACGGCACCATGTGCAGGCGCATGCCGGGGGGCGCGTAGCGCAGAAGTGGTGCGCCGGTGAAGGCCTCGAGTGCGTACATGTCGCGCGGACTGCCGACGACCAGGTCCACACGACGCACGAACGTCCGCCAGTCGAGCTTGGTGGGCGCACGATAGGGGAGCGCAGCGCTGGCGACGGCCGCCCAGACGAAGCCGGCGATGGCGGCCGCGCCCCAGCGCCGCGGAGGGAGCGCCGCGATGGCGATGGCGGTGAGCAGGGCCACCGGGGCCGCCGCGCCGACGAGGTACCGTTGCACCCAGATGGAATGCCCGCTGAGCAGCGAGAAGGCCCACACCATAGCGGGCACAGCCAGCCCGGCGATCGCGAGGAGGGGCAGCGCGCCCTTGACCGGTGCGCCCTTGACCAGTGCGCCCTCGACCAGTGCGCCTTCGACCAGTGCGCCGCGCCGCCGCCATGCCGCCACGGCGACCGCCAGAAGAGCCAGGCCAACAAAAGAGAGCCACACCAGATCTGCGGCGGTCATGCCGCTGCGACCCGTCAGGTCGCGCAGCAGCCACAGCGGGGCTGCGGCATCGGGCGCCGAGATCCATGCGACGTTGCGCAACGGCGCCGGATTGGTGAGGGCGTGCGCCGCGACGGCAGCCGCCCAGGGCGCAAAGGCAAGCAGTGCGAGCGCGGCGGAGCGCAGCACGCGCCACAGCTGAGCACGCGGCCACGCGTACGCCGCGGCCACGCACTCGGCGCCGACCGTGAGCCAGCCAAAGTAGTGCGTGTGCACCAGCGCGATGTTGATGAGCGTCATCAGCGCGAAGGTCTCGCGGGTGCGTCTGGTGTGATCGTGCAGCGTGGCGGCGAGCGAGAGGCAGGCGAGCAGGGCGAGCAGGGAGTAGCCGCGCACCTCGTTGGCGAGGTCCACCGACAGCGGACTCGCCGCGGCAAGGGCGACGGCCAGCACGCCGGCACCGACGCCCACCTTCACCTCACGCGCCAGCCAGACCAGCGCCGCGCCCAGGAACATCGCGAACAGGCAGGGCAACAGCCGCACCCAGTGGTCGCTCTCGCCACCTACGGCCAACCACCCCTTGAGCAGGAGATAGAAGAGCGGCGGATTGGTATGGTCTGCGATGATGCGCCGCAGCGACTCGGCGACGGGCAGCCCGGCGACCCCGACCGAGAACAGCTCGTCATACCAGAGCGGACTGCGCGTCAGCTCCGGCAGGCGGAAGATGCCGAACAAGAGCGTGGCGATGGCCGGCAGCGCCCAGCCGATGCGTCGGTTCAGTTCCTCAATGGCGGGGCGGCCAGGCACGATCGGGATTGGGGACGAGGAGGGGGTAGAGAGAACTACAGAAGATACCATTCAAGCGCGGGCCACGGGCATTACCTGCAAGAGTGGGCGAGGGGCATTATCTTACGACAGCAAGTTGGAGTGCAACGTAGTGAGACCCGGTAGCTCAGTCGGTAGAGCATGCGGCTTTTAACCGCCAGGTCGTGGGTTCGATTCCCACCCGGGTCATTCAACGGCAGACGGAAGACGGCGGATGGCGGACGGCGGACGGCGGACGGAAGACGGTGGGGGACGGAGCGCGGGCGACTTGAGTCGTCCGCGCTTCTCGCACATGTAGGGGTGTACTTGCACGGCTTGGAAAAGGAACGTAGGGTATTCCAGAAGGCACGGTCGGGTTTTCCTTCAGGGATTTTCCGACACCTCCTTATGGCTCGTGCGGGGCGTTTCCTGATAAGCTACTTGCGCCATGCCGAACATCGGGGGAATCTCGGAGTTGCCATCACTCGCGACGAGCGCGCAGCAGGACGAATCGCGCGTGCCGTTGACTGCTCGACGGACGAACTGGGCGGACCGCGTCTTCAGGGTTCCGCTGTCGGGGAAGCTCCTCGGGGCCAACCTGCTAGTCGCGCTCATCGCGCTGGCGGCGCTGTTCATTGCGCATGCGCCGGAAGGCGACGTGACCGAGACACTGCTCGTCCCGATTCTGGCTGTCCTGTTCTCCATTGGCGCGAACATCGCCCTGGTCACAGTGGCGCTTCGGCCGTTGCGCGAACTCGAACGGACGGCGCAGCGCGTCTGGGCGGGTGACCTGTCGGTGCGTGCGCGTCCGACGCACACCGAGGATCCGGACCTGGGCCGAGTTCGCTCGGCCATCAATCTACTGCTCGACGGCATGCACCATGACCGCGCGCGGATGCGCCGGCTGGCCCTGCACGCCATCACGGTGGGCGACCGGGAGCGGGCCCGGGTGGGGCGCGAACTGCACGAGTCGTCGGCACAGTGGCTGGCCGGACTCACGTTGGAGCTTTCCGCGCTGGCGCGAGATACCAAGGACCCACAGGTGCAAGGGCAGCTACAGCGCATGCAGCAGCTGGCGCAGCAGGTCTTGGAGCAGGTACGCGCGCTGTCGGAGACGCTGCATCCGCGCGTGCTCGACGACCTCGGCCTGGCGCCGGCGCTGCAGCACCTGGCGCGCAAGACGTCCGAGCGCGGCATCGCGACGACGGCCACGACGGCCGGCGCCGACGCCGCGATTCCAGCGCATGTGGCGAGCGTGCTCTACGACGTGGCACGCGAGGCGGTGGCGAATGCCGCGCGCCACGCCGCTCCAGCGCACGTGGAACTGCTCCTCACCACCGAGCAGGGCAAGGCGCGGCTGGACGTGCGGGACGACGGCCACGGAATGGACGTCGGCGAGGCCGAACGCGGTGGCTTCGGGCTGTTTTCCATGCGCGAGCGCGTGGCGTTGGTCAACGGGACTTTTGAACTGGAGAGCAGGCCGGGTGACGGCACGCGTGTCGTCGCCACGGTGGCTCTCGCTGACGAGGACGGACCATGACAGGGGACTTGATTCGCGTGTTGCTGGTGGACGACCATGCAGTCGTTCGCGCTGGCGTCAAGGCGGTGCTTGGCGCGGCCAAGGATGTGCACGTCGTGGGCGAGGCGGGCTCCGGGGCGGAGGCGCTGGCCATGGCCGAACGCCTGAAGCCGGACGTCATGGTGATGGACATCTCGCTGGGCGACATGGACGGCATGGCGGTCACGCGGCAGATCGTGGCCAAGGGCCTGCCTTCACGCGTGCTGGCGCTGACAATGCACGCGGAGGAGGACTACCTCGTTCCGATGCTCGAGGCCGGGGCGGCCGGCTATGTGCTGAAGACAGCGGCCGATCGCGAGCTGCTCGACGCCGTGCGCACGGTCGCGCGCGGCGAGGTGTACGTGCGTCCCGACGCGGCGCGCATCCTGGCGAAGGGCTACACGCGCAAGGACCCGCTGCATGAGGAGCGCACGCGCTTCGAGAAGCTCACCGAGCGCGAGCGCGACGTGCTCCGCCTGACGGCGCAGGGGTTCAGCGCGCCGGAGATCGGAGAGAAGCTGTTCATCAGCCCGAAGACGGTGGACACGTACAAGCAGCGCATCCAGGACAAGCTGGGGCTGTCGCACCGGCATGAGTACGTGCAGCTGGCGCTGCGGCTGGGGCTGCTGACGCAAGAGGCGTAACTGCGATTGAGGATCTGGAATCCGGATCCTGATCGAGGATCACGAGCGATGATGTCGACTTGCGATGAAGGGACGCCCGAAAGAGCGTCCCTTCCGTCGTCAATTGCCATCCTGCATCGGAATCCGTGATCCGAATCCGGATTCCAGATCCTCAATCGCCTTCCAGAGGTGGCAACACCAGCACCGACAGCATCGCCTTGCGCAGCAACGAGGTGGCAACGCTCCCGAGCACGGCGTGGGCGATGGCGTTGCGGTGGTGGCGGCCGACGGCCACGAAATCAGCCTCGGTCGCGACCGCGTGGTTCATGATGGCCTCCGCGGCCTCGCCGTCGCGCCGTTCGACGTCCACGGTGATCATGGGATGGCTGGCGACGATCGTGCCCCGGAATCCGTCGAGCGCGGCAGAGACGCCGCGGGCGTAGGGCATGTCAATGCCGTCATCGCTGGCGGCGGCGACGTCGAGCCGCGGGCGGGCGTGCAGCAGCGTCAGCGTGCCGCCGTCGGCCAGCATGCCGGCTGCCGCTGCGGCTGCCCGCATGCTCGCCCGCGAGAAGTCAATGCCGACCACCGCGCGCCGCGGCAGCCGCGTGAGCGTCGGCGCCACGGCGAACACCGGCCGCTCGGCGGCGCGCGTGACGCGCAGGGCGGTCTCATCACCGACGAGCCGGTCCATGAGCGAGTGCACGCGGAGCCCGGTGAGGATGAGGCCGGCCTGCGCAGCGACGGCCGCCTCGACGATACTGCGGACTGGGGATCCCTCGGCCCGCGCGATAGGCGGCCTTGCGGGACCCGCGAAGCAACGCTCGACCTGCCGTGCGACGCGCGCGAAGAACTCATCGCGGAGCGCGGTGTCGCCCGCCATGGTGGTCATGGCGGCGAGCGACGGGTCAGCGCTGGGCACCGCCATCGGTGCGGGCTCGAAGACGGCGAGCACGCTGACGGTGCACCTGCCGCGACGGCACAACTCCGCTGCGAGGCCCGCCGCGCCATCGGCGCTGGCGGATCCATCGGTGGCAAGGAGGATGTGTCCGTCGAGGAGGCGTTCGGGCTGTGAATCTCTCACGGTAGCGGTTGTGATATCCTGTACGTCAGCGATCACCGACATAACGGCTCCAAGGGAACTCATTATCAGCCTACGGTCCCGCCGCGCGCGGGACAGTCGGGCAACGTTCCCAATAAACGTGGGGGAATTCCCCCGACGCGACCCCAGAGAATGCCTTGCGTTAGGACGTGCGTCGTGCATTTTCAGAGGGAGAGGCCCGCGAACTCCCAATGGACACCAGCCCCCCAACAGCCGCACGCGGAGACGACTTGTCCGAGGTCGATGCCATCGCGACGATAGCAACGCCGGACGCGCTGTTCGCGAGCATCCTCGATATCGCGGCTGATGCCATTATCGTGGTGTCCGCCTCGCAGCACATCCTGCACTTCAACCAGGGCGCCTCGCAGGTATTCGGCTACCTGCCCGAAGAGATGGTGGGGCGGCCGCTCGCCGAGTTGATACCCGAGCGCTACCGCAATGCGCATGGGGCGCATATGGAGTCGTTTCGGGCCAGCCCGGAGCGCGCCCGCCGGATGGGGGCGCGCCGCGAGATCTACGGCATCCGGAAGGACGGGACGGAGTTCCCGGGCGAAGCGTCAATTTCGCGGCTCGAAACGCGCCACGGCCCCATCTACACGGTCGTTCTGCGCGACATCACGGAACGGATGCTGCGCGAGCGGCACGATCGGTTCCTCTCCGAGGCCGGCGGGCTGCTGGGCACCTCGCTCGATGTGGGGCGCACCCTGCGGGCGCTGGCCAATGTGCCGGTGCCGTATCTCGCCGACGCGTGCATCGTGGATGTGGTGGGTCCGGACGGCACCTGGCAGCGGCAGGTCAGCGGGAGCGACGTGCCCGACTTCCAGGCGGCGCTCGCGGTCGTCGGACGCGAGACGCTGACGTGGGACAGCCCATGGCGTGCCATTGACGCCATGCGGTCGCGCAAGGTGGAGGCGATCGGATCGCTCAACGACGACTGGCTCGAGGGCCACACCGAGTCGGCGGCGGAGTTCGCCCGGTGGAAGGCGCTGTCGGTGCGGTCTGCCCTTTTCGTTCCGCTGATCGCGCGCGACCATGTGCTGGGCGCGCTCACGCTCCTGCGTCGCGGCGGCAGCCCATTCCTGCCGGAGCAGATTGCGCTGGCGCAGGCGCTCGGGACGCGCGCCGCGTATGCCATGGACAACGCGCGGCTTTACACGATGGCGCAGCGCGCCACGCGGGCGCGCGAGGACGTGCTCAGCGTGGTATCGCACGATCTCGGCAACCCGCTCGCCGCCATCCGTCTCTGCGCGTCGGCGCTGCTTGAGGCGCCGCCGTCCGACGTCAAGGAGCAGCGGCACCTGCTGCAGGCCATCGGCAACTCGGCCGACTGGATGTCGCGGCTCATCCATGACCTGCTGGACGTCTCGACGATCGAGGTGGGCAAGCTGTCCGTCGAACGGCGTACCGAGCAAGTGGCGCCGATCGTGCGCCAGGCGCTGGCCATGGTGGGACCGCAGGCGGATCAGCGCGGCGTCCGCCTGGCCTCGGCGGTTGATGAACGCGTGCCGGCCGTGCACGGCGACGCGGCGCGGCTCATCCAGGTGCTCACCAATCTGCTGGGCAACAGCCTCAAGTACACCGAGCGCGGCGGTGCGGTGACGCTCTCGGCGGCGGCGCAGGGTGAGGAGGTGCTGCTCGCCGTGCGCGACACGGGGAGCGGCATTCCGGCAGACCAGTTGCCGCGCATCTTCGAGCGGTATTACACGCGCAAGCGCGGCGCGAACAAGAGCGGGTCGGGGCTGGGCCTCTCCATTGCGCGCGGCATCGTGGAGGCGCATGGCGGGCGCATCTGGGTGGAGAGCGCCGTCGGGGAAGGGACGTCGTTCTTCGTGGCACTCCCCGCGGCACGCTAGTTCAAGCGACGCACCCCGAAGACCGAAGCGGTGAGCTGTACCGGCCGGCTATCGCGTCATCACGGCCCAGACATCTCGTGAAATGCCGGCCATGAGCTGCTGGGCGACGGCGCGCTGGGGGATGGCGCGCGTGAGCACGACGAGCACGTACGGCGGGCGCGTTGGCGGATAGATAATGGCCGCATCATGCGTGGTGGCGGTAATCCAGCCGGTCTTGTGCGCCACTGGCGTCCCCGTGGGCAGGCCCGCCGGGATCTCCTCGTTGAACTCCTGCCGCCGCAGGATATCGCGCATCGCCGCGCACGAGGCCTTCGACGCCGCGCGATCCAGCGCGATGGCGGCCATCAGCATGCCGAGGTCGCGCGCGGATGTGGTGTTGTTGAGGCCGGCGTTGAAGGCCTTGGTGTCTTCCACGCCGCGGCGCACCTGCATGGTGCTGGCGCCAAGCGCGCGGGCCGTGGCGTTGGCCGCGCGTGCGTCGAGCAGCGCAATGACCGCGTTCGTCGCGAGGTTGCTCGAACGCGTGATCATGCGCTCGTTCAGCTCGCGCAGGGCCACCGGGCGGCCGACCTGGGCGTAGAGCGACGAGTCCGAATCGTCGCCGGCGCTGAGCGAGAACGGTGACCCGTCCACGATGGACGCGAACTGATTGCGCAGCGTGATGGCGCTGTCGAGCCGCAGGGTGCCGGCATCGGCGCGGCGGAACAGCTCGATCATCACCGGCACCTTCATGGTGCTGGCGGCGTGGAACGACGCGACCGCGTTGACGGCCAGCGTTTCGCCCGTGGCGAGGTCCTGCAGCCAGATGCCGACCTCGGCGCCCGGCACGCCGGCGATGCGCCGCTCGAGGGCAACGCGCAATGCAGGCATGGCCGCAGGCGACGGCGCGGGTGCGATGCGTGGGGCGCGTGGGCCGCTGCGGGCGCAGCCGGCCACGACTACGGCCGCAAGGGAGGCGGCGAAGAGAACCGGGAGACGGCGCATGACGCGAGTATAGGCGCTCTCCGCTCAGCGCGGTAGGTTTGTCAGATGCGCCGCGCCTCCAGCCTCGTCGCCCTGACTGTCGTCCTCGCTGCTGGGTGCCTGCGCACCACGCTGGCGCCTTCGATGGGACCGCCGACGGGGACGGCTAGCGGCCCGTCCCCCGCGACCGATGACGCGTCGCCCATGCTCTCGAAGCAGGCGCGGCCAGGCGTCAGCCCCGCACCGGCCGGCAGCGGTCTGCCGACGGCATCGGCGGCTACGCTGTCAACTGCAACAGCGGACAGCGTTTCTGCGGCGGATGTCACGCGCGAAACCGCGCGCATGTTCGGGGCCGAGGCGCCCCCGCCCCTGACCGACACGATGGCCGCACCTGGGGCGCCGGTCTGGGACATTGACGTCCGTTCGTACGAGACGCGCACGCGCGTCGAGGAGTACGTGCGCATCTTCAGCGGGCGCGCCAGGAACGTCTTCGAGGTGGCACTGGAGCGACAGACGCGCTACGCGCCGATGATCCGCGAGCGGCTGCGCGTCGCCGGCCTGCCTGAAGACCTGATCTACCTTGCGTTGGTCGAAAGCTGGTTCAACCCGCACGCATACTCGCGCGCCGCGGCGGTGGGCATCTGGCAGTTCATGGCCGGCACCGCGCGCGGGATGGGCCTGCGCGTGGACTGGTGGGTGGACGAGCGTCGCGATCCGGTGCGGTCCACGGAAGCGGCGGCACGGCTGCTGCACGGGCTGCGCGAACAGTTCGGGTCACTGTACCTTGCTGCCGCGGCGTACAACGGCGGCTCGGGGCGCGTCTCGCGCGGTCTCGCGCTTTACGCGGACGCGCTCGACGGCATCGAGGGTGAGGACCGCTTCTTCGCGCTCGCCGAGCGGAGTTACCTGCGCCGCGAGACGCGGGACTACGTGCCCAAGATCATCGCCGCCGCGCTCGTGGGCGGGGAGCCCGCGCGCTATGGCGTGCGCGTGGACTCGCTGCCTCCATTTGCCTACGACTCGGTGCGCGCGCCGGCGGGTGCGCCGCTGGCCGCGGTCGCGAATGCGCTGGGCCTCGAGGGCAGCGACGTCACCGAGTACAATCCGCACCTGCTGCGCGGCATGACTCCTCCTGGTGATTCTCTCTGGGTGCGAGTTCCGGCGGGGCGCGCCGTCGGGTTTGAGGAGCGCTTCGACGCGCTCGAGCCCGAGGAGCGCCGCGCACTGACGCGCGTCGAGAGCAAGAAGGGGCAGACGATGCTCTCGATTGCGAAGAAGCACGGCCTCACCTCGAAGCAACTGGCGTGGTACAACCCCAAGGCGGTGAAGCTCAAGAGCGGGGCCCTGCGCGCCGGACAGGCGATTCAGGTGCCGCGACGCGACGTGGTGGCGCTGGCACGCGATGTGCCCAACCCATCGGTCGAGCGCTACCCAAGGCGCAGCAGCAGCGTGCGGCGGCACGTGGTGAAGAGCGGCGAGACGCTCTCCGGCATCGCCAAGCGGTATGGCACCAGCGCCAAGACGTTGACGAGGCTCAACGGCCTGAAGAGCGCGCGGTTGATGCCGGGGCAATCGCTCGTGGTGTCTGGGCGCACGCCGGCTGGCGCGAAAGCAGGCGCGCCAAAGAAGCCGGCCGCAAAGCCGACCGCGAAAGCCGCCGCTACGACCGCCAAGAAGCCGAACGCCCGCTAAGGCGCCGACGCGTCCACGGGCGCTCGCCACGTGCCCGACTTGCCGCCGCTCTTCTCGAGCAGGCGCACGCCCTCGATCTGCATGGCCTTGTCCACGCTCTTGGCCATGTCGTACACGGTGAGAAGCGCGACGGCGACCGCCGTGATCGCTTCCATCTCCACGCCGGTGGCCGCCACCGTGCGCGCCTCTGCCTCGCAGCGGACGGACGATGTCGCCTCCTCGAAGTCGAACCGCACCTGCACGTCCGTGAGCGGGAGCGGATGGCAGAGCGGAATCAACTCCGCCGTGCGCTTGGCGGCCTGGATGCCGGCGACGCGCGCGACGGCGAGCACATCGCCCTTGGCGAGCGTGTTGTCGCGGATGGCGCGCAGCGCGTCGGCGGACATGCGAATGCGCCCCTCGGCGCGCGCGGCGCGGGCGGTGGCGGGTTTGGCCGAGACGTCCACCATGGACGCCTCGCCGGCGCGGTTGACGTGTGACAGGTCGCTCATGAGTCGTCGCGGGAGAGTTCGCGCATCAGGCGCGCGCTGAGCAGCTGCGGCGAGACATTCTGCTGGGTCGCGAGCTTGGCCTCCTCGACGGCGCGCATGGCGCGGGCGGCGGCGAGCGCGGCCTGGTCGTGGCCCGCGGCGGCGGCCGCGCGGGACCGTTCGTGCAAGAGGACGCTGACCGCGTCAAGGACGTCGGCGAACGCGCCACGCGCCCCCTTGCCGCCCTGGCCGAATGCGGCGCGCAGCCACCGTTCGCGCCCGCCGTGCGCCGCGTCGAGGAAAGCGTGGGCGCGCTTGAAGACGGCCGCCTGCTCGTCGTGGCCCAGCAGGCGTCCCGGGGCCCCTTCGCACATCCGTACCCGTTCGTCGTCGCTGCCGCCCGGTCCGAGCGCGTCGCGCACCGCCGGCTCGGCGATGAACCGTCGCACGTCGGCGTCGCCGAGCCGGGGGACCCGGAAGGCCACGACGCGCGAGCGAATCGTCGGGAGCAACGACGACGGTTCGCTCGAGGTCAGGATGAACGTGGCGCTGGCCGGTGGTTCCTCCAGGAGCTTGAGAAAGGCGTTGGCGGCTTCGGGGCTCGAAGCCTGCGGCACCATCCGTTCGGCGTCGCCGATCACGAAGACCTTGCGACGTCCGAGGGCCGGAGAGAGCGAGGCCTGCTGCACGAGCAGCCGGCCGACATAGGCGTAGATGCCCTCGGTGCCGCCCGGTCGCTTGTAGAGCCCGTGTTCCTTCACGCGATCGGCGATCGTCTGCTCGAGGTCCTCCTTCACGTCCTCGGGGCCCGGATCGTCCTTGAGCCGCGGTCGCGGGAAGATCCAGCGCAGGTCGGGATGCTGGCATTCCAGCGCGTAGCGGCATCCTTGGCACTCGCCGCAGGGCGCCGATGCTCCGGTGCACAGCATCATCTGCCCGAGCCAGAGCGCCAGCCGCTGCTTGCCCACCCCTTCGGGGCCATGCAGGAGGATGGACGCCGGCAGCCGCCCTGCCTGCCACTGGGCGGAGAGGCGGTCGCGAAGAACCTGATGGCCGATAAGGGGGAGGAGAGGCAACGGACAGACGGGAGATGGGAGAAGGGAGATGGGAGACGGGCGAGCGCGGACGGAAGGCTCGGGATCGCCTTGAACGGGCGTGCCGCTGGCGACCTACTGACGATAGACGCTTGGCGGGTTCTGCACCAGTTTCCTTGACAGACTTCGCCGCGCTGCGGCCCATTAACGCCGGTATGCCGCGCCGGCTCTTACGGATCTCGATCGCCATGCGTCCCTTCGTTCTCGTCCTTGCCTTCGCCGCCATGACCTCTTCGCTTCATGCCCAGCGCGCCCGGGCGCGCGACCTGGGCGTCACGCCCGGGGTCTTTGCTCCCGGGGCACACAACGCCATCACCGACGTGGCCGGCGTGCGCGTGGGACACGCGACCGTCACCGAGGGCGCCGCCGTGCGCACCGGCGTGACGGCCATCGTGCCGCACGAGGGCAATGCCTATCTCGACCGGGTGCCGGCCGCGGTCTGGGTGGGGAACGGATTCGGCAAGCTCATCGGATCAACGCAGGCAAACGAACTCGGCGAGCTCGAGACGCCCATCCTGCTCACGTGTACCCTCTGCGTGTGGCGGGCAGCTGACGCGATGACGGAGTGGATGCTCGAGAAGCCTGGCATGGAGCGCGTGCGCTCCATCAACCCGGTGGTCGGCGAGACCAACGACGGCACACTCAACGACATTCGCGCGCGCGCCATCAGCGCGGCGCATGTGCGGCAGGCACTCGACGGCACAGCGGGCGGCGCGGTGGCGGAAGGGAGCGTTGGCGCCGGCCATGGCACGGTGGCCTTCGGATGGAAGGGCGGCATCGGGACGTCATCGCGCGTGCTCCCGCCGGCGCTGGGCGGCTACACTGTGGGCGTGCTTGTGCAGAGCAATTTCGGGGGCGTGCTGCAAGTGGTCGGCGCGCCCGTTGGGCAGGAACTCGGCCAGTACGCGTTCAAGGATGCGCTGTCGCGCGACGATGGCGATGGCTCGATCATGATGGTGATCGCCACCGATGCGCCGATCAGCGACCGCAACCTCAAGCGCGTGGCCTCGCGCGCGATGATGGGACTGGGGCGCACCGGGTCGTCAGCGTCGAACGGCAGCGGCGACTATGTGATTGCCTTCTCGACGGGCAAGGACGTGCGCCGTGCCTTCAACGCCCGGCGCCTTGAGACGAAGGAGCTGGCCAACGAAGAGATGTCCGGCCTGTTCGAAGCGGTCGTCGAGGCCACGGAGGAGGCGATCTACAACTCGCTCTTCCAGGCGACGAGCGTCACGGGCAACGGCCGCACCATTGATGCGATACCGCTGGACAAGGTGCGCGCGGTGTTGAAGAAATACGGACGGTGATGGTGCGACTCCGTACGCGCGCTACGGCGCCGCCGCGCGTCCCGTCACCAGCTCGGCGTGAATGCGGAAGACGACCGTCCGGTCCGGCCGCAGATCCATCCGTCGGACCAGACGTAGTGAATTGGCTCGATGTCCACCAGGTCGTGAAAGCTGAACGCGACGCGACCGACATGGTGCGCCGCCAGCAGCGCGGTGCACTCGGCCTCGTCGAGGACGCGGAAGCTCGGGGGTGTCGTGCTCAGGTCCGCGACCCATCGGTGCCGCTGGCGAACCGGCGATACGCGTCCACGACGCGCGTCAGCGCCACCTCGCTGGTATCGCCGCACGCCGACAGGTGTCCCATCTTGCGGCCCGGCCGCGCCTCGCGCTTGCCGTACAGATGCAGGCGCACTCCCGGCAGTCCGAGGACGCCGGCGATGTCGGGCGCGACGGGGCCTGACCAAACATCCCCGAGCAGATTGTAGATCGCCGCCGGGCGAACGACCTCGGTGTCACCCAGTGGGAGCCCGCAGACGGCCCGGACGAGCTGTTCGAACTGGCTCGTGACGCAGGCACGCTCTGAGTGGTGATACGTGTTGTGCGGACGCGGCGCGAGTTCGTTGACGGCCAGCGACCCATCCTCGAGCAGGAAGAACTCCACGGCGATCAAGCCGACCACGTCGAGTTGCTCGGCGATGCCGCACGCAATGTCCGTGGCGCGGCGGACGACGGTGTCCTCGAACCCACCGGGAATCACCGACCAGGTGAGCACCCCGTGGGTGTGATGATTGCGCGCCGGCGGGTACGCGCGCATCGCGCCCTGTGGGGAGCGGGCCACCATGACGCTGAGCTCAGCGGCAAGGGTCAGGAACCGCTCCGCCACGCAGGCCGGCGCGCCGATGCCCTGCCACGCGGCTGCCGCCGCTTCAGCGTCGGCCACGCGCGCCTGGCCGCGTCCGTCGTAACCCCCGTGCGTGGACTTCACGATGCATGGACCGAGGGCGCGCACGGCGGCGGTGGTTTCATCGGCACTGCGCACCACGGCGAACGGGCCGACGGGGAAGCCGTGATCGCGCAGCCACTCCTTCTGGCGCGCGCGGTCCTGTACGATCCACAACACTTGCGGGGCCGGCCGGAGGGGCGCGCGGCGTTCGGCCGCTTCGAGTGCGGGCAACGGAATTTGCTCGATCTCGATGGTGACGACGTCGGCGCCCTCGGCGAGCCGCGCGGCGGCGTCCACATCGCCCCACGGGGCCGTGATCACCTGCGAGGCCAGCGGCCGGGCCGGGCAGTGCTGCTCAGGGTCGAGCACGTGCACGTCATAGCCCATCGTGCGCGCGGCCATGGCGGCCATACGACCGAGCTGGCCGCCACCAAGAAAACCGATGGTGGCGCCCGGCAAAATGGCGCTCACGGCAGCTGCTGTTGGCGGACGGACGCCGTGCGCTGCTCGCGCCATGCGCGAATGCGGTCGCGGACCTCGGGGTGGCTGGTGCCGACGATTTCGGCCGCGAGGATGCCCGCGTTCGACGCGCCCGGCTTGCCGATGGCGAGCGTTCCCACCGGAATGCCCGCCGGCATCTGCACGATAGAGAGCAGGGCATCCACGCCGTTCAGCGCGGTGGCCGGCACGGGAACGCCCAGCACCGGCACCAGCGTCTTTGACGCGACCATCCCCGGCAGGTGCGCGGCCCCGCCGGCGGCCGCAATTATGACCATCAGGCCGCGCGCCTCGGCGGTGGAAGCGTACTCGAACATCCAGTCCGGCGTGCGGTGGGCGGAGACGACGGCCTTTTCGTATGGGACGCCGAACTGTTCGAGCATCTCGCACGCGGGGGCGAGGTGCTCGTAGTCGCTGGCGCTCCCCATGATGACGCCAACCAAGGGGGTGCTGGGCATGCGCTAAAGATGCGCGGAGCGCCGTGGTTTCGGAATGAGGAGGGCCGGGAGGTAGAACGTTGTCCGTTCTCGCCGTACTTTTCGACCGACCCCTTCTTCCCCGTCCATGCGTTGCCCCCTCCTCACCCTTCTCTCCGCCAGCGCCACGCGCCATGACAACCGTTTCCAACGCGTGAGGCGACCGTGGTGAGCGCTACGCTGTACGCCGACCTCAACTGCCCGTACAGCTTTGCGCTGACGACGCGACTGGATGCGCTCGGGCTAATGGACCGGTGCGACTGGCGCGGCGTGCAACATGACCCTGGCCTCCCGGTACCGTCGCGCCTCGGCGATCGGCGCATCATGCGCGCGCTCGAAGACGACGTGGACGCGGTCCGACGCCTCGCGCCGGATGTCGCCATCGCGCCACCGCCCGTGAAGCCAAACACGCGACGCGCCATCGCCGCAGTCGCCACGGTGTATGGCCAGCACGCGCCGCGTGCGGCGGCATTCCGCCGAGCGCTCGGGGCGGCGCTCTGGGTGCGCGGCGAGGACATCGCCGATGGCGCCGTGATCAACGCGATGGCCTTGTGGGCGAGGGTGCCTGGCTGGGTGGATCTGGACGGCCCGGCCGGCCATCGGCTGGCGGATGAGTGGGACATGGACTGGATGACGCTTCGGCTGGGCGGCGTGCCGCGGCTCGTCCGCCCGGACGGGCGCGTCCTCTGGGGACTCGCGTCGGTGGACGAGATCCGCGAGTTCTTCACTACGCCGCTGCGGGTGTCGGGCCAGTTCGTCCGCGAATGAGCCGCTGAGGCGACTCGCGCGCTAGACCGCGACCGCGTCGCGGTAGACGACCAGCGTCTCCTCATGCTGACGCTCAATGCGCAGCCAGTCGAGGTTTTCGCGCGCGGCGGCCTTCCAGCGGTCGCGCTCCGCCGGGTCATCGAGCAGCCTCGCGATGGCGGCGCCGAGGGCGCGCGCGTCGCGCGGCGGTACCAGCACCCCGGCGCGCCCGCCCTCGAGCAATTCGGGCGAGCCATCCACCGCCGTGGCGACGATGGCGCAGCCGCAGTCGCGCGCCTCGGGCAGCACCAGGCCGCCGGGTTCGGCGTGCGAGGCAAGC
Organism: uncultured Gemmatimonadota bacterium; assembly: GCA_947085385.1. GTDB lineage: Bacteria > Gemmatimonadota > Gemmatimonadetes > Gemmatimonadales > Gemmatimonadaceae > PNKL01. Next base: position 263,866 of record CAMTWA010000017.1, on the reverse strand, counting down.
ACGAAGACCGCCGCATCGAGAAGGTACGGGCGCGGCGACGGCCGAAATCCCTCGAAGTGGATGCGCGCGCGCGCGGTGGAGGCTGTCGCCTGATCCTCGAATCGCGCACGGTCAGGCCCTTCGCCAACGATGTAGAGATGCGCGTCAGGATGTCCGGGGGCGAGTGTGTCGAACGCCGCTATCAGCTCTGCGATTCCCTTGCGCTCGTAGAGGCCGGCTACCGTGACGATGGCCGGCTGGCGCAGCGGCTGGCCCAGCGTGACGCGGTCCGGCGTCGTGTCCGCGAGACGGGGGCTGCCCACCGTGCCGTTGCGTACGGCGCGCAACCGGTCGCGGCGCATGCCGCGCCCCGCCAGCCGTCCGATGGCGTCCTCGCTCATTACGATGACGCGGTCGGCGCCACCCATCAGCGCTGAGCTGCGCTGCCACTCGTTGTGCACGCTGGCTACCAGCCGCCATGGAGCGCGGACGCGCAGGAGGCGCGCCAGCACGTAGCCCGTGACCATGTGCGCGTGCACGACGGCAATGCGCTCGTCGCGCAGGAGGGCGCGCAGCGTGCGGAGGGCCGTCCAGATGACGGTTGGCCGCCGGCCCTGGTCCACATGGACGTGCCGCACGCCGTAGCGCGCCAGAAGCGCTTCATACGCGCCCCCCCTCGACGCCACCCAAACGTCGTGTCCCTCTCGTGCCTGTACGCAGGCCAGGTCAACGGCGACGTGGACAATGCCGTTGCCGACGCGATCAACGTGGTTGAGGAGGTGGAGGATGCGCATGGGTGGGGCAGAGAAACAACAGAGAGACAACAGAGAAACAACAGAGAGACAACAGAGAACCTACAATGGGACGGCGGGGAGCGCCTGATCAGCGCTCCCCGCGTACTGTTGTTTCTCTGTTGTTTGTCTGTTGTCTCTCTGTTGTTTCTCTGCCGCTAAGGTACCAGGACTCCGTCAATGACGTGTACCATCCCGTTCGACCCGCGCACCGATGCGAGGATCTTCGCCTCATTGATGAACGTGTCGGCACCCTTCTTGTGGATGGTGGCGTTCGTGCCGTCGGCCATGGACACCACCTGTCCGTCGGAGAACTGGTCAACGTCGAGGGCGGAGGTCGTGACGTGGTGCTGCAGCACGAGGCGCAGCTTCTCCTTGTTCACCGGCTTCAGCAGGTCGTCAACCGTCCCCTTCGGCAGCTTGTCAAACGCGGCGTTGGTGGGGGCGAAGACCGTGAACGGGCCCGCGTTGGCGAGCGCGTTCACGAGGTCGGCTGCCTGCAGCGCGGCGACGAGCGTGGTGTGGTCCTTGGAACCGACCGCGATCTTGACGACGTCCTTGGCCGACTCGTCGTCCTGAACACTGGCCTGGCCGCCAGCTGGCGCGCCGTCGGACGCGGCTCCCTGCTCGGCGGTGCCGCAAGCGGAGAGGGAAACAAGGACGAGCAGGGCCGGAATCAGGGTGCGGAACGTACGCATGGCGAGCACCTCGTGCGTGGGGTGGCTGGTGACTACGGAACGGGGGGTGGCCGCCCCTGATGCCTTCGGCGTGCGGGGTGGGGAACGCAGCACCCATCGTTTCCGGCGGGTACCGGGACCGCGAGGACGATACCGGCTTCTCCGGCACCCCGCAGTCGGGGGGATCAGGGACGGCGCGTCAGATAAAAGAGGACTATTACATACCTCAATGTGCCGCCCAGGCACAAACAACGCAAACGGGGCGCCGGACTGACCGGCGCCCCGCTGGCGTGACAAGCTCCCGAGGAGGGACTTGAACCCCCGACCCGGCGATTAACAGTCGCCTGCTCTACCAACTGAGCTACTCGGGAAGAGACAGGCAAAATACCCGGACTTGCGGGGCAATTCAAGCGGGAAACTGCGATTGAGGATGGGGATCTCGGATCTGGATTCGGCGATTCCGATTCGTGATTCCGATGATGATTACGCCAGCACGGTCCGCAACCACCGTCCGGTGTGTGACGCCTCCACCTTCGCCACCTGTTCCGGCGTGCCCGCGGCCACGATCCGCCCGCCGCCATCGCCCCCTTCGGGGCCGAGGTCCACCACCCAGTCGGCGAGCTTGATGACGTCCAGGTTGTGCTCGATGAACACCACCGTATGGCCGGCCTGCACCAGCTGGTCGAGCACGTGCGCCAGCTTGCGAATGTCCTCGAGATGCAGGCCCGTGGTGGGTTCGTCGAGGATGTAGAGTTTGCGACCGGACTTCTTGGCGGAGAGTGCCAATTCGCGCGCGATCTTGAGGCGCTGGGCTTCGCCGCCCGACAACGTCGTGGCAGCCTGGCCCAGGCGCAGATAGCCGAGTCCAACCTGCTGCACGTGCCAGAGCGCCTGCCCGAGCTTCTCCTCGTACGGGAAGAACCGGATGGCCTCGTCCACGGTCATCTCGAGCACGTCCACGATGGAACGCCCGAAGTACTTCACCTCGAGCACCGCGGGCTTGAAGCGCTTCCCGTCGCACTCCTCGCACGGGACGAAAACATCGGCGAGGAAGACCATCTCGACGGCGATGGCGCCGGCCCCTTCGCACTTCTCGCAGCGGCCGCCAGCCACGTTGAACGAGAATGTGCCGGGCGAATACCGCCGCGCCCTGGCCTCCGGTAGCGACGCGAAGATCCGGCGAATCTCGTCGTACGCCTTCACGTATGTCACGGGGTTGGATCGCGGCGACCGCCCGATGGGCTGCTGGTCAATAAGCACGGCCGCCTCGATGGACTCGGCGCCCGAGAGGGCCCGGAACTCGCCGACAGTCTCGCCAAGATGCTGTCGCGCGCTGTGCTCGCCGGTGAGCGCCGCCTCGAGGGCATGATAGAACACGTCGTGCACGAGCGTGCTCTTGCCGGAACCTGAAACGCCAGTGACGGCGGTCAGCACCCCGAGCGGCAGCCTGAAGTCCACGTCACGCAGGTTGTGGGCGCGCGCCCCCTCGAGGCTGATCCAGCGCCGCGGCGTCCGGCGCTTCTCGGGCGTGGGGATCGTCCGCGCACCGGTGAGGTACTGCCCGGTGAGCGAGCTGGCGCCGGCGCCAGCGGCGGGACCGTTGTAAACGACGCGGCCGCCGCGCTCGCCGCTCCCGGGGCCGAGCTCGAGCATCCAGTCGGCGGCGCGCACGGCCTCGAGGTCGTGCTCGACCACCAGTACGGTATTTCCGCCGTCGCGCAGGCGCTTGAGCAGGCGGAGCAGGCGGTCCATGTCGCGTGCGTGCAGCCCGATGCTCGGCTCGTCGAGCACGTACAGCGCATCCACGAGACGCGACCCGAGCGAGTTGGCGAGCCCAATGCGCTGTGCCTCGCCGCCCGAGAGCGTGCGGGTAGCGCGGTCGAGTGTCAGGTAGGTGAGTCCCACCTCGCAGAGGAAGCGCACCCGCTCGCGCGCCTCGCGCCAAATGTGCGCGGCGATGGCCTGTTCGGACGGCGTGAGCACGAGCGCGTCGAGCCAGGCATTCAACAGCTCCACGGGCATCGCCGCCACCTCGGCGATGTGCCGTCCTCCCACGCGCACGTTCAGCGCCTCGGGCTGAAGCTTGGCGCCGAGACAGGCCGTGCACGTCATCGCCGACTGATACTGCCGCAAGAAGACGCGGATGTACTGCTTGTATTTCTTCTCCTCGAGGCCGCTGAGGTGGCGGAGGATGCCCTGGAAGCCTTTGGCCTTGCCGCGCAGCAGATACTCGCGCTGGCTGTCGGCGAGGTCGCGCCACGGGCGGTCCATCGGGATCCCCTCGCGCTTGCACGCCTCGGCGAGTGCGCGACGCTTGTTGTCGTACCGGGGCTTCGTCCACGGATCGATCGCGCCGTCACGGAGCGTTCGCTCGGCGTACGGGACGATGAGCGCGACGTCGTATTCGAGCGTCGCGCCGAATCCGTTGCAGGTGGGGCAAGCGCCGCGCGGGTTGTTGAACGAGAAGAGCTGCGGCGTGGGATGCGGGGCGCGGGTGTGGTGGTCGGGGCACTCAAAGCGCGTCGTGAAGCGAAGGCGCGACGCGACAGACGGCGGACGGCGGACGGCGGACGGCAGATTCCCGGCCGCCGGTAGCGGCACGTCCACCAGAACCACGCAGTCGCCGTCGCCCTCGCGGAAGGCGGTCTCGATGGCGTCGGTGAGGCGGGAACGCTCGGCCTGGCCCACCGCCAGCCGGTCGGTGACAACGAGCACCTCGCCGCACCTGGTTAGGTCGGGCGCGCTGCCGGCGAGGTCGTCCACATGGAACGCGGCGCCGTCGGCGACGACGCGTACGAACCCCTCGGCGCGCAGGTTCTCGACCGCCACCGCATGCGACACGAGGTCGGAGAGTCGCAGCGGGAAGGCGATGAGCACTCGGGTGTCCTTCGGGAGGGCGAGCACCCGGTCCGCTGCGCCCTGCGGGGTGTCCGGACGCAGTTCACGCTGGCACTGCGGACAGATCGTCCGCCCGATGCGCGCCCAGAGCAGGCGCAGGTAATCGTAGATCTCGGTGGCCGTGCCGACGGTAGAGCGCGACGTGCGCACCGGATTCTGCTGCTCGATGGCGACTGCGGGCGACAGTCCCTCGATGGAGTCGACGAGCGGCTTCTGCATGCGCTCGAGGAACTGCCGCGCGTAGGCGGAGAGCGACTCGACGTAGCGGCGCTGCCCTTCGGCGTACACGGTATCGAATGCGAACGACGACTTGCCCGATCCGGACGGCCCCGTGACCACCGTAATCGCGCGGCGCGGCAGGTCCACGCTGATGCCCTTCAGGTTGTGCTGCCGGGCGTTGCGGACACGGATGAAATCGGGCACGACTTCAATCTAGGATCGGGCGCTCGGATTGGGATCGGTGATGGGGATTGGCGATACCAACCGCGATTGTGTGAAGAGCGGAGGCGCCAAGGCTATCCTCTTCCGTCTCTATCGGTTGGCGACGTGAGGATCCGGTGCTGGAAAAAGGGTTGCCACCCCTCAGGGCGACGGGTAGCTTCACGGAGCTATGGCGTATCTCCAGTATCACGGAAAGCAGTATCCCGTCCCCGCGGAGGGGCTGACGATCGGCAGCCACGAAGGCGCCGCCGTTCGGCTCCACGGCGACGACGCGTCGGCGCAGGCCATCGTGACCATTGAAGCGGACGGCGGCGCCGTCATTCGACGTGGCACGCCGGATGCAGTGGTCCTCCTGAACGGTATCCTTCTGGGCGTCGAGCCCAGCCCGCTCCTCTATGGCGACAAGGTGGAGATGGCTGGTGAGGAGCTGCGTTTTGGCGACGTGAAGCAGGCCGGGAGCACGCAGTTCGTCTCGGGGGCCGAAGTGGCCGAAATGGTTCGCGCCAAGGCCGGCGCTCCGGCCAAGCCAACGCTCGCCCGGGGCGGGCGCTTGGTTTCGCTCACGGACGGCCGCGAGTACGTGGTGCTCGACGACGGCATCACGATCGGGCGCGAGGTGGGCAACGACGTGGTCATTCCGTCGTCCGAGGTCTCGCGCAAACACGCCGAAATCGTGCCGATGCCGGGCGGCTATCACCTGACGGACCTGAGCACGAACGGCGTGTTCGTCAATGGCGTGCGCATTGAGCAGACGCAGGTGCTCGGCCGTGGCGACGTGATGAAGATCGGTCCTGAGGAGTTCCGGTTCTATGCCGACCAGGCAAAGGCGGCGCCGCCCCCGCCGCCCAGTCAGCCGAGCCCCACGCCGGCAGCGCCAACGAAGGCGCCCGACATTCGGCTTGATCTCGAGTCGGCCATCGCATCCACGGCAGCCCCGGCGGCCCCGGCGGCCCCTGTCGCTCCGCCGGCCATGCCGGCGACGCCGGTCGTAACGCAGCCGCCAAAGGCCGCTCCGGCGGGACGACCGCCGCTGGCCACACTCGAGATCATCAACGAGGGGCCGCTCAAGGGCACCACGTTCGACATCCACTCAGCCCTCACAAACGTGGGCCGGGGGGCGCACAACGATGTCGTGCTCAACGACGAGAGCGTCTCCGATTCGCACGGCAAGATCCAGAAGCGCGAGGGTGGCTGGTTCATCGTGGACCAGGAGTCCACGAATGGCACGTATGTCGGTGGCCGTCGCGTGCAGGGCGAGCAGCGCGTTCAAGGGGCGCCGGACGTCCGCTTCGGCGGCATCAAGATGACGTTCCGCCCGGTTGCCACTGCTGGCGACGCGAGTGGCGGCACTCGTGCCATCGCCGCCGTGGCGGTCGAGCAGGTGCGCAAGCCTGCAGCCGCAAAGCCCGATGCCGCCAAGCCGGCCGCCGCGCCCGCCGATACCAAGAAGACGGGCTGCGGGGCGATGATCGCATTTGCCATGGCCGCCACGGCCGCCGGCGCGTCGTTGCTCGCGATCCTCATTTCCACGGGGCGATAACTCGTGCATCTCGCGGTTGCCGCTCGCTCCGATGTTGGAATGGTGAGGTCGGGGAACGAGGACTCGTTCTTCGCCGAGGCGGACGCGCATCGCGGCGTGTTCATCGTGGCCGACGGCATGGGCGGCCACGCGGCGGGCGAGGTGGCCAGCGAGATGGCGGTGCAGATCGTTGCGCGCGCCCTACTGCCGCTCGAAAGCGTGACGCAGGCGGACGCCGAGAACCGGACGGCGCAGTCGCTGCGCGACGCCAATCGCGCCATCTACGACCGCATGCTGACGGAGAACGACAAACAGGGCATGGGCACGACCGCCTCGGTGCTGGTGCTGTCGGACGGCCACTACCTGATCGGGCAAATCGGCGACTCGCGCGTCTACATGCTTCGGGATGGCGCGCTGATCCAGATCACGAAGGATCACTCGTACGTGCAGGAGCAGGTCGACGCGGGCCTGCTGACGCCGGAGCAGGCCCGCTACCACCCGTACAGCAACGTCATCACCCGGTGCGTCGGCGCGAGCGAGACGGTCGAGCCCGACATCTACTCGGACGAGGTGCGGCCGGGCGATGTCTTCCTCGTGGCGTCGGACGGGCTGACGGGCATGGTGGATGACCGCCGGTTGCAGCAGATCCTGCTGGCGCGGTCGGGCCCCGGGCGCATTGTCGACGCACTAATTGCGGAGGCGAATGGGCGCGGCGGTCTCGACAACATCACGGCGATCGTCGTCCAGATCGTGAGCTTCGACGCCGCCAAGCAGGGTTGACGTTCGGCGCGCCGTGAGCGACAGCGAAGACACCGTCGGCTCCCTCTCCCAGCTCTATCTGGGCAACCTCCTGTATGCGCTCGAGATGTGCGCGCTCTCGCTCGAGGAACAGGGCAAGGGCGCGGATGCGGCCTTTTACCGGGGCATCGCCCGCAAGCTCGCCGAGGCGCACGGACGGTCGAGGACCGGGTGACGACCTCCGGAAGCGCGGCCCCCGGGCTGCTGCGCATCGCATGGGATCTCATCGCCGGTCGCCGCACGGTAGAGCAGAGCGGGCCGTTGCTCATGGCCTTCATCAACCTGCCGGCGCCACTCCGCGATACTGTGCGGTGGGTGCTTCGCCCCAAGCAGCGCTTTCTCTATGGTCGGCTCCGTGCCGTGGCCGGCGACCGTGTCATGAGCGGACCGTTCGCGAGCATGCAACTGACTGGCAGGCCCGCGGCGCCCGAGCTCTTGGGCACATATGAACATGAGCTGTTCGACGTCACGCGAGCGCTCGTGCGGCAGCCCTTTCGCACCGTGATCAACGTGGGCGCGCGCTACGGCTATTACGCCGTGGGGCTTGCGCGCCTGATGCCTGACGTGCGGGTGAAGGCGTTCGAGGCTGAGGTGCACGCTCGCGCCCAACTGGCCGAGGCGGTGGTGGCGAACGGGATGGGCGACCGGGTGGAGGTGGGCGGCTACTGCGACCTGCCGGACCTCGCCGTCGCGCTCGATACGGGCGAGGGTGCGCTGGTCGTCTGCGACATAGACGGAGGCGAGGTTCCGCTGCTCGATCCGCACCGCGTGCCCGCGCTCATGCGCGCGACGATCCTTGTAGAGTGCCACGGACCGGGTGACGCACCAACGGAAGCGGTCATGGCAGCGCGCTTTCTGCCCACGCACGAGGTGCGACGAATCGCCGTGGAAAAGCGCGTCCTGGCGCACCTTCCCGTTGGGGTCGGCGAGCCGTGGCGGTCACGGATGCCGCGCACGACGGAAGCGCTCATGCAGGAGCACCGCACGCTGCCGCAGTCGTGGCTGCTCCTGACGCCACGCGGCTGATACGCGCCCGACGCCTACGCCTCGAGCAGCCGCAACACGTCGTCCCTCGCGATGCTCACGCGACGCACGGTGAACACGCGCAGCCAGCGCGCCGACCGGTAGAGCTGGTTGGCGAGGACCGGCAGGTTGATGGCGCCCGCCATCCCTTCGCTCGTAAGCCGCTCCACGCGGCCGTCGCGTGTGAGGACGGGGATGTCGAGGCCGAGCATCTGTTCCTTCTGCGGATAATCAATGAGCACCTCGCCCGGGGCGAGGCCGAGCGAGTCGGCGATGGCATCCTCGGCGCGGCGTGAGCGCTCGCGGTCCTCGGCGATCCACTCAAGGTCCATGCCGTCGAGTTCGGCGGCGGGGCATTCCATGGCGCGCTTGTACAGGCGGCGCGAAAGAATCGCGTCGAGCAGCGCGCTTGGCGTGCGCGCGCGGAGCGCGTGCAGGAGCCCTTCGTCGGTGTGCGCCACGAGCTCGCTGGCCTGCAGTGCGCCGGCGCGCAGTGCGTCGTCCACCAGCCGCTTGTACATGGCGGTCGGGCTGCGCACGGCGTGGTGCCAGTACACGTTGCGGAACATCTGGTACTTGGCGAAGAGCAGCGACTCCAGCGCGCTCAGCGCCTTCTCGAGCACACCGACGGCGGCGTGTCCGAGGTGCGGGTCCTCCACGATGACCAGCGCGTGGAGGAGGCGGTCAACGTCAATTTCGCCGTACGGCACGCCGCACATGAGGGCGTCGCGCTTCAGGTAGTCCGTCTTGTCGAGGTCGAGCGACCCGCTGATGAGCCCCTGCAGCGGCGAGGCGCTTTCGCCGCATATCAGGGCAAAGACGCGCTCCGGCGCGTCGGCGGCGATCTCGCCGCGCAGGATGTCGGCCACCTCGCCGCCGGTGATCATTGGCTCGGCCACGGCCTCGTGGTTCATCGCGCCGATCTCCTCGAGCGCGTGCGAGAACGGATAGTGCCCGACGTCGTGCAGCAGCGCGGCGGCGGCCACGACTTCGGGTTCGTCGGGCGCGATGCCGTCGAGCATGCCCGCGTCCCCGAGCCGCGCCAAGGTGCGGTTGGCGAGGTGGTAGGCGCCCAGCGCATGCTCGAAGCGCGAGTGGGTAGCGCCCGGGTAGACTAAGTGCGCCAGTCCGAGCTGCCGCACGTACCGCAGCCGTTGGACGACCGGCGTATCGGCGAGCCGCAGGAAAGGCCCGTCAATGCGGATGTTGTTCCAGAGGGGGTCGCGAATGAAAGCCACTGGCGGTTTGACGGAAGACGGTGGTGGACGGTCGACGGGTGAATAGTCGCCTTCGAGCGGCGCGCTCAGCCCGTGGGACCGGCCCCGGCGATCGCCGCGTCGACACTGCCGAACTTCTCGAAGTTCTTGCGGAACATCTCCGCCAACTTCTTCGCCTGCGCGTCGTAGGCGGCGGGGTCTGCCCACGTCTTGCGAGGCGTCAGCAGGTCGCTGGGCACGCCGGGAATGCCCGTGGGAACGTGCAGACCGAAGATCGGATCCTCGCTGCTCGGCACTCCGTCCAGGCGGCCGCTGAGCGCCGCATGCACCATGGTGCGCGTGAACGACAGCTTCATGCGCTTGCCGACGCCGTACGGGCCGCCGCTCCATCCGGTATTCACCAGCCAGACGCCCGGGTTGTGTTCCCGCAGGAGCCTGCCGAGCATCTCGGCGTACCTGGTGGGATGCCAGACGAGGAAGACGGCGCCGAAGCAGGCGCTGAACGTCGCCTGCGGTTCGGTCACTCCCCGCTCCGTGCCGGCCACTTTCGCGGTGTACCCGGAGAGGAAGTAGTACATCGCCTGCTCGCGGGTGAGCTTGGCGATGGGCGGCAGCACCCCGAATGCGTCGGCCGTCAGGAAGACGACGTTCGTCGGATGCCCGCCGCGCCCGCTCGGTACATGGTTGCGAATGTACTGCAGCGGGTACGACGCCCGGGTGTTCTCGGTGATGGACTGGTTCTCGAATTCCACTCGTCGGCCGTTCGGCTCGAGCACGACGTTCTCGAGGATCGTGCCGAACATCTGCGTGGTCTGGAAGATGTCGGGCTCGCCCTCGGCCGAGAGGTTGATGACCTTGGCGTAGCAGCCGCCCTCGAAGTTGAAGGTGCCGTCGGCGCTCCAGCCGTGCTCGTCATCGCCGATGAGCTTGCGCTCGGGGTCGGCGGAAAGCGTGGTCTTGCCGGTGCCCGAGAGCCCGAAGAAGAGCGCCGTGTCGCCGGCCGTGCCGATGTTGGCGGAACAGTGCATGGAGAGCACGCCCGCTTTCGGGAGCAGGTAGTTCATCACCGTGAACATCGCCTTCTTGAGCTCGCCCGCGTACCGCGTACCGCCGATGACGATGGCGCGCGCGGCGAGATTGAGCACGATGAACGTCCCGGTGCGCGTGCCGTGCCGCGCCGGGTCCGCCTGGAACTCGGGAGCGTGGTACACGGTGAAGTTCGGCGCGAAGCCGGGCAGCGTCGCCTGCTCGGGGCGGATGAACATGTTGCGCACGAACGCCGCGTGCCACGCGTTGGGCAGGATGTAGCGGACGCTCAGCCGGTGGGCTGGATCGGCGCCGCAATAGAGATCCTGCACGAAGAGCTCGGGCAGCCCGTTCAGGTACTGCTTGACGTCGGCGAGCAGTGTCGCGAAGTGCTCTGGTGAAATGGGCTGGTTGACCTTGCCCCAGTCCACATCCTGCTCGGAGCCCGGCTCCTTCACGACGAACTTGTCATTCGGCGAACGGCCCGTGTGCGGCGATGTGACGGCGACGAATGGCCCAAGGTCGGCCAGTCGGCCTTCGCCGCGGCGAATGGCGGCCTCGATGAGTTCCGGCGCCACGAGATTCCAGTGAACCGTCCCGGCGGGCGTGAGGTCCTGGCCGGCGAGCCCGCTTGGGCCCGAACGCGTGAGCGTTGGCGCGATGGGATTGGCGTCAGGCATGGAGAGTCCTGTTGCAATGAAACGAGCGGATCCCAGGATGAGGGCCCGCCCGCGAAATGTTAACGGATGCGATCCTGCGAGTCGAGGACCGCGACGGCCGCCATGTTCACGATGTCCTGCACTTCGGCGCCCTGTTCGAGCACGTGTACCGGGTGGTTCATCCCCACCAGGATGGGGCCGATGGCCGTCGCCCCGCCCACCTTCGCCAGCAGCTTGTACGCGGTGTTACCCGCGCTGAGCATCGGGAAGACCAGCACATTGGCCGCCTGCTTGAGCCGGCTGAACGGATAGCGCATGGCGAGCACGTTCTCGTCCAACGCCGTGTCGGCATGCATTTCGCCGTCCACCACCAGATTGGGCTCGACGTCACGCAGGATCTTCACGGCTTCGGCCACCTTGGCCGCTTCGGGGTGCTTGACGGAACCGAAGTTCGAGAACGACAGCATCGCGATGCGCGGCTCGATGCCAAATGAACGCACCAGGCGCGCCGCCGACTGCGCAATCTTGGCCAGCTGTTCGGCGGTTGGGTCGATGTTGACTGTCGTGTCGCCGAAGAAGATGGCGCGGTTGTTGATCACCATCATGTACAACCCCGCCACCAGTCCGGTCTTGTCGGCGCCCACCACTTCGAGCGCGGGGCGGATGGTCTCGGGGTAGTGCTTGTTGAGGCCCGCCACCACCGCGTCGGCATCACCGCTGTTGACCATCTGGCAGGCGAAGTAGATGCCGCGTGCCATGCGCGACTGTGCCTCGTCGCGCGAGAGGCCGCGGCGCTGCCGCCGGGCCCACCACTCCACGGCGTAGCGCTCGCGATCGGGCGACGCGTTGGGGTCGATGATCATGCAACCGTCAAGCGCGATCCCCATTTCGTCGAGGCGCTGCTTCATCTGCGTCGCGCGGCCGATGAGGATGGGCTTCGCGATCCCCTCCTCCTGCAGGATCTGCGCGGCCCGGATGATCTTGGGATCCTCGCCCTCGGGAAAGACGACGCGGCGCGGGTCGCGCTGGGCGCGCATCTGGATGCCGCGCATCACGCTGCGCGACTGGCCCAGGCGCCCCTCGAGCTGCTCGCGGTACGCGTCCATCTCGATGACCGTGCCGGCCACGCCGCTGTCAATGGCTGCCTGCGCCACGGCCGGCGCCACCCACAGGAGCACGCGCGGGTCGAACGGGAACGGGATGATGTACTCGGAGCCGAACTCCACCTTGGACAGGCCGTAGAGCGACGCAACCGAATCCGGCACCGGCTCGCGGGCGAGATCGGCGAGCGCGCGCGTAGCCGCCATCTTCATTTCCTCGTTGATCGTCGTGGCGCGCACGTCGAGCGCGCCACGGAAGATGAACGGGAAGCAGAGGACGTTGTTGATCTGGTTGGGGTAGTCGCTGCGGCCGGTGGCCACGATCGCCTCGGGGCGCACTTCCTTGACCTCGTGCGGCAGGATCTCCGGCATCGGGTTGGCCAGCGCGAAGACGATGGGATTCCCGCCCATCGCCTTCACCATGTCCTGCGTGCACGCGCCGGCGGCCGACAGCCCGACAAAGACGTCCGCGCCGACCAGGGCCTCCTCCAGCGTGCGGCACGTGGTATCGTGCGCGAACATGGCCTTGTGCGGCTCCATGTCCTTCTCGCGGCCCTTGTAGATGACGCCTTTGCGGTCGATCATCAGCACCTTCTCGCGGTCGACCCCGAGGCGCACATAGAGTTCGGCGGTGGAAATCGCCGAGGCGCCGGCGCCGCTGAAGACCACGCGCACTTCGCCAATCTCCTTGCCGACGATGCGCAGCGCATTGAGCAGCGCGGCGCCCGAGATGATGGCCGTGCCGTGCTGGTCATCGTGGAAGACGGGGATCTTCAGCGTCGCCTTGAGTTGCTCTTCGATGTAGAAGCACTCGGGCGCCTTGATGTCCTCGAGGTTGATGCCGCCGAGCGTGGGCTCGACGAGCTGGCAGAAGCGGATGACCTCCTCGGGATCCTCCGAATCCACTTCAAGGTCGAACACGTCAATGTCGGCAAACTGCTTGAAGAGATTGCCCTTCCCCTCCATCACCGGCTTGCCGGCCAGCGCCCCGATGTTGCCGAGGCCAAGGACCGCGGTGCCGTTGGTGATCACGGCCACGAGGTTACCGCGCGCGGTGTACTTGTAGGAGTCCTCTGGATTCTTCTCGATCTCGAGGCAAGGCTCGGCTACGCCAGGGGAGTACGCCAGCGCGAGGTCGCGCTGGTTGGCGAGCGGCTTGGTGGGGATAACGGCGATCTTCCCCGGGCGGCCACGGGAGTGATAGTCGAGCGCGTCTTGGCGTTCCATTCCAGACAAGGTAATCACGCAGCCTTGCCGTCAGTCAGGGAATTGGCCGAAAGGAGGCCGAACGGGGGCCGAAATTCCCCTACAGGCGGATGCCGATCACTTGCCGCACGAGCCAGCGCAGCGTCGCGATGTCGCGGCCGCTCGGCACACTGACCGACGGCTGGGCGAACATCACGTCGCGCGCGTCGGGGCTGTGGCCGCCGATACCGACGGCATGGCCGAGTTCGTGCGTGACGAGGGCGACGAGCGGATTGGCGGCGCTTGTGGCGGCCGGATTGATGGCGATGTCCACCTTCACGCGTCCGCGTGCCGCCCCGGCGAGCGGGAGCGTGAGCGCGCTGTCGCGAGCGGGGCAGAAGAACGTCACGCCACCGGCGAAGGCGGGCGGCTCGGCGCAGCCCGCGAGGCCGACCAGCCGCGGCGCAGCGCTGACGTGCACGATGACGTCGGCGTCGGCGGCCGTGGCGGCCGTGCGAAACGCAAACTGGTTACCGCCCAGTGCGGCCTTCCATGCGGCCATACCCGCCGCCGTCGTCCCCGCGAGATCCACGCCGGCCCCGACCGCAGTTGGATCAACGTAGACGGCGATGGTCGTCCCTGTCGGCCACCGGTACAGGATGCCGCCCGACAGCTGGGTTGGGTCATACGCCGGCGGCTCAACGCGCGGCGCGGCCGCATCCGTGCAGGAGGCAAGCAGCGCGAGCGCGACGAACAGACTCGGCGAGAGAACGATCAGGCGGCGCATGACCACGGGAAGCTAGCCGGGCGGGCTGCAGGTGCAACATCCGCTCGCGTCGCGTCACGCACGTGACCCTACCGTTCGGGACGAGGCTCGGCTACCTTTACCTTGAGATGTGCCTCCAATCCCCGCTCCGTCGCCTTCTCCTCGGCCTGCTTGCCGTGGTGCACATTGGCGTGCCAGCGCTGATCGCTGCGGCGGAGGCGCGATGGCCGCAGGCGGCTTCGGAGCAGGTCGCCCTGGTGCACGTCGAAGCGCCCGGCCGTCACCATTCGGCGCCTGTGCATTCAGACTCCTGCGTGCTCTGCAAGATGCTGGGCCGAGTGATGCTTGCCGCTCCGGCGGGAGCCCCGCCGGCCGACGCGGAAGGTCGTGAGACACCGCCGACTTCCGGCCGTTTCGAACGCGGGACGCGCGCCGCCTTCGCGCTCCCGACTACCCGAGCTCCTCCGGCGACTGTGTAACGGCACCCCCGCAGCCTGCGGGGTACCGATTACATCGCGCGGCAGGCAGGGTGGCGCCACGTCTCGCGCTGCGCCCTGCACGCCGACACCTTCCGGAGTTGGCCACATGATACGTTGGTTCTCTGCGGCGCTCGTCGCCGTGTTACTGCTGCCCGCCGCAGGGCGCGCTCACGCCGCCCCGCAGTCAAGCCCTGCCGTCATCGGCACCGTCCGCGACACAAGCGGCGCGCCGCTCCCGCTGGTGCAGGTCATCATCGCCCAAGCGGGACGCACCACGACAACTGGTGACGACGGGCGCTTCGTGCTGCGTGGCCTCGCCGCGGGTACGTATCACATCACGACCCTGCTGATTGGGTATCGCCCCGGGCACGCGGACGTGAAAGTGCCGGCCAGCGGCCCCGACGTCACGATGGAGATCGTGATGACTGGGTCCACGCTCCGGTTGCAGGCCGTGAACGTGACGGCCGCGAGTTCGTCGGGCGAGGCCTCGAACGTAACCCAGGCTACTGCCGAGCTGTCGGGCCAGCAGCTGCAGCGCACCATCGGCGCGTCGCTGGCGCAGACACTGTCCGCCGAGCCGGGGATGGCCATGCGATACAACGGCCCTGCTGCGACCATGCCCGTGATCCGTGGCCTCAGTGGCGACCGCATTCTCGTGCTGCAGGACGGCGCGCGCTCGGGCGACCTCGCGTCGTCGGCGCCCGATCACGGAACGACTGTTGATCCGCTGGCGGCCCAGCGCATCGAGGTGGTGCGCGGGCCGGCTTCGCTGATGCACGGCAGCAGCGCGCTCGGCGGCGTGGTGAACGTCATCTCAAATGACATCCCCTCCGACGTGCCGGCCCGCGTCACCGGTTCCGTGGCGATGCAGGCTGAGTCGGTGAACCCGGGCGGCGCGATCAGCGCCGGGGCCGTCCTCCCTGTGAGCAGCACCACGGTGCTGAACATTCGCGCGGGGGCGCGGCAGACCGATCCGGTGCGCATCGGCGGCGGTGGCGTGCTCGATGGCACGAGCAACCGCAACGCGAACGTCGTCGCGGGCATCGGTTTCGTGCGAGACGACGCGCAGGGCGGCATCGCGCTGAAGGGCTTCGACTTCTCGTATGGGCTCCCCGCCGAGGCGGGGAGCGACGAGTCGGGGATTCGAATTCGTGGCCGCCGATACCAGATGGCGGCAAAGCTGTCGGCGAACACGCGGTGGCAGGCGGTGAGCCAGCTGCGTTTTGAAGGCTCGCTGCAGGACTACGCGCATGATGAGGTGGAGCAGGACGGCGCGATCGGAACGTCCTTGACGCTGCGCACGCAGACGGCGAGCGTCACGGCGCCGGTGCAGTTTGGCCGGCTCAACGGGACGATTGGCGCGCAGGCGCTGTTGCGCCAGTACGCCGCAGAGGGAGAGGAGGCGCTGACGCCGGCGGCGAACTCGGTGAGCGGGGGCGCCTTCGTTTTCCAGGAGCTTCCGCTCGGACAGCGCGACAGCGAGCACCCGCATGAGGGTGCGCGACTGCAGTTCGGGGCCCGCTTCGACGGCTATCGCATCGCGTCCAGGGCCGGTGACGCGAAGTTCGGCCCGGCACGCGGCCTGACGTTCCAGAGCGTCTCCGGCTCGATTGGCGTCTCGGCGCCGGTCGCCGAACACGTCACCCTGAGTGGGAGCGTGGCACGCGCCTTCCGTGCGCCCACCGTGGAGGAGCTCTTCAGTCACGCGGCGCACGCTGCCACGGGGAGCTACGAGCTGGGGAATCCAGGCCTGTCGGCAGAGCGCAGTCTTGGCTTCGACGCGGTGCTGCGCGTCGCCGGGGCCAGCGTGTCCGGGCAGCTGTCGGGATACGTCAACACGGTGGAGGGGTACATTGCCCCGGACGTGACGCGCGACACGACGGTGAATGGTGAAACGATGCCGCTGGCGATATACGGCCAGCATGACGCCAGGCTGCGGGGCATCGAAGCGCAGGGCGAAGCCACGCTGGGCGCTCGCTTCGTGCTGGGGCTGATGGCCGACGTGACGCGTGGTGCTTTCACGGGTGGGGCACCGCTGCCGTTCATGCCGGCCGGGCGCGTCGGCGGCTCGCTGCGGTGGGACGACGGTCGGTTCAGTGCCGGTGGCGAGGCGCGGTATGTGCTCGCCCAGCGCGCCGTGACGGGTGGCCCGGACGTGCCCACCGGTGCGTACACACTGCTGAATTTCAGCGTCGGCTGGAACCTCTCGCTCGGCGGTCGCCTGCACGCAGTCACGCTGCGGGCCGACAACGCAGGAGACGTGCGCTACAGGGACGCGACGAGCCGCATCAAGTCGTTCGCCCCGAATCCGGGACGGAACATCACGCTCGTCTACCGCCTGCTCTTCTAGCGCGGGGCACCCTGCTGGCGTCGCGTCAACGGCGCCAGCACCCGGTTCATCCGCGGGCGAATTCCCGCAGCTTTCGCAGCATCGCCCGGTCGTTGCTGACCATGTCGTCGCCCTTGGGCGTCTCGAGCACCTTCGGGATCGCAGCCAGGCGGGGGTCGGTCATGATGCGCTGAAAGGCGCCGTCGCCGATGGTCCCCGCTCCGATCAGCTCATGGCGGTCCTTCCTCGACCCGAGCGGCGCCTTGGAGTCGTTGAGGTGCAGCAGGCCGAGTCGATGCAGGCCAAGCACGTCCGCGAAGCGCGCCAGCACGCCGTCGAAGTCGCCAGCGAGGTCGTAGCCAGCGGCGAAGACGTGTGCCGTGTCCAGGCAGACATCGACACGGGGCTGAAGCGCCGGGGGGAGGCGCGCGAGCAACGCCGCCATTTCCTCGAAGGTCGAGCCGATGACCGTCCCCTGCCCGGCGGTGAGTTCCATCAGCAGGCGCGTGGGTCCGGCGACGCGCTCGAGCACCTCGGTGATGGCGTCGGCGTTGCGCGCTATCCCACTCGCGCGGTCGTCCATGAAGTTGCCCGGGTGCGATACGACGGCATCGAGCCCGAGCGCGTTGCTGCGGCGCAACTCGCATTCGAACGACGCGACGGACTTGGCGCGCAGGGCCGGGTCGGGCGAGGCGAGATTGATGAGGTAGCTGTCGTGCGCGTTGGTGAACGCCACCGGCGTTGCGGCCAGCGCCTGCCGGAACGCCGCCACGTCGGCGTCGTCGAACAGCCGCTCCTTCCACTGGTTCGCCTGCTTGGTGAACAACTGGATGGCGGTGGCGCCGATGTCCACGCCGCGCGGCGGAGCATTGGCCACGCCCGCGGCGGTGCTGACGTGCGCGCCGAGCGGGGCGCCCGCGAACGGAATGTCGTAGGGCGAGGCGCCGGCCGAAACGGGCACCGTGCCCGGTTTCGGGACGCTGACGGCGCGGGTGCTCTTGGGGCGCGTGCTAGTGGCGGCCGGCTTTATCGCGGCCGGCTTCTTCGTGGCCGGCTTCGTCGCGGCCGGCTTCTTCTTCGCGGACTTCCTCGTCGCCGCGCGCTTCTTGGGGGCCATCAGCTCCTCATCCTCAATCAGTCTCAGTCAAACTCCCCGTCCCGCCCCCTCAGCCGCTTCCCGCACCGCGGACAGTGCAGCAGATCGCCCGTCTCGTGCAACGCGAAATCGTAGTTTCGCCCGCACGTGCAGGTCGTCTCCAGCGCTTCCGATCCGCACACGATGCAGAACGCGTCTTCTTCCTCGTAGGCGCGAATCCGACTGCAGACGGCACAACGCTTGGTGATCATCGCCGGCCTCTCAGCCACTCGAGTGGATCCACGGAGCGCCCCTTTGGGCGAATCTCGAGATGCAGGTGGGCTTCGAGGTCGGGATCGGTGCGCCCGACGGTCCCCACCACCTGGCCCTTCTGAATGGTCTGCCCTTTGCGCACGTCGAGGCGCGCAAGCGAACCGTACACCGAGTAGTCGCCATCACCGTGGCTGACGATGACGGTCTGGCCGTATGTGCCGAAAGCCTCGGCCAGCACCACCGAGCCACTGGCCACCGCCTTCACCGGCGAGCCGGCGGGCGCGCCGATGCCGACTCCATTCCAGCGCGTCGTCGTGTTGTTCGCGTTCACCACGCGGCCGAAACGGTAGAGGATCTCTCCCTCCACCGGCCAGTCGAGCCGGCCGAAGTCGCTCGTGCGCAGAGTGCTTGCCGCAGCCGGGACGTTGGGCCGCGCTGCGGCGGCGCGCCGGCGTTCCGCTTCGAAGGCCGCGAGCAAGTCTGCCAGCCGCTTCTCGTCGCGTTGGATCTGCTGCAGGCGCGCCTCCGTCTGCCGCGCCGACTGTTGCACCCGCGCAAGCGAGCGGCTGCGGACATCCTCGAGGGCGCGCAGGCGCCGCTCCTCCTCGTTCTTCTGCTCGCGGTTGAGCTCCATCTCGCCGCGCAGGCGCACCAGCTGCGTGCGGGTGCCCGACACCTGGTCGTTGAGCAGCTCCACGCGGCGCACGAGCGCGCGGTCGCGCTGCGCGACGAGGTGCAGGTACTTGTACCGCGCCACCAGCGCGCCGAACGACTGCGCCGAGAGGAGCGCCTCGAGCGAATACAGCGGTCCGCGCTTGTAGATCTCGCGCACGCGGCGATGGAGCATGGAGCGCTTGATGACCAGTTCGTCCTGCGCGACGATCAGGCTGGCCGTGGCGTTGTCCACTTCGCCTTCGAGCGCGTCGATCTGCACATCGAGCGACCGGACGAGCCGCGCCGTGGCGTCGGCCTGCCGTTCGATGTTGGTGCGCTCCTCGCTGATGTCGTGCGCACTGCTCTGCAGCTGGCGCATGCGCTGCTCCAGCCGCTCGCGCTCGGCGCGCATCCGGTCGAGCTCCTCGCGATTGGCCTTGGCGCGGTCGGCGGCGCTCTGCGGGGCGGGTTGTGGCTGCTGGCCAGCGATGGCAGACGGCAGGAGGCAGATGGCAGATACTGCAGCCGCCGACGCAGAGCGCAGAACGGTGCGCCGTCCGATGCGCAGGGCGTCTGCCATCCGCCATCTGACGTCTGCCATCAGCATCTCACACCCTCTTCAGGTGTCGCCCTACGCTCAGCGCCGACCCCGCGAGGCCGATGCTCGCCCCGGCAAGCACGCCGACAGCGCCCATCCACGAGTCGAAGAACGCCGCCTGTACCACGAACCGGTTGATGACCGCAACCGCGACCCACGCGAGCACCAGCGCGAGCAAGCCGCCGAGCGTCCCCTTCAGAAAGCCCTCGATCAGGAATGGTGCGCGGATGAAGCCGTTGGTTGCGCCTACGAGGCGCATGATCGCGATCTCACGCGAGCGCGCCATCACCGCCATCCGGATCGTCGACCCGATAATGATGATCGCGACGATCGCGAAGGTGAGGCCGAGCGAAAGGCCGGCCAGCGTGGCGATGTTGCGCAGCCGGTGCAGTTTCTCCACCCACTCTTCGCCGAAGCGAATGTCGTCGATGAAGTCGTACACGTCGATGCGCTTGGCGACCGCGCGCACGGTGGCTGGGTCCCGGAAGCCGGGCTTGAGGCGGAGTTCGATCGAAGCGGGGAGGATTCCCTCCTCGAATACGTCGCTGAACTCGCCGAGTTCAAGCCGGGCGCGGTCGAGCGCCTGCGCCTGCGTGACCAGACGCACCGACGCCGCTTCCGGGAAGGCGCCGATGTCGCCGAGGGCGGCGCCGGTGGCTTCCGCCCCGGTGCCGTCGGCGACGAAGGCGCGGATTTCCACGCGGTCCTCGACAGTGCGCAGCGCATTGCGGATGTTCAGCGCCACCAGCCCGAACAGGCCGAACGCGAAGAGCGAGAAGGCAATGGTCGTGATCGACAGCGCGCTCAGCATCGGGGCGCGGCGGAAGGCAAGGAGGGCTTCGCGCACGGCAAGTCTCATGCGTTGTCCTCCGTGGCGTCGAGGGGCCCGGACGGTCGGAACCCGCCGTCCGAGGCCGAATCGAAGACGACCTGCCCGCGGTTGACCTCGATCGTGCGGCAGCCGGAGCGCCGCACGAGGTCGAGGTCGTGCGTGGCCATGAGCACCGCCGTCCCGTTGGAGTTGATGTCACGGAACAACTGGAAGATGCCGCGTGTGGCGCGCTCATCGAGGTTGCCGGTCGGTTCGTCGGCGACGAGCGCCACCGGGTCGTTCGCGAGTGCGCGGGCAATCGCGACGCGCTGCTGCTCGCCCCCGGAGAGCTCCTGGGGGAGAGCGGTGGCCTTGGCCGACAGCCCGACCTGCGCGAGCAGGCGCGACACGCGCGGTGCAATCTGCGATGGCGGCGTGCCCGTGACCTCGAGCGCGAATGCAACGTTGGCCTCGACGTTGCGGTCCTCGAGCAGCCGGAAGTCCTGAAAGACGATCCCCAGCCGACGGCGAAGCCGGGGGACGTCTGCTGGCCCGAATGCCGCCGAGCTGAGGCCGTAGACCTTTACCTCGCCCTTCGAGGGGCGCTCCTCGAAGAAGCAGAGCTTGAGGATCGTGCTCTTGCCGGCGCCGCTCGGGCCGGTGATGAACACGAACTCGCCCTTGTTCACCTGAAAGGAGACGTCCTGCAGCGCCGCGCCGGTTCGCGCGAACAGCTTGTGCACGTGCGAGAAGCGGATCATTGGCTAGCGGAGCGCCTGCTCAATGTCCGCGATGATGTCATCCACGTGCTCGAGACCGACGCTGAGACGAATGAAGCCGTCGGGAATGCCGAGTTGGGCGCGTTCGTCGGCCGAGAGCCGCGCATGCGACGAGAACCGTGGTTCGCTCACCAGCGTGTCGACGCCGCCGAGACTCGCCGCGTAGCGGGCGAGCTTGAGCCGCTTGGCGAACCGGTCGGCGGCGCGGGCGCCACCGCTGAGCTCGAACGCCAGCATGCCGCCGAAGCCGTCGAGTTGGTCCACCGCGATCGCGTGATCGGGATGGCTCGCGAGGCCAGGGTAGTGACAGCGGCGGACTTCCTTGCGCCGCTCGAGCCATTCGGCGATCTGCTGCGCCGATGCGTTCTGCCGCTGCACCCGCACGTCGAGGGTCTTGAGCCCGCGCTCCAGCAGCCAGCACGCGAACGGATCGGGCGTCTGCCCCCAGACGATCTCCTTCTGCCGCACCTCTTCGATATACGGCGCCGTGCCGCAGACCACGCCGCCGAGCACATCGTGGTGCCCGTTCAGGTACTTCGTGGCCGAGTGGATGACGACGTCAGCCCCCTGCTCGAGCGGCCGGAAGTTGACCGGGCTCGCGAAGGTGGAGTCGACGACGAGGGCGAGGCCCAGTTCCTTGGTCAGCAGCGACACCCCGCGCATGTCGAGCACACGGCACGTCGGGTTGACCGGCGACTCGATGAAGATGGCGCGCGTTTCCTTGCGCAGGCGGCGGCGCCAGGCGCGCGGCTCGAACGGCTCCACGAGCGTGACGTCGATGCCCATCTGGCGGAACTCTTCGGTGAGGAGCCGGTGCGTGCCGCCGTAGATGTACTGACTGGCCAACAGGTGATCGCCAGGCCGCAGGAGGGCGAGCAGGCCGCACGCCGTGGCGCCCATCCCGCTTGCCAGGACAAGTGCGTCCTCGGCGCCTTCGAGCGCCGCGAGGCGCCGCTGGATGCGGGACGCGTTCGGCGTGTTGCCGTAGCGCGTGTACATCAGGTCGTCGCTGCCCGGCTCCTGCACGTAGTTGACCGACTGCACAAGCGGCGACACCACCGGATCGCCGGCGGCGTGCGCACCGTCACCGGCGTGCAGGACCTGCGTGGCGAGCGCGTGGACGCGGGCGGGTTTCTTGGAGGAGGGCATGAATCAGACCGGCTTGGGATTCAGCAGGGGACGATCCGAGTTTATGCGCACGAGCCGGATGATCTCGGTGGGCGCAAGTCCGGCGACGTCGCGAACCACGACGCCGCCGCGCGGCAGCGTGTCGTCAATGATGGCCACGGCCAGGTCGTGGCGCCGCGGCCCGTATATCCACACCAGTTCGCCGTCCGCCACGCCGCGCAACGTGGCGTCGTCGGGCCGCACGCGGACAGCCGGGCCCCGCTCGGTGTCGCCGCGCCGCGTGGCGATGAAGCCGACCACCTGCAGGGGCGGGTTGTAGCCGTCCGCCATCACTGCACCGTGCCGAACGCGTCGAGCGCCTGGAACCCGTTGACCCCCCGGCGCACGAGCCGGCGTCGCGACAGCTCATCGAGCACTTCGGCCACGAAGTCCTCGCCGAAGCCGAACTCGTCCGCCAGCTCGGAGGGGGCGGCCTCGCCGCGAATGCGCACCATGTCCCACGCCCGGCGCTCCGCCTCGCTCACGCGCCCGATCAGGCGCTGCTTGCCATCCTCGCAGAGGCAGACCAGCGCCAGTCCGTGATGCGTGAGCACCGACTCCACGAGCTCGAGATGGTCTTCGCCGATGCCGCAGAACACCACGTAGCCGCCGCGCGTGAGGTCGTCGTTCTGCAGGAGGACCAGGAGCTTGGCCACCACCTCGTCGGCGCACGAATAGTCCATGAGGCCGATGCTCGAAAAGTCGAGCGACGTGATGCCGCCCTCGCGTCGGGCGGCCAGTTCGCGCTCGATCTGGTGGCGCACCGCCATCCCGGTATCACGGGTGAGGAGGTTGCCGTAGTTCTGGTTCACAGCACTGCGGAGTACCGCGCAGACATCGATGGTATGTGGCGTCATGGTCACCGATCGACCTCTTCGGGAATCATGATGAACAGCTGGGTGCCCGGCATGGGCGCCAGATGGTCGCGGCGCACCACGTCGTCGTCCCACGGCGGCACGTCGGCGACGCGCGCGGTGCCGCTGCGGACCACGAACTTGCCCTTCCACTTCCGCACGTAGCCGCGGATCCCCTTGAATCCCTGGCCGCGCCCGTGGTCGGGGAACCGGCTGGTCCCCTGGATCACCGCCGTCTCGAGGGCCACGCCATCGTCCCACCGATCGGTCAACGGGCGCCGGTTGCCGCTTTCGAGCGACTGCCGAATGCCCACCCCGGCGTCACAGACGGCGATCTGCACGACGTGCCGCCCCATGCGCTTGCGGTAGTTGTAGTGCTGCACCGCCACCCAGCCGCCGCGGCCGGCGTGCTCCACGATGTTCTGGCACGCCTCCGACAGCGTCATCGCGAACCCCATGACGGCGCGCGATTCGAGGTGCAGGTTCTGCGTGATGATATGCGCCGCCTTCGCCTGGATGCGCTCCACCACCGTGTGCACGTCGTCGCTGCGCGACACGGGCGTCACCTCGAGCAGCGTGCCCGACTCGCGTTCCGGGCCGCGCGCCGGCACCTTGCCCTTGATCTC
This sequence comes from uncultured Gemmatimonadota bacterium, assembly GCA_947085385.1. Taxonomy (GTDB): domain Bacteria; phylum Gemmatimonadota; class Gemmatimonadetes; order Gemmatimonadales; family Gemmatimonadaceae; genus PNKL01. The sequence continues at coordinate 240,142 of CAMTWA010000017.1, read as the reverse complement.
GAACAGGTCCTCGGCGTACCGGAAGAAGTTCGCGCGCGACCAGTACGACGACGTCTCGTCCCGCTCGGGCGGCATGAGCTGCGGCTTCTCCACGCGCGTCTGCGCCAGCGTCAGCAGCGCCGTGAGGCCGTACGGCGACGCCCAGGTGGTGTTGCGCGCATCAATGAGGATGCGGGCATCCTCAGGCTCGGCCGCGAGCTGCTCGAGCACGTGCTCGAAAGTCTGGTCGTCCAGCGACGACGGCACGGTGATGACGTTCACGAGGTGCTCAATTCTCCACGAAGGAAATGCGCGAGCCCGGTGGCTCCCCGGTGCTCGACGTTGCGCGCAGCGGCGGTAATGGCCGCGCGCAGCGCATCGGTGATTATATCACCGGCAAGCAGCCGCGAGTAATAGGTGGCGCCGAATACGTCTCCGCATCCGGTGGGGTCCCCCCTGACGCGCACCTGCCCGGACGACGGCGCCAGCAACGCCGTGCGGAGCGCGCCGCCCGGTGATGCAAGCGGCGGCGGCGCCGCCGCCCGGTCAGCCAGGCGCGCGAAATGCGCGGGGGCGAAGTAGACCACGCCGCGCGGCCCCAGCGTCACCACCAGCGCCTGTACCCCGGCGGCCAGCGCCGTCGCCGCCAGCGCAAGTCCGTCCGGGGCCATCATCGAGAGCTCGTCCTCGTTCACCTGCAGGAGGTCGAAGCACCGGCACCAGTCGGTGACCCGGGGCAGCGGCTGGAGGGTGCGCAGGCCGGACGGCTGGACCGCCAGGACCAGCGAGTGCAGGTCGCAGTAGATGGGCCCGCGGAAGTTCTGGCGCAGCAGCGTCGCCGTTTCGAGGTCCAGCTCGAAGCCCGAAATGAGGTTCACGTAGAGCGCATCGAGCCCCGCGAGCAGCGGCTGCAGTCCCTGCCATGTCCAGCCCGGCACCCCTCCGCTGAGGACCTCGCTCCGGCGCTGGTCGTCGAGGTACCGGAGCTCGACGCGGTTGTTCGGGTAGGGCACCGCCACCGGCGCGGCGTCGGGCGCCACCCGCCGAAGCGTGGAGAGGAACGAGCGGGCTTCGCGGGCCAGGTCATCCCCGACCTTCACGATCGGGACCAACTCCCAGTCGTCAGGGAGGGCGGCGTCAAAGCCCGCCAGCGCGTACGTGATGCCGCCCCACTCCTGCACGGGAGCCGTCCGCACGTCACGGCCGTAGATGACGTCCCAGACGAACGTGCCGAGGACGCCGACCCGGCGCCTGGTCACGTCACCGGGCGCTCTTCGAGGAACGCCGCGACCGCCCCCACCATGCCCGCGCTTCCGCCCAGCGAGCCCGGGACGATGCGGCAGGCGTCCACGGCCGGCTTGAAGGCCCGCCGGCGCACTTCCGAGCGTAGCGGCACGAAGAGCGAATCGCCCGCCTGTGCCACCCCGCCCGCGAGCACCACCACGTCAGGATTGTAGACGTTGAGGATGTTGGCCACGCCGATGCCGAGGAAGTGCGCCGTCTCCTTCACGACCTCGGCGGCGATCGCGTCGCCCTGCTGCGAGGCCTTGTACACGATGGCTGCGGTCAGCTTGGCGAGGTCGCCGCCGCAGAACTCGTGCAACAGCGTGGGCTCGCCGCCGGCCACCGCCTCGCGCGCGCGCATCGCGATGGCGGGGCCCGACGCGTATGCCTCGAGACAGCCGTAATTGCCGCAACCGCAGCGGCGGCCGTTGGCCTCGATCGTGGTGTGGCCAATCTCGCCGGCCACGTCACTCGCGCCGTGGAACAGCCGGCCGTCCAGAATCAGGCCCCCGCCAATGCCCGTGCCCAGCGTGATCCCCACTACGTGGCGTCCACCCGTGGCGGCCCCGAGCCACCACTCGCCGAGCGTCGCGCAGTTGGCGTCGTTGTCGAGCGTGGCCGGCATGTGCACCTGATCGCTGATGCGTTCGCGCAACGGGAAGTCCGTCCAGCCGAGATTGGGAGTGACGATCACCACGCCCCTGGCCCGGTCAAGCGGACCCGGGCACCCGATGCCCACGCCGGCGCATTCGTCGCGCGACGCCCCGGTCTCGCGCTTCACCGTGGCGATGGTCGTCTCGATCATGTCGCAGATGCGCTGCACAACCGCGTCGGCACCCAGGTCGGCGCGCGTCGGGAGCGTGTGAACGCCAATCTCGCGGCTGCCATCGGCCGGCATGGCGCCGACCACGAGGTTCGTGCCGCCGATGTCCACACCGACGACGTAGGGCATGTGGGAAGGCATCAGGGTGCGGAGAGAGTGGAAATCAAATTGCGCACGCGCGTCGCCACCCGCGAGGGCTCGAGGGTGCGCATGCAGTCGAAGTGCCCCAGCGGACACTCGCGGGGGCCGTGCGCGTGGCACGGCCGGCATGCGAGTCCCTCCATACCGAGCGACTCGGACAGCGGGGCGAGCGGGCCGAAGCCAAAAGCGGGGACCGTTGGGCCGAAGATCGTGAGCGTGGGCGTTCCCACGCCCGACGCGAGGTGCGTCGGGGCCGAATCATTGGCCACCAGCACGGCGCAGCGCCTGATGAGCTCGGCGCTGGCCAACAGCGACAGGCGGCCGGTGGCGTTCAGCAGGCGCCCCGGCGCCACCGCCGCGATGGTTTCGGCGAGCGCGGAATCGTCGCCGCTGCCAATCACCACGAACCGTACGTCGTCGAGCGCGGCAACGAGGCTCGCCATGTGCGGCCAACGCTTCGTCCCCCAGATGCTGCCCGGAGCGACGCCCACGACGGGGCCGCCCGGCGGCAGCTCCGCCAGCAGCGCATCCACCGCGGCGCGATCCTCGTCCGATGGATACAGGCGCGGACGGAACGTTTCCGAGGCCGGAGACGGTGCTGCGTCACCGGCGGCGAGCCGCCAGAGCCGCTCGGCGTGGTGCGCATCGCGGCGGTAGCGCACACGCTCGGTGTAGAGCGCGCGGCCAGCGGAGGTGTCGAAGCCCACGCGCCGGGCAATACGAGCGGCGCGAGCCAGCACGGCGCTGCGCAGGGAGCCCTGCGCGAGGTACACCGCGTCATAGCCACCGCGACGCAGACGGTGGGCGAGGCGACGCAACCCGAGTACGCCGGCGTCGCGGCCACGCTTGTCGTAGACGATCAGCTCACGCACGGTCGGGTTGCCGCGCAGGAGCGAGGCGCCCAGCGGCGTCACCACCACGTCCACGGGGCCGCGCGCGGCCAGCGCCGCAAGCAGCGGCGTCGTCAGGACGGTGTCGCCGAGGAACGACGTCTGGATGACTAGGGCGGGCACGATGGGAAGCTAGCGATTGAGGGGATTGCCTGCTCACCACTTCTTCTCGCGGAACGAGGAGGGGGTCGAGGCGGAGAGACGAGGGACGAGATGCGGAACGGGGAGGGAGATCCCGTGCGCACCCGCCGGATCTCCCTCCTCGTTCCACCTCTCGTCCCCCCCCCTCGCCAAGCCTCGACCCCCTCCTCGTTTCGCAAAACACCGAGGGGAACGGCACTTCGTGCCGTTCCCCCACTTGTCTCTCGTGCTATCTACCGCGGCTAGTCGACCTGCAGCACCGCCAAGAACGCTTCCTGCGGAATCTCCACGCTGCCGACGCTCTTCATGCGCTTCTTCCCCTCCTTCTGCTTCTCGAGGAGCTTGCGCTTGCGGCTGATGTCGCCGCCGTAGCACTTGGCGAGCACGTCCTTGCGCACCGGCTTCACCGTGGTGCGCGCGATCACGCGCTGGCCGATGGCTGCCTGGATGGCCACTTCGAACAGCTGCCGCGGGATCAACTCCTTGAGCTTCACCGCGATCTTGTGCCCCCAGTCGTACGCCTTGTCGGTGTGGATGATCACCGAGAAGGCGTCTACCGGGTCGCCGTTGATGAGCATCTCGAGCTTCACGAGATCGCTCGCGCGATACTCGAGCATCTCGTAGTCGAGCGACGCGTAGCCGCGCGAAATGGACTTGAGCTTGTCGAAGAAGTCGAGGATGATCTCGGCGAGCGGAAACTCCCACGCGATTTCCACGCGCGTGGTGTCCACGTAGTGCATCCCCTTGTAGATGCCGCGACGGTCCGTGCCGAGCGTCATGATGGGGCCGATGTAGTCGGCCGGCGCCATGATGCGGGCCCGGACGTACGGTTCCTCCACCCGGGCGAGCACGCCCGCGGGCGGCATCAGCGCCGGGTTCTCGACGAGTCGCATCTCGCCATCGGTGCTGTACACATGGTACTCGACGCTCGGCACGGTTGTTACGAGATCGAGATTGAACTCGCGCTCCAGGCGCTCCTGCACGATTTCCATGTGCAGCAGTCCGAGGAACCCGCAGCGGAAGCCGAACCCGAGGGCGGTGGACGTCTCGGGGGTGTAGTGCAGCGATGCGTCATTGAGCTGCAGCTTCTCAAGTGCGTCGCGCAAATCCTCGTACTGCTGGGTGTCGGTCGGGTAGACGCCGGCGAAGACGAACGACTTCACGGCCTGATAGCCCGGGAGCGGTTCCTTGGCGTGCCGCTTCGCGTCGAACACCGTGTCGCCGGCGCGCGTCTCCTTCACCGAGCGGACGCTCGCCACCACATAGCCCACCTCGCCCGCCGACAGCGCGTCCGACGGGACCTGGCGGAGCTGGTTATAGCCCACCTCCACCACCTCGTAGACGTTGTCGTTGGCGCCAAAGGTGATGTGCATCCCCTTCAGCAGCGTGCCGTCCACCACGCGCACGCTCGGGATCGCGCCGCGGTACTTGTCGTAGTACGAGTCGTAGACGAGGGCGCGCAGCGGCGCGGACGGGTCGCCGCGCGGCGCGGGCACGCGGCGCACGATCTCCTCGAGCAGCTCGGGAATCCCCAGTCCTTCCTTGGCGCTCACGAGCAGGACGTCCTCTGGCGCACAGCCGAGAAGGCCGATCACCTCGTCGCGCCGCCGCTCCGGTTCGGCGCCCGGCAGGTCAATCTTGTTGAGGATCGGGATAATCTCGAGTCCCGCCTCCATGGCGAGGAAGAGGTTCGAGAGCGTCTGCGCCTGGATTCCCTGCGACGCGTCCACGACGAGAATGGCGCCTTCGCACGCGGCGAGCGATCGCGACACCTCGTACGTGAAGTCCACGTGCCCCGGCGTATCAATGAGATTGAGCTCGTACGATTCGCCGCTTGCCGCCGCGTACGTCATGCGCACGGCGTTGAGCTTGATGGTGATGCCGCGCTCGCGCTCGAGGTCCAGCGTGTCGAGCACCTGGGCCTTCATTTCGCGCTTCTGGAGCATGCCGGTGGCCTCGATCAGGCGGTCGGCGAGCGTCGACTTGCCATGATCGATATGGGCGACGATGCAGAAGTTGCGGATGCGGCTTTGGTCCACGGAGGTCCGGCTCGGGTTAGCCTTAAAAGTTAGCCAGCGGCGGGGCTGGCTCCAAGGCGCGACCCCTTGCCTCGCGTCACGGCGGCGGCGTGCGGATGGCACGGACCGTCGTGTGGCGCCGCACCGGTGGTGTCCGCGTTCTGGCGGTCCACCGCGTACTATTACATCGCGACATGACAGGCCCGGCCAACTCACAGCGTCCCGAACTCCTCGATCCCGCCCAGCTCAACGCGCTTGGCGGGCTGGAGATTCGTGCGCGCTGGGTCGTCGAGGGCTTCCTCACGGGGCTGCACCGCTCGCGCAAGAAGGGCTTCTCGGTGGAGTTCGCCGAGCACCGGCCGTACATGCCCGGCGACGACCTGCGGTACATGGACTGGAAGATGGCCGCCCGCGCCGACAAGTGGCTCATCAAGCTGTTCGAGGAGGAAACCAACCTCCGGGCCACCATCGTCCTCGACGTCTCCAAGTCCATGTACTGGACCGGCTCGCCGGCGCGCCTCACCAAGCTGGCGTACGCGGAGACGCTGGTCGCCGCCGTCGCCCTGCTGCTGATCAAGCAGCGCGACGCGGTGGGGCTCATTCGGTTTGATGACGACGTGCGCACCGTGCTGCCTCCGCGCTCACGCGATCTGCACTTCCGGCGCATTCTCGCCGCGCTCGGCGAGTCCGGGGCGGGGCCAGGGAGCGACGCCCCCGGAGCGCTGATGCGCGCCGCCCGCTTGGTGCCGCGCCCCGGCATGATCATCGTCGTCTCCGACCTTCTGCTTGACCCCGACGAAACCATCAAGGCGATCCAGGTGCTGCGCGGCGCGGGGCATCAGGTGACAGTGTTGCATCTCCTTGACCCGGCGGAGCGCGACCTCTCCGTGCAGGGCGCGGAACTCGTGTTCGTGGACACCGAAACGGGGCAGGAGGTCGAGGCGTCGGTCGGCGACGTCCGCGCCGCCTACCGAGCCACAGTAGACGAGGCGATCAATGAGTGGAGGTCGCGGCTCGCCGGTGCGGGAGCGTCCTACGAGCCGATCTTCACCGACGCGCCCTTTGTCGTGCCGGTTCGGCGCGCCTTTCTCTCCCGCCAGCGCCTGCCGTGAGCCTGCTCGCGCCCCTCGCCCTGCTGCTCGGCCTGGCCGCGGCGGTGCCGCTCTGGCTGCACCTGCGCCGCCGCAAAGTCGACAGGCGTCTCGATTTTCCCGCCGTGCGCTACCTGCTTCGGGCGGAGCGCGAACACGCGCGCGAGCTCAAGGCACGCAACGCCGTGCTGATGCTGCTGCGCGTGGCCATCGTGCTGCTCATCGCGCTGGCCGCCGCGCGCCCGCTCGCTCGTCTCGGCATCGCTGGCCACGGACCGACGGCACTGGCCGTGGTGCTGGACAACTCCATGAGTACCGGAGCGGTGACGGGCGGTCGGTCGGTGCTCGCCGGGTTACAGGATGTCGCGCGTGAGGTGGTCGGCCATGCGTATCCGAGCGATCGTCTCTGGCTCGTCATGGCGGATGGCGCGGTGACGGGCGGCTCGGCGTCGGTGCTCGGAGGAGCGGTAGGTCGCGCGGTGCCGCTCGCGGGAGGCGGAGACATCGCCAGCGCCGTACGCGCGGCCGCCGCGCTGGCGAGCGGGGCGGGGTTCCCCTCGGCGCGTGTGGTGGTCGTCACCGACGGCCAGTCGAGCGCGTGGCCGGTGCAGCTGCACGCGCCGGCCGCTCCCGTTGTGATCTATGCCCCCAGCTCGCCGCCGCCTGCGAATCGCGCGGTGACACGAGTCGTCACTGACCCGCCGCACTGGGCCCCTCGCGGCGTGCTGCGCGCCACGGTGCTCGCGCGCGAGCCTATCGCTTGGCGTGCCGCCCTCGGCAGCACCACGCTTGCGCGCGGCACCGTCGCGGGCGGCGGCACCATCGAAGCCGGCGCCGCACCCGCCGCGCGTGGCTGGACGGCCGGCGTGGTGGAGCTGCCGCCGGACGAGCTGCGCGCGGACGACGTGCGTCCCTTCGCCCTCCATGTTGGCGTCGCGCCGGCCGTGCGCGCGGAGGCCGCTGCCGGTCCGTTTGCGCGCACGGCGCTCGCGGCGCTCGCTTCCGACGGTCGTGTGCGCGACGGGCTCGGCGTTACGCTCACAAGCGCCGACAACGCCGGCGCGTTGCCCGCGCTCCTCGTAGCCCCCGCCGACCCCGCTCGCGTAGCGCTCGCCAACCGCGCCCTAGAGCGCGCACGCATCCCGTGGCGTCTTGGCGAGCGGCGTGCCGGGCCGGTGCAACTGCGCGGCGACGGACTGGACGGCGCCACCGCCCAGCGGTTCTACGCGCTGCAGCCGGCCGGATCGTCGCCCTCCGACACGCTGGTGTTCGCTGGCTCGGAGCCTGTGGTCGTGGCCGGAGAAGGCTGGGTGCTCGCCGCCTTTGCCCTCGACCCGGCCGACACCGACCTGCCGCTGCGCGCGTCATTCCTGCCGTGGCTCGACCGCACCATCGCTCGGCGGCTCGCCGCCGATGCAGGCCCGGTCCTCGAGGCGTCGCCGTCTTCCTGGGTGGCGCGTCCGTCGTGGGCGACGGGCCTCGAAGGGAGTGACGCTGCGATGCGACCGCTGCAGGGCGCGCGCTTCCGCGCTCCTGCCGCTGCCGGCGTGTATTTCCTGCGCCGGGGCGCCGAGCGCGCCGGTGCGGTTGTCGTCGCGGCGGAGAGCGCCGAGTCGGTGCTCGACCGTGCGACCCCTGCGGCCATCGCCGCGCGCTTTGCGGGGCGCGCCGCGGCCGGCGAGGACGATCCGTCGCGGCTTGCCGCGCGGGCCTGGTCCAGCAACTCGCCGCGGCCCATTCTTGCCGGGCTGGTGGTCGCCTCGCTCCTGCTTCTCGCTGCGGAGTCGTGGTTGTCACGCCGCGGCGACGCGGACGCGGACTGAACCATGGCGCTTCCGCTCCTTCTCGATCGCTTCACCGCGCTGCCGCAGTTCGAGGCGTTGCGCGCGCGCGCGCCGCGCGCCGGTGACGCGCTCGTCGTTGCCGGGCTTCCCGGCTCGAGCGACGCGCTGCTCGTCGCCGCGCTGGCACTGGAGGCCCCCAACCGCCTGCACATTGTCGTCGCCGACCAGGTACCGGAGGCCGAGCGCTGGCTCGCCGACCTCGAGGCGATCGTCGGCGACGGGCTCGTGGCGCTCTACCCGTCGCGCGAGGGATTCGGCGAGGTGGAGCCGCACGCGGAAGTGGCGGGCGAGCGGGTGGAAACACTCGAGCAACTGAGCCACGGCCAGGTCCGCATCCTCGTTACCACTGTGCGCGCCGTGCAGGAGCGTACGCGCCTCCCGCACGCGCTGGCCGAGGCGCGGCTGCAGCTAGTGCGCGGCGCCACGTGGCGGCTCGAGGAACTTGCCGCCCATCTCGCGCGCATCGGGTTCGAGCGCGCCGAGATGGTGGAGGATGTCGCGCAGTTCTCGGTGCGCGGCGGCATCGTGGACGTCTACGGCTTTGGTATGGCCGCGCCGGTGCGGCTCGAGTTCTGGGGCGACGAACTGGTGGAGATGCGGGAGTTCGAGCTTTCGAGCCAGCGCACGACGCGTGCCGTCGAATCGGCCGTGGTGCTGCCATTTGAGTCGGAACACGGCGACGAAAGGGAGAAGGGCGACGGCAAGGCGGAGCGCGGCCCGGACCCGCGCACGACGCTCGCCGACCTGTGGCCGCCCGACTCGCTCGTCATCCTGCCAGAGGGCGTGCACGTCGAGCCGGAACTGCGGCGCACGTGGGACGAGGCGGCGCACCATCTCGACCTCGCGCGCCGCCGCGGCGAGGATGCGGCCGCGCGCGATGAACTGCTGCAGCCGCCCGAGGTGGCCGCGAGCTGCCTGCGTCGCTTTGCCGCCATCGTCATTCTCCCGGCGGTGGAGGGCGATGCGGGCGTGCTCTTTCCGCTCCGGCCACCGGAACCGATCGAGCGCGACATGGCACGACTGCGCGCGGTGGTTGCCGACGGCACGCCCACGGTAATCCTGTGCGACAACTCGGGGCAGGCGGAACGGCTCGAGGAACTCCTCGCCGCCACCGGGCGCGACGTGCTGCCGGCGCTCTCCATCGGCGTGCTGGGCGGTGGGTTCGTGATTCCGCCGCGCGCGCACCCCGACGGGCTGCGCGTGCTCACCGACCACGAGATCTTCCGGCGCGACCGGCGCATTCGCCGCGCGCGGCGCTACGCCGCGGGGACCGCGCTCGAACTCGTTGGCGCGCTCAAGCCCGGCGACTTCGTGGTGCACCTCGAGCACGGCGTCGGCATCTACCGGGGCATGGAGGCGATCTTCGTCGGCGAGAGTACTATCGAGGTGGTCGTCATCGAGTACGAAGGCGGCGATCGGCTCAATGTACCGCTCTATCGCATTGATCAGGTAGAGCGCTTCCGCCATGCTACCGACCTCTCGGAGGATGCGCCGCCACCGCGGCTGCACCGGCTGGGCGGCAAGAAGTGGTCACAGCAGCGCGACCGGACGCGCGCGGCCATTCGCGAGATGACGCAGGAGCTGCTCGAGCTCTACGCCCGCCGTCACGTCGCGCACCGGCCGCCGCACCATCCGGACGGCGCGTGGCAGAAGCAGCTCGAGAGCTCGTTCCTGTTCGAGGACACGCCCGACCAGCTTCGCGCCACGCAGGACGTGAAACGCGACATGGAGGCGCCGCGCCCCATGGATCGGCTGCTCGTCGGCGACGTCGGCTATGGCAAGACGGAGATCGCCGTGCGCGCCGCCTTCAAGGCGGTGCAGAGTGGACGGCAGGTCGCGGTGCTCGTGCCGACGACGATCCTCGCCGAGCAGCACGCGCGCACCTTTGGCGAGCGCCTCGCCGACTTTCCCGTGAAGGTGGCAGTGCTCTCCCGATTCCAGACGGGCAAGCAGCAGAAGGCGGAGCTTGCCGAACTGAAGGCCGGCACCGTGGACATCGTCATCGGCACGCATCGCCTGCTCTCGCCGGATGTGGAGTTCCGCCAGTTGGGTCTCATCATCGTGGACGAGGAGCACCGCTTCGGCGTGAAGCACAAGGAGCGGCTCAAGCAGCTCAAGCTCGAGACCGACGTGCTGACGCTCACGGCGACGCCGATCCCGCGCACGCTGCACCAGGCGCTCGCCGGCCTGCGCGACCTCACCCTGATGCAGACGGCGCCGCGCGACCGCTCGCCGGTGCTCACCTTCCTCGAGCCGTGGGACGACGGCTTGCTGGAGGAAGGGATTGCGCGCGAGCTCGACCGCGGCGGGCAGGTCTTCGTGGTGCATAACCGCATTGAGACCATTGAGGCGGTGGCCGACCACCTGCGCCGCCTGATTCCCCGCGCCCGCGTGGCCGTGGGGCACGGCCAGATGCGCGAGCGCGACCTCGAGCGGGTGATGGCGCACTTCGTATGCGGCGAGGTGGACGTGCTGGTGAGCACCATGATTGTGGAGAGCGGCCTCGACGTCCCCAACGCGAACACGATGTTCGTGAGCCGCGCCGACCGCTTCGGGCTGGCCCAGCTCTACCAGCTGCGCGGGCGCGTGGGACGCTCGCACCGCCGCGCCTACTGCTACCTGATGGTGCCGGACACGCAGGTGGACCTCGAGGCCGAGCGCCGCCTCAAGGTACTCGAGCATCACACCGAGCTGGGGGCAGGCTACTCTGTGGCGCTCAAGGACCTCGAGCTGCGCGGCGCCGGCAACTTGCTGGGACCCGAGCAGTCGGGGTTTGTGCACGCGGTGGGGTTTGACCTCTACCTGCGCATGCTCGAGGAGACCGTGCAGCGCGTCCAGCGCGGGGCGGACGCGCCGCCGCCCCCCCCGGCCGACGTGTCCATTGACCTGCCCTGCTTCCTGCCGGATGACTTCATCGCGAGCGCCGACGCCAAGCTCGACCTCTACCGGCGGCTCGCCAGCGCCCCCTCGGCGGAGGCCATGGACGCGCTGCGCGACGAGGTGCGCGACCGGTTCGGGGCCCTGCCGGCGGCCGCGGAGGCCTACGTGGCGTCGGCGATACTCCGCCTCATCGGGGGCCGGCTGGGTATTGCGGGCATCCTGGTGCGCGGCGGAGAGGCCCGTGTTAACTTCCGGGCCGATGCGCTGCCGCGCATGAAGCCCCTGGCCGCCGCCTTCCGGGACGTCCAGTTCCAGGTGGATGTCCGGCGAGTGCAGCCCTTGTCGTTGAAGCTGACGCGCTTGGGTGTCGCCTCGATTCTTGAGGGGCTCGTGCGCGCGCTGCGAACAATTACACCCGAGTCGAAGTAACACATCACTTACGGGACTGCCTGCCGCCGGCGCCTTCGCCGGGCGGTCAAGCAACGCCCGCCTTCCCATCTCTCGATGAAGCGCAACGTCATTCTCGCCACCACCATGGTCGCCACCCTTGGCATCGCCGCCTGCGACGGTTTCAAGGAGGCGCTCACCGCCCACGTTGACGTGGTGGCCCGCGCCGGCACTCAGGAGCTGAGCGTCACCCGCTTGGCCGATCTGCTCGGCAATGCCAAGGTTCCGTTGCGCAAGGACGTCGCCAACGCGGTGGCTGACATCTGGATCTCCTACCAGCTGCTCGGCTACGCTGCCGCGCACGACGACACCCTGCACGATGCCAAGGTGGCGGACCTCGCCATGTGGTCCATGGTGGCCCAGGAGAAGTCGAAGGCGTTCTACGAGCGCATCTCGAAGGACTGGACCAAGGTGGACTCGGCATCGCTCCCGGCCAAGTACGCGGCCGGCGAGATGTATGCCGCGCGCCACATCCTGCTCATGTCTCCGCGCCAGGGGATGACCCAGAAGTCGCGCGACTCGGTGCGGGTGGAACTCGAGAAGATCCGCCGCACCGTGACCGCGGCCAACTTCGCGGACGTCGCGAAGGCCAAGTCGCAAGACGGCTCCAAGGACAACGGCGGCGCGCTCGGCATCTTCCCGCCGGGGGCAATGGTGCCCGAGTTCGAGAACGCCGTGAAGTCGCTGAAGCCGGGCGAGATCTCCGGCGTGGTCGAGTCGCAGTTCGGCTTCCACCTCATCAAGCGCCAGGGGTACGACGAGGTCGCCAAGGAGTTCGCGCAGGCGTACGGCCAGATCGCCACACAGCGGGCCGAGAGCCTCTTTCTGGCCGGCATGGAGAAGGGGGCCGCGCTCGAGGTGAAGTCGGGCGCCTCCAAGACCGTCAAGGAGGTCGCGCAGGACGTTGACGCGCATCGCGACGACAAGGCGACGCTCGTCACGTGGAAGGGTGGCAGCCTCACCGCCGCCCGCTTGGTGCAGTGGATGGCCGCGATGCCGCCGCAGGCCCGCATCCGCGAACAGCTGGCGCAGGCGCCCGACACGGTCATCCCGAACTTCCTCAAGCAGATTGCCCGCAACGAACTCGTCCTGCGCGCCGCGGACAGCGCGAAGATCGTCCCCGATTCCACCGCGCTGGGGAACATCCGCGGGGCGTTCTACGGGCAGGTGGCCGGGGCCATGTCGGAGCTCAAGGTTTCGCCCTTCTTCCTCAAGGACTCGGCCAAGACCGTCGCGGAGCGCGAACGCCTGGCCGCGTCGCGCATCGACGCGTACTTCGACCTGCTGCTCGCCGAGCAGGCGCAGTTCGTGGCCGTCCCGGAGCCGGTGTCGGCGGCGCTGCGCAAGAAGTACGAGTCGCGCGTGGTGGCCGCTGGAATCGAGCGCGCCCTCGAGCGCGCCGCGAAGATTCGCCAGGTGGTCGACTCCACGCGCGCCGCACAGCAGCCGCCGTCGGAGGTGCCGATGCCTGGCGCCGCGCCGGCCGCGCCGAAGCCCGGTGGTGCGCCCGCCAAGCCACCGGCGGAACCCGCCAAGAAGCCGTAGGTGAGCATCCGCATGCTGTCCCGCGTGGCACTGCTGTGCGGTGTCGTCGCCCTGCCGGCCTTCGGCCAGCAGGGCGCCGCCGCGCCGCGCGAGATTCCCGTGGATCGCGTCATCGCGGTGGTCGGCACCAAGCCCATCATGTGGAGCGAGGTGCAGGAACTCATCAACTACCAGCGCCAGCAGGGGGCGCGCATTCCCGAGGATTCGGCCGCGTTCGTCGCGTTTGCACGCACCGTGATTGGCGACCTCGTGGACCAGGAAGTGCTCATCGCCACCGCGAAGCAGTACAAGATCGAGGTGACCGACGGAGAGGTGCTGCAGCAGGTCGAGGGCGAGATGAAGCGTATCCGCGACCAGTTCAAGACGGAGCAGGAGTATCGGGACGCACTCAAGGGAGAGGGGTTCGGCACCGTGGACGAGCTGCGCCGGATTCGCGTGGACCGGGCCAAGCGCGACCTGTTCCAGCAGCGCGCCATCGATTCGCTGAAGGCCAAGGGGCGCATGCCATCGGTGGCCATCAGCGAGGCGGAGATCACCGAAGCGTTCGCGTCGGCCAAGGACCGTTTGCCGCGCCGTCCCGAAACCGTGACGTTCCGCCAGCTTATCATCAGCCCCCTGCCGAGCGCCGCCAGCAGGAAGGCGACGCTGGCCAAGATGGACTCCCTGCGCGCCGAGATCGCCCGTGGAACCGACTTCGAGGTGGTGGCCAAGCGCGAGTCGCAGGACCCCGGCTCGAAGGAGCTGGGCGGCGACCTGGGCTGGGCGCGCCGGGGCATGATGGTGCCGGCGTTCGACCAGATGATGTTCACGCTCAACCCGAATGTCGTCAGCCCGATCGTCGAGACCGTCTTCGGCGCGCACATCATCCGCGTGGATCGCGTGCGTCCGGCCGAAGTGAAGGCGCGGCACATCCTGCTCCGCTGGAACATGGATTCCTCGGACGTGGCGCGCGCGCGGGTCATCGCCGACTCCGCCCTCGCTTTCTGGAAGAAGGGGGCGTCGTATGACTCGCTGGTCACGAAACACCATGATGAGGCCGAACTGCGCCTGATGGCCGATCCCGTGCCGCGCGACTCGCTGCCGCCCGAATACCGCGAGGCGCTGAAGGACAAGAAGGCGGGTGACTTCGCCGGACCCTTCGCGATCCCGAATCCGCAGAACGGGCTGAGCAAGATCGTCATCGTGCAGCTGAGTTCCGCCGAGGCGGGCGGCGACCTGCGTCTCTCGGACGTGCGCGAGCGTCTCCGCTCGCAGCTGTCGCAGGAGAAGACGGCGCGCCGCATCCTCGATCAGCTGCGAAAAGAGCTCTACGTTTCCATTCGCATGTGACGCAGCCGCGCCTCGCCATCACGCTGGGCGACCCGCGCGGCATCGGCGCTGAGATCGTGCGCAAGGCGCTCGCCGACCCCCGGGTGGCGGGCGCGTGCCGTTGGGTGGTGGTCGGTCCGTCCGGGCTCGAGTGCGCGGCCGACGAGCTGGTCGGCGAGTGGCATCCACGGCAGAGCGATGCCAATGCGGGACGGCTCGCCGGCAAGGCGATTGCGCGCGCCGTCGCCATGTGTCAGGCGCGTGACGCCGACGGCATCGTCACGGCGCCGATTGACAAGCACGCCCTGCTGGCCGGGGGCTACGATTACCCCGGCCACACCGAGATGCTGGCCGCGCTTACTGGGCGCGACGTCGCCATGATGCTGGCGAGCGACCGCCTCCGGGTGGTGCTCGCCACCACGCATGTGCCGCTGCGCGACGTGCCCGCGTTGCTCACGAGCGGCGTCATCGCCCGCGTGGCCCGGATTGCCCACGACGGCCTGCGCGATTCGTTTGGCATCGCCGAGCCGCGCATTGCGCTGTGCGCGCTCAACCCGCACGCCGGCGATGGCGGGCGCTTCGGACGCGAGGATGACACGCTACTCGCGCCTGCCGCGCGCGCCAACGGGCTGCTGGGTCCGTTCCCGGCCGACACCGTGTTCGTGCGCGCGATGCGAGGCGAGTTCGATGCGGTGATCGCGCCCTATCACGATGTTGGCATGACGGCCGTCAAGGTGGCGTCGTTCGGGTCGGCGGTGAACGTCACGCTCGGCCTGCCATTTGTGCGCACGTCGCCCGACCACGGCACGGCGCTCGACATCGCGGGGCAGGGGAAGGCCGATCCGGGGTCGATGATCGAAGCCATTCTGCTGGCGGCGCGGCTGGCCGCTGGGCGCTGATCGCACCCACCGAGGGCGAAGCGCGCGACGCATGGCCGCTTGGCCGGATTGCGGAGCGAAGACGCGCGGGGCGGGGGATCACTTCCGCGAATACTGGAGGGCCAACCGACGGCGCGCGAAGCGCGCTCGATTGGCCCGAGAATTTCGCGGAAGTGATCCCCCGCCCCGCGCGTCGGTGCTGATGACACGGCCACGCCCTTGCTCGGCGTTCGCCCTGCGTGGTTGCCGATCAGTCCCGCTTCATCTCGAGAACCGCGATCCGCCGGCCGTCCATTGCACGCACCGTCCACGTCGCCCCGCCGCCGCTCACGCGGTCGCCCGCCTGTGGCAGGCGCCCCAGCTGTCCGAACACGAAGCCGCCGACCGTCGTGTAGTCCGCTTCGGGTACGTGCAGCTCATACTGCTCGTTTACGTCGCCGATCTCGGCTTGCCCGGGCACCAGCGTCTCGCCCGGGACCGTTCCCTGCGCCGACGCGGCCCCCTCGTCGTGCTCGTCGAGGATCTCGCCCACCAGCTCCTCGAGCAGGTCCTCCATGGTCACAAGCCCGGCCGTGCCGCCGTACTCATCGAGCACGATGGCCAGGTGCTCATTAAGCCGCTGGAAGTCGGCGAGCACCTCCTCCACCTCGCGTGACCCCGGCACGGCGTGCACGTCGCGCATGACGCTCGCCATGGAAAACGTCGCGGGCCGATGGCGCAGCACCGGCAACAGGTCCTTGGCGTGCACCATGCCCACTACGTTGTCCAGCGATCCCTCGAACACGGGATAGCGCGAGAACCCGGCCTCCTCCACGATGGCGAGCGCCTCGTCGAGCGTCGCTTCGGCGTCAATGGCCACAATCGCCGTGCGCGGCGTCATCACCTCGCGCGCGTTCTTCTCGGAGAACTCGAAGACCGCGCCGATGAGGTCGGCGTCCTGCTGTTCGATCTCGCCCTCGCGCTGGCTTTGCTCGACGATGACCTTCAACTCCTCGGGTGAATGCACGCTGTCGTGCGTGCCGTCCAGCCGCACGCCAAAGGGGCGCAGCACGGCGGCGGCAGATGCGTTGAGCAGCCAGGTGAACGGGCTCACGACCCAGGCAAACGCCAGCAGCGGCGGCGCCAGCCACTTGGCCCAGCTCTCGGGATGCTGCAGCGCCGCGGCACGCGGCGTCAGCTCGCCGAAGACCACGTGCAGGTACGTTACCGCCATCAGGGCCACAGCGGCACCGACGCTGACCCGCACTCCGGCCTCCACGGCGAACGGCAGCGCGGCGAACCACCCTTCGAAGATGTGGCCGATCGACTCCTCGGCTACCCACCCCAGCCCGAGCGATGTCGCCGTGATTCCCAACTGGCTGGCCGAGAGCACGCGCGCCAGATTGTCGGTGGCACGCACGGCGAACCGCGCCAGCACGTCGCCGGCGCGGACCATTGCCTGCAGACGCGTGCGGCGCGCCCGGACGAGCGAGAACTCGGCGGCAACGAAGAACCCGTTGATCAGCAGCAAGAGGACGATGAGGCCTATCTGCGAGAGCATGCGTCAAACGTACCGGGAGCGCGCCGCGCGACGCCAGCGCCGGGGGGCTCGGTGAGCGCCCGCACGGCGACGGCGGACTGCGCCCCGCTGGCCAACGGCCGCCCGGGCGGGGCCACGCACGATCACGCGCACGGGTCAGGCGATCCCAGTCATCGTGCCGCGGCCACCGCCGGCCTCAAGGCGGCGCTGTGGCTCACGCTGGCCTTCTTCTTCGCCGAAGTGGTCGGCGGCTGGCTCTCCAACTCGCTCGCGCTGCTCGCCGATGCCGGCCACATGCTCACCGACGTCGGCGCGCTCGGGCTCTCCCTTTTCGTGGCCTGGTTCAGCCGGCAGCCTGGCTCGACCAGCAAGACGTTCGGTTACCTGCGCTGGGAAATCCTCGCAGCCTTCCTCAACGGCTCCGTGCTCCTGCTCGTGAGCGCCGGAATCGTGTGGGAGGCAATCGGCCGCCTGCGCCATCCGGAGCCGATCCAAAGCGGCCTCATGCTGCTCGTGGCCACGGGCGGGCTGGTGGTGAACATCATCGCCGCGCGCCTCCTGCATGCGGGCGCTTCATCCTCGCTCAACGTGCGCGGGGCGTACCTGCACGTCCTCGGCGACCTCCTCGGGTCCGTCGCGGCCATCCTCGCCGGCCTCGCCGTTCGCTACAACGGCTGGACCGTGGCCGACCCGGTGGCGTCCATCGTGATGACGCTGTTCATCGTTCGCGGTGCGTGGGCGCTCGTACGCGAATCGGTGGACGTCCTGCTCGAGGCGGTGCCCCCGCACATCTCGCTCGACGCGGTGCGCCTGGCCGTCGCTGCCGTCCCCGGCGTGGCATCGGTGCATGATTTGCACATCTGGACGGTGACAAGCGGCATGGTGGCCATGAGCGTGCACGTCGTCGTCCCCGCGCCCGACGACCATCAGGCCGCACTCGAACAGGTGCGTGCCGCCATGGCGCGGTTCGGCATCGGCCACGTGACGGTGCAGATTGAAGGGCAGGAACTCGCGGACTGCGTTCCGCATCGCTAGTCGCACTCCGTAGTCGCAATCGCCGCTCCAGATCCGGATTCAAAATCCTCAATCGTCCCTCCCAATGGCTCAGCTCGACAAACTCCTGTCCGTCATGATCCAGAAGAGCGCCGAGGCGCTCTATCTGGACGAGGACCAAGCCTCGACGCTGAAGCTCGAGGGAAACGACACGCCGCTCACCAAGCCGCTCAACGGCGCGCAGGTGGTGGCGCTGCTCAAGGAAATCGCGCCGCCGCAGGCGTCGGCGAACCTTGACGGCAAGGTGCCGGTGAAGTTCCAGTACACCAACGCCGAGGGGGTCTTTGTCGTCCGCGCCATGCTGCAGGGCAACAAGTGGCACTGCCAACTGACAGTGGACGACAAGGGCGAGTTCGAGCGTCGCACGGGGATGTTCCGCGCCGTGGACCTGGAATCAGGGGTGGTGACCACCTCGGCGCAGGCGGCGCCGCCGGTGGAAGACTCGTCCGCGCTGAGCGACCCGGCCAAGGCCCTGGGCGAGATGGAGCGGCTGCTGCGCCTGCTGGTTGACGTGAGCGGGTCCGACCTGCACCTGCGCGTGGGCGAGCCGCCGATCATCCGCAAGAGCGGCGAGATGACGCGCGTCGAGGGCGTGACCATGACGCCAAAGGGCTTGGAGGCGTTGCTCTGGTCCATCATGCCCGACCGCAACAAGAAGGAGTTCACCGAGCACAACGACACCGACTTTGCGTACGAGATCACCGGCGTCGCGCGCTTCCGCGCCAACGTGCTGAAGGACCGCAAGGGCATTGCCGCCGTCTTTCGCGTCATCCCGAGTAACATCGTCACCGCCGATCAATTGGGCGTGACGCCCGAGGTTCAGAAGCTCTGCTACCTCACCAAGGGGCTGGTGCTCGTCACTGGGCCCACGGGTTCGGGCAAGTCTACAACGCTCTGCGCCCTCGTGGACCTCGTGAACCGGTCACGCAGTGACCACGTGATCACCATCGAGGACCCCATCGAGTTCGTGCACGAGAACAAGGGCTGCATCGTCACGCAGCGGCAGGTGGGGGTGCACACCGACTCATTCAAGAGCGCGCTGCGCGCCGCGCTGCGCGAGGATCCGGACATCATTCTAGTGGGCGAGCTGCGCGATCTGGAGACGGTGGCCATCGCCATCGAGACCGCCGAGACTGGCCACCTCGTGTTCGGCACGCTGCACACGACGACGGCGGCGAGCACGATTGACCGCCTGATCGACCAGTTCCCGGCCGACCGTCAGGAGCAGGTGCGCACGATGCTTTCCGAGTCGCTCAAGGGCGTGGTGTCGCAGGTGCTCTGCAAGAAGATCGGCGGCGGCCGCGTGGCGGCGCGCGAAATTCTGCTCGTCACCAACGCCGTGTCGAACCTCATCCGCGAGGGGAAGACGTTCCAGATTCCGAGCATCATGCAGACGTCCAAGCGCATTGGCATGGTAACGATGAACGACACGCTGATCGAGCTCGTGGACAGCAAGCAGGTGGAGCCGAAGGAGGCGTGGATGAAGTCGGTGGACAAGCCGTCCTTCGTGGCCGCGCTCAAGGCGAAGGGATGGGACACCTCGTACGCCGAGTCGGAGATGCAGAAGGATCAGGCGGCGGCCGCGGCCGGTCAGCCGGGCGGCGGGGCCAAGCCGGGGATGAAGCGGTAGGCGTCACCACTCAGGGCGTCACGCCCTGACCGGTCAGGGCGTACGCGACGGTCCCGAGTACTGCGGAAACTGCTGCTTCAGGCACTTCGGGCAGATCCCGTGCGAGAAGTCGGCGGCCGTTCGCTGGCGCACGTAGTGGTCGAGCTGTTCCCACGCGCCCGCCTCGGTGCGCACTTCGCGGCAGTACATGCAGATGGGGATGATCCCCTGCAGCGTTGCCAGTTCCGCCGTGACTTGCTTGCCCGCCTCGATGGCAGCGCGCTCGCTCTCCAGCGCCGCGTCGAGGTCGCGCTCAAGTGCCGCGCGGTTGCGCGCGACCGCCATTCCCAGCGCGCCGGCGATCAGGATGTTGAGCGTCGCCGCCACCCGGTCATAGCCGGGCATCGAGACATAGTGCCCCCACATCAGCGACGCGGCGGCGACAAGCAGGGCGCCCCAGGCGATCAACTGGTAGCGGAATCCGTACGGATAGACCACGAAGGTGCCGATCGAGATCAGCACGACGGTCCTCAAGGGCATCCAGTTGTCAGCCGGCCTCAGCCAGGCGTTGGTGGCAAAAAACGCGACGATACCGAGTGCCAGAAGAAACAGCACCCGGCGCAGATCGGCGCGTGACTGCGCACGCCGGATGAGCCAGACTCCGGCGGCCCACAGGACGAGTTGGGTGGCGCGTACGGCGTAGAGGACGTTCAGGGTCACCCCATCATCGACGGCGTTCGCGTCCACATAGGCCCAGAGCACGCCCGGCAGGAACATGAGGCTCGTCGCCATCCACGCCAGTCTGCGCTCGCTCTGCAGACGCAGGGCGTCGAGCGATAGGCTGGGCGCGATGGTCAGAAGGACGTGCCCGACAGCGTGGCGCCGAACTCCTTCTGCAGGCACGCCGGACAGAGAACTCTCGAGAACTCCACGTCACCGCAATCAGCGACGAACGCCTCGAGATGCTGGCAGCCATCTCGCGCGCAACGGACCTTGCGGCACGAGGGGCAGATGGGCACGACGCTGCGCACGGCGCGAAGTTCGCGCACCGTGCGCTGCAGCGAGGCGTGAGCGAAGGTCACGGCGCGCCATGCCGCCTCCTCCTCGGCTTCGGCGGAATGACGCCACCGCGCGATGAGTATCCCCAGCACGTTGGCCAGCACGAAGCAGACGGTGAGCGAGACCAGATCCGGGTCCGTGACGCCCGTATGCCAGAAGAAGACGAGCGACAGGCTCACGGCCGACAAGGTGAGCGCCGGCACCATCTGCAAGCGGGTTCGCAGCGGCAGCGCGACGTAGAAGCCGATGACACAGAGCAACTCGAACCGCGTGGTCAGCAGCGACTCGCGCGGGCGGCCGAAGTGGGTCCCGACAGCGAGCACGATGCCGACCATGAGAGCGACATGCAAAGAACGCTCGAGCGAGGCGCGGTTCGGGGCACGCCGCAGGCGCAGGCCGGTGAGCGCCAGCGCGGCGACAGCGACGGCACGCAAGGTCCATGCGATGGCTAGCTGAAGCCGATTCCCGCCAGCGAGCAGGGCGTCGTTGATACCGAAGGCGGCAAAGGGAATCGCCAAGGCCACCAGCACCGCCACCGCCTGGCCGCGGTCACGTTCGAAGCGGCGCTGCTCCAGCGCCTCCGGCTCGAAGACGACCGGCGATGTCACGCCGGCCGAGGGCGCCGGGAGTCCGTTCGCTGGCGCCGGAAGTCCGGCGGATGGCGTCGCGCGCTTAGTAGCCATGAACCGCTTGGCATCTGGGGCAAGGAAACCTGCGCCGAAACAGCCGAAATGGCGCCAAGACGATGAAATATGGGCACCGCATCGACTATATTACAAGGCTATGGAAATCCGCAACATCGCCATCATTGCCCACGTTGACCACGGCAAGACCACGCTGGTGGACAAGATGCTCCGCCAGGCCGGGGCCTTCCGCGAGAACCAGGTCGTCGCCGAGCGTGTGATGGACTCCAACCCGCTCGAACGCGAGCGGGGCATTACGATCCTCGCCAAGAACACCTCCATCCACTGGCTAGCGACGAAGATCAACATCGTTGACACCCCCGGGCACGCCGATTTCGGCGGCGAGGTGGAGCGCATCCTGCGCATGGTGGACGGCGTGCTGCTCGTCGTGGACGCGTTCGACGGACCCATGCCGCAGACCCGGTTCGTGCTGCGCAAGGCGCTGGCGCTGGGCCGGCAGGTGATCGTCTGCATCAACAAGATTGACCGTCCCGGCGCCGACCCGATGCGCGTGCACGAGGAGGTGCTCGACCTTCTCATCGAGCTCGAGGCCAGCGAGAACCAGCTCGACGCGCCCGTCGTCTACGCCTCGGCGCGCGAGGGCACGTCCACGATGGATATGGACGTCCCGGCGGTGAACCTGACGCCGCTCTTCGAGACGATCGTCAAGCACGTGCCGGCGCCACCGCACGACGCCGCCGGGTCGTTCCAGATGCTGATTTCGACCATTGATTACTCCAACTACCTCGGCCGCATGGCCATCGGCCGCATTGAACGCGGCACGGTGCGCGTGGGCGACACGGTGCACCTCCTCTCGGTGGACCACGAGAAGAAGCCGCTGATTGGCCGCGTGACCAAACTCTACGGCTTCGAGGGGCTCGAGCGCGTGGAGCTCGCCGAGGCATCGGCCGGCGAGATCGTCGCCCTCGCCGGGCTCGAAGGGGTGGAGATCGGCCTGACCATCACCGATCCCGAGCATCCCGAGCGGCTCGAGGGGATCGCGGTGGAGGAGCCCACCATTTCGGTGGACTTCCTCGTCAACAACTCGCCGTTCGCCGGCCGCGATGGCCGGTTCGTGACGTCACGGCAGATCAAGGAGCGACTGGAGCGTGAGCTCGAACGCAATGTGGCGCTGCGCGTAGAGGACACCGACGCCACTGATGCCTGGACGGTGAGCGGGCGCGGCGAGCTGCACCTCTCCATCCTGATGGAGACGATGCGGCGCGAGGGGTATGAGTTCCAGGTGTCGCGGCCCCGCGTCATCACGCACGTCGGGCCCAACGGCGAACGGCTGGAGCCGTACGAGGAGCTCGCGATTGACGTCCCCGAGGGATACATGGGGACGGTCATCGAGAAGCTGGGTCCCCGCAAGGCCGAGATGCTGGAGATGAAGAACCCCGGACAGGGGCTGGTGCGCCTGCTCTACAGGATCCCGGCGCGCGGACTGTTCGGATACCGCAGCGAGTTCCTCACCGACACGCGCGGCAACGGCATCATCCACCACCGCTTTCTTGAATACGGGGCGTGGGCCGGGACGCTGGAAGGGCGCAACCGCGGCGTGCTCGTGTCAATGGAGCACGGGACGATCGTCGCCTTCGCGCTGGGCAACCTGCAGGACCGGTCCACGCTCTTCGTGGCGCCAGGCGATGAGGTCTACGAGGGGATGGTGGTGGGCGAGAACTCCCGCCCCGGCGACATGGACGTCAATCCGTGCCGGGAAAAGAAGTTGACGAACATGCGCTCCAAGTCGGCGGATGACGCCATCTCGCTGGAGACGCCGCGGGTGTTGACGCTGGAAGGTGCGCTTGAGTATATCGAAGATGACGAGTTGATCGAGGTGACCCCGAAGTCCATTCGTCTGCGCAAGCGGAGCCTTCTCGCGACGGACCGCAAGCGCAGCTCACGCGAGGCGAAGCGCGAACGCGCTTCGCTGTAACCATCCAAGTAGCACACGGAGCGCAGCATCATGTCGGGCATGTTGGCGTCGTCGAAAGCCGGTGATTCTCTCGACGCAGACCGCACCACCCTTGGATTCCAGGCCTCGGCGGCCGCCGAAGAAGACGAGGACTTCTTCGACGCGGACCTCGACGCAGACCTCGACGCGGACCTCGACGAAGACGACGAGTTGGACGACGGGGACGAGGACGAGGACGAGGACGAGGACGAGGACGAGAAAGACGACGAGGAAGACGATCTCGACGAAGACGACGGGAGCATTCTGGACGACGACGATCTGGACGACGACCTGATTGATCTGGACGACGAGTACGACAATCTTGACGAGGACGACGAGCCGAAGGGCGGGGCGTTTGACGGGTAGGTGCTGGCGGGCAGGGTGCGGTGCAGGGGCACGGGCACGGTGTGGTGCAGGGGCACGGGCACGGTGTGGTGCAGGGGCACGGGCACGGTGTGGTGCAGGGGCACGGTCAGGTGCAGGGGATTGAGAACTGATCGTTGCGCCTTGGGTTGCCAGCCCGTTGACGCAAGTCCCTGCACTGGCGAGATTTATAGATTCAGGGCCATTAGCTCAGGTGGTTAGAGCGCACGCCTGATAAGCGTGAGGTCCGAGGTTCAACTCCTCGATGGCCCATTCGGATGGAAACGCAGACCCCGCAACGGCTTCGTGCCGGTGCGGGGTTTGGTGTCAGGAGCGGCAACCAAGAAGGGTGTGTCCGTTCGGGTGTCCATTGAGTCGCACCACCCATCCGGTGTGCGAATCGCGGGCAGAGGAGCAACCATCGTCGCTGCGGCGGTCGATTCAAGGCGAGTCGGGGACACCGCTCGGCGCGATTGACCGGCGCGATTGACCGGCGCGTTTGACGGGCTTGACGTCCCAAGCCGTCGCATCCATATTGCATCCATTACGCATGTCTGGAGCGCGCATGGCGACGCTGACGATCAAGAACCTTCCCGACCCGCTCTACGCCCGACTCAAGGCGCGAGCGGCAGAGCATCGACGGAGTCTCAATAGCGAAGCAATACTCACGGTCGAGCGCGCCCTCGCCGACGCCCGCGCCGCCGATCCGGCCGACCTGCTCGCCGCGCTCCGACGCAGCCGGGCCCGCCTCAAGGGCGTGTTTCTGACGGACAAGGTGCTTCGGGCTGCGCGGGAATCCGGCCGCGCATGATCGTCGCCGACGCGAATCTCCTCGCGTACCTCGTCATGCCGGGCGAGCGCACCGCGGAGGCAGAGGCTGTGCTGGCAAAGGACCCCACGTGGGTGGCTCCTGCCCTCTGGCGCAGTGAGCTTCGGAGTGTCGTTCACAAGTTCATCATGCGGGGCGACCTTTCCATCGCACGGGCAGTCTCGCTGCTCGGGCAATTGGACGAGGTTATCGGCGGCCGGGAAGGCGAGGTCGATGCCGAGGACGTTCTCGCACTGGCCTTTCGCTCCAAATGCTCGATTTATGATTGCGAATATGTCGCGTTGGCAAACACCTTGGGTGTGCCGCTCGTCACGACCGACCGAGCGATCCTCAAGGCATTTCCAGCGCTGGCGATGACACCCGCGGAGTTCCTCGGCGAGTAGTGCGCAGGTCGCTCTCCGAAAACTAGAGCAGGAGACACCGCCTACCTTGAATGCCGGAATCTGTCGTCGAACGAGATGGGGCTGATAGGCGTGAGGTCCGAGGTTCAACTCCTCGATGGCCCATTGAAAGCAGCAACCCGCCCAGTGGCGGCCACTGCCGGTGCGGGGCGGGTTGCTACCCAACGCAGAGATCCAATCCTCCGCCGGGAAATGCCGCGAGGATGACGCGTCGGCTCGCGGCAGGTGACGCGCCGCGCATTGACGCGCCGCGCTCTTGCGGAACCAGCCTAGCGTACCCAGTGTACGATGCCAATGCCCCCAGCGGACTCCACCTGAATTAGCGGCGGCAGGTTCCGGCGCCAGGAAAGAAGTGGCCCATGCGTCAGTCCCACCTCAGTGCCTGTCTGGTCGTAGCTGCGAGCCTCTTCGCCTCACCAGTCGCGGGGCAGGCAGCGACAGCTGATACCTCGATTCGCACCTACCAGTTCATTGCGCGCCATGGCCGCGAGAGGCCCCTGGAAGGCGCCCTCACCTTCCACCGCGACAGCGTGCTGGTCACGTTGAAGGCGGGAACATGCCGGCGGGAGATCGCACGCTCCCAGACACGCCAGACAGTCCTGTTTGCCTGTGATCAGGCCTTCGACATCGACGACCTGTTCATCGAGGTCGACAGGATTCAGCCAGCCAACTCCCGGTGGAGGGGGACGATCCAAACGTCGCGGGAGGTGCCAACAGACACGTGTGTGAGGCCGATTCTGGATTCGGCGGGCAAGCCGGTCGGCTGTGCGCAGTACGGCACCCGCACGGAGTATCGTGCTTCGGCTGTTTCGGGCTTTCTGGAAATCGCCGCCGCGAAGTAGTCGATTCGCCGCCCGGCGGTGTGCCCACCAGGTTTGAGGTCCGAGCTTCAACTCCTTGATGGCCTACGACAATGCCCCGCCACGACTCAGTCGGTGGAGGGGCAGCGTGTTTCTTGCTGGGTGGATCTCGCGGTCTGGGCATGCGATCTTCGCGCGGGCCGAGCGACGCTATGTGGCGGAGATCGCGCCGAGATCATGATGCGCCCGGTGGAGCGCGATCCGCCAACTGGCACCGCCTGACTGGTGTTCAGGGGCGCGGGTGCCAGAAACGGCAAACTGCCCGTCCTCGTGAGACGGGCAGTTGCAGACGTTCCACGCCGTCGACTCGGCTAGGGACAGACTGGCCTGCCCATCGGCAGCGGCAGCGTGCACGACTTCGTCGTCCCGTCCTGCGTGATGATCATCTTCGCCGTCGCGGTGCCATCGTAGGTGATGACCTCGCGATGCGCCGAGGCGGTCGTCCCGCTGGCGCGTACGACCGACACGTTCATCACGCGGATGATCGTGCCCGCCGTGGGGTACGTGCGCCCGGTGTCCGATACCGGCACGATGACGCCGCGCACGGTGTCCGCAGCGAGTCGCGTGGCGGTGAAGGCGCCGGTGTTGTCCTTGCCTGTCGTCACTTCCTTGCCGGCGGCTGTTCCGTTTACGGTGTGCTTGGTGCTTCCCTTGGCCAGTCCACTGACCGTGCGGTCACTGTTGTGGGCGATGGTTGACGTTGCGCTGTCGCGCCGCGTCATGGTGCCGGCGACCGTCACCCGCGTGTTGATGGTGTTGGTCGTCACGGCGTCGAACGCCGGCTGAGCCACGCCGGCAGCGTCGCTCCACGCCACGGATCGGGTGACCGTCATCCCGTGCTCATTGACCGGCGTGCAGATGGCCCGCTTCGCCGCCGCATCGTAGGTGCAGTTGCTCTGTGCCATCGCGGGATCTCCGTGCCGGCCGCGTCCGAACTCGACGCCCAGTCCCATGCCCCCGGTGAAGTCATCACCGAGTCCGCCGCCCATCATCGAGCCCATGCCTCCGCCCATGTTCATGCCGCCCATTCCGCCCATGCCGCCCATTCCACCGAACGGGCCGAGGCCGAACGAGGGCGCGCCCGGGAACATCGGGCCGGTGCCTTCGGCGTTCGAGTTGTAGGTCGTCTGCCCAGACGTGTATGCCACCGGTACCGTCGTGAACGCCGTGGCGAGGTCGGCACGCGCGAGGAGCGCGCGACCGTTGCTGGCCGTGGGGTCGGCGCATGCGGCGATGGCGAACACTCCCCCGACAATGACGAGCTGTTGAATGCGCTTCTGCATCACCAAGATCCTCCGGAAGTCGCTCG
Organism: uncultured Gemmatimonadota bacterium; assembly: GCA_947085385.1. Classification (GTDB taxonomy): domain Bacteria; phylum Gemmatimonadota; class Gemmatimonadetes; order Gemmatimonadales; family Gemmatimonadaceae; genus PNKL01. Next base: position 213,234 of record CAMTWA010000017.1, on the reverse strand, counting down.
CGTGACGGCCGAGTCATTCGGTCGAGTTTGCGGGCTTCATGGTTAGAGACACGCGAGCCCACCGGCACCCTATCCGCGGGTGCCGGCCATCGGTTCCGACGGGGAGACTCAGCTCGGCAGCCAGTCGGCGAGTTGCGTGCGCAGTTCCTTCAGGACGCGTCCCATCCTCGCTTCGACCGTCTTGACGGAAACCCCGAGCACGCCCGCGATCTCGCTGTACTTCAGCCCGTCACGGCGGCTCATCTCGAACACCTCGCGCTCCGCCGCCGGCAGCGACTGCAGGACGCGCTGGAACTCGCGATCCAGGTCCGCCGCGTCGAGTTCGGCAGGAGACGACGGTTCCACGGACTCGGGGCTGCGCACGTACGGCTCGGCATTCAGTGCGATCTTGGCGTGCCGCAGCTCATTGAGCGCCCGGTTCCGGGCCGCCCGAAACAGATAGGAGCGCCAGGTCTCGGCGATCTCCAACGTCTCGCGGCGACGCCAGACCTCGAGCAGGACGTCCTGCACCACTTCCTCGGCGAGCGCGCGACTGCGGAGCAGGGACTCGGTGAAGCCAACGAGCATGCCATAGAAGCGCCGGAACAGCGTGTCGAAAGCCTGTTCGTCGCCCAGCCGGATTTGGCGCAGCAGCTCGCGGTCATCCATTGCCTGAATTCTATTGAGGTGGCCCCGCGAATAGGGTATCCTGCGGTTCGCGTGTCTACTTCTATGTCATGAAAGAATCCGCATCCACCCCTGATCTTCCCGCCGGAGCGCCGGACTGGGAAGCCATCGCCCGCCACCTTGCGGGCGAGAGCAGCGCCGCGGAGTCTGCAGCGGTGGAGGCTTGGCTGCGCGAGCGTCCGGCGGATGCGCGGGCCCTCGCGGCCCTCGCGTCGGCGTCCGCCCGGCTCGCGCGGCCAGACGCGGGCGACGTCGACGTCGAGGCCGCGCTGGGCCGGGTGCACGACCGCATGCACTCGCTGCCGACGCCAGTCGTGCCGCTGAGGCCGGTGCGGCGAGCCGTGCGGCGCGTCGCGATGCCCTGGACCCTCGCGGCGGCGGCGGCCGTCGTCGTAATCGCCGTGGGGCTCGTGCTGTCGCGTCGGAGCGGCCCGGGCCTGCCGGCCGCCGAGCGGGTGATCGCCACCGCCACCGGGCAGCTCGATTCAACGCGCCTCGCAGATGGCACGCGCGTGATCGTTGGTCCGTCGAGCGAACTCACCATTGCCGCCGGGTATGACACGGGACCGCGCGAAGTGATGCTGCGAGGCAGTGCGTTCTTCGAGGTGCGGCACGACGCGGAGCGTCCGTTCACGGTCCGCACCGGCGGCGCCGTGATCACCGATATCGGCACGACCTTCACCGTGCGCGGTGATAGCGCGGAGGGCATCGCGATTTCCGTCACGGAGGGATCCGTGCGCCTTCAGGGCGGCAGTACGGCGGACGTCGTGCTTGAGGCTGGCGATGCGGCCTCGTGGCAGGATACGGGATCGCTCACCGTCCGGCGGTCCGGCGCAAGCGAGGAGGACGCGGCGTGGACCAAGGGCCGCCTGGTCTTCCGCGAAACAGAGATTGCGCGCGTGCGCTCCGACCTGCGGCGCTGGTACGGGTTGGAACTCGTCATCGCCGACTCGACGCTCGCGGGCCGACACCTCACCGCTTCGTTCCTGAACGACTCCCGGCGCCAGGTGCTCGACGTCATCGCGCTCGCCCTTGGCGCAAGTTATGAATTGCGTGGGGACACCGTGATGCTGCGCCCGGCGTCACCAGCCATCCGTCGGCGCAGATGACGCGCGTCCGGGCCGGCGTGGCGGCGCGCATGCGTCGGACGCTGTGTGCGCTGGCGCTGTTCGCCGTTCCGGCAACGCTCGTGGCCCAGTCCACGCCGCTCGAGCGACGGGTCAAGGTGCAGTTCCGAGGCATCTCCTTGCGGGACGCGCTCGACCAACTGATGGCCGTGGCGCATGTGCGCATCTCCTACAGCGCCGAACTGTTGCCGCTCGATCGCGCCGTGCGTGGCGCGTTCGACGCGGTGAGTGTCGCTTCACTGCTCGCCACGCTGCTGCATGACGTGCCGGTGACGCCGGTTGCGGTGGGGGGCGACCAGATCGTCCTCGCGCCAGTGCGCGACGCGCGCGTTGGGCACGCGTCGGTGGCACTGCGCAGCGCCGTTGGAACGGCCGCACTCGGCCGCGTGGTGGTCACCGGCACGGCGGACGGCGGACCGCAGCGTTCCCTCCCTGTGGCGCTGGCTGTCGTGGACGGTCGCGATCTCAGCCGTGCCGGCGTGCATGACCTCGCCGCGGCGGTCTCCGGCGCCGTGCCGGGGCTGTGGGCGTGGGAGCAGTCGCCGGCGAGCCTTATGACCCGATACGGGAGCATCCGCGGGGCCAGTTCCCTTGGCGCGAACTATCCCAAGATGTACGTGGATGGCATCGCCGTCGCGAATCCGCTGCTGGTGACGCAGATCGATCCCGAGAGCGTGCAACGCATCGAGGTCATTCGCGGGCCGCAGGGCGCCGCCCTGTACGGCGCGGACGCGATCAGCGGTGTGCTGAACATCGTCACCCGGCACGAGCGTGTGGACGCCGGCGCCCCGCGCATGCGAGTGCGCTCGAGCGCTGGCTACTCGACGAGCGATTACGCGTCGTCGGCCGTGCTTGCGCAGGAGCATCACGTGGCCGTCGGGATTGGGTCGGGCCTGCACAGTGCGCAGATCGGCGTCGGGTACAACTCACTCGGCGCGTACTACGAGGGCGCGACCAGTCACAGCGTGCAGGCGAGCGCCGGCGTGCGACTCATCGGTGCGCGCACCGTCGTCTCGGGCACCGCCCGATTTGTGGCTGGCGCCGTTGGGACGACAACGAATCCCCTGTTGCTTGATGCTGTCGGGGCGACCACGGGACGCTTGGAAGCCGCCGCTGGCTTGCGCGCGGAGCCGCAGTCGCTGCAGGAGTACACAGTGGGCACCACGGTGAAGTTCGCGGCGAACGACCGATGGACGCATACGCTAGTGGCCGGAGTCGACGGCTATGCGCTGTCGAACGTCGCCAACGACTTCACGCCATTTCCGTCGAGCGCCGACTCGGCGTTGCGCGCGGCGCGCGGCGCTGCCGACCGAACGACGCTGCGCGTGAGCAGTGTCGCCCGGCTTGGCAGCCCCGAACGGGTGGCCGCCACGCTGACACTCGCGGCGGAACACTCCGCGCTCCGCCAGGAGACGCCGACCATCCAACTCGGGCGCGCTGCCATGCAACTCCCCGCCGGAGTTGGCGCCGCGCCCGCCATGATGGGTCCGAACGGGCCCATGGGCGGCGCGGCGCAAGGGGCCGACTGGCTCAGCGATGCCGGCCTTATCACGCAGGCAGATGTTGCAGTCCGCGGGACGTGGTTCCTGTCGGCGGGGCTCCGGCTCGAGCGCAACAGCGGGTACGTGATTGCCGCGCGCAACAACTTGTTGCCGATGGTCGGCGGAGCCTGGGTGCGGGAGCTTGGCAACGTGACGCTCAAGCTGCGCACTGCACTGGGACGCGGCATTCGCGCCCCGCGCACCGCCACACGCGAGACGATGTTCGGCGGCATCCTGTCGCAGTCGGTTGTGCGCGATCTCTCGCCCGAGGAACAGTCGGGCGTGGAAGGAGGCTTCGACCTCATGCTCGGACACGTCGCCACGGTGCAGGTCACCCGCTTCGACCAGCGCGCGTCCGGGCTCATCCAACAGGTCATCATCCCCGATTCGTCGTCATTGCCTGGTCACGTGCCGTCGCAGCTTGGGCTGCAGTACCAGAACGTGGGTTCCATCGGCAACCACGGATGGGAATTGCAGGCGACCGTGCGCCGAGGTCCGCTGGCCGGCACGCTGGCCCTGTCAACCGTCGACAGTCGCGTACGTTCCCTGGCGGCGCGCTATACTGGTGACCTGCGCGCGGGTGACCGGATGCTTGGTGTTCCGGCGCGCACAGTCAGCGCATCCGTGTCGTGGTCGGGCACGCGCTGGGACGCCCTCGTCGGCGTCGCGCGCGCCTTCGACTGGATTGAGTACGACCGCCTGTCGCTCGCCGCCGCCTATGTGGGCTTTGACCGTGCCACCGTGCCACTCTATGGCGCGGACTTGCGCGGCTACTGGCGCAGCTACGGCGGGAATACGCGCCTTCGCGCGTCGGTGTCTCACACGTTCGGCCGCGGAGTGTCGGTGGTGCTCACCGGGGAGAACCTGCTGAACCACCAACGAGGCGAACCGGACAACGTGACCATCGTGCCGGGGAGAACGATCACGACCGGGGTGCGCGTTTCGCGCCACTAGTCCAGTCGCCGGCAGGTGATGGCAATCGCAATGAAGCGCTGAGCGGCCACGCTTCGGCTTGCTCTCGATTCCGAGATCGCCACCCCCCGAGGTTGCCCCGCGGCTCCAAAAGGCGAATCTTTCTGCGACGGCCCCCGGTCCTCTCCTGCTCACCGGGTCTCCCCAATGTTCAGCATCCGTCGTCTCGCGATCCGTCTCGGCATCGCCGTATTCGCCTGCAGCGGTGTCGGCTCCGCGCAGCCTCCCAGCACCAACCCCTTTGCCTCGCCGAGCCCGCTGCTCTATCAGGCGCCGGACTTCACGCGAATCCGCAACGCCGACTTCCAGCCGGCCATCGAAGAAGGGATGCGCCAGCAACTCGCGGAGGTGGCGGCCATCATTCACAACCAGGCCGCGCCGACGTTCGAGAACAGCATCCTCCCGCTCGAGCGCGCAGGGCAGATGCTCTCGCGCGTGCAGCGCGTCTTCAGCGCCCTTACCTCATCGAACACGAACGACACGCTCCAGGCGATCCAACGGGCCCTGGCGCCGAGGCTGGCCGCGCACCGCGATGCCATCTCCCTCAACGACACGCTCTTTCTGCGGATCAAGAGCCTCTACGACCGGCGCGCCGCCCTCGGCCTCGACTCATTGCAGCGGCTGGTCGTGGAGCGCTACTACCGCGACTTCGTGCGTGCTGGCGCGCTCCTGCCCGAGACGGACAAGACGCGGCTGCGCGCCCTAAACCGGGAACAGGCGCAACTCACCAACGAGTTCGGGCGGCGGTTGCTGGCGGCCACGCGCGCCGGCGGCGTCGTGGTGGACGACGCAACCCAGCTTGCCGGGCTGAGCGGCGGCGAGATTGCGGCCGCGGCGGGGGCTGCCAAGACCCGCGGCCTCGCGGACAAGTGGCTGCTACCGCTGCAGAACACCACGCAGCAGCCGGCACAGTCGTCGCTGCAAAACCGCGCCCTGCGGCAGCGGCTCTTCGAAGCGTCCACCACACGGGCCGCGCGAGGCGACAGCAACGACACGCGGCAGATGATCCTCCGTCTTGCGCAGCTTCGTCCGGAGCGCGCGCAGCTTTTGGGGTACCCGACATTCGCCGCCTTTGCCCTCGATGAGACGATGGCGAAGACGCCGGAGAACGCGCTCCGCCTGCTGACCCAGCTTGCGGCGCCGGCGGCGGAGAAGGCGCGGGGCGAGGCGGCGGCGATGCAGCAGCTCGCCGACAAGCAGGGCGGCGGCTTCCGGCTCCAGCCGTGGGACTGGCAGTACTACGCCGAGCAGGTGCGGGTGGCGCAGTACGCGCTCGACGAGGAGCAGATCAAGCCGTACTTCGAGATGGACCGCGTGTTGCGCGACGGCGTCTTCTACGCGGCGCAGCAGCTCTACGGGCTGAGTTTCAAAGAGCGGAAGGACATCCCGGTCTACCACCCCGACGTGCGCGTCTTCGAGGTCTTCGACGCCGATTCGTCGCTGGGCCTCTTCTACGCCGACTACTACAAGCGCGACAACAAGAACGGCGGCGCCTGGTCCAGCGGCTTCGTGAGCCGCTCGGCGCTGCTCGGCACGCGGCCGGTCGTCATCAACAACTGCAACTTCACCAAACCTGCCGAGGGCCAGCCGGCGCTGCTCACGTGGGACAACGTGACGACGATGTACCACGAGTTCGGCCACGCGCTGAGCAGCTTCCTGAACGCCGCGCCGTACCCGCGGCTCGCGGGCAACATGCCGCGGGATTTCACCGAGGTCCCCTCGCAGTTCAACGAACACTGGGCGCTGCACCCCGAGGTGTTTGCGCATTACGCGCGGCACTACCAGACGGGCGCGCCGATGCCGCCGGCGCTGGAAGCCAAGATCCGGCGCACGACGACGTTCGACCAGGGCTTCGCCACGACAGAGTATCTCGGGGCGGCGCTGCTTGACATGGCGTGGCATACGCTGTCCGTGAACGACCGTCCGACGGACGTGGATGCCTTCGAGAAGCAGGCGCTGCAGCGTTTTGGGGTGGACCTGCCGCTGGTGCCGCCGCGGTACAAGACGAACTACTTCTCGCACATCTGGAGTGGCGGCTATTCCGCCGGCTATTACGCGTACATCTGGGCCGAGGTGATTGACGCCGACGCCTACGCCTGGTTCGAGGAAAACGGCGGGTTGACGCGCTCGAACGGCCAGCGCTTCCGCGACATGATCCTCGCGCGCGGCGGGACCGGCGACATGGCCACGCTCTACCGAGCCTTCCGGGGGCGGGACCCCGAGATCGGGCCGCTGCTGAAGAACCGGGGACTGACGGGAGGGACGCGTTAAGCGCTAGCGTCGCTCGCCGTTCCGCGGTCTGCGCAGTAGCATCTGGCATGAGAATCGGCACCGGATACTCCACCCTGGCGGCACTCGTCGCCGGATTCCTCGTCGGTGGCACTGCCGTAGCGACCTCCGCCAGCGTGGCGACGCCCCTCCTCGCGGTCAGCGGGCCGGTCGGCACGCTCTGGGTGAACGCGATCCGCATGACGGTGATTCCGCTCGTTGTCTCGCTGCTCGTCACGGGCGTGGCGTCCATGAGCGACCTGCGGGCCGTCGGCCGCATCGGTGTGCGTTCTCTGGCGATGTTCGTCGCGCTCCTCGCGACGATCGGCCTCGTGGTCGCCCTCATTGCGCCCGCCCTGTACGCGCTTTCCGACGTGGATCCCGCGGCAGCCGCGGCGCTGCGGCAGAGCGTGGCAGCGACGGGAGTGCAGGTGCCGGAACTGCCCACGTTCGCGGCGTGGCTCACATCACTCGTCCCCGTCAATCCCATCAAGGCCGCGACCGACGATGCCATGCTGCCGCTGCTCGTCTTCACGGTAGCATTCGCGCTCGGCGTGGCGCGGCTCCCGGACCACTCCCGCCAACAGGTGCTCGCCCTGTTCCGCGCGATCGGTGATGCGATGCTGTTGCTGGTCGGGTGGGTGCTGCGACTCTCCCCAATCGGCGTCTTCGCGCTGGCCGTCACGCTCGGAGGGCGGCTCGGATACTCGGGGGCCGGGGCGATCGGGTTCTACTTCCTGACGCACGGCGCCCTGCTGCTGCTCGCCACCGCCCTGCTGTACGTCGTGGCGGTACTCGGCGGTCGCGTCCCGCTGAGTACGTTCGCGCGGGCCGCGCTCCCCGCGCAGGTGGTGGCCATGGGGACGCGCTCGTCGCTGGCGGCGCTTCCCGCCATGCTCGAAGCCGCCGAACACAAGCTGCGGCTGTCGCGAGAGGTCTCCGGTTTCGCCCTGCCGCTGGGCGTTTCCATCTTCCGGCTCAACGTCGCCGTGTCGTGGATCGTCGGCGGCCTCTTCATCGGCCAGCTCTTCGGGCTGCCGTTCGGCTTTCAGTCCATCGCCACGTTTTACCTTGCAGCGATCGTGATGAGCTTCTCGGTGCCGGGAATCCCCAGCGGGAGCCTGTTCATCATCGCGCCGCTGCTTCCGGCGGTGGGGCTCCCGGTGGAAGGAGTCGGCATTCTCATCGCGCTCGACGTGGTGCCCGACATCTTCAAGACCATGCTCAATGTGACGGGGCACCTGACGGTGGCCACGGTGGTTGATGCGTCGCAGAAGCGATGGCCGGGGGGCGGCCGAGTCCGGGCGAACGGTTAGCGTGACCCGGGATTCGTGATCGCTTCACACGCCTGCGTGGTGATGCGGCGCGTACACCTGCTCAACGAGAGATCAAGCTGCGCCGGTAGGAGTCTTGATGCGCACAGCCACGCCGTTCTTCGCCCTGCCGCCGTGCTGGAGTTGGAAGCGCTTGCCAACGAGCTCAGTGAGGAGGTCTGCCGACATCGCCGCCAGGAGCAGCCAGATGCACCCGAGCGTCGCACCGACCACGCCGACATCTGCGGCGAAGGGCGAGCGGAGCGGCGTGTTACCCGGGGGACTCCGTGGCAGACGGGGCGGTCGCGGGGACCTCCGGTACACGGTGCTCGCCGAAGACAATGTACAGCGCGGGGAGCACCACCATGTTGAGCGCGGTCGCAGAGAGCAGGCCGCCGAGTATGACGATCGCCATGGGTGTCTGCAGCTCATTGCCGGGCTCACCGCCGCCGATCGCCAGCGGAATGAGTGCCAGGCCGGCGGTGAGGGCCGTCATCAGGATGGGGGAGAGCCGTTCGAGGGAACCCCGCACCACCGCCTCGCGGAACGACACCCCCTCCTGCAACAGGTGCCGGTAGTGCGCCACCAGCAGGATGCCGTTGCGCGTCGCGATGCCGAACAGCGTCACGAAGCCCACGAGTGAGGCGATACTGACGACGCGGTCCGTGACCAGCACCGCCGCGACGCCACCGATGAGCGCCAGCGGCAGGTTCGCCATCACCAGTCCGGCGGTTCGCGCCGAACGGAACTCGCCAAACAGGATCACGAAGATCGCGGCGATGGCGAGGAATGACAGCGCAGAAAGAGTCCGGGTTGACTCCTCCTGGGCCTCGAACTGCCCGCCATACTCCACGTGATAGCCAGCCGGCAGCGTGACCTGCCGCGCGACCGCCTCGCGGATGGCGGCCACCGTGCCGCCAAGATTGCGCCCGGCGACGTTGGACTGCACCACGATCTTTCGTTGCACGTTCTCGCGGCTGATCGTGTTTGGCCCCCGGTCCACGGTGACGCGAGCCAGTTGCCCCAGCGCCACGTGCTGGCCGGTCGGCGTGTCGAACATGACGGCGGCGATTGACGTGGCGTCGCGCCGCGCGTCGTCCGGAAGGCGCACGACGAGGTCGAAGCTGCGCCCCTCCTCGAGCACGGTGGAGACCTTTTCTCCATTGAACGCCACGTCGATGGCCTCGGCGAGCTGGCCGACCGTCATGCCATAACGTGCCAGCGCGTCCCGGTCGGCGCGCACGCGCAGCTGCGGCACGTCCACTTGCTGCTCGAGCTGCACATCCACGGCGCCCGGGACGCCCTGCATGGCGTCGCGCACGCTCGCGCCGACCTGGCGCAGGACATACAGATCCGGGCCGAAGACCTTCACCGCGATGTTGGCGCGGGTGCCCGACAGCATGTGGTCAATGCGATGCCCGATGGGCTGCCCGATGGTGACGTTCGTTCCGGGAAGCACCGAGAACTCGTCGCGCAGCGAAGCGAAGAGCGCCTCCTTCCTTGTGTCGGGGCGAAGGGTCACGTCAATCTCCGCCGCATTCACGCCCTGGGCGTGCTCGTCCAGTTCGGCGCGCCCTTGCCGCCGGTCCGTTGAGGTGACCTCGGGGTGCGCGAGCAGCATCTCCTCGACCCGCCGGCCGATGGCGTCAGACTCGGTGAGCGACGTTCCGGGGACGGTGACCACCGACACGGTCAGCGCTCCTTCATTGAACTCCGGGAGAAAGGCCGTGCCGACGAACGGCAACGCGGCCAACGTCAGCGCCAGGGCACCGCCGGCCGCCCACAGCACGCGGCGCGGACGGTTAACCACTACCTCGAGCGTGCGGGCGTAGCGGCGCTTCAGCCAGCGTACGAGCGCGCTGTCGTCGTCCTCTTCGACGCCGCGTGAGTGTGGGAGCAGGTAGCTGCAGAGGACCGGCGTCACCGTGACGGCGACCAGTAGTGACGCGAGAATGGATACCACGTACGCCACGCCCAGCGGGCGCAGCAGGCGCCCCTCGACGCCCCCGAGAAAGAAGAGCGGAAGGAAGACGGCAATGATGATGATCGTGGCGTTCAGGATGGACGCGATGATCTCGTGGGAGGCCGTGTACACGATCACGACTGCCGGCTGCTTCTCGTCCTCCGCGAGATGCCGGTTCTCCCGCAATCGCCGGAAGACGTTCTCGACGACGATAATGGCATCGTCCACCAGGGCGCCGATGGCGATGGCCATGCCGCCCAGCGACATCGTGTTGATCGTGATGCCGAGCAGGCGCATGGCGAAGATGGCCGCTGCGAGCGAGAGCGGAATCGCAATGATGGAAATACCAGTGGCGCGCCAGTTCCAGAGAAACAGGAACAGGACGATCACCACGAACACGGCGCCATCGCGCAGCGCCTTGACGACATTGCGCATGGCCGTCGTGATGAAGTCGGCCTGGCGGAACAGCTGTGTGTGGATGGTCATGCCGTCCGGCAGCCGGCGCTGCATTTCGGCGAGCTCAACCTGCATGCGCTGCGTGAGCTCGAGCGTGTTGGCCCCGGGCTGCTTCTGCACGGCAAGCACAACAGCCGGCTTGCCGTTCACCGAGCCCTCGCCGTAGCGCGGCGCTGCCCCAATGCGCACATCGGCCACTTGGCTCAGGACGATGGGAACGCCCGTCCGGACCGTGACGACGCTCTTGCCGATGTCCTGAATGTCCTGCACGCGGCCGAGGCCCCGGATGACATACTCTTGGCCACGGTCCATGTACACGCCGCCCGACGCGTTGGCGTTGGAACCTGCGGCGGCCTTCAGCACGTCGGCCAGCGTCACGCGCGCGGCGCGCATGCGCGCCAGGTCGGGGAGCACCTGGTACTGCCGCACCTCGCCGCCGATGGGAATGACCTGCGCCACGCCAGGGACGGCGAGGAGGCGGCGCCGAATCGTCCAGTCGGCGGTGGTGCGCAGCGCCTCTGGCGACGCGGTGCCCGAAAGGCCGATCATCATGATCTCGCCCATCACGCTGGAGACGGGCGCGAGGAGCGGGGCAGCGACGCCCGCCGGGAGCGTGCTGGCGACCGTCTGCAGCTTCTCGGCGACGATCTGGCGGGCGCGGAAGATGTCAATTCCCCACTCGAACTCCACCCAGACCACCGAAATGCCCTGCGCGGTGGACGAGCGAACGCGGCGCACGCCGGTGGCGCCGTTGACGGCCGTCTCGATTGGGAACGAGACGATCGTCTCGACCTCCTCGGGCGCCATGCCATGCGCCTCGGTCAACACCGTGACGGTGGGCGCCGTGAGATCGGGAAACACGTCAACGGGCATGCGGGATGCGGTCCACGCGCCGGTCGCCAGGAGCAAGGCAGCGGTCGCGAGCACGACAACTCGGTTGCGGAGTGACCACGCGAGGAGAGCGTTCAGCATTGGGGGCGCCTAGTGTTCGTGGCCGTGCGCGGGCACGGCGCTGAAGAGCGACGCGAGGCGTACCTGATAGGCCGCGCCCGCGACCACGCGTTCACCCGACGCGATGCCGGCGAGGACGAGGACGCGCTCGCCGTCGCGCGCGGCGATGGTCAGCTCGCGGCGCTCGAATCGCTCGCCGCCAGCCTGCACGTAGGCGATGGCCCGGCCGTCGTCGTCGAGCACCGCTGATTCCGGGATGACGACACCACTGGCGCGACGGCCGGTGCGCAGCAGCACTGCTGCATTGGAGCCGATCGTCAGGTGGCCATCGGGATTCGCCACCTCGTAGATGATGGGGAGCGTGCGCGAATCGGCGTCAATGACGCGTCCCACGGAGACCAGCCGGCCGGTCCTGATCCGGCGGTCGCTTCCCTCGGCGGTAAAGCTGCCGGCGGCCGCGACGTCTATTGTTGGTGCGCTGGCGGCTGGCACATGGGTCACGAGCCAGACAACCGACGGGTCAACCAGCGTGAAGAGCGGTGCGCCGGCTTCCACGCGGCTGCCTAGGACGAGAGAGCGCGCTGCCACCACGCCGGCGAATGGGGCGCGGATCTCGATACGTCCGCCCGCACCACCGCCCAACCCGGCCATGGCCTCGCGTGCCGCGTCGACGCGGATCTCGGCTTCGCGTTGCCGTCGCGCCGGCGCTGCTTCGGCACGCACCAATCGCGCGGCCCGCGTCAGCTCGTCCTCGGCTTCGCGCAGTCGCGCCCGCGCGTCGGCGTACGCGCTGCCCGCATCGCCGATTGACGGGGCAAGCGTGGCGAGCAGCTGCCCGCGCGTCACCCGCTCACCGGGTGCCGGCGAGCGTTCGAGACCGGCGAGATCCACCAAGCCACTCGCGGGTGCGGTGAGCTCGGCGTGGTGGCCCGCCGGCGCTTCAATGTTCCCAGGTGCTGACAGCGTTGAGATCACTTCGCCCGTTGTGGCCGCGGCGGTCCGGAATCCCGGCGTCTTCCACTGTTGCTCCTTCAGGAAGGACACGCCCGCGTCCGAGGCGTCCTCCTCGCGAGGCGCAGCGTCCTCCGAGGCGTAGACGCGCAACCCGGGCACGCGAATGGTGTCTTGCAGCTGTGGGCTGTCCACGATCAGCGTCAAGTCGTAATCGCCCGCAGCGGTGAAGACCGGCGCCGGGCCGTAGATGCCGGCGGCGCGCGGCGCCTCCTGCGTCACCACGAGCGGTGCGCCGCGAGCGCGCGGCGCAAAGCGTAGCGTCACGCGGCCCGAGCGCACCGGCGCGAAGTCGGAGACTGCCGTGAGATGCACGTTGAACTTGCCGGCAACGCCGACGACGAGCGCCGGATGCTCCATGAACAGCTCGGTGCGGACCGTCCAGAGCGTCACGGCGCCACCGGCGGGCCCCGCGGCGTCCGCGGCTGCGGTATCGCCGCTCGTTCGCGCGCAGGCCGGCAAGAGGGAAAGAACGAGGAGGGAGCCGAAGCCGGCGGCGCGAACGGCGTGGCGCGCGGCGGCGCGGACTGGGGAGAGCGAGGAGATCATTGGTCAGTTCCTGGGCGTGGCGTCAATCGGTGTGCCGATGGCGCGCTCCAGCGCGGCGCGGCGAATGAGGACTTCGGCTTCGAGGGTGGCCAGAGTTGCTTCCGTCTCGCGATAGGCACGGACCGCGTCGAGCCACTCCACCAGCGTGATCTCGCCTTCGGCGTACGCCAGTTGCGCCGCGTTGAGTGCGACGAGCACCTCGGCGCCAAGTTCGCGTGCCAGCCGTGCGCGTTGGGCCACGGCGACGTGAAAGGCGTCGAGCGCATCAGCGGCATCGCGGCCAATGCGGCGCCGGACGGCGGCGAGCTCCGCCTCGCGTCGAGTCGCGTCGGCGTCACCGGCTTCGCGCGCACCGGCCCGCCGGTCCCAGAGAGGGAGCGGCACTGAGATGCCCGCCACGAATCCAGTGAGCGTCGGCAGGATGCCGATGGATTCCTCGCGCTTGTAGCCGGCCATGAGGGTGGGACTGGGAATGGCCTCGCGCCGCACGAGGCGCGCGTCGGCGCGCGCCGCTTCCGCTTCGAACTGGGCGGCGCGCACCTCGGGGTGGGCCTCCACGGCGCGCGTCACCCAGCTCGGCGCGTCGTCACCCGGGATCGCGGGCAACTCCGGGAGTGAATCGGGGAGCGCAGGCAATGCACCGGTGGTCACGCCCATCAAGGTGGCAAGCGCACGGCGTGAGGCCGTGCGCTCCAACTCGGCCTCGGCACCCAGCACGGCATAGCGCGCCGCCTCGAGCCGCAGGCGGCGATGTTCGTAACCGGAGATGTCGCCAGATGCCAGGCGCTCCGCGCTGACGGCCACGGCCCGCTCGAACTCGAGCGCGGCCTGGCCTGAGAGCGCGGCGCGCCGGGTGGAGGCCACAGCCTTCGCGAAGGCCAGCGTCACGTCATAACGGAGCCTGCTGTCGGCGAAGGCCAGGTTGGCTTCCTCGGCCTCGCGTCGCCAGCGCGCGGCGTCGCGGCGTGCCGCGCGCTGCCCGGCCATTTCCACGGACTGCTCAAACGCCGCCGTCTGCTGCCAGTTCGCCTGGCCGTCAGCCGACGTCGCCTCCGTGCCGAACGAGAACACCGGGTTGGCGGCGGCCGCCGCCTGACGCTCGCGCGCGTGCGCCGCCAGCGCTGCTGCGCGCGAGGCGGCGAGGTCGGCGCTGCCACGTCGCGCTGCGGCAAGCGCGGCGTCGAGGGTCAGCGGAGCGGATGTAGCCAGCGGAACGGCGGTACCGGCCTGGCCGGATGCCGGAACTGGCCACGTGAACGCCAAGAGGAGGAGGGCGCGCAGTGGCACGCCCCAGTGAGACCGGACGGTCGGCGCCGGAAATGTAGATGTCAACGTACCACCCTTCTGAAATGTCCACGCCGTGCAGTCCCATCACTCGATGGGGCGCCTGCGGGAGTCGCCATGAGGGACCGGCATCACCCCGGGATGCCGTGCCATCCGGAGCGTCGCCGGACGGGGAGGAGCGCCGCGATGACCGGAGTCATCGGGCGCGCGGGGTGGAACGACGGTCGCGCGAGCGACGCGTCGTAGGGCTGTCAGGCGTTCGGGGGGGAGCGTAGCGGCGGCGGCGGTCCGACGGATCGGACATCGCGCACCGGGAACGCCCGCTGGGTCAGGCGCGGCGGTGCGGCTGCGTCAGCGAGTGCCTCCGTCCTCGACGCCGGAACGTCCGCATCCGATTCGACGTGCAGGCGTCCTCGCGTGACGGCGAGCGCATCAAAGTGCGCGTGGTCGCCGTCGGATTCCGCCGCTTCCCAATGCGACAACGATGCGGCGTCGGCGACGATCGCCGAGGACGTCGGGCGCGGAGCGTCCGCGTGGGCGGTCTGAAACTCCGAGGCCGACGCCGCGTGTGTCCAGCCGTGCCCCATGACCGACGCTCCGCTCGCGCCAGCAGCGACGAGCGTGACGACGGTGGCGACGATGCGCGAGAACGCGGGGTAGCTCACGGGGGAATGTGGAGCGAAGGATGAAGGCCTCGGGAATGTAATGAAGGACAGCAGTCGGTCAAGCTGCGCCGAAAGCGCGGGTCGCCTGCCGGCGCGGGAGAGCAGCGCCGCGCACGTCGGCCCAACGATGGAGCACGACGCGCCGTAAGCATCCTCGGTGCGCGCCGCAATGTTGCCGTGAGCGGTGCCACTGCCTCGGACGACAACCGGGGCGCCGCTGCTTCAACCAACGGACAGGCACGACGGAGAATTGTAATCGCCTCCAGGAAGCATGTTGTCGAACAACTTACGCGAGCCGGTTCGCGGTGCTTCCGTACGCTGAGACGCCTGTCGTGCCAGTGGCCTGTAGCCCTGGTGGGCCTGGCATCGCTGGCCATGGTTCCCGAGCTTGCCGCCCAGTCACCCGTCACCGCTCGACCCGAGGCGCCGACGCTGCGCGTCGGCCGCGCCACGGCCGACTTGCGGCTCGACGGCCGCCTCGATGACGCGGCGTGGGCCAGCGCTGACTCGATTGACGGCCTGACGCAGGTTGAACCGCGCGAGGGCGGCCCCGCGTCGAGTTGCACTGTGGTGAAGGTGCTCGTGCAAGGCAACGCGCTGGTCATCGGCGTGCGCGCCGAAGATCCCGACCCGTCGCGCATCACCAGTTTCGTACGCGACCGCGATGCCAGCCATTCGAACGAGGACCACATTCGCATCGTCCTCGACACGTACCTCGACGGGCGCTCGGGCTACGTCTTTTCCGTGAATCCCTACGGCGCTCGCTACGACGCGTTGGTTGCAAATCAGGGCGCCGGCGAGAACTCGGACTGGGACGCGGTCTGGGAGGCCGCCGTGGCGCGCGGTCCGTGGGGATGGTCCGCTGAGCTGCGCATCCCGGCCAAGAGCCTGCTCTTTGCCCGCGGGCTCACCGAGTGGGGGTTCAACGTGCAGCGCCGCGTGCAGCGGCTACAGGAGACGTCGCGATGGGCCGGCGCGAATCGCGACACGAAGATCAACATGACGAGCCGCGCCGGGCGGCTCGTGGCCCTGCCCGCGCTCTCCCTGGGCGCAGGCCTGAGTGTACGGCCATCTATCGTCGAGCGCGCCGGCATTCCGGCGCCCGGGGGACGGGTCGCGGAGACGCGGGACGCAAGCCTCGACGTGACGCAGCGACTGGGCGCCAACGCGCTGGCTTCCCTCACGGTGAACACCGACTTCGGCGAGACCGAAGTGGACACGCGCCGGGCAAACCTGACGCGGTTCCCACTGTTCTTTCCGGAAAAGCGCTCGTTCTTCCTCGAGGGATCCGACATTTTCGACTTCGGACTCGGATTGGGCGCGAGCAGTGGACGCTCAGGTGACGTTCTGCCGTTCTTCAGCCGCCGCATCGGCTTGCTGGACGGTCGCGGCGTGCCACTGCGCTCCGGGCTGAAACTGAGCGGTCGCGCCGCCGGTACCAACTACGGCGCGCTCGTCGTGCACACGGGCGACGTCGACACGCTGCCGACGGCCAACGACCTGGCCGTCTTCCGGCTCCAGCGCAACGTGCTTCGGGAGTCAACGATCGGTGCGATTGCGACGGTGGGTGACCCGCGGGGGCGCGACGAAAGCTGGCTGGTTGGCTCGGACGTCACATACCAGACCACGCGTTTCCGCGGCAACAAGAATGTGCTGGCCGGCGCCTGGGCGCTGCGCGCGAACCGCGAGGGCCTGACCGGGCGACGGTCAGCCTTCGGCGGCAAGGTTGACTATCCCAATGATCTGCTCAACGCGTCCATCACCTACAAATGGCTCGGCGACGGCTTCGATCCGTCGCTCGGGTTTGTGCCGCGACGCGGCGTGCAGATCCTCAACGTGAACGTGGTGCATCAGCCGCGGCCGCGGCGGCCGGTCTTTGGCCTTCGCGTCAGACAGATGTTCAATGAGTCGCTCAACACGTTCGTCGCGGATTTGTCGGGGCGGTGGGAGAGCTACCGGATCTTCACGGCGCCGGTGAACTGGCGCCTCGAGAGCGGCGATCGCTTCGAGTTCAACGCAGTGCCTACCGGAGAGCGGCTCACCGCCCCGTTCCAGATCGCGAAGGGCGTCACCATTCCAGCCGGGGCGTATCACTGGACGCGCTGGCGACTCGAGGGCGGGCTGGCGGCCAAGCGTCTCTTCTCGAGCCAGGTCACCTGGTGGTTCGGTGACTTCTACGGCGGAAGGCTCAGCGAGCTCTCGCTGACCGGTTCGTGGAAACCGTCGCCGTTGTTCATCGTGGAATTCAGCGGCACGCACAATGCGGCGCGCTTGCCGGCGGGGAACTTCACGCAGCAGGTAGTTGGCACCAGGGTGCGCATGAGCGTGTCACCCGACTTGCAGCTCAACAGCTACGTGCAGTGGGACAATCTCAGCCGTACCTTCGGCACCAACACGCGCCTGCGCTGGACGTTTTCGCCCGTCGGCGACCTGTTCGTCGTGTACAATCACAGCCTCAGCGAACTCTCCAACGCCAGCGGCTCCGTGCGGGGCCTTGGGTTCACGTCCAATCAACTCCTCGTCAAGCTGCAGTACGCGTTCCGGTACTGACGAAAAGACGCTGACCCGTCACACGGCTGCCGGCCGCGCGCTACACCCGCGTCAGTCGCCCCCCTGGCGGCACGCGCCGTCTCGCGCCGTCGATTAGCGACGCTTCGACGTCAGCGGCGTCGTAGTATGGATCCACCGCGAAGTCCGTGATGTACAGCGTGCCGTAGCCATCGGAGAGCAGCCGGGCCACACCGGCAATGTCCAAGCCGTCCCACGCGGCCAGCGTGAGGATCTCGGTTGTCGCAGACTCCACGAACCGTCGGTCATTGACGTCCGCGGCGAGTCGCCGCGCGAAGGTCGCGTAGCTGGACGGTGAGAGCGGACCAACTCGGCACGTTAACGGAGCGGGGGCGCGATGGCGCGCTTGCTGAAGTGGCGCCGACGTCGCGTCTACGGCGAGTTCGGGCGCGATGGACGCGGCACTCGGAGCGCCCTCCTCGGGCGCACCGGATGGCAGGCGTCGCGCCCTGCGCCATTGATGAAGGGCCTGCCAGAGGCGACCGGCCAGCGCCCCCAGGACGTACCCGACCAGCCCAACGGCAATCCCGCTTCCAAAGATCCGCGCAATGAAGACGGCAAGCCCGCGATCGTACGCGCCGGCCTCGAACGCCGCGCGGAGGGCAGGCCACGCGAACGGGCCTGCCCCGAGAAATCCGATGACGAAGAACGCGAGGCTCGTCGCATCCGCAAAGACGGCACGGCCGCGTGCATAGTATTCCGACACATCGCTCCCGAATGACCCGGACGCAGCCGGGGAAGTCCGCTGGCTTGAGGCAATGCCCGCGCTCAGGTACCGTATCGTCACACCGCTACGGGCACAATATCCTCGCGCTGAGTGGGCCCGCTTCTCTTCTACCGCTGGGACCAATCCATGAAGAACAAGGCGCCGCACGACGGCGTGTATGCCCGCATCGGGCCTTCGCGCATCCATGGCGTGGGCGTGCGGGCGATCCGCGACATCCCAACCGGCACGCTGGTCTTCCGGGGCGAGAGCGAGCGCGTTGCCTGGGTGTCGCGCGCCGCGGTGCGACGGCTGCCCAAGGCCATGCGGGCCTTGTACGAAGACTTCGGCATGGTCTCAGGCGACCAGCTCGGCGTGCCGCCGAACCTGAACATGTTGTCGGTCGGCTGGTACGTGAATCATTCCGACCGCCCGAATGTCGAAGCGGGAGACGACGCCCGCTTTCGTGCGTTGCGCCGTATCCGTAAGGGCGAAGAACTCACCGCCGACTACCAGACCTTCGTAGACGAGGCGCTTCCGTTCAGGCCGGTGCGCAGCCGTCGTGCGCGAAAAGAAGGCCCGGCGACCTGATGCGGCTGAGTGGTTCGACTTCCTGGAGAAGTCACGCCGAGTTGCGTGAAGTGCCTCGACGCCATAGAATGTAGTCACACGAGACTACAATGACTATGCGCACCATCGGTATCCGCGAACTCAAGGCCCAGCTCAGCCGCACCCTGCGCGACGTGCGGGACGGCGACGTCTACCTCGTCACTGATCGCGGACGCGTGGTGGCCGAACTGCGTCAGCCAACCGTGCCCAGCGCGGCGGACCTGTCGCCCGTTGATCAGTCCAAGCTGCGTCTGGCCGCATCGGGTGAACTGCGCGTCGCCGAGCGCACGCGCGTGGCGTATCGCTCTGACGGACCTGCGGCGGCTGACGGGACGGCGCAAGCATGGCTCGACTGGACGCACGGCGACCGGTGATCATTTACGCCGAGTCGAGCGCCGTGCTGGCGTGGCTGCTCGGCGAGCCCAGGGCGGCACATACGGAACGTGCGCTGCGCGATGCCTCCCTCGTGGTGACGTCGGTCCTGACGGGGGCCGAGTGCTCGCGGGCCATCCTGCGCGGCGCCGCGCTTGGCGCCATCAGCCGCGCGCAGGCGCAGGCGTTGGTGCGCACGCTCGCCGACTGGGAACTGGGGTGCGACCGGCTGGAGATCGGCGACCGGGTGCTGGCACGCGCGAGCGCGCCATTCCCCCACGAGCCCATCCGGACGCTCGACGCTATCCATGTGGCGAGTGCCGCGCTGGTGCACTCCGAGATCGGCGCCGTGACCATGCTGTCGTACGACGATCGGGTGTGCACCAACGCGGCGGCTATGGGCATGGATCTGGTGCCCTCACGCCAGCCCTGATGCCAATCGGGTGGACGGGCCTACTGGCCGGGGCCTCCCCTGGGACGGGCCCCCCCTCGCTATTTGGAGGAATACTCGCCATATTTCCCATTCGGGTAGCGGCGCACGTGGCGTCGCCTCCCCAGTACTGATCAGGGGCCTCGCTCTTGCGTTGGCCCCTTCTTTTTGATCAGGCAGTCTAGGACGAACGGCTCTGCCCGGACTCCGACGACAGACCATTACCAGGAGTTCGATATGCGTACGCAAGGTGCCGTGAAGTGGTTCAACGATGAGAAGGGCTTCGGATTCATCACCCCCGATGGCGGCGCGAAGGATTGTTTCGTGCACCACTCGGCCATCCAGGCCTCCGGCTTCAAGTCGCTCGCCGATGGCGAGCGCGTGGAGTTCGATATCGTCCAGGGCCAGAAGGGCCCCGCGGCGGAGAACGTTGTGAAGCTCGGCGCGTAATCACCGCGCTGCAGGACTGGGCCGGCTCCTTCCGTAAGGAAGGGCCGGCCCTTTTCGTTTCCGCCGTCCGCCGTCCGCCGTCCGCCGTCTGCCGTCCGCCGTCTGCCGTCACCCGGCCCGGCACGCTATAGTTCGACGAATCCACCAATAGGAGCCCCCCAATGATCCGCCCGCCACGCATCCTGCTGTTTGCCGTTGCCGCCCTGTTCGCCGCGCAGCCGATGCGCGCGCAAGAAGTGTCCCGCGCCATCGAAGGCGGCGGCATTTCCGCCAAGGGCTGGGCTGGCCAGGTCGACGCCGCCGAAGCCAAGAACGGCATGACCATCAACTCGGCCAAGTTTGTCGCTGAGGGGAAGGGCTATCACGTCACCACCGGCCCGTCGGCGACCTACTGGCAGACCGCCGGTACCGCCAGCGGCAACTACACCGTGAAGGCGACGTTCACGGAACCCAAGTACCAGAACCTCAACGACCATCCGCACCCGTACGGCATCGTCATCGGCGGCAACGACTTGGGCACCGACAAGGCGACGTTCCTCTACTGCACCGCGTACGGCAACGGCACGTACATCGTGCGCGGCTTCGGACCAGCGCCGTTCCGGCTGGGCGGCCGCGCGGGCACCGCGCATGAAGCGGTGCACAAGGCGGCCGGCAAGGGAGAGCCGGTGACGCAGGAGATTGCCGTGCAGGTAAAGGACGGCAAGGTGTCGTGCATCATCAACGGCGCCACGGTGGCGACGTTCGACAAGGCCGAGACGGTCGGCGAGGGCAAGCTGAAGTCGCTCGACGGCACGTACGGGCTTCGCTTCGGGCACAACACCGAAGTCGTGGTCAGTGGGTTGTCGCTGACGAAGAACTGATATGAAGCGACCCGTCAAGGGGGCGCGGATGTGGGCCCTGCAACTGCTGGTGCAACAACGCTGTTCGCCTGGAGCACGGTGGGACGCGGAGCGCGACGGCTGATCAGTCTGATATGCGCGGGTTGGTCCGAAGACGTACCGCAGAATCGTGATCCGTCGGGCGCGGCCGCAAACTAGGAACGCGAGTTGGACGTCAGGATCGAGGTCGGATCGCATAGGTCTTCTGGCGGGTGTGCCTTTCCGTGCCGGCCCACCGGCCCAGGCGAACAGGCATGTATTTATGCGGACATCGGAGCTCCGATGGAAACGGGTGGCGGTTCGACCGCATGACCAATGGCCCAGATGAAGCCGAGGAGTTCGCGCGCGATCATCGTCGCGACCGCGAGCGGCGGCTTGCCCTGTTCGTGGAACCGGCGATAGCGCGGACACAACCGCTGTTGGGCCTGCGTCGCGATCGCGATGATCGGCGCGGGTTGCCCCTGTTGCCGTGCGCGCAGGGGGCCACTCGCGGCGGTCGGCCGATGTCGATACGCCCACGCGGCTTCGACGAGCACGCGCCGGAGATGCGCATTGCCGGTCTTCGTAATCGCGCCGCGATGCACGCCGCTCCCGCTGGAGTGCTCGCGGGGCACGAGCCCGGTGTAGCCCATGAGTTGCCGCGCGGTGGCGAAGCGGCGCAGCGTGCCGAGCTCACTGACGATCGTCGCAGCCGTGACCTGCTGGACGCCACGCAGCGTGGCCAGCGCGCCGACCAAGGCTTGCTGCGCCGGCGCGAGCGTGGGGAGCGCGGTGTGGATCGCGCGCTCAAGCCGCGCGACGCGATCGGCGAGGAGCGCGAGTGTCGCGCGATATTCTTCAAAGACGACCTGCAGCGTCGGCAGCTCGAAACGCTGCTGCGCGAGCCACTGCGCGTGCTTGAGCGTCCAGGCGCGCATCCCGTCCGGCCGCTGCCGCCCGTGGCGCAGCAGGAACTTGCTCACGCGATGCCGCCCGCGGAGTTGATCCTGCTTGGCGACTTCGCGCGCGCGGACGAGATCCCGCAGCGCTTCGGTCGCCGCATCGGGCACCCACACCGCCGTCAGATCGCCGGCGCGATAGCACCGCGCGAGCATGGCGGCATCTTTGCGATCGGTCTTCACGCGATCGCCCGCCTTCCGCGGCATCAAGCTCGGCGCGATCACGTCGCAGTGCACGCCGAGCGCGGTGAGCTGCCAGTACAGCGGGTAGCCGGTCGGGCCGGCTTCGTAGCACACGCGCAGCTGGCTGACGTCGCCGAGCTTCGCGATCAACTTCCGCACCGCCTCCGGGCGATTGCGGATCGTCCCCAGCTCGCGCACACTGCCGTCCGACTCCGCGACCGCCACGGCGATCGTTTCGGCATGGACATCGAGACCCACATGACGCATTTTCTTTGGCATAAGCGACCGGCTCCGTCGTGTTGTGGCTCTGACCAATCGGCCTGTTCCGATCGGCTAACCCACGTTACCACGACCGCGAGCCGGTCGCTTCATTCTGACTAGCGGCCACACGGCTGGCGGCGCGCCCGCTGCACGTGATCAGAGTGAGCTCAGGGGTGTCTCGATGACGGGACGCCCCTGAGCCGTTCCAGGTTGCGTTGTGCCAGCTCGTACCCCGGCTGCAGGCGCAGCGCCTCAACGAACGCGGTGCGGGCCTCGAAGATTCGCCCCGCCGCGATCAGCGCTTCACCCAGCGTGTTCTGCGTCTCGGCAATCTGCGGCCGCGCGCGCGCCGCCTCGCGCAAGTGCGCAATCGCTTCGTCCAGCCGTGCCGGGTCGTGCCGCAGGATGTCGCCAAGCACGTAGTGCGAGCCGGCGACGAGCAGCGGATTGCCGGGCTCGAGGCGGATGGCAGCCTCGAAGTGCGACACCGCGTCGGCGGCGCGTCCGACGCGCTGCAGCGCGATGCCAAGGCTGTAGTGCGCGCGCGCATGGTCGGGTTTCAGCGCGATGGCCGCTTCGAAGTGCTGAATGGCCTCAGTGAGCCCGCCAGGCTTTCGCGAGACGAGCCTGCCGAGGTTGTGGTGCGCCATCCAGCTCGTCGGATTGCCCGCGAGCGTGGCGCGATACAGCGTCTCGGCGTCGCGATAGTGGCCGGCCTGCCGCCAGGTCAGCGCGCCAAGCGTCAGCAGCAGCGCGCCAGCAGCCAGCGCGTGGACTCGACGACGCGCGAGTGTTGCGGCTCGTTCGTCGGCCCACGCGATGCCGCCGCCAACGAGCATGCACAGCGCCACGCTCGCGTGATACTGGAAGTGGTCGGCAACGAATGAGTACCGGAACGGATAGACGTCGAGGAATCCGAGGACGGGAAAGAGCATTCCCGCAAAGACCAGAAACGCGGCCAGTGGCGCGCGGGTGTGATGCCGCAGGCGCCAGAGTGCCGCGCCGATGGCGAGTATCGCGGCGGGGTACACCCAGGCCAGCACCGAACGCGGCTCGATGGTCCACCGCGGATACGTGAACACCAGCTGCGAGGGCCAGAGGAAAGTCAGGAGGTAGTGCCAGACGGCGCGGCCGGCGACCAGAATCCGCTGCAGCGGAGAAAGCGTAAACTCGGTGCCGGCCGCGCCGATCACGTGGCGTTCCACCCAGGCGGTGCCGAGCCCGGCGGCGATGCCGAGTACCAGCCACGGCAGCAGCGGCACGACATCGCGGCGCCACTCAATGCGGCCGCGTCGCCACCAGATGACCACGAGCAAAACGCACGGCAGGGTCGCCGTCACCGTCTTGGCGCCGAGCGCGAGTGCGAAGAGTACGAAGGCGATGATCCACTGGCGTGGCGCACGCGTCTCGTCGAACCGTAACCAGGCAAGTGCAGACAACAGCGCCAGGACGAGCGACAGCGTGTTCTTCTGCTCCGAAATCCACGCCACCGACTCGGCATTCACCGGGTGCAGGGCGAACAGGAAACCCGCAATCCACGCGCCGCGGATCTCCAGGCGCTGGCAAAGGAGGACCACGAGACAGGCGCCGAGCGCGTGCAGCGCGGCGGTGACGACGTGGTACCCGAGGACCGCATGTCCCCACAGCCGGTGCTCGATCCAGAAGGCGCTGTGCAGCACCGGGTAGAACTGCTGCGTGGCGCCGGGCTCGAACCAGATGCGGCGCAGGCCGTCCCAACCCTGCAACGCGGCCGTGGTGATGTGCGCGTCGTCGTCCCACACCAGGCCGCCGACGAGCGCCGGCGCGTACGCGAGGAAGACGGCGGCGATGAGCAGGGCGCCGAGCAGTGGTTCGGGAGGGCGCCACGTGACGGGCGACGGCCGGGGCATAGCGGAAAGTCTAGCACGCCGGTGGCGCGCGTGCCGCGCGCGCCGCACGCGCCGGCGCCGAGCGGACGTTCACGAGCGGACGTTCACTTGTGAGGCCCCGCCACGGCGGCGATCTTCCGCCGGTTGCGCATGACACCCCCTACGTGAGGCACACGATGAGCGCGCCGCCTGAGCGGACGTATCGCGCCGCGCTTCCGGGCCTCGCGCTGGCGCTCGGGGTCGCCGCGCTGGCGTGGGCCGGCGAGCGCGCGCTGGTTGCCGTGGCGGGACGCGCGCTGCTCGAGGCCATCGTGCTGGCCATTCTCATCGGCGCGCTGGTGCGTGCGCTCTTCGTACGCGCGCCTGAGCGCTACGAGCGAGGGAGCGCGGTGGCGAGCGGGTTCCTGCTCGAGGTGTCCATTGTCCTGCTGGGCGCAGGGTCTGACCTGCGCGCGCTCGTGGCCGCGGGGCCGGCGATCCTCGCCGGGGTGGTGGTCATCGTGGGCGTCACGCTCGTGGCGGGAACGTACATCGGGCAGTGGTTCGGCCTGCCGCGTTCGCACGCCCTGCTCGTCGCCGTGGGCAACGCCATCTGCGGCAACTCGGCCATCAGCGCGGCGGCGCCGGTGGTGGGGGCGCGGCGCGACGAGGTGGCGTCGGCCATCGCGTTCACGGCCGTGCTCGGCGTCGTGGTCATTGTCGGCCTCCCGTCGCTCATTCCACTGCTGGGCCTCAGCGACAGCCAGTACGGGGTGGTGGCCGGGCTGACCGTCTATGCGGTGCCGCAGGTGATTGCGGCCGCGTATCCGGTGAGCCTTGTGGCAGGGCAGGCGGCGACGCTCGTCAAGCTGATGCGCGTGCTGCTGCTCGGGCCGGTGGTGCTCGTGCTGTCGTTCACGGAGCACCACGCCGCGCACCTCAAGTGGTGGCGCGCGGTGCCCTGGTACATCGTCGGCTTCTCGCTCACCTCTGCCCTTCGCACGCTCGACGTGATCCCGGCGGAGGCGGGCGACATCGTGCGAGAAGTGGCTCGCGCGCTCACCGTGGTGGCCATGGCCGGACTTGGGCTTGCCGTTGATCTCGCCGCCGTGCGCCGTGTGGGGCCGCGTGTGGGCGCGACGGTTGTCGTCTCGCTGGCGCTCATGCTCGGGCTGAGCCTCGCGCTGGTGCGGGTACTCGCCGTGTCGTAGGGAAACTGGGCGCCTGGACCCGTCGCACGTTGCCATTGTCCGTCAGGATGCAGGGCTTGGCCCTAACGTCGTGAGCATGCTGCCGACGGGCGTGACGGAGCGGCAGGCGTGCAACAGCGCATTGCGGCGCGGGTCTGGCGTGCATCCCGTAATATGGCTATATCTATTAGCACACATATAGTGTGACCTGCGCGCCGGTGTGCCGCGAGAGCGTGTGCCCGGGCGGCAATCATCTCTACCCTTATGCCAATGACCGCTCGTTCACGAGGCCGCGCCAAGCGCGAGCCCACCCCGGAGTTGCTCGCCCTGATCGCGGCCCGGTTCCGGGCGCTGGCCGAGCCGACGCGGCTCGCCATTCTGCACGCGCTTGAAGGCGGAGAGCGCACGGTCACGGATCTGGTGGAAATGACGGGGCTGGGTCAGGGGAACCTGAGCAAACACCTGCAGCAGCTGCACAGCTGCGGCTACCTGAGCCGCCGGCGCGACGGGTTGTTCGTGCACTACGCGCTGGCGGACAAGGACGTGCTCGCGCTGTGCGAGATCATGTGCCACCGCATCGAAACCGAGCTCGGCGCGTCGCAGAAGATCGTGGCGGCGCGGTAGGGGCGTGCCAGGGCGGCGGCGCCGGGTTCCCATGGGACCCGGCGCTTCTTGCTGTCCTGGCGGTGGGGCTTGCATTCTACTATATCACCGATTAGATATATAGCAGACTAGTGATGCGGCGCAACGCGCGCCGCCACGGCACCCACCCCACACATCCGACCATGATCCGACGGTTGCTCCTCGCGGCCGCCCTCGCCGGCGCAGTGCCCGCGACCGCACAAATCACGGCAACGCCGCCCCGCCTGACGCTCGCCGAAGCGCTGCGCCGCGCCGATGGCGCGGGCTACACCAACCGTGGCGCGCGTGCCGCGGCCGACGCCCAGCGGGCCACGGCCCGCGGTGCGCTCCGCGGCGTCCTTCCCGCGCTGGGGGCGGAGGCGTCGCTCCTCCGCACCACCGATCCCATCAACGCGTTCGGTTTCTCGCTCAAGCAACGCGGCGTCTCGATGGCGAGCTTCAACCCCGCGA
Organism: uncultured Gemmatimonadota bacterium; assembly: GCA_947085385.1. Taxonomy (GTDB): domain Bacteria; phylum Gemmatimonadota; class Gemmatimonadetes; order Gemmatimonadales; family Gemmatimonadaceae; genus PNKL01. Next base: position 186,947 of record CAMTWA010000017.1, on the reverse strand, counting down.
CGCTCAACGATCCAGCGGCCAGTACCAACTACGCCGCCGGGCTCACGCTGCAGCAGCCGCTGGTGAACGGCGACGCCTGGGCTGGCCTGCGGGCGGCGCGGAGCGCCGCCGCAGCCAGCGACGCGCAGGCGGCATGGGTGCGCGTGACGACCCGCGCGCAGGTGGTGCAGGCCTTCTACGGTGCCGTCGTGGCCCGAGAGATGGCCGTCACCATGCTCGCCGCCGAGCGCGCGGCTCGCGAGCACGTGCGCGCCGCGGACCTCGCCGCCGTCCACGGTCTCGTCACGACGTCGGACGCGTTGCTGGCGCGCGTGCGTGCCGGCGAGGTGGAGGCGCAGCGTATCGAGGCGCAGTCACGCGCGCGCCTGGCGCGGGCGCAGTTGGCGGTGCTGCTTGGCACGCCTGGCGACACGGCCTTCACGCTCCCGGACTCGTTGCCGCTGGCGTCCGAGCCGGCGGTGGCACGCACGGAGCTGGCGGGGCGCGCTGACGTGCAGGCCGCGACGCTCGCTCACGACGCAGCCCGGGCCGACCGGGCGCGCGCCGGCGCCTCGATGCTCCCGCGCCTGAACGGATTTGCGCGCTACGAGTGGAACTCGCCAGACCGTCCGGCGGCCGGCAAGCCGATGTGGACCGTCGGTGCAATGCTGAGCTGGTCGCCGTTCGGGGGTGGCGCCGAACTGGCCGACCTGCAGGCTGCCGGCGCGCGACTGCGCGGCGCCGAGGCGCAGGCCGAGGGCGCACGGGCGGCCGCAGCGTTCGACCGTGAGGACGCGGACGAGTCCTGGCGCGTGTCCGCCGCGCGCGTCGCCATCGCCGACACCGCGGTGCGTCAGTCCGACGACGCGCTGCGCATCGTGCGCCGCAAGTACGAGGGCGGCCTCTCCGCCATCAGCGAGCTGCTCGATGCCGCCGCGTCAAACACGCAGGCGCGCCTCATGCGCTCCGATGCCCGTTACCGACTGATCACCGCCGCCGCTGCGCGGCTCCGGGCGTGGGGCGGCGATCCCGCCGCGCTTGCGTCCCTCGATTCTGACTTCCGCTGAGATGACTCCCATGCACACGACGCAGATGTTCCGGGCCGGCGTCATTCCGGCCATCCTGTTCCTCGCCGTCGCCTGCGGCGGTGACGACAAGGCCGGCGGCGTTTTGCCGGCCAACGCATCGGGGCCGACGGCCGCGGTCGTGGACACCACACTCGCCGCGGTCTTCGAGGCGTCAGGCGCCGCGCTCCCCGTGGCCGAGGCGACGCTGAGCACGAAGCTGATGGGTTCGGTCACCGCGGTGCTGGTGACCGAGGGAGCCCGCGTGGCGGCAGGCGCGCCGCTGGTGAGGCTCGACGCCGCCGATCTCGACGCGAAGTCGCTTCAGGCGAACGCAGGCATTGCCGCCGCGGGCGCCGCGCATCGCGAGGCGCAGGCGCAGGCGACGCGCATCCGCGCGCTCTATGCCGACAGCGCCGCGCCGCGCGCGCAGCTCGATGCCGTCGAGGCCGGGCTCGCCCGCGCCGCTGCGGGGTTGGATGCGGCGCGCGCCGGCGCAAGCGAACTGGATGCCGTGCGCGCCTATGGCGTGCTCCGCGCGCCGTTTGCCGGCGTGGTGACGCGCCGGTTCGTGGACGCCGGCGATTTCGCCGCGCCCGGCGCGCCGCTCGTGACCGTGCAGGATGCGTCGCGACTGCGCATCAGCGCGGCGATACCAGCCGCGCTGGCGCGCCGCGTGAAGGCCGGCATGACGCTCGACGCCACTATTGAAGGCGAGGCCGTGCAGGCCGTGGTCGAGGGCGTCGTCCCATCGGCCGCCACGATGTACACCGTCAACGCGATTGTCGCAAACGCCAAGGGGGCGCTTCCATCGGGCGGCGTCGCGGTCCTCCGCGTGCCGGCGGGAAGTTCGGAGCGCGCGTTGCTGGTGCCGCAGGCGTCCGTGGTGCGCGAAGGCGACCTCACGGGCGTGCGCGTGGTGCGCGATGGGCGCGCGGAACTGCGCTGGGTGCGCCTCGGCGACACGCACGGCGACCATGTGGTGGTGCGCACCGGACTTCAGGCTGGTGAGCGCGTCGCGCTCGCCGGCGCGGGGCGCTGACCGTGGGTATCGCCGGACGCGTTGCCCGCGCCTTCCTCACCTCGAAGCTGACGCCGCTTCTCACTCTGGCCTCGCTGGCCGTGGGCGCGCTCGGCCTGATGGCGACGCCGCGTGAGGAAGAGCCCCAGATCTCTGTGCCGATGATTGACGTGATCGTCGCCATGCCAGGCGCCGGCCCCAAGGAAGTAGAGAGCCACCTGGTACGCCCGCTCGAGCGCCGCATGTGGGAACTGCCGGGCGTGGACCACGTCTACGCAATGAGCGGCGACGGCTATGCCGTGGTGACCGTGCGGTTCAAGGTGGGCGAGGACCAGGAGCGGTCGGTGGTGCGCGTGCACGCCAAGCTGCAGTCGGACATGGACCTGATTCCGTCGGGCGTGCTCCCGCCGCTGGTGAAGCCGCATTCCATTGATGACGTGCCGGTGCTGGCCCTCACGCTCCACGGCGCCGGCGCCGACATCAATGCCCTGCGTCAGGTGGCGCTGCATCTCGAGGACGAGATTCGCACCGTCACGGATGTTGCGGCAACCTCGGTGATTGGCGGCCAGCCCCGCGAGATCACCGTGACGATGGATGCGGCGCGCCTCACGGCGGCCGGCGTGACGCCGGGCGAAGTGGCGATGGCGCTGCAGGGCGCCAATGCGCGCCTGCAGGCCGGCGAGTACAGCACCGGCAACGCGGTGGTGCGCGTTGGGGTGGGTGCCGGATTGGCGACGGCAGCCGACGTCGGCCGCGTCGTGGTGTCCACGCGTGCCGGTGTGCCGGTGTACGTGGCCTCGGTGGCGACGGTGCGCGAGGGCTTCGGCGAGCCCACCAACTACGTGGCGCATCTCGCTGCGGGCAAGGAGGCAGAGGCGGCGGTCACCATTCAGGTGGCCAAGCGTAAAGGCGCCAACGCCACGCGCGTGGCGGAAGAGGCACTGCACCGGGTGGAGGCGGCGCGCGAACGCCTGCTCCCAGCCGGCGTCACGTACGAGGTGACGCGCAACTACGGCGAGACGGCCGCCGAGAAAGCCGGCGAGCTGATCCTGCACCTGATCATTGCCACGCTCTCGGTGACACTGCTGATCGGCATCTTCCTCGGGTGGCGCGAGGCGCTCGTGGTGCTGGTCGCCGTGCCGGTGACGCTCGCGCTGACGCTGTTCGCGTACTACGCGCTCGGCTACACGCTCAACCGCATCACGCTCTTTGCGCTGATCTTCTCCATCGGCATCCTGGTGGATGACGCGATCGTGGTGGTGGAGAACATCTACCGTCACCTGCAGATGGGGCGCGTGGGCGCCGAAGCCGCGGCAATCGAGGGCGTGGACGAGGTGGGCAATCCCACGATCCTCGCGACCTTCACGGTGATTGCGGCCATCCTGCCGATGGCGTTCGTCTCCGGGTTGATGGGGCCGTACATGCGTCCAATCCCGGTGGGCGCGTCGGTGGCGATGCTGGCGTCGCTGGGCGTGGCGTTCATCGTGACGCCGTGGCTGGCGCTGCGGCTGCTGCGCGGGCATGTGAAGCCGCTTGCGGCGCGGGTGGACGGGTGCGAGCACGAGCCGGAGGAGCAGTCGAAGTTCGCGCGGTTCTACGCCGGCATCATGGAATCGCTGATGGACAACCGCACACGCCGGCGGCGCTTCTATGCCGTCGTGGGTGTGCTGCTCGTGGGCTCGATGGCGCTGGTGGGCATGAAGGCGGTGCAGGTGAAGATGCTGCCGTTCGACAACAAGTCGGAGTTCCAGGTGGTGCTCGACTTCCCCGAGGGGACGGCGCTCGAGACATCGCAGGCCGCGGCGCGACAGATCGCCGAGCACCTGCGCAGCGTGCCCGAGGTGACGCACACGCAGGTGTATGCCGGCACGGCCGCGCCGTTCAACTTCAACGGCCTGGTGCGGCACTACTTCATGCGGCGCGGCGCCAACGTGGCCGACCTGCAGGTGAACCTGAAGCCCAAGGGCGAGCGCTCGCGGCAGAGCCACGACATCGCGGTGGCGGTGCGCCCGGCGGTGGATTCGATTGCCCGGCTCTACGGCGCGCGGGCCAAGGTGGCGGAGATTCCGCCGGGACCGCCGGTGCTCTCGACGCTCGTCGCCGAGATCTATGCGCCCACCGACTCGCTGCGCGTGGAGGCGGCGGAGCAGGTGAAGCAGGTCATGGAGACCACGCCGGGTGTCGTGGACGTGGACTGGAGCATTGACGCGCCGGGGACCCAGCGGCGGTTCCGCGTGGATCGCGTGCGCGCGGCGCAGGACGGGGCGAGCGTGGAGCAGATTGCCCGCACGCTGGTGCTTGCGCTCAACGGCATGCCCGTGACCGGGGCGCAGGCGGAGCAGGCACGCGAAGGCGTGGCCATCACGCCGCGGCTGGCGGCGCGCGACCGGTCGTCGGAGTCGGCGCTGCTGGCCATGCCGGTGGCGACGGCCTTCGGCCCGCGCCCGCTGGCGCGGTACGTGGCCGTGGACTCGATGGTCATCGAGAGCACGCGCATGCGGCGCAACCTGCGCCCGGTGGTCTATGTCACCGGTGACGTGGCCGGGTCGGTGGAGGCGCCGGTGTACGCCATTCTCGCGATGAACTCGCGCATTGACTCGCTGCGCGTGCAGGGGGCGCAGATTCACCGGTACAACGCCACGCAGCCCGACCGGCTGGACGAAGTGGCGCTCAAGTGGGACGGCGAGTGGCAGGTGACCATCGAGGTCTTCCGCGACCTCGGGCTCGCCTTCGCCATTGTGCTCGTGCTCATCTACGTGCTGGTGGTCGGCTGGTTCCAGTCGTTCAAGATCCCCTTGGTGATCATGGCGCCAATCCCGCTGACGCTCATCGGCATCCTGCCGGGGCACGCGCTGACGGGGGCGTTCTTCACCGCGACGTCAATGATCGGCATGATCGCGCTGGCCGGCATCATCGTGCGCAACTCGATCCTGCTCGTGGACTTCATCCAACTGGCGCAGGACCGCGGGCGCTCGCTGCGCGAGGCGGTGCTTGAGGCCGGCGCGGTGCGGTTCCGGCCGATTGCCCTGACCGCCGCCGCCGTGGTCGTGGGCGGAATCGTGATGGTATTCGACCCGATCTTCCAGGGCCTCGCCGTCGCGCTGATCAGCGGCGCGATCGTGGCGACCCTGCTCACCATGGTGGTCGTGCCGCTCCTCTACTGGGAGCTGCAGCGCACGGCCGGGAGCAATGACTGATGAAGCTGTTCTGGATCATCTACGCCGGCCCGCGCTTGGCGCGGGTCACTGAGACGCTCCTCGCGCACGGCGCCGCGGGCTACACCGAGTTCCCGCGGGTGCACGGGGCCGGGAGCCACGGCCGTATCGAGGGCACGCGTGCCTGGCCCGGCGAGGAGACCGTGATCACCTCGGTCGTCGCCGCCGAGCAGTCGGCCGCTATGGCCACCGGGCTCACCACCCTCCAAGACACGCTCGACGCGGGCGAGCGCTTGCATTTTGCCGTCATTCCCGTTGAACAATTCCGCTAACTCCCTCTCCAGACCCTCATGTGTCCTGACAAGATCATCCGCCGCTTCGCCGGCAGCTTCATCCTGCTGAGCTTTGCGCTCACGCTGCTCGTCGATCCCCGCTGGTCGTGGTTCACTGCCTTCGTTGGGCTGAATCTCCTCCAGTCGAGCTTCACCAGCTTCTGCCCGCTGGAGAAGATCCTCGGCGCCTTTGGCATCGCGGGGTGCAAACGAGGGTCGGCGTAGGCGGGTGCGAACGCGTGTTATCGGCGCCGCTCTGCCTCAGGTGAGCCGCCGCGACTCCGCATCCATACCATGAACGCCTCGCGCGAGCTGAGCCGCGGCGTGAACCCGAACACGGCCTTGAGCCGCGCGTTGTCGAGCACCGGACGGTAGCGCAGGAAGTCCACCTGCGCCGGGCCGTACTGCGTGAGCCCCATCGGACGCAGCACGCCGAGCGCTCCCCGCAGCAGCCAGGCCGGCAGGTGCACGACGCGCTTACCGAGGGCCGCGCCGATTTCGTCAATGGTCATGGCGCCGTCGCCAGCCACGTTGAAAACCCCGGTCACCGGTGAGTCGATGGCGCGCACGAGCACGGCCACCAGGTCGGCGTCGTGGATGAAGACGAACGGCGACGCCGAACCGCGAATCGCGAGCAGGCGCGGCTTCTCGAACAGCGCCGTGATCTGGTTGCTGACCGACGCGCCGAGGACGGTCCCCACGCGGAAGATCACCTGATCGAGCGCCGGATGCTCGCTGCGCGCGCGCGCCAGCATTTCCTCGACCAGCCGCTTGTGCCAGCTGTAGGCAAACGCCTGGTTGCCGCGCACCGCGTGTTCTTCGGTGAGCCAGGCCGGGTTGTCGGCGTGATATCCGTACGCGGCGCCGCTCGACGTGACCACGAGACGCCGCACGCCCGCGGCGACGCACGCCTCGAGCACGCGCTCCGTTCCCTCCACGTCCACGCTGTACTCGAACGCGCGCGTGCTCCCCTTGCCGGGGGTCACGATGGACGCGAGGTGCACAACGCACGTGATGCGGTGCGCGCGGAGCTCGACCGCGAGCCCCGTCTCGCGCACGTCATGCCGAACGAACGTCGCGGCCAGAGGGAGCCCCGCCGGGTCCCGCACGTCGGCGCCGACCACGGCGCCGAGTTGACCCGCGACGACACGGGCCGCCAGCGCGTCGAGCAGGAGCCGGCCGACGTAACCAGACGAGCCCGTGACCAGGACGCGCGCGGGGTTCACGCGATGCCTGTCGGCGGCAACGGGCGCCGGCTCCAGTAGGTCGCGAGGCTGAGTCCGGCGATGACGTGCCAGATGCCCCACCACGCGGCCACGATGGCCGCGCCGCCCAATCCGCCGAAGAAGGTGAAGACCAGGATGAGCCCGAGGCCGGAGTTCTGGATGCCGACCTCGAACGAGACCGCGCGTCGGTCGCGCACCGGCAGGCCGAAGGCCGCCGCGGTCCAGTAGCCGGTCGTCAGCGCCATGGCGTTGTGCAGGAAGACGGCGACCACCACGCGGCCGACGTACTTCACGAAGTACTGCCAGTTGGCGGCGAGCGCGAGCACAAGAAAGGCCACGAAGATGCCGATGGAGAGCCGCTTCATCGGCACTCGAATGCGGTCGGTGAAACCGGGCCAGCGCCGCTGCACGAACATCCCCGCGGCGAGCGGCAAGCCGAGGAGCAGGAAGATCGTGACGAACATCTCCAGCGGATCCACCGCCACCGCGCGCAGGATCGCGCGTGTGGGCGGGTACATCGAGCCCCAAAACCTGAGCACCAGCGGCGTGGCCACGACCGCGAGCACGGTGGAGGTGGAGCTGATGCTTACCGACAGCGCGGTGTTGCCGCGAGCGAGATGCACGAGGAAGTTCGAGATGTTCCCGGCGGGGCAGCTGGCCACGAGCATCATGCCGAGCGCCACGCTCGGCGGCGGCTTGATGGCGAGGACGAGCAGGAACGTGACGGCGGGAAAGACCAGGTAGTGCCCCGCAAGCCCAATGAGCACGGGACGCGGCCGCTCGAGCACGCGCCGGAAATCTGCGGCGCGCAGGTCGAGCGCCACGCCGAACATCACGATCCCGAGGATCGCGTTCAGGAGATGCAGCGTCGCGGGGCTGAAGTTCAGCCGGACGGCGTCAATGCCGCTCATCTCCCCTTGGGTTCCTGATGCATGGCCTTGAAGTGCATCAGCCCCGGCGCCCACATGTGCGCCACCGGATCCACATCCACGTGGATCACCGACGGGCCGTCCACCGCCAAGGCGCGCGCAATGGCGTGCGAGAGGTTCTCGGCGTCGGCCACGCGCTCGGCGTGGGCGCCCATCGCCTGCGCGATGCGCGCGAAGTCCATTTCGCCAAGGTCGGTCCAGAGGTTCTCGTCGGGGGCCAGCCGCTTGCGCAGGAGCATCTTGAGCGGGCGCAGCGCGAACGACTGGTTGATCTTCACCATCCCCCACTGCCGGTCGCACAGCACCAACCAGATGATGCGCATCTTGTGGCGTACCGCGCTTTCGATTTCCTGCGGGTGCATGCCCGCCGCGCCGTCGCCGATGACGCAGCAGACCGGCACATCCGGTGCGGCCACCGCCGCGCCGAGCGCCTGGCCCATTCCAGCGCCGAGCATGCCCATCTTGAACGTGGAGAGCATTCGCCCCGGGACGCGCACCGTGTGGTAGAACATCGCCCAGACGGCAGTGTTGCCGCCGTCGGCGATGAACGGCGACTCGGCGGGGAACAGGCGTCCGCAGGTGGCGCCGACATGCGCAGGGTGCATGGGCGAGCCTGTGTTGCCGAGCGGCTGGTCGAGCTTCGCCTGGTACCGGGCGATCAGCGTCCGGTACTTCTTCATCCGCTCACGACGAAACGCGAGGCTCATTTCGCCGCGTCGCGCCTCAAGGCGCGCCTGAAGCGCCTCGAGGAAGACGCCGACGTCGGCGTTGATCCCGACCGTCACCGGCTTGTTGGCGCCAATGATCCGGTCGTCGATGTCCACCTGCACCGTGGGTTGCTCGGCCGGCGCGCGCCAATAGGGTGCCTTGCCCCACCAGTCCGTCTCGCCGAGACGGGAGCCGAGGATCAGCGCGGCGTCGGCGTCGTTGCGCACAAGGGAGTTCAGCTTGACGTGCGTCATGGGGATGGCGAGCGGCGACGTCTCGCGGATGGCGCCGCGTGCCGACCAGCTGGTGGTCACCGGCGCCTCGAGCAGGTCGGCGACGGCCTGCAGCGCATCGAAGGCGCGCGCGTGCAGCACGCCGCTGCCGGCGTGGATGACAGGCATCTCGGCGCGCAGCAGCAGATCGGCAGCCGACTCCACCTGCGCCGCGTCCACGGCCTGCGGAGCGGTGCGACGATAGGCGGACGGGGCCAGGATGGCGGGACTCGACGACACCTTGCCGTTCATCAGGTTCTCGGGCACGTCGAGATGGACGACGCCCGGCCGGCCGTCCCAGCACGCACGGAGCGCGCCGCGCAGCAGCTCGGGGAGCCTGTCGAAGCTCGGCACGGCGCGGCTCCACTTGGCGAAGGCGCCGATCACCGCCGACTGATCAAACCCCTGGTACGTGCCGGTGCGCAGCGGGTACATGGCCCCCGTGCGGCGCGCGCTCGTGATGCAGAGTACCCGGTTGCCTTCGGCCTCCTCCACGACGAGTCCGGGGAGGATGTTCGCCACCCCCGGGCCATTGCTTGCCATGCAGACGCCGAGCCGGCCGGTGAGGCGTGCGTACGCCGCCGCGGCGTGGGCAGCGCTCGCCTCGTGGCGCGGGGTGATGAGCCGGATGCCCTCGCGCTTGAGCGCGGAATAGAAGCCGAAGTACGTGCCGTCAATGATGCCGAAGACGACCTCGACCCCTTCGACCTTCAGCGTCCGTGCAAGAAAGTCTCCACCGTTGGTGTCGCTCATCGTGGGTGCAGGGGGAGGGGGAGGGGGAGGGGGAGGGGTGCAGAGCCGATCAGAGCGGCGGCGAGGGGGGCAGGCGCCGACAGCAAGCTCCGCAGAATCTACGCCCGCGCCGCGCACCGCCGCGAGTCCGCCGCCTTGCGTGAACGGGGCAACCGGCGCGACGTTGACTAGCTCATTGCACACGGGGGAGACGCGGCACGTGGGTCATTTGGCGGCGCCAACGCGCGTAAAACTGCTGCTCGCCTTCGCGGCGGTCTACTTCATCTGGGGGTCCACGTACCTCTTCATCCGTTTCGCCATCGAGACGGTGCCGCCGTTCCTTGTGGGCGGCATCCGCTTCGTCATGGCGGGCGGCGTGATGTACGCCTTTCTCCGGATGCGCGGGGCAACCCGCCCCACACGCGTGGAATGGCGGTCGGCGTTCATCATCGGGCCGCTTCTGATGACCGGCGGCAACGGCGGCGTCGTCTGGTCGTCGCAGTTCGTCCCGTCCGGCGTCGTGGCGCTGCTCGTTGGGCTGGTGCCGCTCTGGATGCTGCTGCTGGGCTGGGCGCGCAGCGGGCCGCGGCCTTCGGTGCGTGAGTGGTTCGGCGTGACGACCGGATTGGGGGGCGTGGCGATGCTGGTTTCGATAGATGGCAATCCGTCGCACGGCGGCGTCGGCCCGCTCGCCGCGCTCGTGATGATCTGCTCCACGCTCAGCTGGTCAGTGGGATCAATGATTGCCCGTGATGCTCCGCTGCCGGCGTCGCCGTTGCTTGCAACGGCCATGGAGATGCTCGCTGGCGGGGCGGGGATGCTGCTCATCGCGCTGGGGCGCGGCGAGTTCGCGCAGTTGACGGTCAGTGACGTCTCGTTGCGCTCGGTTCTGTCCATCGGATACCTCGCCGTCTTCGGCTCCATCGTGGCCTTCTCGGCGTACAAGTGGCTGTTGAGCCGCGTCTCCCCGGCGGCGGTGGGCACGTACGCTTTTGTGAACCCGGTGGTGGCGGTCGCACTCGGTTGGGCGTTTGCGTCCGAACCGCTGGGCCTGCGCACGTTGGGCGCCATGGTCGTCATCGTCGGCGCCGTGGCCACGATCTCGTTGCGGCCGCGCCATCAGGTTCTGGCCGACCCGGCTGAGTAGATAGTGGTGGGCGAACGGAGGGGGGCGCGCGTGGTGAGCGCAGCGTATCTTTGCGCTCCATGACCGGGCACGGATCGCACGGAATTGCCGGCGGCAGCGGGACGGCCTCGACGGTGTCGCCATCAGTGGCGCCGGCGCGCACGCTGCTGCCCGAGACCGACGCCCCGCTGTGGGCCATCATCTTCGCCGGCGGCATCGGCTCGCGCTTCTGGCCGCTGAGCACTCCCACGCGCCCCAAGCCGTTGCTGTGCCTTGTAAGCGAACAGCCCCTGCTGGTGGACACGGTGCAGCGCCTGGCGCCGGCCATTCCCCCCGACCGCGTACTCGTGCTGACGAGTCGCGACATCGCCCCCGCCATCCGCGCGACGCTCGTCACGGTGCCCGAGATGAACATTCTCGTGGAGCCGCGGCCGCTGGGTACGGCCGCCGCGCTCGCGTGGGGCGCGCAGGAGGTGGCGCGCCGCGCAGGCCCGCACACGCTGTGCTGCGCGATGCACGCCGACCTCGCGGTGGGTTTTCACGATGAGTTCCTGCGGGTGCTGCGCCGCGCGGGCGCGGTCGCGGAGCGGGAGGACGCGCTCGTCGCCGTGGGCGTGCGCCCGTCGCGCGTCGAACCCGCGTTCGGCTACATCCGTCCCGGCGCGCCCGTGGATGCGCAGCATGCCCTGGCCGATGGCGGCGTGCACGAGGTGGCATCGTTCATCGAGAAGCCAAGCGAGGCCGAAGCGATGGTGCATATCGCCGCCGGCGCGCTGTGGCATGCGGGCATTGTCGTCGGGACGGCGACCGGCTTTCTCACTCAGCTCGGCGAGAAGACCGTGGAACTGCACGACGGACTCGACGCGCTCCGCGCGGGCAATCTCCCGGCGTTCGTCGGCAGCATACGGTCGGTGGACATCGAGCGCGGGCTGCTCGAACGCGGCCCGCGCCTGCTGGTCATTCCGGGCGATTTCGAATGGGACGACGTGGGGACGTGGGCCTCGCTACGGCGCGCGCGCGCGCTGGACGATGACGGCAATGGCGTGGTGGGGACGGCGCACTTTGTGGACGCCGACTCGAATGTCGTCCACGGCGAGTCCGGCATCGTGGTGCTCTACGGCGTTTCCAAGATGCTGGTGGTGACGCTGCCGGGATTGACTTTCGTGACGCCGCTTGACCGGGCCAGGGACCTCAAGCCGCTGCTCGACGCGCTGCCGGAGTCCATGCGGATCAACCCGACAGGCGGCCGCGCGTAACGTCCAACGCCGCGTGTCCTTTCTTCGTATGTAGTGGTGTCTGCCGCGCTGCTGAGGCGCGGCCCTCCCCTCATTGACAGACTCGACGTCATGCGACTCCTCTGCCTTCCCGTTCTCGCGAGTCTGACCGTATCCACTCTCCCGCTTGCGGCGCAGCAGGCGCCCGCCAAGGATACCACCGCGAGCCTCCCCACCGTGACCGTGACCGCGAGCCGCTACGCGCGCTCGCTCTTCGAGACGCCGCTCAGCGTGACGCGCATCACCGCGGACAAGTGGAGCGGCGGCAGCGGCTATGGGCTCGATCAGGCGCTGGCCGGCGTGCCGGGCGTCTTTGCGCAGTCGCGCTCGGGAAACAACGATGTGCGCATCACCATTCGCGGATTTGGGGCGCGCGGAGCGGGCGACCGATCCAACGCCGGCACCTCGCGCGGCGTGCGCTTCCTGCTCGACGGCATGCCGGAAACCGAGCCCGATGGCCGCACGGCCTTTGACGCCTTCGACCTCGCGATCGCGACGTCCATAGACGTCGTCCGTTCCAACGCGTCCGCGGTCTACGGCAATGCGGCTGGTGGCGTGGTGAACGTCTCGACCGTGCCGGACTTCGACCGGGCGTGGCAGCGCGGGGAGGCCGTCGGAGGCGGCTTCGGCCTGGTGCGCTACGGGCTCGGTGGCGGCGTCCCGTTCGGCCCGGCGCGCTTCTATTGGAGCGGCACGCAGTCGGACTTCGACGGATGGCGCGCGAACTCGCAGAGCACGCGGTCCCTGCTCAACGCAGGGCTCGTCGCGCCGCTGGGCGACTCGACGCGCCTCGGCGTGTACCTGTACGTCACGCATGACCAGTTCTTCGTGCCGGGTCCGCTCACGCAGGCGCAGGTGGACGCCGATCCGTCGCAGGCGAACACCACGTACAAGGCACGGCGTGAGCGCCGCGACAACCGCGTCGGCCGGCTCGGCGTGACGCTCCAACACCAGCTGACGTCCTCCCAGGACATCAGCACGATGTTCTTCGTCCAGCCCAAGTTCCTGCATCGCAGCGAACGCGGCACGTTCCGGGACTTCACGCGGCTGCACCTGGGCGGCAACGCCATCTACCACAAGCGCGGCACCTTCTCGCCGACGGTGAAGGGAACGTTCTCGGCGGGGCTTGAGATGGCCAACCAGGACGGCTCCATCCAGTTCTATGGCCTCACGGCGGCCGCCACTCGCGCCACCGACCTCCGCGACAACAAGCGTGAAGCCGCGTCGAACTTTGGCGTCTTCGCCAACGAGGACTTCAGCATCGGCGAGAAGCTGGGTTTCACCGTCGGCGCACGATACGACGACATCACCTACGACTACAAGAGCAACATCAAGCCGCTCCTCAATGACGTGAAGAGTTTCACGCGGATCACGCCGAAGGTCGGCCTCAACTACCGGCTCTCGGCGAGGCACAGCGTCTATGCAAGCGTCGGAGGCGGCATCGAGGCGCCGGCCGGCAACGAAACCGACCCGGCTTCCACCTTCGGCCAGGACACCGTAACGGCGCTCAATCCCCTGCTCGACGCGATCCGCTCGACGACCTATGAGCTGGGCACGCGGCACCTGCTCATGCGCAGCGAGGGGCTGGTACGGGAGCTCATGTACGATATCGCCGGTTACTTCACGGCCGTGACCAATGAGATCGTTCCGTACCGCGGCGGGCGATTCTACTTCACGGCGGGCTCGGTGCACCGCATGGGCGGCGAGCTGGGCGTGAACGCCCGCCTGGCCCGCGGCGTGGTCGTGGTCGGCGCGCTGACCGTGTCGAAGAACACGTATGAGCAGTACCGGGTGGACTCGGTGCACTACGGCAAGCCCGGCAAGTACGCTGACTATTCCGGCAACGAGGTCGTGGGGGTGCCAACGGTGTTGTTCAACGGGAGCGTGTCTTGGGCCCCGGAGCGCGCGCGCGGGCTGCGCGTCCAGGCGGGTGTGCAGCGCACGGGCGGGTACTTTGCCGATGACGCCAACAAGGTGACGGTGCCGTCGTCGTCGGTATTCAGCCTCGGTCTGCACGCCGATCGCCCCGTGGCGCTGGGCGGCGGCGTGGCGATGCGCGGCGCCATCACCATTCAGAACGTGACGGACACCCGGTACATCGGTTCGGCGTTCCTGAATCCGGACATCGTGAACGGCGTGCCCGTGGCGTTCGAGCCGGGGCTGCCGCGGCAGGTAGTTGTCACATTCGCGCTGGTGCGAACCAAGTAGGGCGACGATTCCCAGAAGCAGGGGAGCGGCGCGAAGCGCACTGCTTCGCGCCGGTGGTTCGTGGGGGCTGACGCCGCCGCGCGCGCCCCGCACGCCGGCTTCGGATGTCCCCCTAACGAGCGGAAGCGGCGGCCTATAGACTGGATACCATGATCGCACTCGTCGGCCGCATTTTCCGTGAGGCGCTCGAAGGGCTGGGGAGCGCAGGGCGCATGTGCGTGGAAGCGGTCCGATCCTCGCGCGACCTGCGCACGTGGGGGCCGCTCGCCACGGACCAGATGCGCAAGCTGGGCGTTGACTCGATCCCGATCGGCGTGCTCATCGCCGTCTTCATGGGCATCGTGCTGGCGCTGCTCGCCAGCTACAGCTTCACCAACTCGGTGCCGCGGTACCTCGTGGGAACGCTGGTGCAGAAGACGGTGATGATGGAACTGGCGCCGGTGCTCACCGGCCTCGCCCTGGCGGGCCGCGTGGGTGCGAGCATCGCCGCCGAGATCGGCACGATGCGCGTGACCGAACAGGTGGACGCGCTCGAGACCCTCGCCTACGATCCCATCGCGTACCTGGTGGTGCCGCGCATTCTCGCGGGGCTGGTGATGTTCCCCGTCGTCGTCGGCGTGGCCATGATGGTGGGACTCGGCGCGGGCTGGGTGGCGTCCATGGGCCTGCTCGACCTGTCGTCGGCACAGTTCCTCAAGGGCGCGCGGCTCTTCTTCGATGACTTCGACGTGCGCTACGGCCTGGTGAAGGCGGCGAGTTTCGGCGTAGCGGTCACCGCGGTGGGCTGCGCGTGCGGACTGCAAACGCGCGGCGGCGCCGAGGGTGTGGGTGCGGCGGCCACGCGCGCCGTGGTCACGTCGGCGGTGCTGATTCTCGTGCTTGACGCGTTCTGGGCGGTCGTCTGGCTCTTGGGGAGGGCGGTATGAAGCAACGCTCCAACGACTTCGTGCTCGGTGCCGTGATTCTGGGCGCCATCGTCCTAATCGTCGGCGTCTCGATGTTTCTGCGAGAGAGCGAGATTGGCACCAAGCGACACCGCGTCACGGCGCGCTTTGGCGACGTGGGCCAGGTGCAGGTGGGCAACACCGTGGTGATCCGCGGCGTGAAGGCCGGCAAGGTGGAGTCCATCGAGCTGACCGAAGGCGGCTGGGTGCACGTTCGACTGGCGTTGGATGAAGACATCGAACTGCCGCGCGATCCGGTGGTTCTACTGGGGGCGTCGTCGCTGTTCGGCGAGTGGCAGGCCATCGTCATGGAACGGCAATCGGTACCCAAGAACCGCGACGTGGAGGCGGCGCTCGCGGCGACGAGGACGGCGGCGGCGACGCGTGACGGCGTGCTCGCGGGTGCGGTGCTCCCTGACGTGGCGCAACTCACCACGGTGGCGGGTGGCATCGCCGGCGACGTGGCGTCGGTGGCCGAGCGCTTCCAGGTGGCGTTCAGCGACACTGCGGCGCGCGAGTTGCGCGCGTCCATTCGCAGCGTCGCGCAGCTTTCGGCCGACCTCGCGCGCACGGTGCGCGTGCAGTCGAAGAACCTCGACACCGTCTCGGTGGACGTGCGCGCCGGCGCGGCCGACCTGTCGCGGGCAGCCGACGCCTTCCTGAAGACGGTGGCCCGGCTCGACACGGCGACGTCGGCGGGCGAGGTCCGGCGCATCGTACAGGAGAGCGAGCGTGCCGCCACGCAGGTGCGCGAGGCGGGCGCACGGCTCAACCAGATCACGCAGTCGCTCGAGAAGACCGAGGCGCACCTGCGCAGCGTGATGGCGCGCGCCGACTCGGTGCTGGTGAAAGTGGACCAAGGGCAGGGGACGCTGGGCCTGCTCGTCAACGATCCTCGGCTCTACCAGAACACCGACTCGCTGCTGCGCGAGCTGCGCGACCTGATCGCGGACGTGAAGAAGCAGCCGAAGCGGTATTTCGGGTTCAAGATCTTCTGACCGGCCCCCTCGACCGCCGGCGCGTGGTGACTTCCCTTACGCCGGAATCGCTGATTCTCCCATAGTCGAGGGGCTGCCCATATGATATTGTCTCTGTAGGCATATACGCATATATCGAAAATATGCATAAATCAACATACACGCATATGAAGAGCGTTGTCATCCTCGGCGCGGGCACCGCTGGGACCATCATGGCCAACCGACTGTTCCGGCTCTACCGGGCGGAGGTTGCAGCGGGGACCATGCGCATCACCGTCGTCGATCTCGACGACACGCATGTCTACCAGCCAGGACTCCTGTTCATCCCGTTCGGGGTATACCAGCCCGCCGACGTGGTCCGGCCCCGCCGGCGCCAGCTCACCAAGGGCGTGCGCTACGTGCAAAGCGCCATCCGCTCGCTCGACGCGGACGCCAACACCGTGCGGCTGGCCAACGGCGAGCGCCTGCCGTACGACGCCTGCATCATCGCTACCGGCACCGCGATCGCCCCCGAGGAGACCGAGGGGCTGCTCGGCGCCGAGTGGCACAAGTCCATCTTCGATTTCTACACGGTCGACGGGGCCACCGCACTCGCCAAGGCCCTCGAGAGCTGGCCGGGCGGCAAGCTCGTCATCAACGTGGTGGAGATGCCGATCAAGTGCCCGGTGGCTCCGTTGGAGTTCGCGTTCCTCGCGGACGCCTTCTTCACGAAGCGCGGCATGCGCGACAAGGTCGAGATCACCTACGCCACGCCGCTCGACGGTGCCTTTACGAAGCCCGCCTGCACGCGACGCCTGACGCACCTGCTCAAGGGCAAGCGCATCAACCTCGTCACCGAGTTCAACGCAGGCAGCGTCGACAACGAGGGAAAGCGGCTGCTCTCATGGGATGACCGTGAGGTACCGTTCGACCTGCTGGTGACCATCCCCTCGCACAAGGGCGCCGCCTTCATCGCCGACACCCCGGGGCTCGGCAACGACATGAACTTCGTGCTGACCGACCCGCACACGTTGCAGGCGCAGCTGAAGCCCAACCTCTTCGCGATTGGTGATGCCACCAACGTCCCGCAGTCGAAGGCGGGATCGGTGGCGCATTTCGAGGCGGAGATCCTCACCGAGAACGTGCGCCGGTTCCTCGCCGGCGAGCCGCTCGACCCCGGCTACGACGGCCACGCGAACTGCTTCATCGAGACGGGCTTCGACCAGGCGCTCCTCATCGACTTCAACTACGAGGTGGAGCCGCTGCCCGGGAAATTCCCGCTGCCGGGCATCGGACCCATGACGCTGCTGGCGGAGTCGCGGTTGAACCACCTCGGCAAGATGGCTTTCAGGTGGGTGTACTGGAACGTTCTCCTCCCGGGGCGTGATATCCCTGGAGTCGGGCCGCAGTTCTCGATGCGTGGCAAGCAGCAAGATACCGCGGCCGTTTCGGCCGCCTGCACGGAGTTCGCATAGATGACCACCATGTTGCTGGGCGACAGGGCGATCGACGTCGACGCCGAGGGCTTCCTGCAGAAGCCCGAGCAGTGGGACCGCTCCCTCGGTGAGGCGATCGCCGCCGCCGCCGGTGTCGTGATGACCGACCGTGCGTGGGCGGTCGTGACCTTCATGCGAGATGCGTACCTGAATACGGGCACCGCACCGACCATCCGCACGCTCGGCAAGGACAGCGGCGTGCAGATCAAGGAGCTCTACCAGTTGTTCCCCAAGGGACCCGCCAAGCTCGCCGCCAAGATCGGCGGCATCCCGAAACCTCGCGGTTGCATCTGAGCTACAGGAGGCACCACCATGTCCACGTCCACCACCGTCCTGCCCGGGCGCGATCCCGTTGCCGGTGCGCAGGAGGAAGCCATCAAGAAGGTCTCGATCATCATCTCGAAGGGATCGTTCGAGGGCGTCTATCCAGGGCTCATCCTCGCCAACGGCGCCCGCATGGAGGGGATCGAGGCCAATGTCTTCTTCACGTTCTTCGGCATGGACGCCATCACCCGGAAGCGCATCAACCACTTGAAGGTTGCCACCGTCGGCAACCCGGGCCTGCACATTCCAAGCTGGATCGGCGTGATCCCAGGCATGAGCGCGCTGGTGACGAAGATGTTCGAGAGGGAGATGGCGAAGCTCGACATCCCGCCGGTGCCCGAGTTCATCGAGATGATCGCCGACTCCGGCGGCAGGCTGTTCGCCTGCAAGGCGTCCGTTGACATGTTCCACCTGGGGATGGCGGACTTTGTCCCGCAGGTGGAGAAGGTGCTTACGGTTGGCGAGTTCTACGAATTGGCTGCCGGCGGTGCGATCATCTTCACGTAGCCTTGGCGCGCGACCGTCGGCGTGGGTGAGGCGTCGGCGCAGGGCGCGCCTCACCTGACCGCCTGCTTCTCCCCGTCGCTGCGTCTCATCTGCTGCAGCAGCCAGAGCGCCATCATGACCGACGCCACCAGCACGATGAATCCCGCAAACCGGTCCAGTCGCGCGATCGCCTGATCCTGGTACAGCACCCCAGCCTTGCCGAGCAGGTAATTCCAGTCGTGGCCGGCGCCGTCCTCGGAGAAACTCACGAGGTCGAGGTCCATGGCGCGCGCATCGGCGATATACGGCGCCAGGTCGGCGAAGCTCGATGCGAGCCACAGGCCGCAGGCTGCCACGCCGAACCAGTCCCTGTAATGGCGCATCACGGCCGCCGCGCCGACGGGGACGAGAAACTGCATCAGCGATCCGCCGGCCATGGAAAGCCACTCGCTGCCGGAGAGCGCAAAGAACAGGTGCCCGAACTCGTGCGCGCCAAAGGTGATGCCGCGGAAAACGTGGAATCCCTCCGCGTCACGGAACGAAATGCTCGCCTGCCAGGCGAGCAGCACCAGCACTGCGGCGCGCCACGTCCAGGCGCGCCCCGCGCACCAGTCGCGCGCGTCGTCGCGCCAGTTCGCAAACCGGGGAGTGTCGTCGTCAGTCATCGCGCCGAAAGTCATCGCGCTCAAAGCTGACGTTGCGAGCGCACACGCGCCATAATTAGGCAGGCCCCAAGAGTCGAGGTGTTCGGCCCGTGATGCGACGTGCGCTGGCGGCGGGACTGATTGTGACCGTGGCGTGCGGGCGCAACGACGGCCCGCCGGTGTCCGTGAAGGAGGTCGTGGTGTCGGCGACCTCCACGACGCTGCTTGTGGGCGCCACCACGCAGTTAACCGCGCGCGTGACCGGCGTGGACGGCCTGCCGGTGGAAGGCGCGATGGTCACGTGGTCAACGCCCACGCCGGGCATTGTGCGCGTCTCCCCCGATGGCGTGGCCACCGCGCTTTCGGCCGGACAGGGTACGGCGCGCGCCATCTCGGGCGGCAAGTCGGGCGACCTGACGCTGACGGTCACGAACCCGCCGGTGGCGACCGCCGCCTTCGACCGCGACTCGGCCGTCCTTTCGCTTCCGGGCGGGAGTATCACGCTGGTGCCCGTCGCAAAGGACGCGACCGGACGCATCATCCCCAACCCGATCTTCTTCTTCAGTTCCGACGCCCCCAGGGTGGCCGCGGTGACGCAACTGGGCGTCATCACCGCTGTCGCCGCCGGCACGGCCATTATCTCGGCGAATACCGAAGGAGTGACCGCGAAGGTCCGCGTGCGTGTCACCGCCAACGCGACCGCCACCTCTCCGCGAGTGACCGCCGTGACGCCGTTGGTCGCTGGCGCTGCCGCCGTGGTGACGGGGAGCAACTTCGCGTCCAGCATCGGCGGCAACGCCGTGCTCGTCGAAGGTATTCCGGCCACCGTCACGGCCGCCACCACGACGCGGCTCAACATCACGCTCCCCGCCAGCGGCTGGGCCTGCGACGACGTGCGCCCCGTGTCGCTGCAAGTGAACGCGAACGGTGAGACAGGCGTCGGGACGGCGAGTCTACGCACCGCAGTCCAGCGCACCCTCGCTGTCGGGCAGTCGCTCGTCCTCAGCACGGCCAGCGATGCGCGGTGCAACGAGCTCTCCGGAACGGGCGGTACCTACCTGGTGACGGTGTACAACGTCGCGCGGACAATTGCGGCAGGCGAGGCGTCCTTCACGCTCCGAGGGGCCGCGACGTCGGTGCGCGCGCAGGCCGATGCCGCCGCCGCACCAGGGCCCGTCATTGCCGCCGCCGCGCCGCGCTCCGTGATGGACTACGCGCTCATTGGTTCGGAGCGCTTTGCGCGCTGGCAGGAGCTGATGAGCGAACGGCGCGCCACCGAGAAGCACGCCGACGTCATGCAGCGGTCGCTCGCCTTCGCGCGCGCCGCCGGATCACCCGTGGCCGCGCTACGGCGCCTCCGCGCGTCCGCAGAGGGAGCCGTACCAGCGACCGGCGCGCTCGCAAATCAGGTCACGACGCTCGGCGCCATCACGCCGCTGAAGATCCCCAACCTCGATGCGCAGAGCCTGTGCAGCGCAAGCATCCCGATTGGCGCACGCACGGCGTGGGTGGGCCAGCGCGCGATCATCGTCGAGGACACCGCGAGCGTGCTCAACGGCGTGCCGACGCTCAGGGGACAGCTCGACTCGCTGTACGCGCGGCTTGGCCAGGAGTTCGACAGCGTCATGTGGCCCATTCTGACCCAGAGCTTCGGCAACCCGCTGGCGATGGATCAGCAACTGAGCCGCACGGGCAAGATCATCATGTTGTTCTCGCCCCGCGTCAATGCCATGGCTGGTGGTACAGTCACCGGCTTCGTCGTGAGCTGCGACTTCTTCCCGGTCTCCCAGGCGCCAAGCAGCAACGTTGGCCAGTACTTCTACGCCATCTCGCCCACCTCGCTCGCCGCGGGCTATGGTTCCGGCACGCGTGACTCATGGTTGCGCCAGATGCGGGGGACGGCAATACACGAAGTGAAGCACATCACGTCGTTCGCTGAGCGTTTTGCTCTCCGCGCCGAGTTCGAGGAGCTCTGGCTCGAAGAGGGAACGGCGCGTCACGCCGAAGAGCAGTATGCGCGCACCATCTACGGCACCCCGTGGAAGGGCAACACCGGCTACCGGGCGAGCGTCTTCTGCGACGTGCGGCCCGCCTCGGTCTCCGCGCCGGAGTGCGCCGGGCGCCCCATCCTGATGCTCCGCCACTTCGACGCGCTCTACCAGTATCTCCAAGCTCCCGAACTGTACACGATGCTTGGCCGCGTCTCCGCCGGCGACGCGACGTACTACGCGACGTCCTGGTCGATGGTGCGTTGGATGATGGACCAGTTCGCGACCAGCGAAGCCACGTTCCTTTCGCAGCTCGTGCAGTCAACGCGGTCGGGCATCGCCAATCTCGAGGCGCGCGTGCCGGGGCGCGTGTGGGAGGAGATGCTCGGCGAGTGGGCGCTCTCGCTGTTCGCCGACGATTATCCGGGCGTGACGTTCGCCAATGCGCGCCTGCGGTTTCCCAGCTGGAACCTGCGCGACCAGTTTGCCGAGCTGTGCAACGATTTCGGGCCGTGCCGGAATCCCGGCAACCCGTCGAATATCTACCCGGTGGCATACCCCTTCGCGCCCCGGCCTGTCAGCTTCGGCGCCTTCAGTACGACGGTGAGCGCGCTGAACGCCGGGACCTTTTCATCGTGGCTCGTCAGCGGCGCGCAGTCGGCACCGCAACTGCTGGACCTGCGCGGTGCGTCAAATGGCGATCCGCCGGCGCAGTTGCGGATGGCGATCGTGAGGGTGCAGTAAACGGAACGGGGAGGGGGTAG
The DNA here is from genome assembly GCA_947085385.1 of uncultured Gemmatimonadota bacterium. Taxonomy (GTDB): domain Bacteria; phylum Gemmatimonadota; class Gemmatimonadetes; order Gemmatimonadales; family Gemmatimonadaceae; genus PNKL01. Next base: position 165,319 of record CAMTWA010000017.1, on the reverse strand, counting down.
AGGCTCAGGAACAGGGGACGAGTGCAGGAACGGGGAGGGGGCATCCGCCGAATGGACGCCCCCTCGCTCGTTCCCACTCCCTTCACTCGTCCCTTCGCCCCTACCTCCTCCCCGTTCCGCTCCCCCCGCCGCCTCCCCCTCCTCCTCCTCAAACCTCTCGCAGCGCCGCCATCGGCGTCTCGCGGAACACCTCGCGCGCGGTGAGCAGGCCAATGCCCACGGCCATCGTGAGCATCGCGGCGGCAATGGCGGCCGCCGGGCCGAAGGCGAACTGGAACGGCGCCTCGAAGACGAAGCGCACCAGCGCCCACCCGCCAACCGTCGCGAGGCCCATGCCGCACAGCCCGCCGAGCGTGCCGAGGAGCGCGTACTCGGTGAAGAGGATCTGCAGCACCTGCCGCTGGGTCGCGCCGAGCGTCTTGAGCAGCACGCTCTCGCGCAGGCGGTCGCGCCGCGTCGCCGCCACGGCGCTGAACAGCACCGGCACGCCCATCGCCAGCGAGAAGAGCGCCAGGAACCGCACGGCAAGCGCCACCTTGTTCACGATGTCGTTGATGGTGCGGCGCACGAGCGAGACGTCGAGGCTTGCCACGTTGGGGTAGCGTTCGACGACGCGCCGCTGCAGGCGCGCAATGGCCTTCTCGTCGGCCACGGCGGCCACCGCCGCCCATTGCTTGGGCGCGGCGCGAATGGCCGCGGGGTTGAAGACGGCGAAGAAGTTGGGATCGAACCGCCCCCAGTCCACCTCACGCAGGCTCGTCACCTTCGTGTTGACCAGCACGCCCTGCACGTCCCACGTGATCACGTCGCCCAGTTTCACCTTCAGCTGGTCGTTCGCGAGTTCCTGCTCGAGCGACACCTCGTGCAGCGAGTCGCCGGCCGCATGCGCGCCGAACCAGGCGCCGGCCACGAGCTTCTCCGTCACCACCGTCGTGTCGCGGAAGGTCGAGCGGTACTCGCGGCGGAACGCCCAGCTGCCGCGCCCCTGGCCCGACACGCGCGCGTGCTCCACGGGGTCAACGCCGTTGATCTTCTTGACGCGCATCGTCACGATGGGCGTCATCGAGATCAGCGCGTGTCGGCCCTCGGTGATGGCCTGCTCCACGCCAGCGCGCTGGTCGTCCTGGATGTCGAACATCACCAGGTTGCCCCGCGACGCGGCCGCCGTGATGTCGAACTGCCGCACCAGATTGGCCTGCACCAGGTAGATGGTCGTCACGAGGAATGACCCGAATCCCAGCGCAATCACCACCGACCGTGTCTGGTTGGCCGGGCGATACAGGTTGGCGACGCCCTGGCGCAGCACATACGCCCATGTGGGGCGCACCACGCGGCGGGCCCCCTCGCTGAGCAGCCACGCGGCGGTGTAGAGCACCACGAGGCTCGTGCCAATCCCCACCGCGAACATCAGGCCGCGCGGCACGGTGTCGGCCCGCGCGATGGCGAGCAGGATGACGCTCGCGATGAGCGTCACGTTCACGAGCTGCGTGGCCGGGTCGCGCAGCGAGGCGCGCACGAGCGCCGCATCGTCGCGGCGCAGCGCCTGCAATGGCGACACGCGCCGCAGCGCCAACAGCGGGCGCAGTGCAAAAATGAGCGCCACGCAGACGCCCACGGCCAGCCCCGTGGCCAGCGCTGCCGGATCGAGTGCGACCTCCACGTCGAGCGGCAGGAAGTCCTTCACCACGAGGGGGAGGCCGAACTGGATGGCCACGCCCAGCAGCGCACCGAACGCCGCCCCGAGCAGCCCCATCGCCGCCGCCTGCACCACGTAAATGAACAGCACCTGCGTGCTCGTTGCCCCGAGGCAGCGGAGTACCGCCACGGTGTCCACCTTGCGCGTCACGAAGGCGTGCACGCCGCTCGCCACGCCCACGCCGCCCAAGAGGAGCGCGATGAGCCCCACCAGCCCGAGGAAGCTCGCGAGCTGTCCGATGGCCTCCGTGAAGTTGATCTCCGACTGGACGACCGTGCGCATCCGCACGTTCGCCTTCAGCATCTTCGGGCGCAGCGGTGCGGCCCACTTGGGCGAGTTCACGCCGGGCGGCAACCGGACGAACGCCTCGTACTGCGCGCGGCTGCCGAAGCCGAGGAGTTGCGTCTCGCTGAGCCAGGTGTCGGCAATGAACACGCGCGGGCCGATAGCGCTGGCGATGCCGGGATCGCCCGGGACGCTGGTCAGCGCGCCGGCGATCTCGAACTTCGCATAGCCAATGGAGAGCGTGTCGCCGACCTGTGCGTCGAGGGCCACGAGCAGTGTCGGATCCACCACCGCCACCTGTCCGGTCCGCAAACGCGCCCAGGCGCCAGCGGGCTCCGTCACCACGTCGCCATAGAGCGGGAAGCGCGGGTTGATGGCGCGCACCTGCGTGAGGCGCGTACCGCCGGTGCGGCCCACGAAGGCCATCGAACCGAAGGTCGTAACGCGCGCGATAGGCAGGCCCGACGTGGCGAGCGAGTCGAAGATCGAGTCAACGGCCGCCGGGAACTTCTGGTTGGCGCTGAACGCCACGTCGCCGCCGAGCAGCGCACGCGACTGCGCGCGCACCGAGTCCTGCATGTTCGTGGCAAACGAGTCAATGGCCACGAGCGCCGCCACGCCCAGGGAAATGGACGACATGTAGAGCAACAGTCGCCGGCGCGCGGTGCGGCTCTCGCGCCAGGCGAGGCGCGAGAGCATGCCCAGCTTCATGCCGCTCACGCGGCGCCCCCCGTTGCGCGGTCTTCCACCACGAGGCCGTCGGCGAGCCGGATGAGCCGCTGCGCGCGGGCCGCCAGGGCGGTCTCGTGCGTCACCAGCACCACGGTGGCGCCTTCCTCGCGATTCAGCGCGGTGAGCAGTTCCACGATGCGCGAGCCCGTCTGCCCGTCGAGATTGCCCGTCGGCTCGTCGGCGAACAGGATGCGCGGGCGGTTGCTGAACGCCCGCGCGATCGCCACCCGCTGCTGCTCGCCGCCCGAGAGCTGCGTCGGGAAGTGGTCCAACCGGTCGCCCAGCCCGACGCGCGTCAGCAGCTCACGGGCGCGCGCCGGGGCACCGGCCTCGCCGCGCAGTTCCAGCGGCACCTGCACGTTCTCCACCGCCGTGAGCGTCGGAATCAGTTGAAAGCTCTGGAACACGAACCCAACTTTCTGTCCGCGCAAGAGCGCCCGGGCGTCTTCGGAGAGCTCATGCAGGCCGACACCGTCAATCTCCACCGTTCCACGGCTGGGCACGTCGAGTCCGGCCAGCAGGCCCAGCAGGGTCGTCTTTCCGCTTCCCGACGGGCCAACAATCGCCACGAACGCGCCCTGCGGAATGGAAAACGTCACATCTTTCAGGACGGCGAGTGTCTGCGTGCCGCTCTGGTATTCCTTGGTGAGGTCACGGGCAACAAGCATGCGATTGATTGGCGGAAGTTGGTGGGGCGCGGCGGCGCCGCTGGCGCTGGTGCTGGCGGCGTTGGGGTGCGTCTCCCAGAAGGACAACGGCAAGCCCCGCACGGCCGTTGGTGTGGAATCAACCACGACGGCCGACACGGTCGCAACTCAAACAACGTCCCGGCGACGCATCTTGTTTCTCGGCACGTCCCTCACGGCCGGCCTGGGACTGGAGCCGGACAGCGCCTTCCCGGCCATCATCCAGCGGCTCGCCACCAAGAACGGCTACGACGTGGACGTCATCAATGCCGGCCTGTCGGGGGAGACGTCGGCGGGCGCCCTGCGGCGCGCCGACTGGCTGCTGACCCAGCCTCTGGCGGTGGTGGTCATCGAGACCGGCGCCAACGACGGCTTGCGCGGCGTCAACGCCGACAGCACCGCAGCAAACATCACCGCTCTCATCGCCAAGGTGCGTACCGCGCAGCCACACGCCGCCATCGTGCTCGCGCAGATGGAGGCGCCCACCAACCTCGGCCCCGCCTTTCAGAAGCGCTTCCGCGCCGTCTTTCCCAGCGTCGCCCGCGCCACCGGCGTCCGCCTGATGCCGTTCCTTCTGGAGGGCGTGGGCGGACGCTCCGAACTGAACCAGGATGACGGCATCCACCCGACAGCGGCGGGGGCGCGCATGGTCGCCGCCACGGTGTACAAGGCGTTGCGGCCGGTGCTGGATTCGATGGGACGGTAAGGCACTGGGTGGAACGAGGAGGGGGTAGAGGCTTGGCGAGGGGGGACGAGGGGAGGAATGAGGAGGAGGGATCTGGAGCACTGCCGATCTCCCTTCTCGTTCCGCATCCCGTCCCTGTTCCCTACGCCTCTACCCCCTCCCCGTTCCGCGTCTTCACATTCCTCCCCCTTCACCCACAGCTCAAACCCGCTTATATTTCTAGGCTACCCCAAATCACCGCTCAACCTGTTCGTCAGGCTCATCTTATGGCGCTTCCAGCAACCCAGATCCGTCGCGGCATGGTCATCGTGTTCGAGGGCCGTCCCTGCCGGATCATCGAGTTCCGCCACCACACGCCGGGCAACCTGCGCGCGATGGTGCAGGCCAAGCTGAAGGACCTCACGTCCGGGTCGAACTTCGAGCACCGGTTCCGCGCCGACGATTCCATTGACAAGGCGTCAATGGAGACGCACGAGTTGCAGTTCATGTACAAGAGTGGTGACACCTATCACTTCATGAACACGGAGAACTACGACCAGCTCGAGATGGACGAGGAGACGCTGGGGGACAACGCGCCGTGGATGTCGGAGAACATGGTGATCCTGGCCGAGTACTATGACGGGCGGCCGATCGGCATTGACCTGCCGCAGTACGTAGTGCAAGAGATCGTGGACACGGCGCCGGTGATGAAGACGGCCACGAAGACCGCGTCGGCCAAGCCGGCCTTGCTGGCGAATGGCGTGACGGTGAACGTGCCCGAGTTCATTGCGACGGGCGAGCGCATCCGCGTGAACCCGGCGACGAACGAGTATATGGACCGGGCGAAGGACTGAGGGGCAGATGGGAGATGGGAGATGGGAGATGGGAGAGCAGAGGCGGTGGTTTGCACTGAATGAACGCGGGTCAGTTGATTGAGAAACGAGGGCGAGGATGGCGCTCGCAGGTTGAATTGGCTGTTTTTCCGGGTTATTTTTCTCGGCCTCTCCCAAGTCGCCGTTGGCGATGCGGAAGGGGAACATGGTGACTGTAGCTCAGCTGGTTAGAGCACCGGACTGTGGCTCCGGGGGTCGCGGGTTCAAACCCCGTCAGTCACCCTGATCCAGCAGGTCGCGAAGCCGGGGGGTGGGCAGTTGGCCGCTTCGGCTGGCTTCCAGCTGACTCTAGGTCAGTAGCTCAATTGGTAGAGCACCGGTCTCCAAAACCGGCGGTTGAAGGTTCGAGTCCTTCCTGGCCTGCTTGGCAGTGCTGATTGACAAGTGAAGGGACGGACGGAGCGCTGCGTGAGACAGCGCAATCCGAGATCAAGCTCGTTCCTCATCCCGGCTCGGGGACGGGGAGGGGGTGGAGGAACTACGAAGGCGGTATCGTCTAGAGGCCTAGGACGCGGCCCTCTCAAGGCTGTAACACGGGTTCGAATCCCGTTACCGCTACTGTTTTTGTACACCCGGCCTCATCGTCTATCGGTTAGGACGCGACCCTTTCAAGGTCGAAAGACGGGTTCGATTCCCGTTGGGGCTATGTTGGGCCCGACGGGTCGTCGCTCGGCGGGTGAGCGAGAAGTGGTTGGACCGGCAGTAAGGAGGTGCCTGGCAGTTCTCTGCCATCCACCAGCTGCCAGCTGCCATCTGCCATCTGTAGTTGGGGGCGTAGCTCAGCTTGGTTAGAGCACTTGACTGTCACTCAAGAGGCCGCGGGTTCGAGCCCCGTCGCTCCCGTAGTAAGTGAATCGTCTGTAGTCTGTCTGTTGTTTGTCTGTTGTTTCTCTGTTGTTTCTCTGTTGTTTTTCTGTAGGGAGTATTGCTCGCCCTGGTGGTGAAACTGGTAGACACGCCATCTTGAGGGGGTGGTGCGGAAACGCGTCTCGGTTCGAATCCGAGCCAGGGCATGGAACGGCAGATGGGAGAAGGCAGATGGCAGATGGCAGATCGCGCCGTGCGAATCTCCGTGTGCCGGCCGCCACAGTAGCTCAGTGGTAGAGCACTCGATTCGTAATCGAGCGGTCGTCGGTTCAATCCCGACCTGTGGCTCTTTTGGGTGTGGCATCGGCAGGTGCGCCGTCCTCTTCAGGACGGCGTTTTCGTAGCCGGGGGTCCGGCCATCAGGTCTCGACGCCCCGACGTTCCAAGCATGAGACGGCGCTGCGAATTGACTACTCGTTCGCCCGCCTGCATCATGGATGCATGGCCGGGGCCGCGCGATACGCGCCGCGCCGACGGCCTCCACCAACGCTTCCGGGAGGACGGATGCGTCGATCATGGACGGTGCCGCTCATCGGCGTCGCGCTGCTCACATCGCTGGGCACGGCCGCCTGCAAGGTCGGAGACCTCACCGGGGCGAAACTGGACAAGAATCTCACGCCGGCGCGCAATATTGCCGGGACATGGCGCACCACGTTCCCCGTCCGGTTCTACTATCAGACGGACTTCTGCCGCGGGACCAAGGAGACGGTGGGGCAGGCCGACTGGACGGTGACGTTCGTGATCACGGCCACGAGCGACCCGAACATCGTGAATGTCGACATGACCGCCACCTCCGCCAACTACCAGCGCTTGACAAGCAGCTGCGGGACCGGCTCGACCGGCTACATCCCCTCGGTCTGGCCCGCCACGCTGCGAGGGAACGTGAGCAGTACCACGCTGCTGGCCACCAAGACCAGTTGGGGAATGACGTACGATGGTTCGTTCACGACCGACTTGATGATGGGAACGTGGACGCACTGGGAATGCATCATCTACTGCTTCGGGGAGTTCACCGAGACCAATCAGCTGAAGCTCATTCGGCAGTAGCGGCCCACAAGCATGTGGCGTAGGCTACTCGGCATGCGCATCCGCCCGGTCCACCTCGTCATCATCGTCCTGCTTGGCCTCGTCGCATGCCCGGCGGTGCTCGGCGCCCAGCCGCCGCGTCCGTTCCGCCTCGAGGAAGCAACCATTGACGAGGTCCACGCGGCTCTCCGCGCGAAGCGACTGACCTGCCGTCAGCTCGTGCAGCGCTACCTGGACCGCATAGACGCCATCGACAAGCGCGGTCCGGCCATCAACGCGATCGTGGTGGTGAACCCGGCGGCGCTGGCCACGGCCGATTCGCTCGATTCGCAGTTCGCGCGCGCGCGGGCCATGGGCCCGCTGCACTGCGTCCCGACGATCGTGAAGGACAACTTCGAAACGAAGGACCTGCAGACCACGGCGGGCTCGCTGGCGCTCAAGGGATGGCTGCCGCGGCAGGACGCCACCACGGTGGCGCGCATTCGCGCCGCCGGCGCCATCGTGCTGGCCAAGAGCAACATGGCCGAGTGGGCGTTCTCGCCCTACGAGACGGTGAACTCGATCCTGCCCGGGTATACGCGCAATCCGTACGCCCTCGACCGGGTGACGGCCGGCTCGAGCGGCGGCACGGCGGCCGCCGTGGCGGACAACGAAGGGACCGTCGGGCTCGGTACCGACACGGGCAACTCGATCCGCGGGCCTTCGGCGCACCAGGCGCTCGTCGGCATTCGCAGCACCATGGGGCTCACGTCGCGTGCGGGCGTGGTACCGCTCTCGAACAGCGCCGATATCGCCGGCCCGATGGCGCGCACGGTGGCCGACGCGGTGAAGGTTTTCAACGTCGTCGTCGGCTCCGATCCGGACGATCCGGTGACGGCGAGCGCCGACGTGCGGCGCGAGACGGACTACAATGCGTTCCTGGTGGCCAGCGGCCTGCGCGGCGCCCGGATCGGCGTCCTGCGCCAGGCGTACGAACGGGCGACAACCGACTCCGAAGTCGTGCGCGTCTTCACGGCCGCCGTGGAGTCCATGAAGGCGGCGGGCGCGACGATCATTGATCCCGCGGGCGTGGATTCGCTGCAGGCGCTGATGCGCACTACGGGCGGCGGGTGCAACGTGTTCAAGTACGACCTCGAACGCTATCTCGCCGCGCGCGGACCCAATGCACCGGTGAAGACCGTGGACGAGGTGCTGAAAAGCGGCAGCTATCATCCACTGGCGCAGGTTCGGTTGCAGGCTGCACAGGCGGTGACGGTGCCGCCGGAGGATTCCCCTGGGTGCAAGTCACGCGAGGAGATGCGCGAGCGCTTGCGCGCGGCGGTGACGGCGATGATGGATTTGCTGAAGCTCGATGCGCTGGTCTATCCCACGTGGTCGAACCCGCCGAGGCTGATCGGCGACCTCAACACCCCGCATGGCGACAACAGCCAGCTCTTCTCGCCGCTCACCGGCTTCCCGGCGATCACCGTGCCCATGGGCTACACGCGCGGCGTGCTGCCGGCCGGCGTGACGTTCTTCGGCCGCGCCTGGAGCGAGGGACAACTGATCTCGTTGGCCTACTCCTTTGAACAGGCCACGCAGCACCGGCGCGTCCCCGCGCACCGGCCATCGGCTGTGGACGCTGGGGCCGCAGCGCGCCGAGAGTAGACGCCTGCCGCGTTCACCTGCACGTTTGAGCCTGTCCATCTTCGGAGAGCATCATATGACCTCGCTGCGATTCCGCGCGCTTGCGGCGTTCGCGCTGGCCGCTTGCGCCGCGTTGACCGCCGTCCCGGCCAGTGCCCAGCCCCGGCCGGCGCTCCCCGACAGCGTCAAGGCGCGGCGGTGGGCCATCGAAAACGAGCTGCAGTCGCTGGCTGTCGTCGAACGCAAGGTCATGATCCCGATGCGCGACGGCGTGCGCATCGCGGCCGACATCTACCACCCCCGCGACACGTCGCGGAAGTACCCGGCCATCTGGTCGCGCACGCCGTACAACTTCAACTACTGGGACATCCACAACGGCGTGCCGCGCGACATGACCACGGCGCTCACGGCGATCAAGCGCGGCTATGCGTACGTGGAGATGCAGGAGCGCGGGCACTTCTTCTCCGAAGGGAACTACGACATCCTCGGCGCGCCGCTCTCCGACGGTGACGACGAGCTCAACTACCTGCGCACGCAGCGGTGGTCGAACGGGAAGATCGGAACGACGGGGTGCTCGTCCACGGCCGAGTGGCAGCCGGCGGTGGCGTCGCTCGGCAATCCCGGATTTGCCGCGATGAACGTGCAGGGCTTCGGCGCCGGTGTGGGGCGCGTGGGGCCGTACTACGAGCAGGGCAATTGGTACCGAGGCGGCGCGGTGCAGATGCTCTTCATCAGCTGGATCACCGGCGAGCAGAACCAGGTGCGGCCGATGTTCCCGCGCGGCACGACGCAGCAAGAGCTCGTCGCGGCGGCGAAGTTGTTCGACCTCGCCGAGCATGCCCCGCCGGTGGACTGGGCCAAGGCGTTCTGGCACCTGCCGACCATTGATCTCATCAAGGCGGCGGGCGGACCCAACGGCATTTTCGCCGATTCGATGCCGGTTCCCACCGGTGGCGCGATGATGAAGCGCGCGCCCAACGATCCCGCCTGGTACAAGGGCGGGCTCTGGCACGACAACATGCCCATCAACATTCCCGGGCTCTGGTTCATGTCGTGGTACGACGTGTCGGTGGGGCCGAACATCGCGATGTACAACCACGTGCGGAAGACGGCGCAGGGGAAGGCCAGGGACCAGCAGTGGATGGTGATCGCGCCCGTGGCGCACTGTTCGTACACGCGGGCCACGGAGCATACGGTGGTAGGCGAGCGCGACATGGGCGACGCGCGCCTCGGCTATCAAAACCTGGTTTACGACTTCTTCGAGCAGTTCCTCAAGGATGACCGGCTGACGCCGATGGACACGGTGCCGAAGGTCCGGTACTACGTGATGGGGCTCAACCAGTGGAAGACGTCGGACGTCTGGCCGCCCAGGGAGGCGCAGCCGCTCACGTTCTATCTGGGGAGCAACGGCAACGCCAACACGGCGGCCGGCGACGGCACGCTCTCGATGAAGGTGCCCAAGAAGAACGCGCCCGACAGGTTCTCGTACGACCCGCTGAACCCCGTGATGTCGGTGGGCGGCAACGTCTGCTGTCAGGGGAACGCGGTGCAGGCGGGGGCGATGGACCAGGCGAAGACGGAAGCGCGGCGGGACGTGCTGGTCTACACATCGGAGCCGTTCACGGACGGGATGGAGTTGAGCGGGCCGATTGTCCCGACGCTCTACGTGTCATCGGACGCCAGGGACACCGACTTCACGGTGAAGGTGCTCGACGTGTATCCCGACGGGCGCGCGTACAACCTGGACGAGAGCATCCAGCGCATGCGCTATCGCGACGGCTACGACAAACCGCCGGTCTGGATGGAGAAGGACAAGGTGTACAAGGTGACGCTGCAGCCGTTGAACACGAGCAACTACTTCAAGCCCGGGCATCGCCTGCGCATCGAGGTGTCGAGTTCGAACTTCCCGCGGTTCGACCGCAACCTGAACACCGGCGGGAACAACTGGGACGAGACGACGCCGGTGACGGCGAACAACGTGGTGCATCATTCGGAGAAGTACCCGTCAACGCTTACCGTTTCGATGGTGAGGGCGGCGGTCGTGCCCTGACTGAGGATGGGGAGCTCGGATTTGGATCCGAACTCCCCATCCCCACTCATCCCCTGATCACCGTGTAGCCGTACTCGCCGGCCCGCTGTGCCGCGAGTATGCCCGACGCCATCACGTGCGCGTTCGCGGGCACGCTCGCCACGAGTTCATCCATGGCCTGTTCCACCGCCTCGCGGCCCGCGGCGGCGCCGGCGATCTGGGACGCGAGTCCGCGCGTTGCCAAGCCGCAGAGCGCGAAGTGCACGCCGCGCGTGGCCATGCCGTCGAGCGTGAAGCTGTCATCCACCGACTTCGGGTTCGTGGAGCCCAGCCGGAAAACGTTGCCGCCCTTCACGCGCTTTTCGGTTTCGGGGTGCTTGTACTTGTGACTCCGCAGGACATCGTACTTGCGCCAGACGTCATTGGAAAAGGCAAAGTCCGTGGCGCTGTGGCGCAGGCAGATGATGACCGCCTGGTCGGCGTCCTTGAGGTTGTAGCCGGTCTGGCTCGTGCGCAGGAAGTTCCAGGCGAAGCCTAGCGCCCCCGCGGCTTCTTCGACCGTGGTCGCGTCGAGGAACAACCGGTGCTTGCCGGGGATCTGGTCGAACCAGGCATCCTGGAGGTGGCGCGCGGGCTTGAAGTCGTCTGGCGACTCCATCGCCTGCAGAGGGCTGCTTCCGGTGGCGAAGGCGGCGCCAAAGGCGGCGCCGCCGGTGGCGAGCCAGCCCAGGAAGGAACGGCGGTGCGAGGGATCATGCATAGGGGGACCCTGCGTCTGAGACCCCGCACGATAGCATGGAGGCCGCCCGCGCGCCACGCGCGAATGGCCTACGTCCGCCGCCGCGGATGCGACAGCGTGGCGAGTCCTGCGAACATCGCCGCCACGAGCAGCAGAACGATGGCCTCGCCCAGGGACACACTCGCTCCTGCTGGCACGGGAGACGTCGTGCCCAGCAACACTCGGCGCGCGAGCGTGTCTATCGGCACGCCAGTGAGACGACGGTACGCGTTTGTCGGCGGATCCTCACCCTGCCAGAGGGCGGCGAACCGTTCCGCTCCCATGCCAGCCGCAAGGGTGTTCATCACGTCGGGCGACCCGCGCCAGCTCCAGCCGTACCAGCGCACATCCGAGGGCGCCTCTTCGGCGCCGGTGAGCGGTCGCTCCGATGCCGGCGCCACCGCGTCCACGCACTGCCCAACGCGTCCCGCCGCGCAGGCGCGCATGCTGAGTGCCAGCGCCGCGTTGTTGGCGGTGTTCCAGTACGGGATGAAGTTGTCGCGGAACCATCGTGGGCGAAGGCGCGGCGGCTGGGACGGATCGTAACCGCTGGCCACCGGCTGGTATTCACGCGCGCGCAGCCAGTCGCGCATCGCAGGCGACGGAGAGCCGAACGCGGCCTCGAATCCGCACAACCCGAAGTGCTTCGGCTGCGGGAAGTTTCCGCCGAGCACGCGGTGAATCTCGCGGCCGCGCCGGCGTTCGTCGGCCAGCGCCTCGTTCGTGATGCGAACACGCACCAGTGTTGCGCACGAAGTGACGCCGCCCTGCGCGTGCTCGATCCACAGTGTCGTGCCGAGGCGATACGAACGTGCAGTGTCGAGCACGACAAATAGCGGCAGTGCGGCGCCGCCGGCCATCCGGACGCGGGAGGCGGCGTACACCTCTGTCATGTGACTTCGCACCGACGCGGGCATCCGCGGATCAAGCACGATCCGGTTGCGCCCCGCGGGAGGAACGGCCACCAACTGGCGTTCCACGGAATCGCGCAGCCGCCGCGACCAGATTGCGTAGTCCACCATCAGCAGGGAGTCCAACGTGGCAGTTCTCGCACTCTTGGCACGATCGGCAGGTGACATCCGGCGCTGCTGGACTTCGGCATACACAAGCCCCGTCGGGCGCGGCGGTCTCGCGAGCAGAAGCAGGGCAAAGGCCGCAACAGCAAGGCCGGCGGTACGGCGAACGGTCATTTCCATGGCTGCCCCCTCACCGCCCACGTCACGCAGACGGCAATACAGGCAAGGCTCGCCAGCACAAAACCCGCGCTCGGCAACGGCGACGACGGCCGCGCAGCGATGACACGCTGCATCCACCGATCAAGCACGGAATCCACGGGCGCGCCTGCCGCGCCCGCCAGCTGCTGGCCCACCGACGTGTCCGTGCTGGTCCGCAGTCGCTCGACCGCACGCGCCCCGCCCATCTCGAGTGCCAGGCGGGTCAGCGATCCGCGCGCAGTCTCCGGCATCGGAATGCGAAACGCCTCCACGGGGAGCAACGCGAGCATCCGGCGGCAGGTGTCGAGATGATTGCGCACGGTGCAGTCGTCCTGCTCATCCCGCGCAACCGACCGGTACATCCCCGAGCGTTGCAACGGATCGCCGGCGTTTCGTGCGAGGGCGGGGTAGTCGGACGCGTCGTACCACGCGGCGACGCGGTCGACGGGAACTGAGTCGAGCGCGAAGGCCGTCCGGCACGACGTGCGATCGCCCGCTACGCAGCGGCGCACCGCCGCGGCGTCAGCGGTGGCGAGCGTCCGATACAGTTCCGGCCAGAATCCCGGCGGGTCCGGGCGCAGCGGCACGCGGTAGTTGAGCCACGCAGCAATGGACGCCGGCAGACGATGCGCGATGGCGCGCTCAACGATCATCAGCGCATTGCTCGCCAACTCGGCGCGGTCCACCGGATAATCGAGCGAAACGCCGAGGAGGTCGCGATCGTCGAGCGTTCCTTCGAGAGAGACCCTGGAAATGCGTCCGTCGGCCTCGACAGCGCTCGGGCCGCCGCTACGTGAGTACGTCCAGCGGTAGGGGGCGCGGTGTTCGCGCAGTGTGAACTGCAGGTGATTCGCCAGCAAGTCGGCCTCAGCGCCGAGCATGCGCCGCGCGTCAGCATCAGCGTCCGCCAGAGCGGCCGCCGCAACCGCCCGCAGCGTATCGGTGGTGCGGAGGTGCAGCCCTCCGGCGCGCACATCGGCAGCAAGCCCTGAATCCCGCTCTATCGCTTCGAGGCGCGCCACTTCGACGCGCAACGCCTCGGCGCGCGCGCGCAGGGAGTCGCGCCGCGCAATGAGCGCCGCGTCCTGCTGTGCTTGGAGCGCCCCGGCGCACACCACCAGAGCGCACGCCATGAAAGCGCGTGCCACGACGGCGAAACGGGAGACCAGCGGCCGACGGTCAGACATCAACGAGCATCCACTTCGACAGGAACGCCGCCAGCGGCCCGTTCGACGCGTAGATCGCTTCTGCCATCCACGTCATGATGACCGGCGACTCGATGACGCCGACCGCGGCCAACATCATGTCCACGGCCACAAGCGTGACGCCGGCGGTCACGAGGATGCGCACAATCCTCGGGTTGCTGGCCAGCAGCGCGAAGATCAGGGCGAAGGGGACCAGTGCGCCGAGCCAGAAACGAATGGCGAGGCCCACTGGATACGCGTGCAGCATTGGCGGTAGTGGGGCAAGCGCGGCGGCCACGCCGCCAAACAGCCCGACGGCGGCGGCCACCGTGCCCAGCAGTGCGGCGCCGGCGCCGAAGCGCAGCAACACGAACCGCCAGCGCGGGAGCGGCAGCGACAACGCGTACACGTGCTGCCGCGCGGCGTCTGCCTGCCACGACGCAATCGCGACCACCGCCGCCGTCGCGAGGGCGAGCAACTGGTAGTAGGTGCTTGCCGTGGTGATGCCGTAGTAGAGCGACGGAATGTGGTACGTGTCGGCGGACTTGTAGGGCATGCTGCGCAATGTCTGCACCGGGATGTAGCCGGCGACGAGCATCGCGAGCAGGAGCACGGGACGGCTCGACTTCCATTGCGTGTAGAGGACGGCGCGGAACATCAGAGGGTCCCTCCCGAGCGCGCGGTGCTGAGCAGTTCCACGAAGCTCTCCTCGAGATCCAGGTCAATCACCTCGCGCAGGGTGGCGCCCTGCGCTGTCACCCAGGCGGCCATGTCGGGCTGCCAGCCGCGCACCCCCCACTCCTCTTCGGTTCCGGCGGTCGCCGTGCGACCCAGCAGGGTAAAGGGCGCGGCCGGAAGCACTGGCGGTGCGCCGCTCACGCGCAGCCGCTTGATGCCGCTGCGGAAGGTATTCATCGGCATCTCGGCGATCAGCGCTCCGTCGTCCATCACCCCCACCCAGTCGCAGACGCGCTCCTGCTCATGCACGAGGTGGCTGGAGACGAGCACCGTCGCGTTGCGCGTAGAGACGTATTCCACGAGCGCGCTCAGGACGTCGCGGCGCACCACGGGGTCGAGGCCGTCGGTCGGTTCATCGAGGACCAGCAGTTCCGGCTGCGTGGCGAGTGCGAGCAGCATCATGAGCTTGCCCGCCTCGCCCTTGGAGAGCCGCTCGACCTTCTGCTCGGTGCGCAGCGCAAACTGACGGCGCAGGTTCTCGGCGCGCGCCGCATCCCACGTACCATAGAACGCGCGGTGGTGGTCCATCATCTCGCCGACGGTGAGCGAAGCGTACAGGTGCGCCTTCTCCGGCACATACCCGATGCGCGCGAGCGCCTGCGGGGCTCCCTGCGGGATTTGGTGGCCGAGCACTTCGATGAGGCCGTCATCGGCCTCCTGCATGCCGAGGATGAGCTTGATGGTGGTGGTCTTGCCCGAGCCGTTGGGGCCGAGGAAGCCGTAGATGGCCCCGGTGGGCACCGCCATGGTGAGGTCGCGGATCGCGAACTCCTTGGACGGGCGATAGGCCACGTGCTTCAGGGAGATGGCGTTACTCATCGCGCGGTCCCCTCCAGTTCGCTGTCGAGTGCGTGCTTGAGGTCGGCGGCGGTGATGCCGCGGCGGGCCGCTTCGGCAAGCAGGTCGCGGACGAGACGGCGGGCATCGGCCGTGCGTTCGCGGGCGCGGCGTTCCGGCGTGACGTCCGTGACGAACGTGCCGGCGCCCTGTCGCATCTGGACGAGCCCTTCGGCTTCGAGTTCGCGGTAGGCTTGCACGACGGTGGCGGGGTTGACGCGCAGGCGCGACGCGAGGACGCGGACGGACGGGAGGCCATCGCCGGTCTTGAGTTCACCGGCGGCAACCGCCACCCGGACACGGGCCGCGATCTGGGCGTAGATGGGGGTGGAACTTCTGGGGTCGATTCGATCAAACACGGGGTAGTGTGCTAGTGTACCGATACACTAGGTGTATCCTGGCAGGTTGTCAAGGGGGGGCTGACCGGGGCGGACAAAGGGCCGCGCCTCAGGGCGCACACAGGGCCGCGAGCGTGAACGCGCGGCCCTGTCCGACCTGCGCGCCTTGTTATTGCCGCTAGTTCCTGATGCGCCGCAGGTCCTTGGTCAGCTCCGCCCGAAAATCAGGGTGCGCGATGGAGATTAGCGCCTCGCCGCGTTCGCGCAGCGTCCGGCCATGCAGGTTCACGGCGCCGTATTCCGTGACCACCCAGTGTACGTGCCCGCGCGTGGTCACCACGCCGGCGCCCGTGGTAATCTGCGTGCAGATGCGCGACACCGTGCCACCCTTGCCCGTGGACGGCAGCGCGATGATCGGCTTGCCGCCTTGCGAGAGGGCGGCGCCGCGAATGAAGTCCAGCTGCCCGCCGATGCCGGAATAGACGCGATGCCCGAACGAGTCGGCCACCACCTGGCCCGACAGGTCCACCTGGATGGCGCTGTTGATGGCCACGACGCCTGGGTTGCGGCGAATGACCGCCGCGTCGTTGGTGCGGTCGCAGGGGTGGAACTCGACCGACAGGTTGTCGTGCACGAAGTCGAACAGCCGCTTGGAGCCGTTGATGAGGCTCGTCGTGGTGCGGCCCGGATGCACCTGCTTGAACTTGTTGGTGACAACGCCGGCTTCGATGAGGGCAATCAGCCCGTCCGAGAACAACTCGGTGTGCACGCCGAGGTCATGCTTGTCGCCGAGCCGGGACAGCACCGCATCGGGGATGGCGCCGATCCCCACCTGAAGAGTGGACCGGTCCTCCACGAGGTTGGCGATGATCTCGCCGATGCGCGCCTCGGCCACTGTCTCCGCGTCGGCGACGTGCTCGTGCAGCGGTCGGTTGGTGGCGATGAACGCATCAATGCGGTCGAAGTGCACGGCCGTGTTGCCGTGCGTGCGCGGCATCTGGTCGTTGATTTCGGCGATGATGAAGCGCGCGTTGTCCACCGCGGCGCGCGCCGCGTCCACCGACGTGCCGAGCGAGCAGTTGCCGTGAAGGTCGGGGGGCGAGAGCTGCACCAGCGCGACGTCGAGCGCCACGCCCTTCGACGCGAACAGCGACGGGACGTCGGAGAGGAAGATCGGCACGAAGTCGGCGTGGCCGCGCTCGATGGGGCCTCGCAGCCCCGGGTCCGTGAAGAGGGCGAATGAATGGAAGCGCTGCCAGCGGTCGCCCTCAAGCCACGATTTTGGACCCGCGAGGTGCAGGTGGTAGAGCCGGATGTCGTCGAGATCGTCGCGGACGGCGAGCGCCTCAAGCAGCGGGGTCGGCGTGGCACAGGCCCCCTGGACGAAAATCCTCATGCCGCTGCGCACGAGCGCGAAGGCATCGGTGGGCGAGACGGCGCGCGAGCGCCAGTCGGAAGGAAAAGGAGTCACGGGACGGGATGGTGCGGGGCAAAGGTGCAGGCGGACACCATGAAAACTAGCGTCGGTGCAAGCCGTTCCTTGAGGGGAGAAAGCACCCGCCGGACACCAGCTTGTCCCCACCGGCGGTGTCAGGTATAATCCCATACCACGCGGGCGTAATTCAGTTGGTAGAATGCCAGCTTCCCAAGCTGGACGTCGTGGGTTCGAGTCCCATCGCCCGCTCTTACGCAACTGACGGTTTCCTCAGCTCCTCCCGGCTCCTCGGCCGGGGGGAGTCTGCGTTTCTGGACAAATTCCACCTTCTACTCCTGGACCAAATCGGTCCGGTTGGGGTCTTCCCCGGCCTCACCGCGAAGCTGCCGGCGTACGCCGTCGCGAATGAGTTGAGCTTGCCGCAGGACACGGGGAGCCTGCTTCTTCTGGTAGCCACGGCGTGAGCGGCTATCGACGTGGCCAGTAATGGAATTCAAGGCCTGGTCGTGGGGGCCGACCACGCTCGAGGCAGAAACACTGTGCAGTGACGCAGAGACGAGCGGGTCGTTGACGGTGCAATCCTCGGCCAAGTCCGAGGCAGTCCTCCGGAATCCATACCAGAGCCTCCCAACTTCGTGCGCGACCCCGGCGAGCCTCTCCAAGCGTCGGAACATCGAGGCGAGGCCCGATCTCGTCAGCGGCTTCTTGGGCCGGAGCGGATCGAAGCCATATCCGATCTTGCCTCCCGGGTACAGGGGGTAATTGGTGATCCTGCCATCACGGTGGGCGGCCTCGAGCGGCTGGAGGTAGCCGACCCGCATCATTCGGTCGACCAGGCGTCGCTGGTTCTCAGTGAACAGGATCTCCGTCCCAAGCTTCTTGCCGGATCCGGTGATCTTCAGCGACCCGAAGGGGTCTTTGTCCAGGTCGAGGTCAGAACGCCAAGCGTCTTTCACCTGTCCCAAGCGTGCTTCGAACGCCAGGTCAATCGCCAAGTGCAGTCGAGGGTCGGCCTGCTCAAGATGCTTGTAGAGCGCTTGCAGCTGCTTAAGGGTGTAACGGGGACCTTCCATTTCGACCGGCTTCGCAAGCGACTCACCCGTGATCTTCTCCCAGTCACGACAGAAGTCCTGGCGCCAGCGCGCGGGAAGAGCCGGGGCATCCGCAACAAAGCCGCGCTCCTTCCCAAGGCGAACGGCGTCGAGCAACAAGGTCACGCACTGTTCCGCATGCCGGGGGCCGCCCCAGCGGATGATCCGCGCGGCGCGCTTGGAGTCACTCGTGGTGGATTCACTGCGCTTCCGCCCGACCTGGATTTCTCGCGTTTCCTTCTTCTTGTACCGCTCCGCGAGCGCGCGCCAAAGCTGCCGATACGATTCAGGCTTCAGCTTGCTGGCCAAGGTCCGCGGGCCGAGTGACTTGACGACGTCGAGAGCCTTTGACTCGGCTTCACTCTGGGTTCGATCCGCCTGCACGAAACGCCCGGTGGGCACCGCGAGGTAGTCGGAGAACAGATCCTCCAGAGTGAATGCGACGCTCTCAGAGTGCGCCGCGAGGAGCGGGCCGCGAGTGGGCGGTCCAGGGACCCCCGGCGAGGGCACCAGCGGTGACCGCGTTCGGGCGGGAAGGCCTGCGGGCACTCCCGCTTCTCGCTTGGAGAGCACTTCGAGCGCTGCTTGTCGCGCCGCCTGGACCCGTACGACATCGAGTCTTCCGTGGAGATCACGAACATCGAAATCCAGGGGCACGTACAGGTGCTTTGCCGTTACAGGATCCCAGCATCGCAGACGCACGCGACCGCTGGCGCGTTCTTCAATAGCCACGGTCGCTCCGTGGCGTCCGACAGTTTCGCGAAACAACCGAGACACTCGAGGCACGCTTCTCTCCGAAGTTGTGGTCTTCGGAGGCACTGCGCGTGCGCAAGGCCGACTGTGGAATAAACCAGCGCTTCCCTCTCTTGTAGGCGCCTTTGAGCTTCTCGTGCCGGCACTGATACCTGAGTGTCGCCTGCGCGACCCCGGTTTGTTCCCATGCCTCTCGGATGCACAGGTCGGGTGGCCGCTCGGCGTAGGAAACGATGGGCGCTGCGAGCACAGCCAGAACGGCATCGTGATCGGGCTGTGACTTCCCAATCAGCCCGGCCGTCTGAAGATCAGTCACTGAGCGACCCAGCAGGCTGATCAACGGGCGTATCGCAATACAAATGCCGGCGTAGCGCCGGGCCGACTTCATCACTAGCACCACCCACTCTCCGAAACAAAGGACGAATTGAGAGAGCCACAGTCTGCGCTAGGCAGCTGTGGCTCACATGGACGTGACTACCGACGTTTCCTGCTCCCCGCCCCGTCGTTAGGGGTGTTGCCCTTGCTGACTCCACAGGCCCGTTTTGGGGGTCGGGCCCGGCGGGATGTCCCGCCTTTCAGGGCAACGTGTCCATGCTTCGCCGTTCTCGTTGTAGTCCAACGGATTCGGGTGGTGCGACTGCAAGCTCATGAGTCGAGTGCGCTGACGCAAGACTGCTCTTACGCAACTGACGGAAGATCTTCAGCGCATCGACCGAACTGCGTTCTCGACGTGCAGAAAGACACTGCCGTCAAATCGAACGGGCCCGCCTTGGCGGACCCGTTCTGACTTCCTACGGCTGGTTCGAGGCTGGCTTTCTGTACTGCCGCCGGAACGCCCGCTGCATAGCGGGCGGAAGCGACTCGTAGAGACCGCGCGCCACCTGGCGGATTGCCCGCCGTTCCGCGTTGGTGAGGTTGGGCTCGTCGAGCCTGCGTACGACGGGCGCGAGCGTGAGAAGGCGCGCGAAGGGGTTCGCGAGCGGCGGGATGAACAAGCGACTGCGCATTGGCGCTCCGGGTTGCAGTGGGCCCGCGGCGCGTTGCCAGCGGGCATCCTCGGGTGCGCGTGCGCCGAGTGCAGTCAGTCGATGACCGGCAAGCGAAAGCGGAGGACACCGTCCCGGTGCCCCCCGCCTGAACCCGCCAACCGACGTCTGCTAGTTTCAGTCAGAGTCGGTGGTCGTGGAGAACCGGCGCAGCAGCGACAGCTCCGTGGTCCGAGGCACGACGCTCAGTTCCGTGCCGAGCCACTCGCGTTCCTTGTCGAGGTCGCCGACCGGGATGTCATGGTACCAGCAGCGGCGCGCCGGATTCCAGCTGTAGCCCGCGTCCTTGAGCGCGGCGCGATCGTCGTAGTGCGCGCGCTCTGCCCACACGCGCACACGCGGGGTTCGCGCCGACTCCAGCAGCGCGGCCAGCACGGTGCGGTCGCTGACGGGCAGCCTGCCAGCAAGGAGCTCGACCAGCACCTCGGTATCCTCAGTGGCGCAGTGCGCCTGAAAGAACTTCCCGCACAGTTCCTGCACGAGCCATTCGAGCTTCTGATTGGCGAACCCCTCGTGCAGCCACGGCACATCCCGCCAAGTACAGGCCCACGGCTTCTCGGCGAAGATGGGAAGCCGACGGTCGAGAAACGGACGGTCGAAGCCGGCATTGTGGGCGATGACCAACCGAGCGGGTTGCAGAAGGGCCGTCACGGCCTCGTCATCTATGCGCTGGCCGCGGACGTCATCGTCCGAGAGGCCGGTGAGCTTGCTGATCGCTGCGTCCAATGGGCGACCTGGATCCTCGAGCCATGTCTGGCACGGATCAGCGCGGACAATCGTGCCGTCGAGCGTGTAGAAAATCGGACACACTGCGAGCTGGATGATCGCGTCACGGTCGTGATTGAGGCCCGTGGTTTCCACGTCCACGAGCACGGCCCGCCGAGTCTCCACCGCGGCGTCCAATGGCCAGTCGCGGCGAGGAGCAAACTTCTGGTACACGCGGTATAGGCCTGACAGGCGGAGTGTCTCGGCGAGGTGCTCAAGCGATATGCGGTGAGGGTTCATTCCGTCTCCGAATGAATGCGCTGTGAAATAGGATGAGATCGATGACCGACAGCCAGCCTCGCGGACCGGGCCGATGGGTGATCCGGCCCGCGAGGATGGCGCTCGCCGGGGCCTATCGGTGCTGGTGCCGGTGGCCGGGCTGCTTCGCGGCCGGGTAGCGCTCGTGGAGGTGCCGCAGGTAGGCGCTGCGGGAGGCGTCGGGGAGGGCGCGGAAGAGACCCCGGGCCAGCCGCTGGAGAGCCTGGCGCTGCTTGTCGCCCAGTTGCCGCCGATCGAGCAGCAAGCGGTCGCTGACGATGGCGAGCGCGAGCAGATGCGTACCGCCGACAGCCGGGGCCGCGGTGTTACGGGACGTGCGGGTCATGGAACACTCCGTGGTTCTGGTCTCGGCGCCAACCGGCAAGTCCGGTGGTGCCGACACGGGGTGCACGTGCGCCGGGGGAGTCTCGGCGCGCTCCATCTGTGCCGCAATCGTGAGGGTCCCGCCGCTAGTTCCGCCAAAGCTGAGTTGACCGGCCCGTAACCGATCGTCCTTCGAGTCGGCCATCGATCCGCGCTTCGCCGGACGGTCATGGGCGATCGCCAATATCGGCCCCGGCTCGCCTCGAAAACTCCCTGGTCATGAAGGTTCTCCGGCCATCCTCAAGTCCAGTGTATTGCGTTGTATAGCGTAATGTATTACATAACACATGTAATCCACTACGCCATTCGACGATCTGGCCATGTCACGCTCCGCACCCACCACCAGCGCACTCCGCGGGCCCCTCGACTATCTCCTCGGCACACGAGGAGCAGTCGCCGTACTGCGCGTGCTTTGTGCGGCGCGGATTCCGCTCTCGCAGGCCGAGTTGGCACGACGCGCCGCACTGCACCTTCGCGGGCTGCCGGCCATCCTGGAGGGCCTCGAGGCCGCCGGCGTCGTGGCGTACGCGGGCCGGGGTCGTACCCGGCAAGTCCAGCTCTACCAACAGCACCCGCTGGTTCAGCCACTCACCCAGCTGTTTCAGGCCGAGGCGACCCGCTGGCAAGCAATCCAATACAGCCTGCGGGAGCTCATGCAGGGGAATGGCTCATCGATGGTTTCCGCGTGGATCGAAGGGCCGGTCGCCGCCGGCTCCGATCGGTTCTCGGATCCGATCGCGATCGGGATCCTCGCCGAAGCACCACTGAGTCTTGGAATACGCGAAGATATTCAGAAGCGGCTCAATGGCCTGCAATCGACCCATCATGTCGTGATCGCTGCGCACTACTACCAGCGCGCCGACCTCGCACGGTTTTCGAAGGCCAAGCGGACGGAGCTTGAGAACGCGGTGCTCCTGTTTGGACCTGCGCCGATGGACCTGTCATCGAAGTTTCGGTTCGGCAGCGGGGAAGGACGACTCGAGGCGGTCGACACGAGTAAGCGCGCCGCATCCGCACTCAAGCGTCCGCGCGAAATCGCCAACTTGATCGCGGCGAAACTCACGCACGATCCCGAACTCATTCTGCGGGCACGGGAGTTCATCGATCGTCGATTCCCACTGGCCGGTGATACCGAGCGGTTGTCGTTGTTGGAGTGGAAGGGACTCCTCGACTCGCTGACACCGGGCCAGGTGGCCGCCGTGCTTTGCGAAGAGTCTTCTCGCGCTGACATGCTTCGGCAGAGTCTCCCGTTTGTTGGCGTGCTCACCGAGGCGGAGCGAACAGAAGCCTTCGGCAGTCCCGCCCCCAGGCCAGTGAAGCGGCCCAAGCGCGCGCGCCGACCGTGACGTACGAGGAGTTTCTGCACGCCGTGCGCGCGGCGGCACGCATCGCCGAGGTTGACGAGCTGCTGGTCTTCGGATCGCAGGCCGTGCTTGTATACCATCCAGACGCTCCCATCGAGCTTCGTCAGTCCGTCGAGTTGGACGTCGTTCCGTATCGGCATCCCGAGCGGTGGGACGTTATCGATGGCAGCCTCGGCGAAGAGTCGCGTTTCCATCGCACGCACGGGTATTACGCGCACGGCGTCGGTTTCGAGACTGCGAAGTTCCCCGTCGGGTGGGAAAAGCGCTGCTTGAGAGTGCCCGTCGGCAACCCCGAGGTTACGGTGGTGTGTCCCGAGATTCACGATCTCGCGGCCAGCAAGCTCGCGGCCGGACGGGACAAGGATTTCGACTACGTCAGCGTGCTCATCGCACACGACTACGTCCACACGCGAACACTGCTTCGCCGCGTGGCACGGCTCGAGGTGCCTGCGGAACATCGCGAGCGCGTCCGCGCATGGATCGGCGCCGTCGCACATCGCTTGTCCGGGCGACCGGACACGAGACCCTGACGCAACCTCCAGTCCTACTTCTCAGGCTTGGGCGGCGGCTCCAACGTCTCCTCGAATAGCGGGGCGATCCCCAGGCGATCGAAGAACTCTCGTTCCACTGGATTGCGAGGCGGACGCGTCAGGCCGCGAAGATCGACCCGCTGCATGAGGCGCGCCATGTCGACCGCGCCTTGGTCGAAGTAGGCGAGCATCTCTTCTTTGCTGGCAAAGAGGCGATCCATGGGACTAACCTGACGGAGTGTTGGGAGGAGGGATGAGATCCGGGAGCGCGGGGGGCGGAGGGGTATCAGGCCCGATCCGGAAAGCAACGACGGATGCCGCAGCCTCCTCCGCACCCACGCGCCCCGGACGAAGGCATGCCACTGCTGCACCACCAAGTCCGCGCGCAGCACCACGTCCTCTCGGCCGTTTGGCGTGATGTTGATCAGGTGGAACCGATACGCTTCAGAATTGGGTGTTCGGTGGCCCGTGGCCACTGGCACGGATAGAAGGTCGTGCGAGAGGGCACGCGTCCTCTCGACGTCGCACGAAGCCGCCAACTGGCTCGGGCGCGCGCAGGGCAGGAACACGGAATGGCGAGGAACCGTGTAGTTTTCCTGACGTACGAACCGGACGACTTGACAGACCGGGCCTCAGAGAAGGTTTGACTGCCCTAATTGTCTTGGGACAGCATCAGCTGATCAAATCTTGCGCGAAACACCTCGAGTTGATCCGGAGGCACCGCGTACGTGTGCGCCTGGGCAGGAAAGCTGCGCGACCGCACGTCCGACACATACGCGCGGACGCTTGCGACCATCGGTTCGAAGAGCGCGGCGTATTGCCGCACGAATCGTGGGTGTCGCGGTCCGCTCAGTCCCACGAGATCGTGGAACACAAGCACCTGCCCATCGGTGGCCCCGCCGGCGCCGATACCAATCGTGGGTATCCGCAGCTTCGCGACGATCGCGGCCGTGATTGGTTGGGGCACGGCCTCGAAGACGATCGCGAAGCATCCCGCGCGCTCGAGCTCGAACGCCGCCCGCGCGATCGCGAGCGCCTCATCCGCGTTGCGTCCCTTCACGTGAAACGCGTTCCCGGGATCCACGTACTGCGGCAGCAGGCCCACGTGTGCCATGACCGGAATTCCCGTCCCGCCGATCGCGCGCGCTCGGTCGGCGATCGCCCCCCCGCCTTCGAGCTTTACCGCGTCGCAGCCCGCCTCGACGACGAACCGACGTGCGGTTGCCACCGCCTGTTCGTCGGACAGCTCGTATGAGCCGAACGGGAGATCACACACGAGCAGCGGCGTCCGTAGGCCGCGCCGCACGGCGCGCGCAAGGACGAGCAGTTCGTCGACACTGACCTGTCGGGTCGAGTCATAACCGAGCACGACATTCGCGGCGGAGTCGCCGACGAGCACGATGTCGACCTCCGCCGCCTCGGCGACCCGTGCCGACACGATGTCGTACGCCGTCACCATCACGATCGGCGTGCCGTCGCGCTTGAGTTGTGCGAGTCGCGCGACACCGCTCACCTGATCGTCGGCGGTCATCCCGGAGGCGGCACTCGGAGCAGGACATTGTCGATCAACCGGACGGACCCCACGTGCGCCGCGACGGCGATGAGGATCTCGCCGATGAGTGGCGTCACCGGGCGCAGACTTCCGGTGGAGACGATCTCGAAGTATTCGGCCTCTACCCCGCGATCGCGCATCGCGGCGCGCGCCAGTTCGGCGATACGTGTGCCATCGCGCCCTCCGCTGCGGATCGCCGCCTCTGCCACGTCGAGCCCGTGCCGAAGCGCGAGGGCCTGCACGCGTTCCTCAGCGCCGAGCCGTACATTGCGGCTCGACATCGCCAGCCCGTCGCTCTCGCGCACGGTCGGACACACCTCCACGTGGACGGGCAAGTCGAGATCGCGCACCAGCCGGCGGACGATCATGGTCTGTTGCGCGTCCTTCTGGCCGAAGAACGCCGCGTCGGGTGCCACGATGTTGAACAGCTTCGTCACGACGGTCGCCACGCCCTGAAAGTGCTCCGGACCACGGAGCGACCCGCACAGGGGTTCGCTCAGTCGGGCTACCGTCACGCGGGTCGCGAATCCGTCCGGAAACACGGTATCGGCGGTCGGTGCGAAGAGCACGTCGACACCTTCCGCCGCGGCCATCGCCGCGTCGCGCGCTTCATCGCGTGGATACGCGGCCAGGTCTGCCGGATCGTTGAACTGCACCGGGTTCACGAACAGCGACACGACGACGAAGCCGGTCTGCGCGCGCGCCGCGCGCAGGAGCGAAAGATGGCCGGCGTGGAAAGCGCCCATCGTGGGCACCAAACCGATCGTCGCTCCCCGGGCCCGTGCCTCGCGCACCGCGTGTCGCACGTCGGCGATCGTGCGGACGACGTTCATGTCGTCCCCCGGCCAGCAGCGAGTTGCGCCGTGTGCCGGACCAGCGCATCCCAAAGCACGAGGAGATCCGGTTCCCGTGCGTTGATCGCCGCGCGCTGGCGCTCGACCGTATCCACATCGCCCCGTGCGATCGGACCTGTCAGCGCTTCGGGTCCGTGTGCGATCCAGTTCTCCAGGCTCGCACGCGCGAGGGGCGCGAGCATCTCGCGCGTGACGCCGACGCGCCCGGCAAGCAGTTCCGCCGCACACTCCAGCGTCACGACGTAATTCGACGCCATGGTCGCGGCGGCGTGGTACAACGCGCGATCGCTATCGGCAATCTCAACCGGCCGCATTCCAAGGATCCGGCCAAGAGCATCAGCGACGGCACGGGCGGGCGGCGTGGATCCCGCCACGGCACAGCCGGTACCGCGAAACTGGGGGGCGCTCGCGCGCACTACGGTCATCAGCGGGTGCATCGAGAACGCCTCGTGCGGCGCGAGCGGTTCCAACGTGGCCACGCCGCTGCAGTGGCCGACGAGCCGGCCGGGGGCGACCGCCGCGGCGGCCGTCGCGATTTCGCGGTCGGGCACGCAGAGGAGGACAACAGATGCGGCGTCCGCCGTCGCACCGCGACCCAACGGGCCGGTCACCATGACGCCGGCCGTTCGCAGCTCTTCAGCAAGAGCGGTACCGAGTTGCCCGCGTCCGACGATAGCGACGCCGTGTGCAAGGAGATCAGCGGACGTTCGGGCCGCCCGTAACGTGTCCGCCGGGGCGTACAAGTCGCACCCCTGCCACATGAGGTTCGGTAACAGCGTTGTCAGCCGCCCGACGCCGGCGACGCTGAGATCGGCATCGAGATCCACCAGCGGCCGAAGCACGAACGCGCGCTCGAACATGCTGGCATGAGGCACCGTCAGCTCGGATGTGGCGATGCGCTCGTCGCCAAACAACACGAGATCAATGTCGATCACGCGCGATTCCCAGCGTCCGTGCGCGCCACGCCCCATGGCGTGCTCAATGCGCAGCGTTTCTGCGCGAAGTGCTGGCGCGCTCAGCTTCGTGTCAATCACGATCGCGCAGTTGAGATACGCCGGCTCCGTGGCGACGACCACACCCTCCGAGCCCAGTGGTGCCGTTTCGTATACCGGCGATACGTCGATCACATCGACATCGGGCGCGTCCATCAGCGCGCGCACCGCACCGGCCAGATTTGTCAAGCGGTCGCCGAGATTCGTGCCAAGCGACAGGTAGGCGCGTGTGGGCGTCGTCATGTGGCTGATCTCACCTGACTCGCCGGCGTGTGATTTCCACGCCGACAGACTCACGGACCGCTGGAATCGGTACATCGTGCTTCCGGACGCGCACGCGTACCGCGTCGACCGAGTACGCACTCAGGATCTTCGCTGCAATCTGCTCTGCCACCGTTTCAATCAGTTTGACGGGTGGGCCTTCCACAATCGTTCGTACGTCGGCCAGCACGGCTACGTAGTCAACCGTCTTCGTCAAATCATCGGAGTGCCCGGCGTCGCCAAGGGGGACGCTCAGGTCGATGTCGACGATAAAGCGCTGCCCGAGACGATTTTCTTCCGGCATCACACCATGATAGCCGTAGAACGAAAGGCCGCGCATCAACACGCGATCATCACTCATGGACCGTGTGCTCCCACGGGCGATTGACGTACCACGGCATCGGCCATTCGCGCCACGCGTGTCATTGCGCGTACGTCGTGCACGCGGACGATGTCGGCGCCAAACGCGATGCCCAGTGCGACGGTCGCCGCCGTTCCGTCAAGGCGTTCTGATGGTGACATGGCGGGCAGCACATGACCGATCATCGATTTGCGTGACGTGCCTATGAGAATCGGTCGCTCCAGTGTTTTGAGTTCGCCCAACCGCCGAAGGACCTCGAGATTCTGCGCTGGTGTTTTCCCGAACCCGAACCCCGGATCAACGATCACGTGCTCGCGTCCGAGGCCGACCTCGTCCGCACGTTCGAGGCTTCGGCGAAGATACGCGATGATATCCGGCATCAGATTGTCGTACACATGCCCGCGCTGATTGTGCATCGCGATGACTGGCACATGGAGTTCTGCGGCGACCGCTGCCATATCAGCATCTCCCTGCAACCCCCACTGATCGTTGATCACGCGCGCGCCAAGCGCCACCGCGCGCCGGGCCACCTCGGCCTTCGTCGTGTCAATCGAAATCGGCACCGAACACTCTGGCGCGAGCCGTTCAAGGACCGGCAGAATCCGACGTAGCTCTTCGTCCGCGGTAACTGGTTCGTGTCCAGGACGCGTCGACTCACCGCCCAGATCGATGATATCGGCACCCTCTTCAATCATCGCGAGTGCGTGTGAGACGGCGCGCGCCGGGTCTGCGTAGCGTCCACCGTCGGAAAATGAATCCGGGGTCACGTTCAGAATGCCCATCACGAGCGTACGATCGTGCGGAAGGGACGACAAGAGCCGGAGGAGAGAAGGATGATCGACCATCGTTGATCTGCAAATCTACTCAGCCGGTGCCTGCCGCGCTCATACGCCCAGGCAGGGAGCCGTCGGATGCTATCGAGGCTGCCAGTGCCCTTCGGGTAATGCCAAGTGCCGTTCACGATACGCGTGCAGATCTTCGAGGAAAAGATCTCCGAACGCCACGAGCTCGACGCCCCGGGCCCTCTACCTGGCCATCACGGTGCCCATGACCGAATGATCGCGATAGTCGTCCGCGACCCGTTCAGCCGCCCCAGTGTTTCGAGCCCTCGCGCCTCGCCCCCCGCCTGGCTCGGCACCGATGCCGCCGCCGCATTACCCGAGCGGCATCTGGGGCTGGTCCAGGCACGCGAACTCGATGATGAGGTCCAGGGCCACGCGACAGGCACCGCGGCGCGGGTCTTTACGGAGCACACGTATCACACACTCGACAGCTGGTCGTGCACCCGCCGCGTCGTCGCGAAAGCGAAGCATCTGCCGGCCACGGACACGTCGAAGGCGAACCCCGCTTCGTCTTCGTCGTCACGTCGCTCCCGACCAGGACGCACGATGCGCGGCGGCTCTACGAAGACGTCTATCTGCGCGCGTGGCGAGATGGAGAACCGCATCAAGGAACAACTGACAGTACCGGCGAGGACGGTGGCGCGGCCGGTGGCGCAGCCGGTGGCGCGGCCGGTGGCGCGGCCGGTGAGGGCAAGGAAGGTGGCGTGAGTGCGGAGAAGGAAGAAAAGGGCGAGAAAAGTGAGAAGGAGGAGGAGCCGGAGCGCGGCGAGAATGGCGAGCGCTGACGCCGTTCCAGCTTCGCTTGCTCCTCCAGTCACCGCGAGAAAAGACTCAAAGCCACAATGCGCACGCCACTGTCGTGCGTGACATGCTTCAGTCGGGGCTCGCGGTGATCAACGCGCCACGGGGGGGGCTCCACTACCGGATAGGAGTCGCCGCGAATACATTCCGTGGAGCCGCCAGGGGTACCTCGGGTCACCGAGGTTGAGAAAGTCCCTTGGAACCTGACCCGGTTAACACCGGCGTAGGAAGCGCGGCGTGCTGTCCGAGGTCGCGAACCTGCAACGCCTTTGCGAACTCCCAGTGCGCGCCAGTCGCTGATGGTGCGCATTTTGTCGTGCGCCGTCGGCGCGCTCCGTCGTCGGAACCAGCCGGGTCGTCATGCCGGGAGAGCTCCGACGATGTCCACGACCCAGGAACCTCGCGTCCCGTTGACCGCCGGCGACTTCGCGGCGGCCTACCCGGAATCGTCGAAGACGTACGTGGAGGGGCCGAACGGGCTTCGCGTGCCGGTGCGCGAGATCTCACTGTCAGGAGGCGAACCCCCGCTGCGCGTCTACGACACAAGCGGCCCGCAGGGGCACGATGTGCACGATGGGTTGCCGCCGTTGCGCGCGGCGTGGATCGGGGGGCGCGGCGGCATCGAGGCGCACGATCGCGCCGTCCGTGCGGACGACGAGGGGGCGTGTGTCGAGATTCCCGCGGGGCTCCAGCGCCGCGCGCTGCGCGGCACGGGCAACGTGACGCAGATGCACTACGCGCGGCGCGGCGAGATCACCCACGAAATGGAGTTCGTCGCCCTGCGCGAAGGGGTGAGTGCCGAACTGGTGCGCGTCGAGATTGCCGCGGGGCGCGCCATCATCCCCGCGAACATCAACCACCCGGAACTCGAGCCGATGATCATCGGGCGCAAGTTCCTGGTGAAGATCAACGCGAACATCGGCAACTCGGCGGTGGGAAGCTCCATCGAAGAGGAGGTCGAAAAGCTCCGCTGGGCGACGCTCTGGGGCGCCGACACGGTGATGGATCTTTCGACGGGGAAACACATCCACGAGACCCGAGAGTGGATTCTGCGCAACTCGGCGGTGCCGATCGGCACGGTGCCCATCTACCAGGCGTTGGAGAAGGCGGGTGGCGTGCCCGAGGATCTCACGTGGGAGCTGTACCGCGACACGCTGGTGGAGCAGGCGGAGCAGGGGGTCGACTACTTCACGGTGCACGCCGGCGTGTTGCGCGACCATATCCCGCTCACCGCGCGCCGCCTCACGGGCATCGTGTCGCGTGGCGGCTCGATCATGGCCAAGTGGTGCCAGGCGCATGGCCGGGAAAGCTTTCTGTACACGCACTTCCGCGAGATATGCGAGATCATGCGCGTGTACGACGTGTCGTTCTCGCTCGGTGACGGGCTGCGTCCCGGCTCGCTGCACGACGCCAACGACGAGGCGCAATTCGCCGAACTGCGCACGCAGGGGGAACTCAACACGATCGCCTGGGAGTTCGACGTCCAGACGATGAACGAGGGGCCCGGCCACGTGCCGATGCACCTGATCCGCGAAAACATGGAGAAGCAGCTCGAGTGGTGCGGCGAGGCACCGTTCTACACGCTCGGGCCGCTCACGACTGACGTGGCGCCGGGATACGACCACATCACGAGCGCCATCGGCGCGGCGATGATCGGCTGGTACGGCACAGCGATGCTGTGCTACGTGACGCCCAAGGAGCATCTGGGCCTACCCAACCGCAACGACGTGAAGGCGGGAGTCATCGCCTACAGGATCGCGGCGCACGCCGCCGACCTGGCCAAGGGACATCCCGGCGCACGGGTGCGCGATGACGCGCTGTCGAAGGCGCGGTTCGACTTCCGCTGGCACGACCAGTTCAACCTGTCGCTCGACCCGGTGACGGCGCGCGCGTTCCACGACGAGACCCTTCCCGCCGCCGGCGCGAAAACAGCGCACTTCTGCTCGATGTGCGGGCCGAAGTTCTGCAGCATGCGCATCTCGCATGAGCTGCAGGCGGCGGCGGCGGCCGATGCGGTGCTGGTGCCGTGACCGTCGCGCTCGCCGCGCCGCCGCGAGTGCTGAGCATCGCCGGTTCCGACCCGAGCGGGGGGGCGGGGGTGCAGGCGGACCTGCGCACGTTCGCGGCACTGGGGGTGGATGCCGGCGCGGCGATCGCCGTGCTGACGGCGCAGAACGCGCGCGAGGTGCTCGGCGTGCTGGCCGTGCCGGTCGACTTCATCACGCTGCAGATCGACGCGGTCTTTGCGGAACGCGACATCGCGGCGGTGAAAGTGGGGATGCTCGGCGATGCTCCTGCGGTGCGGGCGGTCGCGGCGGCGCTGCGCGCGCATCGTCCGCGCCATGTGGTGGTGGACCCGGTACTGCGCTCGACGTCGGGCACGGCGCTGCTCGCGCCGGAGGCGGTGGAGGTGTTGCGGCACGAGCTGCTGCCGCTGGCAACGGTCGTGACCCCCAATGCCGCCGAAGCTGGCGTGCTGCTCGAGCGCGCAGCGCCGGCAACGGTGCGCGAGATGCGCGAGGCGGCGCAGGCGCTGTGCGCGCTGGGGCCGACGTGGGTGCTGGTCACGGGGGGACACGTGGCCGCCGGCGCCGACTGCGTGGACGTCCTCTCCGGCGTGTCGGGGCTCCACGAACTGCGCACGCTGCGCATTCCCGGGGCGGAAAGACATGGGACGGGGTGCGTACTGTCGTCGGCGATCGCCGCGTACCTGGCGCGCGGGTGGGACGTGCGGAGCGCGTGTGCGGCCGCACAGGGATTCGTTGCCGCGATACTGGCGGCGGAAACGTCGGAGGCGGAGAGCGCATGATCGAGGGTCGACTGTATCTCGTGGCCACACCGCGCGCGCACATGGCGGAGCAGGAGTTCCTGGCGCGCATTGGCGCCGCCCTCGACGGTGGCGTGGACGTGCTGCAACTGCGCTGCAAGGAGTGGCCGGCGCTGCCGTACACGCGGCTCGCCACGCGTGTCGCGACGCTGGCGAGGGATGCCGGCGTGCCGTTCATCATCAACGACCGCCCCGACGTGGCGCTTGCCGCGGAAGCCGATGGTGTGCACCTCGGGCAGGACGACCTGCCGGTGACGTGGGCCCGGCGGATCCTCGGCGGCGCAATTGTCGGCCGGTCGAGTCACGAAAGCGCGCATGCCGCGCAGGCGATTGCCGAGGGGGCGGACTACTTCGCCGTCGGGCCGGTATGGGAGACACCGACGAAGCCGGGGCGGCCGGCGGCCGGCCTGTCGTACGTGCGTGCGGTCGCGCAGCGTGACGTGATGATTCCCTGGTTCGCCATCGGGGGGATCACGCCGGGGAACGTGGGCGAGGTGCTCGCCGCCGGAGCGCAGCGCGTGGCCGTGGTGCGCGCGGTGCTCGATGCGCGCGATCCGGCCGAGGCGGCGCGGCAATTTGTCCGGGCGCTGGACGGCACGCCGGAGGCGGCATGCAGGTAAACGGACAGCCCTACGCGCACCGTCCGGATCTGACGCTGCTCGCGCTGCTGGCGGACCTCGAGGTCGATCCGCGGCACGTCGTGGTGATGCACAATGACGTGATCCACCGGGCGGGCAGAATTCCAGACGCGCCGGTTGGCGCGGCTGACGTGATCGAAATCGTGACCATGATGCAGGGAGGGTGACGGTGGAGCATATAACGACGGAGCGCGACGACGACCGGCTGGAGATTGCCGGCAAGACGTTCGATTCGCGCCTTATGGTGGGGACGGGGAAGTACAAGGATTTTGGCGTGATGCGCGAGGCGATTGCAGCGAGCGGCGCCCAGATCGTGACGGTGGCGATTCGGCGCGTCGAACTGGGCGCTCCCGGGCACTCGGGGCTGCTCGGTGCGCTCGACCTGGGGCAACTGCAACTGCTGCCGAACACCGCCGGGTGTCGCACGAGCCAGGAGGCGGTGCGCGTGGCCCGGCTCGCGCGGGCGATGACCGGGACCGATTGGGTGAAGCTCGAGGTGATCCCCGATGCGCGCTACCTGTTGCCGGATCCGGTGGAGACGCTGCGTGCCGCGGAGGAACTGGTGGCAGAAGGCTTCGTCGTGCTTCCGTACATCAACGCCGATCCCGTGCTCGCGCGGCGCCTCGCACAGGCCGGGTGCGCAACGGTGATGCCCCTGGCGTCGCCCATCGGGTCGGGGCGCGGGATTCTCACGCAGGCGAACCTCGAGATCATCGTCGAGGAGGCCACCGTGCCGGTGGTAGTGGACGCGGGCCTCGGCGTGCCGAGCGAAGCGGCGGCGTGCATGGAGATGGGCGCGGCGGCCGTGCTGGTGAACACGGCGCTCGCCGAGTCGCACGATCCCGTGCGGATGGCGTGGGCCTTCGGACGCGCGGTGGAGGCCGGGCGCGCGGCGTACCTGGCCGGGCGGATGCCGGTGCGCGCGCAGGCGAGCCCGAGCAGCCCGGTGGCGGGGGTCGTGCGGCTACCGGATCCCGAAGTACCGGCGTAGAGACGCGGCTTTCTCGGCAGCAGCTTGCCAGGCCAGCGGCTCCGCGGTCAGTGAAGGGATTATTGTCGCTATGGGTTAGGGTGAAACCCAACAGTACGGCGAAGTGTGGGACCGGCACGGTCGGCGAAGAAAGAGCCACTGCACTCAGGTCCGCCTGTCCGGGGAGCCTCAACATTCCGAACCGCCGGATGCGGACCCGCATGTCCGGTGGTGTGGGAGGGAAGTAGGAGAGGTCTCCTCTCCTATTCCCGATTGAGTCGCCAGTGTTTCCCTTCAAACGTCAGCAGATGCCCGTGGTGCATGAGGCGGTCGAGGAGCGGGGTGACGACCACGGGGTCGCCGATGTCATTGGGGGCCTCGGGGATGCCTGGCAGTGTTTCGGCGGCGTCGTGCAACGCCTGGTAGTCGATACCGTCCGGCGCGTCCGCGGTGACGCACCTCTGCGAGCCGGCTGATGCCGCTCGTCTCTTCTCTTCTCTCGCTCGATTCATCCTGCTCGCTACCACCGCGACACGTTCCACACTCATCGGCAAGATCGTTCTCGCGCGCTTCCTGGAGCGGCCGCCGGCGTCTGTCCTGGCGGCCGCGCTGAAGGCGGAGGACGTGGCGCGGCGCGCTGGCCTGTTCGACGGAGCCACCCCCGCGTTGCGCCGCACGCTCCTGCCGGGGGCCAGCCACGTGCCCGTCGCGCACGGCCCCGACGGGGTCTTCGCTCAGGTCTGGGTACGGAACGGGACGCCGCACCTCGTCTGGCGCTCGCTCTACTTCGGCTGTGAGTACACGGTGGACTGGCATCGCCTCGGGGCCTGGATGGCGCCCGCCGACGGGGAATGCTCGGAAGACATCCTGCGCGCCGTGCGGACCTTGCTGCTCGTCAGCACGAGAAACCGCATTGCCCACGAGGTGGTCCGGGTGCTCATCGGCGCGCAGCCCGACTTTCTGCGCACGGGCGCCGAGACCCGGCTCGTGGTCCTGACCGAGCGCCAGGTCGTGCGCGAGGCACGCGCCCGTCTCGCGGTGGCCGATGCGAGCCGCGTTTCGCGCGTGTTGCGCTCGACAGTGGTGCTCCTGCCCACCGGCGCGCCCCTGCCGCTCCGGGCACTCTGTCCGAGCTCGCGAGCCGTCCTGCGCGCGCTGCTGCGCGACGTGCTCGCGCGCGAACGGTGGCTTCGCGAGCAAGGGCTCCTCCTGGGAGCCTGGACCGATGAGGAGCTCGCGTGTCGCGTGGCACGGCGCGCGGGGATGCGTGTGTCCCGCCGGCTCGTGGCATACTGCCGGAAGTCCCTGGGCGTGCCGGGCGCGAGCGTACGCGCTCGCCGCAGTGGCTACATGGCGACGACGATGGACTTCTCCGCGCTCCGTACGTTGGCGCGGCCGGGCATCCTTCAGGGGGCCCCGCAGGCGGCGGGCGTCTACGAGCTCCGTCTCGCCCCCGGCCAGCCGGGGTACGAGCGGCGCTGCGCGGGCATCATCTACTTTGGGAAGGCGAAGAACCTCAGGCGGCGACTGCTCGCCCATGCGACCCCCAACGGGCGCAACCAAGGGCTCGCGAGCCATGTGCGCCGCGCGCAGGTGCTGTTCCGCATTCGGCTCGAGGCGGGCGACCTCACGCGCGCTGAGCAAGCGCTGTACCGGCAGTTCGTGGACACGTACGGGTGCCCGCCCGCGTGCAACACACTCCACCCGTGAGGACAGGCCGGAGCGGGCGACGTTCTCCAGCAACGCCCTCCGGCATTGCTGGTGCAGGGCGGGGCGCGTAATATGGGACCCTATGACCCCTGCCCCGAACGATCGCAAACAGGACCGCGTTGTGTTTGGAACGAACGTTGCGCAGGCAGGCAGGCAGGCAGGCAGGCAGGCAGGCAGGCAGGCACTAGTGAGGCCGACCCTCACGACGAAGATTGGTCTGCTACTGCTGTTGCCGTTCCTCGGGTCGCTTGCCGGCACGCTCGTCTTTGCCTCGTACCTGCGGCAGGCACGCAACACTGATCACACCGTCAGCGTGGCGGGTCGGCAGCGGATGCTTGCGGCGGAGCTCCGCGACTGGGCGCACATGGTCGCGCTGGGCCACGAGGAAGACCGCGCCAGCCTCCGATCTCGCGTGGCAGAGTTCGAGCACAGTCTCGTAGCGCTGCAACGGGGTGGGCAGGTTTTGGACGGCGTCGTGGACGCGGCACCACCGGACCTCAAGCCCGAGTTGGCCGCCGTGGCCTCCCTGTGGAACCAGCTTCGACCAGACCTCCTGACCATCGCCGAGGCGTCGCGCCAGGAGGCGCGATTCGTGGCGGCTTCCCAGCGCGTCGAACACGGGCTACCCCAGCTCAGGGACCTCGCGGACCGCTTCACCAGCGCCCTCGTGACGCGGCACCAGCGCCAGCGGCGCGAGATGCTCTGGACGCTCGGTTTCATCGCCGTTGGTAATTTGGCAGTGCTGCTCACCGGTCTCTTCATCACCCGGCGCTACATCGTCCGGCCGATCGTCGGGCTCGAGACCGCGGCTCGGCGTATGCAGGCCGGGGACTTCTCGCTCCGGCTGGACGCGTCCGCGCGCGACGAGCTCGGCGCACTGGCCCGTACCTTCAACGCGATGGTCGAGCAGGTCGAACAGCTTCTCGCGGCACTCGACCTTCGCCGGAAGCACGCGGAGACCATTGTCGCCAGCGTGTCGAGTTGGCTGCTCGTTCTGCGCCGGGACCTGACCGTGCTGCGGGTCAACCGATCGTTCCGCGAGGCTTTCGGGCCGGACGAGGGTGCGGTGGGCCAACTCGTGACGGCGCTGCTCCCGGCCCCTGGACTTCGCGAAGCCGCGCTCGAGGTGCTCGCCTCCGGCAAGCCCCAGCGCGGCCTCCAGCTCGAGATGCCGTGGCAGGGGGGCACACGGTCGCTGCGCGTCACGATTACCGGAACACGCCTTGCGGAGGAGGAGGAGGAGGAGGTCCTCGTCGCCGTCGACGACCTGACTACCGAGGAGCAGCTTACCGCACGAGCGCGGCTGCTCGCCGCCGCGCTCGAGAACGTCGGGGACCCGGTGGTGATCACCGATCCGGCCGGGGCCATCCAGTTCGTCAACGCGGCCTTCACCCGCCAGAACGGGTACCACATTTCCGAGGTACTGGGAAAGACCCCGAGAATCCTGAAGTCCGGCCAGACCGACCCGGCGGTCTACCCGGCCCTGTGGCAAGCCCTCGCGACGGGTCGCACCTTTTCCGGCACGGTGGTCAACCGGCGCAAGGACGGAAGCACCTACGAAGCCGTTCTCACGACCACCCCCGTCCGCGACGCCTCCGGCACTGTCACGCAGTACGTGTCCACGCACCACGACATCACGGAGCTCAAGCAGACGGAGGCGGCGCTGCGGCGCTCCGAAGCCGATCTGCGCGGCCTCATCGAGCGCGCGGTCTTCGGCATCTACCGCAGCACGCCGGACGGTCGTCTGCTCATGGTCAACCAGGCGCTCGTCGAGATGCTGGGCTACGACTCGGCGGAGGAGGTCCTCGCCGTAGGCACGGTGGACACCCTGTACCAGCGTCCCGAAGAGCGAAGCCGGTTGCTGGAGCACTACGCCGCGCACGATGCCTTCACCGGCGTGGAGGCCGGCTGGAAACGGAAGGACGACACGCCGATCACGGTGCGCCTGTCGGGCAGGCCGGTTCGTGAATTGGGCGGGGAACTGGTGACGTTTGAGGTCTTCGTCGAGGACGTCACGGAGCGCGTCGTGCTCGAGGACAATCTGCGGCAGTCGCAGAAGATGCAGGCGGTAGGCGATCTGGCGGGCGGGATCGCCCACGACTTCAACAACCTGTTGACCGCCATCCTGGTCAGCAGTGAACTCATGGGCAGTAAGCTGCCGGCCGGTTCGCCCGTCGGGGAGAATCTCGATACGATCCGACATGCGGCGCTGAGGGCCGCGGAGCTGACGCGCAAGCTGCTGGGGTTCAGCCGCCGCCAGCACCTGGAACTACAGCCGGTGGATCTTGGCGCCGTGGTCACGGACTTCGGCCAGATGATACGACGCGTGATCCGCGAGGATATCCAGGTGCGGGTGATCGTCGACGAGGCCCGGCTCGAGGCGCTGGCGGATTCTGGCGCGGTCGAGCAGATACTCATGAACTTGATGACCAACGCCCGCGACGCTATGCCGCCGGGCGGGATGTTGCTGGTAAAGGCGCGTCGAGCCGTGCTCGACGAGGCGTATTGCAAGGGGCGGAGCTGGGGCCGGGCCGGTGAGTACATCGCGATCGAGGTCAGCGATACAGGCGCTGGCATGGACGAGGAGACCAGGCAGCGGATCTTTGAGCCGTTCTTCACCACGAAGCCCGTGGGCAAGGGCACCGGGCTCGGCATGGCGATGGTGTACGGGCTCGTCAAGCAGCACGACGGCTACGTGGACGTCTCCAGCGCACTCGGACGCGGCACCACGGTCTGCGTGTTCCTCCCGGCATCGGCCGAGGAGATCTCCGAACGCCCGGCGGTCGCAGCGCCGCCGCTGGAGCGGGGTGGAACGGAAACGATTCTCCTCGTCGAAGACGAGGAGGCGGTGCGACGCCTGGCGCAGCACGTGCTCGAGGAATACGGGTACACGGTGCTGGCGGCAGTGAACGGTGCGAAGGCGCTCGAGACGTTCGAGGCGCATCGGGGAGCCATTGCGTTGGTGATTTCCGATGTCGTGATGCCGGTCATGGGAGGGCCAGAGCTGTTTCGGACCTTGCAGCAGGCGGGGCACCGGGTCCGATTCCTGTTCACCAGCGGGTACATGGAGCGCGAGGTCGAAGAGACCGCGACGATCCCACCCGGCGTCGCCTACCTCTCGAAGCCGTGGCACGTGGTGGATTTCCTTGGGAGAGTGCGGACGGTGCTGGACGCGTCGGTGTGACCCGAGCTGCGCGGTGCCTGCCGAACGGGAACCACGGTGGGCGGTGTCTACCGCCGGCGTTTTTCTGCGGCCGCGGCCGCGGGGGCCCTCGCCGTGACCGGGATGGGGCGGCGGAAGCGCGATGATGACGAACGCGATGCCGGGTGACCGCGAGCTCTGTCTCGAAGCCGGGATGGACGACTACGTCGCGAAGCCGATCACCACGGACGAACCGCGATACCACCCGCTGGCAGCCTACCTGCGAGTCATCGCATGACGTCTCCTCGGGAGATGCCGATTCCTGTCCAATAGGCAGAGAACCTTCGGCGCCTGAGCAGCCCGTGACGCGAGCCTGCTCCACGTCTGCCCTGTCGGCGAATTCCGGGAGAACATCACGCTCGAACCCGGCGTCACCCACACCCCGCCTCCTCGACCCAGACAGCGCATACACGAAGCCTGTCTCGGCGAATCGGGAAGCACCACACAAACGGGCGAGAGCGACACGCTCAATATCTGTAGGCCGTCGTGTCCGGTCAGCTCGGTTTACCGAGCGCGACCGAACATGGTCTACCTAGCCGAACGCGCGCTCAACTTCTTCGGCGCACTCACGGGCTCGGGCCGCGACGCCCGTCGCGAGTGCGTCAATGGTCGGTGTGCTCAGTCCACCGGCTTTCACGCGATCGCGTACTCCCTCCATCGACTCGGGGGTGGCGACTGCCATGCGGTGCGCCTCGGTCAGGACGTCGGTTGGCGTCAGGCCATGCAGCTCCGCGAGTGCTCGCCAGTGTCGCCCGCCAATGCGGCTCACGAGATACTCCCCGCCGATCTTCATCGCCAGCTTGAGCTTCCGCAGCGGCATCGTCGCCAGGTAGGGCAGGGCGCTCGCCACATCGTAAAGCGGGGCAAGGCGAACCGATTCGTGTGCGTCGATCAACACGCCGTAGTTCTTCGCGTGCGCATCCGTGCCGACGACGAGCCAGTTGAAGATCAGGGCGCGTACGAAGGTCCACACATCGGCGTCGGGCGCTGACGAGTACCCTCGGAGCAGATCCACGACCTGACTGACGCCGGGACCTCCTTCGTTCTCGTACTTCCGATCCGGATGCACGGTGAGGGACTGGCAGAGATCCTCCTGGTGGATTCTCGTCCACTTCCCCGCCTCCACGCGCCGATCGAACCGCTCCACCGCGATGGCAACCTGATCTTCGAAATGGACGACCGTTGATGCGGCCGCGGGGACTCCCAGTTCACGAGCCAACTCCAGGCAGACGTGCTCGTTCTCCGCGAATCCGTCAAACCCTGGCACGGGCGGCTTCAGGATGTGGGTGGTGGGCGTACGGCCGCTCGGGATTCCCCATCGCTGTCCATCAAAGGTCATCGCCGTCTTCGCGTGCGCTCCCGCGAGGCTGAACTGTCCGGCGTCGCCCGCGAGCCGCCACGCCGAGTTGTCCGTCGCAAGGATGCGGAGTCGCTCGGCGACTTCGGCGTTGGTGAGCCATGACACCGTGTCCGGTTGGCGTGCCGCCTGCGTGAGCGCGTCAAGACGATCTGCTGGCACGAACTGCACGGCGCCGGCGCAGTCCTCGCCCACGTGTTGCAGCAGGGCGAACGGGTTGTTCTCGGAAACACCGAACTGACTGCCCCAGCGCCGGCGAATCCACCGGTTGTCCGGAAGCAGGCCCTCCAGGAACGGCCGCACGCGTATGTCGGCATGCCGTTCGATGTCGGTCGGCATCGAGAGAGACAGGGGATACCGGTTGTCATACCGCCGCCATTCCTCCTCATACCGAAAGTCGATCTTGCCCTTCGACTGGGTGAGGCGGCCGACGGTCCGTCCGCTGGCGACGGCCCACAGTTCCTTGCTCACCTGGTCCTGCCGAGCGAACGGGTAATGATCTGATCCAGGCGGGTTGCTGCTTTCGTCTCGGGCTCATCGCCCGGGGTCTTGTAGCCAATCTCCACGGCACACTCCAGCACTCGTAGCGTGCGGAGCACACGTCCCATCTCCGCTCCGCGATTCCCCTTCTCGAGCGCGATGATCCAGTCACGGCCCACGCCAGCCTTTGCGGCGAGCTGCGCTTGCGTGAACTGCCTGGCATGCCGCGCCTCGCGCACCAGCAGGCCAAGGTCGCGCGCTGATCGGATCTTCATGGGTTCACTCGCGGTGGCGGGTTTGACGGAGGCTTGGCTTCGGCCGTGCGCGGAGCATCTCTTGTCGGTTATAGGCGACATTGTGAAATGTCTGTTATGGCCGACATTGTGAGGACATAGACGAGAGGAGGACTCGCTGGGCTCGCATCTGGGTGGTCATACAGAATGTCGGCTAAAGCCAATAATGGCTAATGTGGCTTATAACCGGCAAATAGTCAAGCCACCAAAACGAGAGTCAGTCGGAGGCCGGCTATGGGTGCGCCACACGACGGCCAATGCCACACGGCTACACCCACACCGCCAAAGCCACGCCTTGACATGTCAGAAAAACATAGCAATATTTCTGACAATCAATGGGGTTGATATACCATCACAAAGCGTTATCAAAAAGATACTTAAGGCTGTTCGCGGCCACGGGCGTGGGTACGTGTTTACGCCGACTGACTTCGTGGACATGGCCAGCAGGGCGGCCGTCGATCAGGCGCTGGCCCGGCTCACGAAGCACGGCCTCATTCGACGCGTCCGCCGTGGCCTCTATGACTACCCGCGCCTAAGTCCGCGCCTCGGCGTCCTCGCTCCTTCGACCGATCAGGTGAGTGCCGCCATCGCCAGGGTGACGGGCGTGGCTGTGCGTCCCTCGTCTGCCCAGATGGCGAACAGCCTCGGCATCAGCACGCAGGTGCCGGCGCGCTCGGTGCTGGAGACCGCAGGGCCCAGCAAGCGCCTCAAGGTCGGGAAGCAGCAGTTAACCGTTCGCCACCGGAGTCCTCGCGTCATCGGTGTGCGGGCGACGCGGGCGGATGATGTCATTCGTGCGCTGCGCTACCTTGGACCCGCAGGGATGACGGAGGATGTGGTGTCGCGACTCGCCGTTACACTGAAGCCACAGGACAAGCGTGCGCTGCGGCGTGCCAAGCGACGCGCTCCCACGTGGCTGCATCCGGTCATTGACGCCATTGCGCCGGCGCCGCAGTGAGTACGCCCAACGACCTCGCGCGGTGGACGCCCGAGGAGCGTCAGGAGCTCTTCGAACAGGTGGCCGCGGAACGGAACCTGACCGCCATCGTCGTCGAGAAGGACTTCTGGGTGTGCTGGATGCCTGGCATCCTCTTCGTCGGCCCGCTTCGCGACGCCATGGTGTTCAAGGGAGGCACCAGCTTGTCGAAGGTCTACGGGGCGATCCAACGCTTCTCGGAAGACATCGATCTCTGCGTGAACCGCGCCGAGCTTGGCCTTTCCGGCGAGCCGACCCCCGAGGTGCTGACGTCGCGCAAGCGGCGTGCGGCGCACGCGGACGAGGTACAGGCCGCCTGCCATCGCTGGGTGAGCACGACCTTGTGCTCCCCGCACTCAGGGCGGACGCAGCCCGCGCGCTCGGAACGCAGGCATTCGAGTGCGACGTCGACGCCAACGAGCCTGGCACCATCGTCTTTGCGTATCCGGTGTCCATTACAGGCGAAGAGCGGCTGAGCAACTACCTGCAGCCGACCGTTCGCCTTGAACTCGGCGCGCGCGGAGAAGGCGCGCGCGGAGAAGGCGCGCGCGGAGAAGGCGCGCGCGGAGAAGGCGCGCGCGGAGAAGGCGCGCGCGGAGAAGGCGCGCGCGGAGAAGGCACGCCGGCTGACTGGTGCGAGATCCGGTCGATCTGCGCGGAGGTGCGCCCCGATGCGGTTCCCGGCGGAACGGTCCGGGTGTTCGCGCTGGCGGCGGGGCGCACCTTCTGGGAAAAGGCGATCCTGACGCACGCCGAATACCATCGACCGGCGGCGTCGAAGACGCCCGTTCGACTCTCGCGCCACTACTACGACCTGGCCATGCTGGCGCGACGCGGCATCGCCGAGACGGCGTTGCGGAGGCCCGACCTGCTCACGAACGTCGTCGTGAACACCGCGACGTTCTTCGAGCGAACGTGGGGATCGTACGACACGGCCGTGCCCGGGTCGCTGCGGATCGTTCCGCCCGTGGAGCGCCATGCGGAACTGCGCAACGACTATGCGGCCATGGCGGAGATGTTCTTCGAGCCTGAGCCGACGTTCGAGGAACTCTTGGCTGAACTCGTCGAACTCGAGCGAGCGACAAACGCAGTCAATCACTGACCGTGCAGCCTAGGCTGCACGGCGCACGCCCTCTCCAGCTTCAACCAGAATGCGGCGTACAGTGACGCGCTCCTGGATGAAGCGCTCGGCACTTCAGATGTCGACTACCACCGGCGCGTTGACGGGCGCGTACTGCAGGTTGCAGATCGACGCGTTCACATAGCGCCGACCGTCCTCCGCGAATGCGCCATACCCTTCATGCACGTGTCCGAACGCGTGTAGCCTCAACTTTCGCAATGCGGCAATACGCTCCCGCATTGCCTCGCACCCCACGTGCTCGGCCGGCGGATCGTCGACGACGTCGAGAATGCCGTGCGGGGGCCCATGGGTGATGAGGACCTGTACATCGTCCGGAATGAGCGCCCACTTTGCCGCGATCTCGGCTCCACGTTGAAGATTGAACGCCCAGTTATTGAACCAAGGCTGCCAAGGTGCTCCCCAGAACTTCACGCGGCGAATCGATTGCCCGGAGTCTCGAAGGTACGTGATCCCTCTGGGTACGAGGGCCTCGGCTAACGCCGACTCGCGCTCGAATAACCAGTCATGGTTGCCGGCCACGAAGATCTTGGAGCGGTGTGGCAGCCCCTGAAACCATTCGAGAAACTCCGAGACGTCCCCAAGAGTGCCCCGCCGCGTCACGTCGCCCGCATGGATGACCACATCACCGTCGGGCACGTTGCCGGTGGCGTGATGAAGGCCGTGGGTGTCGCTGAGGATGACGAGACGCATTGTTGGATGAGGGATGATGTGGAGTTGTGGGCCCGAACCGGCGTGGGTAGGGGTCGCGTGGCGGAGTCAAATCGGCAATGGCGAGTTTCTGTTGCAAGCGCCGTGGTGCCGGTCTACGGCGTATCTGGC
The DNA here is from genome assembly GCA_947085385.1 of uncultured Gemmatimonadota bacterium. Lineage (GTDB taxonomy): Bacteria > Gemmatimonadota > Gemmatimonadetes > Gemmatimonadales > Gemmatimonadaceae > PNKL01. The sequence goes on along the minus strand of CAMTWA010000017.1, from coordinate 122,024 downwards.
GGCGCATCGCCGCAAATGTCCTCCCAACGGATGGCGCCTTCAGTCCAGCGCGCGCCGCAGGCCGCGCAGAGCGTTCGATACCATCCGCCGTGTGCGACTTCGCTGACTGGGCGGCCGCACGCCTCGCAGACTGTGAACGAACGAATCTCAATCCAACGCTCCCACCGATCGATCACCGCCCACCGCCTCCGGTCGAAGACGTCTCCTTCCTCGATTGATGGATAGTCGTAGTAGATCCTGAGGCCGCCGAACTTCTCCTTCACCTGGACGATCTTGCAGCGGCCCACGGTCAGGCGCCGATGGGCAGCCGACACGAGTGTCGCCCAGCCGGGGCCCACCGCGCCCAAGGCTTCCTCGAGCGTGTATCCCGGCTCATCGGCTGGGAACGTCAGGCCGGGGGCGCGAGGATACTCGCTGTCGGACGCGACGAGCGTCAGTTCGACCTCATCTGGAATGTCCATGCCGGCTTCGCTCAGCGTGGCAAGCACCTGCTGAATGGCCACGCGCATCGCGTAGAACGCGCCGGCGGGTGAGTTGCCGGTGGCGATCAGTTCGGGAAACTCTTCGCAGAACACCGTGAATCGGTTGTGCTCGCGGTCAGAGAAGAGAGAGACGTGGTACGTGAACGGTTTCATGGAGGCCTCGGCGCGCAAGGGAGAGCGACGATCTGTCGCGCTTCAGCACTGCACGTGCGCCGATCCGACGCGGCGTGCATCGCCACGGAAGTGACGGAAGCATTCTGTGGGAAGGTGGCGTCGTCAGCTGCGTCACAAGCAATCCTCCGCAGTCGGGGCTGGGGCACGCAAGTGATCAGTCTCCGGAACATCCGGGGCGGTTCACACCTCCTTCGGCACGGGGGCCCTGTGAGAGCGACCCGTGCCTCGCCATTTCATTCGGCTAACCTTGGGCGCGAGCCCCACCGATCAGGTAGCCCTCATCAATGTCGGACGTATCCACGCTCGCCCCCGCCAGCAACCGATAGTGCCGTTCGACGACGGACTCCGTGTCCCCGAGGAGGTTTGCCGCAGCCTTCAAACCGAACTTCTGGTAGACGGCGTGCCCGAGGACGCCTCTGACAATGTGAGGGCCAAACTGCCGGCTCTCGTGGGGCACCTTGAGATCGCAGCGACGAAACGCTGCGGATACGACGTCCTGCCAAACTTCGCGGCAGGCATTCTTGCGGCTGACGAGGGCGACGTCGTCCCTGTTCTTCCCTTCCGGAGTCTCCTCCGGGCAACCGAAGGGCAAACCGGAGCTTGGATCCAGCACGAGCCATGGGTGGTCATTCGCGGATGGGCCAGTCGAAGGCTCGGCGCGAATGTGATCCGAGATGGCAAGGTAGAATCGCAGGAACCATTCCGGGAGATAGCGCTCACTGAGAGTAAAGGTATTCGGAACGCCATTCTTCCTGTCGACGGGGCGGAGGCGACCGCTCCGGTCCTCCCAAGGTGCCATCTGCACCTGAAAGCCGAGCCGCAGGTGACAGACTTCCTCGAGCCGCATCGCTGACGAGAGTAGGACGCCGTTGATGAGGGTGCCGACTACGACCTCCCGGTCGGACTCGGCGAGATCAAGGCCTCGCTTGGCAACCATCTCGACCTCGCGCAGCAGGCGAGTCTGGGCGATGACGAAATGGGATACCGGCGTCTGCGTGATCGCTTGACCCAAGTCCTTCACGGTGTTGCCCGTGGCCGACGTCGAGTCCTTTCGTTCATTGGTAAGGTTCGTGGCCACGGCCCGTGCGAACCGGGCAGCCTCCCACAGGCACAGTTCAATCGGACCAAGGGCGGAGATCATGTCAGCCGCACCCGGACTCCATACTTGATTTACACGTCCCATCGAAGCCAATCCGCGGGCATGAAGCGAACGCTCGAAGAGGGCCCGTGCGATGAGACCCGCGCTATCAACGATGTCGACGATGCCTCCGCTCGCTGGGTGAGAAGGGCCAGAAGGCCGGCCAGCCGCGATCGACCAGCGAGTCATGGCATCGCTGAGTAGATCCCGAAGGCGAGGGCCGAAGACAGCCTCGGGAGTCGCAGTGGGAAATGCGGACGGCTCGCGTTCCTTAAGAATGCCTAGCATCGCGCGGATGGATGCCAGGCGCTTGTAGAAGCTGTGCGCCGACAGTTGAGCCCCCGCAGGGCGCGTGGGAAAGTCCTCTTTCCGTGCGAGCAGCACCCGCCAGTCGAGCGTACAGAAGTCGTGATACCAGGTGAGGAACTCTCGCCAAGCTGGCGGAAGGCCTTCCGATTCCATCAGTTCAATCAGCTTTTCGATGTTTGTGCCGGCCCCGTTGTGTCGCCTCGCTCCCAGGTAGGGGAGCGCCCCCGTGCGTCCGCTCTCGGCAATAGCGTCCAAGAACGGGCGTGACGCAGGGTGTAGCTGCTGAGGGCAGTCCCGCGTGAGAGCGGTCCGGAGTTGGCCCACGAGATTCCGCTCGCGGCGGTACAGAGGACTACCCAGTCGAAGCACGGCTTCTCGCGCCACAACCGGCGAACTGACTCCCTGGTCCGAGAGCAGCCCCTCGGCGCGTGCCACACGCAGGATGGCGGCGAGGCCGGAACGGGCGGCCCTCTCGTCCTGAGTCAGAATCCGACTCGAACGCCGCGGAAAGGTCGCGTCCACCAGCCACGCGGAAGGATCCGTATCCGCAGCGGTCGGGAAGTACAGCGGAAAGAGGTCCCGCTCGAGCCCGAAGCAGAGAAGAGCGCGAATGCTCGAAACGTAGTTTGCTATGGTCTTGGTGCTGGCCGCGCCCTCGGAGTAAGCGCGCCGCCGAAGCTGCGAGCTCAGGCTGTGAAACTGCCGCGCCGTCACATGTTCAGCCGCCTTAAGCACATCCTCTCGTCGAGCGTGGCTGGGCAATGCAAGTAGAGTGCGGATGCCGGCGTATGTGCTGGCGATGGCCGTGGCCGACCACGGTCCATGTTCATACGACAACCAGTAGGTCGCGAAGGCTCGGGAGTACCGCGAAGGGGCGTTCCGACGCGAGGTCGAGGGCGTACGGCGAGGTGCCGGATCCACTACTCGCAGACTTCGAGGTCAGTATGTGCTTCTCCGCCACAAGCGGCTGCAAGGCGGCATACAGATTCATGTCCGTTGTCTCAGAACCGCTCCATGGGGCGGCGGCGGCGATGAGCAGCTTGAAGTCGATCGGACTTTCGTCGAGGTACAGCGCCTTGGCGGCGATGGGCAGCGCGCGGAGGAACGAGGCGCGACGTGCGCCCTTCTCGGTGCCGGGAACCGGCATGCTTGCGAGCTGGGCGCGGAACGGATTGAGACGAGCAGGCATCGGGGAGTCCTCGATTGAGGTCTCCCTCCACTGCGCCTGCGCCGCTCGCGCGAGGGGAAGTTGGGAAGCGAACGGTGAAGGTGTGGAGTGGCCGGACGCTCTCGTATCCGCAGGCGGCGCCGAGACTTGCGGTGCTATCGACCGAGACTTGGGAACTGGTTGAGTCTCAGAGTGTCCGTGTATGGCACTTGACGCATTCCCAACTTCCTTTGCCAAGTGCTTGCGCGGCTTGGACTTGGCGAGAGAACTGCTAGACGTCCTCCTTCTCTCGGTTCCCAACTTCTTGCCCTGTGACTTCGCTTTGCGCGTCTTCATCGGAGCCACCCCTTCGGGAGGTTCTTCCACGGTTCTTCCGTCGGCATGGCGGCCAGATACTCATTCGCGGTGCGGGGATCCAACGCCGCCGCGGCGAAGAGCACCCGGTTCTCACTGAGGGGCATCGGCCAGCCGAGGTTGCGGCGAACGACTGGGTCGCGGCAAAGCGCGAGCAGTTCGTGTCGCGTGATGCCGAGACGAACGGCCGCCTGCAACTCGGTGACATGGGTGGATTGCGGCACGGAGTTGGCGCGCTGCTCCATCTCGCGGAACTGCGGCGCAAGATCTTCCGTCAGTCGTTTCTTGACCGCGCGAGGCAACGTGCCGCAGTAAGTGTTCAGCAGCGCGGCTGCGCGCTTGCCCACATAGACGCGCCGGCCGCGTGCGCGAGGTACTGCGCCCGCCTCGAGGATGTGAAGCAGCGTCGAGGCGAACGCATTGAGCTTCGCCTCGTTCCTGGGTGCTCGGCGAACCGATTCCGCAGCCTCAAGAAGGACCTGATGCTGACCCACTTTTCGCACCTGCGCGGGGCGAGTTCCGCAGTGGGCCTGTTTGGGCCTACTTCCATCGGAAATGTCGGAACTGGAAGTCTTGCGCGATCGGCCAAGTTGTTTATTCTCAATGACACGATCGGAAAGACGATGTGTTTTTCTTGGACCTCTGACGCTTCCCAAGCTGGACGTCGTGGGTTCGAGTCCCATCGCCCGCTCTCAGTCAGCCGGCCTCGTTCCTGCGGAACGAGGCCGGCATTCGTTGCGAGGCTGACGCATCCCCTCCATCGTTGCGCATGGACAACCCGAACGGCGCACACGAACCGGAAGGCCGCACGGAAGCCCGGGCGAGCGCAGGCAGTTGGCGCCGCCTGCAGCGAACCATCGCCGTCGGTGCGGCGGCCCTGCTGGTGACCAATGCGTTGTGGGCCCAGCAGCCGGCATCTGGCACGGCGCAGCCCGTGACCATTCTGCGCGTGCAGGTCCTTCACGGCGCTCTCCCCATCGAGGGAGCCGTGGTGCGGGTTGCCCGTGTGGGACGTCCCACCGACGCCGCGGGGCGCGCCTGGCTGTCGTTGCCGCCGGGGAAGCACACGATGATTGTCAGCCGCATCGGCTTCGCTCCCGACACGCTCGGTCTCTCGCTGACGCCGGGACGCGACACCGCCATCACTGTGCTGCTCAAAGAGCACGGCGCCGAGTTGGCGAGCGTCATCGTCTCGGCCACACGCGCCGAGCGCCGCGTCGAGGACACGCCGATTCGCGTCGAGATCGTGGACGAGGAGGAAGTCGCCGAGAAGGTGGCAATGACGCCGGGCGACGTCTCCATGCTCCTCAACGAGACGAGCGGGCTCCGCGTGCAGACGACCAGCCCCTCGCTAGGCGGCGCGGGCGTGCGCGTGCAGGGCCTGCGGGGACGCTACACCCTGCTACTCGCCGACGGGCTGCCGCTCTATGGCGGACAGGCAGGTGGACTCGGCCTGTTGCAGATCCCGCCGGTGGACCTCGCGCGCGTGGAGGTCATCAAGGGGAGCGCGTCCGCCCTGTACGGGAGCAACGCGTTGGGCGGCGTCATTGACTTCATCTCACGACGGCCGACGGCCGACGCCACGCGCGAACTCCTGCTGAACCAGACGACACGTGGGGGCACCGACGCGGTGCTGTTCGTCGGCGCGCCGCTTCGCGCCGGCTCGCCCTGGAGTTCGACGCTGCTGGTGAGCGCGCATCGGCAGCGCGCAAACGACATTGACGGCGATGCGTGGGCGGACATGCCGGGGTACCGGCGTGCCGTCGTGCGGCCTCGTCTCTTCTACACCGATCCGTCCGGGCGCTCGCTCTTTGCCACCCTGGGGTACACCGCCGAGAACCGCGAGGGCGGCACGCTCAAAGGGCGCACGTCGGCCAGCGGCGAGTCGTTCGCGGAAGGGCTCCGCACCCGGCGCGCCGACGTTGGCGTGGCCGGTCGGCTGGTGCTGGGGGCGCGCGACCTCCTGAGCGCCCGGGCGTCGGCCACGGAGCAGCGCCACGCGCACCAGTTTGGTGCGATCGGCGAGCACGATGTGCATCGCACCGGCTTCCTGGAGCTTTCAATCGCCGCACCGCGCGGACCGGCGACGTTCGTCGGCGGCGCGGCCGTGCAGAGTGAACGCTACCGGAACGCCGATGTGGCCGCGTTTGGCTACGCGTTCAACGTTCCCGCCCTCTTTGCGCAGGTTGACGTTGACGCCGCGCGCTGGCTGGTGCTGTCGACGAGCGCTCGCGTGGACTGGCACAACGTGTACGGCACCATTGCCAGTCCGCGGGCGTCGCTGCTTCTGCGCCGTGGCCCCGAGGGGGTACTCGCCGACTGGACAGTGCGCGCCTCCGGCGGGGGCGGCACGTTTGCGCCAACGCCGTTCACCGAGGAGACCGAGGCGTCAGGGCTGACGCCGCTCCGTCCGTTCGCCCAACTGGCCACCGAGCGGTCCGTGGGCGGCTCGCTCGACGTGGGCGGACCGCTGGCGACGGCGATCGGACGGCTTGAGGTGAGTGGCACGGTGTTCGGCTCGCGCCTGAAAGGTGCCGTGGTCGCTCGCGATGTCGATGAGGTGACGCCATCGGGGGCGCGGCGGCTCGACCTGGTCAATGCTCCGGTGCCGACGCGCACCTGGGGCGCCGAGGGCATGCTGCGGCTCTCGCGCGAGCCATTCCGGGTCACGGCCACATATGCCTATACGCGCGCCACCGAGTGGGACGAAGCCGCACGCGGCGCCAACCGGCGCGACGTGCCCCTGATTCCGCGCCACACGGTCGGCATCGTGGCGTCGATTGAAGACGAGGGGGTGCACCGCCTCGGATTCGAGTTCTACTACACCGGGCGCCAGGCGATTGCAGACAACCCGTTTCGAAACCAGAGCCGTCCGTACGTGGTGGTGGGCCTGCTCGCGGAACGGGTGCTGCAGACACCGTTCGGCCGAGCTAGGGTCTTCGTCAACGCGGAGAACCTGCTCGACGTGCGGCAGACGCGTGTCGACCCGCTTCTGCTTCCCGCGCCCGGAAAAGGTGGGCGTCGCACGACCGATGTCTGGTCGCTCCTCGAAGGACGCACGCTGAACAGCGGGGTACGGCTGGCGTTCTGAGCGCGGTCGCTCAGCGCGCCTGTGTCTCTGCCACCGACGCCTCCCGCTCGATCCCCTCCACGAGGGCGGGATCCCGCGGCTGCAGCCTCGTCGCGAGGTCCACGACCGCCACCACGCCCACGAGGCGATCGTCATCCGACATCACCGGGACGCGACGCACATGATCGCGCCGCATCTTGTGCGCCACGATCTGCACGTCGTCGTCCATCCGCACGGTCGTGAGACGAAGCGCCGTCATATGCTCACGCACCATGCACGAGGCGGTGTGACCGGCCGATAGGCATCGAATCACAATGTCGCGATCGGTGATGACCCCGAGGAGACGGCGCTCCTTGAGGTTGTCAATCACCGGCAGAAGGCCCACGCGGCGATCGCGCATGAGCTGGGCGGCCCGGTACACGGTTTCGCCGGGCATCACCACAGACGGATGCGTTGTCATCACGTCGCGCGCTTTCACGGTTCCTCCTCACGGCGCTGACCGCTGGTCGCCGGACTGCGCCTCGTTCACTAGCTTATGACGATCCGGCAGGTTCGGAAGACGCAAACCGCCGTAACGTTGTGAGGGTTCGGCTGACCGGCCATTGGGCCAGGGGGCGACACCGCCTGCGCATTTCTCGGACTGACTTTCCGTCCGCGCCCTCTACCTTGGCACCGAGTGCGCCCGTTGTTGCGTCAACGCGGAGGGTGAGTCCGCCATGCCACCGGTTTTTCCGTTCCTGCCACAGCGCCTCGAAGGGCTGGTGGACATCGCGTGCAACCTGAGCTGGACGTGGAACCGCGAGGCGCGGCGGCTCTTCGCCGCCATTGACCACCAGCTCTGGACGCGCCTGCGGCACGATCCCTTCCTGCTGTTGCAGCAGGTGGGTCCCGAGCGCCTCGCGCAGTGCGCGGCTGATGCCAGTTTCCTGGCGCGGTACGACGCGGTCATGCGCTGGTTTGCGGCAGAGCAGGCGCCGGCGCACACGTGGTTTGCGCAGCACTATCCGGAGCAGGCGCGGGAACCGATAGCCTACTTCTGCGCGGAGTTCGGCCTTCACCATACGGTGCCCATCTACTCGGGTGGCCTTGGCGTGCTGGCCGGCGACCACTGCAAGACGGCCTCCGACCTCGGCGTGCCGCTGGTGGGCGTTGGCATTCTCTACCGCAAGGGCTACTTCGACCAGGAGGTGCGCGCGGACGGCTGGCAGGAGGACACCGACGCGCCGTTCGACCTCGCGGGCACGGTCCTCGAGCCCGTGGACGGGCCCGGCGGCGCGCCGCATCTCGCCATGGTGCGCATGGCGGGGCGTGACGTCTTCATCCGGGCGTGGCGGCTGCGAGTGGGACGCGTCGCCATCTACCTGCTCGACACCGATCTCGAACAGAATCACCGCGACGACCGTCCGCTGCTGAGCCGTCTGTACGCAGGCGGACCTGGCCTGCGGTTGCGACAGGAGTGGCTGCTCGGCGTCGGCGGGGTGCGCGTGCTGCGCGCGCTCGGCGTGCAGCCCGCGGCGTGGCACGCCAACGAGGGACACGCGGCGTTCATGTTCGTAGAGCGCGTGCGCGAGTTCGTGATCTCTGGGAAACGCTTCGATGAGGCGGTGCAGGCGGTGCGTGCGTCGAGCTCGTTCACCACGCACACGCCGGTGCCAGCCGGCCACGACACCTTCCCGGTTGCAGAGGTCGCCGAATGCACGGGGCCGATCTGGGACGATCTGGGCATCAGCCGCAATGCCTTCATGCGGATGGGCCGCCACCCGGCGGCCGAGGGTGACAGTTTTCACATGACGGCCGCGGCCATTCGCCTGAGCCGGCGCTTCAACGCCGTCTCGCGCGTGCACGGCGCGGTGACGCGCAAGCTCTGGGCTCCGCTCTGGCCGGGGCGGCGCGAGGTAGACCTTCCCATCACCCACGTCACCAACGGCGTGCACCTGGCGACGTGGATGTCGAACAGCGTCATGCAGCTCCTCGATGACCACCTCGGCGCTGGCTGGGGGAATCGGGTGGATGATCCGTCGCTGTGGGACGACGTGCTGTCGCTCGACGCGCAAGCGTTCTGGGACGTGCACCGCTGGCTGAAGACCACCCTGCTGGTCCACATGCGCGAGCAGGCGCGGCTCGCCTTCACGCGGCACACCCGCGAGGCGGCTCGGCTGGCGGGCACCGGGGTCCTGCTCGACCCGGAGGCGCTGACACTCTGCTTCGCACGCCGCTTCGCCACGTACAAGCGGGCGAACCTCCTCTTCCACGATGTCGAACGGCTGCTGCGCATCGTGAGCAACCCATCGCATCCCGTGCAGATCATCTTCGCGGGCAAGGCGCATCCGGCTGACAACCCGGGCAAGCAGATGCTGCAGGAAGTCTACCAGGCCACGCGCGACCCGCGCTTTGAGGGGCGCATCGCGTTTGTCGAGGACTACGACATGCACCTCGCGCACGTGCTGGTGCAGGGCGCCGACGTCTGGCTCAACGTGCCGCGCATTCCAATGGAGGCGTCGGGGACCAGCGGCATGAAGGCGGCGCTGAACGGTGTCCCGCAACTCAGCACGATGGATGGCTGGTGGGAGGAAGGCTTCAACGGGCACAACGGCTGGGCCATTGCGCCGTTCCCCGGCGACAGCATAGCCGAAGAGGATGCCGCCGCGGCCGACCAGCTCTACGACCTGCTCGAGACGTCGGTCGTTCCGATGTTCTACACGCGCGATGTCAACGGACTGCCGCAGCGCTGGATCCAGACGATGCGCCATGCGCTCCGGCAGGCGGGATTGCGCTTCACGTCGCGCCGGATGCTGATGGAGTACGTGCAGGACTACTATGTCCCCTCCGAACGCGGGGAGACGACTCCTGATGAGGTGCCGACCGCATAGGGAAGGGGGCAAGGCGCGGCGCTTGCTCGCAGGCACACGCAGAAGAGCCCTACGGATTCCGCGCCTCTCGCGTCAGCGTTCCGCCGATAGTCCGGACGCCGCGTCGCGCGTATGATGCATCTTGGAGGGTGTCTTCGCCGGCCGCGTCTTGCGGCCCCGCCGCACGCTGGCCCCCCGGGGAGCGCTCGGCACCGGGAAGGAGCGGCACCATGGTCACACCGGACCAGTCGGTGAAGCAGCAGCATGGCCGCGCGGGGCGCCGGAAGCCCGCGCGGCGGCCGGAGCGTCGCACGATCGTCCACCTCGCCGCGGAGTACCACGGCTATGCGCGCACGGGCGGGCTGGCCGAGGCCGTGACGGGGCTCGCCAACTCGCAGGCGCGCTCCGGCGATCGCGTGTACGTCTTCGTTCCCCTTTATGCGTCGGTGCGCGAGGCCGTGGCGCGCCTGGATCTGCTTGCCCCGCCGCGACAGATTACGGTGGGGCCGCTGACCGAAGAGGTGCGCTTCTACCGTGACGCGTCGTGCTCCGGCGAACCGTTCGTGATCTTTGTAGACGCTCCGGGGTGTTTCGACCGTCCCGGACTCTACGGCGACGTGCGCGGCGACTACCCGGACAACCACCTGCGGTTCGCGCTTTTCGCGCGCGCGGCGCTGCATGGCATCGCCCACTTTGTGCAGAGGCCGCTGCTGCTCCACGCGCACGACTGGCACGCGGCGCTCGCGCTGGTCTACCTGCGCACAGATCCCAACGTCGCCCCGCTCGTTTCCGGAACACCCACCGTGCTCTCGGTGCACAACGCGGGGTATCAGGGTCACTTTGGCGCCGAAGTGATGGCCGACCTCGAGCTGCCTCCCGAGCTGTGGGACATGGAGCGCCTCGAGTGGTACGGGCGGCTGAACCTGCTCAAGGGTGGACTGGTGTTCTGCGATGCCGCGGTCACCGTGAGCCCCGCGCACGCGACCGAACTGTGCACCGCCGTGGGGGGGTTCGGCCTGCACGACACCTTCCAGCGGCTTGGCTCGCGTCTCGTGGGCATCTGCAACGGCATTGATCTGCAAGACTGGAATCCCGCGTCCGACCCCCAGATTGCCGCGACCTACACCGCCGACGATCTCGCGGGCAAGGCGACGTGCAAGGACGCCCTGCAACGCGCCTTTGCGCTCCCGCGCCGCCCCGAGGTGCCGGTCATCGGCATGGCATCGCGGCTTGCCGCGCAGAAGGGCTTTGACCTCGTCCTGCGCAGCGCGCGCCTGCGCACCGATGACACGCAACTGATCGTGATCGGCGAAGGCGACGCTCGCGTCCGCGACGCCGTCGCGGCGCTCATCGCCGAGCATGCGGGGCACATGGCGTGCAGCCTGGCGTTCACCGACCGGTTGGAACACCAGTTGATGGCGGGAGCCGACATGCTGCTCATGCCATCGCTCTACGAGCCGTGCGGGCTCACGCAAATGCACGCGCAGCGCTACGGCACGCTGGTGACTGGGCGCCGCGTCGGCGGCATCGGCGACACGGTGGCCGATGAGGACGCCGGGTTCCTGTTCGATCGGTTCGACGTGCCTGCGATGGATGCCGCGCTCGACCGCTCGCTCGCCCGGTTCGGCGACTCCGCGGCGTGGCGGGCGATGATGCGCCGCGCGATGGCGCGCGACTTCGGGTGGGACCGCTCGATGGCGGAGTACGCCGAGGTCTATCGCGCGGCCGAACAGAGCGCGTCCGCGCCGCGGTAGCCACGTGTACGCCGAATGCTGTCAGAAGGCCGTGCGCTGAAGCCTTACGCTTCACCAGCATAGACCCTACTGCGCCTGAGCGCGCACGAGAGCATCTATAGAGAGCGTGACGCTCGCGCTAACTGCGCGGGCCCCCCAGGGTGTTCCGCCAGTTCAGGAGGAACGCGACATGATGTCCTTTGCGGAACTTGTGGCCTTGGACGGCGAACTGCGCGACACGCCGACCCTGACCCTGTACCTTGACGGCCGGAACGACCATCCGGCGTGGCGTACCGCCTGGCGACGGTCGCTGAAGCAGGAAGAACACCGGTTACGGCGGGGGTTGGCCGACGCCCCGCTTGAGGAGCGCGAGGCGTTTACCCACGACGTCGAGGCACTTGAGGAGTTCCTCGCGCACCGCCACGGTACGATAGACGCACCAGGGTGGCTCTGCGTGGTGGCGGGCGCTCGCATGCGGCTCAATGTGCCGTTGGGTGGAGTGACGCCCACCATCGGCGCCTGGCGGCGCGGTGTCGCCCTTGCGCCGTTCCTCTGCGCGTCCGAAGCGGGCAGCGGTCGTGCGTGGGTGGTGGTGGCCGACAGCCGGGCGGCGCGCATCTTCCACTGTGACGACGAGGGTGTGCGTCGCATCGAGACCGTGCGCACCGTGGCGCATCCCGGGCACGACGCCGAGACGGCCGCTTCGCGGCGCGCGGCGAACCATCAGGGCGCGCGGGGCGGGATGGGACGCGAGGCCGCCGAGCGCGAACGGCGCGAGGCGCGGTCGCGGATGCTGCGAACGCTGGCGGCGCGCGTGCGTACGCTCACGCCGGCGCTGCCGGTCTTCGTGGGCGGCACGCCGCAACTTCTGGGCGAAGCGACCGCGGCCATGCAACACGACGGCGTCTCGACCGTGATTGAGGCGCCGGTGCTTGGAGCGCGGGCGCGGGTCTGCGAGATCGCGCGCGCGGTGCACGAGGGGCTCGTGCAGCTGCGGCGCGCAGCAGAACAGGCGCTGGTGGCCGAGCTGCTCGGCCGGTGCGACCGCAATGCACTCGCGGCCACCGGCGCGGCAATCACCGGACGCGCGCTCGACGAGCAGGCGGTTGACACGCTCGTGCTGAGCACTTCATTCGTCGCATTGCAGCCCGAGGTGGCGGAGGTCTTCGTGCGCGCCGCGATTTCGCAGGACGCCAAGGTCGAGGTGGTGTCGGGCGATGCGGCGCGGATGCTGGAGGACTCGGGCGGCGCCGGGGTGCTGCTGCGCTCCCCGTCGTTCAAGCCGGCGCCGGATCGGGAGGGAACGCTGGTTTCGGTGTAGTCGCGAGGATGAGACGCATGCCCGAGTAACGACAGCCATGGAACTCCAGTCCCCGTCCTTTGCGCACGGCGCGCCGATTCCCGTGCGGCACACGTGCGACGGCGCGAACACGTCGCCGCCGCTCGCCTGGTCGGGTGTGCCCGACGGCACGCACAGCCTGGCGCTGATCGTGGATGACCCCGATGCTCCGGACCCCGCCGCGCCCAAGCGGATCTGGGTGCACTGGGTGCTGTACAACATCCCGCCCGCAGTCAGCGACCTGCCGGAGGGCGGCGCGCGATCGCCCGTGCCAGCCGGCGCGCGCGAGGGGCGCAACGACGGCGGCGAGGCGGGATACGATGGACCCGCCCCACCCATCGGCCGGCACCGGTATTTCCACACGCTGTACGCGCTGGATGCAATGCTGCCCGATCTCGGGTCGAATGCCCGACGGCGCGATCTCGACGAAGCCATGAAAGGGCATGTCCTGGCGACGGCGCAGGTGATGGGGACATACCAGAGGTAGGGACGGGGAGGAGTGGGGGGCGTAGTGAAGGGGGTGGAGGCTAGGTGAAGAGAAGGGGGACGGGGGGCTGCCGCTGAATCAGGCGGGTTGCCGGCGCCGTACTGAAGTCACCCTCTACAGGATTCAACCGTGCGCGCGTTCGTGAAGTCGTTTCTCCTCGGCCTCGTGGCGCTGGCTGTCCTCATTCTGCTGGGGTTCGTGATTCTCGCCCTCGGAGTGCCGGCGATGGCGGCGCTGTTCGTGCTGACCATCCCCGTGGTGACGGTGCTCGCGCTGGTGGGGATCCCGGTCTTCCTCGCGGCCGTGCTGGCGGCCGTGCTGCTCGCCGTCGTGTTCGGCGTGCTCGGCGTCGTTCTCGCCACCGGCTTCGCCGTGGTGAAACTGCTGCTGGTGGTGGTACTGCCCATCGCGCTCGTGGGCTGGCTCGTCAGCGCGCTGTTCTTCGCGTGGCGAGGGCGGACGCCGGCGGCGTAGGCACTGGCCGGTAGTTGTCGCGCGGAACGAACGAACGCCCGGGCCGCACCGCGGCCCGGGCGTTCGCGCCGGACGGGGAAGTTAGAAGAACCTGTACTTCACGCCCAGCTGCATCTGGTACGTGTCGCTCAGGCCGGCGTTGTACTGCAGCGACGACGTCATGAGCGACGTGCCGATGTTGCGGAGCCGGTAGAGCATGACACCGTTCGCGTCGAGGCCGCGGGCAATCAACGGCTGGTTGGAGACGAGGCGCTCTGACACGCCCCATCCGTTGTTGATGAGGTTGCCGACGTTCAGGATGTCGAGACGCAACTCCAGCGAGTTCCCTGTGCCGGCGATGCGCGACGAAAACTCCTGTGCGAAGCTCAGGTCGGTCCGCAGCAGCATGGGGAGGAAGACCGCGCCGCGCTCCGCATACTCCCCGCGGTGCTTGCTCAGATATTCGTCCTGCTGGATGTACGCCTCCCACGCCGCCTGTTGCTGCGCGACGGTGAAGGTCGCGCCAGAGGACGTATACTGCTCGAAGTTCATCTCGCCGGCATTGCGATGGATGTAGATGAGGTCGTTGCCCGACGCGCCGTCGCCATTGGCGTCGCCCGAGAACGTGTAGCTGGCGTTGCCCAGCGTACGCCCCTCGGCGAACAGGGAGACCGACGTGGGTCCGATGGAGAGCAGCTTGCGCTTGTACGACAGCGCCAGCAGGTAGCGGTGCCCAGGCGAGAACTGCGAGTACGACACCGGCGCCAGGTTGGGGTTGCCCGCAATTGGGTTGGAGGTCCAGTTGCCGGCGGCGATCGAGCCCGGGTCGTGCGTGTTGCGCGCGATGCCGTAGCTGTACGCCAGTTTGCTGGTCAGGCCGAAGGTGAAGTTCTTCTCCAGCGATGCCGCCCAGTTCCAGGTGTACCCGCCATCCTGGTTGCCGAGCACGTACGCGCCGGTCACGTTGGACTGCACGCGGTTGCCGAAGCTGGCCGTGTTCCACCGCGGGCGCGAGTCGACACCAGAGAACCTCCCGACCTGCGCGGGGAGGTTGGCGTTGGTGTAGTACATGCCGTTCACGTCGCGGCTGTACATGTACTCCAGGGTGCCGATGAAGCCAAACGGCAGGCGGCGGTCCACGGCGATGTTCGTGCGCCAGATCTGCGGGAACTTGAAGCCGGGTTCGGTGAAGTTGAGAGTGTACGACGCGGCGGGCGTGCCCGACACGGTCTTCGGCTTGTACGCCGAGGCGTCGGGATTGAACGGGTAGGCCCTCGTGTTGACCACGTCGATGGCGCCCGTCAGGATGCCGTTGTTTCCGATCTGGTTCGAAATCCAGACGTAGGCCGGCTTGCCGGTGAAGATGCCGGTGCCGCCGCGCAGTTGCGTGACCTTGTCGCCCGTCACGTCCCAGTTGAAGCCGACGCGCGGCGACCAGAGGAACGTGGCTTCCGGGAGCTGTTGGGTCTGGTATTTGACGGGGTTGCCGTTCCGGTCACGGAAGGTGTAGCCGTTGGCTTGCGTGTTCGTGTAGGCGGTCGCGCCGAAACTCGGCCGGTCAAAGCGCAGGCCGAGGGTGACGTTCAGCCGGCTCGTCGGACGCCAGCTGTCCTGCGCGTAGCCGCTCAGGTAGGTGACGTCGAGGGGCTGCAGCGGCTCGACGAGGCCGGGAATGTTGACGTACTGCACCTGAAAGCGGTTCACCGTCACCGGCGACGTGGTGCGGCTCCTGTTCGCCAGGAAGTCGTTCGCGTCGGTATAGAAGTCCGCAAGCGAATTGTAGATGTAGACGCTGTTCGCGCCCTGGTAGAAAACGTTGTCCGAGTGGTACTTCTCGTACGCCAGGCCGACGGTGAGGTCGTGCTTGCCGACGTAGTAGGACAGGTTGTTCTGCATCTGGAAGGTGCGGTAGCGCAGCTGGTTGCTCGGCGTGAACGGGTCCATGCCGAAGCTGATGTAGGTGGACCCATTCTGCAGAATGTCAACGGTGGGGAAGAAGGCGCCCTTGTAGCCGCGGCTTTCGTTGTTGCTCGTGTACCCGACCAGCAGGGAATTGGACAGCTTCTCGCGCAGCTGCGAGGTGAGTTCGGCCACGGTCGAGTTGATGTTCTCGAGGGCGAGGTACCCCGACGCCTGGTAGCTCATCGACTGGGAGTTCGTGCGGCGGGTGCCGAAGCCGAGCGAGCTCGAGTTGGAGATCAGAATGTCGGCCTGCGACGTGAGCGTGTTGTGGCGGACGCTCAGTTTGTTCCGATCGTTGATGTTGTAGTCGACCTTGAGCAGAAAGCGCTTCGACGGGGTTTCGTTGTTGTACCCCGCGTAGGGCCCCGTCTGGTAGTCGAACTTGCTCGCCAGGAAGGTGCTGAGGCCCTGCAGATCGCTTTCGAGCACGCGCGTGACGTTGCCCGTCACCGTCTGACCGCCGGTATTGGCCAGGAAGGTGGTACCGGGGGCGGTGTTCTTGTCGTCTTCGAAGCTGGTGAAGAAGAAGAGCTTGTTCTTGATGATGGGACCGGACAGCCAGGCGCCGGCGAGCGCGTACTTGAAGGTGCCCGGGTTGAATGCCACGTCCTGGATCTTGTTGCCGACCAGCCCCTGGTTGCGCGTGACGTAGTAGGCCGACGCCTTGAACTCGTTGGTGCCGCTGCGGGTGACGGCATTGACGCCGGCGCCGACGAAGTTGCCCTGGCGCACGTCGAATGGGGCGATGTTCACCTGGATCTGTTCGACCGCTTCCACCGGGATGGGCGCCACATTGGTGCGTCCGCCGGGCTGACCGGCGAGGCCGAACGAATTGTTGAAGTACGACCCGTCAATGGTGATGTTGTTGAAGCGGTTGTCCATGCCGGCGAACGATGAGCCCGACGACTGCGGCGTGAGACGGGTGAAGTCGGTGATCGTGCGCGACAGGGTGGGGAAGGCGGCGATGGCCTCGATGCCCACCTTGGTGGCGGCGCCGGTGCGGGAGCCGCTGAAGGTGCCGGCCTCGGCGGTCACGGAGACTGCGCCCAGGGTGACGGCGGCGGCGGCGAGGTCGAAGTTCACCGCGGTCTGCACGCCGAGGTCGAGCATGATGCCTTCCTGCGACTTCGGCGCGTACCCGATGAGCTTGGCCGTGATGGTGTACGGGCCGCCGACGCGTGCGGCCGGGATGATGTAGCGGCCGTCCGCGCGCGACTGCGCGACGTAGACGGTTCCCGACCGTGTGTGCGTGGCGGTGATGCGCGCGGCGGCGACGGGGGACCCGCCGCTGGCGGTGACGATGCCAACCACGGACGCGGTGGTGACCTGCGCGGCGGCGGACGAAGGCAGCAGCGCGATCACGGTGACGGCCGCAGCGAGCACGGACGATCTGAAGTGGTTCATGAGCGCATCCTAGCGGGGTGGGGAGGATGAATCGGGTCGGGAAATTCTAGCTCTTTCTCGCGGCGAGCGAAACCGGCGTCATCGGGGTGGCCGGGCGGCGAAGTTCACCAGGCAGCCGGAGTCGGCGGGCGGCGATTCTCGCCGGGCGGCCGGCATGGGCGCGCGGCTCGAGGTGCAGTCGCCATCTCGACGAGCGCGAGCGATAATTCCAGCATGAGTTCTCTATCGAACATGCGCCGTGGGCGTGCCGCAGCCCGGGCATTTGCGTTGCTATTTGGCGTTTCAGCGTGCGCTACCCGACTTGCCGGCCAGGCCACGCCGCCGACCGCCGGATCGGCCGCCGGTCCCATTGCGGTCTACCTCGATTGCCGGGCCGGGTGCGACAGCAACCTGATCCGCACCGAGATCACCTACGTGAACTGGGTGCGCGACCGCGAGGTGGCCGACGTCCACGTGCTGGTCACCAGCCAGCGCGCGGGCGCCGGCGGCGAGCAGTTCACGGCGGCATTCCTCGGCGAGCGGAGCTTTGCCGGGCGCGGCGACACGCTGACGTTCACCACGAATCCGACCACGACCAGCGACGAATCGCGCCGCGGTGTGACGCGGATGCTCGCGCTGGGGCTCGTCCGGTTCGTCGCGCGCACCAGCGGCGGCCAGTCGCTGCGCGTGGTGCGGGGCGACACGGCGCGTGCGAACGCGGTGCAGGTGATGCCGGCGCGCGACCCGTGGAACGCGTGGGTCTTCTCGGTCAGCCTGAGCGGTGCGACGGACGGCGAGCGCTACTACAAGAGCCAGAACGTGAACACTCGCCTCTCGGCGAACCGGGTGACGGACGACTGGAAGACGAACCTCAGCTCCTGGTACTCGTACCGGAACAACCGGGTGACGGTGCAGGACTACGACAGCGTGGGGGCGCTGGAGTCGGAAGAGACGTATGAGAACCTGTTGCGCGACTGGAACGTCGAGTGGCTGCAGGTGAAGAGCATTTCCGACCACTGGTCGCTCGGTGCGAGCGCGGAGGCAGCGTCGCAGGTCTTTCGCAACCAGGACCTGCGCGTGGAGGGCGGGGCGGCGATCGAGTACAACCTCTTTCCGTACACCGAGGCGACGCGGCGCGAGCTGGTGGTGCGGTATGGGGTGGGCGCGGTGGGCTACTGGTATGCCGACACGACGATCTTCGACCAGATTCGCGAGTCCATGCCGCGGCAGTATCTGGAGCTTGAGTACCGCACACGGGAGCCGTGGGGGAGCGCGAACGTGAGCGCCCAGCACCGCAACTTCCTTACGGACGCGTCGAAGCGGACGACGGAACTGAACGCCGGGTTCAGCGTGCGGCTGTTCCGCGGGTTCAGCGTGAACGCCAACGGCGGGTACGAGTGGATACGCGACCAGGTGTATTTGCCGCGGGGCAAGCGGAACGCGGTGGACGTGCTGTTGCGACGCCGGGCGCTGCTGAGCGGGTTCCAGTACCAGATGCGGCTGGGGGTGGGCTACACGTTTGGGTCGATCTACAACAACGTGGTGAATCCCAGGTTTTGAGGGGCGGCGCGCAGGCGCGGTGCACGCTGCGCCCGCGCGTTGCGCTCGCGCTTGTCTGGGGGGCGCTCGGGGACTACTTTCACAGTCTGTCCGCGTGGGCGAGAGCTTGGCGGCGGACGGGACGTAGCGCAGTCCGGTAGCGCACCTGAATGGGGTTCAGGGGGTCGCGGGTTCGAATCCCGCCGTCCCGATTTCGTAAGAACTTGATTTACATAATGTTAGAAAGAGCGCCCGGCGAGATGATCGCCGGGCGCTCTTTCCTTGTGGCACGCCAATAGGAAGCCGCTCGCGTCCCCACTCTGTGGGCCTACAGCCCATTGTCCGGGACGATGGAAACCGCATTGTAGGCGCGGCGCGTCGGAGGTAGTTTCCACGCATGTCGCTTCTCTCGAACATCCTCGCGAGTCTCCGTGCCCATGAAGTCGAACTGCGTGAGCGCGGCGTCTTGCACGTGGCGGTGTTCGGTTCGGTCGTACGTTCGGAGGACCGTCCCGATAGCGATATTGATCTCTTCGTGGATCTCGCGCCTGATGTGGCTGGCGATTTCTTCGCGTACGCCGGAATCGCAGCCGATCTCGAACAGATCGTGGGTCGAGACGTCGACGTTGCGCGACGCGATCGCCTGAGGCCGCATGTGCGGCCGAGCGCGGAGGCGCAAGCGGTGTATGCCTTCTGACGTTCCGCACGAGCGGCTTGAGGACATCATCGCCAACATCGATCGGGTTCGGGCTCATTTGGCGACCGCGACCCCCGAAGCGGAACTCGACGACAAGACGCGCGACGCGGTTGAGCGGTGTCTCGAACGGATCAGTGAAGCGGCCAAGAAACTCGGGCCCACGATGGAAGCGCGCCAGCCACAGGTTGCGTGGCGCGGCATTCGCGGCTTGGGAAACGTACTCCGCCATGAGTACGATGCGGTTGACGATGCGACGATTGCGCGAATTGTCGAACAGGAGCTTGAACCGCTGCGGCTGGCATGCGTGCGCGAACTGGCGGCGCTCGGCAGCGCCGAAGACTCGCGCTGAGTCATCGCGGTAAGCGCCCGCGGGCATGGTCCCGGGCGTCTTTCATCAACTCCGTGAAAGGACCAGGCACTGCATGACCCAACTCGTCTTTCTCGTCGAAGAGGCGCGCGAGGGTGGCTACGTCGCCAAGGCGCTGGGAGCTTCGATTGTCACCGAGGCAGACAGCTTGCCGGCACTCCGTGAGGCCACTCGCGACGCGGTACACTGTCACTTCGATGAGCCCGACCTTCCCTCGTTCATTCGGCTGTGCGTCGTGAACGATGAGGGAAGCGCGGCATGACGCTGTCTCGTGACCTCTCGGGTCGCGTTCTTGCCCGGGCACTTGAGAAGGCGTTCGCTCTTTCGCTCGACCACTGAGACGAAACCCCGAAGGCGCCCTCACGCGACGCCGGGAGGCACTCCTTGACATCTCGAGCAAAGGGCGGCGGCGACCCGCGCGCCGCCGAGTATGTGGACAGTCCGTCCATGCGTATGCGAATACGCGACGGGCGTCGACTCGTGGTGGGCATCGACGGACGCTTTGGTTTTTGCCGCACCGAGCTCGACCTCGCGGCCCGGAACGCCGGTTCGTGCTCGTGTCCCTCCGAGGAGTCGCCATGCAAGCACGTGCGCGCGTTGCGAAAGACCTGGCGCCTCAATCCGCGCAGCTTCCTCGACATCCAGAGCGTGCTCGACATGCTCGCACGTCGGGGACGAGGCACGCTGGTCGAGGCGATGCGCACAATCGTACTCGCGAACCCGGAGTGCCTCGGTGCAATCGGCGTTCCGGGGTTCAGCTCCATCGATGCAGAGGGTGATGACAATGAGGCGCCACGGGAGCTTCCCGGCTTGCGACGCGGTGAGCCGGAACGTCGTCGCTTCACGGCGCTGCAGGGGCAGTATCTCGCGTTCATCCAGCAGTACACGGCACTGCGCCGTCAGGCACCCGCGGAATCGGACTTCTAGCGGCATTTCGCGGTCTCGCCGCCTTCGGTCCATCGAATGATCCTCGCCTTGGAGAAGCGTCGCCTGATCCGCCGCAGTCCCGGACAAGCGCGGAGCATTCGGCTGTTGCTGGAAGCTGACGAGTTTCCTGAACTTGACAGATGACGGGACAAGACGAGGGGCGCTCTGCGGAACTCAGCGATCCTTCCACGCGACATAGCTGAGCGCGCGGTATCCCGTTCGGCGCTTCGCCGCCATGCGCGCCAGGACGGGCACCGACTCGTCCGCATAGTCGTACACGACCACCTCGCTCTTGCCATCGTGGTCGCGATGCAGGCGGCCGACGTACTGGGCGAGGGTCCCCTTCCAGGCAATCGGCATGGCGACAAAGAGCGTGTCCAGCCGAGGATCGTCGAATCCTTCGCCCAAATACCGGCCGGTGGCAAGGATGATGCGAGGGGTCGACCGGGAGGCGCGGAGCTGCTCGGCTGCGGCACGTCGCTCGCCAGGCTTCATTCCGCCTCGCAAGACGACAATATCCCGCGTGAACTGCTCGAACGCGTGCCGCAGGATCTCGACGTGGTCACGACGCTCCGTCAGCACGAGAATGCTGCGGCCCTCCGCGAACGCCGCGTTCACGTCCTTCACGATGAGGGCATTGCGATCGCCGTCCAGCGCAAGCCGTGCGTAGATCCTCGGAACCGAGACGCGTTCCATCCCGTCGTCCCTGTCAAGGCGAAAAGTGGTGTCGCGAAGCACCACCCGATGAGCGATGCCCCGCCGCAGTGCGTCCGTCCTTGGATCAACGCGATGTCGTACCGGCCCGCACTGCATGAAGATGATCGGCTGGTGCCCGTCCCTGCGTGCGACCGTCGCGGAAAGACCGAGGACGTACTTGGCCTTCGAGCGGCGCGCCACCAGTTCGAAACTGGCCGCTGACAGGTGATGGCATTCGTCCACGATCAACTGCCCATACCCGGCTACGAGGTCGGAAACCTCGCCCTTTCGCACCAGACTCTGAATCACAGCGACATCGATCCGGCGAGTCGGTTTCTTGCGGCCGCCGCCGATCGTGCCGACGTCGCCCGGCTCAACCGACAGGAACTCCTGCAGGCGTTCGACCCACTGCGTCAGCAGTTCACGGCGGTGGACCAGGACGAGCGTGCTGCACGCGCGTTTCGCGATGAGCGCCGCGGCCACGACCGTCTTGCCGAACGCGGGGGACGCGGCCAGTACACCGGTGTCGTGTCCAGCGAGCGCGTCGAACGCCGCGCCTTGCTCCTCGCGCAACGTGCCGAAAAAGCGAACGGGAAGCGGCTCGCCGGCCTCGCGACGATCTTCGACTGAAGCGTCGATGTGGTACGACCGTAGCAATGCCAGTGCTTCGTCAAGGCAACCGCGGGGCAAGGCGATATGACGCGGGTGCAACTCGGCGCACGAAATGATGCGAGGCTTGCCATGTGTCGACATCCGCATCGCCTGGGCGCGATAGAACTCCGGGTTTTGAAAGGCGGCGAGGCGGATCAGGCGCGCGACGATCACCGGCGGAAGGTTTGTGCGGTCGATGTAGATGTCATCCGCCAAAACGACATCGACCTGGCTCGGCAACGAACCGATGAAGGACTCCTCTCGCCGACGACGAGATGGAAGCAGCAGCCACGGTTGGCTCGCATCCTCCTCCTCGACGGGCATGCGAACGCCGAGCACGCGTCCAGTCGCCTCGGCATCCCGAACCTGTGCGGTAAGTGCTTCGCGTGTCATTCGAGCGAGCCCTGACAGGTACGCCCACTGGTCGTCGTGCGGCCGCAGCGCATCATCGACGAAGACGCTATTGCCTCGCTCACGGGCGGCGCGTTGCAGCGGCAGGGCGATCAAGTTCCCGAACCCTCCGCTCGGCAGGGCGTCCTGGCTCGGGAAGAACCGGTCGTACGAGTCGAATCCGATTTCGGGCCGTCGCTCCATCGTCTCGGTAACGAGCAGCGCGCCCAGCTGTCGAGCATCTCGAGCCGGAACCGGCTGGGCGAAGAAGATCCATGCATGGCCGCCGTTACCGGAGCGGGACCGCTCGAGCGCCGCCGAAATCCCGTGCAGGCGACACGTCTCGACATAGGCCAGCGCGTCGGCCGCCCACTGCTCGTTGTCGAAGTCGGCCGCGAGGAACCAGCAGCTATCGTCGGACAGCAGCGCGTACACGCCAACCACGAAGGTCGCGCCCTGCGACTTCGCACCTTCCCGTCCCCGAAGGTGCTTGGCGAGGATGTCGCGCGACACGGGCAAGAACGCTTGATTGCCACATTCGCCGCACCTGACCGATGGCTTGTTGCACACGCCCTTCACCCACTCGTTGGTGCATGCTGGCGAGTAGCCGGAGCGCCCGGACTTCGCATTCTCCCATCGGATGGGAAAGACGTCGCGTCGTCCGGCGAAGAGGTTGCTGAACAACGCAAGCTTTTCGGCTGGCGTCGAGGCATCGGTGACGGGGCCAGCAACATATACCGCGGTGGATTCCGTGACCCGCGAGGGTTGGGCGAGTTGCTCGAGCCTGGCCTCCAGAGCGGCCCGTTCCGAATCCAATGCGGCAAGCCGAGCACGGAGGCGCTGCAGCTCGTCGTCAGGGTCTGCGGTGGTCATTGATGCACGCGTCGTTTCGCGTGCGAGGCTGCGTCGTGGTCCGGCGAGCGACTGACCGTCGTGTCACAGTGGCGAGCCTGACCACCCTCACCGGACGCGTTCGATCGCGCTGAGATCAGGGCCGACAGATCGGCCGGACCTCCAATGAGCCAGTCCTTTTCGCCCGCGAGCACCCTCACAATGAACTGGGAATGTTGAGCGATCTTCGCGGCGAGCTTCGACGGGGTGTAACGTGAGGCATTGACCTCGCGATTCAGTAGCCCGGACACCTCGAGAAGCTCTGCGGCGAGTGAACTGCGTGTGGCGAGTTGGTCGATGGTCGCGGACAGAACGAAGACGTCGACGTCACTATCCGGATGCACGTCGTGCCGCCGCGCGAAGGACCCATACACGAAAGCCACCTCGATGCCGGAGACATTTGCGAGCGCGACGCGAAGGACGTCCGCCGGATCGACAAATTGCCGGATCATCTCACGCAGCGCCTGCCACCGGGGTCCATCCGGCTGCACGATGAATCGTACGAAGCGCCCATCGGGCTTTCGCGCGATCAAGGCGAGCCGCTCAAGGCGAGCAAGTTCCATTTGCAGTGAGCGATTCGGAAGGCCCGTCACGCGCTTGAGTCCGTGGAAATGCAGGTCGGCGTGTGGATGAAGCACGAAATGCGTGACGAGGCGGCAGCGGGCAGGCGACGCCAACAGACCGGACGCCTTCGGAGTCTGTGCGACACGACGCGGAACGAGCATATGCTATGTTGTAGCACAGACTCGCGGATTGTCAATTTGGACAGGTGAGGGACGGGTGCGGGCAAGCACAGTGTCCAAAGGCAGGGGTGCCTCGGCGCCCCTGATGGGGTTCAGGGGGTCGCGGGTTCGAATCCCGCCGTCCCGATGGCGCAGACAAATGACCCAGAGCCGGATACGGCGCTGGGTCATCTTCGCGCGCTCCCTACCTTCCCCGCAGCCTCGCTACCGTGCCATCCACCCCGTTCGGCAGCTGGACGTCGGCCAGCTGATCGTGGTCGCCCACAGCCTCCTTGAGTCGGTACAGCTCCCGCTTGAGCGCTGCGGTCAGCGACTCGAGGCCCGGCTGGCCGTACAGGTTGTGCAACTCGTACGGGTCGTTGACCAGGTCGAACAGCTCCCACTGATCCTTCTTCCAGAAGTAGATCAGCTTGTGCGTGCGCGTTCGCACGCCGTAGTGCGCGCGCGTGTTGTGGTCGCCCGGATCGTGATAGTAGCGGTAGTACATGGACGTCCGCCAATCAGCCGGGGTGCGCCCCCGGAGCACCGGCGCCAGGCTGCGCCCCTGCATCGCCGCGGGCACCGGCAGGCCCGCCGCGTCGAGAAACGTCGGCGCGAAGTCGACGTTCAGTCCCATCGCATCGCTCTTCGTACCCGCCCTGATGCCCGTCGGCCAGCGCACGAGGAACGGCATGCGAATGGACTCTTCGTACATGAAGCGCTTGTCGAACAGTCCGTGATCGCCGAGGAAGAACCCCTGGTCGCTGGTGTAGATCACCATCGTGTTCCGCGCGAGCCCGGCCTCGTCGAGGTACGCCAGCACCCGGCCGACGCTCTCATCCACCGACTGCACGGTCGCCAGGTAGTCCTGCATGTAGCGCTGGTACTTCCAGCGCACGAGCGCTTCGCCGGTCAGCATCACCGGTCTGCCGTCACGCTCGATCGTCACGGTGTCGGGCTTGATGCGGTACCACCGGGTGAGGTCCGTCCCGCCGAACCCGGCCGGCGGCGCCAGCTTGAGGTCGCGGTTGGTCATGTCCTTCGCGACGCGCTGCTGGTTCTCGTGCAGCGCATCGGTGCGCGTCTCGTAGTTGTCCCAGAACGTGACCGGCTCCGGAATCCGCTGGCCGGCAAACCGCCCGGCCTGTTCGGCGCTCGGGTCCCACGGCCGGTGCGGCGCCTTGTGGTGCATCATCAGGAAGAACGGCTTGCCGCGCGGACGGGTCTTCAGGAAGTCGAGGGCGCGGTCGGTGATCACGTCGGTGACATACCGCCCGGTGTAGGTCGTCTCGGAGGTCGCGGTGTACATCACGGGATCGTTGTACACGCCCTGGCCGGGGAGAATCTCCCACCGGTCGAAGCCCTGCGGATCGCTGCCCAGATGCCACTTGCCGATCATCCCCGTGTGGTAGCCGCCCTGCTGCAGCAATTGCGCGACGGTCTGCCATGAGCTGTCGAACCGGTTGAACATCGTCACGCCGTTGATGTGCGCGTACTGGCCGGTGAGTATGGCGGCCCGGCTCGGCGTGCAGATGGCATTGGTGGCGAAGACGTTGGTGAGCAGCGCCCCCTCGCGCGCCAGGCGGTCTATATGCGGCGTGGTGTTGACCTTCGACCCGTACGCGCCAATGGCGTGCGCCGCGTGATCGTCGCTCATGATATAGATGATGTTCGGCCGCGCCGCCCGGCGCGCCTGGGGAGACACGATGGCGGGAAACGCGAGCGCAAGGCAGAGCACGAGCGTCCTGCGTTTCATGAGTCCCCCGGGTCGGTCAGTTGCCGCGTCGCAGCATCATACATCCGGCCGTCTGGAACCGGAAGTTCAATGGGACGGCCGCCGATCCCTTGATTCGCCTTTCGCCCAGCCGGAGATTCGTGGCGTGCCGCATCCGGACAGGACTCCAAACACGCACATCCTGGCCAAGCCGTCGGGGCCAAGCTGCAACCTCGATTGCGCGTACTGCTTCTACCTGGAGAAGCTACGCTACTACCCGACGGAGCCGGGTGGCGTCAGGATGGCGGGCGACGTCCTGGAGCGGTACACGCGCGACTGCATCGCGTTGCAGGCCGGGGACCAGGTCACGTTCGCGTGGCAGGGGGGCGAGCCAACGCTCCTCGGCGTCGACTTCTTCAGGCGCGCCGTGGCCCTGCAGAAGCAGCATGCCGCCGGCAGGAAGATCTCCAACACCATCCAGACCAACGGCATCCTCCTCGATGACGCCTGGGGCGACTTCCTGGCGCAGGAGCAATTCCTCGTCGGCATTTCCATTGATGGCCCAGGCGAGCTGCACGACGCCTACCGGGTGGGGAAGGGTGGCCAGCCGACGTTCGAGCGCGTGATGAAGGCAATCCGGCTGCTGCAGGAGCACGCGGTCGAGTTCAACACCATCACCTGCGTGCATCGCCGGAACTCGGGGTCCCCGCTCGAGGTCTATCGCTTCTTCAGGGAGATCGGCAGCGGGTTCATGCAGTTCATCCCGATCGCCGAACGACGGCGCGTCCGGGCGTCCGGTCCGCACGAACTGGTCCCGCCCGCATTTGCCGGACATGCGCGCGTGGCCGAGTGGTCGGTGGAGCCGGAGCAATACGGCATCTTCCTCACCACGATCTTCGACGAATGGGTGCGGCACGACGTCGGCCGGGTCTTCGTGCAGCTCTTCGACGTGTCGCTGGAAATCTGGGCGGGCCTTCGGCCCAGCCTCTGCGTGCTCAGGGAAGAGTGCGGCGACGCGCTCGCGCTCGAGCACAATGGCGACCTCTACTCGTGCGATCATTTCGTCTACCCGGAACACAGGCTCGGCAACATCGTCGAGCATGGGATCGCCGCGCTCGCACAGTCCCCGGGGCAGCGGAAGTTCGGCGCCGCCAAGCGCAACACCCTTCCCCGGTATTGCCGCCAGTGCGACGTGCGGTTCGCCTGCAACGGCGGATGTCCCAAGCACCGCTTCGCGAGGACGCCCGATGGCGAGGCGGGACTGAACTACCTCTGCCGCAGCTACAAGCGTTTCTTCCGCCATGTGGCGCCGTACATGACGTTCATGGCGGACCAACTGAGGCGGGGAGAGGCGCCGGCGGCGGTCATGGCCCTGGCGGAGGCCCGGAAGAAGGCCAAGGAGCTGCAATGATGCGGGATCACCCATGCCAGCCCCTATCCCCTCGCGCCAGGCCGGCGCATAATGAATCAGCCGAGGTTGACGGTCCTGCACCGCCGGTCTCCGCGATGCTGTATTCACGGGAGGGATCCCTGTGCCAAGAACGCGCAGCCCGCGCCGAGCGCCAGCGGTCTCTGTACCAGCGAGCCCAGTTCCCGAAGACGCCAAGCTCTTCGTCAACCGTGAACTGTCCACGCTGGCCTGGTTTCGACGCGTGCTGGAGGAGGCGCAGGACGAACGCCAGCCGCTGCTGGAGCGCGTCAAGTTCCTCGCGATTGCCAGCTCCAACCTGGCGGAGTTCTTCATGGTGCGCGTTGCCGGCCTCAAGCAGCAAGTTGATGCCGGCGTGGTCGAACTCTCGATCGACGGCCTGACCCCGGCGCAGCAACTCGCCGCCATTCGCCAGGAAGCGCTGCAGCTGATGAGCGACACCCGCGATTGCCTGCGCGGATTGATGGCGCAACTCGACGCCGTCGGCATTCACGTGTCCGACTACGCTGCGCTGACGGAGCATCAAAAGGCGTACGCCAGGAAGTACTTCGACGAGATGATCTTCCCGGTGCTCACGCCGCTCGCGTACGATCCCGGTCGCCCCTTTCCGCACATCTCGAACATGAGCCTGAATCTGGCGCTGACGGTGCGGGCGCCGAACGGCACGAAGCGTTTCGCGCGCGTCAAGGTGCCGAACACGCTGCCGCGACTGCTGCCGGTTCCTTCAGTCGCGGATCCGTCGGGGAATGGGACCGAGCCGAAGGATTCGCATTTCGTCTGGATTGACCAGGTCATTGCCGCACACCTGCAGACGTTGTTCCCGGGGTGGCAGGTGATGGAAGCACATCCATTTCGTGTCACCCGCGACGCCGAGGTCCTCATCCAGGAACTCGAAGCCGAGGATCTGCTGGAGACGATCGAACGCAGCGTTCGCGAGCGTCGCTTTGGGTCCGTCGTGCGCCTGACCATGGAACCAACGATGCCTGACGCCATTCGCCGGATTCTCGTTGACAATCTCAGCATCGAGCCGGACGACGTGTACACGGTGCTGCCGCCGCTCGGCACGAGCGACGTGATGCAGCTCTGTGCCCTCGATCGGCACGAACTCAAGGATCCGCCGTTCCTTGCGGCGAATCCCCCCGAGATCGCAGAGTCGGCCGACGACATCTTCGCGGCGATCCGGCGCCAGGACATCCTGCTGCATCACCCGTATGATTCCTTCGCCACGGTCGTCGAGTTCCTGCAGGCCGCCGCGCGCGATCCGAACGTGCTCGCCATCAAGCAGACGCTGTACCGGGTTGGCGGCAATTCGCCGATCGTCGAAGCACTGCTGGAAGCCGCACGCAACGGCAAGCAGGTCGCCGTGCTCGTCGAACTGAAGGCGCGGTTCGATGAGGAGAGCAACATCGAGTGGGCGAAGGCGCTGGAGCGGGAAGGCGTCCACGTGGTGTATGGACTGCCCGGACTGAAGACGCATTCCAAGACCGCGCTCGTCGTGCGCAAGGAAGGCGACCGCATCCGTCGCTATGTGCACCTGGCGACGGGCAACTACAATCCTGTGACGGCGCAAGTGTACACCGACCTGGGCCTGTTCACCTGCGACGAGGAGATGGGCGCGGACGCCACGGATCTGTTCAATGTGCTGACCGGCTATTCCTCGAAGACCGACTATCGGCGGTTCCTGGTCGCGCCCATCACGCTGCGTGCGGGCATCGCAGCGCTCATCCGTCGTGAGATCGAGCAGCAGCAGCAGGGCGGACAGGGTCACCTCGTCTTCAAGATCAACGCGCTGATCGACAGGCAGATGATCCACCTGCTCTATCAGGCCTCCCAGGCGGGAGTGCGGGTAGACTTGATCGTGCGCGGCACCTGCAGCCTGCGTCCCGGCCTGCCAGGGGTGAGTGACAACATCCGGGTCGTCAGCATCGTCGGGCGTTTTCTGGAACACAGCCGGATCTACTACTTTCGCAACGGCGGCAACGACCAAGTCTATTTGGGCAGCGCGGACCTCATGTCACGCAACCTAAACCGCCGCGTCGAGATCCTCTTTCCAATCCAGGACGCGCGGCTCATTCGGCAACTGCGCCACCAGATTCTGGCGACGTATCTCGCCGAAAACATGCGTGCGCGGCTGATGCTGCCCGATGGCACCTACGTGCGGCTCGCGCCCGAAGGCGACGCGGAGCCGATTGACAGCCAGGCGCGGCTGCTGGCCCGCCCGGTTACCGAGGTTGTGAGCTAGGCGTGCCCGCGTATCTCGACCGACCGAACGCGAAGCGCCGGGATAGCGGATCTGTGTATGCGGAGTCTGGAACATGAAAGTCTACTTCCTGCGACATGGCATCGCCCGTGAACGAGATGAATGGAAAGGCACGGACGCTGAGCGCCCGCTGACGAGCGACGGCGTCAGAAAAGCGCGGAGCATATCGGAAGCGCTCGCGCATCTCGATCTGGGGCTCGACGCGATCATCACGAGCCCGCTCGCCCGTGCCAAGCAGACCGCGGAAATCGTCGCGGACGGACTGGGCCTGAAAGCGAAACTGACGGAGGACAAGCGGCTGGCGTCGGGATTCGACGAAGACCGGCTGCACGAGATGCTGCTCGAGCGTGCCGACGCGAACGCAGTGATGCTCGTCGGCCACGAACCGGACCTGAGCGTGACCATCGGCGCGCTCATCGGTGGAGGAAGCATCGTCATGAAGAAGGGCGGACTCGCTCTCGTCGAGCTGCCGGACGCCCAGTCCAGACGCGGCGAACTCCAGTGGCTCCTGACCCCCAAATCGCTCGCGATCTGAATCTCCGGTTAGTGTGAAGCCGACGTTGGCCGGTTTCGGCGGACGGAACGTCGCCGTATTATCACACGCGACTCGGCAACCAGTTCGTGCTGGACTGGGTGACGCGCCCTTGAGCAACGATCCGTGTGGACAGGAGAATGCGGACGTGCTGGCATGCAACAGGCGTCGCTGGAGGTCACACGCGATCACGATTGCGGGCATCGCCGCCGTCGGTGTTCTGGGTTGCGCCCGCGGCGAAACGCCTGTCTCAGTCACGCCAAAGGACACGGGCGGCGCGCGATGCCCCTCTCCGCCTCCGGCGACCGACTTCACCGGTTACAGCGCCAGCAAAGTCACCACGGCGTACCCGACGGCCGCGCCTGGTCGCACGGGGTGGTTCCAGTCGGGGCAGAGCGCGGACCTGATGCTCTCCGGGTTCGGGTTCGACAGGACGGGCGGCCCGCTTCTGTTCAACCACCCGCGGTCCATCGCCAGCGACGGCACGCGCCTGCTGCTCTCGGACGGCAACAACAACCGGGTGCTGGTCTGGAACTCGCTGCCGGCCGGCAACGCGCCTCCGGACTTCGTGCTGGGACAGCCCGACGTCTGGCACAATGCGCCGGGCACCGGCCTGCACGAACTCAACTGGCCGGGCCAAGTGTCGGTGACGGCGAGCGGGCTGCTGGTCATCGCCGACAGCTACAACGACCGCCTGCTCGTCTGGACGCACTTTCCGACGCATAGCGCCCAACCGGCGGATTTCGCGATCTCCAATGCACAGCTCAAGTGGCCATGGGGCGTCTGGACGGACGGCACGCGCCTGGTGGCCACCGCTACAAGCGTGGGGCGCGTGCTGGTCTGGCAGACGGTGCCGACCGCGAACGTTGACCCCGATTTCGTGATTTCTGGCTCGGGCATCGGCACGCCGCGCACGATCACGAGCGACGGCCGTGCGCTCATCGTCGGCGACCACAACGCGAATCTCACCAACTCGGGCAACTGGTTCTGGCGCGCGTTCCCCACGAGCGCATCGAATGCCCCCGATTTCTTCGCCACCGACCCGTTCGACCCGAACGTCTGGATGCAGGGCGCGTTCACCACGGACGGCCGCCTGATAATGATGGGCGCGCGCACGCTGAGCATCTGGAGCGCGATGCCGGCGACGGCCGCGACGGCGCCGCAGTTGATCATCACGGGCCACGCGTACCAGGGGGGCGACGGCAGCGCGGTCGTGATCGCAGGCGGCCGTACCTACGTGCTCGAATACAACGGCAACCGCATCTCGGTCTACAACGGAATCCCGTCCACGGCGTCGGCCGTTCCGGATTTCACGATCGGCGCGCCCGACCTGCAGACCAACACCCTCAGGACGAACTACCTGATCACCAACGGTGTCCCGGCGGTTGCGAACAGACGCCTCGTGGTGGCGTCGGATTTCGAGCGACGGCTCTACGTCTGGAATGCGCTCCCCGATGTCACCGGCGCGCATCCTGACTGGGTGTATGAACTGCCCTTCGGACCCTGGGCCGCCGCGGCCACCGATTCGATGCTGGCACTCGGCGGCCTGCAGTCGGTGGCGGTGTGGACACGACCGCCCGCGAACGGTTCGCTGCCCGACGTCATCTATCGCGGCAGCATCGGCACCGTGACGTTGCGCGAAGTGCGCGGCGTTGCGATGGACGACCGCTACTTCTACGTGGCCGACACCAAGGACGGCAAGGTCTATGGCTGGCGACGGCTGCCGTCCGCCAGTTGTGCCCCTGCCTTCACGCTGAGCATGCCCGAACCGACTCGCCTGTCGAGCGACGGCACCTGGCTGGCGGTGACGCTCACGAATACGCACGTCGTCCGGCTGTACCGCGTGTCCACGCTCGCCACGCAGCCAGAGTACGCCACCGTCGGCGGCGTGGGGACCTTCAACCTGCCGCAGTCGGCGACGGTCGCGCGCGGGTCGCTGTTCGTGTCGGCGACCAACTTCAACGTTGTGCACGGCTGGCGCGACGCGGGCGACGCCGCACTGGGGCGGCCCGCCGACCTCATCATCGGCGCGAGCGCGGCGACTCCCGTTCCGCCGCCGCGCATCACGCAGCGCACGCTCTTCTGGCCGGGAGGCGTCGCCTTCGACGGTTCGTACCTGTGGGTCGGGGAATTCAAGTTCTCCAACCGGCTGCTGCGCTACACCGTTCGGTGAGCGACGGAGGCCAACGACCGCCACTCACTCGCGCGTCCTCCCGACGGTAGCAGCTCGCTGGCTTCCCCTACGCAAGCCGCGAGAACCGCCGGTTCGACTCCGGCACATCCATGCCAAAGAAAGCAATCCCAATCACAGCCGCCAGTAGCGCCGCCGCGATGGCGCGCCCTTCGAGCGGCACCGGCGCCGGCGCGGTCGCGGACGCAATCGTCGTCAACGCCGCCCCGCCCACGACGAAGGCGAGTGTCAGCCACTGGTACAACCTGAACCCGGCAATCACCGCGGTCTGTGGTTCGCCGCGGTAGTGCTCCTCCACGAAACGGCCGAGCCCCACCAGCACGAAGTACATTCCCGCAATGAAGGACAGCGGTGCCGCGACGATCCACAGCCGCACGAGCACAAAGCCCACGACGACGAGCCAGAGCAGCGAGTAGAGCTGCGTGGGGTGGATGGCAACGCCGCCGAGGTTGGCGAGCCGAGTTGGACGCGGCATGGCGTGCACATAGGTGATCCCCACCGATGCCGGCGCCGGCGCGCCGTGGCAGCAGCCGTTCACGAGGCAACGCAGGCGCCCAAGCCCCTGCCCGAACGCCAGGATCACGCACGACGCGGCGAGCAAGCGCCAAGCGTCCACGCCCGCGAATGCGGCGACCACCACGGTGATGACGATGCCGATCATTCCTCCGAAATAGCCGAAGGGGCGCAGCAGCTGCGGCGAGCCCTCAATCAACTGGGCCCAAAGCGCCGCGCTCACCGCGCCCACGAGCGCGGCCGCGAACACCCACCCCAGAAGATCGGGGCCGCCGAGCCAGATGCCGATGGGAATGGTGAGGGCCACGGCCGGGCCGATGAACAACCCATGGCTCAGCAACCGCAACGGACCGAGCGCCCACTCTCGCCACGAGTTGGCGCCCCGTTCCGCCGCGCTCCGCAGCCACTTCCAGAGTGCCGCGCCGCGTGCGAGCGCCGGGTAAAACGCGAACGCGGCCACGACGTCGGATACGGCGTGGATGCCCACGGTGGTGCAGCTTGCCCCGATTGCCAGCGCCAGCAGCCACATCCAGCGCCCGTGGCGATACGTGGCCGCATACATGGAGGCGGCGATGCACGCCCAGACGACGTGAAAGGCGGGAAACGCCGTCAATGACGAATTGATGGCGCGTTCGAGCTCGAGCCACGACACGAAGAAGCCGCTCCCAGGCAGCGGACGCGGCTCGGCCACCAGCGGCACCAGCAGGTAGAACGGGATGATGATCGCGATGGCCCACAACCCGCGGCGTGCGAACCGTCGCAAGTCACCCTGCCGACGTGCGAACAACGGCGCCAGCACCACCATGGGATACACGGCTTCGTATGCAAGCGCCGTCCACGGGAGGATGGGAATCCTCAAGTCGACGGCCAGATACGACGACGGCGCATCCGACGGCGCGCCGAGGAACTCGACGCCGAGGTAAATCACGAGCCACGGAATTAACACGAGCGCATAGACCGCGGTGCGATGCCACGCGGTGGGCGCGTCGTCCAAGTCGGCCGGCAGCCGCAGCACTGGCAGGGCCACGGCGCCGAAGCGCTGCCGTGTGCGCTCTCGCTCGTAGCCCATCACCCACGCCACGCAGGCCATCGCGAAGACAGGCGACACAATCCAGAGTCCCGACGGCGACGCATAGATCAGCGACGTGCCAATCGCCAGCGTCACCGCGCCAGCATAGAGCGGGTCGGCGACGTACCGGTAGATCCCGCGCGAGACGAGCCGTTCGGGTGGGAAGGCGCTCATCGGCAGGCCGCCGCCGTACCGCGAGAGGGCAATCGTCCCGGCCGTCATCACGGCGACACCAACCGCGACCAACACAGCGCCAGCCCACGCGGCATCGGGAACCGGGAGCCGCATCCAGCCGTCGAGGCGGTTCGCCCAGAGCACGAGCAGGGCGGGGAGGACACCGACGAACAACGCGGCGTAGCCCAGCTTGAACAGGAGCAGCCGAACGCGAGAGCCTCTCACTTGAACCTTACGATCTCGTGAATCGCCCATCCCTCGATGCAAACCTGCGCCGAGTTGGTGAACGTTGCACGGCAGCACCACTTGGTCTCTTCCCATCCCAGCGGGACATGCGCCGCCACGCGCGCGAGTCCGGCGATGCCACGCAGCAGCTTGCCCACCGACCGGTGATGCAGCGTGCGTGGCATGCCGAGCGCGAACCGGCCGGCGCCGAGGTCCACCCCGTCGTCTCGGACAGACGCGTCATGCTGGAGCGCGCCGTCGTAGACGACCCAGCGCTGAGGCGAGGGACCGCGCCAGTCAATCCAGACGAGCGCCGCGGACGCGTCGTCGCTCATCCAGCGTCCCCAGCGCAGCTCGTCCATGGGCAGGTCCCAGGGTCGCACTGTCATCGCAAGGCGTTCCACGTATCCGGTGCCGACGGTGGCTCCACCGTCGCCGGCAATCCGTGCACGCGCTGACGGCGCCAGGCACTCCCAGACGATGCGCCCGCGCGCGTCGTCGAGCAGCGTCAGCGTGACGCCGGGCGTCGCCGCTTCGTGCACGGTCTCCAGTTCCAGGCGCTGCGACCGCCACACGATGCGGCGGTCCACGCACGCGGGCGGGGGCACGCGCCGCCGGCTCGACCGCTCGGCTGGAGGCTGGCCCATCGCGTAGCGCGTCACGTTGTGCCAGGTGACATCAAGGCCGAGCCAGGCGAGCGACGCCCAGTAGGCGATGGTCGCGCTGCCGTCGGGTTCGACGGCGTCGAGATACCATTTCACCAGTTCGAATCGGTCTGACGCGTCTGATGGCGCCGTCATGGCTCTCCCACCGCGATGCGGCCGAGCGTCGGCGCGCGTGCTGAACAATGCGGCATCGGGTGGGGTGCGGCAACGCGGGTGCGCCCTCACCGGCGCGAGCCCTGTTTGACAGGACGCGGCGAGAACGGCACCTTGTCGCATGTTCCCCCATTGCCCCCCCGCGCACAGGAGCCCCCCGTGAAGCGCATTCTTGCCATTGCTGGATCCGTCACCCTGCTCGCCGCTGGCGTTGCGGCCGTGCCGTTCTCGTCGTCGAACTCGCCGAAGAAGGCGAAGGTCATGGTGCATTGCCCCAACGGGAACCAGCCGGGGCGCGTCACACCGCCGAAAGTCACGATTGCCGTCGGCGACAGCGTCGAATGGCGCATGACCGGCCAAGTGACGTCGGACACGCTGGTGATCTCGCTCAAGGACTCCACGCAGGCCTGGCCCTTTGGCGGCGCCATGCCGGCGGGTTCGGCCAGCGCGGAAACGGGTGAAGCGCGCGTCAAGGGCACCTACGGCTACAACGTGCATCTCGAGTGCCGGCTTCCAGGCGGCGGCACGCAGCCGGTGCTGATCGACCCCGACATCATCATTGACTAGCCGCGCGCTGCCGCAAGAGCCGCCGCGGGTGTCGAAACCCGAACCGCCCGTGGAAAGCACGCCAGCTGGTGCTGCCGCGCTCGACCCGTTGAGCCACCCCGAGAACGTGGGCCCCTATCGCGTGCTCGGGGTGCTGGCGCACGGCGGCATGGGAATGGTGTACACCGCGGAGCAGACGGAGCCGGTGCGCCGCCGCGTGGCGCTCAAGGTCATCAAGGCGGGGATGGACACCCGCGAGGTCGTGGCCCGCTTCGAAGCGGAGCGGCAGGCGCTCGCCGTCATGGACCACCCGAGCATCGCCAAGGTGCTCGACGGCGGCGCGACGGCGGACGGCCGGCCCTACTTCGTGATGGAGCTGGTGAAGGGCGTCGCCATCACCGAGTACTGCGACACGCACCGGCTCTCCACGCGTGAGCGGCTGCGCGTATTCGTGGATGTCTGCCACGCGGTGCAGCACGCGCACCAGAAGGGCGTCATTCACCGCGACATCAAGCCGTCCAACGTGCTGGTGATGCTGCAGGACGGCAAGCCGGTGCCCAAGGTCATTGACTTCGGCATCGCCAAAGCGCTGGCGCATCCGCTCACCGAGCATTCGCTGCTCACCGAAGTGGGGCGCGCCATCGGCACCCCGGCGTACATGAGTCCCGAACAGGCCGATCCATCGGCGCTGGACGTGGACACGCGCACGGACATCTACTCGCTCGGCGTGCTGCTCTACGAACTGCTCGTGGGCGCGCTGCCGCTCGACCCGAACGAGGTGGGGCTCAACATCTACCTGATGCGCCTTGCGCAGCGCGAGGTGACGCCGAGCAGCCCGAGCGCGAAGTTCACGTCGCTGGGAAATGCCGCGAGCTCGGTGTCGCTGTTGCGTCGCTCGGACGTGAAGACCCTGCGCCGCGAACTGCGGGGCGACCTCGACTGGATCGTGATGAAGGCGCTGGACCCCGATCGCACGCGGCGCTACGAGACGGTCAACGGGCTGGCGATGGACATCGAGCGCCACCTGCACGACGAGCCGGTGGTGGCGCGCCCTCCGTCCACGATCTATCGGCTGTCGCGCTTCGCCCGCCGCAACCGGCTTGCCGTGGCGGCCAGCGCCACCGTAACGGCCGCGCTGGTGATCGGCCTGACGGTGGTGGGCTTCGCGCTGGTGCGCGCGCGGCACGCGGAATCCGCTGCACGGCGGGAAGCGGAAACGTCGCGCCAGGTGGCGAGCTTCCTGACCGGTCTCTTCAAGGTGTCTGATCCGAGCGAGGCGCGCGGCAACAGCGTGACGGCGCGCGAGATCCTGGATCGCGGCGCGGAGCGGATCGGCGGAGAACTCGCCGAGCAACCGCTGGTCCAGGCCCAACTGATGTACACGATGGGGATCGTCTATCGTGAGATGGGGCTGTACACGCAGGCGCAGCCGCTGCTCGAGCGGTCCATCGCGACGCGCCGCACGCAGGTGGCCGAAGACGATCCCGCCGTGCAGGGAAGCCTGCTCGAACTCGCCAGGCTCGCGCAGCAGCAGGGACGCTTTGCCGTCGCGGAGTCGCTGTACCGCGTGACGCTTGGCGTCCGTGAACGCACGTTGGGCCCCAGCCATCCGGATCTCATGGTGCCACTGGCGGCGTTCGGCGGCATGCTCGTGACACGGGGGCGGTATCCCGAGGCGGAATCCCTGCTCACACGAGCGGTCGCCCTGCGCTCCGCGAGCACGGCTCCCGACGACGCGGACTACGCGCGCACGCTACGGCATCTGGCGTCGGCGTACCTGGCCGAAGGGCGATACGCCGAGGCGGAGCCTGCCTTCCGGCGCGCACTCGCGATGTACGAGCGCGTGGCGGGCGCCGATCATCCCGACGTGGGCCGCGCGCTCAACAACCTGGGCATCGTCTACTACGGGCTCAAGCGGTACGACGAGGCGGAGCAGTACTACCAGCGCGCCGAGGCGAACCTATCCAAGGCGCTCGGCGATGACCATCCCAACGTTGCGTCCATCAACATCAACCTCGGCGAGATTGCCTGGCGCCGGCAGCGGTACGCCGACGCGGAAGCACGTTTGCGGCGCGCGCTTTCAATCCTCGAGAAGCGCGTGGATCCGGGCCACCCGAGCATCGCGACGGCCGAGTTCGACCTGGCCAACGTGATGCGCGACGATGGCCGCTTGGCCGAGTCGGACGCGCATTACCGTAAGGCGCTGCAGATCCGCGAGACGGCGTTTGGGCGCGACGCGCCCGCCGTGGCCGACGTGCTGGTGGAGTACGCGAAGATGATGCGCCTGCGCAACCGCGTCGTCGAGGCGGAGCGCCTGGAAGCACGGGCTCGCGCCATTCCCGCTCCCCGCCCGTAGGCTCGTCGCGGACCGCTGGTCTGGCGGCCCGCGCGACGAGTTATCGCTTGCTGGTGCGCATCCGCGCGAGCTCCGCTTCGGCGGCGATGGAGCCAAAGGCGCCCCACTGCCCAGTGGCGACAATCCGCTCGAATAGCCGCACCGCCTCTGCGCGCCGGCCGTTGTAGAGGTGCCAGTTGGCCACGCCGTAGGCGGCCGAGACGTCGGAGGTCGACATCTGCCCGTCGGGGCCGGTGGCAAGCGCGGAGTCGGGCGGGAGTTCGCCCTTGTAGAGCAGCATCAGCCGATGGTAGGCCTCGTTCTCCACGATGTTCATGTCGCGGCGCATCGGGGCGACGACGCGTGCCGCCTCCGCGTCGCGCCCGGCGCGCCGCAGCGACATGTAGAGCCAGTGCGCCATGGAGACGCGACGGTCGTCGTTGGTGGCGGCGTCCACTTCGCGCTGGGCCACCATAGCCGCCCTGCCCCAGTCGCCGCGCAGGTAGTGGGCGAGCGCCAGGTGATAGCCGATGTTCGAGTGCAGCGTGCCGATGGGAATGCCGCGTGGGTTGGGCTGGCCGTCGGGTTCGACGACGTCGGGCGTGCCCGCTACGAGCGTGGCCGCGCGCTCGAGATCGCGCACGGCCGCGTCGAAGTCGCGCACCGAGATGAAGCGGTGCCCGCGGTGGCGCAGCAGCCACGGATTGTCGGAAAAGAGTGCGAGGCCGCGCGTGTAGACCTCGATGGATTCGCGCGATTGCCCCACGTAGGCGAGGCGCCGCGCGTACCAGATAATCGAGTCGAGGTCTGCCGGCGCCTTTTCGTAGGCACGCCGCGCCTCGGCGAGTTGCGCGTCGTACCGCGCGCGCACGGCCGCGGAAAGCGGCAGCGTGCGCAGAGTGTCGCCGAGGAGCGAGACGGCCTGCACGTCCAGGCGACGGGGAAACGGGGCGGTGGTGCCGACCTGCGCCACGAGAGCAGGCACGGCCGCGATGGTCAGCATCGCAGCGGAGAGGAGTCGCCGCGCGAATAAGGCGGCGCGCGCGGCGGCGGAGGGCCGGATTGTCTTTGAGAATGATGGACGCATGCCGGATTCTGCATGTGGCGTCTTCACTACGCAATGCGCGATGCCGCTGGTGGGCCGCGTCCTGGGCCGTCGCCTCAGAGTTCGCGCGTTGGCCATCAGGACTGGCGCCCCGTGCGACAATCGCTGAGAATCAAGCGTCTCTCCACCTCCGGATGCCCATGCGCCGCCTCGTCGCTCTTGCCCTCATCGGCCTCCCCGTCGCCCTCGCCGCCCAGCAGCAGGCTCCGGCCAAGCGCTGGTTCAAGGGCAACACGCACACGCACACGATCAACAGCGACGGCGACTCGTCGCCCGACGACGTGGTGAAGTGGTACAAGGAACACGGCTACCAGTTTGTCGTGCTCACCGACCACAACGTCCTGACGAGCGTGGACGGGCTGAACGCCCTCTACGGGCTCGATCAGCAGTTCGTCGTCATCCGCGGCGAAGAGGTCACTGACCGTTTTGGCAACAAGCCAATCCACATCAACGCCCTGGAACCGGCGCGGCTCATCGAGCCCCAGGGGGGCACGAGCGTACTGGACGTCATCCAACGCAACGTGGACGCCATTCGCGCCGCGGATGCCGTGCCGCACATCAATCATCCGAACTTCGGGTGGGCCGTCACCGCCGACGAGTTGAAGCAGGTCCGCAACAACAAGCTCTTCGAGATCTTCAACGGCCATCCGATGGTGAACAACCTCGGCGGTGGCGGCGTGGCGGGGCTCGAAGAGGCGTGGGACGCGATCCTCGCCAGCGGACTGACGCTGTACGGCATCGCGGTGGACGACGCGCATCACTTCAAGCGGCCCGGCGACCGCACCGCGTCCTTGCCGGGGCAGGGGTGGGTCGTGGTGCGCGCGGAGAGGCTTGAGGCGAAAGCGCTTCTCGCGGCGATGGAACGTGGCGACTTCTACGCCAGCACGGGCGTGGAACTGAGCGACTATCAAGTGGACGCGACGGCGATGACCCTCACGATCAAGCCGAACAGCTGGAGCAAGTACCGCATCCAGTTCATCGGCAACGGCGGCAAGGTGCTGCAGGAATCCCTCGCGAGTCCGGCGACGTACACGTTCCGTGGCGACGAAGGCTACGTGCGCGCGCGGATCGTCGAGTCCAACGGCCTCATGGCCTGGACACAGCCGGTGCGCGTGGGGTCCACGCGATAGCCAAGACGCACTGGTTGCGGAACACGAAGCGGCAGTAGACTCTGGCGGTAAACGCTATAGATTGCGTGGATTATCGAACCGCAGGCCAACGCGCGACCATTCCGGGGTTGCGGCAGTCCATCGCTGTAACCGTCGGCCGACGCCTGAGACCATGACCGATCCGCAACCGCTCCCCCAAGCGTCGCCGCTGCCCGCGCATCCGCCGGGCGCGATTCTCCGCTGTGACTCGGATCTCGTGGGCGTGCTCGTCACGCACGCCTCGCGTCGGCTCATCGCCATTCGCCCCATTGCCGCCGGCAAGCGTGTCTTCACGCTGGTCGGCCGTGAGACGGCGATCCCCACGCGCTACTCGATCCAGGTGGGTCCGTCGCTTCATCTCGACCAGGGTGAGGCGCATGACGCCAACGAGGTCGTGCGCAAGTACTTCTTCCGGTACATGGATCACGCGTGCGATCCGGCGACGATCATCCGCACCCGCGCCGTGATCGCCGTACGCGACATTGCCGCCGGCGACACGGTCAGCTTCAACTACAACACCACCGAGTACGACATGGCGGCGCCGTTCCGGTGCCACTGCGAGAGCGCGATGTGCGTCGGGACCGTGCGCGGCGCCCGTCACCTGACGCCCGGCCAGCGCGCGCTGATCGAGAACTGGATGGCCGACTACCTGCGTTAGCGGCGGCCGTCGGCAGCGCGCGACCGCTTGCCGTGCGCACTCCCAACAGACTGGGGGACCCCATGAGATCCATCCGACAGGTTGCGGCGTGCTGCACGCTGGCCGCGCTCGCTGCCGGCTGCCGTGACGGCGGGCGCACCGGCGCCGACGCTGCAGCAAGCCTGGCAACGGCCGCCACGACCCGAGCGAACGCCGAGTTCGGCGCATCGCTGAACCTGGCCGACCAGCAGGACTTCGCGGACGCCCGGCGCGGCTTCATCGCCAAGCCCACCGGCACGATCCTCGGCCCGGACGGCACGGTCATGGTGGACTTCGATGCGTGGGGGTTCCTCGACGGACCGGCACCTGCGACCGTCAATCCGAGCCTCTGGCGCCACGCCGCGCTGAACGCGCAGATCGGGCTGTTCAAGGTGACCGAGGGCATACATCAACTGCGCGGCTTTGGCCACTCCAGCATGACGCTGATCGAGGGGAAAAGCGGCTGGATCGTGGTGGACCCGCTCACATCGCAGGAGAGCGCCGCCGCAGCCATCGCGTTTGCGCGCATGCATCTGGGGAACCGCGTCGTCTCCGCCGTCATCTTCACGCATAGCCACATTGACCACTTTGGCGGTGCACTCGGCGTTATCTCCGCGGC
Source organism: uncultured Gemmatimonadota bacterium (assembly GCA_947085385.1). Lineage (GTDB taxonomy): Bacteria > Gemmatimonadota > Gemmatimonadetes > Gemmatimonadales > Gemmatimonadaceae > PNKL01. The sequence goes on along the minus strand of CAMTWA010000017.1, from coordinate 80,889 downwards.
CGAGGTCGCGGCGCGCCACGTGCCGGTGATCGCGCCCGAGGGATTCCTCGAGGAGGCGACCAGCGAGAACGTGATGGTCGGGGCGGCCATGGGACGCCGCTCGCGTTACCAGTTCGGCAAGGGCCTTCCGATTTCACCAACCGGCTTTGTCGACACCGGGCTTGGCAAGGAAGTGGGGTTCGGCACGTATGGCATCCTTGCCCCCACGCGCTACGTCACGCGGCCCACCGAGACGATGGTGCTCGACGGCGTGCCGTTTGTCTTCCACAACACGCCGGGCGCCGAGGCGCCGGCGGAACTGACGTTCGAGCTCCCGACGCTCAAGGCGTACTGTGGCGCAGAACTCGTGACGCAGAACATGCACAACCTGCTTCCCATCCGCGGTGCGAAGGTGCGCGATGCGCTCAAGTGGAGCGTTTATCTCGACGAGGCCCTCGACCACTCGGCAGGTGCGGAGGTGCTCTTCGCGCAGCACAACTGGCCGGTCTGGGGGCGCGCGCGGATTGCGGCGCACCTCACACAGCAGCGCGACACCTACAAGTACATGCACGACCAGACCGTGCGATTGATCAACGCGGGGTACACGCCGCGCGAGATCGCGGCGATGGTCGCGTTTCCGGCATCATTGCAGGGCGCGCTGGGCAGCCGCGGGTACTACGGCGACATTCGCCACAACGTCAAGGCGATCTACCAGTTCTACATCGGCAACTACGACGGCAATCCGGCCACGCTCGACGCGTTGCCGCCAGAGGAGTCGTCGAAGCGCACGGTGGCGCTGATGGGCGGCGCCGATAAGGTGGTGGCGGCGGCGCAGCAGGCGTTCAACGCGGGCGACTATCGCTGGACCGCCGAGCTCCTCAATCACGTGGTGTTCGCCGAGCCGTCGCGGGAGCCAGCGCGCGCGCTGCTGGCGCGGACGTATGAGCAGCTTGGGTACCAGGCGGAGTCCTCCACCTGGCGCAACTCGTATCTCGTTGCGGCCGACGAGCTGCGCAACGGCCCGCCGACGCGCGGCATCACGGCCCGCGACATGCTGGACGTCCTGATGCAGGCGCCGATCGAGCGGTTCCTCGACGCGCTGGCTGCGAGCCTCGACGGCCCGGCTGCGGCGGGGCGTGACTTCCGGATGAACCTGGTGCTCACGGACACGCGCGAGTCGTTTGTGCTCTGGATCGAGAACGCGGTGCTGCACTACCGGGAGGGACCGCCGGCCGCGAACGCCGACGTGACGCTGCGGCTCACCAAGGGGCTCTTTGTGCGCATGATGGCAGGCGCGGCGGGGGTGCGAGAGACCGTGTTTGGCAACGACCTGTCGGTGCAGGGGAGCAGGACCGACCTTGTGCGGTTCCTGCTCCTGATTGACAAGGCGACGGGTACGTTCCCGGTCGTTACGCCGTAGCGCGCGCTACGGCCGCGTCAGGGCCGCGGTGATCGCCGCCTCGGCCAGCGGCGCCATGACGCGATAGCCCGCCTCGTTGGGATGCACGCCGTCCGCGGAGAGCGATGACGGCAGCCCACCGCGCGCGTCGGCCATCGCCGTGTGGTAGTCGAGGTAGGTCTCGCCCGTGGACGCCGCGTACTGCCTGATCCACGCGTTGAGGGCGATGATCTTCGGGGCCGGGTCGAGTCCCCGCTTCCAGGGGTAGTCGTAGACCGGGAGCACCGACGAGAGGACGACGCGGATGCCATGCTGCCTGGCGATCTCGGTCATCGCGCTCAGGTTGTCCTGGATAATCTGCTGTGTGGACGGTCCGGTATTGCCGGCGATGTCGTTGGTTCCCGCCAGGATCACGACGACCGCCGGTTGCAGCGCGACGACATCCTGATGAAAGCGCACGAGCAACTGCGGGGTAGTCTGGCCACTGATGCCGCGCCCGACATACGGCTTGCCCGGGAACATGGCGGGGAAGTGGCGCGCCCACGAATCGGTGATGGAGTTGCCGTAGAAGACCACGCGCTGTTCACCTGCGGCCGGCGCGCCGAGCGAGTCGTTGGCGGCGCGAAAGCGTCGCAGCCCGGCCCAGTCGTTGCGTAGGTTCTCGAGGGCGGCGGAATCGCGCGCGGCGCGGGCGGCGGCCGGGGTGGCGGCCGGGGTGGCGGCCACGGCGGCTGGAGGTGCAACAGGAATCGGCGAAGATACAACGTGCGCAGGTGAGCTCGCCGCGCAGGCGGCGCTCAGCAGGACAGCGGATCGGGAAAGAAGGTGCACGCAAGCAAAGATACGAACGATCGGCCGCACCCGCCCAACCCCTGCGGTCGCTCCTCAATCCTCGTATGCCGCGTCGTGTACGTCCGTGACTGCTCTACCGCTCGGATCCGTCATCTTCGAAAACGCCGCATCCCAATGCAGGGCCGTTTCGGTGCTGCACGCAACGCTCCGCTCCCACGGCACGCAGTTGACTGCCGTCGCGCTTGGGAAGTGGTGCTCGAAGAGCTGCCGATACAGGTATGCCTCCTTTGTCTCCGGTGTCTTCGCCGGGAACCGCTCCGCTGCGCCGCGCAGCAACGAGTCGGAGATTTCGCGCTCGGCGTGCGTCTTGATGCCGTCAATCCACGAGTATCCCACGCCGTCGGAGAACTGCTCCTTCTGCCGCCAGAGCACCTCTTCCGGGATCGCTCCACGAAAGGCGTCGCGCAGCGGGAACTTTTCGATTGGCCGCGGCCGCGGTGCGTTGCGCGGAAGCTTGTTGGTCGGATCCATCGCCATCGCCACGTCGAGGAACTCGCGGTCGAGGAATGGCACGCGCACCTCCACCCCCCATGCCGCCCCCGCCTTGTTGGCCCGCGCGCAGTCATACAGGTGCAGCTTCTCCAGCTTCCGCACACACTCGGCGTGCAGTTCCGCGCCATTCGGCGCCTTGTGGAAGTAGAGGTACCCACCGAAGATCTCGTCCGCCCCCTCGCCGCTCAGCACCATCTTGATCCCCATCGCGCGGATCTTCCGCATCATCAGGTACATTGGCGTAGACGCGCGAATCGTCGTAATGTCGAACGTCTCGACGTGATAGATCACGTCCGAGAGCGCGTCCAGCCCTTCCTGGACCGTGAAGTGGATCTCGTGATGGATGGCGCCGATGTGCTCGGCGACCTTGCGCGCCGGCGCCAGGTCGGGGGCGCCCGCAAGCCCGACGGCGAACGAGTGAATGCGGGGCCACCAGCTCGGCCCGGCGTCGCCATCCTCTATACGTCCGTCGCGATACTTGGCCGCGATGGACGCCACCAGCGAGGAATCCACGCCTCCGCTGATCAGGACCCCGTACGGCACGTCGCACATCAGCTGACGGTGCACTGCCGCCTCCAGCGCCTGACGCAACGTCGCGCCGTCGTACGCACCATCCGGCACGCGCTCCGGCGTCGCCCACGTCGGCTCGTAGTATCGTTGAAATCCCTTCGCGCTTTCGTGGCCAAGGTAGTAATGCCCCGGCGGGAACTCGCGGATGCGCTCGCACACGCCGACGAGCGCCTTCATTTCCGAGGCCACATACAGGTGCTCATGCCGGTCCCATCCCACGTACAGCGGAATCACGCCAATGGGATCGCGGGCGATGAGGCAGGTCTGGCGCGCCGGATCGTACAGCACGAACCCGAAAATGCCGTTCATCTGGTTCAGGAACTCGCACGGCGGTTGTTCATCGTAGAGGTAGAGGATCACCTCGCAGTCCGACAGCGTCTGGAAGTCATGCGGCGACGCGAGGCCCCGCCGCAGTTCCTGATGGTTGTAGATCTCGCCGTTGACGGCGAGCACCGCCCCCGTCCGCGCGTCCAGGAGCGGCTGTGCGCCGTGCTCGAGGTCGACGATGGACAGGCGCTCGTGCACGAGGATCGCCCGGTCGTCGCTGAAGATCCCGCTCCAGTCCGGTCCGCGATGCCGGATCTTGCGCGCGAGCGTGAGCGCCTGCCGCCGCAGCGCGGGTGCGTCGCTGCGCGCCGGATCGAGGCCGAGGATGGTGAGGATGCCGCACATGCGAGACTCCCTGAAAAAGAAGAACCCCCGATTCGCCGCGGCGAATCGGGGGTGGTCCGGCTCTCGGGTTCGCTATGACTCGCCCTAACCGGCCCACACGCGATTCGCGCGAGGGTTCCGATTATTGTTGCGGTTGAAGCGCTGGGTAGACGTCGTCATGTGCGAAGGGTATTCAGTTGTGGCTTGTTCCGTCAAGCTGGGCGGCCGGCTCCGCCCCGTCCCGGCAGGCCGGCGGGAGCTGCTCCCGGTGGGAGAATCAGGCCGTCAGTTCATCGTACGCCGCGGTCAGCACGCGTTCAGTGAGCGGTCCGTGGTCCGGGAACCCCTTCAGCACGTCGGTGACCTTCACGACGACGTCTCTCGGCTTGCCCGCTTTGATCTCGCCGCGCACGAAGTCGAGCAGGGCCGACAAATAGTCGCGCTGGAAGCGCAGGTCGGCGGCGGTGCCGGTGATGGGGAAGTTTGGCCCGGCATGGCCAAAGATGTAGACGGTGTCGGCGTCGTGCGCGCGCGGCACCTGCTCGAGCGTCACGATCCAGTTGGCGATGGACGCGCCGCCGGGGCGATCGATGACCGGGTGGCGCCGGTTGAACATCAGGTCACCCATGTGCACGACATTGGCCTTCTCGAAGGTCACCACGGCGTCGCCGCCGGTGTGCGCCGGGCCATGGTGGGCCAGCGCCATGGTCTCGCCGCCCACGCCCTGGCGCCACGTGGTGTCGAAGAGGGTGTCGGCGAAGGTCGGTTCCGGCGGCGGCGCGGCAGGCGCGGCGCCCGGCGCGGCGGCAGGCGCGTTTCGCGCCGCTTGTGCGGCGCGCTCAGCGGCCTCGCGCTGGAGGCGCGGCACGTTGCTTTGGGCGAGGATCTTCCGCGCGGTCGGGCGGAAGACGCCGTTGCCGCCGGTGTGGTCGCCGTGATGGTGGGTGTTGACCAGAAAGTCGAGTGGGCGGGCGCCGGTGCGCGCGTTCACTGCGTCAAGGCAGGTCTTGGCCGAGTCGGGAAACTGCGAGTCGATGACCACGGCGCCAAGGCCGTCAATGTGCCAGCCAATGGTGCCGCCTCGGCCGGTGAAGGTGCCAACGGTGCCGCGCACGAGCACGAGCGTGCCGGGCTGCGGCGTGGAGGCGCCCTGCGCGAGCAACGCTCGCCAGTCGAGGGCGGTGGCGGCGAGGGCGAGGGCGGACGACTGGACGAAACCGCGGCGGGAGATCGACATGGTGGCGCAGGGGAGTGGGAGCAGGGTGTGGCGCAGGGGACGGGCAATTCCAATTGTACGTTGTGCGGAGCGCGCTTGCGAGCGAAAGCGGAACGGCACTTCCGACTGGAAGTGCCGTTCGCCATCAGGTCCTCGAGGGGCGGTGCCCCCCGGGGCATTGGGCAGCTCTAGAACTTGTAGATCAGCTTCACAATGGCCGTGTTGCCTGTGTACGGACGGTTGCCGTAGCCGGTTGTGATGGCGCCGAGCGGGTCCATGCGCGGCACGCCGGGCGTCACGTCGGTTGTGGCGAAGTCCACGACTTCGAACTTCTCATCCCGGTAGCCGAGGCCGACGCCCATGTTCGGGCGGAACATGTGGCGCACGTCGAGCTTGATCTGCGGCCAGTCATTCGTGACGTTCGGCCACGGAATGAAGCAGGAGGTGATGCCCGTGGCGCACGGCCGGCTGTCGAGCGCATTGCGCTTCGTGAGATCATCCGGCGCCTTGAACGCTTCGGCACGCGGGCCGTAGAGCTTGTACTCGAGGTCCGAGTCGCTGAAGTTGTACTGGAAGCGGATATCGGTATTCGGCAGGGCCTTGATCAGGTCCACCCAGACACCCTATGGACGCCACGTCTTCCACGTTGTATGAGATCTCTTCTCATCTGTCGGGCGACACCAGCACGTCTCTCGGGAGTCAACTGACTCGGTCCCTCAGGCATTGCCCTACCTAGTCTCCGTCCTGAAACGGCGCTTTTCCATGGGGCAGCGCCGTTTTCAGCCCTCGGAAGTGATTGAAAAGTGACGTGGTGGCGCACGGCAGCGGAAGAGCGTGGCCCGGGCTCGCCGATGGCGGCTGTAGCGAGGATCGCGGGGACACGGAGGGTCGCGCGACTCCGTGAGTTGGAATCACGCGGAGGGTATCGGTGGCGTGGCGGTCAGGTGATCCGCGCGCGGGCGAGCAGCAGCAGATTCGCCGCGAAGACGGCCGTGCGTACGTAGGCATGAAACGCGACCGGGCCTTTCCACACACATCGCGCGAGGCCAAAGACGCGCTTCAAGAGCGAGATGCCGCTCTCGATGCCCGCGCGAAAGCGCCGCAGTTTGTCATAGACCCACTGGCTTCGCACCATGTCGAGCACGGCGAGGCCGCGCTTCTTGGCAAAGCAGACATCGGCGACCCCCAGCGCCTTGAGGTCGGCGAGATTGTCCTTCGACGCGAAGGCGCCATCCATACTCACTTGGCGTGGCGCGCCCCCGAACCGGCGCTCGTGGCGACGCACGAGTGGTACCGCCCACGTGACGTCGCCCGGATTGCCCTGTGGGATCGCACAATCGAGGATGAGGCCTGAGCGCCCCGTCGTAAGAAAGATCTTGTGGCCATAGTACGTGGCGCGCCGGTCCTTCACGAGCACGTCCGTGTGCGCTTCAAAAAGCGACACGAGCTTCTCGTCGGCGGGGACCGTCTCCCCGTGGACAACGCGCCGGGTGGTCTGGTCGATGATCTGCGCTACGCGCGGCAGCAGCGTGGTGAACTTGGTCCGCAGGCGATCCCGCGCCGGGGTCACGGGGAGGCCGTCGAGATGGGCCAGCGCGCAGGTGGCGTAGCTCGCGGTCGCCTCGGTGAGCTGGACGAGCTCGCGGTAGCAGGCCCGCCGCCGCGTCGTCGCCTGCGGCGCCAGATGCGGAATCTCCATCGCCCGTCGCTTGGCGCGCTTCACGTGCCGATGATACGCGGTGAAGTGTGCCTCGCGGTCCGTCCGTCGAATGAGCCGGTCGAGTACGCGCACGGCATCGAGCAAGAGACTCGAATCCGTGGGCGGATGGATCGCCACGGGCACCACGGTCGCATCCATGCGCACCGTCTTGGCGGGCTCGACCGCGCGGGCGCTCGCACTCGTGACGAGCTGGTTGTTCAGCACCGCGAGGGTGCGCGGCGACACCCGGCGCAGCGTCGCGGCGAGCGCGGATTTCGACGGCGTCGGCACCACCGCACTGAACCGACAGAAGGCACGGTACGTCAGGGAGTCCACGAGATGAAATGCCAACTCGGCATAGGTCCAGCCCGTCAGTTGCCGCACAATCAGCAGGCGGAGCGTCTGTTCTCCCGACAGGCCGGGACGTCCCGTCTGGGCGTTGGTGGGACAGCCGGCCTCGAGGTCTTGCTGAACGCGCGCGCTCAGCACAGGTTGTTCATCCAGGAGCGCACTCATGGCGGCCAGCTCGGCGGCGTGCGGATGCGCGATCCAGGGCGCGGTGAGCGGCAGTTGTGGCGACGAGTGGCGCATCCGGCGGTGCCTCCCTCTGATATAGTTGGTGTCTCGACAACCCCAACCTACATCAGCAGCGCGAACGCACAATTCCCCGGGTGCGTCACTCTTTTTCACCGCGCAACCGTCACGCGCAGAGTTTCAGGACGGACACTACCTAGCTCCACTGTGTCCGGGCGCTCGTCGAGAGAATGTCCCGTCTTACGAAGTGCCGTCGCCGTATTCGCGCCCCCGGCGATCGCCCTCACGCGCCGCACTCCAACGCCGTGGGGACGCTCGTATTTCGCTCCGGGATTAGGCACCTTCGGTTCTCGCGCGCGCCAAGTCGCTGCACACTCGATCCCGCAGGCCGCATGCATGATGCCGCCCGCCATGTCATCGGGGAGAAGGGCGGGGTGAGGGGGCTTGGTGCGGAGAAAGGAATCGAGGGATGAGTAGAGTGGAACGACGGGGAAGGAGCAAGCTGGTCGCGTCCCCATTGCTCCTCCCTTCGCTCTTCACCCCGCGCCAAGCCGTCGTCCCACGCCCAGTTCCCCCTTCTGTGTGAGGCGAATGCGGACGCCAAAACGGGGCGTTCCCCCCACAATTATCGCGCGATCCCGCCGTTACTATGACAGGGTCGGCGGCCGAACGACCGCCGCGTCAATACGGAACGGGAAGGCCCATGACCGTAGCCCCTGCAGTTCCAGCATACGCTGCGGACTCTCCGCACTCCGGGACCGGCGTCCCATGCCCGGTCGCACAGTGCGATGGCGTGCCGTGCGCCGAGGTGCAGGCGGATTGCGAGCACTGTGATCGCTCGACCAATGCTACGGAGCCAGCGCCTCCCAACCAAACGAAACCCATCCATGCGTGAAATCCGACTGCACGGCCGAGGCGGACAGGGCACCGTCATTGCCTCCAAGTTGCTGGCCGTGGCGCTCTTCCTTGAGGGACGTGAGGTGCAGTCCTTCCCCATGTTCGGCGTCGAACGCCGCGGATCGCCGGTCACGGCCTTCCTGCGCGTGGACGATCTCCCGATTCGGCTCCGCTGCGAGATCGAGGAGCCGGACGACCTGATCGTGCTCGACCCGTCGCTGATCGGAGCGACCGACATCGCGGCCGGCCTCAAGCCGGGCGGGCGTATCCTCCTCAACACGGACCAGGCGCCGGAAGACTTCCCGCAACTGATCGAGAAGTTCCACGTGAGTACGGTGGACGCCACCGGCATCGCCATTCGCCACGGCCTCGGCGGCAAGAGCCAGCCGATCGTGAACACTGCCATTCTTGGGGCGTTCGCCGCCGACTCGGGGGCGATCACGATGGCGAGCGTCCGGGACGCGATCCGCGAAGAGGTGCCGATGCAGATCGAGGCCAACATCGCCGCCGCCACCGAAGCCGCGACCGCGGTACGGCACGCCGCGATGCGTGCACCGCGCCTGCGGGAGGCCGCCCGTGCCTGAGACGATCACGACGACCGACGGCGCGCGGGCCATTCCCGAAGTGGCGATGAGCACCATGTCCACGCTCGTCACTCGCACCGGTTCGTGGAAGTACAAGCACCCCGCCTATCACGACCGCGTGGCGCCGTGCAATGCCGGCTGCCCGGTGGGGATTGACATCGAGGGGTACCTGAACCTGCTCCGTGAAGGACGCGTGGACGAGGCGCGCGACCTGCTGCTCGCGGAGAATCCGCTCCCCGCCGTCACGGGGCGCGTCTGCCATCACCCGTGCGAGAACGCGTGCAACCGTCGCGCGCTCGACGGCGCGGTGGCCATCCACGCCGTGGAACGCGCCATGGGGGACTTGGCGCTTGAGCGGCCGGCGCCGGTGCAGAGGGGGGAGGCGCGCGCCGAACGCGTGGCGGTGGTGGGCTCGGGTCCGGCGGGGCTGGCCTGCGCATATCACCTGGCGCGCTCCGGCTATGGCGTCACGATCTACGAGTCGGCCGCGGAGGCAGGCGGTATGCTTCGACTCGGCATCCCGGAGTACCGCCTGCCGCGCGCGGTGCTCGACGGCGACGTTGCGCGCGTGGTGGCGCACGGGGTGGAGATCAAGTGCGGCGTGCGCATCGGCACCGATATCGCGTGGAGCGAGCTGACGTCAACTCACGATGCGGTGTGCATCTCCACGGGGGCGCACACGAGCCGCGCGCTCGGCGTGCCGGGCGAGCAGCTGCCGGGTGTGCAGCCGGGGCTCGCCTTCCTGCGCGACATCAATGATGGGAGGCGTCCCGACCTCGGGCGGCACGTGGTGGTAGTGGGCGGCGGCAACACGGCGATGGACTGCACCCGGTCCGCGATACGTCTGGGGGCGAAGGTCACGGTGGCGTACCGGCGCACGCGCGAGGAGATGCCCGCCATCGTTGACGAAGTCGAGGGCGCGATGCGCGAGGGGGCCGAGTTCGTCTTCCTTGCCAATCCGGTGGAGTTCCGGGCGGTGAATGGGCGTGTGCAGTCACTGGTCTGCGAACGGATGGCGCTTGGCGAGCCGGATGCGAGCGGGCGGCGGCGGCCGATGGCGACGGGGGAGCACTTCACCGTCGAGGCCGATACGGTGCTCACGGCGATCGGTGAGCTGTCTGCGCTTGAGGGCTTTTTCGGCGACGTCGAGGGGAGCGACTCGGGCCTTCAGGTGGACGCCCTGGGTGGCACGAACCGCGACCGGCTCTACGCGGGCGGCGATGTCACGGATCTGGCCCGCACGGTGGCCGACGCGCTTGGCGCCGGCAAGCGCGCGGCGATCGGCATTGACCGGCACCTGCGCCGCCAGCACGGGGACACCAGCGAGCTCAACGCGCTGCGGTTCGGCGGCGGCAACCTGAGCGCCGCGCGGTGGCGCGGACACGACCCGATCCGCCGCGTGGATCCGGTCAACGACGTCGTGGGTGTGGACGACGTGAACTTCGCGCAGTTCCAGCGCGCGGCGCGGAACGCCGACCGGCAGCTCGACAGCGACCGCGCGCGCGGCGGCTTCGACGAAGTGAACACGGGTCTCTCGACGGCTGATGCGATGGACGAGGCGAAGCGCTGCCTGAACTGCGGCGTCTGCACCCAGTGCGACGTCTGCCTGATCTTCTGCCCGGACGCCGCCATCACGCGCGCAGCGGACGGGTCGTATGAGATTGCGCTCGACTACTGCAAGGGGTGCGGCATCTGTGCCGCCGAGTGCCCGCGCGGAGCGATCACCATGACGCAGGACCGGCCATGAAGAAAGTGATGATGGGCAACCACGCGGTGGCGTGGGGCGCGCGACTCGCTCGCGTCGAGGTGATCTCGGCGTACCCGATCACGCCGCAGACGCAGGTGGTGGAAAAGCTCTCGGAGATGTGCGCCGACGGCACGCTTGCCGCGCGTTTCATCAAGGTGGAATCGGAGCACTCGGCGATGGCGGCGGTGATCGGCGCGTCAGCGACCGGCGTTCGCACGTTCACCGCGTCGTCGTCGCACGGCCTGCTGTACATGCACGAGATGCTGCATTGGGCGGGCGGCGGTCGCCTGCCGGTCGTGCTGGCCAACATCAATCGCGCCGTGGGTCCGGGCTGGAACATCTGGACCGACCAGAACGACAGCCTGTCGCAGCGCGACACGGGATGGGTGCAGCTCTACTGCGAGACCAATCAGGAAGTGCTGGACACGACGATCATGGCATTCAAGCTCGCCGAGCAGCTCAGCGTGCCGGTGATGCTGATGCTCGACGGCTTCTACCTGTCGCACACGGCCGAGCCGGTGGACGTGCCGGATCAGGAGATGGTGGACCGGTTCCTGCCGAAGCGCGAGGCGCCGTACAAGCTGGACGTGGACAGTCCGCACGCATTTGGCGCGCTGGTGAAGCCCGACGCATACATGGAGATGCGGTGGCTGCAGCAGGAGGCGCTGGGCAAAGTGCCGCAAGCGCTGGAGGCCATTGAGACAGACTGGCTGCGCATGTTCGGCCGCTCTTACGGCGCCCTCGAGGCGTATCGCGCAGAAGGGGCCGAGTTGCTGCTGGTGACGTCGGGGACGATCACGAGCACGGCGCGCACGGTGGTGGACGCGCGGCGCGCGGCGGGCGAGGCGGTGGGCCTGCTCAAGGTGAAGATGTTCCGGCCGTTCCCCTCCGCGCTGCTGCGCAGCGCGCTCCGTAACGTACCGCGTGTGGCGGTGCTCGACCGCAACGTCTCGCCCGGACACGGCGGGATCTTCGCCGAGGAACTGCGGTCGGCGTTGTACGACCTGCCGGACAGTGAACGCCCCGAGCTCTTCGGCTACGTGCTCGGGCTGGGCGGGCGCGACATCACCCCCGCGGTGATTGACGACGTGATTGAGCAGGCGCGCGCCGGCACGGTGCCGTCGCGCGAGGACCTTTGGGTGGGAGTGAACCCGTGAGCCAGCTGCGCATCGCAGAATTCATTCCGGAGGGCGACCTGCTCACGTCGGGGCACCTGGCGTGCCCCGGTTGCGCGGCCCCGCTCGCCATGAAGCTCGCGCTCAAGGCGCTCGGCCCCAACACGATCGTGGTCATGCCGGCGTGCTGCTTCACGATCATCGCCGGCCCGTGGCCGCAGAGTTCGCTGCAGGTGCCGGTCTTCCACACTGCGTTCGCCACGGGACCGGCGGTGGCGTCGGGTATCCGGGCCGCGCTCGACATGCAGGGCAAGTTCGATACGACGGTCTTGGTGTGGGTGGGGGACGGCGGCACGTTCGACATCGGGATTCAGGCGCTGTCGGGGGCGGCGGAGCGCAACGAGAACATCCTGTACGTCTGCTATGACAACGAGGCGTACATGAACACGGGGATCCAGCGTTCGTCAGCCACGCCGTGGGGGGCGTGGACCACGACGACGCCGGCGCAGTTCCCGGAGGCGTCGAACAAGAAGGACATCATGGGCATCATGGCCGCACACAATATTCCGTATGCGGCCACGGCGACGGTGGCGTATCCCGTGGACCTTATCGAGAAGTTGACGAAGGCCAAGGCGATGCGTGGGACGCGCTTCATTCACTTGCTCTCGCCGTGCCCGCCGGGGTGGAAGTGCGGCGACGACGAGGGAATCGAACTGGCGCGCATGGCGGTGCAAAGCCGCGTCTTCCCAATGCTCGAGGTTGAGGACGGCCAGCGCTGGCGCCTGACGATGGACCACGCGGGCGATCCGGTGGAGCCGTACCTGCGCCGCCAGGGGCGGTTCCGGCACCTGAGCGCGGAGCAGGTGACGCATATCCAGGCAGGCGTCACGGCACACTGGGAGACGTTGAAACGCCGGGTCGAGTCTGACCCGCTCGTGCCCGTGTGATCGCTGATCGTTGACGCGGGCGCGCCGTCCGGCGCGCCCGGATTCGTCGGCCCTCGGCCCGACTTTGCCTGATGCCGCGTTGGCAACTTCCCTGTCACCAGCCGGCGGATCTCAGGGCTATTCTCCAAGGTAGCCGCAGTATCGTCCCCGTCACCACCGTGCTCTTCGGAGCTCTTCATACAGGAATCGGACCCCAATGAGTGCCGTAATGACCGATCGTCCCATCGCAGGCGCGGGCGCGCTGACCGCGCTCCGGAACCTCACCGGCAAGGCCTACGTGAGCGCGATCATGGAGAAGGTCGTCGCGCAAAACCCAGCGGAGCCCGAATTCCACCAGGCCGTGCATGAGGTCGTCGAGTCGCTCAGCCCCGTGCTCGACCGGCATCCGGAGTACAAGGCCGCGCGCATCATGGAGCGGATGATCGAACCGGAGCGGGTGATTCTGTTCCGCGTGCCGTGGGTGGATGACAACGGCGAGATCCAGATCAACCGCGGCATCCGCATTGAGATGAACAGCGCGATCGGTCCGTACAAGGGCGGGCTGCGCTTTCACCCCTCGGTCAACCTCGGCATCCTCAAGTTCCTCGCCTTCGAACAGGTGTTCAAGAACGCCCTGACGACGCTGCCGATGGGCGGCGGCAAGGGCGGCAGCGACTTCGATCCCAAGGGGAAGAGCGACACCGAGGTGATGCACTTCTGCCAGAGCTTCATGTCGGAGCTCTTCCGCCACATTGGCGCCGACACCGACGTTCCCGCGGGCGACATTGGCGTCGGCGGTCGCGAGATCGGTTTCCTGTTCGGCCAGTACAAGCGCCTGAAGAACGAGTTCACCGGCGTGCTGACCGGCAAGGGTCGGGGCTGGGGCGGCTCGCTGATCCGTCCGGAAGCGACCGGCTTCGGCACGGTCTACTTTGCGCAAGAGATGCTCGCCGAGAAGCAGGCCGACTTTACCGGCAAGCTCGTGGCGGTGTCGGGCTTCGGGAACGTGGCCTGGGGGGCGGTGAGGAAGGTGGGCGAGCTCGGCGGCAAGGTGGTCACGATCTCCGGCCCCGACGGCTTCGTGCACGACAAGGACGGCGTGACGGGCGAGAAGTGGGAGTACATGCTCAAACTGCGCGCGTCGGGGCAAGACGTCGTGGCGCCGTACGCGGACAAGTTCACCGGCGCGACGTTCCACGCCGGCAAGCGGCCATGGGGCGTGAAGGTGGACGTGGCGCTCCCGTGCGCGACGCAGAACGAGCTCAACGGCAGCGACGCGGCCGAGCTGGTGAAGAACGGGTGCGTCTGCGTCGCCGAGGGCGCCAACATGCCCTGCACACCGGAGGCGGTGGCGGCGTTCCAGGCGGCGGGCGTCATGTTTGCCCCGGGCAAGGCCGCGAACGCGGGCGGCGTGGCGGTGTCGGGTCTGGAAATGTCGCAGAACAGCATGCGCTACAGCTGGACGCGCGACGAAGTGGATGCCAAGCTGCACATCATCATGAAGAGCATCTACAGCGCGGCGAGCGGTGCGGCGGCCGAATACGGCACGCCGGGCAACCTGGTGAACGGGGCCAACATTGCCGGCTTCCTCAAGGTGGCCAACGCCATGATGGACCAGGGCGCCGTCTGAGCAGCGGCGAGTCCGGTGACCGTGCGTGAGCGCGGGGTGGCGGGTGCCATCCCGCGCTCGTACGTTGGGCCGCGATACAGGAGAACCCGTATGAGCAATGGGCCGTACGCGACCAGGATGCCAGGAGGCTGAGCGTGAGCGACCGACCGGGCGTGACCAAGCTGGACGAGGGGCTCCCGTCCGAGCTGTTCCAGGACCTGATGCCCTACCGCGTGCAGGACATCCTGCTCGTCTCGAGCCTGTACGACGCCTTCACGCTGCAGGAGGACGGCCGCCTGAACGAGCTGGTGATGCGGGAGTTCATCGATCTCGACACGCACCACACGCCGCACATCACGCACGTCGCCAGCGGTGCCGAGGCGATCGCCAAGGCGCGGACCCAGCGCCAGTTCAACCTCGTCATCACCACGATTCAGCCGGGCGACATGGACGCCACGGGCCTCGCGCGCGAGCTGGCCGAGGCCGGGCTGGACGTTCCCGTGCTCGTGCTGGCATACGATCATCGCGAACTCACCGACTTCGTGGCGCGCGCCGACCTGTCGCGCATCGAGCGCTGCTTCCTGTGGCAGGGGGACGCGCGGATCCTGCTGGCGATGATCAACTACGTCGAGGATCAGCGCAACGTCGCGCACGACACGGCCACCACCGGCGTGCGCGTCGTCCTCCTTATCGAAGACAGCATCCGGTACTACTCGTCGCTGCTCCCCACCGTGTACACCGAGATCATCCGGCAGTCGGCCAACGCGCTGGGCGAGGACAGCAACCTGTCGCACAAGATGGTGCGCCTGCGGGCACGCCCGAAGATCCTGCTCTGCACCTCGTACGAGGAGGCGTGGGCGCGCTGGGCAACGTATCGCGATCACGTGCTGGGGATCATCACCGACGTCGAGTTTCCGCGCGACGGCCAGGTGTCGGGCGACGCGGGGTTCGACTTCGCCCGCGCCGTGCGCGACGACATGCCCGACGTGCCAATCCTCATGCAGTCGGGCCGCGCCGAGTACTTCGCGCGCGCCGCCGAGGAGGGACTGCCCTTCGTCCTGAAGGGATCGCCGACGATGCTGCGCGAGCTGCACGGGTTCATTGTCGAGCACTTCGCCTTTGGCGACTTCGTCTTCCGTCTGCCCGATGGGCGTGAGGTCGGGCGCGCCGAGGACTTGCGGGACCTCGAGGAGCGGCTCGCGTCGGTGCCGGCGGAGAGCCTGACGTACCACGGCGAGCGGAATCACTTCTCCACGTGGCTGGCGGCGCGGGCTGAGTTCGACCTCGCGCACCGGTTGCGGGCGCGCCGCGTCTCGGACTACAAGACCGCCGAGGACCTGCGCGACAAGCTCATCGCCGCCATCGCGGAGTATCGCTGCGAGCAGGCGCAGCTGCAGGTCGGCGACTTCGATCGCGGAGTGTTCGACGCGTCGGTGCCGTTCTTCGCGCGCATCGGCGGCGGCTCGATCGGGGGCAAGGCGCGCGGCCTGGCGTTCGTGCGGCGGCTGGTGGGACTGCATGGGGTCAACCGCCGTTTCGCGGGCATGCACGTCGGCGTGCCGCCCGCCGTGGTGATCGGGACCGACGTCTTCGACCGGTTCCTCGCCGACAACGACCTGCTCGAGATCGCCATTCACGGCACCGATGATGCAGCGCTGCTGCAGCGGTTCCACGAGGCCGGCCTTCCCGCCGATGTGATAGCCGACCTCGACGCATTCCTTCAGCAGGTGCACTGGCCGCTGGCGGTCCGGTCGTCGAGCTTGCTCGAGGATTCGCAGTACCAGCCGTTCACGGGCGTGTATGAGACCTTCATGCTTCCCAACCGGCATGCCGATCACGCGATCCGTCTCGCGCGACTGATGGGGGCAGTGAAGCGCGTCTACGCCTCGACCTTTCTGCGGAATGCCAAGGCGTACCTCCGGGCGACGCCCTACCGCCTGGAGGAAGAAAAGATGGCGGTCATCATCCAGCAGGTCGTCGGGGCCAAGCACGGGGAGCGCTTCTATCCGGACATTTCGGGAGTGGCCCGGTCGTACAATTTCTATCCACCGGCGCCGCTGCGGTCGGAGGACGGCGTGGCCGCCGTGGCGCTGGGGCTGGGGCGCGCGGTCGTCGAGGGAGGGCGCGTCCTGACCTTCTGCCCGCGCGCGCCGCGCCATCTCCTCCAGTTCTCCTCCGTCACCGACATTCTCGCCAACTCGCAGCGCCAGTTCTGGGCCGTGGACTTCAGCGATGAGGGCGGGGCGGGGCCGGACAGCGGCCTGCGCGAGCGCATCTTCGACCTGGACGTTGCCGAGGAGGATGGCACACTGCGCGCGGTGGGCTCGACGTACTCGGTGGAGAACGACGTCGTCTACGACGGCCTGTCGCGCCCCGGCGTTCGGCTGGTCAGCTTCGCGCCGATCCTCAAGCACAACCTGATCCCGCTCGCGCCGCTCGTGGCGGAACTGCTGGAGATCGGCGCCGGGGGGATGAGCCGCCCGTGCGAGATCGAGTTCGCCGTGCGCCTCGCGCAGCAGCCCGACGAGCCGCACGAGTTCGGTTTCCTGCAGCTCCGGCCGCTCGTGCTGTCGCGCGAGTCGGAGGAGCTGGAGATCGGCGACGTTGATGCCGCGACCCTCGTCTGCCGCAGTCCGCGCGTGCTCGGCGACGGGATCATTGACACCCTGCGGCACGTCGTGGTCGTGGATTTCCACCGGTTCGACCGGTCGCAGACACGGGACGCGGCCGGCGCGATTGCGCGCCTCAACGCGCGGCTGGTCGACCAGGGCATTCCGTATCTGCTGATCGGCGTGGGGCGCTGGGGCTCAGCCGATCCGTGGCTGGGCATCCCGGTGCGATGGGACGAGATCTCCGGGGCCCGCGTGATCGTCGAGGCGGGATTCCGCGACTTCCGCGTGACGCCGTCGCAGGGCAGTCACTTCTTCCAGAACCTGGTTTCGTTTCAGGTGGGCTACTTCACCACGAACCCCGAGTTCGGCGACGGCTACGTGGACTGGGAGTGGCTGGCGGCGCAGCCAGCGATGGAAGAGGACGGGCACGTCCGCCTGCTCGAGTTCGAGCGCCCGCTGGTGGTCCGTATGAACGGACGGCGCAGTGAGGGCGTAATACTGAAGCCGCAGTAGATGCCGGACGCGCCGGCCAGGATGGCACATCAGGCTGGCGGGCCGCTGCCTCGCCACCGGATTTGATTTCCTTCTCATGAGGCAGTACGATCTACATCCAGCAGCGTGGCAACTCTGCATTTCTCGGGAGCAACGCAGTGACCGATGACTTGACCAGGCGCGACTTCGTGAAGATCGGCCTCGCTGGCGCCGCTGGCCTCGCGGCCGTCCCCGCCATCGCCGGCGCAACCGCACCGATACCGCTGGCGCTGCCCACGCGGCCGCTCGGCCGCACCGGGCACCATCCGTTCATCTTCAGCCTCGGCGCCCAGGCATCGCTCGAGCAGGCCGACAAGCACGACGTCTCCATCGCGATCCTCAATCGCGCCATTGACCTCGGCGTGAACTACATCGACACGGCCGCCGCGTACGGGCGTCCGCGCGACGCGTCCAAGCAGCGCTGGGAGCTTGACGGCGTCAGCCAGACATTCGTTGGCGAAGTGATGGCGACGCGGCGCAAGGAAGTCTATCTCGCCTCCAAGGTGGATGACCGCACTAAGGAGGGCGGGCTGCGCCAGCTGGAGCAGAGCCTGCGCCTGCTCAAGACCGACCACCTGGACCTCTGGCAGATTCACAACGTCTCCACGGAGGCGCAGCTCGAGCAGATCTTCGGCACGGGCGGAGTGATTGAGGCGATGGTCAGCGCGCGCGACCAGAAGATGGTGCGCCATCTGGGCATCACCGGCCACTTCGACCCGGCCGTGCTGGCCAAGGCGATTGACCGGTTCCCGTTCGACACCATCCTGCTGGCGCTAAACGCCGCGGACAAGCACCACCTGCCGTTCACGCAGGAGTTGCTCCCGCTCGCCAACAAGAAGAACATGGGCGTGATCGGGATGAAGATTCCGGCGCGCGACCGACTCTTCAAGGACGGCGCCGTCACCTCCATGAAGGACGCCATGAACTATGTTCTCACCCTTCCCGTGAGCACGGTGATCATCGGGTGCAAGACGGTGGAGCAGCTCGAGGAGAACGTGGCGATCGCCAAGGCCTTCAAGCCGCTACCGGCGGCCGAGATGGCGCGAATCGAGGGGCTCGCGGCCAACAACGTGCCCCCCAGCACGTTTTTCAAGAAGCAGCCGACGGCCACAGGACTCATCGAAGACGACCAGAACATGGACTGACCTGACGCGCACGAACCACGGGGGCGCCGGCCATTCGGCCGACGCCCCCGTGGCCCGTTTGGACGGGTATCTTTGGCGTCATGCCAGATGACCTCTTGCCTCGATACCACGCCGCGAACGCCGCGAGTCTCGAGTTCGCCCCCGATGAAATGCTCGCGATGGGACGGTCCGTGGTCGAGCGCGCCGTGGAGCACCTCGCATCGCTCGACCGCCAGCCCAGCCGCGGCGACGTGGATGCGGCGTCCCTGTGCCGTGCGCTACGCGAACCGATCCCCGAGCAGGGGTCGGCGCTCGACCCACTGCTCGACCAGCTCTTCCACGAGCTGATTCCCCGGTCGTTCACCACGTCAGGGCCGGGGTACCTGGCCTACATCCCCGGGGGCGGCGTGTATCCGGCGGCGCTCGCCGATTTCATCGCCGGTACGACCAATCGGTTCACAGGCGTCTGGCAGGCGGCGCCGGCCCTCGTCCAGCTCGAAGCGAACGTACTCGAGTGGCTGCGCGACTGGATGGGCTACCCCGCGGGGACGGGCGGCCTCCTCACCACCGGCGGCTCGATGGCGACGTTCAACGCAATCCTGTGCGCCCGCGAGAGGCACCTGGGCACTGAGATTCGTGCCGGGACGCTGTACACGTCGGACCAGGGCCACCACAGCATCGAGAAGTCGGCGAAACTGGCCGGCATCTTCCACGACCGGGTGCGTCTCATCCCCAGCGACGGGGAGTTCCGCATGCGCGTGGACGCGCTCGACGCGGCGATCGCCGCCGACCGCGCCGAGGGCCTGCAGCCGTTTATGGTGGTGTCATCGGCTGGCACCACCAACACGGGGGCGGTGGATCCGCTCAACGACGTAGCCGACGCATGCCTGCGCGAGGGGCTATGGCACCACGTGGATGGTGCGTATGGCGCGTTCTTCCACGCCGTGCCGGAGTTGCGTCCGCTGCTCGCGGGGCTGCCGCGCGCCGACTCGCTGACACTCGACCCGCACAAGGGGATGTTCCTGCCGTACGGGACCGGGGCGCTGCTCGTGCGTGACGGCGCCGCGTTGCGCGCGGTGCACACGGCGACGGCCGGCTACCTGCCAGCGCAGCAAGCGGAGTTCTACGATCCCAGCCAGTACGGACCCGAGCTGTCGCGCGGGTTCCCGGGGCTGCGCGTCTGGATGGCGCTGAAGCTGTTCGGCGCGGCGCGCTACCGCGCGGCCATCGCTGAGAAGCGGGCGCTCGCGGTCTGGGCGGCAGGTCGCGTGGCGAGGATCCCAGGGATCGTGATGGACGCGTGGCCGCAGCTGTCGCTCTTCGCCTTCCACCTCGAGGGACCGCGTCTCTCCACGCAAGAGGGGCGCAACGCCGCCACCGCGGCGCTCATGGAGCGCGTAACGGCACGGGGAAGGGTGATGCTGACGGGCTGCACGGTGGAGGGCCGCCATCTGGCGCGGGTCTGCGTGCTGAGCTTCCGCACGCGCAAGGGCGAGTTGGAGGCCTGTGTCAGCCAGTTGGCCGAGGAGGCGGAGAGGCTCCGGGCGTAGCGGAGGGGCCAGGGAATTCCCGGGCACACCCCTCCAAGCGGGCGCGTCTGGCGTGTAGGGGAACCACCGAGCTTGTCGCGGGTAGGGTCTTTCTATAATATCTTAATACTGAAATAAGACCTTACCCCCCGGAGGTTGCATGTTCGCGTTTTCGCGGAGATGTGGTACAGCAGCAGTTCTTGTGCTTCTCGCTGCCTGCGGCGGAGGTGGGTACTCGTCGCCCACCGCGCCGGCCGGCGGCACGCCGACCACGCCGGGTACGCCAACGGCACCGACGGCGCCAGCGGTTAACGAGGTCATCGCCAACACGTCGAACGCGTTCACCCCGGCGAGCCTCACCGTGTCGCGCGGAACGACCGTGACCTTCACGTTCCAGTCCACGACGCACAATGTGCAGTTCGCCAACGTGACCGGAGCGCCGGCGAACATCCCGAACACCGCGAACAGCGGTGTGCAGCGGGCCTTCGCAACCGTTGGCACCTTTGGCTACGACTGCAGCCTGCACCCCGGGATGAACGGTACGGTGATCGTGAACTGACGCGAGGGCGCTACGGCGCTTCCCATCCCTTGGCGCGCTCGAGCGCCTTGGTCCAACCGGCGGCGAGGGTCTTCCTCGCCGCCGGCTTCATCTTCGGCGTGAAACGCCGGTCGGCCTGCCATTGCCGCGCAATGTCCGCCTGGTTCTTCCAGAAGCCCACGGCGAGTCCCGCCAGGTACGCGGCGCCTAACGCCGTGGTCTCGGCCACCATCGGGCGCACAACGGGGACATTGAGCAGGTCGGCCTGCAACTGCATGAGTAGGTTGTTGGCGCAGGCGCCCCCGTCCACGCGCAGCTCCTTGAGGCGGATCCCCGCATCGGCTTCCATGGCCTTCAACACGTCCATCACCTGCAGGGCGATGCCCTCGAGCGCGGCGCGGGCTATGTGCCCGCTGGTGGTGCCGCGCGTGAGTCCCGCCAGCACGCCGCGGGCATACTGGTCCCAGTGCGGCGCGCCGAGCCCGGCAAAGGCGGGCACGAGGTAGACGCCATGGTTGTCGGGGACGGACGCGGCGAGCGTCTCGACCTCGGCTGATGAGCGGATGATCCCGAGTCCATCGCGCAGCCACTGCACCACCGCGCCGGCAATGAAGATGCTCCCTTCCAGCGCGTACTCGGTGCGCTGGCCAATGCGCCACGCAACGGTGGTCAGCAGGTTGTTCTTCGACGCGATCGGCGTGGTGCCCGTGTGCATCAGCATGAAGCAGCCGGTGCCGTAGGTGTTCTTCACCATGCCCGGCTTGGTGCACACCTGCCCGAACAGCGCCGCCTGCTGGTCGCCCGCGATGCCGGCAATCGGGATGGCGCCGCCGAACAGCGAGGTGCGGCCGTAGACCTCGCTCGACGACCGCACCTCGGGGAGCATGGCGCGTGGAACGCCGAAGATTGACAACAGTTCATCGTCCCAGTCGCCCCTGCGGATGTCATAGAGCATGGTGCGCGACGCGTTGCTCGCGTCGGTGACGTGGACCTTGCCTCCCGTGAGGTTCCAGACGAGCCAGGAGTCCACGGTGCCGAACGCGAGCGCACCGGCCTTGGCCTTCGCGCGCGCTCCCTTCACGTGCTGAAGGACCCACTGGAGCTTGGTGGCCGAGAAGTAAGCGTCCACCACGAGGCCGGTCTTGCGGCGGATCGTGCGTTCGAGCTTGCGCTTCCTGATGGCCTCGCAGAGATGAGCCGTGCGCCGATCCTGCCAGACGATTGCGTTGCAGATGGGCTGGCCCGTCTCGCGATCCCAGACGACGGTTGTTTCGCGCTGGTTGGTGATGCCGATGGCCGCGACGTCGTGTGCCGACAGCTTCGATTGGCGCAACACCGCGGCGGCCACGCCAAGCTGCGTGGACCAGATGTCAGCCGGGTTGTGCTCCACCCAGCCGGGCTTGGGGAAATGCTGCGGGAACTCCTGCTGCGCGACCGCGACGACGCTGCCCGCGTGGTCGACGAGAATGGCGCGGGACGAGGTGGTGCCTTGGTCGAGCGCGAGGATGAAGGGCATGGGGGCCTCTACGGTGCGAGCGGCGCGGGCGTGGCCCGGCGAGGCGTGCGCACGTCCCGCTCCTCGCGCTCGTCATCCGCCAAATGGACGCTGAGCGGGAAGAACACGGCCCGATTCACGCCGGGGTACTTCACGTTCCAACCCCGGGCGTCGTGCCAGAGGATGCGGTTCAGGCGGGCTGACGGCGCCGCGTCGGGATCGGAGAAGTTCATCCGCGCGCTCGCCAGCGCGGCGGCGCGTCGTTCCTTGGCATACGGGCCGGTGATTGCGCCGACCTTCACGTTCACCTCGGACAGGCTCTGCTTGGGCACGAGCGCGGTGTACGGCGTGAAGTCGGGCGTGTCGTTGGTGCCGATGAAGCTGGCGCGCATGTCGGTTGCGACGAGGTCGAACATCGAGAGCGCCGGGAGGCCCAACATCAGCTCGATGGTCTTCACCATGGACGGCTGGCTGTAGAACGTGCTGTCCACGATGCCGCGGCGTGCATAGGGACTGGCGACGAGCGCCACCGTGCGGTGGCCGTCAATGTGGTCCACCGCGTCCTGCGCGTCGTCTTCCACCACGAGGATCGCCATGGTGGGCCAGAAGCTCGAGTGCGTGAGTCCTTCCACGATCTTGCCGAGCGCGAGGTCGTTGTCGGCCACGCACGCCTTGGGCGTGCACCATCCCTCGCTCGTCCCCATCGTGTGGTCGTTGGGGAGGATCACCATCACGAGGTTGGGCATGGCCTTCGCGGCCTCCCAGTCCCTGAGGTGATCGAGTATCACCTCCGCCTTGGCGACGTCGGGAACGCCCATGGACCAGCCGGGATACTCGCGCACGAGCGCGCGGTCGAGCGACGGGATGTCGCTGCGCGTGTTGAACAGGCCGGCGAATCGCTTGCGGAAGTGGCCGGCCGGTAGCGACGCGCGGTTTTCCCACTCCGCGAGCACCTCTCGGAAGACACTGATCGTCTCGTTCCGTGGCGACGGCGCGTATTCGCCGAAGATGGAGACCGTCTTCTTCATCCGCTGCGCGGCCTCCCACAGGAACCCGCCGCTCGAATAGGCGAGGGGATCCTCGCCCTCGCTGGGGTAGCTGCGCCCGGAGTAGAGCGGCCAGTACGGGTACTCGGTCTCATTGGCCTGCGTGAGCCACTGGTGCCCGTCGGCGCTGTTGCCGCCGCTCGCGAAGAAGTGGTCGAGCGTCACGAACTGCTCGGAGAGCGCGTGCGCGTTGGGCGTCACATCGCGACCGTACATCACGAGCGACGGGTCACCGGCGCCCCGGCCGAGCGCGCCGAGCACCTGATCGTATGTGCGGTTCTCCCGGATGATGAACACGACGTGCTGAATGGGACTCGGCTCGCCCGGGCGTTCGGGGACCGGCCGTGCAGCCACATCGCGGCGCGGGGCGAGGTCGCGCGCCGCGTCTTTCGTGAGCGTGAGTCGGTTGTTCTGCGCGACGCTGGTGGTGAAGGCGGTGCGCTGGGCGGCATCGGGGACGGCGATGACGTTCACCGAGCCGCGATTGGCGTGCACGTAGCTCCCCTTGGCGCCGGGATGGCCCGACGTCTCGCCCTGACCGGAACCGACGCCAAGCAGGGTACCCACGGCGACGAAGGCGCCGTCGGCGCTGACGTCGAGCGAGGTCGGATACCATCCGGTGGGGATCAGCCCGAGGAGCGTCGCCAACTCAGCGGTGCCTCCGCTGATGTCGTACTGCGCCACGGCGTTGATGCCGCCGAGAGCGACGAAGAGCGTGCGGCCGTCGGGCGCGAGCGCCACGGCGGTGGGCGCGAGGCCGATCTTGCGCTCGTGGAACGGCGCTATGGAGATGGTGCCGATGCGCCGCGCGGCGCGCGTGTCAACGACAGTGACGTCGTCAGAGTTGCCGTTGGCGATGTACAGGAGGTCGCGCGACTGGTCCCAAGCGAGGCCGGTGGGATGCAGCCCCGCGTCAATGGTGCTTGTCACCTGCTTCGTGAGCAGGTTCACGCGCACGACGCTGCCGCGCTCGGCGATGCCGCGCGCATCCACGCGCACGCGCTCGGCGCGCGGGTCGCAGCACTGCGCGGCGGCGCGGTCGCGGCGTGTCGGTTTGGCGCCGCCGAAGACGCTCACCCATGCGACGGCGCCGTCGTCGCTCGTGACGCTCGCCACGGGAAGCACGCCGAGTGCGACGCCGCCAAGCGGCGTGCCGTCGTCGGCGTCAAAGATGGCGAGGTGGTCGTTGGCTGGAAGGGGAACGACGAGCGGGCGATGCCCGCCGGCGTTCTTGCGCTTCGCGACGGAGGGCGATCCGGCGAGGTAGTCGCCGATCGAGTCGGAACGAAATGCGAGGGCAGCGTTGGGCGGTGATCCGGCGACGGCGGGCGGCTCGCCGCCGAGGGCGAAGGCGCGCACTTGCGCGATAACGCGAGCGCCGGGCTTCTCCTTCTCGCCCGGAAGCCGATTGGTGGCCACGGAGGGCGGGAGGCGACCGATGCTCGTGACGTAGGCTCGATTGGTGCTCGGGTCGAACGCCACGCCCTGCACGCCGGCTCGGCCGTCGTACGCGCCGTGGGCGATGACGCGGTTCTCGCTCCAGTTGAGCCGATACGCGCCGCCGGGCGCGGCGACCCAGAGTTCGTTGGAGGTGGCGCCAAAGCGGACGCCGCCGACTCGGCCGGTGAAGACGGACTGCACGCCAGCCGGTGTGACACGCTGGTCGGTGGCGATGACACCCGGGTCGGGAATGTCGCGCCGGGGGAGAGGCGGCGGCGCGGCAGCGCGGGCCTGAAAGGCGAGGGCGAGTGCGATGAGCATGGCAGGGAATTGGGGGCAACCGGCGGCGTTCGGGAAGTGCTGGCGGCTCAGGGGCCGCAGGCGACTTGGCGAGATGCTTCGCGCGTGTTGCCGGCGGAGTGTCTGGCGGCGAGAATTGTCCAATGCACCTCGCCTTGCGACGTTGGATCATCGTGCTGCCGCTAGTGGCCGCCGCGTGCGGCCGCAGCGCATCGGATGCGGTGTCCACGACCTCGGCCACCGACACGCTGCTCCTGCCGGCACCGGCCGAATCGGCGTTGCGCGACGACGCGATGTCGCGTTCCATCAGACGCGGGTTGGCGCTCGTGACGAATACGAGGGACTCCTTGCCAACGCACGTTGGCGCACAGCTGCGGTGCGTATCGTGCCATCTCGACAACGGACGCCGGGCATTCGCGATGTCGTGGGTGGGCGTGTACGGGCGTTTCCCGCAGTACCGGTCGCGCTCCGGCGCGGTGGCGCGCCTCGAGGACCGCGTCAACGACTGCATTCAGCGCAGCCTCAACGGGCGTGCGCTCCCAATGGACGGCCCGGAGATGCGCGACATCGTGTCATACCTCTCGTGGCTGTCACGCGGCTCGGTGTCAGGAGCTCGGACGCGCGGCGCCGGCATCGATTCGCTCATCCCGCTGCCGGCCGACTCGACACGGGGCATGGCGGTCTACGCGACGTACTGCGCTCGCTGCCACGCGCCGGATGGCGCCGGCCTGCTCGGGCGCGGAATCGCGAACGCGGGGCCGCCGCTGTGGGGGCCGAGCTCGTTCAACATCGGCTCGGGTATGGCACGCGTGCGCGTGATGGCGGGCTTTGTGCGCCGCAATATGCCGTTCGATCAGCCCGGCACGATGACACCGCAGGAGGCGTTCGATGTGGCGGCGTACATCGGGTCGCGTCCGCGGCCCGACTTCCCCGGCAAGGAGCTGGATTGGCCGAACGGCGACTCGCCGGTGGACGGGGCATATCTGACGAGGGGCAGAAAGCCGTGAGGTGGACGGCAGATGGCAGATGGCAGATGGCAGATGGCAGATGGTAGATGGTAGATGGCGATGGCGGTCTGGTATCAGCGCGGGCGTTTTGCCAGATTGCACGCTCACGTTTCGTCCCGGGGATCAGGTCCATGACTGAGCAAGCGATGCAGGCGGGTTCCGTTCGCGGCGGCACGCGCGCACGGCTGGGCGTGGTGCTCGTCTTTGCGTTCTCGGCCGCGTGTGGTCGCGATTCGGGAGTGCCCGCCGTCGAGACTGCGACTGCCCCCGACACCCTCCTTCCGGCGCCGGCGGAGTCGCTGCTGACCCAGGATTCGGCGTCGCAGTCGATTCGGCGCGGCCTGGCGTTGCTGGTGGCGACGCGCGACTCACTGCGGGCGCACGTGGGCAACGACCTGCATTGCACCTCCTGCCACCTGCACAAGGGACGGAGGCAGTTCGCGCTTCCGCTCGTGGGCGTGACCAACCGCTACCCATCCTACTGGGCGCGTACGGGCACCACGGTTGGACTGGAGGACCGCATCAACGACTGCTTCGAGCGCGGCCTGAACGGCCGGGCGCTCGCAGCCGGCAGCGCTGAGATGCGGGATCTCGTGGCGTACCTCACCTGGCTCTCGAAGGACATGCCAAAGGGCCCACACGCTGGCCTGAGCGTGGACTCCATTCCGCTGATCGCGCCCGATACCGTACGCGGCAAGACGCAGTTGGCCATGTACTGCTCGCGCTGCCACGGGTCCGAGGGACTCGGCGGGGAGAAGCTCGGGGTGCTGCACCCGGGTCCGCCGCTCTGGGGCAAGCGATCGTTCAGCATCGGGTCGGGGATGGCGCGCCAGCGCATCGTGGCCGCCTTCGTGCACCACCACATGCCGTTCGACGCGCCGGGTTTCGTGGCCGATTCGATCTCAAATGACGTCGCGGGACTCCTGCTGTCGCGTCCGCGCCCGGATTTCCGCGGCAAGGAGCGAGACTGGCCCAAGGGTGATGCACCGCCAGACCTCGCGTACCGCACGACTGCGCAAGCGAAGGCCTCCGAACCGCCAAAGCCGTAGCAGCGAGGTGGAAGCAGGGCCGTGCGCGCTCGGTGTCCCGACACCGGGCGCGCGACGCATGCGGCCGCCGATGGCATTCTATCCATGTTCGGCGCCGACGCCTATCTTCATCGGATCATGCTCGTTCACCGCCGATTTCAGGTCGTATGACTGGCAAGCGTCCGGCGGGCCCGGGCCGCCGTTCCCGCAGAGGCAAGGGAGGCGGCGCCTACGCCCCAACTCCCAAGGTCACGTTGACCTCGGTACCCACGGGTCGCGCGGCGTACACCGACACTCGCGAATGGCTGCTCCACGAGCACGGGCCCGTCTGTGCCTATTGCGAGAGCATCATTCCCGCGCGCTCGGTAACGCTCGATCACGTAACACCGCGCCGCGGGCTGACCGCGTACGACCGGCGTGACAACCTGGTGCTCTGCTGCAAGGCGTGCAACGCGGCCAAGAAGGACAAGCCGCTGCTGTCGTTCCTGCTCGGCAACAAGAAGCGCGTCATTGCGCTGTACAAGTACGGCCAGCATCTCAGCCATCAACTGGTCGAGATGGTGAAGGACCTGCTGCTGCCGGAAGACCGTCCACCGCTGCCCTCGATCCCGCATGCGAAACGCGTGCGCCGAAAGACGTCGGCGGAGATTTTCGGGGACCACGACCATGACACGTCGCCATACCTCGACGAGGCGGCGCCGGCCCCACGGTCGAGGCACGTGACGCACCTCAAGCACGTCACGCAGCCGGTTCCCGCGGCGCGCTCGGCACACGCGTCGGCGCCTGCTTCGGCGCCACGCACCGTTCGCGCTGCGCCCACATCGCGGCTGCCGGCGGAACCCGCCCCCCCGCCCCCGAAGAAGAAGCGCACGCGGCGTGGCGGAAAGGGACGGAGCAAGAAAGCGTAGACCTGCCGCACCACGCCGTCACACCTGGAGAACAGCCATGCGCCATGTCGTGCTGCTGATCGCCCTCGCGTCCATGTCGGCCAGCCTCGGGGCGCAGGTCGTCCCGCTCAGCGTTGGCCCGGTGACGGCGAGAGCAGGGGAGAGGGCATCGGGCTTCCTCGAGGTGCCGCCCGGCCGCGACGCCGGCACGCAAATCCCCATCACCGTGGTGCGGGGCGCGCAGCCGGGCCCGACGCTGGCGCTCATCGGCGGTACGCACGGCGCGGAGGTGGCGCCCATCCTCGCGCTGCAGCTGCTGCGCGGTCTCGTGGATCCGCAGCAGCTCAAGGGCACGCTGCTCATCGTTCATGTTGCCAACATGCCCTCGTACCTGGGGCGCACGGTCTACTACAGCCCCGTGGACGGCAAGAACCTGAACCGGGTCTATCCGGGCGATGCCAATGGCACGGTGTCGCAACGCATTGCGAAGGTCATTACGACCGAGATCATTGACCGCTGCGATTACCTGGTGGACATGCACGCCGGCGACGGCAACGAGTCGCTGCGCCCGTATCTCTACTGGAACAAGCTCGGCGTTGACCCGACGGTGGACGAGCGTGCGCGCCAGCTGGCCCTGGCATGGGGCGCCGACCACATCATCGTTGACACGACGCGCACGAAGGACGTCGCCAACTCGATCTACACGCAGAACACGGCGCAACTGCGCGGCAAGCCGGCCATCACCACGGAGATGGGCGCGATGGGCCTGCCGGACGCCGAGTCGGTGCAACGCAACCTCGCCGGCGCCCAGCGGGTGCTGCGCCACCTCGGCATGCTGCCTGGTGGCGCCGAGCCGACGCCAGCACCCGTGTGGCTGGGCAAGTACGCGGTGCTCACCAGCCCCGAGACGGGCGCGTGGCATCCGGCCGTAGAGCGCGCGCATACGGTGGCCAAGGGTGCCGTGATCGGTCGCATCACCGATTTCTTCGGCAATGTCATTGCGGAGGTGAAGGCGCCGTTTGACGGCGAGGTCATGTACGTGGTCGGCACGCCAGCGATGAGCAAGGGCGAGCCGGTCGCGATGATTGCGACGCGCTAGGTTTTGCCGCGCGTCCGCTCGCACCGCCGTTCGCCATGAAGACTCAAGCCTACGACTACGACTGGCTGATCGTCGGCTCCGGCTTCGGCGGCAGCGTTTCCGCGCTGCGCCTCGCGGAAAAAGGGTACCGCGTCGCCGTGCTCGAGGCGGGGCGCCGGTACGCCGATGACGAGTATGCCGAGTCCACGTGGCAACTGCGCCGCTGGCTCTGGGCGCCGTCGCTCGGCCTGCGTGGTATTTTCCGGCTGACGCCGTTCAAGGACATCTTCATCGCGAGCGGTACCGCCGTGGGCGGCGGGAGTGCCGTCTACGCCAACACGCTGTACCGCGCCAAGCGCGCGTTCTTCGAGAACCCGCAGTGGAAGGGACTCGCCGACTGGGCCGCCGAGCTTGCGCCGCACTACGACGCGGCCGAGCGGATGCTGGGCGTGCAGACCGTGCCGTTCGACTCGGACGCGCAGGACTTGCTCAGGGCCGCAGCGGCGCACTTCGGCGTGGAGCGCACGTTTACGCGCACGCCGGTGGGCGTCTTCTTCGGCGCGGCGGGCGAGGAAGTGCCCGACCCGTACTTTGGCGGCGAGGGGCCGCCGCGCACGGGGTGCACGCGCTGCGGCAGTTGCATGGTGGGGTGCCGCGACGGCGCCAAGAACACGCTGCTCAAGAACTACCTCTGGTTCGCCGAGCGGAAGGGTGCGGCCATCTTCGCCGAGCACGGGGTGGTGGACGTGCGCCCCATCGGCGCCGCGGACGGTAGCGAGGGCTATTCGGTGACCACGCAGCGTCCCGGCGCCTGGTTCATGAAGCGCCGCCGCACCTTCACCGCGCGCGGCGTGGTCTTCTCGGCGGGGGCGCTCGGCACCGGCGAACTGCTTGCGACGCTCAAGCACGGCGGATCGCTGCCCCGCATCAGCGACCGCCTCGGCGAACTCGTGCGCAGCAACAGCGAGTCAATCCTGGCGGTCACGCTGCCAGACGACGCTCGGAAGCCGTGGGCCGATGTCGCGATCAGTGCGAGCATTCACCCCGACCCCGACACGCATATCGAACTCTGCACGTACGGCAGGCGCGCCGACGGTGTTTCGCTCCTGCTGGCCCCACTGACAGGCAACGGCACGAGGCTCACGCGCCCGCTGATGCTGCTCTGGCAGTTCATGCGCCATCCGGTGCGGTCGTTCGGGACACTGTGGCCCGTCGGCTGGAGCAAGCGCTCGCTCATCATCCTCGTGATGCAATCGAGCGACAACGCGATGGCGTTCCGGGCGCGAAAGCGGTGGTTCGGTCGCGGCGTGGTCATCGGCACGCGGCAGGATGCCGAGAAGCCGAACCCGACGTTCATTCCGCTGGCGAACGAGGCCGCCGAGTTCCTCGCCCGGTACACGGGAGGCGTGGCGCGGAGCAGCGTGCTCGAGGCGGCGGCCAACATTCCCACGACGGCGCACATCCTCGGCGGCGCGGTAATTGGCGCCGACGCGACGTGCGGCGTGATTGACGTGGACCATCGTGTCTTCGGCTACCGCAACATGCTGGTCTGCGACGGATCAGCGATGCCGGCCAACCCGGGCGTAAATCCGTCGTTGACGATCACGGCGCTGGCCGAACGGGCGATGGCACAGGTGCCGCCGCGAGCGTAGTGTAGCCCGCAGGCCTCAGCCGGCGTGGCTCTCCGCGAACACCGGCGCCATCAACGCTGCATGCGACCGCCCACCGGGGTCCTGGCCGGCCCGAATCGCATTGACCAGCTCGAGGGCGGTCTTCGTGAGCGGTGGCAGCTCGCGATCCGAGACACCGAGCGGCACCACGCGCTCGCCCCACTTCACGAGCAGCGAGCAGAAGGTAAGGCCGGCGCCGAAGGCGGGCATCAGGAGCGTAGCCCCGGGGCGAATGCGGCCCTCCTCGAGCGCCTCCACGAGCGCCACGGGCACCGTAGCCGCGCTCATGTTGCCGTAGCGCTGCACGGTGAGCATCACCTTCTCCATCGGGACGCCCGCGTACTTGGCGACGCCTTCGATGATGCGGAGATTTGCCTGGTGCGGGATGCAGAGGTCCACCTGGTCCGCGGTGACGCCGCATTTGGCCAACACTTTGGCCGAGGCCTCGCTCATGCCCTTGACGGCGCGCTTGAAGATCTGCGGGCCGTCGAAGTCCCACAGCGTATCGCCGTACGTGATGCCGCGGTTGGCATAGCCGCAGCCGAAGCCACGAATGCGCAACGCGGCGCGCCCTTCGGCATCGCAGCCGAGCACGCTCCCCAGCACGCCCTCCTCGCAGTCGCTCGCCTGCAAGACGACCGCTGCCGCACCGTCGCCGAAGAGCACGGCGACGTTGCGATTGGTCCAGTCCATGTAGCGGCTCACGAGCTCGACACCAATCACCACCGCGTTGCGCACCACGCCGGTGCGAATCATCGCCGTCGCTGAGGAGAGGCCGTACAGGAAGCTCGTGCAAGCCGTGTTCACGTCCATCGCCGCCGCGTTCGTCGCCCCGAGGAGCACCTGGACGCCAGAGGCGCTGTTCGGCGCCTGTTCCTCATAGCTGGTGCTGCCGTAGACGATGAGGTCCAGGTCGCGGGCGTCGAGTCCGGCGCAGGCGAGGGCGCGTGCAGCGGCAGCCGCGGCCATGTCCATGGCCGACACGTGTGACACACGGCGCTCCTTCATGCC
Organism: uncultured Gemmatimonadota bacterium; assembly: GCA_947085385.1. Taxonomy (GTDB): domain Bacteria; phylum Gemmatimonadota; class Gemmatimonadetes; order Gemmatimonadales; family Gemmatimonadaceae; genus PNKL01. The sequence continues at coordinate 49,323 of CAMTWA010000017.1, read as the reverse complement.
GGTGCGCGTGGTGATCCACTCGTCGTTCGTGTCGAGGAAAGTCGACAGGTCTTCATTCGTCAGAACGGCCGGCGGCATCCACTTGCCCCAGCCGGTGATTGCTGCGTAGGTCGACGTCATCTGGTTCGGCGCGTGAAGTGGGAACGGCCAGTACGCCGGCCGCGGGACTGCCCGGGGAAGATGGCGTACGGCGGGAATTCCACAATGCCCCGCGCCGCTCGGCTCGTGGCGCCCTCGGCTCATGGCGCCCTCAGCTCGTGGCGCCCCGCGCGCGGGGCGGTATCTTAGCACGCTGTGGAGAACCCCGATTCTCTCGATCATCACGATGACCGCAGTGACGCGGATGCCACCGGCGCTCCGCCCTGCGCACCCGGGCTGTTGCAGGAACTCCTGCGCCAGCTCGACAAGACCGTACGGCTGCACCAGCTCTACCCCGTCACCAATCCGACCTACCTGAAAACGCTTGACGCGTTGCGCACCGCCTTCCGCGCCGTCTGGGCGGAGACTGACGCGATCACCCTGCAGGTCACCGAGACGCAGCTCGCGTGCGGCAACACGGTGGTGCTCGAGGAACCGGAGAAGGCGTCGGATTCCCTGCCGTGGACGCTGTTCAAGGATGGCGTCCGCCAGGTCACGCTCTCCGGCGGCTTCGAGGAGCGCGAGGTGGACGCGCTGCTCGACATCATTCCGAAGGTGCGTCGCGCACAGGACTGGGAGGACGACATGCTCACCCTGCTCTGGGCGCAGGACTTTGAGCATCTCGCCTACCGGTACGTCGACACCGTCAGCAGCGAGGGCGCGCCGCTGGATCCGTCCGCGACACCCGGGCGCTGGCCGGCCTCGACCGTGGTGCGTTCAGATCCGCGCGAGGCCGTGGAGGCAGCCCGTCGCCGCGCAGAGGCCGCGGGCGCCATGGAGCGCGTGCTCCGCGTGGGTGCGACGCTCGATCCGGACGTAGCGCGCGAACGCGCCGAGGCGATGCGACGGTTTCAGGACGGGGTCAACCGGGAGTACGCCGCCGACCTGCGGCGCGACGTCACCGACGTGCTGCTCGATATCCTTGAGGTGAACCGCGACGTGAAGGTGCGCGCCGAGGTGGTGCGGCACCTCGACGCGCTGATGCTACTGCACCTGTCGGCGCGCTCGTTCAGCGCGCTCAGTCACCTGCTGCGCGAGGCGGCGATTGCCGTCGAACGGGGTGCCGGCATGGCGGACGAGGTGCGAACGGGCATCGCGCAGCTCGGCACACGCATCAGCGACCCGGCCCTGCTGGGTCCCCTGCTCGAGTGGGTTGATGGTGCCGACCAACGCCCCGCGGCGTCTGACGTGGCCGACCTGCTCGCGCGCGTCGAGCCGGCGGCGCTGGAGACAGTGTTCGAGTGGAGCGTCGCGTCCAAGCACCACGATCTACGCCAGCTGTACGAAGCCGCAGCCGAGCGTCTGGCCGCCGCCGCACCCGGCGAACTGGTGAGGCTGGTGCAGGCCGAATCGGACGCCGTCGCGCTCGAAGCCATGGCCCGCTGCGGGGCGCTCAAGCTGGAGGCTGCCGTTGTCGGGCTTGTGCGGCAGTTGGGGCACGCGCACGAGGCGCGGCGTGCGGCGGCGCTGGCCGCCCTCGCTGCCATGGGAACGCCGCGTGCGCTCGCCGGCGTGGAACGCGCCCTTGGCGACGCCAGCGCGACGCTGCGCACCATCGCGCTCAAGACGCTGACGGCCGGGGCGTACCGTCCGGTGCTGTCGCGCGTGGCCGAGTGGGTGCAGGGGCGCGATGTGCGTGACATGGACCACAACGAACGGCGCGCCCTGTTTGAGCTGTATGGCACGCTGTGCGGTGACGCCGGCGTGCCGTGGCTTCTGGGCCAGCTGCACGGGCCACGCGGGTTCTTCAAACGCAGCTCGGACCCCGACACGCGCGCGTGCGCGGCGGCCGCGCTCGGGCGCGTGCAGTCGGCCGCGGCGCGCGAGGCGCTGCGCAAGTCGGCCGATACGGACGAACCGCTCATCCGCCAGGCGGTGCGCGCCGCGCTCTCGCGCGGGAGCGACGCATGACCGCGCCGGGGGCCCGCCCCAGCTCCTCCGGCGCAGCGCACGACGCTGGCGACGCGGCGGTGCGCGCCGGGGGCCGCGTGCTCGTCCAGGCCTTCTGTGGCGCGATGCGCAGCATGCGGCTGTATCCCGCCGACAATCCGGTGGTGCAGAAGGCGGCGCATGACCTGCAGGCCGCCGCTGCGGCGCTGAGCTCCGACGACGGCGGCATGGAACTGCGCATCGCCGGCGAGTTCCTGTTCGTCAATCACACGCGCCTGCGCCTCGACCTCGACAACTACGCGATGATCGCGTATCTCATTGTGCAGTGCCGGGCCAGCGGCACCGGGGTCGTGCGAGTCGCCGGCGACGCGACCGTCGCCGATTGGCTGGTCCTCGTCAAGGCGCTCAACAGCCCATCCGGCGCCAGCGCCACGGTACGCTATCACGCGCTGAGGCAGCGGATCGAGACGGCGGGCGTGCGCGTCTTCGAGCTGGAGCCGCCTGGCAAGGCGGAGGAAAGCGGGGCCGGTGTCGAGGCGTCGACCGAAGCGGCCAAGGGCGCGTACGCGCGATCGGTGGCCGCCGCCGCCGACGTGATGCGTGCCATCGCGCAGGGGCAGGGCCCCAACCTGCGCGCGCTCAAACGCACCGTGCAGGCCATCGTGGACCGCGTGCTCACAGATGATGCCTCCATGCTGGGCCTCACCACGGTGCGCGACTACGAAGACGCCACATTCACGCACGCCGTCAATGTCTGCATCTTCGCCGTCGCCCTCGGCAGGCGGCTCGGCCTTTCGCGCATGCAGTTGTACGACCTCGGGCTTGCCGCGCTCTTCCATGATTGCGGCAAGATGCGCATTCCCGACGAGATCCTCAGCAAGAAAGGGGCACTCACCGTCGACGACTGGCGCATCATCACCGGTCACACGTGGATGGGGGTACTCACGCTCTTTCAGGTGCGCGAGAGCGGGGAATACCCGTACCATGCCATGCTGGTGGCCTACGAGCACCATCTCAAGCCCGACGGCGGCGGCTATCCGCGCCGGCTGCGTCCGCGCCCCGTGGGGCTGTTCAGCCGCATCGTCAGCGTCATCGAGATGTTCGACGCGGCCACCACCAACATGGGCTATCGCACGCCCACCAAGCATCCGGCGGAGTACGTGGCCGAAATGCGCGCGACGGCCGATGCGTTCCTGGATCCGGCCTGTGTTCATGCCTTCGTGGACATGCTTGGCGTGTATCCGGTGGGGACGGTCCTGCTGCTCGACACGTTCGAGCTGGCGGTGTCGCGTGGCGTGAATCCCGACCCTGAGCTCGCGGACCGTCCGCTGGTCTACATCATCAGCGACCTCGAGGGCAACCTCCGGCACCCCGGCGTCCCCGCCGATCTTGGCGACACCGACACAGAGGGACGGTTCGTCAGGTCAATTGTGGAGACGCTAGATGCCGACCGATTCGGCATTCGGGTCGGCGACTACTTCCTGGCATAGAGGAAGCGCATTGGTGCGTGCAACGCCCTGTACCGTGCCGGCCGCCTACTGGTACTGGATGTAGAGCGGCCGCGGGTTGAGGCGCAGGATCTCCGCGATCGTCGTGCGCGGGTTGTCGTTGCGTGGCTTGTAGAACTGCTTCCACCCGACGAACTGCACCGGCTCCGCCTTGATCCAGGAGCGGAACGTGGCGCGCTTGAGCCGCGGCGCACCGAAGCCGTCCATGTGCATCACCACCTGTACGCGCGGGTCGAGCTTAATGTTCGGCGAGTTCGTCACGCCCTTGCGCGTGAAGCGGTGCACCACGAGCACCTTGGGCGGGATCTTGTACCGAGTCACGAGCTCCTGCAGGAATCGCGAGGCGTAGTTGATGTCCTCCGCATCGTAGGTGCCGATCTTCTTCCCCGGGATACCGCCGTGCTTCATGGAGAACTCGGGGTCGATGCCGAGGTGGAAGTTCGGACGCGAGAGGAACTTCTCCAAGCGCGGGAGCTCCTGTGCCAGCGTGCTCTTGCCCACCTGGATGTCGAGGAAGACGAGCGCGTTGCGCCGCGCCGCCCACGACGCCACGCGCTCAACGAGCGTGTCGGGCATTCGTGCGCGGTACATGCCGTCGGGTCCCGGGCCCGCCTGCGCGACCACGGCGATGAGATGCAGGGCGGGCTGCACCGGGGTCGCCGGATCGGCCGCCGTCCACGCCTTTACCTCGGCGTCGAGCATCGCCAGCATGAGCTCGGGTTCGTATTCGCCCAGCACACCCATGCGCTTCGACAGCGGATTCCCGTAGTACGCGATGATGCGCTTGCCCGGAAGAATGGACCCCGGCAACGGCTCCGGCCCCTTCACCGGCCAGCGCAGGTCGTATATCGAGTCGAGCCTCGCCTCGGTGTCCACCTTCACCGCGGGCGGCTTGGCGCTCTTCGTCGCGCTCTTCGTGGAGACCGATGTCGTGCCCTGCCTGCGTGCGGTCGTCCTGGCAGCGGCGGCGGGTTTGCCCGTCGCGGACCGGGCGGCAGCGGGCTCGACGGCGCCGACCGTATCGATGACAGGGGACACCGGCGCGGCCGAGGGAGGCGCTGCCGGAGGCGTTGTGCCCTGCGCGAACATCTGAAACGTGGTGCCGCCAAGAGCGGCGACGAGGGCGAGCGTGCGATGAAGAATCATGAATTGGTGGGGGGAGCGGCGGTCGGTAGCGGTGGCGACGACAATGAAAGGTAACGGCGGCACAGCCCGAATCAGCCGTCCGCCGTCTGCCGTCTGCCGTCTGCCTTCAGGACGATTCTGGCCCTACTCCCAGCACTACTTGTCCAGTATCTCGATGCGGTGGTCGGCGCGCAGCGGGTACTGGCCCGCGACCTCGATCTCGAGTTGCACGATGTAGGAGCCCTTCTTGAGCGTCGCAATGTCGAGCTGGACGGCGCGAGGCGAGATGGTGCGGCCGCGCGCGGTCATGTCGTTCACTGACACGCTGACCGGCGTGGCCTGCCGAACGAGCCGCAACTGCTGGTTCTTGCGACGAAGGAAGCCGCCCTCCTCCACTTCCCGCACGACAGTCACCGTCAGCTTTATCTGCTCACCGTCGGGATTCGTGCCGTACGTCTCCCAGTACACGCCGAGGGGAGCGGCGGCGCGCACCCGCTCGGTCGGCAGCGCGAGCGCGAGCGCTTCTTCCACCGAGCCTGGCGTCGTCCCGGAGGGCTTGTAGAAGAGCAGGTCCGACACCGTGACGCGCGTGTCCACGGCGTACGGCGGATGCACCCCGTAGCGCGCGCGAGCCACGATGCTCGAGTCCGGTGCCCAGACCTCGCCGCTGAAGAGCAGCGGGCCCCACGGACCTTTCACCGAGATCGTGTCGCGCTCACTCGCGCGCTCGCGGGCCGTCACGTACGCGCGAGGCTGGTCGCCCGGCGTCACTACCAGCGCACCCTGCCGCCGAGCCGCGCCACCGAGCCCCGGCACCGCCGACACGTCATAGGCCATGACGAAGAGGGCCGAGTCGCCGCGGCGGAACATCGCCTGCTGGTGCTCGAGGGCCACGAGGGTGCGCGCATAGGGCGGCGCGTAGCGCCCGATCACCGGCGGCCGGTGCAGCCGCCAGTGCGCCGAATCGGAGAGCGCGGGGTTGCCCAGCACGTTGCCCGCGGGAATGTAGCGGTAGGCGGGCGATGCCTCGTCGCTCACGATGCTCAAGCCTCCGGTGCGCGGATCGCTGGGCCCCTTGGCCCAATAACGAGGCCAGCCGAAGCGAAGCAGCAGTTCGCGTTCGTCATCGTCAAAGCCGAACTGGTAGGCGCCGGGGGCATCCTGGTTCAGCCGCACCATCAGCTGGCGCGCGTTCCACTCGCTGCGCGAGTCGTTGCCGCGCAGACCGTAGAGCGTGCGGGAGAACCACCAGACGCGGTCCTCGAGCACCTCGCGCTCCGCGCCGCACGGCAGTCTGCGGTACGCCTGGCGCGTGTCGTCGTCGATGAGCAGCGAGATGTCACGCCACTGGCACCGCTCGCGCTCGGCCATCTGCACCTGCACGGTGCGGAATCCGCTGTCGGATGCCGCGTAGTTGCCGCGCATGTGCTGACTGAAGGCCACGAGCGCGTCGCACCACCACCCGTCGGAGACGCACTGCCGTGCGGCCTCGAGCGCCGCGTCATAGCGCTGAGATTCGGCGAGGTACCGCACCCGCTGCCCGGCAATCCACCGGTTGGCGGGCACGACGCGGGCCAGCGAGTCGAGGACGCGGACCAGTGAGTCGCGCCCCTGGGCGACGATGGGAAGCTCGAGCGACTTCGGCGCCTTCTCGTCGTACCAGTAGCACCACCGGCCCACCTGCTCGTCACAGTTGCTCGGCCGCGCGCTGCGTGCGCTGGGCAGGTTGCCGCGGCGCAGGAGTTCGAACCGGCGTTGCGCGGCGCGCGCCGCGCCTTCGGGGGTGGTCGTGTCGCCGATCACGGCGGGGAGTGGGGCAGGCTCCACGCGAGCGCCCGGCGGCGGCCCCCCGGCCGGCTGACCGCCGCCGGGAGGAAACGGACGACGCTGGGCGAGCGCGGTGCCGGGGGCGCAAAGCAGCACAGCAACCGCGAGGTGCAGGAACACGGACGGACGAAGTCGTATCACGATGGGCACGCGGCACCCGGCGGGGGGAAGAGGCGCGAACAACACCCCTCTAATATGCCCTGAAGTCACGACAGTTCCCCAGGGTAGGGCCGCCCAGGGTAGGGCCGCCCGGTGGCGGCGGCATGGGTGCGGGCGCCACGGCGCGCGTGGTACATTCCGCCCGTCAGCTTCCCTGTCCCCGTCGCCGTTTTCATCGTTTACTGCCCGCCTGTGATGCGAATCATCTTTGAGCCACTCCACGCCGATGCCGCGCCGCCCTCGCGCGCCACCGAGCACAGCGCCGGATACGACCTGGCCGCATACCTGACGGGGCGCACGGTACGCGTCTTTCTCGACGGCGTCGCGTCGGAGCGGCCGACCGAACTACGCAACGGCGCGGCGGTGCTGGTGCTTCGGGCGGATGAACGCGCGCTCGTGCCGCTCGGCTTCCGCGCGCGGCTCCCCGTCGGCATCGAGGCGCAGGTGCGGCCGCGGTCCGGCACCAGCCTCAAGACCGACATCGTGATTGCCAACGCGCCTGGCACGGTTGACGCCGATTATCCGGACGAATGGTGCGTGCCGGTGCGCAACGGCGGTGTCCGCGACCTCGTCATCACGCACGGCGAGCGCATTGCGCAGGTGGTGCTGGCGCGGCATGAAGTGCTCGAGTTCGTTCCGGGGTCGGTGACCGCGACGACGGACCGGGCTGGCGGGTTTGGGTCCACCGGACGGTGACGGCGATTGCGGAGTGTGATCTCGGAGTCTGATTTGCGCTTGGGATCGCGATCTGGATGTGCGATTGGGACGTGAAAGCGTGGAGCCCTGCCGGACTCCCGTCGTCGTTATCCCGATCATCCATCATGATCGCAAATCCAAATCGCCAATCCCCATCCGAGCTCCTAATCCCCACTCTGCCTGAGAAGCTTGGCCACCTCATCTTGCCCCGCCAGCAGCCGTTCCACCTCCGCCGAGATGTCGGCGGCGAGCCCGATGTGCGTGGTGAGTCCGGCCACGGAGAGTGAACCCGCATGCAGGCGAAGCAGGTTCAGCCGGATCGTCTCAAGCGCGGCCACGGTCTCGCCCAGCTTCACCTGAATGACATCGCGGTCGCGACGCACCGGTTCGTATGGATCGGTGGACGCGGATTCGCCGGCGTCACCGAGCACTTCCTGCAGCCCCTCGAGATGGCGGCGCAACTGCTGGGCGTCGTCCTGCAGGCGATGCAGCACACTCGGGAGATCGCCGAGCTGGTCGCGCGTCGCACGCGGCAGGCTTTCGAACAACTTCTCGGCCGCCATGCCGAGGGACAGCTCGGTCGCGCGATGCGTGATGGCGGTCTCGGTGACGGGGCCGCGCAGGAGCCGCCGACCAATCGCCCAGGCGGCCCGCCCGATCGCGCCGTTCCAGACGCGGGCCCAGAAGCTGGTATCGACGTCGCGCCGCCGCTGCAGCACCGCGAGGTACGCGCCCGTCGAGAGGATCATCGTCGTCCACGAGATGAACCAGAGCCACGGGACCCACGCCTGGGGCGAGCCCTTCGGAAACGTGGTGAAGAACCACTGCAGGAGGCCCGCGACCGAGACGAGCGCAGCGGTGCCGCTGACTTGCGCGGTTACCTTGAGCACTCGCTCGAGCCGAGGGCGCGCCTGGGTGTGCGATACGGCGAGCTCCTCGCGCGCGGAGTCGATTTCCGACTGGAACGCCGGAGCGAGGTCCATGTGTGCAAATCCCATCTTGGCCAGCCGGCGGGCGGCCGAGACCAATGCCGCAAAGGGGAGGAGCGTGGCCGCGCCACCAAGCGCCCCGAAGCCCGCCCACGCGCCGTAACCCACCGACACGCTCACCGACCCGATCAGCACACCAAACAACGAGATCAGTGTGCCGCCGCCATCCAGTCGTGCACTACGCTTCACGAACGCGCGAAGCGCCACCGGGATCTCTCGACGCTGCTCCAGCGCGACGCTCAACTGCTCAGCGAGCGCGGTGGCGCTCGCGGGCCGGTGCGCCGGGTCCTTGGCGAGGCAGCGGTCCACCAGCGACCCAATCTTGCGAGGCACGGGAAGGCCGAGCGACGCCACGGTCGGTGGCGATTCCGTGACCTGCTTGGCGAGCACTTCGGTGGGTGTCGCGCCCTCGAACGGCAGGCGTCCGGAGAAGAGGAAGAACGCTGTCGCGCCCAGCGAGTACAGGTCGCTGCGCGCGTCGAGCTCTTGGCCGAGTGCCTGCTCGGGGCTCATGAACTCGGGAGTGCCGCTGACGCCGTCGCCGAGATCGTCGCCCAGGGCCGCCGCGATGCCGAAGTCGGCCACGAGCACGCGCTGCGACGCCGATTCAATGAGAATGTTGTCGGGTTTCACGTCGCGGTGCACCACGCCCTGCGCGTGTGCGCTCGCCAGTGCCCACGCGGTCTCGCGCAGCACCCGCGCTCCCTCGGACGCCGGCAGCGGCCCGCGCGTGCGCACCCGGTGCGCCAGTGACTCGCCGTCCACGAATGCCATCACGTAGTAGACGAAGTTCTCGGTCTCGTCCACGGCATGGATGGGGATGATGTTCGGGTGCGACAGCTTGGCCGCCAGCCGCGCCTCGCGCAGGAAACGCTGGCGCAGTGTCGGGTCGAGCGCGCGCTCCGGCGGGAGGAGCTTGATGGCGACCGGGCGGTCGAGGTGCACCTCGCGCGCCAGGTAGACGACACCCATGCCGCCGCGCCCAAGTTCCCGGTCGATGGAATACCGGCCGGCCAGCGCCGTCTGAAATGCGACGAACAGGTCGTCGAAGGGGGGCGACATGCTGGCGATCAGGTCGCCGGTGGCGCTTCCGGCGGCGCAGACGCAGGCGGTGGCGTTGCGGGCGCCGACGACGGAGCCGGTGCGTCCGGGAGCTGTAGTGCGCGTCGCAGCGCGGCGTCGAGAATATCCACGTCCACGGGCTTGTGCAGGTACTCAACGGCCCCGAGCGCCAGCACCTCGCGCACCACACTGGGATCGGAGATGCCGCTCAGCACCACGACGGGGATCTGCATCGTCCTCGACGAGCCTCTCAAGCGCTCGAGCACCGCACGCCCCGTGCCGCCCGGCATCTGGATGTCGAGCACCACGATATCCGGCGGGCTCTTCATGGCGGCCATGAAGGCGTAGGTGGCGTCGTAGGCCGCGGCCACGGAGTAGCCCTTGGCTCGCAGCTGCGACGAGAGCATCAGCGTCTGGACCTTGTCGTCGTCGGCAAGGAGCACGGAAACCCGGCGTTTCACGCGGTGACCTCCCGCAAGGCGGTGGTGAGCCGATCGAGAGCGGCTTCGAGGGCGCGCAGCGCGCTCGAAGCATCGGCCAGGTTGCCCGCGCGGCCCTGCTCTTCGAGCCAGGCCGCCGCCTCCGTTGCGTCCACGGCCATGAAGTTGCCGACAGACCCCTTCAGCAGATGGGCCGCCCGTTCGAGGGACGGCGCGTCGCCCGCGGCGACGGCTCGGCGCACACCGTCGAGCTGTCCCGGGCATTCGCTGAGGAACAGCGCAGCCATGGCGGCCGCGAGCGCGGAGTCCCCATGCAAGTGGTCGAGGAAGGTCGGCAGATCGAAGGGCGGCGTCGCCACGTGAGGTCCAGGGGCTCGGATCACGGATAGGATACCCAGATTTTGGCTGCACCTTAAGAATAGCCCACGCGCCACGCCCCTGCCTCTCCCGGACGAAAATCGCGACTCCCCGTCCGCCGCGATCCAGAACTCCATCGCGGCTACGGCGTCGCCCGCGGCCAATGCGCCTCGAGCCGCGTCATGATCGCCGCAAACGCCTCGATGCCGTCCCACAGGTTCTGCAGCCGCAGGTTCTCGTCCTTGGCGTGCTGGTTGTTATCGTGGTTGGCAATGGGGAAGATCACCAGCGGTACGCCGAGCGTGCGCTCGATGATGCCGGTGGGCAGGGATCCGCCGAGCGTGGGCACGCGCAGCACGGGCTTGCCGAGCAGTTCGTCGAGCGTTTTGGTGAGTGCCTGCGAGATGGGCTGGTCGAGACTCACGCGCGTCGCCTGATCGCCCGAACCCCACGACAGGCGCACCACCTTCCGGTGCGCGAGCCGCTCGGCGTCAGTGGCCGCGGCGTGCGTCACGTACCATCCGTGCGCGCGTAGGTGCGCCTCCACGAGGTCGCGCACCCGGGCTGGTGTCTGCCTCGGCACAAGGCGGAAATCGAACGACGCCTTGGCCTCGGTGGCAATGGCGTTCGTCGCCAGACCCTCCACCTGACCCACCCGCATGCCGCGCATGTTGAGTGCCGGGTACAAGATGCGCTCGGCGAGGAGGGCGTCATTCGCCTCGGTGCCGCCGAGCAGCAGGTCGCGCCTCAGAGTGGAGTCCACCGGAGGGAGCGCGCGCACGGCAGCCAGTTCGGAAGGCGTCGGCGGCAGCACGTCGTCGTAAAACCCCTTTACGAGAATGCGTCCGTCCACGTCGCGCAGCGATGCCACGAGGTCGGTGAGCAGGATGCCCGGGTTCGGTGCCCAGTTGCCGTAGTGCCCGCTGTGCAACGTCTTCGCGGGGCCATAAACGGCGAGTTCGAGCCCCATGGCGCCGCGTCCGCCGAACGCCACCTGCAACTCGCGGCTCTGGTGCGTGGGACCGTCGCAGAAGAGCCATGCGTCGGCCGCGAGCAGCTCCTTGTTCGCCTGCAGGATCGGCACGATGTGCGCCGAGCCCGACTCCTCCTCGCCCTCGAAGAAGAACTTCAGGTTGATGGCCGGGCGCTGACCGATGGCCTTCAGCGCGTCGAGCGCCTGGAGGATGGCTATGATCGGCACCTTGTCGTCGCTGGCGCTGCGCGCGAAGATGCGCGCCTCGGGGTTCAGCCGTCCGCTCGTCGGCACCGGCACGTCCACCCAGTCGGTGCCGCGAAGCTCCCGCAATTGCGCCGAAAACGGGGCGCCGCCGCGCCACTCCGCCGGATCCACCGGCTGGCCATCGTAGTGCGCGTAGACGACGACGGTGCGCAGAGCACCTGGGGCGCGCAGCTCGCCGTACACCGCCGGCGGGAAGCTGCCGTTCTCCAGAAGGCGAGCCGACACGCCGCGCTTCTCGAGCATTCCGACAATGGCGGCGGCGTTGCGGCGTAGGCTCGCCGGGTCGCTCGCGACGTTCGGAATGGCCAGAAACTCCGCGAACTCGCGCACAATCAAAGGCTCGCGCGCCTCTCGCCAGGCGCGCACCTGGTCGCGAAGTGACTGCGCGTGGAGTGGCGAGGCCAAGGCAAGGACGACGAGTGGCAGGGAGCGGAGGCGCATTGGATTTGGAGATGAGTGTGACAGATGAGCGGGGCCAGTGCCCCCTATCGTTTCCTGAGCCCTTTCCCGGCCATCACGCCCGTCGGCGCTCCATCGGCGACTGCCGCCTTCCCGTTCACGAAGACCCAGCGCATGCCGACGCCGAGTCGTGTCGGCTCGACGTACGTCGCTTCGTCGCGGATCGTCTTCGGGTCGAAGACGATGACGTCGGCGTAGTAGCCCGTCCTGAGCCAGCCGCGCTCCGCGATGCCGTACACGTCCGCCACCTGCGCCGACGCCGACTGCACCATGCGTTCCATCGTGATCACGGGCTTGTCGAGCACGTAGCGGCGGATCTTCCGCGGGTACGTTCCGTAGAGGCGCGGATGCCCGCCGGAGCCGTCGGAGCTCGTCATCACGAACGGATCCTTCATGAACGTCTCGATATCGGCCTCGGTCATATTGAACGAGGCGACGCCCATGTCGATGCCCTGGCGGATCAGTTCGAGTGCCGTCTCCGACGGCGGCAGCTTCATGTCGGCCGCCACCTGCTTCAGGTACTTGCCGATGTACGGCGTGGCGTTGGCGCCGCCGTTGATGAGCAGCAGCGTGCTGTCGCCGCCGCGGCGGCGCAGGTTCTCACGCATCGCGACGAGGATCTTCTCGCGGGTCGCCGGGTCGGCGATGCGCGCCTGCAGCGAGTCGCGGCCGCCCGCCTGCGACCAGCGCGGAAGCAGCGCGGCGCTCAGGCCGGTGCCGCTTGCCGTCCACGGATACTGGTCGGCCACCACCATGTGCCCCGTGGCGCGCTCCTCGCGCATCAGGCGCAGCACGCTGTCGGCGTAGCCCCACACGTCCACGCCGAGCGCCTTCACGTGCCCGATATTCGTGATCAGTCCCGACTCGCGGCCGATGCGGATCGCCTCGCGCACCGAGTTCATCAGGCCAACGGTGTAGGAACTTTCGTCGCGGTGGTGCGAATCGTAGACTCCGCCATACGGCTTTGCCGCTGATATCACCGCGATGACTTCCTCCGTTGTAGCGTAGCTCTGCGGCGCATAGAACAGCCCGCCGCCCACGCCGTACGCCCCTTCGCGCATCGCCTTGTCAATGAGCGTGCGCATGCTGTCCACCTGCGCCGTGGACGCCGGCGCCGACGACGCGCCCAGCACCAGGCTGCGCAGAGTGCCGAATCCGACCATCGCAAACGTGTTGGTGCCGAGTCCCTTCGTCTCCGTTTCGCGCTGGATGCGCGCCACGTCCCACGGACCGCGCCCGTCCGGGCTGTTCGTCACCGTCGTGACGCCTTGCATCAGGGCGGGGATGTTCTTGCGCCGCTCGTCGTTGAACCGGTCCACGCCTTCCATGGAGTGCGTGTGCGGGTCAATGAAGCCCGGCGCGACAATCAGCCCCCTGGCGTCAATAACCTTGCCGGCTTTCAGCTGCGCCTTGGCCGCATCACCGATGAAGACAATGCGGTCGCCGCGGATGCCGATGTCGGTAACGCGTGCGGGGCTCCCGGACCCGTCGTAGACCGTTCCGCCCTTGACGAGGATGTCCACCGAGTCGGCGCGGGCGACGGTGAAGGCGAGCAGCAGCGGGAGCAGCGTCAACATGTGGGGCTCGGCGAGGAAGGCGTGGGAAACGCTTGGCGTGCTGAGTGAGAAACGGGAGAGCCGGCGGAAGTGTTGGCGCGGTGGTCGGCCGTTCGCGGTCAGGGCGCGTCGGCGCTACGGATCGGGTTCGACGACGAGGCCGATGGGCAGGGCGAACGACGCCGTCATACCCACGGTCACGCCGCGCGCGGCGAACCATCCCTGATTGACTTCGAGCGCGTAGCGCATCGGCGGGGCGTTCAGAAAGCCGTACGGCGTCGTGGTGTTCGGCGCCATATCGGCGAGAAAGACGACCTTCTTGTTGGCATCGAGAAAGGCGATGGACAGCGGGATCGGGGTGTCCTTCATCCAGAACGCGCGCTGGCGGTCGTCGGCAAAGACGAACAGCATCCCACTGTCGGCCGCCATCTGCGTTACGCCCATGAGCCCGCGGTCGCGCGATGTCCTGGTGGCGGCAAGGGCCACCAGCACGGTGGCGCCGTTGATGGTAACGCTGGTGACGGTCGGCGGGGTGGTGGTAAGAGGACCGGACGAGTCGCCGCTGCACGCGGCGGCCAGCAATGCGAGAGCGGCCGCTGTGCGGCGTCGAATGAGCAGGGTGCGAGGCGTCATGTGGCCTTGAAGATGCGCGCCGCACCGAGCGGGCGCCACGCTCAGCGCGACTTGGCTCAGCGCGGCTTGCGCGCTCCCTTCTCGCCGAGTGGTACAGGGCGCGGAGCGCCGGCGCGGATCGAGGCGTCCCCGAACTTCTCGCGCACACGGTCCACGGCGCGCGAGAGCGCGCGGTCGCGCGGGCTCTCCGGCGCCTCGGCGGTTCCCTCGGCCTCGCCTGTGCCGAACATGGCGAGCTGCTCCGCGTCGCGCGCCGGCGTGAACTTCGACAACGCCACGCCGAGGAGCCGCACGGGGACGCTCCACTGCTCGCGGAGCGCCGCCAGGAGCTCCCGAGCAGCAGCGGCGATGGCCGTGTCGGATGAGATGGCGGTGTCGAAGGTGCGGCTCATCGTGCGAGTGGCGAAGCGCTGGTCGCGCACTTTCACGGTGATGCTGCGCGCCTCGAGTCCGTCCCCCCGCAAGTCGGCGGCCACGCGATGTGCGAGCTGCAGCAGCTCGCGCCGCAGCGCGGCAGCGTCGGCGATGTCGCGGTCAAAGGTCTCCTCGCGGCTCACCTGCTTGGCTGGTACGCGCGGCTCCACGGCCCCGTCGCTCTCGCCGCGCGCCTTGCGAAGCATGCGGAACGCGGTCTCGCGCCCCATCCAGCGCGCCACGTTCGCGGGGTCGGCCTCGAGCACGTCACGCACCGCGACCAGCCCGACACCGGCGAGCTTCTCCTGTAGCTTGGGGCCGATGCCGGGGATGTCGCCAAGGGCGAGCGTCGCCATGAAGTCGAGCACTTGCCCCTCGTCCACCACGTGCACGCCGGTGGCGTCCGTCCCGGGTTTGGGCTTGGCGCGCTCGGCCGCCAGCTTGGCCACCAGCTTGTTCGGGCCGACGCCGATGGAGACGCGCATCCCGGTTCGCGCGAACACATCGTCGCGAATGCGCCGCGCGGTGTCGCCGATGGGCTCGTGGCGATACAGCGCCTCGGTGCCGGTGAGGTCGAGGTACCACTCGTCAACGCTCGCTGCCTCCACCAGCGGAGTGAAATCGTCGAGCACGCGGCGGATCGCGCGGCTCGTGTCGGCGCACGCGGTGCGTGGTACGGGGACACAGGTGGCCGCGGGGCACAGGCGCAGCGCCTGAGAAATCGGCATCCCGCTGCGCACACCGAACGCGCGCGTCTCGTACGACGCCGAGCAGACCACGCCACGCGAGCCCGGCCGGCCGCCGACGATCAGTAGCGGTGCGGCACCGGCGCCGGCGGGGTCGGCAGCGCGGGCGACGGCTACGAAGAAGGCGTCGGCGTCGACGAGGAGGATGCGGGACACGTACTGATTATGGATTTGGAATCCGGAACTGGATATAGGACTACGATAACGGACTGCGAATTGCGATGGGGGACCCCCGAAGGAGTCCCCCATCCCGATCAGAATCGCGAATCCAGATCGCAATCCCCATCCGAGCTCCCCATCCGAGCTCCCCATCCGAGCTCCCCATCCGAGCTCCCCATCCGAGCTCCCCATCCGAGCTCCCCATCCGCTATCTGTTCGTCGTGTTGTCCAGCAACTGCGTTGTCGTCGTGAGAATGTTGCCCCGCGCCGAGATCGTATACACGCGGCCTCCCGAGAAGGAGACCGACGTGCGGCTCATGCGGGCGGTGGTCGCCCCCGCCTCGCGGGCGGCTAGGTTGTACACGCCGTTCGGCACCGCCACGAACGCGCCACCGCCCTTGTACGCCTGGATGGCGCCAATGGCCGTCTCGGTCGCGTCAACGGTGTTCGTTGCGAACAGTGTCATCGGGTTCGAGTTGGACACGGCGTTCACGAAGCGCACGTAGGCCTGCGTCCAGTCCATGTTCGCGGGGAAGTTGTCCTCCACCACGAACGCCTCGGCCGTCCTGGCGGTGGCGTCGTAGATGCCGCTGATGTAGTACGAGTAGTGCTTGCCGGCGGCGATGTTGGTCGAGAGCGTCGAAACGACGGTGCTGCGCAGGGTCGTGTCGGCGAGCTTGGCGGAGAGGGTATACGTGCCCGGCGCGACGGCGCTGTAGTAGCCGCCGGCCGTGACCCCGCCGTACACCGTGCCGGTGACCGATTCGGTGCTGCTCGTCACGACGCCCGTCTTGGCGTCGATGACAATGCTCACGCCGCTGATGCCGGCCACCTTGTTGTTGTTGGCGTAGAAGTACACGCCCGGGGCGCCGACGCCGAAGTTGAAGAACTTGATGCGGGACTCAGCCATGGGACCCGTGATGTCCGGGAAAGCTTCCTCTCCACAGGACGAGAGCACGGCCGCGCATAGCAGCACCGCAATGGATGCGAGTTTTTTCATGGCCCGTTACGGTTGAGTGATCCAGATCGGCTTGGTGTGGTAGTCGGTAGCGTCGCCGCCAATGAGCTTGAGCGCGTCCAGGTTCCACACATACTCGGAGTTGTAGCGCGGACGAATGCGCTGAACCAGCTTGCCCGCATTGTCCACGTACAGCGTCGTTGTCGGCGGCACGAAGCCCGGAAAGACCTGCCGGCCGCTCGCCGGATCAATGTCCGTGTAGCGGTAGCGGCGCATGTCCATCCACACCTCGTTGTGTCCCCATCCCCACTGCGCGATGTACTTCTGCGACATGATGTGGGTGAGCGTCAACCCCGCGGCGGTGGCCGGCACAATGTTCGGGTCGGCCAGGAAGGCGTTCTTCTCCGTCGCGGTGATCTGCGTCGGCGTCTGGCTGGCGTCCAGGTTGCGCGCATTGACGAAGTCAATATGCGCGCTGACGCCGTTCCTGTACGCTGTCAGCGCCGTTGCCCTGTCGCCCATCTTGTACGCTGCCTCGGCTTTTACAAACTGGAGTTGCGCGTACGTGATGGCGGGGAAACGCGACTTGTCGTCGAAGATGTAGCGTACGGGCGTGCCCGAGGCTGGCGCCGCCGCGTAGCCCCAGATATTGCCGACCTGCTGCGCCGTCGCCAAGCCACCCTGCGTGCCGAGCGCCGGGTCGAGGCCACGGTACACGCCGTCGGGCGACGGCGAGAGCATGCGGCTCATGCGCGGATCCACCGCGCCGCCGAACTGCGTCCCGTTCATCAGGCCCACGACAAAGGCCGTCTGGCGGTACGACGGCATATTGCCGCGCGTCGGGCCGTAGAAGTTGCGGTCGTCGTTTACGGTCGCGGGGAACTGGAGTAGCGCGTCATCGGCGTTGCTGGCCAGCGAGAGGTCCACGTTGGCGATGACATCGGCCGGCTTGTACGCTGCCTTGTTGGAAAAGTGGTTCAGCGCGATGGCCTTGAGGCCGTAGGCCACCTTCAGCCACTTCGCCCGGTCGCCGGCGTAGATCTTGTCGGTGCGCCCCAGGTAGGCCGCATTGACGGCGCCGTCGGTGCGCTTGAGGTTTTCAATCGCCTTGTCGAGCAGGCGCAGGACCTCGGTGTACGCGTACTCCTGCGAGTCGAAGTTGAAGAAGAACTTGGTCTGGTCAATCGCCTCCTTGACGATGATCTCGCCGTGGAGGTCGGTCAGCACCATCCAGCCCCAGCCCTTGAGAATGTAGCCCACGCCGAGCACGTCCCAGCGCTCTTCTGCCTCGGCCTTGGTCATCATGTCCACGAGATTCTGGCCGTGGTTCCAGTACACGTCGCGCCACTGCTGCGCGCCGTTGTCCGAGCCCGGGTCGTAGCCCATTCGGTCCCAGGTGCTGGGGCTCGTGCCGACGAGGAGCCACTGCTGCGTATAGCGGCCGACGAAGCGGCCGTCCCACTGCGGTGACGACACCCACCAATGCAGCATCGGCGAGAGATACAGGTTCGCCGACACGGTCTGGGGTGCGTTGGGGTTCGTGTTGACGTCGAGGAAGTCCTTGCAACTCGGCGTCAATGCGAGGGAACCCACCAGCAAGTAAGCAAAGATTCTTTTCATGGGCTTCTTCTTGGTCACAGTGGATTGAGGCTCGTGACGCCTGCGATGTCTGAGGGTCGATGTCATGGTCAGAACCCCACCTTGAGCCCGAACGCGAGCCCCTTCGGCATGGGGAAGTTGCCGTAGTCAACACCCGCCGCGCCTGAGCCGCCGATGGCGGCCGTGTTGCCGTTCACGATCGGGTCGAGGCCCGTATAGTTGGTCTCGAGCCATAGGTCGGAACCGGTGACGTAGACGCTCGCATCCCGCGCGTTCAGCCACTTGCCCGGGAGCTGGTAGCGGAGGGTCACGTCCCTCAAGCGGATCCAGTTGATGTCCTTCTCGATGAACAACTCCTCGCTCATCGCGACGTAGTAGTTGGTGTTGATCGCCGGAATCACGACGATGTTGTTCTTCGTCGGGGTCGCGGAGTTCTCCAGGCCGTCCCGGAGCACGCCCTTGATGACGCGGGGTTCGTTCCGGTCGAGCGTCCGCATGCTCAGGCCGCGCGCGGTGAGATAGTGATCGGTGGCGTTCAGGACGTCGCCGCCCTTCCGGATGTCGAGCAGGACGGAGACCGACAGCTTCTTGTACCGCACCGTGTTCGTCAGGCCGACCGTGAGGTCGGGCTGGCGGTCGTAGCCGCGGTCCACGAAGACCGAGTTGCGGAGCGGCAGGCCCGTGGTCGGGTCAATCAGCATGTCACCGCTCTTGTTGCGCTGATAGAAAGTTCCCGTCAGCGAACGCGTGCTGCTTCCGGGTGTCACGCCATTGCGGACGTTGCCGTAGAGCCAGGTGTCGGCGTTGTACGACTCCGGCAGCGCATTGGGCAGCGCGAGCACGCGGCCGAACGAGTGGTCGAAATTGGCCATCACGTCCCACGACAGCTCGTTCGTGAGCACCGGTGTGCCACCGATCGTGATCTCGGTCCCTTCATTGCGCGTCACGGCACCGTTCAGGTTGAACAGGATGAAGCCCGTGGCGTACGACCCGCGAATGTCGTTGACGATCTGGTCCTTCGTCTCCTTCCGGTACCAGGTGACGTCGAGGCGCGCCCGGTCATCGAGGAAGGCCAGCTCCGTGCCGATCTCGTACGACTTGGCGAACTCAGGCTTGAGGGCCAGGTTCGGCCCCGTGAAGCCGTAACCATAGCCGCCGAACGACGTCGTCTTGAATTCGAGCGACGGACGGTACGCGTACGGGCGGGCGTCCTTGCCCACCTCAGCGTAGGCGGCGCGGAGTTTGCCGCTGGTCACGTACTTCGTGACCGACGGGAAGGCGTCGGAGAAGATGAAGCTGGCGGAAACGGAGGGGTAGAAGAACGAGTTCCGCTCCACGGGAATCGTCGAGGTCCAGTCGTTGCGCCCCGTCGCTGTCACATAGAGGTACTTGTTGTAGTCAACCGTCGCGCTGCCGAACACGCTGAGCAGGCGGCGCTGCGCAATGGTGTTGCGAGCGGTGCGAGAAGAGGTGTTGTTGATCGAGACGAAATTCGGATCGAGGAAGCCCAACCCCTGCTGGGCTTCCGTGGTCGACCTGAAGTCGCTGATCGAGTTGCCGACCAGGCCGCCGATCGAGAGCCCCCGCCACAGCTGGCGGCTGTTGATGTTGAGCAGCGTCTGCGTCGAGATGTTGCGCGTCAGGTCCGTCGCGATGTCCAGAATGCCGCCGTTGGTGAACCCGGTCGCGCTCTCCGGGTGCCGCATGATCAGGTTGGAGTTGGTGTAGTTGTCAACGCCAATGTTCGTCTTCAGGTTGCCCCACGAGAACGGCGCGATGGTCAGGCCGATGTTCGACAGGATACGGTTCGTCTTCGAGTTGAGCTGGTTCTTGTTGACGCTGAAGTACGGGTTGTCCACCTCGGCGGCGTCACTCAGCGTCGTCAGGCGGCGGCGCGTGCCGGCCGGCGTCCGCCAGTCAGAGGCCTGGTTGTCCTGCGGCCAGATCATCAAGCCGATCAGCGGCCCGCCGGCCCCCTTCAACACCTGGTCGTTGGTGGAGTAGGCGTACGTCATGGACAGGTCGGCCTTCAGCCACGAGTTCACGACCGCCTGCGACGCGCCCGTCAGGTTGATGCGGTTGTAGTTGGAGTTCGGGACCACGCCTTCCTGCGCATCGGCGGAGACCGAGATACGGTAGTTGATCCGGTTGTCCGGCGCCGCGCCGCTGAACGCCAGCGAGTGCTTCTGGGTCAGCGCCGTGCGGAAGAAGCCGTCCACGTTATCGAAGAACTTGGTGCCGGCCGCGTACGGAACCCCGTAGTACAGGTACGACTGACTGCCAAGGAGTGGGTTGCCCGAGGCATTCATCTGGCTGTACACCCGCTGGAGCTGGGGCTGGCCGCTCGGCGTGTCCATGCGGAAGAAGTTGCTGTACTCGAATCCGCCCGTTCCCGGCTTGCCGCGCTTGGTCGTGATGACGATGGCGCCGTTGGCGGCGTCAATGCCATAGAGCGCCGACGCTTCCGGGCCCTTGAGGACGACCAGCGACTCGATATCCTCGGGGTTGAGGTCCGAGGCGCGGTTGGTGAAGTCCACGCCGCGATTACTGAAGGCGGTCGTCGAACCCGGCGCATCGGCCGCTAGCTGAGCCGTGCCCAGCGTCTTGTTGTCGAGCGGCAGGCCGTCAATGATCATCAGCGGCTGGTTGGAGCTTGAAATCGAGCTCACGCCGCGAATGGTGATCGAAGTCGAGGCTCCCGGCACGCCGGAAGTGCTCGTCACTTCGACGCCCGCCACGCGTCCTTGCAGCGCGTTGATGAAGTTCTGGCGGTTCGTCCCGGCGATTTCCGCGCCGGTCACGGATTGCTGCGCCGTGCCAAGCGCGCGCTTGACGCTAGTCTGGCCGAGCGCCGAGACGACGACCGCATCGAGGCTCGTTGCCACGCGGCGGAACTGGACGTTGATCACGTCGGTGGCGCCGACCGTCCGTTCCTCGGGCGCATTGCCGATGAACCGGAACTGCAGCACCTGGCCGGCTTCCACGCGAATGGAATAGCCGCCGTCAGCGTCGCTCGAGGTGCCGAGGCGCGTGCCCTTGATGACGACGCTGGCGCCCTGCACCGGCGCCCCGACGTCGTTGGTCACCTTGCCGGTCACGGTCTTCTGCTGGGCCACTGCTTGCGCCGCGCAGAACACCAGGGCCGTCAACGCCATGAGTACTCGTGTTTTCATCATGAGGTGTACCGTGTGTTGGTGGACAGTGAGTCACGTTGCACCCGCCCGCTCGCGCGCGATGGCGCAAGAAGTCGCGGGGGACAGCCTTGTCGCTTATGGGGGCACTCGGCGAACGCTCCTGGGGGGGAGGTTGATGACAACGTGCCACCTTGAAGATGTGGTAACAGGACTTGACTCGGCAAGAGTGGTATGGGCGCTTTTTCCCGCAGAGTTCCGTCGAGCGGTGCTCGGCGCCGAATACGAACGGGGGACGCATGGCGCGTCCCCCGTCTGTGCCTGCTTCGTGATCGCGATCCAGATCGTCATCCGAATCCGGAATCCTTATTCTCAATCGCCCTACAGCTCGATGATCACCACGCGCCGGTTAAGGGCGCGTCCTTCCTTCGTGCCGTTGTCCGCTGTGGGCTCACTCTCCCCACGCCCCTTGATGGACATTCGCGATGCATCCATGCCGCGGTCACGCAGGTAGTTCATCACCGTCGTGGCGCGGCGGTCAGACAGCGATCGGTTGTACTCGTCCGTGCCGATACTGTCCGTGTGGCCCTGAATCTCGACCTTGGCGCCGGGGTTGGCATTGAGGTACTTCACCGCCGCCTCGAGCGTGTCCTTGCCCGCCTGCTTGAGACTGCTCTTGTCAAAGTCGAAGTAGACGCCGGTCATGCGGAAGATCTCGCGCGGCTTCGGCGCTGGCGGCGGGGCAGGAGCCGGAGCCGGTTCAGCCTTGGGAGCTGGCGGCGGCGGGGCCGGCGCCGGAGCAGGAGCCGCGGCCGGAGCCGGAGCGGGCGGCGGCGGCGGTGGCGGCGGCATGATCACGACGCAAGGCGACGAACCCTTGCCGCCGACGAAGCGGCTGAGGCCGGCGCGCAGGCTCAGCGTCTGCGTGCGGTCACCTAGCACGGTTTGATCGGACGGATCCTTGAAGTCCATCAACGCGCTGGTGCGCAGGGCCCAGTTGTCGCCCATGCAGAAGCGTACGCCGGCCAGGACGTTCATGCCGGAGTCGTACTGGTTCTTCGTAGTGTCAGTCCTGTACTGAGATCCAGTCCAGCCGCCGCCGACGTACAACGAGCGGCGATCGCCGATCGGATGGTAGTAGACGAGGTCGAAGCGGTGATTGAGGGCTGTCAAGTCTCCGACTCGCGTGCTCTTCGTCGAGCCAAAATCACCTTCGTACATGAAGGCAATCCGCTTAATGACCGGAATGCTGACGAGCCCACCGACGCCGACCGAGGGGTCGAGTTTCGTGACGTCGGCGAACTTCGTGTATTGCCCGAAGACGCCGATTTCCAACGGCGTGAAGGGCTCTTGCGCCGCCAGCGGCAGTGCCGCGGCGAGCGAGAGAGTCATCGCGAACGTGCGAAATCGCATACGATTGGTCTCCGGTTAGTGATGAGAAGGGGGGTCGCTGCCAACGGACGGGCAAACGCCAACGCCGCATTCACGATGCGTGCACCAGCATCGCGGCCCGAGATTTGTAGTCGTCAGCCTCAATATAACGTCCTCTGGACGCGGATTCGACGTGAGGCCTCCCGTGTCCAGAGCGCGGGTGAATTCGGGGGCGCCGGCGCTGTTCCGGGGCCTACGGGGAGCTTCGCGTGTAACGTGAGTGCTACCTGCCGAGCCGTCGCACGAGCGTGAGAATGGTGTACACCGCCACCGGTTCGTCGGCTTGGTTGCGCACTTCCACGTCCCACGCCACGACCCCTTGCGGGATGCCATCCGGCGGCATCTCCCTCGCCGTCTTCTGCTTGCAGGTCAACCGCGCGCGTATGGCGTCGCCGGGGTGGACGGGCTTCACGAAACGCAGCCCCTCGAGCCCGTAGTTGGCGAGCACCGGGCCTGGCGCTGGATCCACGAACAGCCCGGCCGAGGCCGACAGCACGAAGTAGCCGTGCGCCACCTTGCGTTCGAACACGCCCTGCCGCGCCATCTCATCGCTCTGGTGCGCGTAGAAGTGGTCGCCCGAGAGGTCCGCGAAACGGTCAACATCCTCGTCCGTGATCGTGCGTGACGGCGACTGATACGTCTCGCCGATCGCGAGTTCCTCGAAGTGCTTGCGGAATGGGTGCACGTCGTCGCCCGTCGTTGCCGCGCCGGGCATGTACTCGCGCACCACGTGTGACAGCGTTGTGGGCGAACCCTGCAGTGCGGTGCGCTGCATGAAGTGCAGCACGCCGCGTGCGCCACCCAGCTCCTCGCCACCGCCGGCGCGCCCGGGGCCGCCGTGCACGAGGTGCGGCATGGGCGACCCGTGCCCGGTGCTCTCCGTGGCCGTGTGCCGGTTGGCGAGCAGCAGGCGCCCGTGATGCGCGGCGGTGCCCAGCGCTACGGTGCGCGCCACCGCGTCGTCGCCGGTAAAGACAGACCCCACCAGCGAACCGCGCCCCCGCTTGGCGAGCGCGATCGCCTCGTCCACGCTGGCATACGGCATGAGCGTGTTCACCGGGCCAAACGCCTCCACGTCGTGCGGCGCCGTGCCACCCAGCGGGTCGCGCGAGGCGAACAGCAGGATAGGAAAGAACGCGCCGCGCGCGGCATCGGCACCGGTGACGTCCGGCCGCCCCATCTTGCCGTACACGAGCTCCGTGTCACGCGCGATGGCGTCCACGGCCCGCTGTACGTCGCCCACCTGAGCCTGCGACGCGAGCGGTCCCATGCGCACGCCGTCCGCCGCCGGATCGCCGATCACGACGCTCCGAAGGCGCGCCGCGAGCGCCGCCGCCACTTCCTCAACGAGCGCCGCCGGCACCAACGTGCGGCGGATCGCCGTGCACTTCTGTCCGGCCTTCGACGTCATCTCGTTGGCGACCTCGCGAATGAACAGGGCGAACTCCTCGCTCCCCGGCGCGGCATCGGGCCCCAGCATGGAGAAGTTCAACGAGTCGGCCTCGGCGTTGAAGCGCACATTCTGCTGCACGATCGCCGGTCGCTGGCGCAGCAGGAGTGCCGTGGCGGCGCTCCCCGTGAACGCCACTGCGCACTGCTCGTCGAGGTGGTCGAGCAGGTCGCCCGCGCTGCCACAGATGAGCTGCACGCTCCCGGCAGGGAGCACCCCGCTTTCGACGATCCCGGCGAAAACGGCCTCGGTGAGGAAGCTCGTGGCGGTCGCCGGCTTGACGATGACGGGCACACCCGCCAGCAGCGTGGGTGCCAGCTTCTCGAGCATCCCCCACACCGGGAAGTTGAACGCGTTGATGTGCATCGCCACGCCCTCGAGCGGGACGCAGATGTGCCGTCCCACGAAGGTGCCACCCTTTGACAGCATCTCCGTGGGCCCCTCCACGTGGAACGGCTCGTCGGGGAACTCGCGGCGGCCGCGCGACGCGTACGCGAACAGCGTGCCGATGCCCCCTTCGATGTCTGCCCAGCTGTCGCGGCGCGTGGCTCCCGTGGCCGCCGAGACGGCGTAGTATCCCTCGACGCGCGCCATCAGGTACTGCGCGAGCGCCTTGAGCATGCGCGCGCGCTGGTGGAACGTCATCGCGCGCAGGGTGGGGCCGCCCACGGTACGCGCGTGCCGCACCATGGCGCCGAAGTCGAGGCCTCCGCTCCCCGCCTCGGCGATCACAGCGCCCGTCACGGCATGGTGCAACGGCGTGGTGGGGCCGGTGCCGCGCACCCATTCACCGGCGGCGTAGTTGAACAGCGCGCGCGGGGCGCGGCCGGTGGTGTCGAGAGGCGTGGGGAACAGCTGAGTCGTGCTCATCCGGGGGATCTCCCTAGTGGCGCGCGTGCGCGCCAAGTCACGCGCGCGATCACGCGCGGTATCACGCGCGGCGCGTCAGTCGCGGCGCGCGTCCTGCCACGTCTGGTACGTTGCCGCCTGCACGGCGCGGTCGGCCGGTATTTCGCGCAGCGGCTCGCACGGCGCGAGCGCGACGCGCAGCCGCGACGGCAGCGTCTGGTAGAGCGCCGTGCCCGCTGACTTCCACGCGAGCATCTCGTCGGTCACCGTGCTGACGATCCTCGCCGGGTTGCCCACCACCAGCGATCGCGGCGGCACCTGCATCTCGCTCGGCACAAAGCAGAGCGCGCCCACAATGCTCTCGTCGCCGATCTCGGCCCGGTCCATGACCACGGCGTTCATGCCGATGAGCACATTGCGCCCGACATGGGCCCCGTGCACCACGGCGCCGTGGCCGACGTGCGCCGCCTCCTCGAGCCGCACCACCACGCCCGGGAACATGTGGATGACGCATCCTTCCTGCACGTTGCAGCCGTCGGCGATCTCAATGCCGCCCCAGTCGCCGCGGATCACGGCACTCGGGCCCACATAGACGTCGCGCCCGATCACCACGTTGCCAACCACGGTGGCGTTGGGATGCACGAACGCGCTCTCGTGCACCACCGGCACGTAGTCCTCGAAGGAGAAGATGTTTGCCATCGCTACACGCGCTCCAGCACCGTGGCCATCCCCTGGCCGACGCCGACGCACATCGTCACGAGCGCATGGCGCCCGCCGCCGTGCTGCAGCTGCCGCGCGGCCGTGATGGCCAGCCGCGCCCCGGACATCCCGAGCGGGTGGCCCAGCGCAATCGCGCCGCCGTTGGGGTTCACCCGCGGGTCGTCATCCGACACACCGAGCGAACGCAGCGACGCCAGCACCTGCGCGGCGAAGGCCTCGTTGAGTTCGATCAGGTCCATCTGGTCCATCGTAAGGCCCGCCTTGGCGAGCGCCTGCTGCGACGACGGCACCGGGCCGATGCCCATCGTCCGCGGCTCCACGCCCGCGGCGGCGGTGGCCACGATGCGCGCGAGCGGCGTGAGTCCGTGCCGGCGCGCGCCAGCCTCCGAACAGACGAACGCCGCGGCCGCGCCATCACTGAGCCCCGATGAGTTGCCGGCGGTCACCGAGCCCTTGCCGTCGGTGCGAAACGCCGGCTTCAGCCGTACCAGCCCTTCTGCCGTCGAGTGGTCGCGGATGCACTCGTCGGCGGCCACCACCGTCTCACCGCCCTTCCGTTGCACGGTATACGGTACGATCTCCTCCGCCAGTCGCCCCGCGTCGCGCGCTGCCGCCGCCTTGCGCTGCGAGCGCAGGGCGAAGGCGTCCTGGTCGGCGCGGTGGATACCGTGCGCGTCGGCCACGTGCTCGGCGGTCTGGCCCATGGAGTCAATGCCGTAACGCGCCTCCATCACGGGATTCACGAAGCGCCATCCGAGCGACGTGTCAAACAGCTCCATGTCGCGCGCGTACGGCTTGCCCGCCTTGGACAAAACGTACGGCGCGCGCGTCATGCTCTCGACGCCGCCGGCGACATAGACGTCGCCATCACCAACGGCCACGCCCCGCGCGGCGCTCGCGATCGCGCTGAGGCCGGAGGCGCACAGGCGGTTCACCGTTTCGCCCGGCACGCCGACTGGCAATCCAGCGAGCAGCAGCGCCATGCGCGCCACGTTTCGGTTGTCCTCGCCTGCCTGGTTGGCGCAACCGAGGATGACGTCGGTGATGGCGTCGGGATCGAGCGTGGCGTGCCGGCGCAGGAGTTCGCGAATGACGTGAGCGGCGAGGTCATCGGGGCGCACCTCGCTGAGCGCGCCGCCGATGCTGCCAATCGGCGTGCGCAGCCCGCCGGCAATGAAGGCGTGGGTCATGACCTGAATCTCCTTGCGTCTCGCGCCGCGAGGCGCAGCAGCGGCGACGGCCGATAGCGCTCCTCGCCGTACTCGGCGTGGAGGCGCTCGAGCGTGGCGCAGACCGCGCCGGCGCCCAGCTCATCGCACCAGGCCAAGAGGCCCTTGGGGTAGTTCACTCCTGTCACCATCGCCGTGTCAATCGCCTCGGCGCTCGCCACGCCGAGCCGCAGCGCATCCACGGCTTCGTTGATGAGCATGGCCCGAATCCGGTCCACGATGGCTGCCCCGGCCGCCTCGTCGCGCCGCGGTTCCGGGGCCGCGGCACCGTCGCGGTAGTCGTAGTACCCGCGTCCCGTCTTGCGTCCGAGATGGCCCGTCGCCACGAGTCGCTGCTGCGTGAGCGACGGGCGATAGCGCGGTTCGAAGAAGAAGCCTTCGTAGATAGAGCGCGTGACCGCGAAGTTGATGTCGTTGCCGATGAAATCCATCAACTCGAACGGCCCCAGGCGGAACCCGCCGATGGTGCGCATCGCCCAGTCGATCGTTGCATAGTCGGCCGTTCCTTCCTCGGCGATGCGCAGCGCCTCGCCGTAGAACGGTCGCGCCACGCGATTCACGATGAAGCCGGGCGTGTCCGAGCAGCGGACGGCCGTCTTGTTCCATGCGGTCAGGAGCGCCACGCACCCGTCGCGCACCGCGTCGCTCGTTCCAACCCACGGGACGACCTCGACGAGCGGCATCACCGGCGGCGGGTTGAAGAAATGCAGGCCAATGATGCGCTCCGGCGCCGAACACCCCGCGGCGATGGCGGCGATGGAGAGCGACGAGGTGTTCGTCGCGAGCACCGTGTCGGGTGCCACCGCGCCAGCGAGCCGTGCGAACAGGTCACGCTTGGCCGCCAGGTCTTCGACGATCGCCTCGACTACGAGCCCGCATTGCGCGAAGGCGCCCACGTCCACCGACGCCGTTCGCGGCGCGAGGGTGGCGCGCCCCGCGGCCGGCGCCTCCGCGACGCTGATACGGCTGAGGATGGCGTCGCGTGATGCGGCGTCGAGCTTTCCCTTCGCCACGCGTCCGGAGAGCGCGAGCGCGATGGCGGCGAGCGCGTCGGAGGCGGCGCCGGGATTCGCGTCGCCGAGCACCACCGCGTGCCCAGCGGCGGCGGCCACCTCGGCGATGCCGCGGCCCATGGCGCCGGCGCCCACCACGCCCACGATCGTCGACGGAGCGAACACCGCCGTCACTTTCCCACGAACCGGGGCGCGCGCTTCTCGAGGAAGGCGCGGACTCCCTCAGCGTAGTCCGCCGTGCGCCCCGCCTCGCGCTGCAGCGCTTCCTCGTAGGCGAGCTGCGCGTCGAGGTCAACCCCGAGCGAGTGGTTGAAGGCGCGCTTGATCATGCCGAGCGCGCGCGTCGGCCGGGTGGCGAGGTACGCGGCCGTGGTGAACGCCGTCTCGACCAGCGACGCCGGTGCGACCACCTGATACACGAGCCCTAGGGCCTGTGCCCGCTCGGCCGTCATCTTCTCGGCGAGCATGGTCATCGCCGTCGCGCGGTGCAGTCCCACCTGGCGCGGGAGGATGAACGTGCCGCCGCTGTCGGGGATCGCGCCAATCGCCGTGAACGACTGCACGAAGGTGGCGCTGGTCGCGGCAAAGACGATGTCGCACGCGAAGGCGAGGTTGGCGCCGGCGCCCGCCGCCACGCCGTTCACCGCGCAGACCACCGGCTTCTCGAGGTGGCGAATGGCGCTGACCATCGGGTTCCAGCTCTCGCGCACAAAATCGCCGACGTCAGGAACGGCGCCGTCGGCGGGCATCGCCTCCGCGAGGTCCTGGCCAGCGCAGAAGCCGCGTCCGGCGCCGGTGATCAGCACGGCGCGCACCGCGTCATCCGCGGCGGCGGCTCGGAGCGCGTCCAGCACGTCGCGCGCGAGTTCGCGCGTGACGCTGTTCAGCACGTCCGGCCGGTTCAGTGTCAGGCGAGCAACACCGGACTCGTGCGTGATGATGAGGGGGGGCATAGGGACAGACGGGAGACGGGAGACGGCGGACGGCAGACAGCGGGGCGGTGGGCCTCGTCCGGTGAAGCGCGACGACGCCTTGCAGGAACTCCGTACAATAATGCCGTGGCGACGCCGCTTCCGGCCACCCGTCGCAGTCCCGATATTTCCCACACATGGCCGCCAAGACCGCTACCCCGCCCGATCCACAGTTCGACTGGGTTCAGATCGCCCGAACGGCCCTCGCGTCCCGCACCCTCGACGACCTCGAGGAACTGCTCAACCGCTCCAAGGCGACCACGCCCAAGGAGCACGTGGTGCAGTATCAGTTTTCGGCGAAGGGCCACGAGGTGGCGCAGGTCATCCTCGGCTCGCTGCTCACCGGCACGCACGACGCGGTGGGCGCGTATTACCGGTCACGGCCGCTGCTCCTTTCGCTCGGCCTGAGCCTCGAGGATGCTCACGGCAGCCCGTTGGGGCGCGCGGGCGGATTCAGCGACGGCCGGGACATCGGCGTGGTCTGCAACCTCCCGCGCCCCAGCGGCGGGTGCACCGTGCTGCCGATGGCGGGCGACGTCGGCTCGCAGTACACCCCCGTGGCCGGGTGGGCTCAGGCCATCACCTACCATCGCGACGTGCTCAAGGACGGATCGTACGACGGCGCGATCGGCGTGGTGCTGGGCGGCGACGGATCGGTGGCGACCAACGGGTTCTGGTCGGCGCTGACCATGGCCACGACGCTCACGCTGCCGATGCTGTTCTACATCGAGGACAACGACCTCGGCATTTCGGTACGGGGCGCCATGCAGACGCCCGGCGCGAACATCGCGCGCAATCTCGCGTCGTTCGGCGGCCTCGTGATCCTCGATGGCGACGGCACCGATCCACGGGAGACGGCACGGCTTCTCGCTGAGGGTGTCGCGCACGCGCGTTCCGGCGGCGGCCCCGCGCTGGTGCACCTCACCGTGCCACGGCTCAACAGCCATTCGGGCCCTGACAACCAGAAGGGCTATCGCACCGACGCGGAAATCGCCGAGGGTTTCCAGCGCGATCCGCTCCCGAAACTCAAGTCGCATGTCGTGCCCGCGCTCATGACCGCGCGTGCGTGGGACGCCATGGTGCGCGAGGTGGAGGACGAGGTGCGCGCGGCGGTGGATGCAGCGAGGGCGCGGCCGGCGCCCAGCGTGACGGACGTTGCTCGCTTCGTGCACGGCGACGACGAGAGCGCCGTGATGGGCGGCCTTCCGGCGGCCGAGCGAGCGCGCCTGCGCGGCACCGACACGCCCACGCCGGGCGGCACGGTGCTCCGCTTCGCCGAGGCGGTGCGTCGCACGCTTGACGTCGAGCTGGCGGCGAATCCGCGCGTCCTCGTCTTCGGCGAGGACGTCGGGCGAAAGGGCGGTGTGCACCTCGTCACCGAGGGGCTGCAGAAGAAGCACGGCGCGGCGCGCGTCTTCGACACGTCGCTGTCGGAGGAGGGGATCATCGGGCGCGCGTCGGGGATGGCGATCGCCGGCCTGATGCCCGTCACGGAGATTCAGTTCCGCAAGTACGCCGATCCCGCCGCCGAACAGCTGAACAACCTTGGCACCCTGCGGTGGCGCACGCGGAACCGCTTTGCGGCGCCCGTCGTGGTGCGCATGCCGGGCGGCTTCGGCAAGGACGTCGGCGACCCGTGGCACTCGCTCAGCGACGAGGTGCGGTTTGCGCACGCGTACGGCTGGCACGTCGCGATGCCTTCCAACGCCGCCGACGCGGTGGGGCTGCTTCGCGCCGCGATGCGCGGCGTCGATCCGGCCATCTTCTTCGAGCATCGCTCGCTGCTCATGACGTCGGACGGCAGCGCGCCGTATCCGGGGGACGACTACGTGCTCCCGTTCGGCCGCGCCAATGTGATGCGGCACGGCACGGACATCACGGTGGTGACGTGGGGAGCCATGGTGCACCGCTGTGCGGAGGCCGCTGAGCGCTTTGGCGATGCGGTGGAACTGATTGACCTGCGCACCGTGTCACCGTGGGACAAGGCGGCAGTGCTGGCGTCGGTGGAGAAGACCGGGCGCTGCCTTGTGGTGCACGAGGACAACCTGACGGCGGGATTCGGCGCGGAGATCGCGGCGACGCTCGCGAGCGATGCGTTTTGGCACCTCGACGCGCCGGTCGAACGACTGGCGCCGGCGGACATCCCGGTGGCGTACCATACCGACCTGCTGAATGCGATCGTGCCGACGGCGGAGCGGATTGGCGCGCGTATCGAGGCGCTGTTGGCGCAGTAGCGGGGGGCGACCTCCCCGGCCGGCGCCGTCGAGCCAGGGCCATCCCTCTGCCCCACGCAGCGCCGTGCGCGCAGCCGCTCACTCGCACAGAGCTGGGCGGCTGCCAAGACGAGCCGGCGGAGGATGGCGGACGCAACGCTCGTCCGGCCGCCGGCAGTCGTGGCTATCGGAGGCGACTACTGCTTGGCGATCTGACCCCGGATTTCGCCGCCCGGGAACTGCGTCGTGTGGATGTTCACGTAGGTCAGGCCGGCAAAGAGGAGCTTCCTGAGCGAGTCACCGTTGATGGTCGGGGTGATCTGATAGGCCGTGTTGAGCCGAGCGATGCCACGACCGGTCCCGCTCGTTGCGCCGAAGCTGAACGTTGCGCCGGCCAGCGTATTGAAGTTGATGGTGGTGCCGGCGGCCGCGCCCGCGGCAGCCGGCCCGTGGATGTGACCGTTGTTCACGGCGGACGTGAGTCCGGTGAACGTCAAATCGTAGATGAAATCGAGCGAGACCGTGTCGAGGGTGGCGGTAAACGAGCCCGAACCGGTGGTCGTGACCGCCGGCACTTCGCTCGCTCCGTTCAGCGTTGCCTTGAATGTCACGATTTTAGACACGGGCACGGGAGCTGTGGTCGCCTTGTCGCTGCCGCATGCAACCACGGAAATGATGGCGGTGGAAGCGGTGATCAGGAGGGCGCGAGCACGCATGGGGGGCCTCAGGGGGAAAGAGAGATGGAACAGGACCTGCACCAGTGGCCACTGGTTCAGTGCACAACGACCGTGCCGCTCATGTTGGCGTGCAGCGAACAGAGGAAGTTGAATGTCCCCCTCGCGGCGAACGAGCGGCTCACGGTTGCGTTGGAGGTGACGGGGATGTCGGCCGGCGTCGCGCCGCCGCTGAACCGCACGTCGTGCGGCAACGCGCTGAACACAAAGCGCACGACACCACCCTGGGCGAGATCAATGCGGTTCGGCAGGAAGCGCGTGCCGGGCATGGTAACGTCCACCGAGAGCGCCGTGGCACTTCCGCCCGACGTGTCGGCCGGGGCGGTGGGTTCCGACGTGCTGCAACTGGCCGTGAACACGATGAACGCGAGAACACACGAACCGGGGGGGCGTCCCATGGCAATACCTTAGTGGTGAGCGTTGACTCCTTGGACACATACCCAAGCACCACACGCGCCGTCACAATCGCGGCTACGTTGCACCGATGCACGCGACGTCGGCGCGACACCAGTCCCGCGAATCGCGCCGGACCGCAGCCCGCACGGCAACGCCATGCCAGGTCCATGCCACGCGCCGCCGGGCAGTGCCTAAATCGACTTGAACGCCTCGAACGGCTGCGTGCACTCGGCGCAGGACCACAGCGCCTTGCACGACGTGCTGCCGAACTCGCTCTTCAGCACCGTGTTCGTTGACTTGCACCACGGGCATCGCAACGGCGCGTTGGCTCGCCGCAGCGGAACGAGTGGATCGTCCGCCGACGCGCGCCCGGGCGGCGCGATGCCATACGCCTCGAGCTTTGCCTTGGCCGCGTCGGGTATCCAATCGGTCGTCCACGCCGGCGTGAACACCGTGGTCACGGTCACGCGGGGCGCACCGCGGAGCAGCAGGGCATCGCGAATGGACTCCTCGATCACGCGCATCGCCGGGCAGCCGCTGTACGTGGGGGTCACGGTCACCGTCACGGACCCGTCGGCCTCCACCGTCGCGTCGCGCACGACACCGAGCTCCACCACCGAGAGCACCGGCACCTCGGGATCCTTGACCTCCGCGAGCCAGGCGAGGACCTGCTCGCGGTTCGAAGGGACGGTCACGGGACGTTCACGGGTGGCCCCGCAGCGCGGCGCCTACCACGAGGCGCCCGGGTGCGACCGCGCGACGATCTGCATCTGCGCCAGCAGGTGTCCGAGGTGCTCCGTGTGCCGCCCGTCGCGTCCGCCGCGCTGCATCCAGACGCCCTCGGGCGCGCGCAGCGTGGCGCGGCGGAGCACGTCATCAACCTGTGCGGACCACGCGGCCTCGAGCAGCGAGACATCGGCCGTTAGCCCTGCCGTTACCAGGTCGGCCTCGTCCGCCGGCTGCATGAAGAGCTCGCCGGTGTACGGCCAGAGCGCATCTACCGCGTCCTGCGCGCGCCGGTGGCTCTCCTCCGTGCCGTCGCCCAGCCGGATCAGCCACTCGCCCGCGTGGCGCACGTGGTAGCGGCTCTCCTTGAGCGCCTTCGCCGCAATGCCCGCCAGCGTGTGGTCGGCTGAACGAGACAGGGCGTCCCACTGCAGCACGCTGTAGAGCCCGTGGAAGAAATGCCGGACGATGGTGACGCCGAAGTCGCCCTTCGGCAGTTCGCAGAGCAGCGCGTTCCGGAACTCGGTGGCGTCGCGGAAGAAGGCGAGGGCATCCGCGTCGCGTTCCGCCCCCTCCACCGCGCCCGCGTACTGCAGCACGAAGTTCGCTTGCCCGATGAGGTCGAGCGATATGTTCGCCAGCGCGATGTCCTCCTCGAGAACCGGCGCGTGGCCGCACCACTCGGAGGTACGATGGCCGAGGATCAGCCGGTCGTCCCCGAGGCGGAGCAGGAAGGGGACGAGTGCAGGAGGGTTCATCAGAATACCTTCACGCCCTTCGGCACCTTGTAGAACTGCGGGTGGCGGTACGCCTTGTCGTTGGCCGGGTCGAAAAAGGGACCCATGTCTTCCGGCGTCGACGCGGTGATGGCCGCGCTTGGCACCACCCAGAGGTTCACGGCCTCGTTGCGCCGGGCGTACACGTCGCGTGCGTTCTGCAACGCATGCTCAGCGTCGACGGCGTGTACGCTGCCTGCGTGCTGGTGGGGCGCGCCGTCCGTGCCCTGGGTAAAGATCTCCCAGAGAGGCCAAGATCTCTCGGCATTCAGTTCGCTCATGGGGGAGTAACGGTAGAGGGTAGACGGTGGATGCCGACGCCAGTGCTCAGGAAGCCGCCGTACGCTGTTGTTCTCTGTTGGGCTCCGCCGCCTTCTGCCTCTCTGCGTATGCCATCGCCGCCTCACGCACCCACGCGCCGTCGCCGTGCGCGGCGCGCCGTGCCGCGAGCCGCTCCTTGTTGCACGGGCCGTTCCCCTTCACGACCCGCCAGAACTCATCCCAGTCGATCGGGCCCGTCAGCCAATTGCCCGTCGCCTCGTCAAAGCGGAGGTCTGGGTCGGGCACCGTCAGGTTGATCGCCTGCACCTGCGCGATGGTCAGGTTCACAAAGCGCTGGCGCAGCTCGTCGTTGCTCTTCCGCTTGATGCCCCAGCGCATCAGCTCGTCGCTATTGGGCGAGTCCTTGTCGTGCGGGCCGAACATCATGAGTGACGGCCACCACCAGCGGTTCAGCGACTCCTGCGCCATCGCCTGCTGCGCCGGCGTGCCGCGCGACAGCGTCGCCATGATCTCGTAGCCCTGCTTCTTGTGGAAGTTCTCTTCCTTGCAGATGCGCACCATGGCGCGGGCGTACGGGCCGTACGACGCCTTGGCCAGCATCGTCTGGTTCACGATCGCCGCGCCGTCTACCAGCCACCCGATGGCGCCCATATCAGCCCAAGTCAGCGTGGGGTAGTTGAAGATGCTGGAGTACTTCGCCTTGCCGTCGAGCAGCTCCTGAACCAGGTCGTGCCGGTCGACGCCGAGCGTCTCGGTGCCGCAGTAGATGTAGAGGCCGTGTCCGCCCTCGTCCTGCACCTTGGCGAGCAGGATCATCTTGCGGCGCAGCGACGGCGCGCGCGTGATCCAGTTGCCCTCGGGAAGCATCCCCACCACCTCGGAGTGCGCGTGCTGCGACATCATCCGGATCAGTTGCGCCCGATAGCGCGCGGGCATCCAGTCCTTGGGTTCAATGGATTCATCCGCAGCGATGCGCGCCTCGAAGTCCGCGAGCCGGACGGCATCATCGGCAAGGGGGGGCATGGTGCTCATGCGGGGGCCTCATGGCGGTCGGGGAGCCCGCGGCAACCGCGGGGCGCGTCGACATCGTATCTTGGGGGTGACAAACCAAGCTAGTGCGCGCGCCGCTCTTTTGGTATCACGCCCCGCTCCCGCCATGACGACCACCTCCCTGTTCTCCGACGACGGCTCCGTTGACCTCCATGTGGATGGCGGCATCGGCACCATCCGATTTGGGCATCCCAAGAGCAACGCCCTGCCCGGGACGCTGCTGCGGTCGCTCGCCTCCACCATCGAACACGCCGGCGGGCGGCCGGACGTTCGGGTGGTTGTGCTGCGCAGCGAAGGGCAGGGAGCCTTCTGCGCGGGCGCCTCGTTCGACGAACTCGTCACCATCGACGACCAGGACACCGGCAAGGAGTTCTTCCTCGGATTCGCCCGCGTGATCCTCGCCATGGTCGGAGCGCCCGTGCCGATAGTCACCGCCGTGCAGGGCAAAGTGGTGGGCGGGGGCGTGGGGATAGTGGCGGCTTCCGATTATGCGATTGCCGTGGAGCGGGCGTCGCTGAAGCTCAGCGAACTGTCCATCGGCATCGGTCCGTTCGTCGTCGGACCGGTGATCGCGCACAAGATCGGCCTGGGCGCATTTGGCGCAATGGCGCTCGACGCCGACTG
Organism: uncultured Gemmatimonadota bacterium; assembly: GCA_947085385.1. Classification (GTDB taxonomy): domain Bacteria; phylum Gemmatimonadota; class Gemmatimonadetes; order Gemmatimonadales; family Gemmatimonadaceae; genus PNKL01. Next base: position 13,773 of record CAMTWA010000017.1, on the reverse strand, counting down.
GCGCGACGCTGCCTGGGCCGAACGTCACGGACTGTACGCGCAGGTCGTCGCCGACGCGGCCGCGCTCGACGCGGCGGTCGCCGCCCGTGCCCGGATGCTGGCCGCTTCGAACCCCGAGGCCGTGCGTGCCATCAAGCGGGCGCTGTGGGAAGGGACGTCCGATTGGGAGAAGCTGCTCGAGGAGCGTGCCGAGATTTCGGGCCGGCTGGTGCTGAGCGAGTTCACGCGCGCGGCGATCAGGAAGATCAGGGCGTAGCTGGACCTGCCGCCGGAAATGGCGAAGCCCCTAGCGGTTGGTGGCTTCCGGGATCGTCCCAAACCGCGGATTCCGCTTGTGCGAGAAGATCAGCGACGTCTCCATGTGCGCCACCTCGGGGCGCGTGGCGAACGCTGAAAGGGCGAAGTCGCGCAGGTGCTCCGCGTCCCGCACCGCCACGTGCACCAGGTAGTCGTTGGCGCCGGCGACGTGGAACGCGCCGCGTACCTCCGCGAGCGTGCCGATGTGCCGCTCGAATGCCGCGATGGCCGAGCGCGCGTGCTTCTCGAGGCGAATCGCAACCAGCGCCTCCAGGGTGACGCCGTACACCCGCGGGTCAACCTCCGCGTGGTAGCCCATTAGCGCGCCCGATTGTTCGAGCCGCCGCACGCGTGCCAGGCAGCTCGACGCGGCGAGCCCCACTTTGGCAGCCAGCTCCTTGTTCGTAATCCGTGCATCGTGCTGTAGGTACGCCAGGATGTCGCGGTCAATTCGGTCGAGCAGCGTTGGATCGGGGTGTTTCCGAATATTGTTCGGCATCTATCGGCCTCCACTGGTGATAGTGCTAATATAGCATGGGCAATCAGTATAAGGAGCCGAAATGGACAAGGCCTTCTCCACACGCGCTGTACACGCCGGTCGCGGCGACTTCATTGATCTGGGCGTACACGCGCCGCCGCTCGACTTCAGCTCCACCTACCCGACCCCCGACCTCGACGTCGCTGCCCGCTCGTTCGACAGCCTCGTGTCGGGTGACCAGCCGTTGGAGGGGAGCTTCGTCTACCAGCGGCTCTTCAACCCAACCACCGACCGATTCGAGCGCGCCCTCGCGGAACTCGAAGGGGCCGAAGACGCCGCGGCCTTTTCGTCGGGCATGGCGGCCTTCACCGCAGTCCTGCTCGCCGCCAGGGCGCGCGGGACGCACGTCCTCGCGGTTCGTCCGATCTACGGCACGGCCGACCACCTGCTCACGTCGGGCTTGCTCGGCATGACGGTGACGTGGACGACGCAGGATGCCATCGCCGAGGCGATCCGTCCCGATACCGCGCTGGTCGTCATTGAGACGCCAGCCAATCCGACGCTCGAACTCGTGGATATCGCGTCGGTTGTGCGGCAGGCGGGATCGGTGCCGGTGATGGTCGATTCGACCTTCGCCACGCCGGTGCTGCAGCAGCCGCTTTCGCTCGGCGCCGCGCTGGTGCTGCACAGCGCCACCAAGTTCCTCGGCGGTCACGGCGATGTGCTGGCCGGTGTCGTGGCGGGGCCGCACGCGCTGGTACGCGACATCAAGCATGTCCGGGCCGCCACTGGCGGTCTGTTGCACCCGCTGGCCGCGTACCTGCTGCATCGCGGCCTGCCCACGCTGCAACTGCGCGTGGAGCGCGCCCAGGCCACGGCGACGGTGCTGGCGTGGCGGCTCGCCGAGGACAGGCGCGTGTCGGGGGTGCTCTTTCCGGGACTGCCCGGGCATGACCCGCGTTCGTTGCTCGGTCGCCAGATGCTCGGTCCGGGGAGCGTGCTCTCGTTTGAACTCGCGAGCGATGACCCGGCCGTGATGCGTCACTTCCTCGGCGCGCTCGAGATCATCACGCCGGCGGTGAGCCTCGGGTCCACGGACTCGCTCATCCAGCCGCCGGCCGCGCTGACGCATCGGGTGGTGGACGAGCACGCGCGCGACGAGGCGGGTATCAGCGGTGGGCTGCTGCGGTTAAGCGTTGGCCTCGAGGACGCACGGGACCTGTGGCGCGACCTCGATCACGCGCTGGCGGAGGTCTCGTCGCGCCTCGACCTGAGGGAGCAGGCGTCCGCCGCGACCCGCTGAGGGGTTCGGCCGGATCCGGCGCTGCCATCTTTAAGGGCCGGGCCGATGGACTTGAGGCCCGGCTCCCGTCATCTTTCAATGATGTCCCGGGCGCAGTGCCCCCCAGAGCATGGGGCACCGCGGCCATGGGCTTCTTGACGGTTCCGCCCTGGCGGGCGGCCCTGACTCGCACGGCCGAGGCGCTCGATGACGACTGCGGCACTTCCCCTGATCATCCAGGGCGGTATGGGTATCGCCGTTTCCAATTGGAAACTGGCGAGTGTCGTGGCGGCAGCCGGGCAGTTGGGCGTGATTTCCGGGACCGCGCTGGATTCCGTCTTCGTGCGTCGGCTCCAGGATGGCGACCCCGGCGGTGCCATCCGCCGGGCGCTGGCGAGCTTCCCGAAGCCCGAGGTGGCGGCCGAAATCCTGCGCAAGTACTTCAAGCCGGATGGTCGCGCGCCCAACGAGCCGTACACGTCGTTGCCGATGTACAAGCAGGCGGTGACCAAGTTCCGTGAGCAGGTGACGATCGCGGCCAATTACGTCGAGGTCTGGCTTGCCAAGGAAGGGCATAGCGGCAAGGTCGGCATCAACCTGCTGACCAAGGTGCAAATGCCCACGCTGCCGTCGCTCTACGGCGCCATGCTGGCTGGCGTGGACGTGGTGCTCATGGGCGCGGGCATTCCCCGCGAGATTCCCGGTGCGCTCGACGCGCTTGCCGTGCAAGCGCCCGCCGTGCTCCGCCTCGACGTGGATCAGGCCGGCGGCCAGCAGTTTACGCTGTCGTTCGACCCGGCTGAGCATGGCATGACCGAGATCGCCCTGAAGCGTCCGCAGTTCTACGCCATCGTGTCGTCACATACGCTCGCCACCAACCTGTCGCGCAAGGCGACAGGCAAGGTGGACGGCTTCATCGTTGAGGGCGCCACCGCCGGCGGGCATAATGCGCCGCCGCGCGGCGCCCTGCAGCTGAATGAGCGTGGCGAGCCCATTTATGGCGAGCGGGACGAATGCGACCTTGTCGCAATGCGCGAGCTCGGGGTCCCGTTTTGGCTGGCAGGGAGTTTCGGGTCGCGCGAAGGACTGCGGCAGGCGCTGCAGGAGGGCGCAGCCGGAATTCAGGTGGGCACGGCTTTCGCGTACTGTGATGAGTCGGGCTTCACGCCCGAGGTCAAACGGCAGGTGCTGTCGGATGTTGCTGGAGGGCAGGCGAGCATCTTCACCGATCCCCGCGCGTCGCCCACGGGCTTTCCATTCAAGGTGGTCCGGACGCCTACCATCGCACAGCAGGACGACACCCGTGAGCGATGCTGCGACCTGGGCTACCTGCGCACCGCTGCGCTCCGCGAAGACGGACGGTTGGTCTATCGGTGCTCTGCCGCGCCGGTGAAGGACTACACGAACTCCGGCGGGACTGAAGAGGACACCGTGGGACGCCGCTGCCTTTGCAACGGCCTCATGGCCGTCATCGGGCTCGGGCAACTCCGGAAGAACGGCACGGTGGAGCCGCCGATGATCACGAGCGGCGACTACGTCACGGAGCTGGCACACGTCGCGCAGGGGCGCTCATCGTACACGGCCCGCGACGTCCTGCAGTACCTCTTGGGCGATCCGCCGTTCGACGGCGCGGCGGACGGCGCTGGGCTGGTCGCCGTTGGACTGCGCGGAGGACCGTGAGGCGCTCCACCCTGCTCGCCCCGCGCGCGTTGACGCGCACCGATGCGCTGTCAGCGTCGGTTCGGAGCTGGTCGGCGCGTTCCGGCTGAAGCCAACGAACGCCGGGCGCCACGTGTAGCACAGGGACGGAAACCTCGTTCGTCCCCCAGCGTACTGTCGTCCAGCGCGCGCGCGCGCGAGCAAACCGTTTGGTGCCCACTGGGTACTAACGAGCGGGTCGCCTCATGCGGCGCGCCAGTCGTCCCATTTCCGCCTACTAATCCCGATGCCCTTCCCGAGCGTCTGTCGTTTCGCTGCTGTAGCCTTCTTTGTCGCCGCCGCCGTTCTCGCTCCGTCCGCCGCCTCCGCGCAGGCAGTGGACGTCATCCGCGGTCGAGTCGTGGGCGAGGATTCGATCCCCATCGCCGGCGCGCGTGTGCAGGCGGTCTCGCTGAGCGGCAACGTGACGCGCCGCGCCCTCACCGACAACAGCGGCCGCTTCACGATCACGTTCCCCAACGGGGACGGCGACTACATGGTCACGGTGCAGGCCATGGGGTTCTCCATGAAGCGATTCCAGGTGAAGCGCACGGCCGACCAGGAGATCCTCGTCGCCGACGCCCGACTGTCGCGCGCGATGACCGAGCTTGAAGCGGTGCGCGTGACTCCCGGCGAGCGGACGCGAGCGAATCGCGACGACCGCCAGCCGGACATCTCCGGCACGGAACGCGGGGTCAATCCCGGCGCCGTGTCCGCCGCCGACGCGGGGAACATCGCCGCCATGGCGGCCTCGCTTCCGGGTGTGACGCTCGTGCCGGGGACCAGCGGCGACGCCTCGGGCTTCTCGGTCCTTGGCCTGACGCCCGACCAGAACGCTACGACGCTCAACGGCGGCTCGTTCGGCGGCGCCGACGTGCCGCGTGATGCCGGCGTGTCGAGTTCGCTCTCCACCAGCCCGTACGACGTGTCGCGCGGCGGCTTCAGCGGGGCGCAGTTCAACATCCGCTCGCCAAGCGGCAACAACTTCACCACGCGCACGAATTCACTGAATCTCGACGCGCCGGCGCTGCAGTGGACCGATAAGGCGGCGCAGGCGCTCGGCCAGCAGTTCACCAACGTGTCGCTCGGCGGCCTGCTGTCGGGGCCCGTCAAGATTGACGAGGCGTTCTACAACTTCTCCTATCAGCTGGGACGCCGGTCCAGCGACCTGCAGACCCTGCTTAATACGTCGTCCACGGGACTCGTGACCAGCGGGTTGAGTCCGGATTCCGTCGCACGCCTGCTCAACATCCTCCAGGCCAAGGGAATCCCGCTGTCGCCGCGCACCGCCCTGGGCAGCCGAACCACCGACAACGGGTCGTTGCTGGCGACGCTGAACCTCGCGCCGGTGGGCTCACGTACTGGGGCCGCCTATGCGCTCACCTTCAATGGATCGGCCAACCGCAGCGCGCCAGCGGGCGGCGGGTCCATCAGCGAACTCCCCGCGCACAGCGGCGAGCGCACGGGCTACAACGGCGGCGTGCAGGCGCGCCACTCGGCGTACTTCGAGTCGGGGCTGCTGTCGGGCTTCCTGTCGGAGACGAACATCACGTTCGGCGGGTCGCACAATGAGGGCAACCCGTACTACGACATGCCCAGCGGCACCGTGCGCATCAACTCACAACTGCCCGACGGCACCATGGGCGTGCGTTCCGTGCAGTTCGGCGGCAGCACGGTCCTCGACACCCAGCAGAGCAACCGCACCCTCGGGTACGTGAACACGCTCTCCTGGTTCTCGAAGAACAACAAGCACCGGGTCAAGCTCTATAGCGAACTGCGTCGGGACGGGTTCGACCAGGACCAGACCATGAACCAGCGCGGCTCGTTCAGTTATCTGTCGCTCGCCGACCTCGAGGCCGGAAGGGCGGCGTCGTTCTCGCGGCAGCTCTCGCCGCGCATACGCAGCGGCGCGCAGACGGTGGGCGCCGTCTCCATCGGTGACGCCTGGCGCAAGTCGAACGACGTGCAGATCCAGTACGGCGTGCGCGTGGACGGCAACGCGTTCAGCGCTGGGCCCACGGAAAACCCCGCGATCGCACAGCGGTTCGGCGCGGACAACAGTTACGCGCCCAATCACCTCTACGTGAGCCCGCGACTCGGGTTCTCGTGGCAGTACGGCCAGGGCGCGCAGATCCCCGGTTTCGAGGGAGCCATTCGCGGACCGCGCGCGGTCGTCCGCGGCGGCGTCGGCGTCTTCCAGAACCTGCCGCAGACGACGCTGCTTGGTTCGGCGCTCGACAACACCGGCCTCGCCTCGGCGGTGCAGCAGTTGAGCTGCGTGGGCGCCACGGTGCCGGCGCAGGATTGGGGAGCCTGGCTCACCAACCCGGCGTCCGTGCCGGCGGCGTGCGCCGGCGGCTCGATGACGTCGCCCTTCGCCAGCGTCTCACCGAACGTGTCGTTCTTCGCGAAGAACTGGCAGGCGACGCGCAGCGTGCGCGGGAACCTGCAGTGGAACGGTCCGGTGGCGAACGGGCGGTACACCGCGACGGTGGACTTCACGTATTCGCGCAACCTGAACCAGCCGGGGAACTACGACCTCAACTTCGCGGGGGCCAGCCAGTTCACCCTCGCCAGCGAGGGCGGGCGCCCGGTCTATGTGCCGCTGACGAGCATCGACACCCGCACGGGCCTGCCCGCCCAGCGTGCGTCGCGCCGGTTCGCGGAGTACAACACGGTGTACGAGTCGCGGTCGGACCTGCAGTCGGAGTCGAAGCAGCTTTCGTTGCGCCTCGTGCCGATGACGTTCAACTCGAAGTTCGGGTGGAACCTCAGCTACGTGTTCGGCGACGTGCGCGAGCAGTACCGCGGGTTCCAGAGCACGACGGGCGATCCGCGCGCGGTGGCGTGGTCGCGTTCGGCCGCTACCTCGCGTCATCAGGTACAGTACTCGCTGAACTACAACTTCTATGACGCGGTGCGGGTGAACTGGTTCGGCAACGTGCGGGCCGGCACGCCCTACACGCCTGGCGTCGGCGGCGACGTGAACGGCGACGGGCTGTTCAATGACCGCGCCTACATCGCCAATCCCGCGACCGCCGGCGATGCTGCACTGGCGTCGGCCATGCAGTCGCTCATCAACAGCTCGACCGGCGGCGCCAGGCGCTGTCTCGAGTCGCAGATGGGCCGGCTAGCCACCCGCAACAGTTGCCAGGGGCCGTGGACGCACACCGCGTTCCTCAGCATTTCGTTCAACCCCATCAAGCTCCATCTTCCGCAGCGCGCCAATATCCAGTTCCAGGTGAGCAACCCCATTGGCGCGGCCGACCTGCTGGTGAACGGCGAGAACAAGCTCAAGGGCTGGGGGCAGACGGTGCAGCCCGACGCCACGCTCCTGTACGTGCGCGGCTTCAACCCGACGACGCAGCGGTACACGTACGAAGTGAACCAGCGGTTCGGCTCCACCAAGCCGTCGCAGACTTCGGTGCGCCAGCCCGTCACGGTGACCGCAATGATGCGCTTCGACCTCGGTCCGGCGCGCGAACGGCAGTTGCTCACCCAGCAGCTCGACCGCGGGCGCCGCCTCGCGGGACAGAAAGCTTCGGAGTCCCAGTTGAACGCGATGTACGGCGCCGGCGGCGTCACCATTAATCCCATGGCGCAGATCCTGCGCCAGACCGACAGCCTCCGCCTGACGTCGGCGCAGGGTGACAGCCTGGCGACGATGAACCGTGCGTACCTGATTACGCTCAACCGCCTCTGGGCGCCCGTCATCAAGGAACTCGCGGGACTGACCGACAACTACAGCCACGACCAGGCATACGCGCTGTACAAGAAGACCCGCGAAGCGTCGGTGGACGAGTTGCTGAAGGTGGCGCCGCGCGTGAAGAACGTCCTCACTCCAGCGCAGCGCCGCAAGCTTCCCGCGCTGGTCTCGGCGCACCTCGACCCGTGGTACCTGCAGTCCATCCGTTCCGCCACGGTTGGCGGTACGGCCGGCGGCCCGTTCATCTTCATGGGTGGCGGCGCCGGCGGGCCAGGCGTGCAGCAGATCATGATATCCCGCTGATGCGATTCGCTCCTCTCCTTCGACGCCCTTCCATGTCACGTAGACTTCGTATCCTTCTCTCGCTGGCGATCCTTGCCGCACCGCTCGCCGCGCCGCTTGCCGCGCAGTCGCCGCCGGTGCGTCCGCTCGGTCCGGTAGCCAAGGTATCGCCCGCCGACCTGCTCGGTTCGGTGTCGAACGTGCGGCCGCTTCCCGACGGCGGTGCCATCGTCAACGACCTCACGCGGCGCCAGCTCATCGTGCTCGACGCCGACTTCAAGCTGAAGTCGGTCATCGCCGACACCACGCCGGCCACGGCCAACAGCTACAGCAGCCGCGTCGCGGGGCTCATGGCGTACAAGGGCGACTCGTCGCTTTTCGTTGACCCGCAGTCACTCTCAATGCTCGTCATTGACGGCGCCGGCGAGGTGGTGCGCGTGATGGCCGTGCCGCGTCCGCAGGACGCGAACTTCATGATCGGCGGGCCGTTCGGAACGCCGGGCGTGGACCCGCAAGGACGCATCGTCTACCGCGGCTTCGTGATGCCCAACATGCGCGGCATGAACCTGGGTGGGCCACCGCAGCCAGGACAGCCGTTCCGCCCCCCGACGATGGCCGACACGGCGCCGGTCCTCCGCGTCAATCTGGCCACGCGCGCTCTCGACACCGCGGCGTACTTCAAGATTCCCAGCGCCAGCGTGAGCATGACGCAGGACGACAAGGGGGCCATGCGCATCAGCGTGCTGACCAACCCGATGCCGGTCGTGGACGACTGGGCGCTGATGCCGGATGGGCGCATCGCGGTGGTGCGCGGCACTGACTACCACGTTGACTGGCGGAACTTGGACGGTTCGTGGACGGCGACGCCGAAGATTCCCTACAACTGGGAGCGTCTCGACGACGACGGCAAGGAGAAGTTCCTCGATTCGGCCAAGGTGGAGGCCGAAAAGCAGCGCGAGATCCTCTCGCGCACGATGCAGGGCGGCATCGCTGGCGCCGCCGCGGCGTTGGGCTTCCCGGGCGGTGGTGGTGGCGGCGGTGGTGCCGGCGGCGGTGGCGGCATGCGCATCGAGATGCGCATTGACGGCCCCGGCGGCGGCGGAGGACGTCCGCAGCAGGGCGTACAGCAGATCAGCGCACCGAGCATCAACTTCGTGAAGGCGAAGGACCTCCCCGACTATCGCCCGGCCTTCCGTCAGGGCGCGGCCCGCGCCGACACGGACGGGAACCTGTGGGTGCGCACCACCGCGCCGAGCGATGCGGGGCCGATCTACGACGTGATCAACGGCCAGGGTGCGCTGGTGGACCGCGTGAAGCTTCCGTTCGGCCGCGTGATCTCGGGCTTCGGCCCCGGCGTCGTGTACATGGGAGTGCAGGATGAGAAGGGTGCGCGACTGGAGATGGCGCGGATCAAGTAACGATTAAGGATGTGGAATCCGGATCGGGACTCGTGATCATGATTGAGGACGTCGACCAGCGATTACACCAATCGCTGGTCGCTGTCTTTAGTCGAAGTCCTGAATCCAGATCCGGATTCCAAATCCTCAATCGTCGCGTGGCTTCGGGTTTCCGACCTCCACCGGCAACTCGCTCCGCGCCGACCAATCCTGAAATGATCCGTCGTACAACAGCACGCGGTGGCCGAGCGAACGCGCCGCTACGAGCATCGCACTCGCCTGCTGGCCGGTGTGGCAGTATCCGATGATCAGGTCGCCAGGGCGAACACCGGCGGCGGCGAACGCCGCCGACAGCGCCGCGGCGGGCTGGACACGGAGATTCGCGTCGGTCAACGTGGACCAGACGACGCTGCGCGCACCTGGAATGCGTCCGGTGCGCTGCGGCGCAGCGGCGCTGCCTCCGGCACGGGCGCTGGTATAGAACACCGTGTCGCGCGCGTCGACAATGGACACGCCCGGCGCGCCTATCATTTTCATCACGTAGTCGGCGTCCACGACGAAGTTCCTGATGCCAAGCGGGGCGAGCGAGCTGACACGCGGCCGCGACGGCTCGGCCGTCGTGGCACGGTCGGCGGCGGTCCAGGCCCCCATGCCGCCGTCGAGCAGCGACGTGCGGTCGCCGAGTCCCGCGTAAGCCAGCGTGAGCAGGATGCGCGACGCTTGAAAGACCATGTCCTTGGCGTAGTAGACGACCACCCGAGAGTCGTCGGACACGCCGAGGGCGGCGAGGCGCGCGAGCAGCGTGTCGCGGCTGGGCATCTCGACGCCGAGTCCGGGACCGGCGCGGTCGCCGACGGAAACATCGGCGACGCTCGTGAGGCGTGCCCCCGGAATGTGCGCCGTGGCGTACTCCGTGGCGCTTCCCACGTGCAACAGCACGAGATTGGCATCGTTCAGGTGCTCGGCGAGCCATGGCACGCTCACGAAGAGCGGAGCGCGCGGGTCGGGCGTGTTTGGCGGAAGCGCCTGAGGCGGTGCGGGCGACTGCGACCATACGGCCAGTGGCGCAAGCAGCATCAGGGAGAAGAGCAGCGGCAGTCGGCGCACGGGGAGCCTCGGAGTAAGCGTGATGATCGAGTGTACCCACGCGCCCCGCACGGCGACAAGGCCCGCCTGTGGCCAGCCCGGTGGCCCAACCGGTGACGTGCGTGAACGCCAGTGGGGGTTTCACCGTAGATTCGCAGTCGGCCGGTTTCGTCCCGTTCCAGCTTGCACGCGCCACGAGAGGACCCCACGTGCTTCGTCCCGTTCGCCTCGCCCGCATTGCACGCAATGTTCGCGATGTTCGCATTGCACGCATTGCTTGCATTGTCCATGTCGCCCGCGTCGCCCGCGTCGCCCGCGTCTTCGCCACGCTCGCCATCGCTGCCAGCACGCTTTTCGCGCAGGCCAAGCCCACCGCGTCCAAGGTGGTCTGGCCCGACGAGGGTCCGGCCAGATGGGCGCCGCGCCCGACCGTCAGCGCCATCACCGCCAACGATCTTCGCACGCGACTCTACGGCATCGCCGACGACTCCATGCTGGGGCGGCGCATCGGCGAGCGCGGCAATTTCAGGACCACCGACTACATCGCGCGCGAGTTCAAGCGGCTCGGTCTCAAACCGGCCGGCGACAACGGGACGTACTTTCAGGTGCTGCCATTCGGCCCGCTGGGATTCGACAGTTCGGCAAGCATCCTGCAAGTGGCCGGCGTCGCGCTGACGCGCAGCCGCGACTGGGTGCCCATGGCGCCGGTGCCGGCCAGCGGCATTGGCGGAAAGGCGAACTACTCGGGGGTTCCGGCAGTGTTTGCCGGAGGCTGGGGCGACACGGTGACGCTCGACGCCGCGGCTATTCGCGGCAAGCTGGCCGTGTTCGTCGGGCCGGTTGCCCCGGCTCGGCTTCCCCCGGTTCTGCTTCGTTGTGACTCGGTGCCGGACAAGTTCGGCGCACAGGCGGCCGCGATCGTCGAGGCCACCACCCCGCGTGCTGCGTCGCGGCCCGTCAGCTTCGTCCTGCCGCGCGACCCGCGCGCGCAGGCGGCGGGCGCGGTAGCGGTGCTCATCATCGGTGCCGACCTGATTCCGCCGGCCACGGCCGCCGCCGCATGGACGCCTCGTGGTGCCATGCAGCCTGCCCTCGACGCGTCCACCGCCATCGCCGCCGCGACGATCTCGCGCCCTGCGGCCGCCAGGCTCTTCGGCAAGGCCGTTGTTGCGCTCACGATCGGTGACGTGGGTCCCCCGGTCACCGGACGCTGGAGTCAGGAGTGGAAGCTGTCCGATACCCCGGCGCGCAACGTGGTCGCCATCAAGCCGGGGTCCGATCCGACCCTCGCCGCCGAGTACGTGCTTCTGGGCGCGCACAACGACCACATGGGCGCCAATACCGCGGTGGACCACGACTCGCTGCGCGCGGTGAACATGGTCACGCGCCGCCAGGGCGCGAACGACCCGGCCTGCCGCCCCACGGCCGACCAGCAGCGAGGCATCGACTCGCTGATCGCGCGTGCGCGCACGATCCGCCCGGCGCGCGTTGACACCATCATGAATGGCGCCGACGACGATGGTTCGGGCACGGTGGCGATGCTCGAGATCGCCGAGCAGTTCGCCGCCGGAAAGCCGGCACGTTCGATCATCTTCGTCTCCCACCAGGGCGAGGAGGCGGGAATGCTCGGGTCCAAGTGGTTCGTGGACCATCCCACCGTGCCGCTCAAGGATGTCGTTGCCGCGCACAACATAGATATGCTGGGCAAGGGGCGCGTGGAGGAGGTGAAGTTCGGCGGCCCGGCGAGCATTCAGACGCTCGGCGCGCGGCGGCTCTCGCGCGAGTTTGGCGACGTGATTGACAGCGTCAACGCCGTGCGCGCCGAAGTGATGGCCATCGACAAGTCGTGGGACGTGCCAGCCAACCCGATGAACCGCTTCTGCCGCAGCGACCAGGTGAACTACGTCACGCACAACGTGCCAGTCACCTACTTCTCCCACGGCTACTCGCTCGACTATCACCAGCCCACCGACGAACCGCAGTACATTGACTACGAGCACGCAGCGCGGTCGAGCCGGTTCATTCACGACATCATGATGGCCCTCGCCACGCGCAAGACGCGGCCGGTCATCATCGGCGACGATCCGGCCTACCCGCGCTGCCGGTAGCGCTGCGGACGACCAGGGCCGCGCGCGACCAGAGGCGCGAACACGAGGGGCGCGAACGGCGGGAGGCGCGACCGGTGGGCCGCGCCTCTCGTCACATAGATTCGTGCCTCGCGAGAGTGCTGCGACCGCCGGCTACAGGCCCGCCGCCGCCTTGAAGCGCGCGCGGATGTTGAGGAGCGCATCGGCCGCGTCGGCGTTCTTCTTGGCGATGTCCTCGAGCAGTACGAGCGCCACGGCGTCGTCCTCCACCAGCGTCGGCTCGGGGCCAAGGCGCTGGCCGAAGCCCGTGTGGCGGCCCGGATCAATGGCGAGCTCGTTCTTCAGCACGATGTCGTCCGAGCCGTACAGGACGCGCACGACGCAGAACTTCTTGCCGGCCTTTTCCATATAGCCGAAACGCAGGCCGTCGGCGCTCGAGGGCCACGCGGGGAGTTCGTGAACCTTGCCGTCGGTCCCCTCGAAGGAGGAGAACCCGGGCGCAACGCGGCTGAAGTTGCGCTCAAAGCCGCCGTGGTACATCAGGGCATGTCGCATGAAAGGGGGGAAAGAGGTTGACACAAAGGTGCCGTTTCGCGCGGAGGATGACAACCCCGTGTCGCCCCCGGATCGTGGCGAACCGCTGGGGGGCGGGGTTGGATTAGCTTTGTCATGACCGCGATCCTCGCTCGTCCGCGCCATGGGAGTGCACACGGCCAACCTGCCGGCAGTTGATGACGCGCTTCGCGCGCGCCTCCGCGCCCTGTGCGAAGCGGGGTGGGAGTTCTTCGAGCGCTTCGACCTCACGGTCCGCGAGCGTGGCTTCCACCCGTTTATCGCGTCGGAATATGAGGTGGTGCAGGAGGCACTCCTCGCCCACCGCGCGCCCGGGGTGCGGTTCATCGAACTCGGCTCCGCGTCGGGAGTGATCACCATCATGGCCGACCTGCTGGGCTACGAGGCGTGCGGCATCGAGATCGATCACTCCTTGGTCGCCACGGCGCGCGACATGGCGCAGCGGTTCGACTCGCGGGCGCGGTTCGTGGCCGGGAGCTTCTTTCCGGCCGGATACTCGTACCGTGCGGCTGACGGCGAGGTGCGCACGGGCACCTTGGGCGAGGGGACGTCCGGGTATCTCGAGCTCGGTCTCGCCCTCGACGACTTCGACGTCGTCTTCGGCTATCCGTGGGGCGGGGAGGAGCCGGTGCTGCTCGACCTCATGAAGCACTACGGCAGCCCCGACGCGCTGCTGCTGCTGCACGGCGTCAACGACGGCGTGAAGGCGTATCGGAGCGGGAAGCAGGTGGCTGGCGCCCGATAGCTTAGTACTACTTTGTTAGATAGGTCTGGTGCTTTACCAGCGTTTGCGGTAGGTTTTGGCCGTCTCATGGTGCGGAGGCGGTATGCCGGTGCTGAAGGCGGGGACGCAGCCGTTGGGCGATTTGGCAGAGTTCCTCGTCCCG
>CAMTWA010000016.1:0-46282 GCA_947085385.1 uncultured Gemmatimonadota bacterium | reverse complement strand
GCTTGAAACGGCAGCGTCCCTGCCGTACACTCTGTAGTCATAACAGCGGGTTCTGAGTGGTGTGTAGGTCGTTCTCGACAAACACCTTATACCACTCGGGCCCGCTGTTAACAATCCCGCTCGTGAGATTTCCGGGCTAGCTGCCGACGCGAGAGTCTGCACCGCACTCGGGCTGCTGGCGCGGCATGAAGTGTCGCGCCATACTTTCACAACCGCGTTTCCACTTCCTATCCAACTTTCGTAGATTCCAAATTGTTGCGCTCCGGCGACATTGAGCGGATGCACAACTTGCGAGGTGTCGCGATGAGCGTTTGTGACGTCTGCAATTCGGAACTCAGCCGGCCTGAAGGGTACTTGCTGACCACAAAGCAAGTGGTATCGAACCCAGCGTATTGGGAGTACGCCTTCTCCCATGCATGGTCGTATGTGAACGGGATGTCGAATGCTGAGCGGATCAAGGGAGGCCTCGCCGAACAGCAGGCGCGTCAAAACAGTCCGTGGCTGCTTTGCCGGGATTGCGCCGAGCGGATGGACGCGGCAACTGATCAGGCGTTCCAGTACGCGCAACAGTGGTGGTCGAGCGGGCAGACTTTTTCCCCGCCAGGATGTGGTGCAGTTCCGCTGTCCGAGGTGAGACTGACGCGCACATCGACCGCCTCTGCCATTCCGCGCCCTACTCGCATTTTGGTCTACGGACGCGGCTTCCTTCCCGGGTCTGACGACATCATGGTTGCGGCTCAGGGACTGGTGCTAAACAAGTCTCAACTCACTTTGCAGCACTTCAAAGACATTCCGGTTGAGTGCGAGCGGCGCGACACATCCGAACGGATGGAGTTCTTCGCGGTGGTCGACCAGGTACGCAACATAAATCCAGCCGCCTTCATTCTTGACTCGCTTTGCCTTGATCAAAAGACCGGACACGACTCGGCGATTCTGGCGATTTGGGAAGGAAGCGATGCGGCTGCCGCCCGACGCGCATTGGGCGAGAGTAGTGGCACCGTGGGAAAGACTTCTGGCGTCGCAACAGCCATCTCGCCCAGCCAGGCGATCGCCACAAAACCGCCATTCCTTTCCGCCTGGACGATCTGGTCATTTGTCCCGTGGCTGAATTGGATCGCTTGGATTCACGCAGCATTGCGTACTGGACGCGGCGCGTATGCGTTCTTCGCACTGATTTACATCGTGCCGCTTATCGTGTTGCTTTCCCAACCGCAAGCCACTGGAGGCAAGCAGCCTCCAGACTGGATCATCTCAATCCAGAGCATGTTCTGGATTGGCGGCATCGTGCATACATTGATCATGCGCAAGGGAATCAACAAAGTGATTGCAGCGCGAGAGTCGCAACAGAGACGAAACGGATGAGCGTTGTGCTCATCCGTGTCCCTTCTGCAAATTGCGGTTTGCTTACACGGTTCCCGAGCCGGCTGGATGCCGGGCTGGCGGCCCGGTTCCGGCCTCAAGACATTCTGAATGTTGCCGGTGGCATCGCCGCCTGGGGTGATCTTTGTTCGCCCAGTGGGTGGATTGCATGGCGGCCGGCGAGAATCGTCGCGGCACAGGCTACAGCAAGAGCACGATTGAGGAATACCTGTGCACATGGGACACGTTTCTTGCAGATCTCCCCAAGGGGCGCAGTACCCCGGTCAGCGATATTGCGCCGACCGCGCTCGTTGAGTACCGGACATGGCTCCTGAAGGACCCCAAGGAGAAGCGGGCGACAGAGAGCCGAAAGGTCAGAGCGCCGCGTCCTCACGAGGGAACTGCTGAGAAGAAGGCCGCCGGGACCACAAGCCAGGTCGCGGCGAGTGATGTAGAGGTGAAGTTGGCGAGAAAGCGCTGGGTCACGGCTGCCGGAGCGAATCGGCAGATCATTGCGATTCGATCACGGCACTCGTGGTTACGCGATCCCGTGCGAGGGCCCGGCCTCGACATCCCCAAGATTGAGCTGCGCTTCGGCGGTGAGGCGCACAGCGCGAAGCGAGCAATACTGCCAAATGACATGGCTGCATTGCGCGCGGTGTTTCGGGCGCAGCGCACGGCGGGTTCCGTGGCATCGATCGATCTCGTCAGTTCCTGTACGAGACGGGGCTCCGTGCACAGGAAGCACAGCAGCTAACTCATGCTGACATCCGTTCCGAGCACGCGCTCGCCATCGTGAGTAACAAGGCCCGAAATTCAAGATGCGGGAATCCGCGCGCCACGTGCCACTATCACGACGTGCCCTGGCGATCCTGAAACGCCACCGGAGTCCAACGGCGAAGCCCAGCGCTCCGGTGTTCCCAGACTCTCTGAGGAGCAAGTGAGGGGTTCCAGTTGGCTTCGAGACGGGCGCGCGTCCAAACCAGCGCCTCCGCTCGCATTCACGACCTGCACTACACGCGGGGCGCGCTCTGGCTGATCGAGCTAGGTGACGTCGAGCAGGTCAGTAGCTGGCTCGGGCGTACAAGCGTCGTCACGACGCAGGGCTATACGAAATCACGAGCCGACTACGAACTCGCGCTCGGTACCCGCCCTCGCCATCGAGCCCCTAAGCGGAGGGCGCGTAACTAGTCAACGGTGGCACTTGCCCAAGAACGTACCCCAAAATGCCAGCTCCTCCTCACAATCTTCAGTGCCCCCGGCCTGATTCGAACAGGCGACCTAGCGTTTAGGAAACGCTTGCTCTATCCAACTGAGCTACGGGGGCGACATTCCAAAGTTATCGGAGTGGTCGCGAGGACGCTACGCGCAACGCACCGGCCGACGCCGCGCGCCACGCGCGTGCTACGGCAGCGAATCGAGCACGCGCCGCCGAGCCTCGGGTTCGACGCCAAACGCCACCGCCCTGCCCTTGTAGGCCACGGCGCCGCGTACCGTGGCGAGCGCCGTGTAGTAGTCAACGTACGGGAAGCCCGCGATGGCACCGCGCGCGAACTCGTACCTCGACACGGCGGCGCGCCACGCCTCGAGCGTATCGGACACCTTCACATAGACGAACGGTGTGAAGTTCGTGGCGTCCTCCCAGTTGTCCGCGTACCAGACGGCGCGGATGCCGCGATGCGCTGGGTGTGCCAGCTGTACGCCCGGCAACGCCGCCAGCAGCACGGCCTCCTGCACAATAGCACTCGTGATCCAGTGGTCCTTGTGCAGGCTCTCCTTCCAGTGCGTGAAGACGTGCGTCGGCTTCACCTGGCGGAGGACATCGGCGACGTAGCGCCGCGCGGCCTCGTCATTCGGGATCTCGCCATCCTTGTACGGACCGAAGAGCACCTCGGCGTCGAGGTCCTTCGCCACGGCTTCGGCCTCCCGTCGCTTCTGCGCGCCGTACACGGCCGGTTCGAGCTTCGGGTTGCCGCCCTCGCCCAGCGTCAGGTGCAGGATCACCACGCGATCGCCGCGCTGGCGCGCGCCAAGCAGCACCGCACCGGTGGTGAGCTCCATGTCGCCGGCGTGCGCGCCGATGGCGAGGATGGTCCGGGCTGGCGCCGGCGACGAGCCGACCGGCGCCTGCGAATGAACGGCCGCGGCGCCGGCGTTACCAACCATCGCGGCAGCCACAGCCAGCAACTGAACTTTGCGTGTTGCGAGCATCGGCGTACTACCTCGAGAGGGACGGAGCGGAAAGTAGCGCCGCGGGCGCCGCGCCGTCATGGGAACGCTCAGTACTCCAGAATCGCATCGACGGACGACCCCGCGAGCTGTTGGCGGCCGTGCAGGAAACTGAGTTCGATGACGAACGAGAACGCGACCACCATGCCGCCCGCCCGCTCCACGAGGCGCCGCGTAGCAGCCGCGGTGCCGCCCGTCGCGAGCACGTCGTCCACCACCAACGCGCGTGCGCCCACGCCGAGCGCGTCCGCATGCATCTCCAACGCGTCGGTCCCGTACTCGAGGGCGTACTCCTCGCGCACCGTGCGGTACGGCAGCTTGCCCGGCTTGCGCACCGGGATCAGCGGTACCTTCAACGCCTGCGCCACTGGCGCCGCGAACAGGAACCCCCGGCTTTCCACAGCCACTACGTGCGTGATCTGCATCGCCTCGGCGGCCGCGGCCAGGCTGTCAGTCACCCTGCCGAAGAGGAGGGGTGCGGAGAGTACTGGCGTGATGTCCTTGAAGATGATGCCCGGCTTCGGGAAGTCCGGCACGTCGCGAATGGCGGCTCGCACGTCCTGGGCAAGCGCGTCACGTCCCTCGGGCAGCGATCGTGTGATCATGGGAAGATCTCAAATGCGGGGTTCACCGCGGCCGCCGGCGACGGCCGTTCGTCAATCTCCACCGACTGCACAACTGCCTGCGGCGGTCCTCGCCGCAGCGCGTCGAGCAGCCGCTCCACATGCTCGGCCGCCCCGAAGGCGTCCACTTCCAGGCTGCCATCGGCGGCGTTGCGCACGCAGCCGCTGATGCCGAGGTCACGCGCCGCACGTGCCACAAACCACCGGAAGCCCACATGCTGCACGCGCCCGGTGACGCGCACGTGCACGGCGCGGAGGGTATCGGTCACTCCGACTCCCATCCGTGCCTGCCCACGAGCGGGACGAAGCGCACGTCCGTTAGGTTACGGCGTTCGACGCCCGAGGTGGTGCGCGTGATCTCCGCGAGGCGCTGGTCGTCGCGCCCGCCAATGGGAACGATGAGTCGCCCGCCAACCGCGAGTTGGGCAACCAGCGGCTGCGGGACCTCCGGCGCCCCCGCTCCGACCAGGATCGCATCGTACGGCGCAAACTCAGGCCACCCCAGGGTGCCATCACCGCAGAGCAGCGACACGTTGGCCACGCCGCACTCGGTAATGGCGTCGCGCGCCGTCTCGAGCAGCGGCCGGATGCGCTCCACGGAGTAGACATGCCGGCACAGGTGGGCGAGCAGGACCGTCTGGTACCCCGAGCCGGTGCCGATCTCCAGCACCGTCTCGGTGCCCTGCAGCCGCAGCGTCTGCAGGTACATCGCGTGCACATGCGGCTGGCTGATGGTCTGTCCGTTGCCGATAGGGAGCGGCGCGTCTTCATAGGCGCGATGACGCACCCCCGACGGGACGAACCGATGGCGCGGCGTGAGGTCGAGCGCACGCAGCACCGCCATGTCGCTGATCCCCTTGGCGCGCAGCTCCTCGATGAGCCGGCGGCGCGCGCCGCCGAACTGCGGCGTTAGAGGGGCCGCCACCAGTGCTCCGCCGAGTCGAGAACCGCGCGATGCGTGAGGTCGAGGTGCAGCGGCGTAATGGACACGAAGCCCTCGCTGATTGCCTGGAAATCGGAGTCTACCGCCGAGTCCTTCCAGTCCACGGACCCGCCGCCAATCCAGTAGATCGGCCGTCCCCAGGGGTCCTTCATTCGCGTGAGCGAATCGGAGTACGCACGCCGGCCGAGCCGGGTGAGGCGGAATCCCTTCAGTTGGTCGGCCGCGATGGGCGGAATGTTCACGTTGAACAGCGTGCTTTCCGGGAAGGCCGGCAGCCCGGTGATGTGCCGCAGGATCCGCTCTATCGTCCCGACGTGGTCGTCGAGCAGGGCGTCGGCGCGCAGCACGCTCCCGGCGAACGAGAACGCAATGGCGGGCACGCCAAGCGCCAGCCCTTCCATGGCCGCGGCCACGGTGCCCGAGTACAGCACGTCCTCGCCCATGTTCGGGCCATGGTTGACCCCGCTCAACACGAAATCAGGACGTTCGGGAAGCAGCGCCTCAAGCGCGAGCATCACGCAGTCGGTCGGCGTGCCGTCCACCTGCCAGCGGTTCTCGCCGATCTGCACCGGCCGCAGCGGGTGATGCATGGTGAGCGAGTGGCTGGTGGCGCTCTGCTCCCGGTCCGGGGCCACCACGTATACGTCGCCAAGCGGCGTGGCCGCCCGTTCCAGCGCGGCCAGCCCGCGCGCCAGAATTCCGTCGTCGTTGCTCAGCAGCAGTCGCATCAGCGGTCCGATGGGTCGCGCAGCGAGGCGAGCAGCGCCTGCAGCTGCGCCTCGAGCGCGAGAATGGTCTGGAGGTCGAGCCCCGTGCGGGCAGCCGGACGTACACCGCCGGCCTTGCGGTATTCGTCAATCCTCTGACGCGCGCCATCAATGGTGTACTTCTCGGTGTACAGCAGGTGCTTGACGAGCATGACCATTTCGACCTCGCGCCGCGAGTAGACGCGGTTGCCCGAGCGGTTCTTCACCGGGCTCAGTCCCTTGAATTGGCTCTCCCAGTAGCGGAGCACGTGCGGCTTGAGTTCGGTCAGCTCGCACACGTCGCCAATGCTGAAGAACTCCTTGACCGGTTCCGATTGGCTCGCCGTCATCAGTCACGCTCCCCGCGCAGTTCGCGCGACATCAATTCCACGAGCGCCGTTCGCGCCGGCTGATGTTCAAAGAGCACGCGATGCACGGCGTTCACGATGGGCATGTCCACGCCGCGCGCCACCGCAAGCTCGCAGGCGCTCTCGGTGGTGATCACCCCTTCGGCAACGGTCTCGCGGCCAGCGAGCACCTCGGGCAGCGTGGCGCCCCTCCCGATCTCGAGTCCGACCTGTCGATTGCGGCTCAGCGCGCCGGTGCAGGTCAGCACGAGATCGCCGATCCCGGCCAGGCCCGCGAAGGTCTGCGGATGCGCCCCCATGGCGAACCCAAGGCGCATCATTTCCGCCAGCCCGCGCGTGATGAGCGCCGCCCGCGTGTTGAAGCCAAGGCCGAGGCCGTCACTCATGCCGGCGGCGACCGCCATCACGTTCTTGAGCGCGCCGCCCAGTTCAACGCCGATGACGTCATCCGTCGAGTAAACGCGGAAGTGCGGCGCACTGAAAGCCTGCTGCACGAGCGTGGCGGCGTCCACCCGTGTCGAGGCGGCAACCACGGCGGTGGGCTGCTTGTTAGCCACCTCGGCAGCGAAACTCGGGCCCGAAAGCGCGACCACGGCGTGGCCTGAGAGTTCCTGCTCCACCACGTCCGTCATCAGCGCGAACGAGTGCCGTTCAATGCCCTTCGTCGCCACCACGGCCGTGGCGCCTGTGGTTACCCATGCGCGCGCGTGCGACACGACGTCGCGCAGCACGTGCGACGGCGCGGCGAACAATACGAGTTCGGCGCCGTCGAGCGCGGCAGACTTGTCGCTCGTGCCGCGCAGCGCCGGGCAGAGGGCGGCACCCGGCAGGAACCGCGGATTGGCCGCCGAGTGCGTGATGGCCTCGGCCACGTCGGGCTCGAGGCACCAGATCGAAGTATCGTGCCCGTTCTCGGCCAGCAGGCTGGCGAGTGCCGTGCCCCAGGCGCCGGCACCCATCACCGCGCACTTCATGCGCCCTCCCGAGGATTCGTACGCCCGAAGCGATGCTCGGTCCCGTCACGCAACCGCCGGATGTTGGCGCGATGCGACCAGAAGACGAACGCGCAGACGAGCGCGCCGACGATGGTCAGCGGCGACGTCACGCCATCGAACCAGGCGAGCAGCGGCAGGAGGACCGCCGACGCCGTCAGCGAACCGGCCGACACGTAGCCCGAGCGCCAGAGCACCACGGCAAAGGCCGCCAGCGCGAGGGCGAGTGGCACGGGGGCCAGCGCGGCGAACATCCCCGCCGCCGTGGCCACGCCCTTGCCACCGCCCTTCCACAGCATGAAGACCGGTTTCGCATGGCCGATGACGGCCGCGATGCCGAGAGCGAGCGCCCACCACATCGCGGCCCGAGTCCCCAGCGCCTCCGCGGGGAGGACCATCGCCGGGAGCAGCGCGACCGGCAGCGCCCCCTTGAGCATGTCCACCGCGAACACGGCGGCCGCAGCCTTGGCGCCGAGCGACCGGTAGACATTGGTGGCGCCGAGGTTGCCCGAACCCACCGTGCGCAGGTCAATCCCCTTGATGACCCGCCCCGCGATGTACGCGGACGGGATGGAGCCCGCGGTATACGCGATCAGGAGCGCCACGGCGGGGTTCATTCTCGGGTCTTTCCGCTCTTCCGCTTGAAGGTCAGGCGCAGCGGGTTGCCCGTGAAGCCCCACACCTCGCGGAAGCAGTTGTGCAGGTACCGCACGTAGTGCTCCTGCAGCAAGTCGGGGTTGTTGCCAAAGATGAGAATGGTCGGCGGCGCCGTCTCCACCTGGGTGCCGTAGTTCAGCTTGATCTCGAACCCGGCGGCCTGCGGCGGCTGGCGACGCCCGATGATGTCCTGCAATGCTTCATTCACCTGTGACGTGCTGATGCGCTTGTGCCGTTCGGCGTTCACCTCGAGGATGAGGTCGAGCACCTTGGTCACGCGCTGGCCGGTCAGCGCCGACGTGAAGATGAAGGGGACGTACTTGAGGAACGGCGCCTTCTCCCCCGCTTCCTTCTCGAACTTCGCCGACGTCTTGTCGTCCTTCTCCTTCAGGTCCCACTTGTTCACGATGACGATGAGCGCGCGCCCCTGCTCCCACGCCATGTTCGCGATCTTGAGATCCTGGTTGTGCAGCCCTTCCATCGCATCGATGACCAGGAGGCAGATGTCCGACCGATCGATGGCCCGGCGTGTGCGCAGCGACGAATAGAACTCAATGCCGTCGTCCATCCGCGACTGACGCCGCAAGCCCGCGGTGTCAACGAAGATGATGTCCGTGCCATGGTAGACGAACGGCGTGTCGATTGAGTCGCGGGTCGTCCCCGCGATGTCCGACACGACCAGACGGTCTTCGCCCAGCAAGCGGTTGATGAACGACGACTTGCCAGTGTTCGGGCGGCCCACCACGGCCACGCGCAGCGCATCGAGGTCCTCATCGCCGGCCGCCGCCGGGATGCGCTCGACGATGGCGTCGAGCAGGTCGCCCGAATTCTTGCCGTTCGTGGCGGACACCGGGAACGGTTCGCCCGCCGCCAGGCGGTAGAACTCGAAGTAGTCGGTCGTGCGCGGGTCGTCTACCTTGTTCGCCACGACCATGAACGGCTTGCCAGACTTGCGCAGCAAGTCCACGATGCGCGCATCGCTCGGATGCACACCCACCAGCGCGTCGGCCACCATGAGCAGCAGGTCGGCCTCTTCGATGGCCTGCGCCACCTGTCGCCGAATCTCGAGATCCATCGGCAGCCTCGAGTCCTCGGTGAGCCCGCCCGTGTCCACGAGCCAGAACTTGCGGCCGTTCCACTCGGCGAGCGCGAAGTGCCGGTCACGCGTCGTCCCCGGCTCCTCGCTGACGATCGCCTCGTTCTGGCCGATGATGCGATTGAAAAGGGCCGACTTGCCCACGTTGGGGCGCCCAACAAATGCGACAACTGGGATGTTCACGTGGATTCTCCGGCGACGGATGCCACCGGCTGGCCTTGCAGCTCGAGCACGTCGATAAAGTCATAGGAAGGAAAGACGGGCATGGGAAGGCGAGCGCGAAGCGCCGCGAACTCCACGTCATCGAGGAAAACACCATCCTCGTTGATGGTCTCTGCCGGAATCAGCGCGAGGTCTACCATCGCGCCGTCCGACAGTGCGCGTTCGATGTCGGCGCCGACAAGCAGGCCGGCCGTCGTGACGGTCGGGCCGAACAGCGAGTTCACCGTCGGGCGCAGATCAAAGCTCGCCCCGGTCGCCTGCGCAAGCTGGTCGAGCAGCGCCGGCATGTGCGGCGCCATGGAGGTGCCCGTAACGACGGCGATGTGCATGCCGTCGAGCCGCGGCAGGCGATCGAGACCGGCCTCCAGGCGATGCATCAACATCGGGAGCGCCCCGACGCCATTCTCAATCTGCGCGAAGTCGCCGTAGTGCTCGAAGGCCGGAAGCTCGCGCTCGGCGAGCAAGTAGAGCTCATCCGACCCGTAGACCCACGGGCTGCCCCGCTCGCGCTCAGCTCGATCCGCCCAGCGCGCGGTCACATCCACCAGCGATGACGCCGCCTCGCGGTCCATCGAGCGGCCGGTGTAGAGGTGCGAGAACTGCGTAAGGCCAACCGGCACGAGCGCCACCGACAGGCAGGCGTCGCCGAAGTCCCACAGGTCGCCAAGCGACTGCTCCAGCACCGCGCCGTCATTGAGCCCGGGCACGACCACTATCTGGCCGTGGAACTGGATGCCGCCCTCGGCCAGCCGCCACAGCTGCTCCTTGATGTCTGGCACGCGCGGGTTGTTGAGAAGCACCTTGCGGGACTCCCACGGCGTCGCGTGCACCGAAACGTAGAGCGGCGATAGCCGGTACTCGATGATTCGCTGCTCGTCTTTGTCCTTCAAGTTCGACAACGTGGCGAAGTTCCCGTAGGCGAACGACAGCCGGTAGTCGTCGTCGCGAATGTACAGGTTCTTCCGAAGTCCCTTGGGGAGGCCCTCGATGAAGCAGAACTCGCAGCGGTTGGCGCAGCGGCGCACGCTCGGAGGCTCGAGCTCGACGCCCAGCGGCGCGCCCTCTGGGCGCTCGATCTCGTAAACGACGCTGTCGCCGCCCGGCAGGACCGCCTCCACCTCGAGTGCATCTTCGGCCGTCAGGAACTCCCAGTCGAGAAAGTCACCCAGCTCGCGCCCGTTGACGGAAACCAGCTCCGTCCCCGGAACGATGCCCAACTCCTCGGCGATGCTCTTTGGGTGTACACGCGCGACACGAACCATGCGATCCTCGGAAGCCAACGGGGAAAGAGGGTCTCAATCCCCCTTTCCCCGTCGAAGCAGCGTCCTTCAGAACGCCTAAACCAAGTTAGCAGGCGAGAGGCCGGAAGTCAATCTCTCCTAAGGACTTCCGCTATTCGATCATCGCATCGTGTAGCGCCAAGCGATTGCCGCCGAGCCAACGGCCTGCAAGTTGAATTCCTTGGCGACCTTCGGCGCCACACTATCCGCGCTGAAGGTGACCGTGCCGACGGCGGCCCCTGTCTTGTCCACGAGCTCAAAGACAACCGAGACGCTCGCCGCAGTAGCCCTCAGGTTTTCCACGGAGCCCGCGATGGTCGCCTTGCCGTCGCGCCCGACGCTGAACTGATTCACCTGTACGCGGGCGGGCGCCTTCCCTGCCTGCTCGATGTACGCGATGGTCGAGTCTTGGGCGATCTTCTTGGCCTTCGGGTCAGTGGCCTGCCGGCCCCTCTCCTGCCAAACGGCGCCCGCCAGCTTCAGCACGTCCGGATTCATCGGATCAACCGCACGCAGCCGATCTACCACCGGAGCCATCCTCTCTGGCTGGCGCAGGGCAAAGTAGACATTGGCGACGTTGAACAGCGCGTCCCGATAGTACGCGTTCATTCCCAGGCCCGCCTCGTACAACTTGGCGGCGTCGTCGAACTTCTTGCCGTTGGCCAGCACCACGCCCGCCTCAAAGAGCTGAAGCGCCGTGTACTTCGTCGGATTGGCGAGCATGTCGTTGTAGATTCCTGCCACCGCCACTGAGTCACCCGCATCCTGCAACGATCGCGCGTAGGCTGCGCGGGCGGTGGAGGCGTTCGGACCATCGGGCGCGAGGTCCGCCACGGTCTTGAAGAGCTCAGCCGCGCGACGGAGGCCAGCCGTCCGGGCCGAGCCCTGCAGCGTGTTCGCGCGCTCGCTGGTGAGAATGGCGAGGTTGAAGCTCGCCGTCGCGCGGCCCGGCGCCGACGCGGCTCCCGTTCCCATCGTGGCGATTGCCTTTTCCCAGCTCGCGATGGCCCCGGGGAGGTCGCCCTTCGCCTGCGCAGAGTTGGCCAGCACCTGGAACGCGGAGCCCACCATTGGCGAGCGCGGGTTGATCAGCAGCGCGTGGTTGGCCCACTCGATGGCCGGGTCGAATTGCTTGGCGTTGTAGTACGCGATGGACGCATTCAGCACCTTGCTGAAGATGGCGTTGCGGTAGCGCAAGGTGCTGTCCGCGCACGCGGGCATCTCGCGCTCCACTGCGCTCATCACCTCGTCGATGGCCGTGGGCAGGAAGAACTCGCCGTCCGGGTTCTCGGAGTAGCCGAGGTCGCCGCGCGTGGCGCGCATCTTGGGCCGCGCGCCCTGGTCCTGGAACCAGCGCACGAAAGCGCCACCGAGCAGGAAGTTGCGCCCGGCCTCGTTCTTGATGCGTTCAGGGTTGTCCGTCAGCACCCGGACGGCCTGTTTGAGGAGTTTCGCACGGTCCTCCTCATTCACCTGCGCGTCGTGCTTCTGGATGTACAGCACTGCGCTGGCAAGCTGGAACGGCTTGCGCACTTCAATATCGCAGGTGCCCTGCGCCGTCAGCGGCGCGGCCAAAGTGGCCGCAGCCAAAGTCGCAAGGGCGATGCGAACACCTGTCATCGTGTGGATCCTCGGTACGGGGCTGTCGCGTTGGCAGCCGATAGGGTGAATCTAATGTCTTGGTACACCAGCTACAGCGTGCGTGTTTCGGCCGCACGGCGGGCGCGTTCGCCCACCTCGGGGGCTGGTCGGCCCAGCGCGCGCGCCGCCGCCTGCACGTCGTCCCACTCGGGCTTGCTTCGCGTCGAGCCGTCGGGAAGCGTGACTTCCTTGAGACGGATCGCATGCCCGTCCACAATGACTGAGATCTCGCGGCGCGCGAGCGCCCGCCGACTCACCAGCACCCGGCGCACGCCGATCGAGGAGCTCTCTGTTAGCAGCAGGGACTCCAGTCGGTCGGCGTCGGCCAACGTGCAGAGTACCTCGACGCGCACCCCCGGACGCCCCTTCTTCATCAGCGTTTGCACCAGCGTCACATCGAGCGCGCCGGCTGCGCGCATAGCGTCGGCGGCCCCGGCGACGAATTCGCCGCCGAGGTCGTCAATGTCACAGGCGAGCAACGCCAGCGTTTCGCTGGCAGCCGCACCGACCTCTGCGTCCGCGAGCACGATGCGCAGCGCGTTGGCGCGCCCGGCCGGGTCGCGCGTACCGGCTCCGTATCCGCTTGCCAGCGGGGTGAAGGTCGCTGGCGGTGCGCCCTTGGACAACACGCGCACCAGCACGGCCCCCGTTGGCGTCGTCAGTTCGCCGGATCCCTCCGGCCCGGGGCGAACGGGAATTCCCTCGAGCAGGCGAATCGTGGCCGGCGCCGGCACCGCCATGCGGCCGTGCGCCGCGTCCACGAAGCCGTCACCGAGCGCCACCGGGGTGCAGTACACCGCCTCGACGCCGAGCTGCTGGAAGCCCCAGACCGACCCGACCACGTCGAGAATTGCATCTACCGCACCGACCTCATGCAGGTGCACCTTCTCGCGGGTCGTACCGTGAATGGACGCCTCGGCATCGGTCAGCCGCGTGAACGCTTCCATGGCCACGCGCTTCACCGCCTCAGGAGCCGCGGACCCTTCGACAATGGCCGCGATGTGCTTGAGGTGCCGGCCGTGCGGCTGGGGCGGGATCTCGAAGTCCACCTTGCGGCACGCAATCTCGCCGCGCTTCACGTCGCTGATGCGCACCGTGACGCCGTCGAGCCCGAGCGCGGACGGCAGGGCGCGCAGCCACCCAGGATCGAGTCCAAGATCGAGCAGGGCGCCGAGCGTCATGTCGCCCGAAATGCCGTGGGCGGGGTCGAGGATGGCAATGCGCATCAGGAAATATCGTCGAGAGCGAAGGTGACTAACAGAGAGAGGGGATCGCGGATTAGAAGCTCGGATGTGGATCGCCAATCCGAATCCGAGCTCCCAATCCTCATTCATCCGTACTCAGAATCGGTAGCTAGCCCCCGATCCCGTATTGAACACGACCACCGCCGCATCGGGGCTCAGCCGGCCGGTCTTCACCAGTTGCGCCGTGGCCGCCAGCGCGCAGCCGCCTTCCGGGGCGGCGTCAATGCCGCTGCGCGACGCGAGCGTCAACGTGCCGGCGCGGATGCCATCCTCGTCCACCGCCTCGGCGTCGCCGTGGCTCTCGCGCAGCGTGCGCAGCGTCCAGCGGTCGCCCAGCGGCCCGGGGACGCGCAGCCCGGCCGCGTGCGTCACCGGATTCTCCCAGGGCGTGGCTTTTTCCTCGCCGGCATGGAATGCCCGCACCAGCGGCGCGCATCCCGCCGCCTGCGTGATGATCATGCGCGGCTTCACGATTTCGCTCGGAAGCCATCCCCACTCGATCATCTCGCCGATCGCCTTCCAGATGCCGACGGTCCCTTCGCCACCGCCTGTCGGATAGATGATCGCGTCGGGGAGGTCCCATCCCAGCTGTTCCGCGAGTTCGTAGCCCATCGTCTTCATCCCTTCCACGCGGTACGGCTCGCGGACCGTCGCCACGTTGAAGAACCCGCTTTCCTTTGCGAACGCCATCGTGGCCTTGCCGGCGTCGCCGATGTGGCCGTCTACCAACTCCAGTTCGACGCCGAAGGCGCGGATGCTGCCGAGAATGGGTGATGGAGTCGTGCGCGGCGCGTAGATGCGCGCCGGCACGCCCGCCGCTGCGGCGTACGCCGCCAGCGCGATCCCGGCGTTGCCCGCCGTCGGCACGCACAGGCCCGGCAGGCCGAGCGCCTTGGCTCGCGTGACCGCCATCATCAGGCCGCGGGCCTTGAAGCTCGCCGTCGGATTCTGTCCCTCGTCTTTCACCCACAGCGTGCGCACGCCCACTTCGCGCGCGAGTTCCGGGAGGGCGACGAGCGGCGTCATGCCCTCACCCAAGCTCACGCGCTCGTCGCCGGGCGCCATCGGGAGCGCGGCGGAGTATCGCCAGAGCGACCAGTCGGCGCCGATTGCTGAGCGCGGCACGGGCGCATCATAGCGTACGCTGAGCGGCTGAGCGCACTGCGGGCAAAGGGAGGCAAGCTTGTCGCCCGGCGCGGAGTAACCGCAGCCGGTTGTACAATGCAAGGTCCAGGACATAAAACCTGACGGTGGGTGGTGGACGACAATCAGAAGCCGCGGGCTTCTGCCCTAAACTACGCCGAGCGACCATCCTCCGCTGGCTCGCCTGATTCAGGAGCCGGCGGTGCTTCGACCGTAATCGCCTGCTCAGGCGGCGAGACTCCGTGCGGCCTGTCCGGCGCGGGGGCTCGCAGCGCGTCGAGCACCGCCGTCGCGGACTGGGCCGAGAAGCCCTTGAGCGCGGCCACTTGCTCCACCGTGGCCGCGCGCACGCCGTCCACGCTCCCGAACGCCCGCAGCAGCTCCCGGCGCTTGGCGGGGCCCACCCCCGGGATCTCGAGCAGGGCCGACGTGATCGTGCGCACGGTGCGGCGCTTCCGATTGTACCCGACCGCCGCGCGGTGCGCCTCGTCGCGCGCCTGTTGCAGCAGGCGTAGCGCGGGCGACCGGCGCGATAGGTGCAGCGGCTCCGACCGGCCGAAGACGAACACCTCCTCTTCGCGTTTGGCCAGCGACACGAGCGGCAGGGCGCTGAGCGCAAGCGACTCGAGCGCCTCGTGCGCTGCCGCCAACTGTCCCTTGCCGCCGTCAATGACCACGAGGTCGGGGAGCGGCTTTCCCTCGTCGAGCCGGCGGCGGAAGTAGCGCTCCACCACCTCGCGCATCGAGGCGAAGTCGTCGGGGCCGTGGGCCTCGTCCACCGACTTCACGCGCATCGTGCGGTACTCGGCGCGGCGCGGCCGTCCGTTCTCGAACCAGACGACGGCGCCGACGTTGTCCTTGCCCTGCGCCGTGGAGTTGTCGAAGCAGACCAGCGCGCGCGGGATCTTGGCGGTCCCGAGCGCGCGGCCGAGTTCGTACACGGGATCTCCGGCGCGCTCCTCGGTCTCATCCTCGGCCAGCTTGAACTCCTCGAGCAGGTGACGCGCGTTCTTCTCCGCGAGGTTGAGCAGTTCGCGCTTGAGTCCGCGCTGCGGGATGAGCACGCGCGTGGGCTTCAGCGCCGGCTCGAGGACGTCGAGATCCTCCGGGGCGAAGGGAAGCAGCACCTCGGTCGCACGCTCCGTCACCGTGCGATAGCTCCCCGCGAGATACGCCGAGAGCACGGCAGCGTCGCTCTCCCCTGCTGCGTGCTCGAGGAAGCGCTGGTCTCTCGCCAGCAACTTGCCGCCGCGCACCTTCAGCAGCGTCACGCAGGCGTCGTCACCGTCGCGCGCGAACCCCACGACGTCTCGGTCGTGCCCCTCCACGTCCACAATGATCGCCGGCTCCTCGTACCGCTCGAGGTGACGCATGGCGTCGCGCAACTCGGCGGCATGCTCGAAGTCGAGGGCTGCCGAGGCGGCGTCCATGCGGCGCTGCACGCGGCGCATCACCTCGCCCGGCTTCCCGTCGAGAAAGGCCAGGACCTCGCCCATCATGGCGCGATAGTCCGGCTGCGATTGGGCGCCGATGCACGGCCCTTTGCACCGCTTGATGTGGAAGTCGAGGCAGGCGCGCTCGGGCATTTCGGCGGGCATGTCCCATCGGCAGGAGCGCACGGTGAAGACGCGCTTCACCACATTGAGCGCGTGGCGCATCGCGCCGACGTCGGTGAACGGGCCGTAGTACCGGGCGCCATCGTCCAGCACGCGTCGCGTCACCAGGACGCGCGGGTACGGCTCCTGAACCGTGACCTTCACATACGGATAGGTCTTGTCGTCGCGGAGCATCACATTGAATCGCGGGTGATGCTCCTTGATGAGGTTGTGCTCGAGAATCAGCGCGTGCTCTTCGCTGGCGACGACGATGGTCTCCAGGCTGGCGGCGTGGTCCATGAGCACGCGCGTCTTCGAGGTATATGCATGCTCGGACGACACGTAGCTCCGGACGCGCTGGCGCAGCCGCTTTGCCTTGCCGACGTACAGCACCGTGCCATCCGCCCCCTTCCACAGGTACACGCCGGGCGTGTCCGGGAGGTTCGGCAGCATCTGGCTGATGGCGTCGGGGACGGTGCGCATGGGGCCTCGCCAGCAATCTAGCCGGCCGTCAGCGCCCGCCGACGAGCCGCTTTACTCGCGCCGCCATCGCGGATGCCTCGGGAATGCCCAGCGACGCCGTCGTTCCCAGGTACGCCAAGCCGTAGAGCGGAAGCGCCACAAGGCCGAGCACCAGCGGATGCTCGACGCCAACGACGAGCTTGGCACCCCAAGCGACGAGCGCCGCGCCGAGCGCGGCCCCCCACAGCTTGGCTCGGTATGGGCGGTCCACGCCGACGTCGCCGATGCGCCGCGCCAGCGAGCGGCGGAGCAAGTGGCACTCCACCCAGGCCGCGAGGCCCGACGACGCCGTGAGCCCAGCCACGCCCCAGCGAGCGTCGACACCCAGCACACCGGGGAGCTTGAGCGCCACAATCCATCCGACGGTAAGCCCGAGCGCCACGCGCACCAGCGCGAACTGCAGCGGCGTGCGCGTATTGCGCATGGCGTACCACGTGGAGGCATACAGACGCCCCAGCGTCGCCGCGAGCAGGCCCACCGCGGAGCCCGCGAGGACGCCCCACATCCACACCACGTCGTCGCGGCCGAACCGTCCCGACTGGTACAGCGTCGCGCCAACGATGTCACCGATGGCGACGAACGCCATGGACGACGGGATCACGTAGAACGCGATGCGGTGCAGGCCGTCCGAGAGCCGGCGGCGGAGTTCGTGCGCCACCTCGTCGCTCGTCCCCACAGCCCCCGACATCTCTGGCAGCGCGGCCGCCGACACCGACATCCCGAACAGCGACACCGGAAGCATGGTGATCACCTGGGCGTAGGACAGCACCGCGACCGCACCCGCGCCCACCAGCGACGCAAGCAGGCTGTCCACGTAGGCGCTGACCTGCATCACGCCGCGCCCCAACGCAACGGGCGCGAACTGCCGGAGCACCACCCGCACGTTGACGTTCGACGTGTCCGGCCGAAGGCGCAGTCGCCGTTCGACGCGCAGGACCGTTGGGAGCTGCACCGCCAGCTGCGCGGCGCTTCCCAGCACCGACGCCCACGCCAGAAGCACGACGAGCCGCGCCTGCCCCGCGTCGTTGCCCAGCGATGGCCCGAACCAGAGCAGCGCGCCGATCATCACGACGTTCATCGCTACGGGCGACACGTACGGCAGGAAGAAGCGGCGATGCGAGTTCAGCACTCCGAGCGCCCAGGCCGCGAGCACCAGCAGCCCCATGCCCGGGAACATGACTTGCACGAGGCGGATCGTCAGTTCGCGTTTCTCTCCCGTGAAGCCTGGCGCAATGACGGCCACCGCATATGGCGTGAGCACAATGCCGACGAGCACCAACACGGTGGCGGTGAGCATCAGCAGCGCGCCGACCGCACCGGCAACGCGTCCCGCTTCCTCTTCGTCGCCGTCGGCCAGCAGGCGACTGTACGTCGGAATGAACGACGCCGACAGCACGCCCTCGCCGAAAAGATTCTGCAGGATGTTCGGGATGCGGAGCGCAGCGTTGAACGCGTCACCGGCATCGCTCGTGCCGAGGAAGTGGCCGAGCAACCGGTTGCGGACGAGGCCGAAGAGCCGGCTGAGCAGGATGCCGGCGGCGACAAGCACCGCCCCCCCGCCCCCGCGCCGTGGCGACGGCGCCGGTGACGCGCTCACGCGCCGCCGAGCAGTTGGGAGGCGTGCGTGGCCGCGCCCGCGCGCAACAAGTCCATGAGCGCCTCTCCGTGCCGCGCCACGAGCGGCAGAGGATTGAGGATGCGCTCCTGCCGCTGTCCCTCGGGCATCAACGCGGCGCGAACGCTGCCCAGGTCGCGCGCCGCCGACGTCTCCGCCCTCAGCACCGACGTACGGTACCGCCGCTCCAGCCGGTCAATGCGGAACTTGAGCTGGTGCCTCGCCCCCTCGATAGTGGAGACGTGAACCATCGACGCCCCCTCCGCTGAGTCCCGCAGCGCATTGAGCCGCACGTCCACATCGTGCCGCAAAGCCTCAATCGTGTCACGCAGGAACGCGGGCATCGCGCGGTCGCCAAGGCGCCGCTCCGCCTGATGGGGCGGCTTGATGTCGTCGAAGGTCATGCCGAGCCGACCGAGCATCCGGTCGATCACCGGTTCGACGAGGGTCGCGGACCAGCGCGGCAGCGCCACGGGAACCGGCACGCCCAACGCCTCCGCCACTGCTCCCACCTGCGCGAAGTACGCCACTTCGCCGGGACCGCCGAAGTACCCGATGGTTGGCAGGATGACTCGCTCGACGACGGGACGCAGCAAGACATTGGCCGACAACGCCAACTGCGGTTGCACCGCTACATCGCCCGCCTGCGAGATGGGAATGCGCTCCTTTACGCCATTGGCCGATACGCGGAAGACCAGAGACAACTTGGGCACCCGTGCCACCTGCGCGCGGAAGCCCGCGCGCTCAATGGCCACGCTGCGCAGCGACACGGCCTCGTCAACGACCGGCGCGCGGCGCAGCGCCTCCACCAATGTAGGGCGTGCAGCTACGCGCACCGCCGGGTGCCACGCGTCGAGCACTGCGACGCCCATCGGTTCGAACAGCGCGCGCAGCAGTTCCACGTAGGCGCCGCCCACCGTCGCGTCCGGGCGGTACGCACGACGCGCGTGTTCCAGAATCTCGAGGTGCGGCGCCGATCCCGCGGCAGCGCACAGGTCGTCGAACTGCCTGCTGACGTCGCCAAGAGGTTGGGCGGCCATCACCTGCCCGTCGAAGCCCAGCCGCTCGACCTTCAACCGGCGCACTTCGTCGTCGAAGGCCACGGCGGTCCAGCTCGCCTCGGCGAAGTCCGCGTCGTCGGTGGCCGCCCAGAAGACCGGTGCCGCCGGGATTCCGGTGGCCTGCTCGATGCGGTCCGCGAGCGCCAGCGCGCTCAACGCCTTGAGCCAAGTGTATCCCGGACCGCCAAACAACCCTGGCTGCTGCCCGGTCGTGATCACGACGCCGCGCCCTTTCGCCACCGATTCCAGTCGGCGGGCCGCTGCGCCGCTGGCGTTGAACGCGGGCGCCAGCGCCGTGAGCCAATCGGCACGAACTCCCGCACGCACGGTCTCGGCGTGAGCGCGCCACGCAACGGCCCCCTTGGGCGGCGGTGCGTACCATCCGGACGGCGTGCGACCCTCGACTGCGGCACGGGCCAGTGGCCCGCCTCCGACGGGTTCCACGACGACGCGCGGGGGCGTCACTCGCCCCCTCCCTGCCCGTCCCCGCGCCTCTGTCCGCCAATACAGTCCATGCGCTCTTTGCCTCAGGGGTACGCGACGCGCAATCGCTGCGCCGCGTCATAAGCTAACCGCTGGACGGGGGACGGCGGAATGCGCCAGGCGTCACTTGTGATACGGCTCCCGTCGCACGATGGTCCCCGCCCTATAGAGCTGCTCGGCCAGCACCAGTCGGGCGACCTCGTGCGGAAGGGTCCACGGCGCCAGCTCAAGACGAACCGCAGCGCGCGTGAGCAGCGCCGGTGACAACCCGAACGCGCCACCCAGCACGAACGCGACGTCTCGTCCTCCCTCCCGCAGGCGCTGCAGCCAGCCCGAGAACGCCGCGGAGTCCATCCGCTTGCCACCTTGGTCGCAACAGACGATGACGGCTCCGGCGGGGATCTTTGCGGCCATCCGCTCCCCTTCCCGAACGCGGACAAGGTCCGCGGACGCCGACTTCGCCGGCTCCTCACGAACCTCGATGCGCTCCAGCGGCCAGTAGCGCGCCGCCCGTTCCTCATACTCCCCGATCGCGACGGCGAGCGCCGCGTTGCGCGGCTTGCCGACGGCGACGATGACGATCTTCACCGGCGGGACCGCGCGCTACGCATAGATGCCGCGCAGCTTGTGAACCACCGACACGCGGCTGATCGCCAGCATGTACGACGCCGTGCGCATATTCACATTGTGCAGCCGGGACAGCTTCAGGACTTCCGCGAACGAGTTGACCATGATCTCCTGCAGGCGCTCGTTGACGACCTGTTCGCTCCAGTAGTAGCCGCCGCGGTTCTGCACCCACTCGAAATACGACACGGTGACGCCGCCCGCGTTCGCCAGGATGTCCGGGATCACGAAGACGCCCTTCTTGTCGAGGATCGCGTCCGCGCCGGCTGTCGTCGGGCCGTTCGCGCCCTCGCACACGATCTTCGCTCTGATGTTCGCCGCGTTCCTGGTGGTGATCACGTTCTCCAGCGCGGCCGGGAGCAGCACGTCGCACTCGAGCTCGAGGATCGCCTCGTTGGAGACCGGCTCGCCCACGTTGTAGCCCTCAAGCGTCTGGTGCTCCTGCACGTAGGCGATCGCGTGCTTGACGTCGAAGCCCTTCTTGTTGTACCAGCCGCCCGTGCGGTCGCTGATGGCGATGACCTTGCAGCCCTCGCTCTGCATCAGTTCCGCCGCGATCGAGCCGACGTTGCCGAAGCCCTGCACCACGACGGTCGTTCCCTTCATTGGCCGTCCAAGGTGTGCCAGCGCTTCCCTCGTGGCGATCATGCAGCCGCGCCCGGTCGCTTCGCGGCGACCTAGCGAGCCGCCCATCGCGATCGGCTTGCCCGTGGTGACGGCGTTCACCGTGTGCCCGACGTGCATCGAGTAGGTGTCCATCAGCCACGCCATCACGCGCTCGTTGGTGTTCACGTCCGGCGCCGGCACGTCGGAGTCCGGGCCGAGCGTCGAGATGATCCCCGCCGTATAGCGCCGCGTCACCCGCTCCAGTTCGCCGATGCTCAACTTCAGCGGATCGCAGATCACGCCCCCCTTCGAGCCGCCAAAGGGAATGTTCACCACGGCGCACTTCCACGTCATCCACGCCGCGAGCGCCTTCACCTCGTCCACCGAGACGTTCAGGTCGAAGCGGATGCCGCCCTTGGCCGGGCCGCGCGACGTGTTGTAGATGCAGCGGATGCCGGTGAAGACCTCCACCTCGCCGTTGTCCATCGTCACGGGGATGGAGACGATGATCGTCTTCTCCGGATTCCGCAGGACCTTGTAGAGGCCGGGCTCGAGGTCGAGCAGTTCCGCGGCGCGGTCAAAGCGCGCCATCATCGCCTCGAACGGGTTCTCTTCGTGGAGAAACCGGTCCTTGTCGGGGCGTACGATCGTGTTGGTGGGGAGCAGCAGGTCAGCCATTGGGGACGCTGTTTGGGCCAGCCGACGCCGGCGTAAGGGGAGCCGCCCGACGCACCAGGCGATCGACCACTGCCTCGACGCTCGCCGCTCCCGCCTCGATGACAACCAATTGGGAAAGATACCACAGCGGAGGGCCTTCCGCGGGCCACTGAGGGCCAAGCTTCACCGCATCCTTGAGCGTACACACTACGCGATCCGCCTGCGCCGCCCGCAACGCGAGATCGCGCACGTCCTTCGCCGTGAACGCGTGATGATCGGCATAGGTCGCGGGCCCCGCCTCTGCACCGGCCGCGCGAAGCTGACGCAGGAACGCCTCGGGCGCGCCCACTCCTGAAATCGCCAGCACACGCTGTCCGCGCAGGAGGTCGAGGGGTTCACTCGCCCCGCCCAGCCACGCGCACACACGGCCCAGCGCGAGATGCGCCACGGCGACCGGCACGCCGCCGGACGCGTGCGCCAGTTGCGTGGCGACCTCAGCCGCCTGCTCGCGCGACGCCGCCTTGCGCGTCACGAGAATGAGGTGCGCGCGCCGCAGCGCGGACAGCGGCTCGCGGAAGGGGCCCGCCGGCAACAGACGCTGGGTTTTGTGGCTCCAGAGATCGGCGCTGACGACCACGACATCGGCGTCGCGCGGCATCTGCCGGTGCTGGAACCCGTCATCGAGCACCAGCGCGGTTGCGCCCTGCGCGATCGCCTGCGCGGCAACCCGCCTGCGGTCCGCATTCGCGAACACCGCGACGCCGGGGTTCAGGCGCGCGTGCACCAGCGCCTCGTCGTCGCCGTAGCCCCGCAGCAGCAGCGCTGGCGCGAGGCCGCGCGTTTGGAGCTGCGCCGCAAACCAGGCTGCCACCGGCGTCTTTCCGGTTCCGCCGACCGTCAGGTTCCCGATGGAAACCGTCGGCACTCGCGTACGCCCCGCCCCGCGCGCACGCTGCGTGCCGATAACGAGGTTCGCCGCGCCGTACACCCACTCGAGCGGCGTGAGCGCGGCCCGTGCGATGAGGGCGCCGAAGCCCTCGCCATTCCAGACGCTCCGCACGATGGCATCACGCACGGGCCATCGCCTCCGTTGCATCCATCGCGGCCACGAAACGCTCCGCTTCACCATCCGCGAGGACGTCGCCAACAAACCGGGGGATGAAGGGCTCACCGATCGTCACGCAGACGCGCGCAAACGGCTTCGGAATGGCGAACCGGTCCCAACTGTGCAGCCGCCAGGCGCGCGCCGCGTGCATGGACATGGGGACGATCACCGCCTCGGCGCGATGCGCCGCCACGAAGAGCCCCGCCTGCGGCACACGCGCCGGACCGCGAGGGCCATCGGGCGTGAACGCAATCGACCGGCCGGCACGCAGCGCCGCGACCAACGTCAGAAGGCCGCGCAGGCCACCGCGGGAGCTTGACCCGCGCGCCGGCGGCGCGTACCCGAGCCGCTCGAGAATGCGCGCGATGATCTCGCCGTCGCCATGCTCGCTCGCCAGTGCCATGATGCCCCGGTTCCGCTGCGTCCAGATGGGAGCGAGCATCAGGCCGTGCCAGACTGCCACCACCACGGGGCGGCGCACGCCACCGACGCTTGGCCAGTTCGGTTCACCGCGCAGTTCCAAGCGCCAAGTGCGCGCGAGCAGTCGGACCGCCCAATACCCGGCGCGCGCGGCCCAGCGCACCTTGCGCTCGCGCGCCGCCGCTCTGGGGTCGCGCCCGTTTCTAGCCCGCGCCGCGACGCCGCTCACGGCGCGCCCTCCGCGGGAAGCATCGCGGCTGCCATCGCGGCAACGCGGTCCGCCGCCCCCGGCGCGCCCAGCAGGCGCCGCACGTCTGCCATCCCGGCGAGCATGCGCACGCGCTGGGGGCTGTCGGCGCCGAACAGCGGATCGAGCGCGTCGGCCACCGCCGTCGTCGTGAATGCCGCCTGCACGAACTCGGGCGCCACCTCGCGGCCAGCCACCACGTTGAGAAGGCCGATATGCGGGATGTTCACCAGGCGCCGGGCAATCTCGTACGTGATGCGGCTCGTCTTGTAGACGACCGCGCACGGGCATCCGGCGACCGCCGCTTCGAGTGTCGTGGTGCCGCTCTTGCAAAGCGCCACGTCCGCCGCGCGCAGCACGTCGAACGACTGGGCACGCACCAGCGGGAATGGCGCGCGCGATGCGTCCAGCTGGACTGTAGGTGCGACGCTCACCACCACGTCCAGTCCCGGGCGCCGCCGTTGCAGCTCGCGCGCCACCGCCTCGAACGCGTGCAGGTGGTGCTCGATCTCCTGGGCTCGGCTCCCGGGAAAAAGCGCCAGCACCTCGCGGCCGGCCACCAACCCGAGGCGGCGGCGAGCCTCGGCGCGCTCGGGAAGCAACTGCGCGCGATCGAGCAGCGGGTGCCCGACGAACGTCGTGTCGATTCCCGCGTCGCGCAGGAGCCGCTCTTCAAACGGCAGGATCACAGCCGCTTTCGTGATCACCTCGGCCATGAGCGTCAGGCGACCCGGCTTCCATGCCCAGACTTGCGGCGTGATGTAGTACAGCACGGGCACGCCCGCGTCGCGTGCCGCGCGCGCGACGCGCAGGTTGAAGCCAGGATAGTCAATCAGGACGATGAGCCCGACGCGCCCGCTGCGCAGGTGCGCCTTCACCTCGCGCAGCAGCCGCAGGTGCGCTGGCAGGTGCCGCAGCACCTCCACGAAGCCCACCACGCCCTCGGCGCGTTCGAAGAGCCGCACGCCGGCCTCCTCCATCCGGTCGCCGCCCATGCCTACGAGCGGCACCTCCGGCCGCAGCGCCCGCAATCGCTCGGCGACGCCGGCGCCGTGCAGGTCGCCCGACGCCTCGCCGGCGATGATCAGGATCTCACGCACCGGGGCCGCGCGCCGCGCTCATGACCGAGCGCGACCGCTCGATGTCCGCCACGATCTGCAGGGCCACGGCGAGCGCATCACGCCCGTCGTCGCCCGTCACCGGCACCGGCGCGTCGCCGCGCACCGCCGCCACGAACGATTCGAGTTCCAGCTTCAGCGCGTCGCCCTCCGGTGCCTCCAGCGGGATGCGCTCCACGAATGCGGCCACGTCCGGCTGCGCCTGCAGCGCCAGCGCAGCCATATCCACGTCGCCGCGCAGGCGGAACAGCTCGCCGTTGCCCGCGGCGAGGTCGAGGGTCATGTACCCGTTGCGCTGGAAGAGCCGCAGCTTGCGCGAGCGGTCGCGCGAGATGCGGCTGGCGGTGATGTTGGCAATCGCGCCATTGGCGAACGCCACGCGCGCATTGGCCATGTCGAGGCTTGGCGTCAGCACGCCGACGCCGGCCGCCGACACCTGCGTCACCTTGGCCTTCGTCAGCGTCAGCACGAGGTCAATGTCGTGAATCATCAGGTCCAGCACCACAGCCACATCCGACCCGCGCGGATTGAATGGGGCCAGGCGCTCGCTCTCGATGAACAACGGCGTGTCCACAAACGGCCACGCCGCGCGGATTGCGCGGTTGAACCGCTCGATGTGCCCGATCTGCACCAGCGCGCCGTTGGCCCTCGCCAGGGCCAGCAGTTCGTCGGCCTCCGCCAGCGTCGTCGTGATCGGCTTCTCGATCAGCACATGCCTGCCGCGCAGCAGCGCGGCCCTGGCCACGGCGAAGTGCGCCGGGGTCGGCACCGCGATGGACACGGCGTCCACGTCGTCGAGCAGCGCGTCGAGCGACGCCGCCGCCGCGACGCCCAGTTCGCCGTCCACCTTGGCTGCGCGCCCCGCGTCGGACTCGTAGAACCCGCGCACCACCGCTCCCTCCAGCGTGCGCAGATGCCGCAGGTGGTGGTACCCCAGCGCGCCAGTGCCGACGACGCCCACCCGCAGCGGCGTGCTCATACCACGACACCCCGCTGGCTCTCGTCCACGAAGTCCACAAGTGCCTGCACCTCAGGTCCCATGGACAGCTCCCGGCGCGCCGTCTCGAGCGCCTGCGCGACGTTCAACTCGCTGCGGAAGAACAGCCGGTACGCCTGCTTGAGCTCCCGGATCGTCTCGGGCGAGAAGCCGTTGCGCTGCAACCCGATGCTGTTGAGGCCGTACAGCTTGATTGGGTTGCCCACCGCCTTCACATACGGCGGGACGTCCTTGTTCACGCGCGCCATCCCGCCGATGAACGCGTAGCGCCCGATCTTCCCGAACTGGTGCACCGCGATCAGGCCGGAGAGAATCGCCTTGTCACCGATCGTCACGTGCCCAGCGAGCTGCGTCCCGTTCGAAATGATGACTCCGTTCCCCACATGGCAGTCGTGTGCCAGGTGCACATAGGTCATCAGGAAGCAGTCGCTGCCGACCGTCGTCTTGTACGACTGCGCCGTGCCGCGATTGATGGTCGTGTACTCGCGGATCGTGGTGCGGTCGCCAACCTCCACCCACGTCTCCTCGCCCTTGAACTTGAGGTCCTGTGGCAGGCCACCGAGCACGGAGCCGACGCCGATCTTCACCTCGCTCCCGAGCGTCACGTACTCCTCGAGGATCGCGCGGGTGCCAATCACGCAGCCGTCGCCGACGGTGCAGCGAGGGCCGATGATCACGCCCGCGCCGATGGTCACATTATCGCCTATGTTCGCGTCCGCGTCGATCTCGGCGGACGGATGGATGCGGTTGCTCATCGATCCCTCACCATTGCGGCCATTTCCGCCTCACAGACCACTTCCCCATCCACCTTGGCCACGCCCTTCATGCGGCAGATCTTCCCGCGCACCTGCACCATCTCCAGCTCGAACCGCAGTTGGTCGCCCGGCTTCACGGGCCTGCGGAACTTCACCTTGTCGAGCGACATGAAGTAGACCACTTTCGAATCCGGGTCCTCTACGGTCCCCATGAGCAACATGCCGCCCACCTGCGCCATCGCCTCGACAATGAGGACTCCGGGCATGATGGGGTGACCAGGGAAGTGCCCCTGGAAGAACGGCTCATTGATGGTCACGTTCTTGATGCCGACGATACGCGTGCCCGCCTCCATCTCCAGGACACGGTCCACGAGCAGGAAGGGATAGCGGTGCGGCAGCACCTTCATGATGTCTTCGATTCCGAGCACCTGTGCCTCCCGCCGGGACTGCGCGAGCAGCGCGCGCACCAGCAAGACGGTTCCGCGATGGCTGGGCTTGGTCGCGGTAATTCGCGCCTGCACCCGCTTGCCGGCCAGCGCCAGATCTCCCACAAAATCCATCGCCTTGTGGCGGACGAACTCGTCCGGCCACCGCAGCGTCGTTCCCACCACCCCCTGCTCGTCCAATGCGATGGCGTTCTCCGTCGTCGCCCCCTGGATGAGCCCCTTTGCCCGCAACGCCTCTACCTCGCGCAGGAACCCGAACGTCCGCGCCCCCGCAAGCTCCCGGTGGAACGTCTCCGGCGTCACCTCCCACGTCCCTCGCTGCTGCCCGACGAGCGGGTGCGGGAAGTCGATCCGCACGTCCAGCGTTAGCCCGATGGCCGGCTGCGCTTCATACACCGAGTCGCCGTCCACGACGCGCACCGCCCGCGTGAGACGAAGGTACTCCACCTCGCCGCCGTGCTCCACCACGCCCGCCTCGCGCAGCGCCTCCGCAAACGGGCGTGAGCTCCCGTCGAGGATGGGCGGCTCCGGGCCGTCCATGGCGATCAACACGTCGTCTATGCCGCTCCCCGCGACCGCGGCGAGCACATGCTCCACTGTGTGGAACGCCGCGTCGCCGGTGCCGAGCTGCGTGCGACGCTCGGCCAGCACGGCCGACGCAGCATGCGCCTTCGTCTCCGGCGCTCCCGCAAGGTCCACGCGCCGGAACGTGATCCCTTGTCCCGGGGCGGCAGGCTCGAACGAGAGCCGGCACGCAAGGCCAAGATGCAGTCCCACGCCGGACAACGAGGTGGCGCGCGCTATGGTGCGCCGACCACTCACGGCGTGCCCCGCTCCAGCAGCTTCTCAAGACGCTTCATCATCGCGGCAAGCTTGAACAGCGCAGCGGTAGCCCGCAGCGACTCCTTGTGCGGACGGGCTGGGTAGCCCGACCACGTCTCGCCGTCCGGCACGTCGCAGATCACGCCGGCCTGACCGCCGATCTGCACGTCCGATCCGATGGTCACGTGCCCCATGACGCCCGCCTGTCCAGCGATGACCGTGCCATCGCCCACACGCGAGCTGCCGGCAATCGCCACCTGCGCGAGAATCAGGCACAGCTTGCCCACCCGCACGTTGTGCGCGATATGCACCAGGTTGTCGATCTTCGTCCCCGCGCCAATCACGGTGTCGTCCACGCTTCCGCGGTCAATGGCGGAGTTGGCCCCAATCTCCACGTCATCGCCCACGATGGCGCGGCCGATGTGCGGAATCTTCACGTGCAGCGTCTGGCCCTCGACTTTCCGCTGTACGTACCCGAAGCCGTCGCTCCCGATGCGCACCCCTGCATGGAGAACGACCCGGTTGCCGAGCTGGGACTGCGGATAGACGGTCACATTCGGATACAACTGGCAGTCCTGGCCGACGGTCGCGCCAGTCCCCACCACCGTCTGTGTGGCAATCCACGTGCGGTCTCCGATGGCCGCGTCATCCTCCACGACCGCCCCCGCTTCGATGCACACATCGTGGCCGAGGATCACATTGGCACCCACCCGCGCCAGCGGATGAACACCCGGCGTTCGGACAACGGGGCGGTACAGCCGGGGGATGAGCGCGAGCAGCGCCTCGTGGGGCTTCGCCACGACGACGCGCGCCCGCGGCGGCCCAGGCGACTGCTCGAGCTCAGGCGACACGAGCACCACCCCAGCCCCGGTCTCCGCGAGGAGCGGCGCATACTTCGCCGACGCGAGAAAACTCAACTCCTCCGGTCCCGCCCGGTCGAGCGGCGCAATGCCGCGCACGCGAACCGCACCGTCGCCGACAAGCCGGCCTCCCGTCGCTTCGGCCAACTCGGCGGCGGTCAGGGAAAGTGGCTGGAGTGTCGGCGACATGCGGCGTTCAGGGGTGGGGGTGCCGGTGGGCCGTCAGTTGACCGGCGGCACCTTGGGCTTCGCGGCGCCGGCGGGGGCCGCCACCGGGCCCGCCGGTGTAGCAGCGGGCGGCTTCGCCGCCGGAGTGACCGCCGGAGCGGCCGGCCTGGCGGCGGCTGGCAGCGCAACCTGCGGAACGGGCATCGAACGGATCTTCACCAGCACCTTGTTGGTGATGTCGAGGTTCTTGTCGATGGCCACGACCGGGTTGGCCTGACTGCCGACATCGAGAATCAGGGTGAGCCCTTCATCCTTGCGCACATCCTCGAGCGCCACCTTGATCTGCTCGATAATGGGCTGCAGGAGCTGCGCTTGGCGCTGCTGCGCCTGCAGGTCCAGCGCTTGCGTGCGCGTCTGGTACTCCTGCTCCCGGTCGCCGATGCTCCGCTGGCGCGTCTCGCGCGCCGCCGGACTCAGCCCGGCCTCGGCCTTCTGGTACGCCGCGATCATCGCTTGCAGGGAGTCCTGCATGCGAGTGACCTGATCCTGCAGCCCCTGCGCCTCCTTCTTCCACTGTGCATCGGCTTCGACGCGACCCGGAGCCTTGTCGAGCAGCTCACGGGTGTCGACGTAGGCAACCTTTACGGCGGTACCCTGCGCGGCCGCAATGGCCGGCAGGAACAGGAGAGGAGCGATGGCGCCAAGCAGCGCGCGAACACGAACGTGCATTGCGAACTCCAAAAGTTAGAAGAACTGGCCGAGGCGGAAGTGCAGCTGGAACTTCGGGTCCGGCCGCCCGAACGCGTCGGTACGATCGAAGCCGTAGGCCCAGTCCAGGCCGAGTGGCCCAAGCGGCGTCACGACGGAGGCGCCGATCCCGGCGCCCCGGAACAGGCGCGACGGGTCAATCTCGCGAGGATGGGCCCAGATATTCCCCGCGTCATAGAACAGGTTGATGTACAGCTGCTGGCTCACTCGCATGCCCACTTCGGCCGTCGTGGTGAAGAAGGCATTGCCGAACGAGTTGCGCTGTGCGTTGTACGTGCCGGTGCCGCCGGAGAAGCCGCTCGGCGTAATCGAGAACTCCGGGTACCCGCGCAGCATCTCGCCGAACTGCACGCCGCCGAGCGAGAACGACTGGGAGTAGAAGAACGCCCCCGGGTCGCCGAAGACCGCGCCCGCCTTGGTCGTGAGCCCAACCGTGAACTTCAGCGGGTTCGACCCCGGTTTGTTGCCCCCGAGTTGGCCCAGCAGCGCATGCGAGCGCATCTCGGTGTAGTAGCGCTGAAAGGTGCTCGTGCCGCCCAACAGGCCGCCGTTGAAGTCGGCCTTGATCGTCTGCATGCTCCCCTGCGTCGCGAACGGCATGTCCACGCGCGTGTCGCGCGTCATCGTCAGCCCCAGGTTCGAACGGAAGCAGCGCGTGCACGTCGTCGAGTTGGCGACCGTGCCCAGCAGGCCGTCGCTGCCGAACTTCACCCCTTCCGCGCCGTACGCCACGAAGAGGCGCGCAAAGCGCGAGTTCGGCATTGGGAAGCCCGCCTGCAGGCTGGCGCCCGTGCGAATGGAGCGGCCGAGGTCGGCAATGCGGTAACGCGCCTGCGAGTTGTACGCGGTGACCGTGCC
Source organism: uncultured Gemmatimonadota bacterium (assembly GCA_947085385.1). Taxonomy (GTDB): domain Bacteria; phylum Gemmatimonadota; class Gemmatimonadetes; order Gemmatimonadales; family Gemmatimonadaceae; genus PNKL01. Next base: position 16,012 of record CAMTWA010000016.1, on the reverse strand, counting down.
CGAGATGCGGCTCTTGCGGATCGCGGGGTCCGTGTAGCTGAGGTTGAAATCGTTGATGTAGCGACCGTACTGCCACTGCATTGACCCACGCTTGCAGTTGCCCCACAGGTTCGGTTGCTCGAGGCCGATGAACCCGCCGACGCCGGTCCCCTGCCCCATGGAGGCGCCGAAGTTGATATTGCCGGTCCGCTTCTCCTTCACGCGGAAGATCACATCCACGTCCCCGGCCTCATTCGCCGGCTTCGTGTCGGGCGGCGGGATGGGCGTCTCGAAGAAGCCCATGTTGCCGAGGCTCTGGTAGGAACGGATCAGCCGGTCCTGGTTGAACACGTCGCCCGGAATGACGAACAGCTGCTCCCGGATGCACGACTCGTTGGTGTAGTCATTGCCCAGAATGTCCACGCGGTTGATGATCGCCGGCTGGTTTTCGGTGATCTCCCAGCGCAGGTTGACGCGCGGCACCGAGTCCGTGCCTAGCGGGGCCGGTTCCGCCACCGGACGAATCTGCGCGTAGATGTAGCCGTCATTCTGATACAGCGTGCGCACCTTCTGCGTGGCATCGTCCCACTGCGTCCGGTCGAACAGGTTGGACGCGACCGGCTTGCGCCGCACCAACGCGACGACGCGTTCCGGAAGCGTGGCCTCGCCGGCGGTGAACGGGAAGAAGCGCTGCACATCCTCGGTGGAGAAGTGCTTGTTCCCGTCAACTGCGAACGAGCCCACGTTGTAGCGGGGTCCCTCGCTCACCGACAGCTCGATGAGCCCCTTCCCGCGTGCCCGGTCAATCAGGAGCGTGTCGCTGAGAAACTGGAAATCCACGAACCCCTGCTTCGCAAAGAGGGACGGAATCCGCTCGCCGAGATCGCCCGCGAACTTGTCCTCGTCAAACGCCCCCTTGCGCCACCACAGGAAGCCCTCCGGCCGCGTCTTCATCGCCTTCACGATCGCCCGGCTCGACACCTGCGAGTTGCCGATCACGCGCACTCCACTCACGGCCAGCCGCCGCCCTTCGTCCACGCGGAACATCAGCTTGATCTTGCTGTCAACCGTCGTCGTCTCCGGCGTGATCCGGGCCAGATAGTAACCATTGGCCTGGTACAGCGAGTCGATGCGCGTGATGGCGAGGGCCACCTGCGACGGGTCCACGGGCCGCCCGATGAGCAGGTCCACCTTGTCGCGGACCGAGCGCAGCGAGACCACCTCCGGCCCCTCTACATTCACGTCCAGCAAGACCGGACGCTCCGTCACGCTGATCATGAGCGTCGCGTGTTCGCCGTCGGTGGACAGGACGCACGACAGCTGGACGTCGTCGAACTGGCCGCTGCTGAAGACGCCGCGAATGGCGCGCTGCAGTGTTGGGAAGTTCAGCGCCTCCTTGGCGCGCAGTCCGGCATCCGACAGGATGGTGGTCGCCGGGACACGCTTGTTGCCGCGGACGGCAATCGTGTCCGGCGTCTGGCACCGTCCATCATCGGGCTGCTGCGCGCCGAGCGGCTGGAGACCCGCCATCGCGGCCACTGCCAGGGCGGAAAAGGTCAATCGAAGCATAAGATGCGAAATATACACAAAGGGACCGGTCGGGTTCACCTGCAACCCGTCCGGTCCGCCCGGGTTCCCCCTCACGCCTTGGGCGTGCTGGCGGGGACCCGGAACTCCAGGTGCGTGCCGTCGGCACTGACGTCCACGTCGATCTCGTCCCCCCGGGCGAACTCCGCCAGCAGGATCTTCTCCGAGAGCGGGTCCTCAATGAACCGCTGGATGGCCCGCTTCAGCGGCCGGGCGCCATAGGCCTCGTCGTACCCGTGCGTGACCAGGAAGTCGAGCGCGGCGTCCGACAGCCGCATCACCAGTTCCTCCTCCGACAGCCGCTTCTGCACGTCGCGTAGCAGGATGCTGACGATCTGCGCGATGTGCTCGCGACTGAGCGGATGGAAGACGATGGTGTCGTCGAGCCGGTTCAGGAACTCAGGGTTGAACGTGTGCTGCAGCTCCTCGCGCACCTTCTCGGCCATCTTCTCGAACCGGGTCGGTCCCTCGGCGCTCCCGAACCCGACCGTCCGGCTCTTCGTGATGTCCTTGGCGCCCACGTTCGACGTCATGATGACCACGGTGTTCTTGAAGTCGATCACCCGGCCGTAGTTGTCGGTCAAGTGCCCCTCGTCCAGCACCTGCAGCAGGATGTTGAAAACGTCGGGGTGCGCCTTCTCGATCTCGTCGAGCAGCACGACGCTGTACGGCTTGCGCCGCACGGCCTTGGTGAGCGCTCCGGAGTCCTCGTAGCCCACATACCCTGGCGGGGCGCCAATGAGCCGCGACACGGAGAACTTCTCCATGTACTCCGACATGTCCACGCGGATCAGCGCCGCGGTGTCGGCGAACAGGAACTTGGCGAGCGCGCGGGCGAGTTCCGTCTTGCCGACGCCCGTCGGCCCGCAGAAGATGAAGGACCCGATGGGACGCTTGGGATCCTTGAGCCCCGCGCGGCTCCGGCGGATGGACCGCGCGATCGCCTTGATCGCCTCATCCTGCGCCACCACGCTTTCGTGCAGCTCCTCCTCCATGCGCAGCAGGCGCGACGTTTCCGCTTCCTGCAGTCGCGTCACCGGGATCCCCGTCCAGCGGCTGACGATGAACGCGATCTCCTCCTCGCCCAGCACCGGGCGGAACGACTGCCGGCGCAGTTCCCACGCCTCCTGCCGCGTGCGGATCTCACCCTGCAGTTCGCGTTCGCTGTCGCGCAGCGCCGCCGCGCGCTCGAAGTTCTGGTCGCGCACCGCGGCGTCTTTCTCGGTGTTCACGGCCTCGAGCTTGCCCTTCAGTTCCGCGACTTCCGGCGGCGGCACCTGCGCCGCCAGGCGCGCCCGGGCCCCCGCCTCGTCAATGACGTCAATCGCCTTGTCGGGGAGGAACCGGTCGGTGATGTAGCGCTCGCTGAGCTTGGCCGCCGACACCAGCGTGTCGTCGGGAATCGTCACGCGGTGGTGGTCCTCATAGCGCTTCCGTAGCCCCTTGAGGATGTCCACCGTCTCGTCAACCGACGGCGGCTCCACCACGACGGTCTGGAAGCGGCGCTCCAGCGCCCCGTCCTTCTCGATGTACTTGCGGTACTCGTTCAGCGTCGAGGCGCCCACGCACTGCAGCTCGCCGCGCGCCAGCGCCGGCTTGAGCATGTTGCTGGCGTCAATCGCCCCCTCCGCCGCGCCGGCGCCCACGAGCGTGTGCAGCTCGTCGATGAACAGAATGACGAGCTTGTTCAGCGCGATCTCGTTCATCACCGCCTTCAGCCGTTCCTCGAACTGGCCCCGGTACTTGGTGCCGGCGATGACGGCCGCCATATCCAGCGACAGCACGCGGTGCTCGCGCAGCGAATCCGGGCAGGTGCCGTTGGCGATGAGCTGCGCCAGCCCCTCGACGATGGCGGTTTTGCCTACCCCCGGTTCACCGATCAGCACGGGATTGTTCTTCTTGCGGCGCGTCAGCACCTCCATGACGCGCTCGATCTCCTTGAACCGCCCGATCGTCGGGTCCAGCTGCCCCTCGGCGGCCAGGGTCGTCAGGTCGCGGCAGAAGTGATCGAGCGCCGGCGTCTTGGACTTCTTCTCGCCCTTGGAGCTCGAGGGACCCGGCGTCGGGGTCGGCTGTCCCGCCATCGGCGGCGGGGCGCCGGCCTGCCCCGTTTCGCTGCCGCCGAGCAGACGGAGCGTCTCCGCGCGCGCCGCCTCAAGCGACACATTGGCGTCGGCGAGCACCTGCGCCGCGATGCCCTTCTCCTCGCGCAGCAAGCCAAGCAGGAGGTGCTCGGTGCCGACGTACGAGTGGCCCAGCTCCCGGGCCTCGCCCATGGCGAGTTCGAGCACTTTCTTCGCGCGCGACGTGTATGGCAGATCCGGGCCGGTGGCCTGCGCCGCCTTCCCCTTCTTGACCGTCTCCTCGATCTTCTGCTGGATCTCTTCGAGTTCGACGTTGAGGTGCTGCAGCACGGCGGCCGCCACCCCCTCACCCTCCCGGATGAGCCCGAGGAGGATGTGCTCGGTGCCAACGTACTCGTGGTGGAGGCGCGCCGCCTCCTCCCGAGCCATCGCCAGGACCTTCCGCACACGTTCGGTGAAGTTGTAGCCGTTCATCGTCTCCCCGGTCGTCGGCGGCGCAGCCGCTACGTGTCGCCAGCTTCGGCAGCCAGCACCCCGCGTACATAGCGTGCGCGGGCAAGCGTGGCCTCGATCTCCGTCAGCGGCCGCCCCTCAGCCAACGAGAGGTGCGCCGCCTGGCTGAACACCAGCAGCTTGTTCAGCGTGTATACACTCAATCCGCCAATCAGGTGCATGCTGACGGCAAGCCGAACGCCGCTCAGGAGGTTCATCGCCTCGTCGGCGCCCAGGCTCCGGGCATACCGCAGCGTGCCGTAAGCGCGCCACAGCTTGTCCTCAATAATATAACCGGCATCCCGGCTGAGGACACGCCGGGCCTCCGACTCCCGCGAAATCACGTGCGCGACCACCCGGGCCAGATGGTCGCAGAGCTCATCCTCCGAGCGCCCCAGGGTGGTCTGGTTCGAGATCTGGAAGAAGTTCCCGACGACCTCGCTCCCCTCTCCGTACAGCCCCCGGTAGGTCAGCCCCATCTGCTGCAGGCCGGTGAGCACCTTCCCGATTTCCTGGGTGAGTACCAGCCCCGGCAAATGGACCAACACCGACGCCCGCAGCCCCGTTCCCACGTTCGTGGGGCACGACGTCAGGAAGCCGAACTCATGATGGTACGCCAGCGGCAGCCGCTCGCCAAGTTCGCGCTGCAACAACGCGGCGCGCTCCCACGCCCCGCTAATGTCGAAGCCGGACCGGAAGACCTGCAGGCGCAGGTGGTCCTCCTCGTTGACCATCAGCGCCGCCTCGTCGCCCACCAGCACGGCGGAGCCGCTGCGCGCGGTCGCCGCGTCCAGCTCGGCCAGCTCCCGGCTCACGAGGTGTCGCTCGTGCAGAAGGCGGCGCTCAGTCGCCGTCAGCTCGTCCACCCGAAGCAGCACCGCGCGCGACAGCAGCGCCGAGTGCGACGCGGCTTCGCACACCTGCTGCAGGACGCGCAGCCGTTCCGCGTCCCGCGCGCGCGGGCTGAATGCGAAGCCGCTCACGTTGCGCGCCAGTCGCACGCGCGACGACAGGACGATGTCGGCATGCGGGCCCGACGCCGTGATCCACGGCATCCCTCCGTCGGGCAGAAGCGACAGGTCGAGCGTCATTCGAGCGACCGGATCTCGTCGCGAAGCGAGGCGGCCACCTCGAATTCCTCGGCCGCCACCGCCTGCTGGAGCTGTTCGCGCAGCGCGTCGAGCTCGGTCATCGTGCCGCCGGACACGGGGGCCGCGTACTCCCCACCGCGGTGCCGCGCCGAGCCGTGCACCCGGCGCAGCAGTTCGCGCAACGCGCCCTCGAAGGCCGTGTAGCACGCGGCGCACCCCAGCCGCCCCGAGGCCCGGAAATCGCGCAGCGACGTCTGGCAGTAGGCGCATCGGGCCAGGTCTCCCACGACCGGCGACGACTGCTCCTGCACGGCGTGCAGAAAGTCCCCCAGCGGGTGCTTGGGCATGGCGACCGTCGTCTCGATGCCCTTCGCCGCCGCGCACTTCTCGCACAGGTGCGCCTGCGTCACCTCGCCGTTGACGATGGTCGTCAGGTGCACCACCGCATCGCGGTCCTTGCACAGGTCGCACAGCATCAGACCAGGCCCTCGCCGTGATTCACGTGGAGCGTGCCGTCCTCGAGCAGCAGGATGCGCTGCGCGCGCGATGCGAGCGACCGGTTGTGCGTCACGACCACCAGCCCCACGCCCATCTCCGCCGCCAGCGACGCAAAGAGGTCGTGCAGCGATTCGGCGTTCATGTGGTCGAGGTTGCCCGAGGGCTCGTCGGCCAGCACCAGCGGCGGCGACATCGCCAGCGCCCGCGCCACCGCGGTGCGCTGCTGCTCGCCGCCCGACAATTCCCCGGGCCGGTGCTGCATGCGCGCGGCGAGTCCCACGCGCGCCAGGAGTTCCTGTGCCCGTGCCCGTGCCTCGCCGGTAGACTGTCCCGCAATTCGCAAGGGCATCATCACGTTTTCGAGCGCCGTGAACTCCTTCAGCAGGTGGTGAAACTGAAAGACGAACCCGACCGACCGGTTGCGCAGGGCCGCCAGTTCCTCGTCCGCCACCTGGCTCACCGCCGTGCCCGCGAGCACGACGTCACCGCCGCTCGGCCGCTCGAGCGCGCCCAGCACCTGCAGCAGCGTGCTCTTTCCCGCCCCGCTCGTGCCGACGACCGCCACCATCTCGCCGCGAGCCACGCGCAGGTCCACGCCGGCGAGCACCACGATCTCGCCGCCGTCGCCGCCGACGAAGACCTTTCGTACACTGCGCGCCTCGAGAATCTGGGTCATTCGTCGCGGATGGCCTCGATCGGGTAGAGGCGCGACGCCTGCCGCGCGGGGTACAGCGTGGCCAGCGCCGCCACGGCGAAACCGAGCAGCGCCATGAGCACCGTGTCGCCGACCTCCAGACGCACCGGCAGGTGGTCGATGAAGTACACCGTGGGATCGAGCGTGATGAGCCGGTAGCGGTCCACCAGCACGCCCAGCGTGCCGCCGAGCAGCGTGCCCGCCAGCGTCCCGACGCAGCCGATCACCGTCCCCTGGATGAGGAAGATGCGGCGGATCGACCCCTCCGTGGCGCCCATCGCCTTCAGGATTCCGATCTCCCGCGTCTTGTCGCGCACCACCATGGTGAGCGTGCTCACGATGTTGAACGCGGCCACGAGGATGATGAGCAGCAGGATCACGCCCATGCCCAGCTTCTCGAGCTTGAGCGCGCGGAAGAGCGAGCTGTTCTGCTCCTGCCAGTCTACGGTGTGGTACGGGAACTCAAGCGCAGCGCTCACGCGCTCCGCCACGACGGGGGCCGACCAGCGGTCCACCGTGGCCACCTCGAGTCCCGTCACGGCACTGTCGAGTCCGGCGAACTCCTGCGCCGCCTTGAGGTCGATAAAGACGTACGCATTGTCGTATTCGTACATCCCTGTCTCGAAGACGCCAGTCACCTCGAACTCCGCGATCCGCGGCACGGGGGTGCCCAACACCGCGTCGATCCGCAGGCCGGATGCCGTGATCATCGTCAGGCGTGCACCGGGGTAGGCGTTCAGGCGCTCGGCCAACAGCTTGCCCACCACGGCGCCTCGCCGCTCTCCGGTCTTCGTGACGAAGGAGAAGTCGCCCATCGTCGCATGCGTGCGGATCGAGGTCACGTGACGTGTGCTCGCTCCCGTGGGCCCGATGCCTGACACCGATACGCTTTCGGTGTAGTCGCTCCCCGCCTTCGCCAGCGCCTGCGTGAGCACGAACGGCGCCACGGCCACCACGCCGTCAACCTTGGCCACCTTTGCCTGTACCGCCCGCCAGCCGGTGATCTTCAGGTCGTCGCCAAAGACCAGCACGCGGAAGTCAGGACTGCCGACGAGGATCTTCTCGCGCAGGTCGGTCTGCAGCCCGTTCATCACGCCGATAATGAGGATCAGCGCGCTCACGCCCACCACGATGCCGCCGATGGCGATGAGCGAGATGAACGACAGCCAACGCGTGCGGCCGCGCGAGCGGAGATAACGCCAGGCGATTTCCAGTTCCAGTCGGTTCACCATGGCTCCCCGGCGGTTAGTCCCGTCCCCCCTCGCCACTCCCGTCCCCCTTCACCAAGCCTCAACCCCCTCCTCGTTCCACCGCTCCTCGCTGGTCCCTTACTCCGGCCTCATCGTGGGAAAGAGAATCACATCCCGAATATGCGCCGTTCCCGTGAGATACATGAACAGCCGGTCCATCCCCACGCCCACGCCGCCCATCGGCGGCATGCCGTATTCCATGGCGCGAAGGTAGTCCTCGTCCACGCCCGGCGCCTCTTCGTCGCCCGCCGCCTTCAGCCGCGCCTGCGCCTCGAAGCGCTCACGCTGGTCAATAGGGTCATTCAGCTCGGAAAAGGCGTTGGCCATCTCCTTGCCGCGGGCGAAGAGCTCGAAACGCTCAGTGAGCGCAGGGTTGCCGCGCTTCGGCTTGGCCAGTGGCGACAACTCCTTCGGGTAGTCCACCACGAAGGTGGGCCGCTCGATATGGCTTTCCACGTGATGCTGGAACAGCTCGTCCATCAGCTTCGGCCGCGACAGCGCCGCGCTGCCGTGCACACCGCAACGCTCGGCCGCGGCCCGCAACTCGGCGTCCGTCAGCTGCGTCACATCGGGCACCCGCAGCGCCTGCGACAGCGATGGCAGCCATTCCATCCGCGCGAACGGCCCCTGCAACACCGCGGGGTCGAACGCCGGCGCATCAGTCGCCAGCCCCGCCGCCGTCAGCGCGTTGCGCACCGCCGTGGCCGCCGCGATCAGCAGCGCCTCCACGCGCCCCATCATCACCGTGTAGTCCGCGTACGCCTCGTAGAACTCGAGCATCGTGAACTCCGGATTGTGCGTCCGGTCCGTGCCCTCGTTTCGGAAGTCGTGTCCGATCTCGTACACGCGGTCGAAGCCGCCCACCACCAGCCGCTTGAGGTACAGCTCGTCGGCAATGCGCAGGAAGAACGGCATGTCGAGCGCGTTGTGGTGCGTCACGAATGGCTTGGCCGCCGCGCCGCCGTAGAGCGGCTGCAGCACCGGCGTCTCGACCTCCAGGTAGCCGAGGCCGTCGAGGAAGGCCCGCACCGCCGCGTTCATCCGTGACCGCGCCGTGAACAGCGCGCGCACTTCCGGATGCACCGCCAGGTCGGCATAGCGCTGACGCGACCGCTGTTCGCCGTCCGCAAAGGCTGAGTGGCGCACGACCTTGCCGTCCACCACCTCTTCCTTGCCGAACGGCAGTGGGCGCAGCGACTTGGCCAGCAGCTCGAAGTGCTCCACCTTCACCGTCACTTCGCCGGTGCGGGTGCGGAACAGCGGCCCGCGCACGCCGATGACGTCGCCCAGGTCGAGCAGGTCGCACACCGCGTAGACTGCCTCGCCGAGCGCGTCCTTCTTGAGGTAGAGCTGCACGCGCCCCGACGGGTCGCCGAGGTGGGCGAAGGTCGTCTTGCCATGCGCGCGCCAGGCGACGACGCGCCCGGCGAGCTGTACCACCGGCCCCTCCGCGGCGTCGCCCAGCAGTGCCACGCACTGGGCCGCCATGTGCTTCCGGTCGAAGCCGTAACCAAACGGCGCCACGCCGAGCGCTTGGAGCGCCGCCAGTTTCTCGCGCCGGGCCAGCAGGACGTAGTTCAGCTCTTCGCTCATCGGGCCGCTCCCGCGTTGCCTGCCACCTTGAGGTAGGCTTCGATGAACGGGTCAATGGCGCCGTCCATCACCTTCTGCACGTCCGTGATCTTCAGTTCCGTGCGGTGGTCGTTCACCATCGTGTACGGCTGGAAGACGTAGCTGCGAATCTGGCTGCCGAACGTCACGTCCGCCTTGTTGGCGTCGAGCTTCGCCTTGACCGCGGCCTGCTTGTCGAGCTCCATCTGATACAACTTGTTCTTGAGCTGCTTCATCGCCTGGGCCTTGTTCTTCCCCTGGCTGCGCTCCTGCTGGCACGCCACCACGATTCCCGACGGGATGTGCGTCAGCCGCACGGCCGAGCTCGTCTTGTTCACGTGCTGGCCGCCGGCGCCGCTCGCGCGGAACACGTCCATCTTGATGTCCTCGTCGCGGATCTCGATGTTGATCTCGGTGTCCACCACGGGATACACGAAGATCGACGCGAAGCTCGTGTGACGCCGCGCCTGCGAGTCAAATGGCGAGATGCGCACCAGGCGGTGCACGCCGGCCTCGGGTCGCAGGAACCCGTAAGCGCTGTTCCCCTTGATCTCGAGCACCGCGCCCTTGATGCCGGCTTCCTCGCCTTCGCTCAGGTCGAGGATCTCCACGCCGTACCCGCGGCGTTCGGCCCAGCGGGTGTACATGCGCATGAGCATCTGAGCCCAATCCTGCGCCTCGGTGCCGCCCGCGCCAGCGCTGATCTCCACCTGCGCGTCACGGAAGTCGTCGCGTCCCTGCAGCAGCGACCGCAGCTTGAACGCCTCCACCTCCTCCCGCAGCGCCGCCGTCTCGCGCTCCACCTCCGCGATCATCTCCGGGTCCGGCTCGCTGTCGAGCATCTCGTCGAGCTCGAGCGCCGACTGCACGCGCCCCAAGAGCTTGTCGAACGGATCTACCCACCCCTTCAGCAGCTTCATGTCCTGTACCGCACTCTGGGCGCGCTCCGGCGCGTCCCAGAAGCCTTGCGCGGTCATCTCCGTCTCGAGTGCCGCGAGCCGTGCCCGCTTGCCCTCGAGGTCAAAGGAACCTCCGCAGCTCGGTGAGCCGTTCCTCATCCTGCCGCAGGGATTTCGTGCGTTCGCTGTCTGCCATTCTGATGGGAGCCACAGTGCGAGAAACGCCGGGCCCAGAGGGGAACCGGCGTGAGGAAATCTAACTCAACGGCAGACAAACAACAGACAAACAACAGACAAACAACAGACAAACAACAGACAAACAACAGACAAACAACAGGCGATCAACGGATGAAGACGGAGCGGAATGCCAGCTCCGTCACGGCCCTCTCTGTTGATTCTCTGTTGTCTCTCTGTTGTCTCTCTGTTGTCTCTCTGCCCCTAGAATATCCTCTTGCCCCCCGCCAGCACGTCGTTGAGCGCTTCCTGGAAGTGCGTGGTCGTTTCGGCGAACTCCTTGCCGATCTGGTCGCAGAACTCCTCATAGCTCTTCTTGATCTCTTCCCGGAAGAGCTCCTTCAGCGTCCCGTTCTTCAGTCCTTCCTCGCGTTTCTGCGGCAGGTACGCCACCATGTCCGACACCAGCGCACGCGCCAGGCGCTTCGCCTTCTGGTTCGGATCATTGTTCAGAAACGGGTTGATGATACGACGCGTCCCCGTCGGCGTCCCACCCGTGGCGGCCGGTGCCGGCGGTGCAACCGGTCGTGGCGCAGCGGGCGCGGAAGCCAAGGGCGCGGAAGCCGACGGCGCGGAAGCCGACGGCGCGGAAGCCGAGGGCGCCGGGACTGCGGGAATCGGCTGGGTCTTTCCCGGGTCCGACGCAGCTGGCGCGGCCGGTGCGGCTGGCGCCCCCATCATTGGCGGCATCATGCGCGGCTGCGTCGTACGAGGCGTCGCCGCCATGCCCGGGGCTCCAGGCGCCCCTGCTGCCGCCAACGGCAGAATCGGCGCAGGTGCGGATGGCCGCGGCGGCGCCCCTGCGGGCGGCATCGGCGGCAGGAAGCCCGGACGGCCGGGCGCGGACGGCGGCGCTGCTAGCGGCGGCGTGACCATCGTGGGCCGCAGCCCCGGCACGCCCGTGGGCGGCGCCGCCGCTGGCCTCATCGGAGCAGCCGGTTTCGGTTCAGCCGACGGACCTGGCGGAGCTGGCGGAGCTGCCACAACTGGTGCCGTCGGTACGGGCGTCGGGGGTCCCTCGAACGGCGTCGGCGTCGGTGTCACGGAGCGCGGCGGCGTGAAGGGACCGGGCGCGCCCGGGCGAGGCGGCGGTGGCGTCGCGCCAGCCGGCATTGGCGGCGGCAGCGGCGGCATCGTCGGCCGCGGCATCGCCGTCACCGGCGGCGGCGCCGGCACCTCGAACGCGGGTTCCGGTATGGCAGGCGGCTCCGCCACCACTTCGACGCCACGTGGCGTACGCACGGACACACGCGGTGGCGAGCTCGGCATGGTGCTGGGCTCGGGCACCGGCGCCATCGGCCGCACTGCGGTGGCCGGCATCGACGTGCGCGCTTCTTCAGGTACCCCGGCAACCCTTGCGGGCGGCGGTGGCGCAATCGTGATCACACCGCCGCACACCGAGCACCGCGCGCGCACCCCAACGGTGGGCACCTTGGACGGGTCTACTCGAAAGACCGACCGGCATTCAGAACATGTGACGTTCACTGCTCCTCCACCACGCTGGCCGAGTCCTGGATCGTCGGACGCGGATCGTCCTCGTCGGCACCGGTGTCACCGCGACGGTCAATGGTGAATACCGAGCCGGCGAGGCTCTTGGCATAGCTCTTCATTTCAGTCGCCAGCTCGCTGACCTGCGACGGATGCGCAAAGTGGCGCCGCTCGTTTGTCACCACGCCGATCGAGACCGTCATGAGCGGCACCTTGTGCAACTGGCCGCGCCGGTCCTTGCCGAAGTAATAGCCGGCGCGCCTGTCCTGCTCGGAATACTGGTACGGCACAATCGCGTCGAACACCGATACGATCTCGCTGCAGACCTCCTGCACCGCATCCACAGGGATCACGAACAGGAAGTCATCGCCACCGATGTGCCCCACGAACCCGCGTTCCACCACGGTGCCCTTCACCACGTCGTGCAGGATCTTCGACAGGATGCGAATCACGCGGTCGCCGTCGTAGTAGCTGTAGCGATCGTTGAACTCCTTGAAATGGTCGAGGTCGGCGTAGCACGCGGCGAACAGCTCGTCCCCCTCAAGGCGGCGCCTGATCTCCATCTCGATCTCGATGCCGCCAGGCAGCCGTGTCGACGGATGCACATAGGTGTCGCGGTCCGACCGGCGCAGCAGCGCCTCGACGCGCAGCGACACCTCGGCCACGTCGGTGCCTTCGCGAATCACCTCGTCCGCCAGCACGTCGAAGGCCGCGGCGAATGACGTGGAATCATCACGCACGAGCACCAGGGCAGGAACGATGCCGGTGAACGAATCCGCCTTGAGCCGCTGGCAGCCCTTCAGTCCCGCCACCGGATGCGTGCGCGCGTCAATGATCGCGAGCCGCGGCCGCGACCGTAGCGCCGCCGACATCAGCTCATCCGCCGCCGAGACCGTCGCCGTCGGCAGACGATGCTTCTCAAGCCACGCACGGATGGACTCCGGCATGGCCTGTCCGTCTGGCGCGAAGATTACGGCAGTCGTGTGCGACACGCGTTCCGCTCTACTCCTCTCTGGAAAGCGAAACGTATTCGCTATCCACGGATGTGTCAAACATAAGTGAGTACATCACTTGCACTTCGATCGGCCAACCGAGGCGATCCGAGGTCGCTCAAGGGAATGGCAGGGCCCCCCGCAGGGCGAACCCGCGGCCGTCGCCCCCCGCAAGTCCTTCGACACGGAGCGTGATGACGGCGTCCACCGCCGACAACAGATGGTTGGCCAGCACAAGGCCGAGCGCGGCGCGGGCTTCTCGAAACGAGGTGTTGCTGCGCCGGATCGTCCGGATGTAGAGGTCCTGCTCGAGCTGCGCGTTCCGCCAGGACCAGCGGAACTCCGGACGTACCGCGCGGTCGAGGTAGAAGTTCATCGCCCGCCGAAACTCGGCGCTCTCCAGCGAGGGGGCGACATTCACGTCGCTCCAGTACGTCGTGCGGGCCAGAAGCCACATGGCCCCGTTGTACGTGTCAGAGTCGATATCGGGATCCACGTCGCCGCCCGGCAGCCGGTCGAAGACGCCGCTCTCGAGATACTTCTCCATCGACTCGTAGTACGCCCACGTCCCCACCGGAAGAGTCGGGCCGTACAGTGACCGCGCGACATCGCGCGCCAGCGCACGGTACCGGTTCTGCTGGCGGCGCCCCTCGGTGCGCTGGTTCGCGAACTCGAGAATGGACCACGCCTCGATCGCCAGATACGCGATGAAGCGGTCCTGCCGCAGCAACGCCTGGCCGGCCCCGGGGAGGAGCAGCGACGCTACCGGCGCCCACCGCCGACGCTCCGCGTCGCTGAGACGCGGGTTCCCGCCGCCAGCCGTGGTGCTCGGCGCTGCCGCACCGCCAAGCGCGCCAGTCCCTCCTGGCGCCCCGGCAGGGCGCGCCAGCGACATGGCTGCCCCCTCACTCCACGGCCCTACGCCGACCCGCGTTAGGGCATTCCGCTGTGCCAACGCCGGATGCGCGCACGCCGCGAGGCCGGCCGCGATCATCCCCGCGCGCCACGCCGAGAGCGGCATCACCAGTTCACCCGCAGCGTCAGGAACGTCGGCGGCTGCCCTGCGTCAGAGGAGAATCCGCCGAAGACCCGCGCGAAATCAAGGCTCAGCGCCCCTCGCACAAAGCCGAACCCGATGGCAGGGCCCGTCGCTTCACCCGTACCTGAGGCATAGCCCGCCCGCAGGAACAGCTGTCGCTGCAAGCCGAGTTCCGCCCCCACGCGAAAGGCCGGATCGTCCAGCGACGCGCGGTTCACGATCTCGGTCGCCCAGCGCAATTCCGCGCCGGGAAGCGCGGCAGACACCCGTGGGATGCGGCCGCCGATGCCAGCGTGCAGTCGGGTCGGCAACGGGTCGGACTGCTCGCTGTCGTTCACCTGCAGCCTGAGTCCCAGCTGACGAACGGCGACGCCCACCGTCAGGCTGTCGGCGCGCTGCGACTGCCATTGGACCCCGGCATCCAGGCCGCTTGTCGACACCACATAGGACGCGTTGCTCGAGCACGGTCCCGTGCAGTCGTTGCGCTGTTGAATCAGCTTGTACGTGAGACCCGCACGCAAGGAGGGTCCCACGGTCGCGGCGTAGGTGAACGACGCCGTCACGTCGCGGGTGAGCAGCTGCCCCACAACGGTGCCGGCATCGTCCGTCAGTTCCTGCGCCCCGTAGTCGTACAACTGCGCGCCGAACGCCAGCACCCCAGCTCTGCCCGCCGGGTACACCAGGCCGAGCACGGATCCATTCGCCACGATTGTCTTCGAGTACTGCAGCGCCGCCTCGCGGCGCGTCGCGCGCGCGATGCCTGCCGGGTTGCCCCAGAGCGACTCGGCGCCCGCCTCTGCCGTCGCGGACGCCTGGCCGCTCCCCACAGAGCGCGCACCTACGGGCACGAGCAGAAAGAGCGCGCCCTCCGTGGAGAGCCCACTCTGCGCGGCAAGCGGTGCGGCCGCGGCCATGAGTGCCACGGCCAGCGATGCGAACCTCACCGCGGTCAGCGCGCGACGCGCCCTAGAGCCGCAACGCCTCATCGACCAGCATGACAGGAATGTCGTCGCGCACCGGATACCGCAGCTTGCACGCCGGGCAATCGAGCGCCTGCTCCGCTTCATGGTACGTCAGCGGCCCCTTGCACTTGGGGCAGACCAGGATCGCCAGTAGTTGCGGGGAGATCGTCATTTCTTGTCGTCCGGGGGCAGCGTATAGCCCAGGCGTGCGAGCGCCGCCGGGTTTCGCCGCCAGTTGGGAAGCACCTTCACCCACAGGTCCAGGTAGACCGCGCCGCCGACGAGCGCCTCGATCCGCTGGCGAGCCGACTGGCCGATGGTCTTGATACGCTGGCCGCCGCTGCCGATCAGGATACGCTTCTGGCTGTCGCGCTCCACATGAAGCACGGCACGAATGTACACCGGCGCACTCGTCTCCCGAAACTCCTCGATCTCGCAGGCGAGGGCGTGCGGCACCTCCTCGTCGAGCTGCTCGAGCGCCGCCTCGCGAACCGCCTCGCGCGCGAAGAAGCGCAGGTGCTGCGTGGAGAGGTCGTCTTCCGGGTACAGGAACGGGCTCACCGGCAGGTGCGCCGCGATGGCGTCCACGAGTGCCGGCATGCCGTCGCCGGTGCGCGCCGACATCACCACCGCCCCCGGATGCGCGCGCTCGAACTCGCGCCGAACCACCTGGTTCACCAGATCGCACTTGTTCAGGGCCAGCACGACTGGTGCCTTGGGCGCTCGGTCGAGGCCCGCAACGTCGGCGAGCGGCGGCGCCACGGCTTCCCGCGACGCATCAACGACGTACACAATCACGTCGGCCTCACGCAGGGCCGCCAGGGCGGAGCCGACCATGGCCCGGTGCAGATGATGGCGGGGCTCGAGCAGTCCCGGCGTGTCGAGGATGACCATCTGCACGCCACCTTCCGTGCGTATCCCCACGATGCGGTCGCGCGTGGACTGTGGCTTCGGGCTCGTGATCGCCAGATGCTGCCCGACGAGCCGGTTGAGCAGCGTGCTCTTCCCCGCGTTCGGCTTTCCCGCGACGGTAACGATGCCAGCTCTGGTCATCAACTATGGACGATTCGGGATGTCGGACGGGAACGGCGACGGTATGTAAGCCCCCGCCG
>CAMTWA010000015.1:0-41833 GCA_947085385.1 uncultured Gemmatimonadota bacterium | reverse complement strand
TGGAGTTCAGACGTGTGCTCTTCCGATCTCCCGGCGGCCAGCCCGGCGGCCAACTCCCGCGTGGCCGCGCATCGCAGCCGCGCACGGCGCCGTCGCGCCCGGCCGCGCCGCAGGGGGCCGACAGCACCAAGCGCGACACGGCGCTGGTCCACTGGCTGCCGCCCGACTCGGTGGCGAACGCCTTGATGGACCGCGCGGGCTATGCCGTCGTGCGCTACCAGGCCGACTTCGTGCACTTCCAGGCTGGCGACCGCACCATCACGCTCATCGGGCGCCCCGCCGAGCGCGCCGTCGTACAGCGCGAGCCGACGATGATCGCGGCCGACACCATCCGCTACAGCGACTCCACCAACAAGGCCATCGCGCTGGGCCCGGCCATCGTGGTGCGCGAGGCCGGGCGCGACGACATCAACGCGAGCGGGACGACGACGTACGACATCGCCAGCAAGCAGGGCATCGGCACGAACATCCGCACCGTGGAGCAGAGTGGCGAGCGCTGGGTCGTGTCGGCGCACGTGGGCGGTTTCGCCGGCGACTCCGCCACGGGGGAATCGACCTACGGACGCGATGGCACCATCACTAGCTGCGAAGACTCGCTGCCGCACTACCACTTCCAGTCGGGGCAGATCAAGCTCGTGAGCAAGAGCATGATGGTGGCGCGCCCCGCCGTTCTCTATTTGCAGGGCGTCCCCGTCTTCTGGCTCCCATTTGTCTTCCAGGACATCCGGTCGGGCCGTCGCAGCGGCGTCCTCACGCCGCGCTTCGGCTTTGCCGAACTCGTGCGCAACAGCCCGACGTACCGGCGCACCATTGAGAACGTCGGCTACTATTTCGCGTTGAGCGACTACACCGACTTCTCCGTCTCGATGGACTGGCGGTCGTCGGCGCGGGCCAACGCGGCCGACCCCGGCTGGCTGCGCCTCAACTCGCAGTTCCACTACAACTGGCGCAACCGGTTCCTGCAGGGTGCTGTCGCCCTGTCGCGGCATACCCTGAGCACGGGAATGGCCAACACCCAGATCTCCTGGAACCACTCGCAGGAGTTCTCGGCCACGTCGCGGCTCACGTCGAACCTCAACTACGTCACGAGCACCACCGTACAGCGGCAGACGGCGCTCAGCGCGATGTCGGCGCTGGCGACCATCAGCTCGATGCTCAACTACTCTCGCGCGGTGGGGCCGTTCTCGCTCTCGGTGGGCGGCACGCGCCGGCAGTACCCCGGCCGCGATCAGGTGGACCAGGACTTCCCGAGCGTCAACGTCTCCTCCAAGGCCATTCGCATCGGCCGGTTCGTCGAGTGGACGCCGGGTTTCAACTCCTCGACATCGAGCAGCGAGCATCTCGATGCGCAGGGCGACTTCAAGTACCGCTACTTCGACCGCAACGGCGTCCTCGACTCCGCACGGTTTGACCGTTCCACGCGCTCCACCACGGCCGCCCTCAACTCGCCCTTCAAGATCGGGAAGTTCAACCTGCCGTTCTCGTTCAGCTACAGCAACCGGATGAATGACTTCCCGGAAGTGCGGCTGATCGTCAACCCGGCCGACACGAGCCGTCGCGAGACGCGCGTCTACAGCCGCACCTACCTCACGACGCTCGATTGGCGGACCGCCGTCACACTCCCGACCTTCTTCCAGGGCTCGTGGAACCTCGTGCCGAGCGTTTCCATCGAGAACGTGGACCCGGCCGGATTCTGGGTGCGGAGCGAGCGCACCGGGAACAACTTCGTCTCGCAGTCCAAGCGCCTCTCGTGGGGCGTCGGCGTGGGGCCCACCTTCTTCGGCCTCTCGCGCTGGGGCATCGGCCCAGTGGCTCGCTTCCGGCACTCCATCAACCCGACGCTTTCCTGGTCGTTCTCGCCCCAGTCGAGCGTGAGCGACGAGTTCCTGGCGGCGCTCGGCAAGACGCGCGCCGACTATCTGGGCGCGCTCGCGCAGAACCGCCTCTCCCTCGGCCTCAACCAGTCGTTCGAGGCCAAGCTCAAGAAGCCGGCCTCTGACACGTCGGCGAACGAGGAAGGGAAGAAGGTGAAGCTGCTCTCGCTGGGCTTCTCCCCCCTCGTCTATGACTTCGAGCGGGCCAGGAAGACCGGGCGCTCCGGCTTCGCAACGGATCGCATGAACATCAACATGGCATCCGAACTTCTCCCCGGCCTTTCATTCGACGTCGGGTATTCGCTGTTCGAGGGATCGGTGCTCAGCGACACCGCGAGATTCAGCCCCTTCCGCGAGACCTTCTCCACTTCGATGCAGCTCAACCGGCAGACGCCGTTCATTCGATGGATCGCGCGGCTCTTCGGCGTCGATGCCGACACGGCAAGGACGCGCGACGGGCCGGGCGGCGTTGAG
The DNA here is from genome assembly GCA_947085385.1 of uncultured Gemmatimonadota bacterium. Classification (GTDB taxonomy): domain Bacteria; phylum Gemmatimonadota; class Gemmatimonadetes; order Gemmatimonadales; family Gemmatimonadaceae; genus PNKL01. Next base: position 39,485 of record CAMTWA010000015.1, on the reverse strand, counting down.
GGACAGGGCCGGCTGGGCTCGGGCACGGGAAGCAGCCAGCAGATCGCCGGCGCCGGCATGCGGCAGCAGCTGAGCGCCGTCCCCACGGGCCGCGGCTTCGATGCCAGCATCAGCCTGAGCGCCAATCGCCAGCGCCCGCCCGGCGGCGGCGGGCGCGTGGTGCAGTACGACCCCACCAGCCAGTGCGACGCACTGAAGGCGAATCCCATTCAGTACGATGTCTGCGTACGCAACGCCCGCGTCGCGCCGCCGGTGGACTACACGCAGTTTTCGGCGACCACCGCCGGCGGTTCGTTCTTCCGCGTGCCGCCGCAGACCAGCATCAACTGGCGCACCAGCTTCGACCTCACCCCCAAGTGGGCGGTGCAGTGGAACACGAGCTATGACGCGGTACGCAAGGAGTTCGCCAGCCACCAGGTGACGCTGCAGCGCGACCTGCACGACTGGCGCGCCATGTTCGGCTTCACGCAGGCGCCCAACGGCAACTTCTCGTTCACGTTCTTCGTGGCCCTCAAGGCCGAGCCGGATCTGAAGTTCAACTACGATCGCGCCAGCTACCGTCAGTCGCTGGTGCCCTTGCCCTAGCCATGACCCAGTCTACTTCGCTCGCGCTCGACGGCAACTCGCTCACTCTGCCTGCGGTGCGTGACGTTGCGGTCGGCCGCCGTCCCGTCGTCCTCGCCGACGCGGCGCGCGTGCGCATGTTGGCCACGCGTGCCGTCGTCGCCGACATCGTGACGCGCAACGAGGTCGTCTACGGTGTCACCACCGGCTTCGGCAAGCTGTCCGACGTGCACATCCCGGCCGGCATGCTGGCGCAGCTCCAGGTGAACCTCATCCGCAGCCATGCGGCGGGCGTGGGTCCGGAGCTGCCGGAGGCGGAGGTGCGCGCGATGATGCTCCTCCGCGCCAACGTGATGGCCAAGGGTTTTTCCGGCGCGCGTCCCGACCTCCCCGACCTCGTCTGCGCGATGCTCAACGCCGGCCTGTGGCCGGTCGTGCCGGAGCAGGGATCGGTGGGCGCGAGCGGCGACCTCGCGCCGCTGGCCGCACTCGCCATCACCCTCATCGGCGAAGGCCAGTTGCACACCGCGGATGGGCGCCTGCTTCCCGCCGCCGAGGCGCTGAAGGCCTCCGCGCTCATGCCCGTGATCCTCGCCCCGAAAGAAGGAATCACACTCATCAACGGCACGCAGGCCCACACCGGCGTGGCCGCGCTGGCCGTCGCCGAAGCGCGCACACTCTGGGAAACAGCGCACGCCGCGGGCGCCATGTCGCTCGAGGCGCTGATGGGAACGCCCACCGCCTTCGACGTGCGCATCCACGACGCGCGCGGCCAGGATGGCCAGTCGGTCAGCGCCGCCCTCCTGCGCGCGCTGCTCGCCGACAGCCCGCTCCGCGACTCGCATCGCGACGGCGACCCGCGCGTGCAGGACGCCTATGCGCTCCGCTGCATGCCGCAAGTGCATGGTCCCGTGCTCGACGCCATCCGCTTTGCCGAGGGACTCATCGGGCGCGAGCTGAATGCCGCCACCGACAACCCGCTCGTCTTCGACAACGGCGAGATGCTCAGCGGCGGCAACTTCCACGGGCAGGCGGTGGCGATGGCGCTCGATGTCCTCGCCATCGCGATGACCAATCTCGCGACCATCGCCGAGCGCCGCATTGATCGGCTGGTGCACCCGGACCTCAACGAGGGGCTGCCGCCCTTCCTCTCCGCCGACGCCGGGCTCAACAGCGGGTTCATGATGGCGCAAGTGACGGCCGCGGCGCTCGCCAGCGAATGCAAGGTGCTCTCGCACCCGGCGAGCGTGGATACCATCCCGACCGACGGCAGCAAGGAAGACGTGGTGCCGATGGCGATGGGCGCGGCATGGAAGCTGCGCCGCATCATCGGCAACGTGCGGCACGTGCTCGCCATCGAGCTGATGTGTGCCGCGCAGGGGCTCGACTATCGCCGGCCGCTGCGCAGCAGCGCGGCCGTGGAGCGCGCCCATGAGGCCGTGCGCCGCGTCGTCCCGCCGCTCGGTGACGACCGCGTGCTGACGCCCGACATCCAGGCACTCGCGGCCGCCATCGAGCGCCGTGAGTTTGCCGCTGCATAAGGAGCATTGCCGATGGCAACCACCGCCCGTGAGATCCGCGCGCCGCGCGGGACCACGATCTCCTGCAAGGGATGGCATCAGGAAGCCGCCCTGCGCATGCTGATGAACAACCTCGACCCTGACGTCGCCGAGCGGCCGGATGACCTCGTCGTCTACGGCGGCACCGGCAAGGCCGCCCGCAATTGGGAGTGCTTTGACGCCATCGTGCGCGCGCTGCGCGCACTCGAGGGCGACGAAACCCTGCTCGTGCAGAGCGGCAAGCCGGTGGCGGTCTTCCGCACGCACGCGCACGCGCCGCGCGTGCTGATCGCCAACGCCAACCTCGTCGGGCGGTTCGCTACGTGGGATCATTTCCGCGAACTCGAGCGACAGGGCCTGATGATGTACGGCCAGATGACCGCCGGCTCGTGGATCTACATCGGGTCGCAGGGCATCGTGCAGGGAACGTACGAGACCTTCGGCTCGCTCGCCCGCAAGCACTTCGGTGGGTCGCTCGCCGGCAAGTTCGTGCTGACGGCCGGGCTTGGCGGCATGGGCGGCGCCCAGCCGCTTGCCGCGACGATGCACGATGCCGTGCTCGTCGCCGTCGAAGTTGATCCGTCGCGCATCGAGAAGCGACTGGCCACCGGCTACTGCGACAGGATGACCGCCGACCTCGACGAGGCGCTCGCCTGGGTGCGTGCGGCGCAGGGCGACAAGCGCGGCCTCTCGGTCGGCCTCGTCGGCAACGCCGCCGAGGTGCTGCCCGAGCTCGTGCGCCGCGGCGTGATCCCCGACGTCGTCACCGACCAGACCAGCGCCCACGACATGCTCAACGGCTACGTGCCGGCTGGCATGTCGCTCCTCGACGCGGCGGCGCTTCGGGAGACCGATCCCGCGGAGTACCTGAGGCGATCCACGGCGAGCGTCGTGACGCACGTGCGCGCGATGCGAGCCATGCAGGAGCGGGGCGCCGTCGCCTTCGACTATGGCAACAACATCCGCACCGTCGCGTTCGACGCCGGCCTCGCGGACGCGTTCACGATCCCCGGCTTCGTTCCCGAGTACATCCGTCCGCTCTTCTGCGAAGGGAAGGGGCCGTTCCGCTGGGCGGCGCTCTCCGGCGATCCCGCCGATATCGCGCGCACCGACGAGTTGGTGCTATCGCTCTTTCCGGGTGACACGCACCTGAAGCGATGGATCACCATGGCGCGGGAGCGCATCCACTTTCAGGGCCTGCCGGCGCGCATCTGCTGGCTGGGGCAGGGGGACCGCGCGAAGTTCGGTGTCGCGCTCAACGATCTCGTTGCGCGTGGCGACGTATCGGCTCCCATCGTCATCGGCCGCGACCATCTCGACACGGGGTCCGTTGCCTCGCCCTTCCGCGAAACGGAAGGGATGAAGGACGGCACCGACGCGGTCGCCGACTGGGCGATCCTCAACGCGCTGCTCAACGTCGCGAGCGGCGCGAGCTGGGTGTCGTTCCATCACGGCGGCGGCGTTGGCATCGGCAACTCACTGCACGCCGGGCAGGTGATCGTGGCCGATGGCACCCCCGAAATGCGGCTCCGCCTCGAGCGCGTGCTCACCAATGATCCCGGCATCGGCGTGGCGCGCCATGCGGATGCGGGATACGAGATCGCGATTGCGACGGCGCGGGAAAAGGGACTGAATCTGCCGATGATTGGCTGATCGGAACGAGGAGGAGGTAGAGGCCTCTCGCTCCTCCTCGTTCCGCGCCAGTTTACTTTTCGGCAGATGCTCAGCCCCAAGTACAAGCCCTGGCACCTCCTGCCGTTCGCGGTCAAGTACGCGCGGCTGCGCTTCACGCGGCGCCCCGTTCTCGTGAACTTCGAAGTCACGATGCGCTGCAACGCCGCTTGCGGCGGCTGCGACTACTGGCAGACGCCGCCAGCGGAGCGCGCCAACGAACTCGCGTCGTTCGCCGATGCCGCCCGCGCCTTTGACCCGATGATGATCACCTTCACGGGCGGCGAGCCCACCCTGCGCCGCGACCTGGAGGCGATCATCGCCGAGGTCGCCAAGGCGGTGCCGTACTGCTACATGAGCCTGCTCACGCACGGCGGCTTGCTCACCCTCGATCGCGCGCAGAAGCTCTGGGACGCGGGCCTCGCGCAGTTCAGCATTTCGCTCGACTTCCTCGACGAGCGCCACGACGCGGTGCGCGGCATCCCCGGCCTCGCCGCGAAGATCCTGGCCCTCGCCCCCGCGATGCGTGCGCGCGGCATGGCGGTGCGCTTCAATACGGTCATCCGCGACGACAACCTTGACGACATTCTTCCCATCGTGCGTCGCGCGCACAGCGTCGGGGCCGGCGTCAACCTGTCGGTCTTCACCGACATGAAGAACGGGAGCAAGGACCACCTCGTTCGCGCCGACCAGCACGCGCGCGTACAGACGCTGGTAGACGGCCTGCTCGCCTTCAAGCGCGCGCATCGCGGCGTGATCACCAACTCAGACTGGTACCTGCGCCAGCTGCCGAGCTACCTGCGCAACGAGCTCCCCGGGCCGTGCCGATCGGGCGAGACCACCATCCACATTGACCCGCGCGGCCTCGTGCGCCGCTGCCCCGACTTCCCGGCCGACAAGCACTGGACCGAGTACGACGGCTACGCCCCGATCGCCTGCAATGCCTGCTACTACGCTTGTCGCGGCGAGGCGCAGGCCCCGCTCACGCTGTCGCGCTTCCAGGACCTGCTGGCGTAAGCCGGAATCAGTGCAATGGGCCGGTGGGGGTGCCCGCCGCGCCCCCGCGGCCTTTCCCCCCGCAAGCCCTCCCGCACTGGCCCGCTCGGAGTAGTTTCCAGAGTCTGCTGTCCGCCGTCCGAGCGCCGCCCATGCCCCTGCTCTTCGACAACGCCACCCAAGTCGTCACCTGTTCAGGCCCGCCGCGCGCACGTCGCGGCGCGGAGATGCAGGTCCTGGGCGTGCTCACCGACGCCGCCGTCGTCACCGAGGGCGAACGGATCGTCGCCGTCGGTCCGCGTGAGGTCGTGCGCGCCGCGCACCCGGACGCCGCCGTCGTCAACTGCGGCGGGCGCGTTCTCATGCCCGGTCTCGTCGATTCGCACACGCACGGCATCTTCGGCAAGCCACGCCACGAGGAACAGGAACTGCGCGCCGCTGGAGTAGGGTATATGGAGATCGCGCGGCGGGGAGGCGGCATCCACAGCTCGGTGCGCGACCTGCGCGCACGCTCCGAGGACGAACTCCTTGCCCTCGCGCTGCCGCGCCTGCGGCGCCTCGCCGCGCACGGCGCCACCACGGTCGAGGTGAAGTCGGGGTACGGACTCACTCCCGAAGACGAGCTCAAGTCGCTCCGCGTGATCCGCCGCCTCCAACAGGAACTTCCGCTTCGCCTCGTGCCGACCTTCCTCGGCGCGCATGAGATCCCGCTCGAGTATCGCGCGGCGCCGCGCACGCGCGAGCAGTACATCGCCCTCATCGTCGAAGAGATGCTGCCGCGCGTCGCCGCCGACGGACTCGCCGCGTTCGCCGACATCTTCTGCGAGCCGGGCGTCTACACCACGGACGAGGCGCGCGTCATTCTCGGCGCCGCGCGGCGTCATGGCCTCCAGCTCAAGCTGCACGCCGACGAACTCGAAACGGCCGGCGCCGCCGAGCTCGCCGCCGAACTCGGCGCCACAAGCGCCGACCACCTCGCCGCCGTCTCCGACGGCGGCATCAAGGCGCTCGCCGCCGCGCAAACCGTCGCCACGCTCTTGCCGGGCACGATGCTCTTTCTGGGCCGGCCTAGGCAGGCTCCGGCGCGAGCGCTCATTGACGCCGGGGCCGCAGTCGCGCTCGCCTCTGACTTCAATCCCGGCACGTCGCCGACTGTCAACTTCCCGCTCATCATCACGCTGGCGGTCAGCCAGTTGCGCATGAGCGTCAGTGAGGCGGTGCTGGCGGCCACCGTCAACGGCGCGGCCGCCCTCGGCCTGGCCGGCCACACGGGGCAGGTGGCCCCGGGGTTCTCCGCCGATCTCGCGCTGTTTGACATCGAGGACGTGCGCGAGCTCCCGTACTGGTACGGCGACCACCGCTGCAGCGCCACCTGGGTGCGGGGCGTTCCGGCGCACGGAGCCGAATAGGGCGCCTTCGCTCGCCCAGCCCCCGTTGTCATCCTCCCCTTCCGGCGCGTACCTTTCCAGCCGGACGATTACGCCGTCTAAGGTTGTAACTCTGGCCTGGAAAGCGCGCCAACCCCTATGGCTGATCTCGCCAAGCTCAAGAAGAAGGCTGCCGACTTCGAGGCCGCGAAGAAGTTCGACAAGGCGATCGCTGCGTATCGCGAGGTCCTTGACGTCTACGACGCTGGCGACGAAGCCGACATTGAGGTCGCCCTCTACAATCGTGTGGGCGACCTGCTCATGCGTCACGGGGAAACTGCCGAGGCGGTGACGTTGTATGAGCGGGCCGTGGACCTGTACGCCGAGGGCGGCTTCTTCAACAACGCCATCGCGCTCTGCAACAAGGTGCTGCGTTCGTCGCCGGGACGGGCGTCGGTCTACTACAAGCTTGGCAAGATCTCTGCGGCCAAGGGTTTCAAGGGCGACGCCAAGCAGAACTTCCTCGAGTACGCCGACCGCATGCAGAAGGCCGGCAACAAGAACGAGGCGTTCCGCGCGCTCAAGGAGTTCGCCGACCTCTGCCCCGATCAGGACGATATCCGCCTGATGCTCGCGGACCAGCTGATCAAGGCCGACCGGAAGGACGAGGCCATTGAGCAGCTGTCGAGCCTGCTCGAGCTGTACCAGTCCAGCGGCCAGGGCGCCGAAGCCGACGCGACCCTTGAGCGCATCCGTGCCATCGACCCCGCGGCAACGCCTCGCACCGCGCGCCGGTCGGTGGAATCGAAGGCGGCCGACGACCTCATCTTCATTGACCTCGACGCGCCGACGCCGCCGCGCAGGACGCGGTTGTCGACGGTCGTCCCCATCGTCCCGCTTCCGGTTGAGCCCACGCCGCCGCTTCGGACGCCCGAGCCGGAGCAGGTCATTGAGACGCCGGCGCTCGAGGAGATCGAGACCACGGCGCTCGACGGGATCGAGACCACGCATTTCGACGCGGGCACGCCGGCCGCCGGAACCGATGCGATCCTCGGCCTCGAGACAACGTCGCTCGTCCCCGACGACGATGACGAATCGGCGCCGATGACGGCGGGGGAATTCGCGGAACTCGACCTCTCCGTCGTGACAGAGGTCAAGGCGCCTGCGCGGGAATCCGCGCGCGACCTCGCGCTCCCCGGCGCCCTCCCGCTCATCGACACGTCGATGGGCTTCGGGGAACCGGCGGAGCCCGAGGCCACGGCGGATCTTCCGCTGCTCGACCTGACCGAAGCGCCCTCCGAGCCGACGGCGACGCCCACGCTCGACATCGAACTGCCGATGATCGACGTGGGGGCGACGTCGCCTGTGAGTGCGCCCGACGATGCCGCGGTTCTCGCGGACGATCTTGGGTTAATCAACCTCGACGCCACGCCAGCCGAAGCCGCCGCCGCCCCCGAGGTGGATGCGGCCACGGATTTCGGCGCCGTGGACGTGGATTTCGTCGAGGCGCCCACGCCACCGGTGCGCCGCACGACGTCCATGACCATCCCGATGCTCGCTGCGAGCCTCGACGATCTGCGCGACCAGGTGGCCAAGGCCCCGGACAACTGGACCCTGCGCCGGCAGCTCGCCGAGACCATGCTCGATGAGGGCCACCGCGACGAAGGGATCGCGATGCTCGAGGAGACGATGGCCGGGCTGGAGCGCGCGGGGCAGATCCACGACGCGCGCTCGGTGGCCGACGAGATCGTTCGCCTCAATCCCGCCTCGGTGCGCCATCACCAGAAGCGCGTGGAGTTCGCGTTCCGGGACGACGACAAGGCTGGCCTCGCGCAGGCCTACCTCGACCTCGCCGACGCGCTCTTCCGCGACGGACATCCCGACAAGTCGAAGACCGTCTACCAACGCGTGCTCGAGATCGCGCCCACCGACGCCCGTGCGCTCGCGGCCATCGAGTCCCTGTCGGTGCTTGAGGCGCCCCCCGCGGCAGCAGAGCGGCGGCCGTCGGGCGCCGGTCAGCCGCCTCCGGCGGGCAAGCGGTACACGGGCATGATCACGAGCATTCCCGAGCCGGCGCCGGTCGACGCGCCCGCCGCCAAGGACGACGACGACTTCGTGTCGCTCGGCGACTGGCTGCGCGAAGACGAGGAGCCGAAGTCCACGCGCATGATCGTGGAGGAGAAGGAGCCCACCGGCGACGAGAACGCCGACTTTCAGGACATGCTGCGCAAGTTCAAGCAGGGTGTCGCGCAGAACGTCGAGGAAGAGGACCACGAGTCGCACTATGATCTCGGCGTTGCCTACAAGGAAATGGGGCTGCTCGACGAGGCGATTGCCGAGTTCCAGAAGGCGCTGCGCGGCGCCCATCTCCGCGTCCGCACCTACGAGGCGCTCGGCATGTGCTTCCTCGAGAAGGGGCAGCTTCAAGTGGCGCTCACCATCCTCCAGCGCGCGCTGGTCGAGCCCGGCGTCGCTGATGAGCAGCTCGTCGGCGTGCTTTACTTGCTTGGCTACGTCTCCGAGGGGCTCAAGAGGCCGGTCGAGGCCAAGGCGTTCTATGAGCGCGTCTTTGCCGTGGACATTCGCTTCCGCGATGTTGGCGATCGGCTGAACGCGGTGGAGGCCGCCATCTCGTGACCGCCCTCCCGCCCCCCAGCCGCATGCCGCTCGCGCCGGCCCTCCTCGATATCCAGGCGCCTGTCCGCGCCCGCCTCGACCGCGTCCCGGATGAGATGTGGCGCATCGTGCGTGCCGACGCCCCGATCATCGCGTCGGTGAACGCGCATCTCACCGGCATGAAGGGAAAGATGTTCCGCCCCACCGTGCTCCTGCTCGCGTCCTCGCTGGAGGACCAGCCCGAGGAGCGTGCGGTGAGCATGGCCGCCGTCACCGAGCTGATTCACCTGGCCAGCGTGGTGCACGACGACTCGGTGGACCACTCGCCGCTGCGGCGAGGCATGCCGTCCATCAACGCGCTGTTCTCGCATCAGGTGGCGGTCATCGCCGGCGACTACCTGTACACGCGCGCGCTCGCGGAACTCGCTGCCGTCGGCGACCTCGAGGTGCTGCGCGTCTTCACCGACGCTGCCAGTGCCATGACGCTCGGCGAACTGCGCCAGCTGGCGTCGTTCGACGCGCTCGAATTCAGCGAAGCCGACTACTGGCTGCTCGTACAGGCAAAGACGGCGTCGCTGCTCGGCGCCGCCGCCGAGGTGGGCGCACTCTGCGGCGCCCCGCGCTTCCGCCGCCAGATGGGGCGATTCGGCATGCTGCTCGGCATGGCATTTCAGGTTGCCGACGACGTGCTTGACTACACCGAGGCCGAATCGGTGACGGGCAAGCCCAGCGGCAACGACCTCAAGGAACATAAAGTGACGCTGCCGCTCATTGCGTCGCTCGCCAGGATGTCGCGCGCCCAGCGGGCGCGCGTCGATGCGCTGTTTGCTTCGCCCAGTCCCACCGACGCCGAGATTGCCGACGTGATCGCCATCGTGCACGACTGCGGCGGCATTGATTTCGCCCGACGGAAGGGCGAGGAGTTCGCCGCCGACGCCGAATTGGCGCTGGTGGGCGTCCCCGCGTCCGAGGCGCGAGTGTCGCTGATCGACGCGCTGGCCTATGTCATGGATCGGAGGTCGTGATGGCGCCCACGGGATCGTCCAAGCACCGGCCGGGGTTCCATGCCGCAGTGCTCGCCACCGGGTTCATCGTGGGCGGGTTCCTCACGCAGTTCGCCCGCATGTGGCTGCCCACCGGGGCGGTGAAGGAGTTCCTCACCACCGGCGTCACGCCCGCCATCGGGCCGTTGAACCTCAATTTGATCATTCTTAATGTCGGCCTCGGACCCATCGCGCTCGACGTCTCGCTGCTAAGCCTCGTCGGGGTCCTCGTCGCTTACCTCATCGCGCGCTCGCTCTTCTAGGAGGCATCTATGTTTGGACTCGGCCCGGGCGAAATGCTGATTGCCCTGGTGGCAATCCTGCTCCTGTTTGGCGCCAAGCGCATTCCGGAGATCGCCGGCTCGTTCGGCAAGGGCATCCGGGAATTCAAGAAGAGCATGACGGACGTGCAGAAGGAGATCGAAGCGCCCCTTGAGCGTCCGCTCGACCGTCCGGTCGACCGTCCGCTCGACCGCCTGCCATCTTCGGCGGACCGCGTCGAGCCGGCCGAGGACGATGACCGGCCGGAGCCCAAGAAGCTCATCTGAGTACAGAGAAACAACAGAGAGACAACAGAAAGACAACAGAAATACAACAGACATAGCAGCGGGGCGCTTCGATGACCGAGGCGCCCCGCTGTTGTCTCTCTGTTGTCTTTCTGTTGTCTCTCTGTTGTCTCTCTGCCACTCTCACACCGCCTGCCTCCTGAGAGAAGCCTGTATCTTCTTCCGCCGGTCCTCGATCTTCGCTTCCTTGCGCAGCGCGCCGATGAACGCCTGCACGCGGCTGTCGCGCATCGCGTTGACGGCCTGCTCGCGCTGCGAGTCCCGCTGCGCCTCGAACGCCGTACGGTCGGCCACCACCTTCTTGTCCACGCGGATCACGAAGATGCCGTCCTCCGTGCGCACCGGCGCGCCGATCGCGCCCACCGGTAGGTGGAACGCCGCGCCCACCGCTTGGTTGAGCTGGCCCATCCCCATCACGAATCCCACGCGCGTGAACAGCGGCGCGCTCTGCACCGAGCGTCCTGCCACCTGGGCCGCATTCTCGAGCGACGTTGCCGCCGCGGCGGCCGCCGTCATCCGGGCCGCCTCCATCTTGTCGTCGAGCGACTTGCGGACGGCAATGCGCTCGCGCACCTCATCCTTCACCGCGTCCAGCGGCTGCTTGCCGCCCTCGCGCAGCGAGTCGAGCCGGGCGAGGAAGTACATGTGCTCGTCGTCGAACAGGTCGCTCGATTCGCCGGGGCGCACGCCGCCGAATGCCCAAGCGCTGACGCTCGGCGCGGCCCGGTTGAGATACTGCCCCGGCTGGCCTTCCACCACCTCGATCTGCGTCACCAGCAAGCCGAGCTGCTTGGCGGCCGAATCGAACTTCGCTGCCTCGAGCGCCCCGGCGCCGATCCGCGCCAGTTCGTCGGCCTTGCGGTCCGTCGTCACCGCCGACGCATCGCTCTGCTTGATCTTCACCAGGATGTGGCGCAGCGAGAGCGTGTCGCCCTTGCGCGAGTCCACCTTGATGATGTGCCAGCCGAAGCTCGTGCGCACCGGCGCCGACAGCTGGCCCGGCTGGAGACGGTAGGCCGCGTCATCGAACTCCTTGATGAAGCGCCCCTTGCCACCCTTGCCAAGGTCGCCGCCCAGGGCGCCGCTCACCGTGTCATCGGAGGCGCGGCGCGCCACGTCCTCGAACTTCGCGCCGCTCGCCACCTCGGCGCGCAGTTCCTGCGCGCGCTTCAGCGCGTCCGCGCTGTCGGCGGCGTTCGCCGTGCGGGGAATGTTCACCATCGAAAGCACCGCCCGGCCGGGACGCTCGAACTCCGTCGCGTGCTCTGCATAGTACTTCTGCATCTCGGTCTCGGTGACCGCCTTCGAGAACTTGTCGACGTCCGAGGGGACCCACGAGATGAACGACACCGCCACCGAGTCGTTGCGGTCCTGGTACATCTGCCACAGGCGCGCGTCGCTCACGTACACGTCGGAGGCCACCTGCGTGAACAGCTTCTCTTTCGGGATCTCTGCGCGGTAGTACTGCTCGAGTTGCGCGAGGATCCCCTGCTGGCGCGCTGCCGGGCTCCCCAGAAAGCGGCGGTACTTGGCGATGTCGAATTGCCCGTCCGTCTGGAACTCCGGATTCTCGCGGAATTGCGGGGGCGGGGAGAACTTGGCGGTCTCGACGACCTCTTCATCCGTGACCCGGATGCCCCGCTTCTCGTATTCCTGACGGAGGAGGATGTCGTTGACCAGCTGGTCGTAGGCCCGCTGGTCCACCTCAGCCCGCTCGTCCATCGTCAAGCCGCGACCCATCTGCTGCTCTTGCTGTTGCGCAAGCGCGGCGGACGCGTTCGCCCATACCATGTACGGAATGTCCTCGCCGTTGACGGTCGCCACGATCGTCGACGTCGTGACCGGCGCGCGGCCGAGCAGGCCGGATGTCTCGGCCAGCAGGAAGCCGCCCACGAAGGCGACAAAGATGAAGATCCAGATGTACTTCGCGGCGCTCCGCATGTTTTGCAGCACGGCGCAGCAACTCCCAGGAACGAAGTGAAGAAACGACGCGACAACCATCGCGGCGAACACCGGCACGGCGCCCGTGCAGACGGCACTGCCCGCATCTCATTGTTAGCCTGTAAACCTACCCGGGCAGGCGGTCTAAGATCAAGTCGTTGACGCACTTCTGATTGACGTCGCTCGGAGCCGCATGGTACATTCAACAGCTACCCCGTACGCACTCGCTATCCCACCACTCGGCGTCCCCAGTCCCGCATCCCGCCCTCGTTCCACTCTCATGACCTTACCGGCCGCGCGTGTCGACGAGTTGAAGAAGCGCTACGAGGAGAACCCCCGTCGGTTCTTCGCGCCGCTCGCCAACGAGTACCGCAAAGCGGGCGACCTCGACGCGGCCATTGATTTGTGCCGCATGCACCTCGAGGAGCAGCCGGGGCACCTGAGCGGACACATCGTCTACGGGCAAGCCCTGTTCGAATCGGCGCGCGCTGACGAGGCCAAGACGATCTTCGAGGCGGCGCTCACGCTCGATCCCGAGAACCTCATCGCCCTGCGCCACCTCGGCGACATCGCCAGGGCCGGCAGCGACGCCACCGCCGCCAAGCACTGGTACGGGCGCGTGCTCGAGGCTGATCCGCGCAACGACGAAGTGATCGCGCTCATTGATGCGCTGGGGCAGGCTGCGCCCCCGCCCTCTGTTGTCATCGCCGAACAGCACGCGCCGCCGCCGCCGCCCAATTACGCCGATCAGGCCGGCGCCGTGCTCTTCGTCGATCCGAACGCACCAACGCCGGTGGTCCCCGTCGTCGCCGTCCCGCTCGCGCCAGCCGCGCCCGAGCCGCGCCTGAGTCTCGGGCTCATGGACCTCGACCTCAACCTCGCCGGCTCCACGGCGCCCACGGTGGACCTGCTGGGCAGCGTGCCGCCCACGGCCGACGCAGTGCCGATGGTGGCCGACGTCCCGCCCGTCGAGGCGGACGAGCCCGCCCCGTCCTTTAATCAGGCTTTCTCCCTCGCCGAGAGCGGCCCTGCCGCGCCGGACATCGAGGGGGCCGCACTGCCGGGTGCGCCCGACCTCTCGCTGGTCGCCGCCGTCGCCGCGGACACGCCTGTCGAGTTGCACGACACCTCGTTCGACGCACCGCCGGTCGCGGACGATGTGATGTTTGCCACGGCGCACGAGGAGCCCTCGTTCGGTGATTCGCTCGACGTCACCGCTGCGGTCGACGTCGAAGATATTGCCGCGGCGGGCACTGGCCCGTTTGGCTCGCTGCAACTGGACGCCACCGGCGACACGGTGCCGATCGGCGAGTCGGTGACGGACCCCAAACCGGTCTTGGCCGCCGCCGCGCCGGCGACGCCGGCGGACTTCGACGCCCTCTTCGGCAACGCGCCCATCGCCGACGTGGTCATTGGGGGAGATGAGTCAACAGCGCCCACCGAGACGGCGGGGTTCGTCGCCGATTCCTTCGTTGGGCGCGAAGCCACCGACCAAGTGCTTGCCGGCGTCCCCGAACTCGCCACGCCGCCGTCGCCGTTCGTCACGGAGACCATGGCCGAGCTCTATCTTCAGCAGGGCTTCCGCGACGAGGCGCTGAGCGTCTATCGCCAGCTGCTCGCGCAGAACCCCGACGACAAGGGACTCGCGGATCGCGTGATGCGCCTCGAGCACGGCACGCGCTCGAGTCTCGCCATCGACTCAGTGAGCGTGGAGATCGAGGCTGAGGTCAAGGCGGAGGAACTGCGCCGCTCGGGGAGCATTCCCACGGTGCCCGCCGCGCCCGCCGTCGAGCGGGAACCGGAGCCGGCGATGTTTGCGCCGACGCCTGCGCCGACATCGGCGGCCGTAGGGCCGACGGCGCGCGAGGTCTTTTCGCGCATCGCCAGCCGGCGCGCGGTCCCCGGCGGCGGGTCGGCCGCGGCGGGCGGCGCGGCATCGGCAACCAACGGACAGGCGGCGATCGCACCAGTGGCCGCCGCCGTCGCTGGTGAACGGGCTCTCTCGTCGGGTGGCGCGCTCGACAGGCTCTTCGGCATGACGGGCGTGTCCGCTGCGGACGAGGAAGCGGCCGTAACGATGGCCGCGGCGTTCGGCGCCGCGTTCGGCGCCGCGACCGACGCCGCAACCGAGACGCCCATCCAGGGCGAGCCGACGCGCAAGGGCACGGACGAATTGTCGCTCGACTCGGTCTTCGGGAGCGACGCAACCTCGGCGCCTCCGTCCATGGTCCAGCGGCAATCGACCAGGCTGCGTTTCGACCAGTTCTTCCCCGGGACCGAAGGCGAGTCCGCCGCCGCTCCGCCCCCGTCTGCATCGCCCGTTGCGGGCGACGACGTTGCCCAGTTCAGCGACTGGCTCAAGGGGCTGAAGGGCTCGTGAAGATTCTCGTCCTCAGCGGTCCAAACCTGAACCTCCTCGGTACGCGCGAGCCGCACCTCTACGGCACAACGACCCTCGCCGAAATCGAGCGCGACCTGGTGGCTGTCAGCGCCGAGCTCGGCGTGACCGTTGACTGCGCGCAGTCGAACCACGAGGGCGAGTTGATTGATCGCATCCAGGCGGCACGCGGCGGCGCGGACGGCATCGTCATCAACGCCGGCGCGTACTCGCACACCAGCCTCGCCCTCCGCGATGCGCTGGCCGCGGTGGCCATTCCGTACGCCGAAGTGCACCTGACCAACATCTTTGCGCGCGAGCCTGAGCGCCGGCACAGCACGTTGGCCGGCGGCGCGCGCGCCATCCTGTGCGGCTTCGGCGCGCCGGGATACGCGATGGCCCTGCGCGGGCTGGTCGCGATGCTGCGCGCGTAGCCGCGCCGCAGCCACACCTCGCTCCGCCATGGAAGACCGCCGTCCGCACCGTCTCGCCGCCCTGCGCGCCTCGTTGGCCGAGCGCGAGACGGACGCGATGCTCGTCACGTCGCTGCCCAACGTGCGCTACCTCACCGGTTTTTCCGGGTCGGCCGCCATGCTCCTCGTCTTCGCCGGCGCCCCATCGGTGCTGATCACCGACTTCCGCTACGCCGTGCAGGCGGTGGAGGAGGTCGGTGCGCAGGCGACGGTGCGAGTGGAGCCCAACTCGCTCTGGACGGGCCTGCGCGACGTCCTCGCGGCTTCGGGGGACGGCGCACGCATCGCCTTCGAGTCGGCGCACGTGCTGCACAGCGACTACGAGCGGCTGGTCGAGCTCGTGGGCCGCTGGCAGTGCCGGGGAAGCATCGGGGTCATCGAGGCGCTGCGGGAGTGCAAGGATGACGGGGAGCTCCTGCTCATTCGCGAGGCGGTGCGCATCGCCGAGACCGCGCTGGAGCGCGCCATTCGCGACGTGCGGGTGGGGCTGACCGAACGCCAGGTGGCCGGTATCCTCGAGCACCATCTCCGGGACCTCGGGAGCGACGCGACGCCGTTCGAGACGATCGTGGCGTCCGGCGAGCGCGCCGCGCTCCCGCACGCGAGGGCCTCCGCCCGCGCGCTGCAGGCCGGCGAGTTCCTCCTCATCGACTTCGGCGCGTCGTTCAAGGGCTACTGCAGCGACATCACCCGCACGTTCGCCCTGAAAAGCGTGAAGCCGGAGATGCAGCACGTTCACGACGTAGTACGCGAGGCAGCGCTGACCGCTTCGGCAGGTGTTCGGGCCGGAATGCGGGGGAGGGATGCTGACAGCATCGCGAGGGGCTACATTGAGGCCCGCGGCTTCGGGGAGCTCTTCGGTCATTCCCTCGGGCATGGCATCGGGCTCGAGGTACACGAAGGGCCGCGGCTCGCCCGCTCGGCCGAGGCACCGCTCCCCGTCGGCGCCGTGGTGACCATCGAACCCGGCATCTACAAGCCAGGGTGGGGTGGCGTGCGCATCGAAGATGATGTCTTTCTCTCCAATGATGGACCCGACGTACTGACGAGCTTTCCGCGGGAATTGCTGGTGATCGGCTGACAGAGATGCCGCCCCGCCGCGGGCGGGTGTGTTGGTTGTCTCGGCGGGTGTGTCTGTTGTCTCTCTGTTGTCTCTCTGTTGTTTCTCTGTTGTCTTTCTTGAAGCTGAGACCCCAGATGATAGATCTGCGCTATGTAAAGAAGCTGGTCGACATGCTCGACGGTTCGAGCGTGGACTCCATTGAGATCTCCACCGACAAGGGGATGAAGATCCGCATCAGCAAGTCGCCTGCGGCGCGGGCCGGCATGCACGCGATGGCGCCGATGCTGCATGCGGCGCCCGCCGCTCCCGCCGAGGCGGTCTATGCGGCCGCCCAGGCGGTGGCCGCTCCTGTTGCGCTCAAGGCCGATGCCGCATCTAGGCTCCTCGAGATCAAGTCGCCGATGGTCGGCACCTTCTACTCGAAGCCCGAACCGGGCGCCGAGACGTATGTGAAGGTCGGCACCAAGGTCGAGAAGGGCCAGGTGCTCTGCATCATCGAAGCCATGAAGATCATGAATGAAATAGAGTGTGAAGTCGCAGGCACCATCCGCGAGATGTGCGTGACCGACTCGCACCCGGTCGAGTTCGGGCAGGTCCTCTTCCGCATTGATCCCAATGGCTGACCCCACCGGGAAGCAACCGTCCGAGGCGCAGCCTGCGGCCGGCTCCCAGCCGGCGGCCGGCGGACCGCCGCCCGTGCCGCCATACAACTACAAGCTCGTCCTCCAGCAGGCCGTGCAGATGGGGGCGTCCGACCTGCATCTCAAGGTCGGCCGCCCGCCGATGGTGCGTCTCAACGGCGAACTCTCGCCGCTCGAGCTTCCGCCGCTGAGGCCAGAGGACCTCAAGTCCATCGGCGAGCAGATCTGCCCGCCCAAGCAGAAGCGCGAGTTCGACGCGGAGAAGGAGGCCGACTATGCCATCGGCGTGCCGGGCATCGGCCGCTTCCGTGTGAACATGTACCAGCAGCGCGGCACGATCGCCTTCGTCTTCCGCGCCATCGCGTTTCAGGCCTCGTCGCTTCGGGACCTGAACCTGCCGACGGTGCTGGAGGAGATCGCTATGAAGCCGCGCGGGCTCGTGCTCGTCACCGGCATCACCGGCTCGGGCAAGTCCACGGCGCTCGCCTCGATGATCCAGTTCGTCAACGAGTCGCGGCACGCGAACATCATCACCATCGAAGATCCCATCGAGTTCCTGCACCGCGACATCAATTGCAACATCAACCAGCGCGAAGTCGGACTCGATACGGGCTCGTTCGCCGCGGCGCTGCGCCGCGTGCTGCGGCAGGATCCCGACATCATCCTCATCGGCGAGATCCGCGACCTCGAGACGCTCGAGATCGCGCTCAAGGCGGCCGATACCGGGCACATGGTCTTCAGCACACTGCACACCACCGACGCCACGCAGACCATCAACCGCGTGCTCTCCTTCTACGCTCCGCACCAGCAGGCCGACGTCCGCTTCTCGCTCTCCACCGCGCTCAACGCCGTCGTCTCGCTCCGCCTGGTGCCCCGATCCGACCGCCCGGGTCGCGTGCCGGCCTGCGAGGTGCTCATCAACACGGCGGCCGTGCAGGACAACATCCGTGACATGAACAAGTCGCTCAACATCCCCGACCTCATCAAGGAAGGCACAGTGCAGTACGGGATGCAGAGCTTCGACCAGTCGCTCATGGGCTGGTATTCCAAGGGCGTCATCTCATACGAGAACGCGCTGCTCTTCTCCACCAACCCGAGCGAGTTCGCGCTCAGGGTGCAGGGCATCGCGGGGACCAGCGACACGAGTTGGGATACGTTTACGCAGTGACAGACGGCGGACGGCAGAGGGCAGACGGCAGAGTGGCCGCCGATCTCGCCCACTTCGACCTGCCGTCCGCCGTCTGCCGTCCGCCGTCTGCCGTCCGCCGTCACCAACAACGCACACCCATGTTCAAGAAGGTTTTGATCGCCAATCGCGGCGAGATCGCGCTGCGCGTCATCCGCGCCTGCCGCGAACTCGGCGTCCAGACCGTCGCCGTCTACAGCGAGGCCGATCGCGAGTCGCTGCACGTGCGGTTTGCCGATGACGAGGTCTGCATCGGCCCGCCGCCCGCGCGCGAGAGCTACCTCCGCATTCCGCGGATCATCGCCGCCGCCGAGATCACCGGCGCCGATGCCATCCACCCGGGCTACGGTTTTCTGGCCGAGAACGCCGAGTTCGCCGAAACTTGCCAGGCGAGCGGCATCACCTTCATCGGACCCACCGCGCAGCAGATCCGGATGATGGGCAACAAGGCTGAGGCCCGCGCCAGAATGCTCGCCAACGGCGTTCCCGTCGTCCCCGGCACGCCCGGCCCCGTCGAGGATGTCAACGAGGCACTCGGCTTCGCCGAGACGATCGGCTTCCCCGTAATCATCAAGGCCTCCGCCGGCGGCGGCGGCAAGGGCATGCGCGTTGCCAACGACGCCGACGAATTCGCGCGCTCGTTCCAGATGGCGCGCACCGAGGCCCTCTCCGCCTTCGGCAACGGCGATGTCTACGTCGAGAAGTACCTGCGGCGCCCGCGCCACATCGAGTTCCAGATCCTCGGCGACACGCACGGCAACGTCATTCACCTCGGCGAGCGCGACTGCTCGGTGCAGCGCCGCCACCAGAAGCTCATTGAGGAGTCGCCGTCGCCGGCCATGACGCCCGCGCTTCGCGAGCGGATGGGCGAGGCCGCCGTCCTCGGCGCCAAGGCCATCGACTACGTCGGCGCCGGCACCGTCGAGATGCTCCTCGATGCCGACGGATCGTTCTACTTCATGGAGATGAACACTCGCATCCAGGTGGAGCATCCCGTGACCGAGATGATCACCGGCGTGGATCTGGTGAAGGAGCAGATCCGCGTGGCGGCCGGCGAGCCGCTGCGCATGAAGGAGACCCCGCAGATGCGCGGCCACGTCATCGAGTGCCGCATCAACGCGGAGGACCCGTTCAAGAACTTCCAGCCCTCACCGGGCAAGATCGAGGTCTTCCACTTGCCCGGTGGCAACGGCGTCCGCGTAGATACCCACGCGTACGCCGGCTACACGGTGCCGCCGTTCTACGACTCGATGATCGCCAAGCTCATCGTGCACGGCGCGGATCGTGCCGAGGCGTTGGCCAAGATGCGGCTGGCCCTGGATACGTTCATCGTGCAGGGCGTGACGACGACGATTCCGTTTCTCGCCAAGGTGATGAGTCACCCCGAGTTCATCCGGGGGGACGTGCATACGAAGTTCCTTGAGGTTGAGGGGAAGGATTTGTTTGAGGAGTGAACGGCGACGGAACGGGGAAGGGGTAGAGGCCTGGCGAGGAGAGAGGAGAGTCGGAACGAGGAGGGAGGTCTTAGGCGCACCTGAGACCTCCCTCCTCGTTCCACATCTCCTCCCTCGTCCCTACGCCTCTACCCCCTCCCCGTTCCACACCCCGTCCCTCCGTCCTCCCCGTTCCACACCCCGTCCCTATGTCTTCCCTCGCGCTGTCCACCCTCCCGTTCGACTGACATTGGCGTGCATCCCCAGCACCAATCGCCGCACCTGCGCAATGAGGTCCATCCGATGCTGCAGTCGTTCCGCTGGCACGTGTGCTCGCACGCACATGTACCACACCGTCGCTTCACGGATTGAGCCAAGCGCGTACGCGTAGAACCGCACGCGGTCGTTGGGCGTCCGACGGGAGTAGCCTTCGGACAGATTCGCCGCGATGGATGCCACCGCGCGCCGCAACTGCTCGGCGCTCTGCGCGTGCAACGGCGGCTTCGCATCGGCGATGTCCGAGAGGCAGCAGTCGAGCAGGTACCGGGATACCCGGTACGCGTGCAGTTTCCACAGCGGATCCCCTGTCTCGGCCGGCGAGACTCCCCCTTCCCAGCGGCCAAGCTCCTCGAGCAGCGCGATATTCATGGCGGAAGGGTAGGGCAGAGCGGTCCCAATGCGTCACCGTATCATTGCATCCGCCATCATTTCGCCGCACGCCTCTCGTCCCCCGTTCCTGCACTCGTCCCTCGTCCCTTCGCCCCTACACCCTCCCCGTTCCGCATTTGTTAGTCGTCTCGCTACTCCCCCGTCCCGTCGCTGCCGACGTCGCCGTCGTCATTGACGTCCTCCGTTTCACCTCCAGCGCCGCCTACGCCTTGGCCCACGGCGCACGCTCGATAATCCCCTGCGAGACGCTCGCGGTGGCACGCTCGCTCGCGCCGCACGCCCTCCTCGCCGGCGAGCGCAACGCCGTGAGGCCCGACGGCTTCGACCTCGGCAACTCCCCCCTCGAATTCACCCGCGACGCCGTCCAGGGCAGGGACATTGCGTGGACAAGCACGAACGGGACGCGGGCCATCGCAATGATGCTCGGGCGCGCCGGGGCATTCCCTCCCCTCGTTCCTGCACTCATTCCCCGTCCCTTCGCCTCTACCCCCTCCCCGTCCCGTGACGTCGTTCTCGCCTCGTACGTCAATCTCACAGCAGTCGCATCCCTCCTGGAGCCACTTCTCAGGGAGGATGCGGTAGTTGCCGTCGCCTGCTCGGGTCGCGACGGAGGCTTCGCGCTCGAGGACACGGCCTGTGCCGGGGCCCTCGTGCGCCGCCTCCACGCGGCTCTGGGCGATCGGTTCACGATGAATGACGGCGCGCGCGCGAGCGCGTGCATTGACGAGGCCTATGGCGAAGATCTCGCGCGGCTCTTCCGCGACGCCCAGCACGGACGATTCCTCCGGGAACGCGGATTTGGCGCCGATCTCGACGCTTGCGGCGCGCTCGATGCGGTCCACATCGTCCCGCGCTGGCGTGGTGGCCGGTTCGTCGTTGGATGACCTCGACGTCGCTCCCAATCCGCGCCGCCGCCGTGCGGCCACGCCGGATGACGAGATCTACATGCCGCCCCGCGCCCGCCGCACCGCGCCGGTGACCGAGAGCGACATCGGCGAGCCCGTGCAGAACCTGCCGCGTCGGCGTCGCGGCAAGAACGGCAGTGCCGAGCCCACACTCGAGGAGCTGGCCAGGGCCGTCCGCCGCGAACACCTCAAGCGCGAAATCGGCGGCATCGCCCTGATGCTCGGCGCGGTCTTCGTCGCCGGTGCGTTGCTGGCCCAGCCCGCGTACACGTCGGCGTCGTGCTCGGACGCCGGATCCATCTTCGGCCCGGTCGGCGCCTGCCTGCGCTGGTCCGTGCTCACGCTCATGGGAGCGCTCTCCGCCGCCATCGTTCCGCTCATTCCCGCCGTGTACTCCTTGCGCCTGCTCGGGCGCATTGGCGAGAACGACGACCGCCGCTGGCTGACGTTCACCATCGGCCTCGCCGTCCTTATTCCGGTCATCGCTTCGCTCGCGCGCGGGCAGTTCGCGAACACCGAGATGGATCCGCTCGCCGGACTCTGGGGCTCGTTCGCTGCGTACTACCTGGTGAAGGCCATCGGCAACGGCGGTGCCTGGGTGGTGGTGGCGCTCGCGCTGAGCGCGCTCTCCGCCGTCGCCCTCAACTGGAACCCCATCCGCGCCATCCTGGGATCGGCCAGCACGATCCGTCCGGCGGATGCCCACCTCACCAAGGCCGAGCAGATGGAACCGCCGGCCTCCGAAATGCCGGCGCTCGACCTGTCGCTGATGCCCGACGTGGTGAGGGCCGCCGCGGCGCAGGACGCGAGCGACGACGACGCGTTCGAGCTGATTGACCCGGCCGCGCCCGCCGTGAAGCCTGCGAAAAAGGGCCGCGCCAAGTCGCGCGACGAAGCCGTCGCCGATGAGATTGACGCCAGTGAGCTGGTGGACCCGCTTGCCGAGGAACTCCCGTCGCCCGAACTGCTCTCCCTGCCGCCGAGCCGCAACACGGATGCCGGCAAGGCGCAACTCGACGCCGCCGGCCTCAAGCTGATGGACGCGCTGCGCACCTTCCGGGTGGAGGGAGAACTCGTCGGCCGCACCACTGGCCCCACGGTGACGCAGTTCGAGATCGAGCCCGCCCCGGGCGTGAAGGTGCGCCAGTTCGCCAATCTCGCCAACGACCTCGCGCTCGCGATGCGCGCGCAGAGCATTCGCGTCGTCGCACCCATCCCCGGCAAGGGTGCCGTTGGCATCGAGGTACCCAATCCGTCGCCCGAGATGGTGATCTTCCGCGAGCTCCTCGAAAGCCGCGACTACGCGAACAAGCCGTTCGCGCTCCCGATGGCCATCGGCAAGGACCTCGAGGGACGCGCCGTGGTGGCCGACCTCGCCAAGATGCCGCACCTGCTCATCGCCGGCGCCACCGGCTCGGGCAAGTCCGTCTGTGTGAACACCATCATCACGTCGCTCATCTACCGGCACACGCCCAAGACGCTGCGCTTCCTGATGGTGGACCCCAAGATGGTCGAGCTCAGCGTCTACAACGTGCTGCCGCACCTGCGCCACAAGGTCGTCACCGACAACCGCGACGCGGCGGCGATGCTCAAGTGGGCCGTGCTCGAGATGCAGGAGCGCTACCAGCTCCTCGCCGCCAACGGCGCGCGCAACATCCAGGACTTCAACCAGAAGGTGCGCGACGGCCACCGGATGCTGAAGCCGAAGGACGCGGGCGTCGCGTTCGAGGACCGCGAGTACAAGGGGAATGTGCTCCCGTACATCGTGGTCGTCATTGACGAGCTTGCCGACCTCATCATGACCTGCGCGGCCGAGGTCGAGACGCCGCTGGCGCTGCTTGCGCAGAAGGCGCGCGCCATCGGCATCCATCTTATTCTCGCCACGCAGCGCCCGAGCGTGAACGTCATCACCGGTCTCATCAAGGCGAACTTCCCCTGCCGGATCGCCTTCCGTGTGGCGTCGCAGATAGACAGCCGCACCATCATTGATGGCATGGGGGCGGAGTCCCTGCTCGGCAACGGCGACATGCTGTTCATCCCGCCGGGCAAGAGCGAGCCGGCGCGCCTGCAGGGGGCGTTCCTGAGCAACGAGGACACCGAACGCCTGATGCACTGGTACGCCGACCGCCGCGCGGCCCGCAAGGCGGCGCTCGAGGCGCAGGGCTACATGAACGAGCCGACGGACGAGGAGATGGACATCCTCGAGCGCGTGCGCCAGCAGGAGGCGCTGGAGGCCAGCGGAGCTCAGGAGAGCGACGCCGATGACAGCGACCGCGACAAGCTGTTCCGCGAGGCGGCCGAGGTGTGTATCCAGAACCAGGGGGGCTCGACGTCGCTGCTGCAGCGCCGGCTGAAGATCGGCTACGGGCGCGCCGCGCGGGTGATTGACCAGTTGCATCTCGCGGGAATCCTGGGGCCGCCGGACGGGTCGAAGCCGCGCGACGTGCTCGCTGGCCTTGACGACCTCGACCGGATCTGCGGCAACCGCGAAGACGGGTAACTCGCGCGGCTCGCGCGGCTCGCGCGGCTCTTGCGCGCAGCGCCGGGGGTGTGTTCCCGCTCAATTCTCGGGTCTCCGAGCGCGCGTGCTGACGCACGCGCGCCGTTTGTGACCCTCCAGTATTCGCGGGAACACACCCCCGGCACTGTGCGCGCATCGGCGTGGGCGCGTCCTCTCGTCTGGGGCGCCTTGGGCGCTGCGTCCACGAAGGCGTCGCATCACTGGCGCAGCCAATCGGGTGCGGTTCCCTTGCGTCGCGCGTCGGCTCCGTGAGCGCGGGAGGGGCTCTCGCGAATACTGGAGGGTCATAAACGGCGCGCGTAGCGCGCTCGAAGACCCGAGAATTGAGCGAGAGCCCCTCCCGTGCTCACGGAGCCCCTCCTCCCGTGCTCACGGAGCCCCTCCTCCCGTGCTCACGGAGCCCCTCCTCCCGTACTCACGGAGCTCCTCCCGAGCGCACGAATTCGATGCGCGCCGGGCCAGAACGGTGACGCATGGCGCGGGCGACGCTATTACCGTCGCCCCATGACCAAAGCGACGAATGACTTCGGCGAGCTCGGCGAGCGCATTGCCGCCCGCTGGCTCGAGCATCATGGCTACACCGTGCTCGCCCGCCGCTGGCGCAGCGGCCGCCGCGACATTGACGTGATCGCTCAGCGCGACGGCGTCGTCGCGTTTGTGGAAGTGAAGACGCGCGCGGCGCTCGAGTTCGGCGATCCAGTGGAAGCGGTGCACGCGCAAAAGCAGCGCTCACTCGTACGCAGCGCGCGCGAATGGATGGCGCGCTACGACGGTGCAACGCGCGGCGATGATCCAACGCGCGGCGATGATCCATCGCGCAAACAGGGCGCCGCTGCGCAGTCGTACAGATTCGACGTTATCGGCATCCTCTTGCGCGACCGAGCGGTCTGGATTCGGCACGTCGAATCTGCGTTTACAGTGTAGCAATTCATGACACTTCGCCCCAGTTCGCAGATCACGGGCCTGCACCAGGCCTAGCTCTCGACAGATAAGCTAATAATTCACAACGAGTTGCATTGGTGTTGATAAGTCGTTGTTCGGAAACACGTTACGTAGGGAATTGCCCGTACACCCCCTTGTGAAAGTGCGTTTTCTTCGTATTTTCTTCGGGACGGGGTTTCGCTTTCTGTTCGGGGATAGCCCCACCGCTTCACTGGGGTAGATTCCTTTCACGGGCCGCCGGCCCCTGCACGCTCGAGGAGTTCATGGCCGTATCCGCCGCGCAGCAAGACGAGAAGAAGAAGGCGCTCGGTCTTGCCATTGCACAGATCGAGAAGTCGTACGGCAAGGGCGCCATCATGAAGATGGGCTCTGATCGTGCCGCGGTGCGCGTGGAGTCCATCCCGACGGGTGCGATCAACCTCGATGCCGCCATTGGCGTGGGTGGCATTCCGCGCGGCCGCGTCACCGAGATCTACGGCCCGGAGTCGTCGGGCAAGACGACGCTCTGTCTCCACGTCATCGCCAATGCGCAGAAGACGGGCGGTACCGCGGCCTTCATCGACGCCGAGCATGCGCTCGACCTGGAGTACGCCAAGAAGCTCGGCGTGGACGTGGACAAGCTCCTGATCTCGCAGCCCGACACGGGCGAGCAGGCGCTCGAGATCTGCGAGATCCTCGTGCGCTCCGGCGCCGTTGACATCGTCGTGATTGATTCGGTCGCCGCTCTCGTGCCGAAGGCGGAGATCGAGGGCGAGATGGGCGAGTCGCACATGGGGCTGCAGGCGCGGCTCATGAGCCAGGCGCTGCGCAAGCTGACCGGCGCCATTGCCCGCTCCAAGACGTCGGTGGTCTTCATCAACCAGCTGCGCGAGAAGATCGGGGTGATGTTCGGCAATCCCGAGACGACGACGGGCGGCAAGGCCCTCAAGTTCTACGCCTCGCTGCGCCTCGACATCCGCCGCGTCGGTCCGGTGAAGGAAAAGGAAGAGGTCATTGGCTCGCACGTGCGCGTGAAGGTGGTGAAGAACAAGGTCGCCCCGCCGTTCAAGCAGGCGGAGTTCGACATCATGTACGCCGAGGGCATCTCGCACGTCTCGCTGCTGGTGGACATCGGCGCCGAGTCGGGGATCATCGAGAAGTCCGGGGCGTGGTACAGCTACAACAACCAGCGCATCGGGCAGGGGCGTGAGAACGCCAAGATGTTTCTCAAGGACAACGCGGCCGTGATGGCCGACATCGAGGCGAAGGTCAAGGAAGTGCTCGGCATCGGTTTGGCGCCCGCCGCGGAGGACGCGGCGGAGGAATAAGGGCGGCAGTCTCGCCCCGTGAGAGTGGTCCGGGGGGTCGATCTTGGTGTACGGCCGGGGCCCGGAATCCCCGATCTGCACCTGGGTGGCCCCCCGGAACACTTCGCGGGCGGACGTTGCCGTCGAGACGGGGAACGCAGGCGGTGCGGAGTGAGACGAGTGGTGGCATCTTTCACTCACTCCTGATGCATACCACGGAGTTCGAGGATGTTCAGCTGGACCAAACCGAAGATGGTGACGGTCGGCGGGCCGGAAGCCGCCGAGCCCGAACTCGGGCACGCGGCATCCACCGTCACTGGTACGATTACCGGCCTGCGCGAGAACCCCCGAAAGCCGGGGCGCTACGCGGTACTGGTGGACGGCAAGAGCGCTGCCATCGTGAATGCCGCATACCTGCACGACGCCAGCCTTACGGTGGGGCTGGTCATTGACGAGCCCGCCGGCGACCGTCTGTTGCTGGCGGCACGCAAGCTCGAGGCCTTCGATCGCGCCGCAGCCGCGCTGGGTCGCCGGGCGCGCAGCGCGCATGAACTGGAGCGTTGGTTGCTACAGCGTGGCTTCGACCGCGGCGACGTCTCCGACGCCGTGCAGCGGCTCACCGAGATCGGCGCCATAGACGACAGTCAGTTCGCCCGCGTCTTCGCCCGTTCCCGCGCCTTGGGGAAGGGCATGTCCAAGCGCCGCCTCGCGCAGGAACTCGCTCGGCGCGGCGTGGACCGCAAGATGGCCGACGCCGCCATCGCCGACGTGCTCGAGGAGGAGTCGGTGGACGAGCGCGCGTTGCTCGAGGCCGCGGCCCGCAAGAAACTGGCGGTGCTGCGCGGGCAGGAGCCGGACGCCGTGCGGAAGCGGCTCTACGGCTACCTCGCGCGTCGCGGCTACGACTCCGCCGACATCGCGGCCGTCGTACGCACCATCATGGTGGGCTACAAGGTCTAGCCGGTCGGCGCGCGCGTTTGCAGGGGAACGCAGCGCGTGGTGTCCAGTCTCGCGAAATTCTCGGGCCTGCGAGCGCGCTGCGCGCGCCGTTTATGGCCCTCCAGTATTCGCGAGACTGGACACCACGCGCTGCGTAGCCTGCGCTTACCGCTCCACCCGAGCCGCGTGCGCCGCGAGCACCGTGGCGCCGAGCAGGGCAACCGCCACCAACTGGTGCAGGGCACCGATCGACACCGGCACCACGAGCAGCAGCGTGGCGATGCCAAGGACCACCTGCGCGCTCGCGAGCAGCGCCACGGTGCGCTGTGCTCGCACCACGCGCGCTGGAGCGTTGGCCGAACGGGCCCAGAACCAGAGCCCGATCGCCACGAAGACCGTGAGGAGCGCAAGCACGCGGTGGTGGAACTGCGCCGCGGCCGGGTTCTCAAAGGCATTCGTCAGGAAGCTGTCCAGCTGTCCGTAGCCCGGCGGCACGATTTGGCCGCCCATCAGCGGAAAAGTGTTGTAGCTCTTGCCCGCACGCAGGCCGGCCACGAAAGCGCCGCTGAGGATGACGACGAAGGTCCAGACGGCGAACGCGTCGGCGATCAGCGCCCAGCGTCCCAACTTGAACGCGCGCATGCCGCCTGCGTCCTGTGATGATGGCGCAACCGCGTCGCGCGCCGCTCCGTCAGCTCCCGTTCCCCGAAGCGCCGCGCGCAGCGACGCCGATGTCCAGAGCGCGATGACGAGTATCACCAGCGCCAGCCCGAGGTGCGCCACCAGCCGGTATTGGCTCACGTTGGTGCGCTCCACGAGCCCCGAGCTCACCATGTACCAGCCCAGCGCCCCCTGCGCCGCCACCAGAACAGGGAGCGATGCGAGCCGCACGCGCAGCGTCGCCGGTAGCTGCCCGCGCGCCCAGAACCAGAAGAACGGCACCGCGATCACCAGCCCGACGCCGCGCGCGACCAGCCGGTGCGCCCACTCCCACCAGAAGAGCACCTTGAACGCGCCCATCGTGATGCCGGCGTGTACGGTCTGCGCCTGCGGGATCTGCAGAAAGCTCGCATACGCCGCAGCCCAGTCGGCGGGGTTCAAGGGCGGGAGGACGCCGGAGACCGGCTTCCATTCGGTGATCGCGAGGCCGCTCTCGGTAAGACGCGTGATGCCGCCGATCACGACGGCCACGATGACCGCGGCGACCGTGACGTCGAGCCAAGTGATCAGCGCCCTGATGTTTGGTCGTTCCATGCCTGAAGCTAAGGGGTTCCGGCTCCGGCGCGCACGCCCGGGGCGTTCGGCGCCGAGGGGTCACCCTCCCCCCACGCGAGCGCAGCGTTGCGTGCCTGTCCTCGCGAATACTGGAGGGCCCACCGACGGCGCGCGCAGCGCGCTCGAGGGGCCCGAGAATTTCGCGAGGACCGGCACGCAACGCTGCGCGTCCCACGCCGGGCACAGGCAGGTGACCAGCCCCCAGCCAGTCTATAGATTTCAAAGACTATGCACGCCGCTGACATCCGCCAGGCCTTCCTCGACTACTTCGCCCGCAACGGCCACGTGGTCCGCCCGTCGTCGTCCCTCGTTCCCGGCGACGATCCCACCCTGCTGTTCACCAACGCGGGGATGGTGCAGTTCAAGAAGGTCTTCCTCGGCATGGAAGAGCCGCCCGAGGGTAACCGCCGCGCGGCCACCTCGCAGAAGTGCGTGCGCGCCGGCGGCAAGCATAACGACCTCGAGCAGGTGGGGCACACCGCCCGTCACCACACCTTCTTCGAGATGCTCGGCAACTTCTCGTTTGGCGACTACTTCAAGCGCGACGCCATCCGCTTCGGCTGGGAATTCGTCACCGACGTCCTGAAGATCCCCGCCAAGCACCTGCGCGTCACCGTGTTCCACGAAGACAACGAGGCGCGTGCGCTCTGGAAGGAAGTGACCGGTCTCCCCGAGGCGCGCATCTACGGGCTGGGTGCCACGGACAACTTCTGGCAGATGGCCGACACCGGCCCCTGCGGCCCATGCTCCGAGATCTACGTGGACCTCGCGCACCTGGCCAAGGACTGGGCCTTTCCGAAGGACGCGCACGGCGAATGGACGCGCACCGACCTCACCGACTACTCGCTTGACGCCTTCGTCGAGGGGGCCGAGGCGGGGCGCTTCCTCGAGATCTGGAACCTCGTCTTCATGCAGTACGATCGGCAGGCGGACGGCACGATGGTGCCGCTCCCCAAGCCATCGGTGGACACGGGGGCCGGTCTCGAGCGCATCGCCGCCGTGATGTGCGGCGTCACCAACAACTACCACACCCCGCTCTTCCTGCCGCTCATCGAGCGCGTGGAGACGGTCGTTGGTATCCCGTACCCGTACCGCCCGGGGCAGGGCGTCGGCACCGCCAACGGAGCCGACGGTCGAGAGATTGATCCGGCGTCGTTCCGCGTCATCGCCGATCACGCGCGCGCGGTGGCCTTCCTGCTCGCTGACGGGGTCTTTCCCAGCAACGAGGGGCGCGGCTACGTGCTGCGCCGCATCCTGCGCCGTGCGGTGCGGCACGCCTGGCTGCTCGGCCGCCGCGAGCCTACGCTCGTGCATGTGGTGGACAAGGTCGTCGAGATGATGCACGACGTGTATCCGGAACTGAAGGTGCGCCGGAAGCACCTCATCGAGACGACGAAGGCCGAGGAGGAACGCTTCCTCGCCACCATCGGCGGCGGCATGGAGCGCTTTGAGGTGATGGCCCCGGTCGGCTCCACGCAGGGCTCCACGAAGCTGCGCGGTACCATTAGCGGCGACGATGCGTTCAGGCTGTACGACACGTTCGGCTTTCCGATTGACCTCACCGAACTGATGGCGCGCGAGCGCGGCTACCTGGTGGATATCGCCGGGTTCGAGCAGGCGCTGCAGGCGCAGCGCCACCAGTCGCAGGAGGAGCGTCGCAGCAAGAAGATCGCGGTCGTGGCCGACGACCTGGGCGACGAAGCGCAGTGGGCGCGCGCGCCGGGCGACAAGGAGCACGGGCGCTTCGTCGGCTATGATGTGACGACCATCGAGACCGACGTCGCCGCCGTGCGCCATCTCCCCGACGGGCGCGTGGCGGTGATGCTGCGCGAGTCGCCGTTCTACGCGGAGAGCGGCGGGCAGGTGAGCGACCGCGGCACCATCGAGGGGACCGGCTGGCGCGTGTCGGTGGAGGACGTGAAGAAGATTGACGGCCGCATTACTGCCATCGGCACGCTGGAGGGCGAACTAAAGTTCGGCATGGCCACGGCGCGCGTGCCGGGAAGTCGCCGACGCGACACCGAGCGCAATCACACGGCCACGCACCTGCTGCACGCAGAGCTCCGCAAGGTGCTTGGCGATCACGTGCACCAGGCGGGCAGCGTGGTGGAGCCCGACCGCCTGCGCTTCGACTTCACGCACCACGGTCCGGTGAAGCCCGAGCAGCTCGAGGCCATCGAGCGCTGGGTGAACCACGCCATCTGGGAGAACGTGAACGTCACGACCACGGAGAAGAAGTACGCCGACGCCGTGGCCGGCGGCGCGATGGCGCTCTTCGGCGAGAAGTACGGCGATGTGGTGCGCGTGGTCGAGGTGCCGGGGTACAGCGTGGAGCTGTGCGGCGGCACGCACGTGCGCAACACGGGGCAGATCGGCGCCTTTCGCATCGTGCATGAGCAGGGCGTGGCGGCCGGCGTGCGGCGCATCGTCGCGCTCACGGGCCCCAAGGCCTTCGAGGTGCTGTGCGACAAGGAGCGCGCGCTCGAGGCGATCGCCGAGAAGCTGAAGGTGAACTTGGCGGCGGGCGGCGTGGAGGCCATCGCCAGGCGCCTCGACGCGCTCCTCCGCGAGAAGAAGGCGCTGGAGAAGACGCTGGAAGAGGCGCTCAAGGGGAGCGGCGGCGGGAGCGCGGTGCAGGCGATCGTGGCCGGTGCCGAGTCGGTGAACGGCGCCAGCGTTGCGATTGCGATGACCGCCGCCGCCGATGTGGACGCCCTCAAGACGCTGGGCGACGCGGTGCGCGAGACGATGCCCGACGGCCTGGCGGTGCTCGGCGCGCTGACCGATGGCAAGGGAACGCTGCTCGTCGTCGTTGGCGACGGCCTGCGCGCGAAGAACGTGAACGCCGGCGCGCTCGTCAAGGACATCGCGGCCATTGCCGGTGGCCGCGGCGGCGGCAAGCCGCACATGGCGCAGGCGGGATTGGCTGACGCGGAGGCGCTTGCGCAAGCGCTCGCCGGCGCGCGCGCAGTGGTGGTCAAGGCGCTCGGTGCATGACCCTGCAGTCCTGGCTCGACGCGCGTCAGCCCGAGGCGCCTGAGGCGCTGAGGCGGCGCATCGCGCAGGTTGTCGCGGCGCATCCCGAGTGGGAAACGATGCCGCGGCAGGAAGCGCTGCTGCGGGCGAGCGAGTGCCTGGTGCGGGAGGTGCTGGCGGCCGCACCCAAGGATCGCGAGGCGGCCCTCGACCTACTGGCGGGCGATGCGTGCGTGACGTATGCGTTCGAGGTGGCGGCCGATGAGCCGGATGGCCTGGCGTCACTGGCGGACCGCGCGATGCAGCGCATCGCGAAACTGGCAGCGAAGGAGTAGACCAATGCGACACCTGACCGAGCTCGCCGAACTCGCTTCCCAGAGCGCCACCGAACTAGGCCCCGCCATCGAGCGCGCGGTCACGATGGTCCGCGGCACGCTGAAGAACGGCGGCACGCTCTTCTTCTGCGGCAACGGCGGCAGCGCGGCCGACGCGCAGCACATCGCCACGGAGTACGTGGTGCGGTACAGGAAGGAGCGCCGTGCCTACGCCGCCATAGCGCTCACCACCGACACGTCGCTGCTCACGGCGGCGGGCAACGACTACGGCTTCGAGATGGTCTTCGCGCGCCAGGTGGAGGCGCTGTGCACGAAAGGCGACTTGCTCATCCTGCACACGACGAGCGGCAGCTCACCCAACCTGCTGCGCGCCGCCGAGGCCGCGCAGGCGCAGGGCGTGGCCACGCTTGCGCTGAGCGCAAAGGGCGGGGGACCGCTCGCGGTGCTGGTAGATCACTGCATCGTCGTGCCGACCGACCGGACGGACAGGGCGCAGGAGATTCAGCTGTGCATTCAGCATTATATCTGCGAACAGGCGGAGCGGGACGATTGAGGATTGACGGAACGAGGAGGGGGTAGAGGCCTGGCGAGGAGAGAGGAGAATCGGAACGAGGAGGGAGGTCTTCGGCGCACCCGAGACCTCCCTCCTCGTTCCACATCTCCTCCCTCGTCCCTACGCCTCTACCCCCTCCTCGTTCCGCTAAGCCGCCGGTATCGGATGCTCCTCCGTAACCTCCAGCGTCGGCGCCAACAGCCGGTAGAGTACCGGCGTGACCAGCCGCGCAATCAGCGTGGATGACACGAGCCCGCCGATGATCACCCATGCCAGCGGCGAGTACAGCGGCGAGCCCTCGAGGGCCAGCGGCAGCAGGCCGCCGATGGCGGTCGCCGACGTGAGCACGATCGGCACGAAGCGCACCTCGCCCGCGCGCTGGATGGCGTCGTCGAGCGCATGCCCCTGCCGGCGCAACTCGTCGGTGAAGTCCACCAGCAGGATGCTCGTCTTGATCTCGATGCCGATGAGCGCCACGAACCCGATCATCGCCGTGAAGCTGAGCGTGTTGCCGCTCAGCCAGAGCGCCGTGATGCCGCCCACGATGCCCAGCGGGATGACGCTCGCCACGACCAGCGTGCTCTTGAACGTGCGGAACTCGAGCACGAGGATGGCGAGGATGCCGAACACCGCCACGATGATGGCGCTGCCGATGCCGCCGAAGCTCTCCTGGCGGCTCTCGATCTCACCGGCCGGCACGAGGCGGTAGCCGGCGGGGAGCGCGAGCCCCCGCAGCTTCGCCAGCACTTCCTTGGTCACGCGGTCGGTGTTGAACCCCGTCTGCACGTAGCTCGTCACCGTCACCGAGCGCTGCTGCAGGTGGTGCGTGATGACCGTGGGCGAGCCCTTGAACCCGAGCCGGGCCAACTGGTTCAGCGGAATCATCGCCCCCGTGGTGGACGCCACCTGGATGCGGTCGAGAATCTCGCTGGTGGGCCGCCCCTCGCGCGGCACGCGCACGGTGATGGGATACTCGTTGCCGTCGCTCGCGCGGAACATCCCCGCCTCGAGCCCCGCCACACCGAGCCGCACGGTGCGGTCGAGTTCGGCGGTGGCGACGCCCAGCAGCCCGGCCTTCTGCCGGTCCACGATCAGCGCGAGGTCGGTGCGCGCGACGGTCAGCGGATTCCGGACGTACTGCGTCCCCGGCGTCCCTTGCATGATGCGCTCCACGCGCGCCGCCACCGCGCGCAGCGAGTCGAGGTCGTTCCCCTCGATGCGCATCGCGATGGGCGCGTCAATGGGCGGGCCGTTCTCGAACTCCTTCACCTCGATGCGCGCCCCGGGGTATCGCGCGAACTCGGCGCGCAGGCTGTCAATAAATAGCGGCTGTGCCTTGGGCTCATACCGCTTGAGCAGCACGAACAGCTGGCCGATGTGCGCCGACTCCTGCCGTGGCGACGTGTTGTAGTAGACGAACGGGTTGCCCAGGCCGACGTTGCTGAACACCCCGCGCACGCTGGGATGTTTGAGCAGCACCGACTCCACGTACCGCGCCGCCTGGTCGGTGGCCTCGATGGATGCCCCCTGCGCGGCCTCGACGTCCACCATGAACTGCGGCGTCCCCGCCTTGGGGAAGAGCGAGAAGCCGACCACCGGCACCAGCGCGAGCGACGACACGATGAGCGCGGCGGCGAGCACCAGCGTGCGCAACGGGTGGCCGAGCGCGCGGTGCAGCAGCGGCGCGTAGCTCTTCTGGATGCCCAGCTCCAGCCACTGCAGGAAACGGTTCCCCTTCGGCGCCGACACTGCCGGCATCACCTTCGACGCCAGCCACGGGACGATGGTGAAGCTCACGAAGAGCGAGGCGAGTACGGCGTACACCACCGCGAGCGGCAGCGACCGGATGTACCGCCCGGGCAACCCGGGGAGGAAGATGAGCGGCAGGAAGGCGAAGATCAGCGTGGCCGTCGCACCCATGACCGCCACCGAGATCTGCCTGGTGGCGAGCACCGCCGCCTGGCGCCGAGAGTGCCCGGCGCGCAGGAAGCGCGAGATGTTCTCCACCACCACGATGCTGTCGTCCACCAGCAGGCCCAGCGAGATCACGAAGCCCACGATGCTCAGTTGGTTGATGCTGAACCCCGTGAGATCGAGCAGGGTGATGGCGATGGCGAGCGACGTCGGAATGGAGACCATCACCACCAGGCTGGCGCGCGGGCCGAGCGGGAGGAGCGTGAGCAGGACGAGGCCGAGCGCGATGGCGAAGTCGGCGCCAAGCCGCGACAGCCGCGACGCCACGTTGGCCGCCTGGTCGAAGCCCCGCTCCATCGTTACCGCCGCGGGCAGCGCGCGCTCCAGCGTGTCGAGCGCCGGCCACATGGCGCCCTTCACGCGCGCGATGTTGTATCCCTCCTGCATCGCGGCGGTCACGAAGACGGCGCGCTTGCCGTTCCAGCGCCCGATGTGCACCGGATCGGCGTACCCCCAGCGGACGTCGGCGACGTCACGCAGGTGCACGACGCCGGCGCGCCCGCCGCCCACAATGGTCTGCTGCACCTCCTCGATGGTCCGGTAGCGTCCCTGCGGCACCAGGTTGAAGCGCCGCGTGCCGGCGTCCACGCTCCCGCCGGGGATGGACACGTTGTCGCTCCCGATCGCCTGCAGCACCTGCACCGGCGCGATCCCCGCGCGCGCGAGCCGATCGAGGTTGAGCGACACCTGCACCTGGCGCTTGGGCGCTGCCCACCGGTCGGCTTTCTTGATGCCGTCAATGCGTTCGAGCCGGTCCTCGACGCGACGCGCCAGCGAGTCCATCTCCGAGTACGGCGCCGTCTCGCTGACCAGCGCCAGCTGGAGGATGTTCACGTTCGTCCCCGACGCGCGGATGATCTGCAGGCGCGCGAGCCCCGCGGGCAGGTCGGCGCGCAGCGTGTTCATCTCGCGCAGCACCTCTTCTTCCTTCGCGTCGGCATCCACCGAGGGATCGAACTCGAGCTGGATGGACGCCAGCCCGTCCTCGGCGTGCGAGACCAGCTTCTTCACCCGCTCCAGCGCGCCCAGCTTGTCCTCGATCTTGTCCACGACGAGCTGTTCCATGTCGCTGGGACTCGCGCCGGGATAGACCGCGAAGATCACGAAGACCGGGATCTCGATGATCGGGTCCTCGCCGCGCGGAATCCTGAACCAGCTCGACACGCCGAGCGCGAGGAGCATCAGGAACAGCAGGATGGTGAACTGCCACCGGCGGACGGAGAACTCCGCGAGTTTCACGGACGGATCTCCACGCGCGCGCTGTCACTCAGCCACGCCGCCCCGCTGCGCACCACGCGCGTCACGCCGTCGAGCCCGCGCACCAGCACCCGGTCGCCGGCGAGTCCGACGAGTTCCACGCCGATACGCCGCGCACGCGTCCCCGTCGCGTCCACGGTGAACACCGTGCCGCGCGTCTCGTGGCCCTCCACGAGCGCTTCCGCGGGAATGGCATACACGCCGCCCAATCCCAACTCCGCCATCGGTTTCTGTGCCCGTGCCCGTGCCCGTGCCTCTACTGTGCCCGTGCCTGTGCCCCTCGGCGCAATCAACACCCTCCCCACCAACCCCGACGGCAACCCCGCCACCCCGTCAAGCGAGATCTCCACCACGATCAGCCCCGTCCGCGCATCAGCGGCCGCTCCCACTTGCGAGACCTTCCCCGTGAACACCTTCCCGGGCACCGCCTCGAATGCGACCTCAGCCGGATCGCCGACGGCCACACGTACGGCGTCGCGGTCGGAGATGCCGGCGCGCAGCACGTTGCCGCGCGCCTTCGACGCAAACTGGATGACGGGCGCGCCCGCGCCGACCATCTGCCCCGGATTGGCGATACGCAGCAGCACCACGCCGTCGGCGGGGGCGACAATCGTGGAGTACTCGTGGTTCACGCGCGCGGCGCGCAGGTCGGCCTCGGCGGCGTCGCGCGCCGTCTGCACGTCCTGCCACTGTGCGAGCGTCGCCACCGAGTCGCGGTAGAGCCGCTCCACGCGCTGCGCGTCGCGCCGCGCCTTCTCCGCGCCGGCCACCGCCTTGGCGAGCATCGCGCTGATCTCGCGCTGGTCCAGCGCGGCGAGCACCTGCGCGCGCCGCACCTGGGCGCCATCGTCCACGAGCACCTTGCCGACGATGCCGCCAATCTTGAATGACAGCGTGACCTCGTCCTTGG
This sequence comes from uncultured Gemmatimonadota bacterium, assembly GCA_947085385.1. GTDB lineage: Bacteria > Gemmatimonadota > Gemmatimonadetes > Gemmatimonadales > Gemmatimonadaceae > PNKL01. Next base: position 3,447 of record CAMTWA010000015.1, on the reverse strand, counting down.
CGCCGAGCGTCCCCGAGGCCGTGATGGTGGCCGCCTGGCCCGCAGGGACGACGTCAGCCAGTTGCACCGGCGTGGTGGTCTCCGGAAGCGAACCGTTCTCCCCGGCGTTGGAGCCGCAGGCGGCGGCAACGAGCGAGAACGAAAGCAGCGACAGCGTAACGGCGTATTTCATGGGATGGAGTCTGGTCGTCATGGGATTTCTCTCAGCGCTGCCGCCCGCTCCAGGTCCACGAAGCGCGCCACGAGCGTGTACCGGCTCATCACGAGGTTCAGCTCGGCGGCGGTGAACTGCGAGCGCGCGTCGGCCCACTCGAGGTGCGAGGCAAGTCCCTCGGTGAAGCGGCGATCCACCATCTGGAATGCGCGCTGCGCCGCGTCCACGCGCGCGGTGGCGGCGGCCAGTCCGTGCCGCGCCACGTCAACCGCGTCGAACGCCGTGCGCACGTCGAACGCAATCAGGCGGTCGGCCTCGGCGGCGCGCAGGGCCATGGCGCGCCGCGCCGAGCTCGCCTGCTGGCGGCGCATCGCGTCCTGCCCGCCGTTGAACAGGTTCCACTGCAGCACGACGCTCGCGATGCCCGCGTCGTGATCGGTGTCGAAGTGATATGCGGAGCCCTGCACGCCGTAGTCGGCGGCGACGGCAAGCAACGGAAGAAAGCCCGACGTGGCGGCGCGCCCCTGCGCGCGCGCGGCGGCAATGCCGGCGGCGGCCTGTACGCGCTCTTCGCGACGTTGCGCGGCCACGAATGCCTCGTCGAGCGTGAGCGGGCGCAGCGCCGGGAGCCGCGACTCATCGAGCATCGCCACCGGCGTGTTGGCGTCGCGGTCGAGCAGAAGGTTGAGCGCGCCGAGCGCCGCGTCGCGCAGGCGAGCCGCCTCGGCGCGCTGCTGCTGCACGTCGGCCACGGTGGCGCGGGCGCGATAGACCGCGTCGCCCGTGGCGGAGCCTGCCCCCACGAGGCGCTCCGCGACGCGCTGGTTCTCGTGCACCACGCGGAGGGCCGCGTCGTAGATGTCCACCGCCCGCGCGGCGCGGGCGTAGTTGAGGTAGGCCACGCGCGCGTCGGCGTCGAGGCGGCGCTTGGCCGCGGCGAGTTCGGCGCCGCGCAGGTCACGAATGGCGCGCGCGGCCGCGAGGTTGGCGAAGAGCGCGCCGTTGAAGAGCGGGAGTGTGGTGCGGAGCTTCGTCTCCTGCTTGTACGGCAGGGTCTGGCGAATGTTCGTCGGGAACTGGTCGCGCCCGATCAGTTGGTTGAGCGCGGCGTAGGCCGGGTTGATGGCGTCGCCGATATCAATGGCGCCGTCCATCTCCGAGTAGCGCGCGTCCACCGAGAGGGTGGGGAAGAAGAGCCCCGCGGCCTGCTTCACGGCGAGCTGGCCCTGTCGCTCGACTTCGCGCGCCTGCCGCACCGAGAGGTTGCGGCCAATGGCGAGACGCGCGATGGAGTCGAGCGGGGATTGCTGTGCCGCCACGTCGCGAGGCAGCGCGAGCAGCAGCGCGAGCGGCAGCGCGAGTGTGGCGACGGCGACGCCTGGCGCCGCGAGGATCCGGTGGACGACAGCGCCATCGGGGGCGGTGGTTCTTGAATGCGTGAACATGCTGGGATGCGTCACGGAATTGGGTGGACGTCGAAAGAAGGGACCCCTCAGGTCGTCGGTTCGCGGAGCAGGCCGCGCAGCACAACGTCCGAGAGCTGGCGTGCGGTCTCGTCCGGGTCGCGCAACTCCATCCAGGGATGCGATTTGCCGGGGGCCGTCAGGTGAATGGCCGCGAGGCCGTGCACGCCCGACCAGACGATCTGCGCGAGCAGCTCCGGGTCCTTGAACTCCGGACGGAAGAGGCCCAGTTCAATGGCCTCGCTCAGGTTGTTGAGAAGGAATGCATAACCGTCTTCAGCCGGATCAATGGTTATCTGGTCAGGTCCGGGGATCGGCCGCTCCACCAGGAACATGAACCGGAACTGCTGCGGGTGTGCGAGGGCGAACTTCACGTAGTTCTGCCCCATCAGCCGGAGGCGGGTGATGGGATCGGGGATCTGGTCCATCTGCCGCAATGCCTCGAACAGGGCTCGGAAGTCCATGAGGCACAATTCGTTGAGCAGGGCGTCCTTATCCTTGAAATGGTGATAGATCGCCGTCGCCGTGTAGCCGATCTGGTCGGCGATGCGGCGCATTGAGGTCTGGGCGTAGCCCTCGGTGGTGAAGAGCTCGCGCGCCGCCTCGAGAATACGCTGGCGGGTGGCGGCCTTTTCGCGTTCGCGGCGGACGCGGGAGAGGGACGGGGTCTTGTTCTCGCTGGTTCTTGACATGGTGAAGTAATCTAACGGTGTTAGGTGCGCCTGTCAACAGGACTGCGCTCTTCTCGATGCCTTGCTGGTGCTCCGCCGCATCGGCGCTCCAAATGATACTTTTCACAGGTACCCGCCCCCATTCGGAGCAGCGATGTTCAGTCTCAAAGGCAAACGCGCCCTCGTCACTGGCGGCTCCCGCGGCATCGGCGCCGCCATCGCCAAGGTCCTGGCCGAGGCCGGCGCCGACGTCTGCATCGGCTACCGCAAGCGCGTCAAGGACGCCAAGGCCGTGGCCGCCACGTGCAGGGCCTCAGGCGTGAAGGCGGTCGCCTACCCCAGCGACATCGGCACGACCCTGGGCGCCGAAAAGCTCATTGTGCACGCCGTCAAGGAGCTCGGTGGACTCGACATCTTCATCGGCAACGCCGGCATCTGGACCGTGGAGGACGTTCCGGCGGCCGACATGGCCGATGACCGCTGGCGCCGCACGATGCGCGAGAACGTGGACTCGATGTTCTATACCACGCGCGCGGCGCTGAAGGTCATGGAGCCGGGCGGTCGCGTGGTGCTCATTGCCAGCACCGCCGGCCAGCGCGGCGAAGCCATGCACTCGGACTACGGCGCCTCCAAGGGGGCGATGATTGCGTTCGTGAAGTCGATCGCCATCGAGGTCGCCAACCAGGGGATCACCGTCAATGCCGTCGCCCCGGGATGGGTGGACACGGAGATGTGCGACGTGCCGTACGCCGACGGCGGCAAGGAGCGGATTGCGGCCGGCATTCCGGTGGGGCGCGTTGCGTCGCCGGAGGACGTGGCCTTCCCGACGGTCTTCTTGTGCACCGACGAGGCGCGTCACATCACGGGCGAGATTCTCAATGTGAACGGCGGTTCGGTGTTGTGCGGATAGTGTCGTGCGCGCGCTGGCGGTGACCCGTTCGCGCTCAATTCTCGGGCCTGCGAGGGCGCTGCGCGCCCCGTTTATGGCCCTCCAGTATTCGCGACAACGGGTCACAGCCCAAACGCCAGCCGCCGTTGAGGATGACATGAAGACGCTGTCGCGCGGGGCGGTGAACCCGCCTGCGCGAATACTGGAGGGCCCACCGACGGCGCGCGCAGCGCGCTCGACGGGCCCGAGAATTTCGCGCAGGCGGGTTCA
>CAMTWA010000014.1:0-196250 GCA_947085385.1 uncultured Gemmatimonadota bacterium | reverse complement strand
CGTCAGCACGCCCAGGCTGATGGCATCGGTGAGTCGTGGGCCGCCCGGGAGTACCGCCTCGGTCCCTGCCATCGCACCTCCGTCGAAGGGAGCAGTCGGACCGAGAATATCGCACAAAGTAGGCTAAATGAACAGCATTGGAGCTAGGGCAGCGTTTCACTGGGCAGCGAACGACTGACCACCACGGTGACGTTGTCGGTGCCGCCGCCGTCGAGCGCGTCCTGCAGCAACTGCTCGGCGGCCTGCTTTGCGCTGGTCATCGAGCCGAGCACTTCGGCAATGCGCGCGTCGCTCACGTGCTTGGTGAGGCCGTCGGAGCAGAGCAGGTGCACGTTTCCCCAGTTGAAGGGAAGGTGCGTGACGACCGGCACCGTCGTGTCGCCGCCGAGCGCACTGGAAAGCACGTGGGCCATCGGCGTGCGCGCGGCGATCTCCTTCGACATCGCCCCCAGATCCACGAGGTCCTGTGCCATCGTCTGATCGCGCGTCATCTGCATGAGGGTTCCGTCGCGCCAGACGTAGTAGCGCGAGTCGCCGATCTGCAGCAGGTAATACGTGGGCCAGACGCCGATGTAGAGGGTGAGGGTGGTGGCCATCGTGCCCTGTACTCCCTGTGCCTCGCGCGCTGACCGCACGGCCTCGTGCGCCCGCATGGCCGCCTCCTGCAGCAGCGCCTTGAACTCGTTTTCGTGAGCGTTGGCGCCGTAGTAGACGGTCACGCTGCTGCGGACGTACCGCATGGCCGCTTCCAGCGCGGTCGCGCTCGCCTCGGCTCCGCCCACGCCGCCACCCACGCCGTCGGCGACCATCGCGACGTATGCCATGCGCTGCTCTTCCCCGGGCAGCCGCTGGGCGACATCCGGGAGATTCGTACCGATTACGTTGATGCGCCGGTGGAACGTCGCCATCAGGAAATGGTCCTGGTTGTCCTTGCGGACCTTGCCGGGATGTGACACGCCAAATGCGTCCAGCTCGTCGTCGCGCGGCTTGCGATTGGGGTACCCGTGTGCGCTCATGGTTTCACCTTGGCGAGCAGTTCGGGGAACCAGCGTTCGACATACACCACGGTTGGGACAGGCGGCGCAGGCGGCTCCTTGATCATGATGAAGCGCTGGTCGCCGGGGGCCACGTCGTACTGCGGGCGGTTGCGCGCCCGCCGGTATCCGGCGAGCGAGAAGAGGGCGCGCGGTTCGGAGATCTCAAGCGCACCTCCGGCTGCGACCGCTGCGACCATCAGCCGGCCGCGGCTCTCGAAGAAGATCTCGCGGCCGCTGCGCGCCCATCGCGGCTCGGTGCCGCCGCCGCGCGACACCAGGCGCTTGATCTGCATGTCGGGGAACGACGCCACGTAGATCTCCGGCGCCCCGCGCTCTTCCGTGGAATACGCCAGCCACCGGCCGTCCGGCGAGAGTGCGATCTGCAGGTCCGGCGACGGAGTCGCCATGAGCGTCTTCCGCGCGGTGTCGCCGTGCAGCTTCCGCGCATAGATGTTGCTGGAGCCTTCTTCCTCGTCAATGCGCACCACGATCCACTGGGTGTCGGGCGAGATCTCGGCCTCGTACACGCCAAGACGGTCCCTGAAGATTTGCGTCGCCGCGACGCCCGCGTCAGCCGCCACGCGGTACACGGTGACGTCGTTGGCATCCCGATGCGGGTCGCGGATGGAAACGAAGGTCAGTGACTTGCCGTCTGCCAGCCACGCCGGGCGCCAATTCGCAGTGCCTGGGGCATTGACCTTCCACCGCGAGCCGTCGGCGCGACGAATCCAGAGATCGGTCAGCTTGTCGCGCTCGCTCACTGCCAGCGAGCGTCCATCGGGCGAGAGGGCGGGATACTCGAAACGCCCGTGCCACGAGGAGTCAAAAGGCTCGGCTCGTCCCTGCCGATCCACCCAGACCAGCTGAGATGGCGCGCTCGCCGCCAGATCCAGCGCGTAGAGGATGCTCCCGCCGGGCGAGATGGCGAAGCTGCCAGGCCTGACGCCGTCAATCACGGGGATGGCTTCGGAGCGAGTCGTGAGCGACTTCACGTCGAACTCCATCGCAAACAGCCCACCTTCGCGGCCGACATACAGCACGTGACCGGTGGGCGAGTACCAGATGCCGGCGGCCTGCGGTACCAGCAGCCGCGCGCTGTCGGCAGCCAGATCATACACCCATGCTTCGCTGGTGAATGCGCAGTTGCCGCGACAGCCGGTAAAGAGAAAACCTTGACCGCCGGGCAGCGGCGCAAAATTCAGGAACTGGGTCTGGAAACCCGCCGGCACCCGCAGCCGCCGCGGCTTGGCACCGCCCGCCGAGGGCACCTGCTGCATGGCGCCGCCGCCGCCATAGATGATCGTCCCGTCCTCGAGCCAGGTGCCGGACTTGTAGTCAGTCCCAACATCCTCGGCGAGCGTCATCGGGCTGCCGCCGGCCATGGGGAGTTTCTTCAGCTTACCGTCCATCGTGACAAAGCCAATCCACTTGCCGTCGGGCGAGAAGAACGGCGAAATGGCCCCCTCGGTGCCCGGCAGCAGTTCCGCGACGCCCGCGTCGCGACGCTTGCGCAGCAATACCCACCCGTCGGACGAATCGGCGTAGACGATGCTGCTGCCGTCCGGCGCGATGGCGGCCTGCGTGCCGACGAAGGCGGCGCCCGCGGCCAGCACGTCGGGGACGGAGCGTTTCCACAGCACCACCTGCTGGCGGCTTGTGGGGGCCGACGGCGCCGGACGCAGGAGGAGCGCGGCCATGCCGAGCGCCAGGGCGACGTTGCCGGCCAGCGCCATGCGCAGCCAGCGGGAGGTACGCTGGGAGGCCGCGGGCGCGGGTCGCGCGAATGGCGACGCCGCTGTGCCCCCCACGGCAACGCCCGCGTTGAGCGCCGCCATGAACGCCGACGCCGACACATGACGATCGGCCGGGAGCTTGGCGAGCGCGGTCAGCACCGCGTGCTCCACGCCCGGCGGCACCGTGTCGCGCAGCATGCTGAGCGGCGTCGGCCGTTCGCTGAGCACCTTGGCGACGATGGCCTGCACGCTCGAGCCCGCGAAGGGCGGATCGCCGGCCAGCATCTCGTACGTCACCGCGCCAAGCGCGTAGATGTCTGTGCGGGCGTCCACGGTCTTGTCACCCATCGCCTGCTCGGGGCTCATGTACTGCGGCGTGCCGAGCGAAAGCCCCGTCTGTGTCATGCGCGCGCCGCCCGCGCTTTGCACGGCCAATGCAATGCCGAAATCGGCGACCAGCGCGTGCCCGCCCTGCAGCAGGATGTTCTCGGGCTTGATGTCGCGGTGGATGATGCCCAGCGCGTGCGCGCTGCCTAACGCGTCCGCGACTTCGCACGTGATGCGCAGCGCGTCGTCTATGGGAAGCTGGCGCTCCCGCTCCAGCCGCGTGCGCAGCGTTTCGCCCGTGACGTACGGCATGACGTAATACAGCAAGCCGTCGGCCTCGCCGCTGTCGAGCAGGGGAAGGATGTGCGGATGCTGAAGTTTGGCCGTGGTCTTGATCTCGCTCAGGAAGCGGTCGCCGCCGAGGGCGGCGGCGAGTTCGGGATGCAGCACCTTGATGGCGACGTCGCGCTCGTGCTTGAGGTCGTGCGCCAGATACACCGTGGCCATGCCGCCCTGCCCGAGTTCGCGCTCGATGCGGTAGCGGTCGGCGAGGGCGGCGGTGAGGCGTGACGGAATGGACGGGGACATCATGGCCTCGCCACCGGACCGAGATGCCGGTCCAGCCAGTTGAGCGACTCGCTCACCATCATCGTGCGGGGGAGGAAATGTCCGCCATCGAAGAGAATCTGTTTCTTCTCCGGCGACCCGAGGAGCCGCAGGAAGGGCTTCTGCGACAGCTCGAACGGAAAGACGCTGTCATACCGCCCACTCAGCATCAGCACGGGAGCGCGGACCCGCGGCAGAAAGTTCACCGGATCCTCTTCCGGACGCGTCGGCGCCGCGCCCAGCCCGGCCACGTTGAGCACTGCCGCGCGGAACCGCGGCTCGACGGCCAGCATCACCCCGGCGAGCCGTGCGCCCCAGCTCGTACCCACATAGGCAAAGCGCGCGGTGTCAATGTCCGCACGCGTCGCTGCGTAGTCCATGGACCGCCGCATCTCCCGGGCCCAGCGCAGCATCTGGTCGCGATGTTCGATTGTCGCCGACACGCGGTCGCCCGTGATGCGGCTCCCGCGTCCGTACGTGTGCTCATAGATCGGGTAGAGCACGGCGCGCCCGCTGCGCGCGATGTAGTCCACGAACGTCATGGACAGGGTCCGGCGGTCCCGCAGAATGAACGCGTCGGAGGCCGGCCAGAGCACGACGGTCTGGTACGGGGGACGCACGCGCTTGGGCAGGAAGAGCACGGCCCACATGCGTGCGGCGCTTCCTGGCACGTCGAACTCGATGTCCTCGCGCACCCAGTCGGCAGGCGTGGTGTCACGCGCCACGACCTTCGCGTTCAAGGGCGTGCGATCGTAGTCGTACATCGAGAGGTAGCCGCGATACGCGGCGTCATCCACGGGCCGCGCGGTGGCCGCGCTGCGCGTCAGCCCGGCAATCGGCGCGCTGGCGCGCGCGAGGTCGGTGGCGTCGCCAAGTCGGCGCACCAGGCGAATACCGTTGATCGCCGAGCGGTCGTGCTCCGGCTGCGTGTAGATCTCGGAGAAGAGGTACGGTGGATCCGAGTAGCCGCCGCCCAGGATGTAGCGGCTGCCGGGTTCGCGCGCATTCACCGTCCACTCCCGCATGTTGCCCGCCATATCGTACACGCCGCGCGGGCTCACGCCGCGTGCGGCGCCGCCGCGCACCGGACTCACCGACTCGTAGCGCCCGTGCGGCACCACCCACCGGGCGGCCTCTGGCATAGCGGCGGCATTCCATTCGATCACCGTGGGCAGCGCCTTTCCGGCGTAGCGCGAATAGGCGCGCGCCTCGTACCAGCTGACGCCGCCCACCGGCAGGTCGTCGGCGCCATCGGGCGGGGCCCCGCCCTCCCACGTGGAGGGGCCGGGCCGGCCGGTCTTGTCCGTGAAGGACCGGACGATCTGCTCCCACGGCACCGGCTCGCCGCCGCGCATGATGGTCGAGTCCCACCACCTGGAATTCGAATAGCCGCCGGCATCCACGAACGCCTTGTACTGGCCGTTCGTGACTTCGAGCTTGTCCATCAGGAAATCGGAGAGGTCGAACGTGTCGCCGGCCGCGACGCCGTAGAGCGTGCTCGTCAATCGGCCACCGCGCAGCAGCACCATGTCGGAGTCCGGATCGGTGAGCCGCCGCAGCGGCACCGGGCTCGGAATCGGCACGTAACTCCCCCCGAGACGCGCGCCCATGATCGTCACCGTACGATAGCCGGACTTGGTGTAGCGATAGAACCAAGCGTTGCGCGGGATGCGCACCTTGCCCGTTGGCGTCGTCCCCACCGCCATCCACCTGGTGGTGTCATTGACGGGCGCGCGCGTCACGACCGCGCCGGCGGGCTCGCTCAGGAACGACTGCGGGAGCGACAGCGCGTCCCATGCCGCCAGGACCGCCGAGTCACCGGGCACACGCCCCGCGGCCTGGGACGCGAGCGCGAATGCGGAATCGAGTTCGTCCGCCTCAGCGAGCCGCGCGATGGCGGGGAGCGCCGTCTCGTGCGCCCAGCGCGCCCTGCGATCGCGGATGAAGAGCACGGCGAGGACGGCCAGTGCAAGGAGCGCGACACCACCCGCTACCAGCACAGGCCGCGAGCGCGCGCCGGCGCCCGCGGCCGGCGCAGCCGCCAGCGTGCGCAACTCATGGAGCAGCACCTCGGCGGTCGCGGGCCGGTCGGCGGGATTGCGTGCCAGACAGCGCGCCACCAAGCGCACGAGCGCGGGCGATGCCGCCGGGCAGCGCGGCGCCAGCGACGGCGCGTCCTTCGACATCTTGTCAATCACGATCTGCGCGAACGATCCCGCGAAGGGGGCCGCTCCCGTGAGCATCTCGAACAGGAGCGCGCCGATGGCGTAGATGTCAGCGCGATGGTCCGTGTCGCCATCGCCCGCGGCTTGCTCGGGCGCCATGTACGCGGGGGTGCCGAGCGACGTCCCCTCGCTGGTGAGCGTCGTGCCGCGCGCGTGCGTCACCGCCTTGGCGATGCCGAAATCCACCACGATGGCGTGGTGGCCGGAGAGGAGCACGTTGTCGGGTTTGATGTCGCGATGCACAATGCCATGCGCATGCGCATGCACCAGCGCCTCGGTGGCGTCGGCCGCCACGCGGAGCGCCTCGGCGACCGGTAAGGCGCCACTGGCCAAGCGGTCACGCAGCGAGTCGCCGGTCGCCACCGGCATCACGTAATAGAGCAACCCCGCACTCTCCCCCGAATCCAGCAGCGCGAGGATATGCGGATGATTGAGGCGCGCGGTGATCGCTATCTCGCGGAGGAAGCGCTCGCCGGTGAGGGACTGGGCGAGTTCGGGCTTAAGCACCTTGATGGCGACGTCGCGCTCGTGCTTGAGGTCGTGCGCTAGGTACACCGTGGCCATGCCGCCCTGCCCGAGCTCGCGCTCGATGCGGTAGCGGTCGGCGAGGGCGGCGGCCAGGCGCGCACCGATGGCGTGCGTCATTGCGCTACCGCCCGGCGCGCCAGGTGCACCGAAGGCATCACGGTGTCGCCCCCGTCTTGGCCGTCGCTGCCAACTCCGCCTTCCAGTTGTGGATGACCACGATCTGCTCGCTCTTGCCGGGGACGTTGCGCAGCATCAGCATGGACGCACCGTCGGGCGTCAGGTCGTAGCTCGCGTGCGCCGGGTTCCAGAGGAAATCACCCTGAAACAGCACGCGGCGTGACGTCACGGCGAATGTGGGACGCGTGGTGACGGTCGCTTCCATGATCTGCGTACCGCTAGCGTAGAGGATCCGACGGCCGTCGCGCGACCAGATTGGCGTCATGCCGCCGCCGACGGACACCGCGTATTGCGCGCCGGGACCAGGGAACGGCCGCACCACGACCTCGCTCGCACCGGTTTCGTCGGTCGTGTAGGCGATCCACTGGCCGTCCGGTGCGAGGCGCGGGGCGAGTTCGTCGAACTTCGTTGCGGCGATCGGCTTGGTTGCCGTATCGCCAGTGAGACGCCGGTAGTAGATGTCGGCACTGCCGAGCGTCCCCGCGCGAAAGACCACCGTCCCGCCATCGGGCGTCAGTTGCGCCTGCCACAGGTCCCTCCCGGCAAGGGCGAGAATTTCGGTCGCCGTGCCGCTTCCATCGGCGGGCTGCCACCAGAAGGTGGTATTCGGCCCGCGGCGGTTCGTTCGGTAGATGATTTGCGTTCCATCCGGCGACCAGTCCGGGCGCTGATTGATCGTCCCCTCGGACGTCATCCGCTGCGCCGTGCCCGACGCGAGATCGTAGATCCAAACGTCCGTGCGCCCGGCTTCCGCGACCTCGGCGACGACCTTCCGCCCGTCCGGCGAGAAACGGGGGGCGTTCATGCGGGAAACCGGAATCGCCAGCGGCCGCGCCGCGCCGCGCATATCAACGAACACCGACTGTACAACGCCCGAGCCGGTGACGAAAATCAGGGAGCCGCTCGCCGACACCGCCATCTTGGGCTGGGCAAGCACGGAGCGCTGCACCTCCGGAAGCACCACGCGTCCCGTGCCGCTGACCCGGGGTCCTGACGGATCGAATGGCACCGCCAGCAGGGCGCCGTCTGACCGCACGTACAGCAAGTCACCGCCAATCCCGCCTGCCGGCGCCCCGACGACGCCGAGTTTGGTGGCGCGCTTCGTCCGCAGATCGAGGAACCCGATCGAGTCAGATGAGGCCAATACGGTGAAATACGCGACTCCCCGTCCGCCCGGCATCGCTACGGGCCAGTACCCGCGCACCGAGTCACCACTGAGCAACGGTGACGGGGCGCCTCCCGTGCTCGGCACCAGCGAGAGTATGCCGTTGATTGACACCACGATGCCGTCCGCGGTCCACGTGGCACCCTGAAACACCCCGTTGATGTCTGCGAGCACCGTCGGCGAACCGCTGCCAGGATCCACCCGTTTCAACTGGCGACCCTCGAGAAAGGCAAGCGATTGGCCATCGGGGGAAAAGATCGGAAAGAGTGCGCGATCCACTCCCGCGATGGGCTCCTGCCGTAGATCGTCAATACGACGTACGAACAGCCGGCTGCGCCCGGCGGAGTCAGCCGTCGCGTAGGCAATAGTGCGGCCGTCGGGGGAGATGGTGACACTTCGCCCTGACCCCGAACCGAGCGGCTGGCCCGGTGTCGCCGAGAATGACAGGTGCACGCTCTCTCCGCCGGTGGCGCGCCGTGTAGCGACCATCCATGTCGCCATCGCGGTGAGTGCGACGAGGCTCACGGCCGCGAGTGCGACTACTGCGCGACGGCGCGCGCTCGGCGCCCTGCCTGCAGCATCGGCAATATTTCCCGACGGGGCCCCGCTGCCAAACGTCGTGTTCCCAAGCGCCTCCGCAAAGGACTTCGCACTCTCGAACCGATCGGCCGGCAGCTTCTCCAGCGCCTTCGCCAGCGCGGCCGCCACGTGCAGGGGCACGGACTTCCGCAACGTCGTCACGGACGGTGCAGTCTCCGTGATGATTTTCATGATGATCTGCTGCGCACTCGCCCCCGTGTGCGGCGGCTGCCCGGCCAGCATCTCGTACAGCACGCTTGCCAGCGAGTAGATGTCGGACCGCGCCGAGATCTCCTTCTCCGCCGTCGCCTGCTCGGGGCTCATGTAGTGCGGCGTGCCGAGGCTGAGCCCCGTCTCCGTCATTCTGCCACCCGCCGCTGCGCTCAGCGCGAGCGCGATACCGAAGTCGGCCACCATCGGCCGCCCCTCGTGCAGCAGGATGTTCTCGGGCTTGATGTCGCGGTGGATCACCCCGTGGCGGTGCGCGTAGTCGAGTGCGTCGGCCACGGCCACGGTGATCTTCACCGCCTCGTCCACGCCGAACTGCGTCTCGCGGTCAAGCTTCGCACGCAGCGTCTCGCCGTCAATGAACGGCATCACATAGAAGAGGAAGCCGTCCGCCGTGCCCGAATCGAAGAGCGGCAGGATGTGCGGGTGCTGCAGCGCCGCCGTCGTCTTGATCTCCACCACGAATCGCTCGGCGCCGAGCACGGCCGCCAACTCGGGCTTGAGGACCTTGAGCGCGACCTTGCGGTCGTGCTTGAGGTCGTGCGCCAGGTAGACGGTGGCCATGCCGCCCTGCCCGAGCTCGCGCTCGATGCGGTAGCGGTCGGCGAGGGCGGCAGTCAGCCGTGAAAGGACGTCGGTCATTGCGTCACCAGGTGCGGCATCAGGGGTTCCCTCGATAGCGCTGACGGAAGGGCGGGTAGTCCTTCATCAACTCGCCGACGAGCGTGTAGGCCGGCCCGAGATTCTCTAGTTCGCCCGCGTCGAGCAACCCCATCGCCCGCTCGTTCTCGCCGAGCGCAGCCAGGACGAGCAACATCGCGCGCTTGTCGTCGCCCGCACTGAACCGGTGGTCGCCGGCGGCGATCTGCGACACCACCCGCTCGGCTTCTGCCCGCCGGCCGCGCATGGCCAGCGCGACACCACGCGCGCCGAGCGCGGCGAGATCGTCCGGACGAACGGCGAGGAGCGTATCGGCCAGCGTCCCAAGCGCGTCCCATCGGTGCGTTGCCATCAGCACGCCGAGCCGGTCGCGGCGTGACTGATCGTCCGGACGCGCCCCATACTTGGCATCGCTCCACGCCAGCAGGCGCCGCCCCAGCGCATCGGCGAACGGCGCGCGGCCGTGGATGCGCAACTGGTACATCGTCGACGTCAGCGCGAGTTCGGGCGTTACGCGCAGATCGGCGGGCATCGACAGGACGGTGTTGACCCGCGCGGCGATCTCGGACTCGCGACCCAGCGCCGCTAGCGCGTGCAGTTCGTACACGTAGGGGAACAGCCGCCCGGGATAGTGCTGGACGAACCGCCGCGCGACCTCCAGTTCGCGCTCGTGATTCCCGAGCACGTGCAGCGCCATCGCATGATGTCCGTAGAAGTACACGCGACCGCGCAGCGCGCCGCTTTCCGGATCGAGCGCCGTGAAGATCGAGTCGGCCAAGCGCGCGTCGCCGGTCCATCGGGCCGTGATGGCCCAGAGGTACCGTGCGAACTCCGACTTCGGCGCCGCGTTCACCAACTTCCGGCCGGCCGCTACCATGCGCGGCACGTCAACAATCGTCCGCGCCTCGCTCCAGTCGACCTGTCCCTGTTCGAACGGTGTAAGCTGCGCGCGATGCCGGTTGAGCACGCGCATCACGGAATCGAGCCCGCGCCCGTCCTTCCGATTGGCGTACGCCGACACGACGCGCACCAGCGGGTACAGATAGGTCGAGTCGAGCGCCGTCGCGCGGAAGTAGTGACGGTTGGCCGCGGCTTCGTCCGTGTAGAACAGGTCCTCGCCGGCGAGAAACTCACGATATGCCTCGATCGTCGGCGGCTGACTCGTCGCGCCCGCCAGCTCCGCGAGCGCCGGATCCACCATCGGCGCGAGCCCGCCGATGACGCGCTGGCGCAGGCGCTCAACACCGGCGAGCGGCGACGTCACCGACGCCGCGATCGGCCCCACCGTCTGCACGAGTTTGCCGGCGTTGGCGTCGGTGAAGTCGGCCTGAAACAGCACGCTGTCGCCCTGCCGGTAGTACGCACCCGAGATGACGATCCCGGCCTTGGCCTCGCGGGCCAGCGCCTGCAATGCCGACGCGCCGGTCGCCGCGCCCGTCGCCGCGCCCGTCGCCGCGCCGCGCGCGGCGAGGTCAGCGGCCGTGCCGCCCACGTCCACGATGCCCGTGCCGACGAGACCGCGCGCGATCCAGTCGGCGGCCATGACGCCGAGCGGATCGAGCGACGTGTCGCCACTCTTGTTCTCGAACGTGGCCACGACGACCCGCTTCGGTTCGAGCAGCGGCGCTGCCGGCTTGCGCGTGGCGACGAACACCGCCACAGCAGCGACTGCGACGGCGAAGCCAGCGACGAGTGCCGGAGATCGGAAGCGCGCTGCACGTGACCCCGAGGTCACCGCTGCGCTCGGCGTCACCACGGCGTCGAGCAATGCGAGCAGCGCACCGGCGGTGGCCGGCCGCGCCGAGGCCTGCTTTTCCAGGCAACTCATCACGACGGGCGCGAGACGCTGCACCGTCTCGTCACGCCGCTCGTCCGGTGTCAGTGCGTCCAACAGCGCCTTCGGCTTCTCCGCCAACTGCGCCGCGAGCAGTTGCTGTGTCGTGGTCCTGTCGGCAAACGGATGCGCGCCCGAGAGCATCTCGTACGCCATCACCCCCCACGCGTACAGATCGGCGCGCGCGTCCACATCGTCGCCCGCGATCTGCTCGGGCGCCATGTACCCGGGCGTGCCGAGCGACGTGCCGACTTGCGTGATGGTGCCGCCCGGCGCCTGCGTCTTTGACGCCGCGAGCGCCTTGGCGATGCCGAAGTCGGTGACGACCGCGGTGCCCGACGACAGCAGCACGTTTTCCGGCTTGATGTCGCGATGCACGAGCCCCTGCCCATGCGCGTACGACAACGCCTGCGCCACGTTGCGCAGGACGCCCACGCACTCGGCCACCGGAATGCGCCCGGCGCTCAGCCGCGCGCGCATTGAGTCGCCGCGCACGAACGGCATCGAGTACCACGGCAGGCCCGCGGCGATCTGCCCCGCCGCAAGCACCGGTACGATGTGCGGCTCCTGCAGCGAGGCGGCGAGCCGGATCTCGCGCGTGAACCGCTCGGCGCTCAGCGTCGCCGAGAGTTCGGGCGAGAGCACTTTGATGACGACGTCGCGGCCGAGCGATTCGTCGCGGGCCACGAAGACGCGCGACATCCCGCCGCCACCGAGTTCGCGTTCGATGGTGTAGGCGGCGCCGAGGGTTGCCTGGAGTTGCGCGCGGAGGTCGGTCACTGGTCCAGCCCCATCCGGCGCCGTAGTTCGCGCCGCCAGTTCACGACCATCACCAGCCGGCGGTTCTCGTTCACGGGCTTGATCATCACGAAGTGCTGTCCATCGGGGGCGATGTCGTAGTTCGGGTGAAAGGCGGACGTGGCATAGAACCCTCTGAAGAGCATGCGGCGCGCGGTGACCGTCGGTGCGGGCGCGAACGAGAGCGCGGCCTCCCAGACCTGGTCGCCCACGCGGAAGAACGCGCGCCGTCCGTCGGGCGCCCAGAGCGGCTCGCCGCCGCCGTTCACCGACACGAGGGCGCGCCCCCCACCTTGCTGGAGCGACCGCACATACACTTCTTCACGCCCGGACTCGTTGGAGATGTACAGCAGCCACCGGCCGTCCGGCGACACGCGCGGCTGCTTTTCGTCAAACGCGCTGACCAGCAGCGGCACGGGCTTCCGGTCGCCGGCAAGCGGCATCATCCAGATGTCGCGCAACGTCTCGCGCGCATCCACGCGGTACACGAGCGTGCGGCCGTCGGGCGTCAGGACGCCTTCGCGCACCGGGGCATCGCCGGACGCGAGCAACCGTTCCGCCGCCGCGCTTCCATCCACCGGCTGCCACCAGACGGCTGGCGGCAAAGTGCGCGTCGAGGTGTAGAGCACACGGCGGCTGTCGGGCGACCATTCCGGGCGATCGTTCACTGCCCCGTTCGTCATCCGCTCCAGCGACTTCGACGCGAGCTCCGCCGTCCAGATATCGGCACCGGCACCACTGCTGATCTCGACGGCCAGGCGTCGCCCGTCGGGCGAGAACCGCGGATGCACATACCCGCGCACAGAATCGAGCAGCGGCTGCTCCGCGCCGCGCAGGTCCACGCGCACGAGGGCGCCAGCCGAACCGCCCTGCTGGTACAGCAAGGAGCCGCTGGCTGATAGCGCAGCGCCCGCACTCCACACCCGGACGGTGACACTGTCGCCCACCTGAATGGGCGTCGAAGCGGTCAGCGTGCGCGTGTCGAGGCGGGCGGCCATCAAGGCCCCGTCGCCTCGCACGTAGACGAGCACGTCGTCAATGAGCCCCAAGGCAGCCGCCCCGGGCAGATTCAGCGACTTCGCCCTTCCAGTCGCGACGTCCGCAACGCCGATCATCAGGTCCGACGCGGTCGCTCCAATGCTGCCGTACGCGATCAACCGTCCGTGATCAATAACAACCGGGTTCTGTTGGTAGCGTTCGCCCGACGCTGAATCGACGCGCGTGAACACGCGAGGCGTACCTCCATCGGCGGAGACGCGGAACATTCCCGAGCCGAGCAGCGTCCGACGAGCGAAGGCCAGTTCGCGATCGGACAACCAGGTAACGCCTCCGCTGTTGGACTCTCCGACCATGCAGATCGTGGTCAGCGACGATCCGTCGAATGCGATCTTTTTCAGGTTGCCGTCGCCCGCGGCGAACGCGATCCAGCGCCCGTCAGGGGAGAAGGAGGGATCGAGTGCCCCCTCCGTGCCCGGCAGCACGCGCGCAGAGAGCGCATCGAGGTTCCGGATCGCCAGCACCCAACCACTAGGGCGCTCTACCGCAAAGACGGCGCGCGATCCATTGGGTGAGAGGGCCAGCGTGGTGACCACGCCAGCGCGCGGATACGCAAAGCGCACGTCGGCGGCCGAGAATTCGAGCCGGCTCACCGGCACTTCGTCCGACGCGCCACGCGAGGGGTTCGCGCGCCGGCCGACGAACCAGCCGCCAGCGGCAGCAACGGCCGTCAGCGTGATCGCGCCCACAAGCCACGCCCGACGCCGGCTGGATGGCAGCGCGGCGCGCGCCCCGGTTGCCGCCGCGCGCGCACCGGAGTTGCCGGAGGCCGCGAGCGCAACCGCGAATTCCGCCGCTGTCGCGAAGCGATCAGCCGGCAACTTCGCGAGGGCGGTCAAGACGGCGTCTTCGACCGTGGGCGGCACGGTGTCGCGCAGCGTCGCGAGCGGCGTGGGCTTCTCCGTGAGCACGCGCGCCACGATCGCCTGCACGCTCGACCCCGAGAACGGCGGATCGCCCGTGAGCATCTCGTATGTCACCGCTCCCAGCGCGTACACGTCGCTGCGCGCGTCAATCGTCTTTTCGCCCATCGCCTGCTCGGGGCTCATGTACTGCGGCGTTCCCAGCGACAGCCCCGTCTGCGTCATGCGCTGTCCGCCGGCTGTCTGCACGGCGAGCGCAATCCCAAAATCGGCGACCAGTGCCTGCCCGTCGTGCAGCAGGATGTTTTCGGGCTTGATGTCGCGGTGCACGACGCCCTGCCGGTGCGCGTAGTCGAGCGCGCTGGCCACTTCGCGCGCGATGCGCACCGCGTCGGGAATCGGCAGTTGCCGTTCGCGTGCGAGGCGCGTGCGCAATGTCTCGCCCGTCACCACGGGCATGACATAGAACAACAGCCCGTCCGCCTCCCCACTGTCGAGCAGCGGCAGGATATGCGGATGCTGCAGCTTGGCGGTCGTCTTGATTTCGCTCAGGAACCGCTCGCCGCCGAGCGCGGCGCCGAGGTCGGGGTGCAGCACCTTGATGGCGACGTCGCGGTCGTGCTTGAGGTCGTGCGCGAGGTACACGGTGGCCATGCCGCCCGCGCCGAGCTCGCGCTCGATGCGGTAGCGGTCGGCGAGGGCGGCGGAGAGGCGAGACGCCGTGTTCGACTGGGGATCGTTCATTTCACAGATACGTCATGGGGAGGCCAATCAGCGTGTCGTCGTACAGCCGCGGCGCGAGGTCGTTGTTGATCACGACACCCAGCCGCGCCTTCTGTTCGGTGACGAAGTCCCGCAGCCCGCGCAGATCGCGCGCGTGCACCGTGGACGTGTGCTTGATCTCCACCGCCACGCGGCCGAAGCTGCCTTCCACCACCAGGTCCACCTCGGCGCCACCGCCCGTGCGGTAGTACGAGTACTCGCACGCCTCGCCCATCCCGTTGAACTGCCGGATGACCTCCTCTACCACCATCGCCTCCCACGACGCGCCCATCTGCGGATGGCTCAGGAGCGCGTCGTGGTCGGGAATACGGAGGAGCGCGTGCAGCAGTCCCGTGTCGCGAAGATAGCCCTTGGGGTGCTTCACCACGCGCTTGAGCACGTTCTTCGACCAGGCCGGGATGGTGCGCCAGACGAACGTCCCGTGGGCGATCGCGAAATAGTCGCGGGCCGTGGGCTGTGACACGTCGAGCGCCCGCGCGACGTCGGCGTAGTTCAGCACGCGGCCCGACAGGCCGCCGAGCAGTTCGAGGAAGCGGCGAAACCGAAGGTCGTTGAGCCCGGGGAAGAGCTGCTTGACGTCCCGGAGCAGGTAGGTCTGGATGTACTGCTCCACCCAGCGGTCGCGGAACGCGCGGCCGCGGTGGAGCCACGGCTCGGGAAAGCCGCCGCGAAACCAGAAGTCGCGCAACGCCGTCTCCGTGCCGCGTGCGCGGAGCCCGGCGATCAGCTCGGCGGGCTTCGCCTTGCGGTGCAGGAGCCGCTTGAGGAACGAATCGCGTCGCGTGGTCTCCGTGACTTCCGCCCACGACAACGGCGCCATCTCGATGATGCCGACGCGGCCGGCGAGGCTTTCGGCGATGGCGCGGCTGAGCGCCGGGGAACTGGAGCCGGTCATCACGTAGCGCCCCTTCTCGGCGCGGTGGTCGTCGATGGCGACGCGCAGCGCGGGGAACAGATCGGGCAGCAGTTGCGCCTCGTCGAGCGTGACGTGGCGCGGGTTGAGGCGCAGGAAGGTGTCGGGGTCGCGGGCGATCACCGACTGGTCGGCGCGACGCTCGAGGTCAACGTGTTTCCAGCTCCGGGGCAGCGTGTGGAGCACGGTGGTCTTGCCGCACTGGCGGACGCCGAGGAGGGCCACGCAGGGAAAGGCGGCGAGGTAGTCCCGGAGGAGCGGTTCGATGGCGCGTTTCATACTGTGCAATATCATATCATAGGTTTGATAATGCAATGTATCATGCGGCCGGCGAGGGCGGCGGAGAGGCGCGCCAGCGTCGCGTCACTCATGGGTCAGGTCCGGCAGCCCGATCTCGCGCAACATCGCCGCGTGCTCGGGCATGGAGCGCAGGTCGTCCGTGTGCGGCCAGCCGTGCGCGAAGATGACCAACCCTGGATCGCGCAGGGCAATCGCCTCGCGGCAGTGCGCGATGGCCGCCTGCTTCTCCCCCAGCGCAGCTTCCAGGAGCGCGAGCACCGTCGGCCCGACATATTCGCGCTTCGCCCGCAGGAGCATCTCCTCGTAGACGGCGCGGGCTCCCTCGACGTCGCCCGATGTCCTGAGCGCGAGGCCGAGGTGGGTCAGCGAGAGTATCTGGCGCCCCGACACCGCGAGCACCGCGTGTCCCGCCTCGATGGCGCGCGGCCAGTCGCGCAGCGCGTTGAGCGCCAACTGTCGCCCCCAAAGCGACAGGTACGCATCGGGATCGAGCGCTGACGCCAGGTCCACCCAGCGCAACATCTCCGGATCCTGCCCCGAACTGGAGTAGCAGATGCCGACGACGGCGGCCAGGTAGGCCGACCGCGGATCGCGCTCATGACACCCCTTAAGCGCTGCCAGCGCCCCGTTCCACTGGCCGCCGGCAAACGCGCGGTAGAACAGGTGGTACCAGGCGACGCCCTGGATGTACCCCGGGTTCAGCTCCATCGCCCGCAGGAATGAGCGCTCGGCCGCTGCCCAGTCCCAGACAAAGAGCAGGGTATGGAGCGCGTGCGCCGTGTGCGACTCGGCGAGGTCCGGCCCGAACTCAAGCGCCCTGGCCACGGCCGGACCCGCCTGCGCACGCGCTTCGTCGGGATGGATGTACCCATAGTAGCCCAGCAGACTGTACGTGTCGGCGAGGCCCGCCCAGGCGAGGGCATAGGTCGGGTCGAGGGCGAGCGCCTTCCGCATCTGCTCGAGCCCCTGCTGGATGCCCGCACCACGCCGGTACAGCAGTGTGCGTCCCTTCAGGTAGGCCTCGTACGCCTCGATGTTGTCGGTGGCACGCTGCGCGCGCGCCTCGGCGCCGAGGGCCAGCGTGGTCTTCAGCTTCGAGGCAATGGCCGACGCGATCTCGTCCTGCACCGCGAACACGTCGGCGATCTCGCGGTCGTAGCGCTCCGACCACAGGTGGTAGCCGTCGGTGACGTCAACGAGCTGGGCGGTGATGCGCACGCGGTTGCCGGCGCGCCGCACCGACCCCTCGAGCACCGTCCGCACCCTCAGCGCCTCGCGGATCTGCGCGAGCGCGTTCAGGATCTCCTCGGTGATCCCATCGGCGAAGAATTCGTTCTCAGGATCGGCGCTCATCGAGGCGAACGGCAGGACGGCAATGGACTTCTCGGGCGCGGGCGCGGCGGCCACGCCGGCCGGCGCGGGTTCCGCCTCGGCGAAGGCCGCGATCATCGCCGCGCCCGTGTGGAAACGGTCAATGGGCGTGCGCGCGAGCGCCTGCTGTACCGCGCGCGCCACCGGACGCGACACGCCCTCGCGCAGCGCCGTCACGTCGGCCGGTGTCTGCACGAAACGCTTCGCGATGATCGCTTGCACGGTGGGCCCGGTGAACGGCTGCTCGCCCACCAGCATCTCGTACAGCACGCAGCCCAGCGAGTAGAGGTCACTCCGCCCGTCCACGGCCTCGCCGGCCGCCTGTTCCGGACTCATGTACGCCGGCGTCCCGACGCTCATCCCCGTCTGCGTGAAGGCCTCGCCCTCAACGTCGCTGAGCGCCTTGCCGATGCCGAAGTCGGCCACCAGCGCGTGGCCGTCCTGCAGCATGATGTTCTCCGGCTTGATGTCGCGGTGCACCACGCCGTGCCGATGTGCGTAGTCGAGCGCGCCGGCCACCTCGCGCGTCACGCGCACCGCCTCGTCCACCGGGAGCTGGCGCGACCCGTCGAGCCGGTCACGCAGCGACCGCCCCTCGACGTTCGGCATCACGTAATACAGCAGGCCGTCCGCCTCGCCCGAGTCGTGCAGCGGCAGGATGTGCGGATGACTGAGCCGGGCCGCCAGTTGGATCTCGCGCAGAAAGCGCTCGGCACCGAGCGTCTGGCCGATCTCGGGCTTCAACACCTTGAGCGCCACATTGCGGCCGTGCTTGAGGTCACGGGCCAGATACACGGTGGCCATGCCGCCCTGCCCGAGCTCGCGCTCGATGCGGTAGCGGTCGGCGAGGGCGGCCGAGAGGCGGTCCAGCACGCTCATCGCTTCACCTTCGCCTTCAACTCGTCGAGCCAGTTGAGCACCACGGTGGTCGGCAGCGCGTCAGGGCGCTCGATGGGCGTCACCAGCAGGAAGCGCGAGCCGTCCGGCGTCACGTCGTAGCCGATCGTGCGTGCACCGCCCCCACGGCCGGCGTCCTTGCGACTGAACAGCACCGTCGGCGTGCCGACCTCACCGGTGGCCGGGTTAAACGACGCCGCGAGCACGGCCGCCTTATTGCGGAAGACGATCTCACGACCACCGCGGGTGAAGCGGGGCTGGCTGCCGCCGCCGGCTGACACCTGCCGACGGCCACCGCGCCCGTCGAGCGCACGCAGGAAGACCTCGCCCGACCGCTGCAGGTTCTCCTCGTCGTACGCCACCCAACGTCCATCCGGGGACACCGATGCGGTGTGTTGCGCCGACTCGCGCGCATCGAACGGCGTGGCTACACCGCCCGCGAGCGGCGCGATCATCAGCATCTGCCGATCGCGGCTCTCATTGTAGAGAATGGTCTTGCCGTCCGGAGTGATTGCCTGGGGCACCTTATCGAAGGCGGAGACGCGCACCGTGTCGGCTCGCCCGCCGTCGAGCGACGTGCGGGCCAGGTCGTACGTCGGCGTCTCCATCACGTGCATCAGCGACCGGCCGTCGGGCATCCACAGCGCGCCGAAGGCCACGCCCTTCTCGTGCGTCAACTGCGAGAGGACGCTTCGCGTGCGGTCGTACAGCCAGATCTGCCAGGACGCGCCGAGTCGCGTCAGCGCAATCCACCGTCCGTCGGGAGACAGTCGAGGCTCGGCCCACTGCCCGGACTCCGGCAGCGCAGGCTGCTCCCGCCCATTCCGGTCCACCCACAGAACGCGTTGATTCACCGTTGACTCGGAGCCCTTCAAGTAGACCAGCGTGCCTGTTTCCGACACGGCGTAAGCAGCCGATCCGTTGGTGGCCGACCAAAGCACGTTGCCAAGCACCGGCACTTCGGGTCCCAGCACGCGCAACCCGGCCGGGTCGAACGGCACCCCGAAGATTGCGCCGTCGCGCGCATACAGCAGGTGCCCGCTCTTTACGTAGCGCGCGTAGAGGGCGCCCTCAACCAGCACGGTGCGCTTGCCCGTGGCGTACTCCAGCGCCTCGATCCGCGAACGTGAAATCGGCGTCGAGAAGGCATTGAAAACGACGGCCTTGCCGCCCGGTAGTTCCTGCGGACTCCAGTGTGCGAACTCGCGCCGCGCCGTGTCGAGCGACGTCAGCCGGGCCGACTGGCCTCCGGAGGCCGACACGCGCCAGAGGCCCATGCCCGGACGCGTGTAGATGATGGTACCATCGGCGCACCAGGCCGCCGACGCATTCGCAGAATCAACGATGGCGATAGGCGGACCACCTGCCACCGGCACTTTCCACAGCTTGTTGCGCGCCGCGAAGGAGATCCACCGGCCGTCGGGTGAAAACCCCTGCGCTGCCGCACCGTCGGTGCCCGGCACCACGGTCATTGCCGGCGCGCCGAGTTCGCGCATGACGACGTGATCAACGCCGGCCGAATCTGCGGCAAGCTGAATGATCTTGCGGCCGTCCGGCGAGATGGCGATTTCCACGTTCTGCTGGCCGCCCGGGGCAAGGCGCAGGCTGAATTCCACGCGTCCCGTCTCACCGGCCACTCCTCGCCCGCGCACGGCCCACAGCGTGACGACCGCCAGCACCATGGCAGCGGCGCTCGCCGCCAGCGCGATGCGACGCCACGCATCCGGCCGTGGCGGCGCTGCTGTGGACGACGTCCGCGCGCGCATTGGTCCCTGCCCCTCGAGCGCCGCAGCAAACTCCGCCGCCGTCGAGAAGCGATCAGCCGGCAGCTTGGCCAGCGCCGTCATGACCGCCTCTTCCACATGCGGCGGGATCGTCTTGCGCGTCATTGACGGCGGCTCGGGCTCCGCGCTCAACACCTTCGCCACGATCGCCTGCACCGTGGCGCCCGTAAACGGCGCCTCGCCCGTCAGCATCTCGTACGCCACCGCCCCGAGTGCGTACACGTCGGCGCGCGCGTCAATGGTCTTCTCGCCCATCGCCTGCTCTGGGCTCATGTACTGCGGCGTGCCAAGGCTCAGGCCGGTCTGTGTCATCCGCTGGCCGCCCGCCGTTTGCACGGCGAGCGCGATGCCGAAGTCGGCGACCATCGCCTGTCCGTCGTGCAGCAGGATGTTCTCGGGCTTGATGTCGCGGTGCACGACTCCCTGCCGGTGCGCATAGTCGAGCGCACTCGCCACTTCGCGGGCGATACGCACGGCGTCAGGAATCGGCAGTTGGTGTTCGCGCTCGAGGCGCGCCCGCAGCGTTTCTCCCGTCACCACCGGCATCACGTAGTAGAGCAGTCCGTCGGCCTCGCCCGAATCGAGCAGCGGCAGGATGTGCGGATGCTGCAGTCGCGCCGTCGTGCGGATTTCGCTGAGAAACCGCTCACCGCCGAGCGCCGCGCCGAGGTCGGGATGCAGCACCTTGATGGCGACGTCGCGGTCGTGCTTGAGGTCGTGCGCGAGGTGGACGGTGGCCATGCCGCCCGCGCCGAGCTCGCGCTCGATGCGGTAGCGGTCGGCGAGGGCCGCACTCAGGCGTTCCGCGGTGAGGCTCATCGCGGCACCTTGGCCTTGAGTTCCGCGAAGAAGTTCTGCACGACGATCATCTCGTCGCCGCGGTCAGTCCCTTGAGCGCCAGCCTCCGCGCGAGTGAACAGGAAGCGCCGGCCATCGGGACTCACGTCAAACACGTTCTGGCCGACCGGACCGTACGCGTCGGCCGAGAATAACCGTCGCGGCGTCCCGGAGGCAAAGACGGGACCCGGAGCGATGTCAGCGACCCAGAGGTCATAGTTGCCGTCCGCGTAGAGGAGCTCGCGCCCGGAGCGCGACCAGCGGGGCGCAAAACCGCTACCGATGGAGACCTGCCGCTTGGCCACCTTGGTGTCTGGAAACGGTCGCACGTATATCTGGAAGACACCGGATTCGTCCGAGGCATATGCCAACCAGCGGCCATCCGGTGACAACGCCGGGAGAGTCTGAGTGACGGGGTCTGCGACGAGAGTCCGCCTCGTGGTATCGCCATCAGTGCGAACGCCGTAGATGTCGCCGCGCGATGAGAACAGCAGCCATCGGCCATCCAAGGACAGCGCAGGCGTGTTCCCGGTGCCCGGAATGGCCACCGGTAGCGCACTTCCGTCGGCCGGTACCCGCTGCACCGTGCCGCCGGGTGCGCTGAATACGAGGTATTTTCCATCGGGTGACCACGAGGGGCTCCAGCCGGCCTCCGCCACGCGCGACGCGGCACCGCGGTCGAGGTGCTTGACCCAGACTTGGCGCCCAGCTCCGCGGCCGATGGTGACGGCCGCCATGCGCCCGTCCGGAGAGAGCGCCGGGCGCCCGCTCATTTCGCCGCTCCACGCCGTATCCACCGCTCGCGCTGTTCCGTCGCGCTCGACCCAGACCAGCTCACGACGGCCCGCCGTCGTCTGGCCGGCGGCGTACACCAGGGTTCCGTCGTGCGACGTCGCGATGTCAATCCGCTGGTTGCCACGCACCGACAGCCCATCATCAACGAGCACCGCTTCGCCCGTAATACTCAGGGCATCGGCGTCGAATGGCGCGGCCATCAGCATGCCATCCTCGGTGACATACAGCAGGTGGCCGCTTTCCGCGTAGCGCCCAACGAGACCGCGAACCAGCACCCGGTGCTTCCCCGTCCGCGTGTCGAGGACCGCGAGGTCCGGACCGGTGCCCGCACTTTGACTCGTGACCCTGAGCAGGACGCCACGGCCATTCGGGAGCGCCGAGGGCATGTGATGATAGTTCTCCCCGCGGGCCGAGTCCGGCCGGGAGGCTATTTCCGGTTTTCCACCAGTCTCTCGGATTCGCGCAACGCCATCGCCGTCCAGGTGGCCGTCGTAGTAGATGTAACCGTCGGCCCCCCAGGATACGCCACCCATATCCACCAGTGAATCAGTGAGGGTCAGCACCGGCCCGCCGGCGACTGGCACGACCCTCAACGCGCGCGGTGACGAGAGGGACACGTACGCGATTCGCTTGCCATCGGGAGAGAACGCGGGATTCGCCGCGCGTTCCGTGCCGGCCAGCGGCGTGGCGCGCAACTGGTCCAGCGGGCGAACCCAGAGGCGACTGGACTCCGGGCCGCCGGAGCCGCCGCCGACGTACACGATGGTGCGGCCGTCGGGCGACAGTGTGATGCGCGTTCCGTTCACGGTCTGGTTCAACTGCTGGCTGTCCGGCAGCAGCAGGCTGAAGCGCGCAATCGGCCGCGCAGGAGCTGGCCGCAGCAAGGCCCAGCCGGCCACGAGGATGGCAACGGCCGCGATTGAGCTCACAACAACGAACGGCGGCGTCAGGACGCGCCGGATCCCCGCGTGCGCTGTGACCTCGCCGTCGGCGAACGTCGCGCTCGTCCACGTGTGATTCAGCAGCGCCTCCGCAAACGCCTTGGCACTCTCAAACCGATCGGCCGGCAGCTTCTCCAGCGCCTTCGCCAGCGCGGCCGCCACGTGCAGGGGCACGGACTTCCGCATCGTCGTCACGGGAGCCACAGGCTCCGTGATGATTTTCATGATGATCTGCTGCGCCGACGCCCCCACATGCGGCGGGTTGCCGGTCAGCATCTCGTACAACACCGTCGCCAGCGAATAGACATCCGCGCGCGGCGTGAGGTCCTTCTCCGCCGTCGCCTGCTCGGGGCTCATGTAGTGCGGCGTTCCGAGGCTCAGCCCCGTCTCGGTCATCCGCCCGCCCGCCGCCGCGCTCACCGCCAGCGCGATGCCGAAGTCCATCACCATCGCCCGGCCGTCGTGCAGCAGCAGGTTCTCGGGTTTGATGTCGCGGTGGATCACGCCGTGCCGGTGCGCATAGTCGAGCGCGTCGGCCACTTCACGCGCGATCCGCACCGCCTCGTCCACCCCAAACTGCGTTTCGCGATTCAGCTTCTCGCGAATCGTCTCGCCCTGGATGTAGGGCATGACGTAGAACAGGAAGCTGTCCGCGGTTCCCGAGTCGAAGAGCGGCAGGATGTGCGGATGCTGCAGGCTCGCCGTGGTCTTGATCTCGACCACGAACCGCTCGGCGCCTAACACCGCAGCGAGCTCGGGCTTGAGCACCTTGAGCGCGACCTTGCGGTCGTGCTTGAGATCGTCGGCGAGGTACACCGTGGCCATGCCACCGGTACCGAGCTCTCGCTCGATACGGTACCGACCATCGAGCGCGGCATTGAGCCGCGTCGCGATTTCGTTGCTCATGGATGTGCCTGTCGCGGCACCGGCGCCGGCGTGAGGGGACTCTGACGGCAGAGGGGGGGCCTCGGTCGCGGAAGCCCCAATACTAAGGAACGCGCGAGTGGGGCGCCAGAAAGCAGATCCCTGACGCCGGGGGGGGCCCGGGAGCCGACCCGGATTCATGTACTTGACTACATGTATTACATGTTATATAGTACCTGCATGTCGAAGCGCCGCCTTTCATCTCCGCCTGCGGTCCGCGAGCCCGTCCAGGTCTACCTGGCCGCGGACGACAGCGCGCTGCTGGCGCGCCTCGCCGCCGTGTCCGGGTTGTCCAAGGCCGAGGTCATGCGCCGCGGTGTCCGCGCCTTTGCGCGCGAGCAGGACGTCGAAAGCCCGATGCTGCGCTTCGTTGCGGAAAGCAGCGCCGGCGAGTGGCCCGCCGCGGTCGCCGCCGACCACGACGCCGTGCTCGCCGAGTCGTACGTCGCTCCACGCGGCAAGCGTCGGTGACCGGCGCCTTCCTGGACACCTCGGGATGGTTCGCCGCCCTCAGCCCAAAGGAGGCGAGGCACCGCGGTGCGCTCGCGGCGTACAAGGCGCTCATTGCCCAGGGCGCTCGCTTGGTCACCACCAACCTCGTGGTGGCCGAGATGCAGATTCTCATCTCCCGGTTCCGCGGGGCCGCCGAGGGCGTGCGATTCCTCGACAGCCTGTACCAGGATGCCTCGCACGAGGTCGTCTTCGTGGACCGCGACACCGAGCGCGCCGCCGTGGACCGCTGGCTGCGGCGGTTCACGGACCAGCGGCTCAGCCTCGCAGATGCCGTGAGCTTTGAGGTGATGAAGGCCCGCCGTCTGCGGCATGCTCTCGCGCTCGACACCCACTTCGAGCTGGCGGGGTTCGAACTACTGCCGTAGCGGAAGCGTTAGGTTGGGAGTATGCGCTCGGTCCACATCATCATGACCCTGCTCCCATGGGTGGTCTCGCTGTTGCGGGACCGCCGTCGCTGGGTGTTGTGGGGCGCGCCTGCTGTCCGCACGCCGGACTTCCACGGGGGGCGCGCGCAGGGCATTGTGGCCGCCATCGCGAGCCTCGGCCCGACGTTCGTGAAGCTCGCGCAGGTCTTTGCCGCGCGTGCCGACCTGATCGGCGAACCGTACATCAGCGTGCTGGGCACGCTGCACGACCAGGTGCCGGCAGTGCCGGTGGCAGAGATCGAACGAGAAATCGAACGAGCGTACGGGAAGCCAGCGGACGACGTGTTCGAACGTTTTGATCGTGTGCCAGTTGCGGCCGCGTCGCTGGGGCAGGTGCATCGCGCGTCATACCGCGGGCGCGACGTGGCCGTGAAGGTGCTGCGCCCGAGCGTCGAGCACATCATTGACCTCGACCTGCGCATTGCCCGCCGGCTCCTGTATTGGGTGGCGCTGCAGTGGCCCAATCCGCACGTCCGCGGCGTCCAGGCCGTCATTGAGGAGTTCTCGGACCGCATCCACGAGGAGATGGACTTCCGGCTGGAAGCCGAGTACGCCACGGAGATCCGGCGGAACTTCGAGGGCGACGATCAGGTGATCGTGCCGGCCATCGTGCACGAGCTCACTCGGCAGCGCGTGATCGTGCTCGACTTCATCGAGGGCGGCCGCATTGACCGGCTCGCGGTCAGCGAGGACGAAGCCAAGCGCATCACCGCCGTGCTGATCGAGATGTACGTGCAGATGATGCTGATTGACGGGCTCTTCCACGCCGATCCGCACCCGGGCAACCTGCTGGTCACGGCCGACGGGCGACTGGTGCTGCTCGACTTCGGCATGGTGGTGCGCGTCGCGCCCGAGACCCGCCTGCGGTTGATCCGCACGGTGCTCGCGGCGGTGCGGCAGGACCCTGAGGGCATTGTCGAGGGGTTCGGCGCGCTCGGATTGATCGCGTCCAGCGCGGACATGGCGGAGATCAAACGCCTCGTGCATCTGCTGCTCGACACCGCGTATCGGCAGGACACGACATCGCAGGACCGCATCCAGATGATGCTCGCCGACCGCGTGATGCACACGCTGTACGACTTTCCGATCGTCCTGCCACGCGACATGGTCTACTTCGCGCGCACGGCGTCGCTGATTGAGGGGATCGGGACACGTTACGATCCGTATTTCCAGGCCATTCCCGTGGCGTCGCCCATCGTGCTGCGCATGCGCTCGCGCATCCTGCGCTCGCTGGGCGAGGCGCCGACGCCGAGCGTGGCGGAGATCGCGACGATCGCGGGCTTTGCGGCGGGGCGGTTGTGGAAGCGGGTGAGGCGCTTCGCGCAGAATCCGGCAGAGTACGGCAGAGTGAGGGAGAAGCCGGCAGTCTGAGGCGGCGCTTGCACGCGGCCGTGTCGCACTGGTATCGTGTCTGCTTCCCCTCAAAGGACCGCCCCCCCCATGCGCCCCCTGATCCTGCTTTCGCTCACCGCCGCCGCGCTTGGCGCGCAGGCGCCCGCTGCACCTGCCGCGCAGGTGCCCGCCGCACCTGCCGCGCAGGCGCCCATTCCGCCGTCGGCCCAACAGATCGCTGCCGCGGTGATTCCGCTCCCAGCCGACATGCGCGATGGTGCGACAGTGATGGGCTATAGGGAGCCCGGCAAGCTGGTGGTGCTGCGCGAGGGCAAGAACGGGATGCACTGCCTGGCGCTGTACGTCACGCGCCCTGACTTCCACGTCGCCTGCTACCACAAGAGCCTCGAGCCGTTCATGGCACGCGGACGTGAACTGCGCGCGCAGGGCGTGAAGGGCGCTGGCGTTGACAGCGTGCGCTTCGCCGAGATCAAGAGCGGGAAGTTGAAGATGCCGGCGCAGGGGTCGCTATACACCGTCACGGCCAAGAAGGAGGGCTTCGACCCGGCGGCCAACAAGGTGACGGGCGCTGGCCTGCTCACGGTGCTCTATGTCCCGTACGCCACGCCGGAGAGCATCGGCATCACGGCGCAGCCGCGCGAGGAAGGACCGTGGCTGATGTTCCCGGGGACGCCGAAGGCGCACGTGATGATCAGCGGGAAGATGTGACAGGGGCAGAGAGACAACAGAGAGACAACAGATAAACAACAGAGAGACAACAGAGGGGCCCGGTGATCCGGGCCCCTCGTTCATTCAGGTGACTACTTCTTGGCGGCGGGTTTTCTGGCCTGTTTCCGGGCTGGCTTCTTCGCGGTTCTCTTCGCGGCCTTGACCGCCTTCTTGGACGCCTTCTTCACAGCCTTCTTGGACGACTTCTTCGCCGACTTCTTCGCCGGCTTCTTCGCGGCCTTCTTCACCGGCTTCTTCACCGGCTTCTTCACCGGCTTCTTCGCCGGCTTCTTCACCGGCTTCTTCGCCGGCTTCTTCACCGGCTTCTTCGCCGGCTTCTTCGCCGGCTTCTTCGCCGGCTTCTTCACCCGCTTCTTCACCGACTTCTTCGCCACCTTCGCGATCGTCGGTGGCTTTGCCGCCGCGATCGCCGCATCGAACGCCGCGCGCGCGGCCACGGCCGCGTCAACGCCGCCCTGCAGGAAGGCCATTACCTCCTCGGCATGTCCAGCCGGATTCACCTTCTCGAAGACGTACTGCACGGCGCCATCGGGGCCGAGGACGTATGTGGTGCGCTGAACGCCCATGTACCGGTTGCCCATGAACTGCTTCTCCACCCAGATGCCGAGTTGCTCGGCGAGCGCGTGGTTTTCATCCACAAGCAGCGTGAACGGCAGGTTGTACTTGACCTTGAACCTTTGGTGCGATGCGACGTCGTCGGGCGAGATGCCGAGGATGACGGCGTCGGAGCCCGCGAAACGCGGGAAGAGGTCGCGGAAAGAGCACGACTCCAGCGTGCAACCGCTGGTGTCGTCCTTTGGGTAGAAGTAGAGCACGACCGTGCGGCCGCGCAGGGAGGACAGCGAGAGCGGTGCTCCGCTGTCCGTCAGGAGTGTGAAATCGAGAGCTGGCATTGGTTGCTCGGGTCATTCGGTGTGACGTCTGGTACCCTGTGGATCAACGCGGCGGTCGGGGTGATCGCCGCCACGGCCTACGTGCGGCGCGCGCGCTTCTTGGAAGCTGGCTTCCTGGCCGTCGACTTCTTCGCGGGCGCCTTGGCCGCCTTCTTCGCGCCCTTCCTCGCCGCCGCTACGCGGCGTTTGGCGCTCTTCTTCGCCTGCATGTACGGCGCCAGCGGCTCGCCGCCCATCAGCACCGCCATGATCGCCTTCTGGATGTGCAGGCGGTTCTCGGCCTCCGCCCACACCCGACTCTGCGGCCCCTCCAGCACCGACTCGGCCACTTCCTCGCCGCGGTGCGCCGGCAGGCAGTGTAGGAAGATCGCGTCCTTGGCGGCGCGCGCCATCAGCTTCTCGTCCACCATGAAGCCGTCGAAGACCTCGATGCGCTCGTTCGTCTCGTCTTCCTGACCCATGGAGGCCCAGACGTCGGTGTTCACGACGTGGCACCCCTCTACCGCCTCGCGCGGATCGCGCACGAGCGTGATGTCCGCCCCCTCGGCGCGCGCCGTCGCGATCAGCACCGGATCAGGCTCGAACTTCTCGGGACAGGCAAGGCGCAACGAGAAATCGAGCCGATGGGCGGCCTCGATCCACGAGTGCGCCATGTTGTTGCCGTCGCCGATCCAGGCGATGCGCTTTCCCCTGTAGCTACCGAGGAACTGCCCGACGGTGAGCAAGTCGGCGAGAATCTGACAGGGGTGCGACAGGTCGGTGAGGCCGTTGATCACCGGAACATCGGCGTAGTCAGCCAACTCCTCGACGTCGGCGTGCGCATAGGCGCGGATCATGATGCCGTCGGTCATGCGCGTGAGCACGCGCGCCATGTCCTTGATGGGCTCGCCGCGCCCAAGCTGGATGTCGCGCGGCGACAGGAAGAGGGCGTGCCCGCCCAGGTCGTACGCGCCCACCTCGAACGACACACGCGTGCGCGTGGACGACTTCATGAAGATCATCGCCAGCGCCTTGCCGGCGAGCGGCTTCTTGACGTAGCGCTTGTTGCGAATGTCCTCGGCGAGCACGAACAGCGCGTCGAGCTCGGCACTGGAGAAATCGAGGATGGAAAGGAAGTCGCGGTGGGCTGCCACGGGAGATTGGATAGGGGAGCTGAATTTGTGCGATCAGGAGGGACGGGATAAGGGGGGCGAGGGGCGGAACGGGGAGGGGGTAGAGGCCTGGCGAGGGGGGACGAGGGGCGGAACGGGGACGGAGTTCATTTACGCGCAGCGCACCTCCGTCCTCGTTCCACATCTCCGCCCTCGTCCCTTCGCCTCTACCCCCTCCCCGTTCCGTCACAGTATGTACTTCCGAAGATCCTCGTCCTCCGAGATGGCCTTCAGCCGGTCGCGCACGACTTTCGCATCCACCTTCACGGGCTCCGTCCCGCGCTCGGGCAAGTCGAACAGCACGTCTTCGAGCAGCGTGGTCATCACCGTGTGCAGGCGGCGGGCGCCGATGTTCTCCATGCGCGAGTTCACCATGGCGGCGGTGCGCGCGATCTCGGCGATGCCGTCCTCCGTGAACGTGAGTTCCGTGCCGTCGGCGGCGATGAGCGCCGCGTATTGCTTGGTCAGCGCGTTTTCGGGCTCCGTCATGATGCGCACGAAGTCGGCCTCGGTGAGCGATTTGAGTTCCACACGAATAGGGAACCGCCCCTGCAGCTCGGGAATCAGGTCGCTGGGCTTGCTCACATGGAACGCACCGGCCGCGATGAAGAGCACGTGATCCGTCTTCACCATGCCGTACTTGGTCTGCACGTTCGACCCCTCGACAATCGGCAGGAGGTCGCGCTGCACCCCCTCGCGCGACACGTCAGGGCCGCCCATCTCGCTCTTGGCGCCGGCAATCTTGTCAATCTCGTCGAGAAAGATGATGCCGAGCTTCTCCACGCGGTCGAGCGCGTCGGCCACCACGTCATCGTGATTGATGAGCTTGTCGTACTCCTCGTCGAGCAGGATGCGTCGCGCCTCGGCCACCGTCACCGTGCGACGCTTCTTGCGCTTCGGGAGGAACTGCTCGAGCATCTCGGCGAAGTTCCCCATTCCCTCCGGGGCGCCCTGCTGGGCGAAATCGAACCCGGCCATGGACGACGCGGCGACCTCGATCTCGATCTCGCGCTGCTCCAACTGGCCGTCGAGCAGAAGCTGCTTGAGCTTGTCGCGCGTGCGCTTATGCCGCTCCCGCGCCAGGTCGTGCTCCTGCGTGACGCCGCCCGAGGACGAGACGACGAAGACGTTCGGCATGGGTTCAGGCGCCGCGGCGGGCGCCGCTTCGGCAGGGGGCGGAAGCAGCAGGTCGAGGAGACGTTCGTCCACCTTGTCGTGGGCGAGGTCCTCCACGTCGTGCTCGCGTTCGTGCCGCACCATGTCAATGGCGC
Source organism: uncultured Gemmatimonadota bacterium (assembly GCA_947085385.1). GTDB lineage: Bacteria > Gemmatimonadota > Gemmatimonadetes > Gemmatimonadales > Gemmatimonadaceae > PNKL01. The sequence goes on along the minus strand of CAMTWA010000014.1, from coordinate 166,554 downwards.
TCTCGGCGAGGTCGCGCACCATCCCCTCGACGTCGCGACCCACGTAGCCGACTTCGGTGAACTTCGACGCCTCCACCTTGATGAACGGCGCGCCGGTAAGCTTGGCGAGACGGCGGGCGATCTCCGTCTTGCCGACGCCGGTGGGGCCAATGAGGATGATGTTGTTGGGCGCGATCTCTTCGCGAATCCCCTCGGGCGCGCGCTGGCGGCGCCAGCGGTTCCGCAGCGCGATGGCGACGGCCTTCTTGGCGTCGCCCTGCCCCACGATGTAACGGTCGAGCTCGGCGACGATCTTGCGCGGTGTCAGGTCGGCCAGACGGGCGAGAACCTGTTCGGTACGGTTGGCAGGCATGCCCCAATTTAGCCGGTGCCCACGCCTCCCGGGCCCCGACGGGCCTACTCGGGCTCGATGACCGTGATGTTCTGGTTGGTGAAGATGCAGATCTCGCCGGCGATCATCAGCGCCTTGCGCACGATCTCCGTGGCCGGGAGCGACGTGTCGGCAAGCAGCGCGCGGGCAGCGGCGAGCGCGTAGGGGCCGCCCGACCCGATGGCGAGGATCCCGTCATCCGGCTCGATCAACTCGCCGTTGCCCGAAATGACAAAGCCGTGGTCGCGATCGCAGACCACGAGCAACGCCTCGAGCCGACGCAGCACCCGGTCGCTGCGCCATTCCTTGGCAAGTTCCACCGCCGCCTTCGGCAGGTTGCCCGGGTGCCGCTCGAGCTTCTCCTCGAACTTCTCGAAGAGCGTGAACGCGTCGGCCGCCGCTCCGGCGAAGCCGGCCAGCACGCGGCCGCCCTTCAGCGCGCGCACCTTGACCGCGCGCGACTTCATGACGGTCTCGCCGACCGACACCTGGCCGTCGCCGCCGATGGCCACCTTGCCGTCGCGGCGGACGGCGAGGATGGTAGTAGAGTGGATCGCTGGGAAAGACATGCGTGGAAGATAAGGGGAGAGGGGGGACGAGGGGTGGAACGGGGAGGGGGTAGAGGCGCGGCGAGGGGGAACGGGGGGTGGAACGGGGAGGGGGTAGAGGCTTGGCGAGGGGGGATGGGAGTCGGAACGGGGACGGAGTTCTCCGGCGCGGCGGCGACCTCCCTCCCCGTTCCACCCCTCATCCCCCGTCCCTTCGCCTCTACCCCCTCCTCGTTCCGCTGTGATGCGCCTCTATCCCCTCCTCGTTCCGACGTCGCTTAGCCTTTCGCATCCACCGTCACATGCTCCGGCCTTACCATTTCCCCAAACCTCGCTCCCAAGTGCTTGAGCACGCCGTCCATGGTGGAGTGTGTGCCCATCACCTTCATCATCACCCTGAAGAAGGGCGACTTGATCCAGCCTGCCTCCGTGATGGTGACCTCGGTGCCGATGCCTGTCGAGGCGAGCTCGTACGTCCAGACGCCGCCCCATTGCGACTTCTCGTCGGTGATGATCTCCGAGACCAGCAGCGACGGGGGCCGGACCTGGATCAGCTCGACGCTCATGGTCATCCCGCCAACGTCCTGTACCCACACCTCGTGGCCGCCGCGCGGCCTCCCGCGCACCGATGACTTGAAGTCGGAATGCCACTTGGGGTAGTCGCCGAAGTTCCGCAGCACGGCCCACACCGAGTCGCGCGGTGCCGTCAGCTGAACTCGGCTGGAGACCGTGTGCTCACGGGGCATGCGCCGGCCGACGACGTAGACGCACGCCACCAGCACGACCAGCAGGATGACGACGCGCTTAAGGAACTTCATGGGACGCTCTCCACGTGAGGGGACCTGGCCAAATGTGCAGCACCAGCCCTCCGCTGCCAATGTTGGCTAGATTCCGCGAATGACCTCCCCTTGGCCCATCAGCTTCGAGGATGTGCTCGCCGCGCGCGAGCGGCTGCGCCCGTACCTCTCGCCGTCACCCCTGCGCCGGTACCCGCTGCTCGACGAGCTCGTGGGACACGGCATCCAGGTGTATGTGAAGCACGAGAACCACCTGCCGGTGCAAACGTTCAAGGTGCGCAACGGACTCTCCGCGATTACGGCGCTCGATCCCGCCACGCGCGCACGCGGCGTCATCGGCGCCAGCACGGGCAATCACGGGCAGGGGATGGCGTACGCGGCCCATTTGCTCGGGATCCCCTGCACCATCGTGGTTCCCGAGGGCAACAACCCCGACAAGAACGCGGCCATCCGTGCGCTCGGGGCGGAGCTGGTCGAGTTCGGCGCCACCTACGACGCATCGGCGCGGCGCTGTGCAGCGCTCGCACAATCGCGCGACATGCATCTGGTGCATGGCATCAATGATCGGCACGTCATTGCGGGAGCCGCCACGATGACGCTGGAGATCATCGAGCAGGAGCCGGGGCTCGACGCTCTCTTCATCGCGCTCGGCGGCGGCTCGCAGGCGGTGGGGGCGCTGACCGTCGCGCGGGCGCTCAGGCCGGCCCTGCGCGTCATTGCCGTGCAGAGCGAGGCAGCACAGGCGCAGTACGAGAGCTGGCGGCGCGGCGAGATCGTGCGCGACCGGCCGGTGCGGACATTCGCCGAGGGGATCGCGACTGGGCAGGCGTACGAGATGACGTTCCCGGCGCTGAAGGCAGGGCTCGCCGATTTCCTGCTGGTCAGCGAGGCCGCGCTGGCCGACGCGTTGCGCGAGCTGATTCGCACGACGCACAACCTGCCCGAGGGCGCGGCCGCGGGCGGACTGGCGGGGTTGCGCCAGGTGGCCGCGCAGTACGCCGGGCAGCGCGTAGGGATTGTGATGTGCGGGGGGAATATCGGGGTGGAAGCGCTGGCCAAGGTGATGAACGGCTGATTGAGGATTCGAAATCCGGATTTGGATTCAGGATCACGAACCCGGAGTTCGACGTGCGATACGCGTGCGGTATCGCCAGTCGCCGTCCTTCATCGAGATCCGCTTTCCAGGTCCGGATTCCAAATCCTAAATCGTCACGACGCCTTCTTCGTCCTCTCCGCGACCCGCGCCACCGTCGCCTCCGATCCGCACACGAAGATGTACTCGCGGTTGCGGACGTGGCTCACCTCGCCCACGCGCTCGCCGCGCGGGCTGTAGATGCCGATCTGCGCCCCGACGTACCGCTTGTACGGCCGTTCGATGGTTGCCACCGCACCGCGCTCGGCGAGGCGCGCCTCGAGCCATTCACGCGACACGAATCCCTCGTCGCTGAAAGACACCACCAGCGTGCGCGCGCGCACCGCGCGCAACACGCCGGCCAGCGCCTCCTCGAACTGCCGCTTGCTGTTGAAGCGGCTCGTGCGCTCGCGCACGTCCTCGCGCTTGCAGGCCACACCGTAGCACGCCGGCTTGTCCCAGCGCACCAGCGACTCCCAGATGTGGTAGTTGCCAAGGTACGAGTGCTGGTTGTACGGCGGGTCCAGATAGGCGACATCAGTTTCGACGCCGCGCGCCGCGTCGAGCGCGTCGAGCGCGAGAGCGCGCCCCTTGCCCGAGCGGGCGCGCGGAAGCACGGCGGGGAGGCGCAGTTCCATCTCGTTGTGCGCCCGCGGGGCCCACTGCTTGAGGTAGGCCATCTGCACGCCGGTGGTGCTGTCCACCCGGTCGGCCGCCTCCATCAGCGACACGAGCATCACCGCCTCGAGTTCGGACGGGAGAGCGAGCTGGGCGAGGTGCTCGCGGATGGCGTCCACGCGCTCGCCGTTCCTGGGGTGAAAGAAGCGCGACTGTTCGCAGAAGGTCTGCGTGAAGTAGCCCGGGCGCCCGGGCAGCGCGTTGCACTCGCCGATGAGCACCTCAGCGTCGCGCACCACATCGTCGTAATCGGCCTCGACGTAGCAGCGCGACAGCACGTGCGCGTACGCGTTGTGGTCGTTGGCCACCACGCGATACCCCGCGAGCTTGAGCGCGTGGCCCACGCGGGCGGTGCCGCTGAACAGGTCGAGTACCGATCGCGCGCGCGCATCGGCGCGCACGGCGTCCACGATGAGCGGAAGCAGCGTGCGCTTGGAACCGAGATACTTGATCACGCTCACAAGACGAGCGCGCGGAATTCACGCAACGTGTTGTGGCTGTGGCGGTTGTCTCACGTTGCGATCGCGGAATTCGGTCGTCAGGGGCGCGCTACGCGCGCGGGTGCGCCTGCCGGTAGACCTGCTTGAGCCGCTCGACGCTGGTGTGGGTGTAGATCTGCGTCGTGCTCACCGAGGCGTGGCCCAGCAGTTCCTGCACAGCACGCAGGTCGGCGCCGGCGTCGAGCAGGTGCGTGGCGAAGGTGTGGCGCAGGGAGTGCGTGCTGAGCCCCGCCCCTTCGTCCACCTGCGACAGCCAGCCCACGATCGCCTTCTGGATGGTGGACAGGCTGGCCCGCTTGCCGCGATCGGAGAGGAAGAAGGCCTGCCGGTCGGCAGCAGGCCCCACCTTGGCGATCACCTCGTCGCGCTTGCGCTCGAACTCGCGCAGCGCGCGCTGCGCGTGCGAACCCACGGGGATGATGCGTTCCTTGCGTCCCTTGCCCCGTACCTTCACCTGTCCGGCCAGGAGATCGAGGTCGGCGCGGTTGATGCCGCGCAGTTCGCTGAGACGGAGCCCGCACGAGTAGAGGAGTTCAATCATGGCGAGCGCCATCACGTCGCGATGCTTGCCCTCCTTCGCCCGGGTTTGCAGCGCCTGCAGGAGAGTCTCCACCTGCCGCCGGTCGAGGTGGCCCGGCAGGTACTTCTCGATCTTGGGCGAACCGACGGCGCGCGCCGGATTGCCGGCGATGAGGTCGTTGGCGTGGAGAAAGCGAAAGAAGGTGCGCGCGCCGCTGAGGGCGCGGGCAATCGAGCGCTTGGCGAGGCCGCGCCGTGCGAGGTGTGCCATCCACGCGCGGAGGGCAAGCCGGTCCACCTGTTCCCATTGCCAGGCCGGGTCGCCGTAGTGCGCCCCGAGGAACTCCTGCAACCCGCCGAGGTCGCGCGCGTAGGCCGCCACGGTGTGTGGCGAGAGATCGCGTTCCTTGGCGAGGTGGGTGAGGAAGTCGGCGAGCAGGTCGGGCATGGCTGAGTATAGACGAATCAGGGAGTGGATGTGGAACGGGCAGTCGGCAGGCGGTGGCCTTGGTGCGAGAGAGGGCCGGCCCGACACCGTCGGACCGGCCCTCCCGCATGCCACAGGATCTTACGGCGTCGCCGGTTGCGGCCGCGGCATCATCGCGTCGCGGTTCGCGAGGTGGTACACCGACCAGGCCATGATCGTCGCGGCCTGTTTCAGGTCGTCCATCACCAACCGTTCGTACGTGTCAACATGCGAATGGTGGGTGCGAATGCCGTACTCAAGCGGATCCTGAATGAACTGGAACCCGGGCACGCCGCGGCGCCAGAACGAGATGTGGTCTGTCCCGCCGGTGCGATCGAGCCGATTCCCCACGTAGCCGAGATCGCGGAAGGGCGCGAGGATCTGGTCCCACACCTGCACGGCCGGTTCATTGAGCTCGCCGTACACCCCGCGCACGCGTCCACCGCCGTTGTCAATGTTCAGGTACGCCGAGATATTGGGCAGTTCCGCAGCATGTGTGCGCACGTACGCGGCCGAGCCGAGGAGCCCCTGCTCCTCGCCACTCCAGAGCCCGATACGAACCGTGCGGCGCAGCGGCAGGTTGAGCGCCTTCAGAATGCGCATCGCCTCCATCATGACCAGTGAACCGGCCGCGTCGTCGGTCGCTCCCTGCCCGGAGTGCCAGCTGTCGAAGTGACCACCAATCACCACGTACTGCTGCTTGAGGTCGGTCCCGGCGATTTCGCCAATCACGTTGGATTCCCGCTTGTCGGGGTTGCTGAAGCGGTTCTGGACGTTGACTTCAAGCCGCGACGTCACCCCCGCCTTGGCGAGGCGATACAGCTGCCCGTACTGCTCGTGGGTGACCATCAGCGTGGGGATCGGCTCGTACACCGAATCGCGCGCCAAGCGACCGTCCGGGTGGCCGCCGGTGCGCAGAATGCCGTACGTCCATCCCGACGGCACCAGCAACACCGCCGGCGCCTCGCGACGGATGAACCGCATCAGGGCTTGCTGCCGCTGCTGCGCGGCGCGGAACTGCTCGGCCTGCTGCGGGTTCTGTTGCTGCGGCTGCGCAGCGGGCGGACGACGCATGCCCCAAGCCAGAATGCTGTCGGCGTCGAGTCGCCGCGGCGCGGGATTGAACTCCGGGCCGATCGGCGTCCAGCGCTGCCACATGACGCACGCCCCACGCAGGCGTCCGGCGAACTGCTGCAGCTGCGTCGTGTCGTCGGGCACTTCCACGAGCATCACCGGGCACGTGACCGCGCCCTTGGTGCTCCCGCTCCAGGCCTGCGGCTCGGCGCGCAACGGCTGGAGGACCGGCTCCAGCATGCGGCCGCTGTAGCTGGCGCGTTCCCATCCGCGCCCGAAGAGCGAGTCCCAGGGCTCGGCCTGCACGTTCACGAGCCCCCACGAGCGGAGTGACTGCACGGCCCATTCCTGGGCGCGTCGCATCTGCGGCGATGCCGTGAGGCGGCTGCCGTAGCGGTCGAGCAGTTGCTGGGCGAGCGAGTCTATCTGTGAACGGTTCATCCCTTCGTCGCGGATGCGGGCAAGGACGGAGAAGTCGAGCCGCTCCATCACCACCGACTGCTGCGCCGCCAGCGGCGCGGAAACAAGACACGCGGCCAGCATGCCGGCGGCCGCACGGAAGTACGTCATCGCATATCTCCTGCTGGTGTGGAAATCCGGCCGACCGTCGGCCGCTGAGGATGCTGTAAACTCCTACGTTTCAGCCTGGCTGAGCGCTGATTCGTCCTTGCCCGGCCTCGACGACGCCGGCCGCATAGCAGTTCCCGGCTCCGTTGTCCAGAGCGCATCCGGCGGCGGCTTGCTTGCCGACACTCTGGCCGTGCCCCGGCACGGCGCTACAATTGGACGCATGCTCCTTGGTGTCGCCGGCATGATCGGCTGCGGGAAGTCCACGCTTGCCGATGCCCTCGCAAGACGATTCGGCCTCCAGCTCGCGCTGGAGAGCATTGATGCCGAGAACCCGTGGCTCGACCTGTTCTACGACGGCGAATCGGGCATGCGGACGTACGGCCTGCACCTGCAGCTCCACTTCCTCGCCACGCGCTTCGAGAGCATGCGGAAGATGCGGGCAATGGGCGGCAGCTGGGTGCTCGACCGGACCTGGTACGAGGACGCCGAGATCTTCGCGCGCGGCCTGTACGAGCAGGGGTACATGCACAGCAACGACTGGGCGCTGTATCAGCGCCTCTACGCCGAGCTGCTGCACGCCCCGGCGGCGCGCCCGCCGCGCCTGATGATCTACCTGCACGGCCCGTTCGATACGATCCTCGATCGCATTCTCACGCGCGGCCGGCCCAAGGAAAAGGACACCGACCCCGAGTACTTCGCCTCGCTGCATACGCGATACGGGCGGTGGATCGACGGCTTCCGCCGCTGCCCGGTGCTGCGCCTCGACGTCCGCGAATACGACCTCTTCGCCGATCCGGCGGCCGTGGACGACATCGCCACGCGTGTGCGCCTGGAGCTCGAGAAGGAGATCCCGCAGACCGAGCTCTGGCCGGCGCAGAAGCGGCGCAAGGAGCACTTCCTGCAGGGGTGACGCGGGCACATGGCGTGGCGGTGGCCGCCCCGTCATCGGCGAGCCCGCAGGACTATCCGAGCAGCGCGTACTCCGACATCCAGGCTCGCATCGCCGCCATTGACCGCTCCGCGTACAGCTCGCGCTTGCGGTGCTTGTCACGCGGCGGCTCCGGGAGCTCTTCGAGCAGGCCGAAGTTGGCGTTCATCGGCTGGAAGTGCGCCGGGTCGGCCTCGCGCAAATAGCGGTACAGCGCGCCAAGCATCGTCACCGGCGGCGGCACCACGGGTGCCTTGCCCGCGATGAGGCGCGACAGGTTGATGGCCGCCAGCAGCCCCGTGGCCGTGCTCTCGGTGTAGCCCTCGACACCCGTGAGCTGGCCCGCGAACAACACCTGCGGATCGTCGCGCAAGGACAGATGCGACGTCAGCGCCGCCGGTGCGTTGAGGTACGTGTTGCGGTGGATGGACCCGAATCGCAGGAACTCCGCCGCTTCGAGCCCAGGGATCATCCGGAAGACCCGCTGCTGCTCCGGAATGCGCAGCCGTGTCTGGCCGCCCACGATGTTCCACATCCGCCCCGCACGATCCTCGCGCCGCAGCTGAATCACAGCCCACGGCCGCCTGCCCGTGCGCGGATCGCGCAGCCCGACGGGCTTCATCGGTCCAAACCGCAGCGACTCGCGACCACGCCGTGCCATCTCCTCCACCGGCATGCACCCTTCGAAATAGGGCGCCTTGTCAAACTCGTGCGCCGTGAACTGATCAGCCACGGTAAGCGCGTCAATGAACGCCTCGTACTGCGCCTTGTCCATCGGACAGTTGAGGTACGCCCCAACCCCCTCCCCTTCCCCTGCACCACACCGTGCCTGTGCCTGTGCCTCGAGCAACATCGTCTCCTTGTTCCACCGCGCCGCGCGGAACGCCACCGTCTGGTCAACGGACTCGATGGCGACGATCGGCGCGATAGCGTCGTAGAACGCGAGCGACTGCACGCCGAGCCGCTCGCGCAGGCTTTCCGCCAGCGCATCGCTCGTGAGCGGACCCGTGGCGATGAGACAGGGTGCGGCAGGAATGGCCGTCACCTCCTCGCGCGCAACGGTGATGCGCTGGTGACCGGTCACGCGTTCATGCACATGCGCCGAAAAGAGATCGCGGTCTACCGCCAGCGCGCTCCCCGCCGCCACCCGCGCCGCGTCTGCCGCTTCGAGCACGAGCGACCCGAGCAGGCGCATCTCGGCCTTCAGCAGGCCGTGCGCGTTGGTCAGCTCCGTGCTCTTGAAGGTGTTGCTGCACACGAGTTCCGCCAGGCGGTCGGTCTGGTGCGCGGGCGTGCCGCGCACACCGCGCATCTCGTGCAGCACTACGCGGTGCCCGCGCTCGGCCAACTGAAAGGCGGCCTCGCTCCCCGCGAGGCCGCCTCCCACCACGCACACGGGTGCGGTCACGCCGCGCCTGCGGGCTCGCCCTCGGCGTCCACTGACGCTGCCACGGCCCATTCATTGGCGCACTTGAGGCACTTCCGGAAGTGGCCGCGCGTCTTGTTGCTCTTCGACTCCGCCCCGACGAAACCGCAGTCCGGACACTTCTCGAGCACGGGCTTGTCCCAGCAGACGAAGTCGCACGCCGGGTAGTTCTCGCACCCGTAGAACGCCTTGCCGCGCTTCTTGCTGCGCCGCGCCGCGATGTCGCCGCCGTCCTTGGGGCACTTCACGCCGGTGGGCATGGAGCGCGTGCCGCGGCACTTGGGGAAGGTGGAGCAGCCGAGGAACTCGCCCGACCGGCCGCGCCGGATGACCATCGGCTTGGTGCACAGCGGGCACGGAAAGCTGGTCATCACCGGCGGCACGCGCTCGCCCTTGAGCGGGCGCGTGTACTTGCACGTCTTGGGATGATGCTCGCACGCCACGAACGGGCCGAAGAACCCGCCCTTCGGCACCAGCGCGCCGCCGCACTGCGGGCACTTCTCCGTCGCGAGCGCGCTCAGGTCGTGCGCCTCGCGAATCAGCCCCTCGACATTCACGTCGTTCAGCGACCGCTCGAACGGGCCGTAGAAGTCCCTGAGGACGTCGTGCCACTCGAGGTTGCCCTCCTCCACCTTGTCGAGCTCATCCTCCATCTCCGACGTGAAGCCCACGTTGAAGACGGCAGGAAACTGCTTCACCATCACCTTCTCCACGCTCTCGCCGAGCGGCGTGGGGAAGAACCGGCGTTGCTCGAGCTCGGCGTAATGCCGGTCGGTGAGCGTCGAGATGATGCTGGCGTAGGTGGACGGGCGGCCGATGCCGAGCTTCTCGAGTTCCTTCACGAGCGACGCCTCGGAGTAGCGCGGCGGCGGTTCGGTGAAGTGCTGGCTTGGCGTGATCGCGCGTACCGGCGCGTGTTCACCCGGCTCGATGGCCGGCAGCGCCTGTTCGTCCTCGAGCGCCTTGCTCTCGCCCTCCTCGCGCGCCTCCTTGTACAGCGACAGGAAGCCCATGAACTTGATGACCGACCCGGTGGCGCGGAACAGGTAGCGCCCAAGGTCGAAGTCCACCGTGGTCGTGTCGAAGACCGCGGGCGCCATCTGCGACGCCATGAACCGCTGCCAGATGAGCGTGTAGAGCTTGAGCTGGTCGGGGGAGAGGAACTTCGCGACCTGCTCCGGGATGCGCGACGGGTCGGTGGGACGGATGCCCTCGTGCGCGTCCTGCGCGTTGCTGTCCTTCCCCGCACCGTACAATTGCGGCGTCTTGGCCAGGAACTCCTCACCGAAGCCCTGGCGCAGGAAGTCGCGCGCCGCCTGGGATGCGCTCTCCGCCACACGACTGGAGTCGGTGCGCATGTAGGTGATCAAACCCACCGCGCCCTCGGCTTTCCCGAGTTCAATGCCTTCGTAGAGGTTCTGCGCCAGGCGCATGGTGCGCTTGGAGCCGAAGCTGAGCTTCTTGGCGGCTTCCTGCTGCAACGTGGAGGTGGTGAACGGCGCGGCCGGGTTCTTGCGCCGCTCGCGGCGCTTGATGTCGGTGACGTCGAACGTCGTGCGCGCGACGAGGTCGCGCAAAATGGCCTGCGCCGCCGCCTCGTTGCGGATCTCCGGCTTGTGCCCGTCAATGTGGTGCAGCTTCGCCGTGAAAGCCTGCCCGTCGTGTTCGAGCGTCGCGGCGATGGTCCAGTATTCCGTGGGCTTGAACGCACGGATGTCGCGTTCGCGCTCCACCAGCATGCGCAGGGCAACCGTCTGCACGCGGCCCGCAGAAAGCCCTTTCTTCACCGTCTTCCACAGCAGCGGGCTCGCTTTGTAGCCGACGAGGCGGTCGAGCACACGGCGCGCCTGCTGCGCGTCCACCTTGCGCTGGTCAATCTCACCGGCCGCTTCGATGGCCTTGGTGACGGCTTCCTTCGTGATCTCGTGAAAGAGCACGCGCCGGATGGGCGGGCCGTTCTTGCGCGCCACCTGACCGCGCACGTGCCACGCAATGGCCTCGCCCTCGCGGTCCGGATCGGTCGCGATGAAGACCGAGCGCGCGTTCTTCGCGGCGCTCTTGAGTTCGGCCAGCGTCTTCTCCTTTCCGGGGATCGTCACGTACTGCGGCTCGAAGTTGTGCTCCACGTCAATGCCGAGTGTGCGCTCGGGAAGGTCGCGCACGTGGCCGACAGTCGCCTTGACCGCGTAAGCCGAGCCGAGGTAGCGGCCGATCGTCTTCGCCTTGGCCGGCGACTCAACGATGACCAGCGCCTTGCCCGCGGCGTGAGACTCACCCTCGGCTTCGAGCGGCTCGGCGTCGGTCGCGCGCTTGCGCGCCGCAGGCTTGCGGACGGCTGTCTTCTTGCGGGTAGTGGTCTTCTTCTTGGCTGCCATCGGTCTAGTGCAGAGTCCCTGGTTCCGGAAGCGTTCCAGAATCGGCGAGCCCGACGCTGTCCATGAGGGCGCGCAGGTCGTCGAGGGCGATGCGTCCTTCCAGTTGCAGCATGGCGCGCTCGATCACTTGCTCGAGTTCCGCAGCATCGAGGATGCCCGCTCCGTTCAGCGCGAGCAGATGGCCCCATGCTTCTGGCGCAAAACGCCCGCGTTCATGCGGGCCGAGGATGCGAAAGGTCATATCGAATACAACTATAATAGTGTGGCTTACCTGACAACGGCGTTCAGGGCCACAATCCTAGTCCCTTGGTCAAGGACGGGCAAGCGCTAGTATGTCCTCGACAGCCTGGCGTGGCGTCATCGTTTCAACGCTAACCGTATGGTTCGCTTGCAGATAGAATACTCCGCGTACGGCCAGCAGGGCGGTCAACGCAGCCAGTGGATCAGGCCCCGACAGAAGTGGGCGCGCCGCAACGCCTGTCCCCAAGCGCTCCAGCGCACATATCGGCGAAGCCTGCAACCATATAAGGCGCGCGGGGGGTCGCACCAGCTCTACGAGGCCCGGCACCGCGATCCAGCCACCTCCCGGAGCCACCACCGCCGGCGATTCCTCAAGCGCCAGGCGCTCGGTGGCCTCGCGCTCGAGTGCGCGGAAGTGGGCTTCGCCGCTCGTCGCGAAGATGTCACGCACGCTCATGCCCGCGCGGGCCGCGAGATCCTCGTCGAAATCGATGAAGGGCCAGCGCAGTCGCGCCGCGAGCTCGCGTCCAACCGTGGTCTTTCCCGCGCCTGGGATGCCGACGAGGATGAGATGCGCGGCACGCCCCACGTCAGCCCAGCCGGCCTGCGATGTGCGCGAGATAGGCGTCGAGATTGCGGAGCAGCTCGCTCATGGAGTCGCCGCCGAACTTCTCGACCATCGCATCGGCAAGCACGAGCGCGGCCATCGCCTCGGCGATCACACCCATGGCGGGGACAGCGGTGACGTCGCTTCGCTCGGCGACAGCCTCGGCTCCCTCCCCGGTCCTGGTGTCTATGGTGCCCAGCGGACGCATGAGCGTGCTGATGGGCTTCATGGCCACGCGAACGACCAGCGACTCACCCGTGGTCATGCCGCCCTCGAGGCCGCCAGCGCGGTTGGTCGCGCGCCGAACGTTGCCGCTGCGCGTGCGCCCGGGCGCCATGGCGATCTCATCGTGCACCTCGGCGCCGGTGCGGCGCGCGCACTCGAAGCCCATGCCCAGCTCCGCACCCTTGACGGCGGGGATGGAGAGCATCGCCTGGCCCAGACGGCCATCGAGACGGCGATCCCAGCTCACGTGCGATCCCAGCCCCACGGGGAGGCCATCTACGACGACCTCGCAGATGCCGCCAAGTGTGTTGCCGTCGCGCTTGGCCTCGTCAATGCGCGCGATCATCCGTTGCTCGGCCGCGGCATCAAGCGTGCGCAATGGCGAGGCATCGGCAGCGGCGTTGAGGTCCGCGGGCATTTCCGCGGGCCGCTGGGCGTCAATGCCGCCCAGGTGCACGAGGTGCGAGGCGACGGTGACACCGCACTCGGCGAGGAGGCGGCGAGCGATCGCGCCCGCGGCGACGCGCGCCGTGGTCTCGCGCGCGGAGGCGCGTTCAAGAATGTCACGCGCGTCGTCGCGGTCGTACTTGAGCAAGCCCGACAGGTCGGCGTGGCCGGGCCTCGGGCGGTGCACGGCGCGCTTGCGCGCCCCATAGGCGTCCTCGTCGCGGGGGGCCGGGTCCATGATCTCCTGCCAGTTCTTCCAGTCGCGATTGCGAATGAGCATCGCCACGGGAGATCCCACCGTTTCGCCGGCGCGTACGCCCGAGAGAAACTCCACTTCGTCGCGCTCGATCTGCATGCGGCGGCCGCGGCCATAGCCCTGCTGGCGGCGCGCCAGGTCGGCGTTGATGTGGGCGGCGAGCAGGCGCAAGCCGGCGGGCACGCCCTCGAGGATCGAGACGAGGGCGGGGCCGTGGGATTCACCGGCTGTTACGAAGCGGATGGACACGGGAAGCGGGCTGATGGCAGATGGCAGACGGCAGATGGCAGACGGCAGATGGCAGACGGCAGAACGGGGGCGGCTGGTGGCCGCCCCCGCTCAACATAACGAACTCTGCGCCGTTACGGCTTCTCTTCCGGGCGCCCCTTCACCACTTCGCCGTCATCGAGGATGTGCGGAGTGATGAGGATGATCAGGTCTTGCTTGCGCTCGACCGTATCGGTCTGGCTGAACAACCGCCCGATGAACGGCAGTGAGCTGAGCAACGGGATGCCCGTGCGGTTCTTGGACACCTGCGTCTGGGTCAGGCCACCGATCACCGCCGTCTCACCGTCAGCGACCAGCAGTTCGTTCTTGGAGTTTCGCTTGTTGGTGTTCGGACCAGCCGCGGTAATCGAGACGAGTTGTTCTTGGGTGGCCGTGACCGTCAGGTTCAGCTGGCGGTTGGCGGTCACGCGCGGCGTCACTGTCAGGGTGATGCCGATCTCCTTGGTCTGGATCTGCGGCGCCACCGAGGTGATCTGTCCGGCTGGGACCGGTGGCGTGAGCAGGAACGACAGCGTGGACCCGGAGAAGAGCGTCGCCTCCGTGTTGTCGAGTGTCGTGATGCTCGGTTCCGCCTGGATGTCGGAGAGCTCCTCCTGCGACAGCGCGTCCAGGAACGACGTCAGGTTGAAGCCGCCGATCGCCATGTTGTAGATGAGGCTGATGGCGGCGTCGCTCTTGTACTGGCGGTCGGCGTTGGCAATGCCCGTGAAGGCGTCGCCCGTGAGGTCCACGCGGAAGTCGCCCGGAACCACGGCGTTGTTGATGACACGTGGCAGGAGCTTGTTCTGAAACGTGTTCGAGGTGCCGAGATCATAGCTGATACCCAGCTTCTCCGTCCCGGTACGGTCAACGGCGATGATCTTCGCCTTGATGGCGACGAGCGGCGTGCGGACGTCGAGGTCCCTGATGAAGCCCATGACGTCGGTCAGCCGCGCCTGCGTCTCGGTGATGATCAGCGAGTTGGTCTTGTCGTCGGTTGCCACTGAGCCGCGGCCGCAGCCGACCGTCGAGATGGACGTGCCGCTCCCGCCAGCCGCAGCGGCAGCCGCCGCATCGGCGCCCGCCGCGCCGCCAGCCTGGGGGGCGGATACGCCGCCCCTCCCGCACCCGGCGTTGAGCAGGCTTGTGATGGTCGTGGCCAGCGTGGCTGCCTTGGCGTAGTTGATCGGCACGATCTGGCTGACGAGCGGTTCCTGCGCCTGGCGATCCGACAGGTTCTTGTAGCTGTCCACCGTGATGATGCCCGAGCTGTCCTCGATGGCGGTGAGCCCCGCGGACCGCAGGATGGCGGCAAGCGCCACGTCCCACGGTTTGTCCTTGATCTCCATGAAGCCGATCTTCGCATTCGCAACGCCGGCGCCGGCGACGATTGTCTTGTTCGCGAAAGTGGCGAATGACGCGATGACGTCGCGAATCTCCGTGTCCCGCTCATACGTCACGGTGATGCGCGGCTGCTCGTACGGCGGCGCGGCGGCGAGCGCGAACTCCCGCACCACGGCCGGCTGCTGCTCGGCCTTTTGCTGCGACGGCACAGAACCCGACATGCGGGGCTCGGTCATGAGACGCGCTGGGGCCGTGGCGTCCGCCGCGGGGGCCGCGGGGGCCGCGGGGGCCGCGGCGGCGGCGCTCTTGGCGCCACCACCCAGGTGCCACGCGGCAAACTGGTCGGGTCCGCTGACGGCGATCGTAACGTCACGTTCGCCGCGGATTACGGAATACTCGCGCGCGCCATCAAGGTCGAGGACGAGCCGCACGACGCCGGGCCTGTACTGGGCCACGCGCACATTGGTGATGCCACCGCGCGAGACCTTGTCGTAGAAGCGCGCCGGCGCCGTCAGCGTTGCGTCGCGGAAGTCAACGACGATGCGCCTCGGATTGTCGAGCGTGAAGTCGATGACGTCGACCGTGCCGTCGATGGCCACCACCACCTCGGCGCGCCCGGCCGCGGGCACGACGCTGAGCGCCGTCACCGACGAGGGTGCGCGCGGCGTCTCGAACGCGGCGGTGGCGCTTCGCGCGCCGACGGTCAGCGCAGCCGCGATCGCGGCCAGCTGGAAGACTCGCCTCATGGCTTCCCCTTGGTCTGCTGGGTCTGCTGCACGTTCAGCCTAAGGACTTCCTCGCGGCTGAACCCGTACTCTTCGATAGTCAGAACGATCTCATGCGCCTTGATTTGCGACACCCGCGCACGGCCGATCAGCTGGCCGGTCTTGGCGCGGTACTGCTGCAAGGTGCTGACGTCGCGCATCACGACCACCGAATTGCGGCCGGTCGGGTCGAAGATGATGCCGACGACCTTGAGGTCGGCGATCAACGGCCGAATGGCGCCGGATTCGATGGGCGACACGAACGGGTCTATCTCGCTCGGCACGTAAGTGAAGACTTCGCGGAGAAACGTCATCTTGCTCGAGTCCGCCGCGGGCGGCGGCGCCTTGGCGGCGGCCTGCGACTTGGCAGCCGACTTGGCAGCCGACTTGGCAGGCGGCTTGGCCGGCGGATTGGCCGGCGGCGGCGCGCCCTGCTGCTGCGCCGTTGGCTTCGACTGCTGCGCCGCGGCCGGCGCCGGCTGAGCGGGTTGGTTCACCGCCGCCGTCTGCGCGTTAGTCGCGTTCACGTTCTTGCGCGCCTGCTCGATGGGCTTGCTGATGGACGGCGGCAGCTGCGCCGACGCGACCGACGCGCCGGCAAGCACCGCGGCCAGACAGGCGAGGCGGCGGATCATCCCTTTCTCCCCGGCTTGGCCGGAGCCGTCCCGCTGCCGCCCTCGCCGGACTGTGACGTCTTCACGGCGTATGTCTGGATCAAGAAACTCACCTGCAGCCGCGCCGTTCCCGGCGCCGCATTCCGGTCGTTTCCTGGCGCGCCCGAGGGCTGGAGCTGGACGCCCATCGGCGCCACGATGCGGGTCATCGAGGCAATGCCAGTGAGTAACCGGCCGATGTCGTGATACGAGCCGACGGCGCGCAGCTTGTAGCGATACGTGTCAAACTGCTCGCCAGGAATCACGGGCTCCGGCTCGATGTAGTTGATCTCGAGCCCCACCCGGCGGGCGGCCGTGGAAACCTGTTCGAGAAGTGCTGGCACCTCGTTGCCCGCGGGGACCAGCGACCGCATCACCTCGAGGTTCGCACGCAGACGCTGGGACTCCTCGCGAATGGACGCCACCGACCCGCGCGCCAACTGCGCCTTGGCGCGCTGGTTGCCGACATCGAGCTCGTCCACGTGCGTGGCGACCGCCGCCAGCGATTCCTGCTTCGGCGAGAAGACGAAATACCAGTACGCGCCGGCGCCGATGACACCGAGGAAGGCGACGAAGAGGAGAATCTGATCGCGCTGGTTTTGGGGAAGGCCGGCCATGGGCTACCTCACCGAAACGGTGAACGGCACGGTGCGCAGGGCCGAGGGGTCTGGCTTCTCGTACTGGATGTCAAGGCGGAACTCCGTCGCTTCCTTGCCCTGCTGCATCACTACGTCGCTGCGCACGAGTGTCACGTTCTGCAGGAACGGGGACGCCTCGAGCGCCTTCATGAATCGCGTGAGCGCCTGGATGTCCACGGTATTGCCCACTACCTGAAGGGCGAGCACACTCTCATCGCCCTGCGGCGCGGGTTGGTTGCCGCCGCCGCTTTTCACGGGCGCCTTGCTGATGCCGGCCTGCACCTCGGGCGACTCGTTGGACACCGCGCTCGTCTGCGTGATGGAGCGCAGCCAGACATAGGGTGGCATGGCGCGGCTGACCTCGTCGAGGACATGCGGCCAGATGAGGCGCGTGCCGTCAATGGCCGAGATCACCGCGATCTGGCGCTGCACAGAGTCGCGCTGCGCCTCGGCCTGCGCCCGCTCGGCGATCACGGAGGCGTAGCGCGTGGAATCCTGCACCGCCTTCTGCTCGCGTTCCGTGAGCGACGATTCGCGGCGCGATTGCCAGGTCCACATGACGCCGATGGCGGCGAGGCCCACGACGACGCCGGCCACAGCGGAGAGCATCCACGGATCGCGCACGCGCGACCGGAAGTCGGTGAACACGTCGCCGATGTTGAACGACGGCCCGCGACTCCGTGACTTCTTCCGTGCGCCGGGTAGGAGATTGATTTCAATCATGATGCGCTCTGGGCCCGGGTCAGGCGGGCTGGCGCAGCGCCAGGCCGATAGGGAGCATCAGCAATGGCGCTACTTCGTCCGTGACGAACGGCTCGAAGGCGCCGTCACGAACCCGCAGGTTGGCCAGAGGATTGGCGAGCTCCACCTGCACGCGCAGGCGTGCAGCGAGCACGTCGGAAAGCCCGGGAATGCGCGAACCGCCGCCGCACATGTACACCGCGCGCATGGGCGCGGCGTTGCGGGACGACGAGGCGAGGAAGGCGGCGGCACGCTCGATGCCGACAGCAATCTCCTCGCCGCGCCCCTCGAGCACGGCATCGAGATGTGGCGACCGATCGTAGCCTTCGAGCAGCTGCGACGCCTCGTTCGCTCCCAGGCCGCGTTCGCGCTGCAGGTCCTCGCGAAACCGGCGCGTGCCCACCGTGATGTCGCGGGTGAGGATCGGCACACCCTCGTCGAGGATGTTGATGTTGGTGACTTCGTGCCCGATGTTCACCAGGCCCACGACACCCTGCATCGCGTCGGGATAGCTCAACTCAAACGCGTTGTGCAGCGCGAAGGCGTCCACGTCCACGACCGCCGGGTTGAGACCGGCATCGGCGAGCAGCCGCAGCTTGGCCTCGATGAGCTCCCGCTTTGCGGCGACCAGCAGCACGCTCATCTCGGGGCCGTCGGCGTCGGGATCGAGGATCTGGAAGTCGAGTTCGACGGACTCCATGTCGAACGGCACATGCTGTTCCGCTTCCCAGCGCATGAGCTCGCGGGCCTGCTGTTCCTTGACACGCTCGATCTGAATCTTCTTGATGATGACGTCGCGCCCGCCAACGGCGGTGACGACGTCCCGGGACGACACGCCAGCCGCCTGCATCGTGGCCTGGATCGCATCGGCGACGATCTGCGGGTCCATCACCTCTCCCTCGACGATCGCGTCGGCGAGGAGGGGCGTGATGGCCACCTTCACCAGCTCGGGCTCGGGACGGGAATGGTCAATCACGGCCACTTTGACGAGGCCGGACCCGACATCGAGTCCTACTGAGGTCTTCTTGCGACCGAAGAGCGCCATCTGCGAACCGGCCCTCAGGCGAGGAGTGCGATCGGGCAGCCGCGCACTGCGCGGCCTCCCGACGATGGACGACGTGTTCGCGTGCTGGAACCGCAAAGTTGCAGACGGCAACGGCACGCGGTCAATAGTAGCAACGCGTGCAAATTGCTGGCTTGGCATGCAGTTACGCCATGTCAGCAATCCGCGGCATCGCCCGCCTCACCCCGACGATCGAATCCGGCGCGAGGAGGGTTCCGCCCCATTATCACGAGCGGAGGGGGATAGAGGTAACAGCCGGGCGTTAGCGCGACGGGAGGCGGGTCCAGCCGAGCCCCCCTGCCGGGACCCAGCGGACGGTCCCTGAGGAGTCCGCTTGCGGCACCACAACGACCCGGTGCGACGCCCGCGCCGACCCCCCGAATGCCGGAGTCTCCGCCTCGACGTCGATGGTCGCGTAGGGGGCCGCCGCGCCCACCAGCTGCCATCGGGCCGACGCCCTCCCCGCCACCACCTCTCCGCTGGCAAGCAACGCGCCGGGGACAATCCGGGCGCGGCGAGCGCTGTCGGCCGACTCGTTGAGCGCTGCGGCCTTGCCGCTCGAGACGGCGGCGGCCAGTTCGGCGCGCGCAAGGTCGAGCATCGACTGGCGCGCCACCACGAGGGTGCGCTGTGCTCCGACGGCCACAGCCATTGCCATGATCACCAGTGCGGATAGCACGACGGCCAGTGCGAAGCCGCGCCGCTCGGTCACGGGACGCCCGCCAATGGGACGCGCACCGAGAGGCCGGACACACGTCCCCCGACGACCGCGCGCACTGAAAGATCGATGGCGCGCGGACGGCCATCAGTGCCAAGGAGAGCTCCCAGTCGGAACCCACCCTGCGCAGGCGGCAGCACTGGTCCCGCGATGGGCTGCGCGGCGCCGCAGCCGGGAGCGCAGGCACGCTCGCCCAGCCACCACTGGCCGTCACTCGCGCGGTACGCCATGTAGCGCACGGTCCGCCAGACGCGCACGGGCACCGCGCGCGCTGGCACCGAGGCGGGAGGCGGCGAGCCGAGCGTCAGCCGCGTGCCGCCCGCGGGGCAGTCTGCGGAGGCGCGCTGCGTCCCGACCGCGGCCACCGCCGACCGCCACTCGCGGCGCGCCAGCGTATCCAGCACGGCGAGTGAATCGCCGGCGCGCGGCGGGCTCCACCACGACTGTGTCGCCGGCAGGATGAGGCGTGTCGGGTGCTGCTCGCAGGCGCGCGCCACGACACGCATCAATGAGAGGTCCACCGCGGTGTCGCCGAGCACACGCACGTCCGGCGCGGCGTGGCCCAACTCGGCACGCAGCACGTTGTGCACCTCGCGCACGATCTCGTCGGCGCGCGCCTGCGCGTCGCTCGCGCGGTGCAGTCGAAGCTGCTGGGCGAGGCCGCGCGTTGCCACCGCCATCACGATTCCGGCCAGCGCCAGTGCCACGAGCAGCTCCGCGAGCCCCGTCCCTCGACGCCGTCTCATGGCCCGCACCAGATGGTCACTGTCAGCTGGCGTGCGAGCGCGGGTCGCGCGGGGACGTCAACGTGCTCGGTGAGGAGCAGGTGGTGGCCCTGCGGCACCACGCTCCAGCGTTCGTGAACTCCCTGCCGTCGTGCTTCCCCGGAGCGCGCGCCGCCGCACGCCTGGCCACCGAGCGTGTCGAGACGCGCCTGCATCGCCGCGGCCACCAGCCGGCGAAGCCGCGCATCGCTTTCCAGGCGCGCCACCGCGCCCGCGGCACGCGCATAGGAGGCGAGCCCGACCGCGAGCAGGACGAGCGCAGTCAGTAGTTCGATGAGCGACAAGGCCGAGCGGGCGCGCATACGCACACGCTACGGCTCCCAGATGGGAAAGCATCACCGTTTCAGCACGCCAGGCACCGAATCATCGCCGCTGAACGCACGATGGGCCGGGATCGCTCCCGGCCCATCGCGTCCCCTGGGTCGGACTGGTCAGGCGCAGACCGGCTCGCCTTCGTTGGTGGCCGTGCCGCCCACCGAGATGGCGCAGGTCTTCGCCGTCGACGTATGGCGGGCCGTCGCACCCCAGCCCGTGTTTGTCACCGTGCCCATGGTGACGGTCACGCCGCTGGAGGCCTTGTAGTTCGTGCCCATCGCCGTGATCGAGGAGGCGTAGGAGCTGTTGTTGTCGGAGAAGTACGCTTCCTGCGCCGTCACGAGATTGCGCAGATCCGACTTCATCGAGGCCACATAGGCCTTCTCCTTCGTGTTCGCGAACTTCGGGATCGCGATCGCGGCCAGGATGCCGATGATCACGACGACGATCAGAAGTTCGATGAGCGTGAAACCCCTGCGGTGCGACATCATAGACGTCTCCCAGAAAAAGTGATGCCGCGTTGTGCGATGCGCCGGTGAGTTGGCTCCTCGTCTGGCACCACGCCACGCGGCGGTGCTTCGCAACTGTCGTGCATCGGTCCTCGCCGCGGAGCGACGACAGGTAATCCCTCCGAGGTGCGCCGGCGCGCCGAACGATCAGCGCGCCGGGTCAGGCAATGCTACGTCCGCTGCAGCAAACTCAGTTGCAGATCGGCTCGCCTTCGTTGGTGGCCGTGCCGCCCACCGAGATGCCGCAGGTCTTCGCCGTCGACGTATGGCCGGCGGTTGCGCTCCAGCCCGTGTTCGTCACCGTGCCCATCGTGACGGTCACGCCGCTGGAGGCCTTGTAGCTCGTGCCCATCGCCGTGATCGAGGAGGCGTAGGAGCTGTTGTTGTCCGAGAAGTACGCTTCCTGCGCCGTCACGAGATTGCGCAGATCCGACTTCATCGAGGCCACATAGGCCTTTTCCTTCGTGTTGGCGAACTTCGGGATCGCGATCGCGGCCAGAATGCCGATGATCACAACGACGATCAGGAGTTCGATGAGCGTGAAGCCCTTTCTATTGGTGGACGGCATTCGTCTTTCTCCAGCGCGAGGAGGTGAAGAATCGGCGCCACGGTTGGCGCAGTCAACGGACTAACGGATCAGCGAGTCGTAACATATGCAATTGCCTTGCCACGACACGAACTATGATGTAAGACGTTGCATGATAAGCTGTTACAATCACCGTCCTCGGCGCACGGATCGGCCGCCTTGGCGCGGATCGCCACGGAATTGGGCAGATCGCCGCCTCGGGCACCGAACGTACTGTATCGTCTTTACACAACTATAGTATATCTGACCAGAAGTAGACTGGCTTTGTTTCTTGGTCACTTGGCCCCTGGCCGCCGCTTCGCGAGCCACTTGGGATGAATCGTCGGGTCAATACTGTCATTGACTACCAGTGCGCTGTCCGCCCGCTCGATGATGTAGCGGAACGCCCGTCGGTACATCCCGTCCGCGATCGCCACACGCGCCGTGGTGCGCGCCCGGCGCCACTGCGCGAGCTCGAGTTGGCAGGCGGCAATGGAGACCGTCGCCAGCGCGAGGTCGGGCTCTAGCGACAGGGCCTGCCGGTAGAGCGGGATCGCCGCCTCGCAGAGATGTTGCTGCCGGTAGCGATGCGCGAGATCCATGTAGACCGCGTGGTACTTGGGCATCAGCGCAATCGCCATGCGCCATTCGAGCTCGCCCTCGCGGAATCGGCCCCGTACGAAGTACTGCCCGCCCAGCGCATAGTGCGCCTTGAAATTAAGCGGCGACTCGACCGCCATGATCTCGAACGCGGAGTCGGTGTCGTGCCAGAAGGCGTTGCGCACGGAACTGCGCGCCACGCCGAACGCGAGCGCGGCCACGCACGCCAGCGGCACCAGCGGCCACAGTCGTGAACGCACGGCGCGCAGCCGCGCGCGCACCGCCTCGACGCCGACCGCGACGACGAGCATCGCACCTACGCTCGGCGAAAACAACGTGCGTTCCGCAAGCAGGATGCCCGTGGGGAGCAGCACGTTGCTTACCGGGGCGACGAGCAGCGCGAACCACGCGATCCCGAACGCCACCACGGGAGCGCGCCGTACCGAGAGCGCAAACAGCGCCGCGGCGCTCACGAGCAGCAGGATGCCCGCAAGGTGTGTCGGATGCAGCACCGCAAAGACGTCGAGCTGGCGCGGCGAGTAGTCGGCATACAGCCGGACCGGCGCGAGCATCAGGCGCCCGTACTCGGGGATCACGTTGAGCATGATGAACGCACGCTCGAGCAATCCCTGATGCAGCAGCGATGGGTGCGGCACGTCGCCGCCGACGGCGCCGAGCACCCTCACGCGGACGACGAGAAAGCCGGCCGCAACGGTGACGAGCGGCCAGAGCAGGAGCCGCACCCGGCGCAGGCGCTCCCACACCGGCGCGTCGCGATAGAGCAGCATCTCGGCGGCGAGCAGCAGCGCCGGCAGCACAATGACGTGTTCCTTCGTGAATATGCCGCCAAGAAACAGCGCCACGATGACCACGCCGGTCTGCCGCCGCAACGGCCCGTGGCGCCGGTCGCGCAGGTACATCCCGACGGCCGCCAGTATGATGAGCGCCGCCCACAGCTCGGACTGCCCCACCACGTTGGCCACCGCCTCCACGTGTACCGGGTGCACGGCAAAGAGCGCAGCGGCCAGCCACGCGACGCGCGTCGGCACAAGAAAGCCGAGCACCCAGAACACCGCGACGGCGCAGGCCGCGGCGAGCAGGACGTTGACGAGATGGAAGACGAACGGCGAGCCGGCGCCGAGCGCCCACTGCACCGCGTAGGCGATGATCACGAACGGGCGATACAGCCCCGCCCCGCTCTTCATGGGCCAGTACGACTCCTCGAAGTAGCGCCAGAGCGCGCGCAGTTCGTGCACGCGGCCGTTCTCGGCAATGATCCACCGGTCGTCGTACGTGAATCCGTTTCGCAGGCTCGTCGCCGAGGCGGCAAGGGCGAGCAGCGCGACCGCGAGCGCCAGCACGCCCCATCGCGGATCTGGCAGCGGCACCGCGCGCGGCGGGGCGGCACTCCCGCGTGCGGACTCGGCCGGCCTCGTGCCAGCGGTGGATGCCGTCACGACAGGAAGTTGAAGCGCACGATGTGCCAGAACGCCGCCACGCCGTCGCGCCATCCGATCTTCTTGCCCTCGGAGTACGTGCGGCCCGAGTAGCTGATGGGCACCTCGAAGATGCGCACATTGGCTCGGGCCAGGCGTGCCGTCACTTCGGGTTCGAAGCCGAACCGGTCGCTCGTCAGGAGAAGCGAGCGCGCCAGGTCACCGCGGATTGCCTTGTAGCACGTCTCCATGTCGGTGAGGTTCAGGTTCGTGGCCATGTTGCTCAGCAGCGTCAGCAGCCAGTTGCCCACCGAGTGCCAGTAGTAGAGCACGCGGTGCGGGCCGCTCAGGAAGCGCGACCCGAAGACGGCGTCGGCCCGCCCGTCAACGATCGGTTCGAGGAGCGCCGGCCAGTCGGCCGGATCGTACTCGAGGTCGGCATCCTGAACGATGACCACGTTCCCGGTACTCGCCGCCAGCGCCGTGCGAATGGCGGCCCCCTTGCCGCGGTTCACGTCTTGACGCAGCAGGATGTCGATGCGCCCCGAGGCCCTCAGCGCCTCGAGTTTCTCCCACGTGCCGTCGGTAGATCGGTCGTCGACGCAGATCACTTGCTTGCGCACCCCGACCGCGCGGACCTGGTCGAGGATGATCTCGATGGTCGCCACTTCGTTGTAGACAGGTACCAGCACCGACAGCACGAGCTCGCCCTCATTGATGGGCGTGCGCCCGCGCATGCGCGGGATTGCGGCGAACTGCGTGGGGGTGGCGGGCATGGAGCCGAGATGGGAGATGGGAGATGGAAGATGGGAGACGGCCGCGACCTTATCGCACTACATCATACACCAGCACGCCGGAGGGGTCTGCCCCCATCAGCTTCAGGCGACCGCGCCGGGCAAGCTGCAGCGCCGCGCGAAGCGACTCGCGCTGGCCCACCAGCACCCAGCGCGGGTGATAGGCGTCGAGTACGCCCTCGAGCTGCGCCGCCACCTCCGCGTCGCTTCGGACGCCGACGTGCTGTGCCGCCGTGAGCGCGAGCAACGGCACCGCGAGCCGTCCCGCGTAGAGGTGGACCATGGCGTCCTGGTCCGATGCCACGAGCCCGTCGCGCGGCAGCGCCGCCGCAACGTTTGCCGCCGCGAGGCCCAGGCGCGCGTTGGTCCGTTCGCCAGTTTCCCAGCTGCGGCCTGACCAGGTGCGCGCGTGCCACGTGAGGAAACTTGCCGCGAGCAGCACGGCCGCGACGCGCACCGTGACAACTCGTACCGCGAGACCGCGCGCGGTGAAACGCACGCCCGTTTGCACGCCCCCATGCACGCCTGTGTGCGCGGCCGGTTGCGCGGCTAGCTCGCCGAGGTGCATGGCGCCCACGACGAGGAGGACGAGTGACACCGGCCAGAGCGGCCACAGGAAGCGGTCGGGCGGGAACGGCCACAGCAGCAGCAGCGCACCGTACGGCACGAAGACAAGAACCGTCATCGGCGCCCTTGGCCAGAGACGCCAGGCGCCCGCTCCAGCAAGGCCGAGCAGAGCGGCAGCCGCCGCGCCCTGTACCAGGGCGGGGGCGTCGTGCAGCCCGAAGAGCATGAGCGGCAGCCGCATGCCGCGCAGGTTCTCGACCAGCACGGCGAACGCGAAGTCGAGTCCGCCGGCGCGCCAGGCGTCGGCGAGCCATGGACCGTAGGCGCCGTAGGCGCCGGCCACTGCCGCCGGAACCGCCCGCGCGTGGACCGACGTCCACAGCTGCCACGGCAGAAGAAAGACCATCGCGCCGGCCAGAACGAGCGCGGCATCCCTGCGACGGCGGCGCCAGAGCAGGACCGCCAGTACCGCCGGCAACAGTGTGACACCGACGGTGCGCAGCATCGCGAGCGCGCCGATGGCGAGGCCCAGCAGAACAGCGGCACGGCGTGCCGATGTATCGTCGCTCGCGACGAACCGGTCGGCCATGAGCAGCACGCCACAGAGCGCGGCGACGAACGCCGTCTCGGAGAAGAGCAATCCACTGAGGAACAGCATCGGCACCGCGGCGAAGCTGGCCACGGCGACTGCCGACGACACGAGAGGGGACAAGCCTCCAGCGCGGCGCGCGAGTTCACGCACGGCAAGGGCGGCGACTGGAAGGAAGGCGACGTTAACCAGCTTGAGCAGCGCGACATTCGCCGGGAAAAGCGGCGCCACGCGCCAGAGCGCGGCGAGCAGGAGCGGATAGCCGGGCGGGAAGTGCGTGGCCGCTGGCGCGCCCGGGAGGTTCGTGTAGCGATACCCGTCGCCGAAGGCGAGGGCGCGCGCGAGAATGGCGTAGTGACCATCGTCCTGGAAGACGCCGATCGGCACGTCGTTCATGGCAAAGAGACCGAGCAGCATGGCAATGGCCGCGGTGGCCATCGCCGTGCGGCGGTTCAGTGCGCCATCGCCGCCCATCATCGGCGCTCCCGCAGGGCGAACGCCGATCCGCCGCCGGGAACCGCCGGCAGCGCTAGCACCGCCGGCGCGCCGGGTGTCAGCGCCCACAACGGCACCGCGTCGAGCTCCGGTGTGCCGCGCGACAACACGAGCAGCTGCGGGCGGTAGCGCGCGGCGAGCGTGCCAAGCTCGCGAGCATACTGCGGCAGCGGCTTGTCGCGCACGTGCTCGGCGGGGGTGAGCATCGAGACGGGCATCGTGGTGCGCCCCGTGTAGAGCGCGATCATCACGTGGGCATCACTGGCCACCACGTCGTCGGTCCCTGCATGGGTGACGGTCCACTCCACCAGGGGCCAGAGCCGCTGCGTCATGGAACGCTGCGGAGCGCCAGCCCACTCCCCGGCGAGTCCGCGCGCGGCATACGCGGCATGCCCGGCCAGCAACAGCGCGACCGCAGCGACCGCGGCGCGCCGCGCATGTGGCCAGCGGCCGACGCTCCAGTCACCGACGCTGCGCGCACCGGCAAGCAGGACAATCCCCGCCAGCGGCCAGACGGCCCAGACGAAGCGTTCCGGATTGTACGGCCATAGCAGGACGACGGCGCCGTACAACGCAAGGAACACGGCGAGCGCGCTCGCCCGCCGTGCAAGCGAGGCCAGCCCGACGCCCAGGGTGGCAACGACCACGGCGGCGACGCCCCACTGCAACACGCGCGGGATGCGCGGCGCAAAGATGAGGCCGAAGGTGCGCCAGAGATCCGTGACGTTCCGCACAAACACCTCCCACGCAAGCGCCGGCTCGTGCCGATAGCCCCCGATCACCCACTCGAGGTACGGGCCGTAGCTGCCGCGCAGTTCGTCAGGGAACTCGCGCGATGCCTGCCAGACCCAGACCTGCCACGGCGCGAGCGCGATGATGGCGCACGCCGCCATCACAGCGGCCTCGCGGCGGCGACGACGTAGCACCAGCACGGCGATGGCGGCAGGGAGCAGCACAGCACCGACCGTCCGAACGAGCGCGAGCGCGGCAATGGCGATGCCGGCGACCGCCGCCGTGCGCACGCCGCCGCGGCTGAGCGCCTGCTCCACGAGCCAGAGCGCCCCGACGAGCATGGCAAAGAACAGCGACTCCGACAACAGCACGTTGGTGAGCACGAGCACCGGCGCCGTCAGCGCGCACACCGCAACGGCGAGCGCAGCGGGGACATGCGCCAGACCGAGATGCTTCGCTGCCAGCCGCGCCGCACCGTACACGCCGATGGCGAGGCAGAGCGGGTTCAGCATCTTCAGGATGGCCACGTTCTCGGGAAAGGCCGGCGTAACCTTGAGCAGCGCCGCGAGCAGCAGGGGGAAGGCCGGCGGATAGTGGATCGCCGGCGGCGTTCCCGGCAGGTACATGTAGCGATAGCCGTCGCCCGCAGCGAGCGCCTTGGCCGACAGCAGGTAGACGCCATCGTCCCAGAAGACGCCAATGGGATGCGGCGTCACGCTCGCGAGGGCGCAGGCGAGCACGATCACCGCCGCGAGCGCGGCAGCGAGCCAAGGCGGGCGCGGCGCACCGGGGCGCACCGCTGGTGCCGTCACGCGTCCACTCCGTATCGGGCGAGCTTGCGGTGCAGCGTGGACGGATCAATGCCAAGCGCCTCGGCGGCCCGCGTCTTGTTCCCCTGTTCGCTCTGCAGCACCCACAGGATGTAGGCGCGTTCGATCGTGTCGAGCGTCGGGTTCGGCGTGGGCCGCTCCGCCACGAGCGGCTCCGGTCGACGCTCCGCCAGCCGCTCGGGCAGGGCGGTCACGCCGATCACCGGCCCCGCGCAGAGGATCACCGCCCGCTCGAGCGCGTTCTCCAGCTCGCGCACGTTACCCGGCCATCCGTACTCACTCAGCATCTCCAGCGCATCCTCGCTGAGACGCTTGGCCGGTTCGCCGCGTTGCACCGCCGCGCCCTGCAGGAACGCTGCGGCAAGGAGCGGAATGTCGTCGCGGCGCTCACGCAGCGGCGGCAGGTGAATGGCGATGACGTTCAGCCGGTAGAACAGATCGCGCCGGAACGCGCCGCGCTTGATCTCCTCCTCAAGCTCGCGGTTGGTGGCCGCGATGATCCGCACGTCAATGGGCACCGCGTCGGTGGCGCCCACCGGGATGACCTCACGCTGCTGCAGCACGCGCAGGAGCTTCACCTGCGTTGCCTGCGTGGTCTCGCCGATCTCGTCGAGAAAGAACGTGCCCGCCGCGGCCGCGGTAAAGAGCCCCGACTTGTCCTTGACCGCGCCCGTGAACGACCCCTTCACGTGTCCAAAGAGCTCGCTCTCGAGCAGCCCCTCGGGAAGGGCGCCGCAGTTGATCGAGAGAAACGGCCCGTCGGCGCGAGTCGACAGGTTGTGCAGGTAGCGGGCTAGCACCTCCTTGCCCGTGCCGGACTCGCCGGTGATCAGCACCGTCGATTCCGTGGCGGCCACCGCCTCGGCCATCCGCATGACTTCGAGCCACTTCTTGCTGCCACCGATCGGCGCCCCCTCGGTGGCGCGGTCGCGCCGGCGGATCTCCTTCTTGAGCGTCGTGTTCTCGACGCGCAGGTTGCGGTGCTCGGCGGCCCGGCGCAGGATCGCCACCAGCTCGTCGTTGCGGAACGGCTTCTGGATGTAGTAGAACGCGCCCTCGTTGACGGCCTGCACCGCCGTCTGCAGGGTTGCCTGCGCCGTCATGAGGATGACGGGGACATCGGCGTCCTTGCGGCGCGCCGCGGCGAGAATCTCGACGCCCGTCACCTGCGGCATGCGCACGTCGGTCAGGACGATGTCGTGCGAGCCGCCCTCGAGTGCCTCGAGGCCGGCGCGTCCGCCGTGCGCCACCTGCGGCGCGAAGCCCTCGTTCCGCAGCAGGATCTCGAGCGTCTCCAGAATGCCTGTCTCGTCGTCGACGACGAGGACAGTCGGTCGGACATGGTCGGTCACGCGGGATCTCCGGTCGTGCGGGGGGGGCGCGGGAGCAGCACGGTGAACCGCGTGCCCGCGCCGTCGGTATCAACGAGCACGTAGCCACGGTGGGCCTCGATGGCGCGATGCGTCACCGCGAGGCCGAGGCCGGTGCCGCCCGGCTTGGTGGTGCTGAACGGCTGGAACAGCCGCTCGGCGATGTCGGGGTGAATGCCCGGGCCTTCGTCGGCAACGACGATCTCAAATGCACCCGCGTTGAACGCCACGCCGGACGGAATCTGCGCGCGGGTCACGGCGCGGACGGCCACGCGCACCGTGCTGCCTGCGGGAGCCGCTTGCAGCGCGTTGAGCACGAGGTTGAAGACGGCGCGATGCAGCAGGTCCTCGTCGCCGATGAATGGCAGCGGCTCGGCGCCCACGTGTACGTCGAGGTGGACGTTTTCCGCCTGGTTCGGATGGGCGATCGCGAGCGCAGCGGCGCCACGCACGATCTGTCCGAGATCTACGGAGTCCATGCGCGTCATGCGTACGCGCGCGAAGTCGAGGAACTCGGTGAGCACCCGCGACAACCGCTCCGACTCGCGCACAATGAGATTGCCCAGCGTGCGCTCATCATCGGTGGCGGCCGGCCGGCGCGACATCTGCTCGACGGCACTTTGAATGGAGGCGAGCGGATTACGAATCTCGTGGGCCAGCGACGCCGACAGCTCGGCGACCGCTTCGAGCCGCTGCGCGCGAAGGTTGAGCAGTTCCAGCCGCTTCTGGTCGCTGATGTCCTGGAAGATGGCCGTGGCCGTGCGCGGCACATGGCGCCCATCCCCCGCATCCGACGTCGTGGTCACACCCACCGGAAAGCTGGTGGCCCCTCGCGTGAGGTATCCCTCGGCGCGGCTGAGCAGCTGCTGGTCGCGCAGCGCCTGGTCGAGCGCATTCCCGACCACCGGCGCGACGCGACGCAGCTCTTCGAGCATGGGGCGGCCAATGGCCGTCGCGAGCGAATGGCCCAGCAGTTCACCGGCCATTGGATTTGCGTACTGCAGCGCCCCAAACTCGTCCACGGTGATGATTCCGCTGCGGATGTTGGCGAGGATGTCGGCTGCGCGCAGCCGCGCGCTGGCCAGCTCGGCCTCCAGCCGCTCCGTCCCCCGGCCGCGCTCGCGCAGCCGCGCGGCAATGGAGCTGGTGCCGAACGCCACACCGATGAAGACCAGCAACTGCAACACGGGTTCAAGCGAGAACGGCCCGGCGCCGACTACGATGATGTCGGCGACATAAAACATGCTGCCAAGCCCGGCCACGAGTAGGGCACCGCGGGTCGGCAGCTGAAGCGCGGCGGCCGCGTTGACCAGGATGTACAACGCCGCGAAGCCCGAGGCGGCACCCCCCGTGACGTGCACCACCGACGTGACGACGAGCAGGTCGAAGATGAACTGCCCGTACAAGAAGGCGATCGTCGGCGCCTTGCGCTGCACCTCGGTCCAGATGGCCGAGGGAACGGTGACGATCATCGCGAGCGCGAACGTCAGCGACGCGACCAGCGTGTTCTCCGGATCGGTGATCTGCCAGACCCGGATGGCCGCCACGTAGATAGAGGTGGCCACCGTGAGCCGCGCGAGGTAGAGCCAGCGCACCACGCGACGGGGCTCGAGCAGCCCGTAGGCCTGGTCGTCGGCCTTCTCAAAGAAATGAGCTCGCATTCGCCTCCGCGCTGGGACTCTTGCAGGATGCAAGAACATCAGGATCGGCTATCCTGACGCATTATGCAAGGACACGAAGGACCGTGCCACCCTTAGATTGACGATATTCGGTCCTTCTCGCTTGCCATTCTCGTCCCGCGATCCGCCACCATGGCACCTGACGACCCGCTGCTAGTAGTCAGCCCCGGCGTTGCCATCCCGCGCGCCGAACTTGGTATGCGCGCGACGCGCGCCGGTGGGCCGGGAGGGCAGCACGTGAACACGTCGTCCACGCGTGTGGAGGTGACGTGGAGCGTGACCGCCAGCGCGGCGCTCAGTGACGCCCTGAAGGGGCGGGTGCTTCAGGCGCTGGCGTCGCGTCTCGACGCCGACGGTACGCTCCGCGTGGTCGCGAGCGACACGCGGAGCCAGCGGCAGAACCGTGACCTGGCGGAGCAGCGGCTTGCCGCGCTGGTGCGGCGTGCACTCGTGGTGCCCCGCACGCGCAAGAAGACGCGGCCGACGCGCGCCTCGGTGGAGCGCCGGCTCACCGCGAAGAAACGCTCGGGCGAGAAGAAGCGCGACCGGCGAAACCGGGGCGACGACTGATACTGTCGCCGGAACTCGTCACCACGATGCGGGGCAATTACGGCGCACTGCTCTGCGAGGGCATCAGCGGCGGCGTGAGGCAGCGGCGCTACCGCCGCTTGAACGAGTACCCGACCTGGATGGTAAGCAGGTCGGCGCGCGAGAACCTCGGCGACAGCACCGGGTCGTTGTTCTGGTTGAACGAGATGTCGCGAGCGGTCAGGTAGCGCGCCTCGCCATTGAAGTGGTAGCGCAGGCCGAGGTCGATGGCGCCGCCATTGGAACCCACCGGGATGTAGAACCCGCCGTACAGCGTCTTGGCGAAGGTGCCGTCGCTGTAGTTCGTGGAGGAGGCGAACGACTCGCCCGAGCCATGATCCGAACCCGAGACGCTTGACCCGGTGACGAAGGACGCGAAGCCAATCGACGCGCCGGCATACGGACTCACGCCGCGGCCGGGAACGCCGGCCTGCAGGCCGATGCCGCCCGTGATGATGTTGTTGGTCGTGTTGACGTTCACGCGAATTAGCCCCAGCGGTCCGCTGCCCAGCGGGACGGTGCGGGTCCGCGAGCCGTAGAGGTCGTACCCGAGATCGGCGCGGACGACGAACGGCGAGCTGCCCAGCTGCCAGCCGACGAATCCGTTGACGCCGAATGCGGCGTTGATGTTGCTGGCGAACTCGCCTTGCGGCGAGCCGTAATGCAACGAGCCGCCGAGGGCGAGCGACCGAGGCAACGACTTGCCCTCGCCGTTGGCGTACTGCGCGGCGAGCGGCGCCGCGGTGGCAGCGATGAGTGAAAGGGCAACAAGGGGTTTCATGACAGCGCTCCTGCGCGACCGGGAGATCGTGGTGGGATGAAGGTGCGCGGGGCGCACGACGGGCACCTCGCCACCATTCCTACCCGCCTGACGGTTCGCCGGTTTCACGGCCACGCCACCGAGGGCCAATCGTCGCCGAACGGATCGCCCGGCGGTGCGAGCAGGGCCGGGGTCAGCACGGGCACCTCGCCCGTCTCCTGGAAGCGCTTGATCATCAAGCCGATGGCGCGCCAGTGGGCGCGGGCCGCGTCAGGCGCGTCCGCGCCGGCGCGACTGTCTGCCGCCGCGAGCAGCGCGTTGACCTCGTACTCGACGATCGCCCGCACGTCGGGCGAGGCGTCCTTGTCCGCCGCGAGCACCACGAGTCGATCGGCGACGGCGCGCTGCACGACCCGCTGGATCGCCGCCAGCTTGCCGCTCGCCGGCACGGCAGCGTCCCACGTCCCCTTCACGAGCGCGCGGATGGCCTCCTGCAGCGAATAGCCGTCCGCCCCACGCGCGGCGTACTGCACCATCCGCGCAGCGCGCTCGCGCTGCAGCACGCCGTCCACGATCATCTGGGCGAGCGTGCGTGCCGCGCCCAGTTCGTCGAACGCCGGCGACGTTCGCTGGCCGATCAGCTCGACGTTGCTCCCGGCATCGAGACGCGGGGCGAAGAGCGTGAGCACCGTGTCTGGGATCGCGAGTTCCTGTGGATCCAGCGCGCCGAGCAGTTGCCGCATGGCGTCGCGCTGCCGTGTGGCGCTGATGATGCGCGTGGCCTGTTGACCGTCGCCCTTGAGCGGATTCGCGTACTCGAGCCCACCCAGCGTCTTTGCGACGCCGGTGAGCGCGAAGCGGTGAAAGAAGTACAAGAGCGGGAAGCGGTCCTGCAGCAGGGCCAGCCGCTCGCCGTCGCGGATGTTGCGCAACCCGAAGTTCTGCAGCGCGAGGCGGCGCGCGTCCATCTGATGTCGCAGGAACTCGCCGGCGCTCGCGGCGTCGTCCCAGAGGTTCGTGCGCGGATCGGCGGCCCCCTCGGGACGCGCGTCGCCGTCGCTGAGATACAGGTATCCTCTCTTGAGCCCGTCCGCGACGATCGCCTTGAGCGAGTCGCGCTCGCTCGCCGCCGGGAAGACGCCGTAGCCCCAGCGAATCGCCCACACGTCGTATGCGCCCGGTCCGCTCCCATAGGCCGCGCTGATGTCGATTGTGCCGTTGGCGACGCGGATGCGCGGCGCCGGATAGTCCATCACCGAACCGCGGTCGTACGTGCTGGCGATGTAGTTGTGGCCGAGGCCGAGTGTGTGCCCCACCTCGTGCGCGCTCACTTGCCGCACGCGGGCCAGCACGAAGGCGGTGTCGGCGGCGGCCGCGTTGGCGCCGAGGAAGGCGGCGTAGATGTTGTAGTCGGTGCGGTTGCGGTGCGAGTCCATCCGCGCCATTCCCTTGAGCATCTCGCCCGTGCGCGGATCGGTGAGCGCGCCGCCCACCGACCAGCCACGCTCGTTGCGGTTGACCCACTGCACCACGTTGTAGCGTGCGTCCATCGGGTCCACGCCGTCGGGAAGCAGTTCAACGCGAAAACCACCCTTCAGTCCGGCCCGGCCGAACGCTTCCGTCCAGAACGCGACGCCCTGCATCGTGGCCGTGCGCAGCGGTTCGGGAATGCCGCGGTCAACGTAGAAGACGATCGGCTTCTTGATGGGGCTCTTTGGGTCGTTGGCGTTGACGCGCTCCAGACGGTGTCGAGCGGCCCATGTCTGCTCGAGCTGTGCCTGCATGGGCGCCGCGTAGTCCTTGAACGTCACGCCGAAGAAACCGACGCGAGGATCCGCCGCACGCGGGCGGAACGCGCCGTCGGGAAGGCGCAGCAGCGTGATGTGCTGGCGGAAGTCGAGGGCGCGTGCGTCGGGAACGAAGCGCCGGAGTGCACCCCCGGCGTCGCCCGTTGCCGCAAGCGTGAGCGCAATGTCGATCTCGGTGTTGTCCGGAAAGCCCTTGGTGTATGGCTTGAAGACGCGCGACCGGTCGCTCGCGACCGCGTAGGTTCCCTGCCGATTGCGCGCCAAGGCGCCGGCAATGTCGTTCCAGTCGCGCAACACGAAGTCGGTGGCGTCCACCAGCAGGCGCCCGCCCTCCTCGGCCAGCAGCGGCAAGGCAGCCACCGTGCTGCTCGCGAACCCCTCGGCGACCGTGCGCTGGTGGTCGGCGTCGCCGCTGGAGCGGTACTGCGTGTTCTCGAACGTGACGAGCACGCGCTCGCCCGATTTGTCGAACCGCGCCACGCGTACGCCGCCACCGGAACCGCGGTCGAGTCCCAACGCGTTCGATCCCAATCCCGTGGCCAGCGTGGTCATCAGCAGCGCACGCATGGAATCGCGCGGCAGTTCGAGCCAGACGGCGCCGGTGCGGTCGTTCAGGTAGACGGGAATGAAGCCGTCGCGCCGTTCGAGGCCGGCGGTGCGCGCGGTAATCGTCGTGGGGGCGGCCGGCGCCTGCTGCGCGGCAAGGAACGTTGGCACCAGCGCCAAGGCCAGCACGGCGGTGAAGAAAGCACGGGACGAGTACATGCGGTGACCGTTGGGCTGAGGACGCGCTCAACCTCGCCCCGCCCGCCGACCGCCGCAAGCTGAGGTACCCGAACGGACGGGGTCGCCGGCGCAGCGCCAGCGACCCCGTCCCTGCCCCTTCGTTGTCCCGATCCGTTACGGCTTGACCATGCCTTTCACGATGTCCGGCAGATCGAACAGCTTCGCGTCCACCTTATCCCATTCGTACGAGGAGAAAGTCAGCACCACGTCGCCCTGCGGCGTCCTCTGGGTGATTCTCGACGGCATCTTCACGCCGCCCTGGTCCTTGTAGTCCGACATCACCACGGTGATCTCAATCTTGCCCATCTGCGGATTTTCCATCGAGCGAACCATGCCGGCGGCGAGCCCGGTCTCGGCGTCGAAGAACTGCATCGCTTCGCCGCTGCCGTCGGTCCGCACCATTCTCACCTTGTAGCACTTGCGCCCTTCGAAGTCCTCGGCGGCGACGGTCTCGATGGCCGAGTACTTGGCCAGTTCCGGGAAGTCGGAGAAGAAGTCGGCCTGTTGCTTCATCTGCGCGGCCTGCTCGCCCGCCATGACGGAAGCGCCAGCCATCGGATTGACCTGCCAGGCCGTGGTGCCATCGAAGCCGGTGGTCATCTCGCCGAACGATCCGAGCGTGATCTGCTGCAGGAAGAGCGCGGGCTTGGCGCGATACATGTGCACGGGCCCTTCAATGCCCATGGCGGCCATCGAGAACGTGCCGGACATGTGCAACGAGGTGTGCTTGTCCATCGCCTCGCGACCGCCGATTGCGGCGACGTGCTTGGCGAGCAGTTCCTTGCCGTCCGGCAGCGTCTGCGCGGAGGCGAGGGCGGGAACCAAGCTGGCCACGGCAAGCGCGGACAGCGTACGGCGAATATTCATGTCGGACCTCGCGAGTGACTGGACCGGCCGTCGGTGGCCGGTGGCCATGGAGAAATCTGGTGAACCGCCGGGGTAACGCGCCATCCATCGCCGACGGGACCGTGCCCCCGCATACGTAGCCGAGCGGGGCTCAGTTTCGGGGCGGGAGGCAGCGCTAGCGCTGCGGCGGAGCCAGCCCCGCCTCGATGGCCAGCCGGACGCGCTCGCGTTGCCGGTCGGTCCCCCCGACCAGCACGGCGATGAGGTTGTTGTGCACGACGAACATCGGCGGCTCTGCCCACGGGTTCGGCTGCCCTTTCGGGATGGCTGTCAGTGTGTCAATGGTGGTGCTGACCATCAGCCGGGCCGTGCTGTCGGCAAAGAACCAGGCCAGCAGGTGCGCCTTGCCGACGCGGAGGCCGACCGGCGCCACCGCGAGTTTCGGGTGTGACGGCAGCGAGTCATCGGCACGGGGAGCGAGACCTGCGTTGACGAGGCGCTGCGTGAGCTGCGCCTCGTCCCATCGTCCGGTGGAGGGAGCAAGCCGCGCGGTGCGCGCCTGCTGGGCCACGGCCTCGACCTCGCGCCGCGCCTTCTCAGCGCGGACCACGCGGGGATCCTCGCCCGCGCACGCGGCGAATGCGAAGATCGCGCCTACAGCCAGCCAGCGGCGCGCACCTCGGGTTTCGAGCAGCTCGCTCGGCGATACGCTGCGGGAGCCGCAGGCGAGCGGCCGCCTCATCGCCTTGTACGGCGGACGTCATCGCGGCGCTCGGCAATCCAGGACGCTGCGACACCGGCACCAAGGATCACGAGCACCAATCCCAGCACGTAGAAGTTGAAGCTGCTCCCGAGCATCCCCTTGAGCCACTCTGCTGTCAGCATTTTCACTCCGACGAGCATCAGCACCAACGCGAGCGACACCTTGAGGTATCGGAACTTGTCGAGCATGCCCCCCAGCGCGAAAAAGAGCGACCGGAGGCCGAGGATTGCAAAGACGTTACTCGAGAAGACGAGGAATGGATCGGCGGTAATGGCGAAGATCGCCGGGATGGAGTCGACCGCGAAGATCACATCCGTGAACTCGACCACGATCAGGGCCAAGGCCAAGGGGGTGAGCATCAACGTGCCGGCCCTCGCCAGGTTCACGGCCTCGTCCGGGATGGCGGCAGTACCGGGACTCTCGCTCTCGCATGAAGACGGCGCCCCTGCGCGCACGACGAAGTGCTGCCCGTGGAACCGTGTGGTGACCGGCAGGAACCGCCGTGTGAGCCGAATGAGGATGTTCTCTTTGAAGCCCGAGTGATCGGGCTTCAGGGCCAGCATCTTGATTCCGGTGATGATCAGAAAAGCACCGAAGACGTAGAGCACCCAGTGGAACTCGGCGATCAGCCTGGCGCCCAGCGCGATCATGGCGCCGCGCATCACCAGCGCGCCCAGGATGCCCCAGAATAGCACTCGATGCTGGTAGATCGGCGGCACCCTGAAGAAGCCGAAGATCATCGCGATCACGAAGATGTTATCCACGCTCAGCGACTTCTCAACGACGTAACCCGTCAGGTACTTGACCGTCGCCGCCGTGCCATCGTTGATCACCCCGTCGACGGGATCGATCGAACTCCCCAGGCCCAGCCAGTGGTTCTCGTACCCGTAGTACACGAACACGGAGAAGGTCAGCCCCAGCGTGGCCCACACGGCGGACCACGTGAGGGCTTCTTTCACCGTCACGACATGGGCTTTCCGATGGAAGACCCCCAAGTCCAGCGCCAGCATCAGTAGCACAAAACCGATGAATCCGACCCAAATCCAGACCATTCACTACGCTCCTCGTTCGTGGGGCAAGCCGCATGGCGTTCGCCAGTCTGCTGATCGTGCTGGAGCATACCTGCGCCGCATCAATTGGGCACCGGTTCCATACCGCGGACATCGGCGACGACAACGCCGGGGCCATCGGTCTCACTCCGCACGACGCGACGTGCGCGACGCCGTCCACGTGTCGGGTGACGTGCTGGCCTATCTGTGCCTGCCGCGTAACATTGGAATATGGCGAACAAGCACCCGCAGAAGCACCCGCACGAGAACAGCGACGAGCGTGGCGGCCCCGTCCGCCTCGACAAGTGGCTCTGGGCCGCGCGCTTCTACAAGACGCGGGCGATCGCCGTCGAGGCAATCACGGGCGGCAAGGTACTGTACCACGGCGCGCGGCCCAAGCCCGCGCACGTGGTACGCGTGGGCGACGAGCTGCGCCTGAGGTTTGGGCCGTATGAGCACGTGATCCACGTTCGGGAGCTCGCCTTGCGGCGCGGCCCCGCCAAGCAGGCGCAACTCATGTACGAGGAGACCGAGGCGTCGCTGGCGGCGCGCAAGCGCCTGGCCGAGCAACTCAAGTTGGCGAGCGCGTTCAATCCGCAAGCGTCGTGGACCGATTCGAAGAAGGACCGGCGCGACCTGCGGCGGATGCGCGGCAAGGGCTAGTTACAGTTGCGGCTCATTCCCGACGGGCGCGGTAGCGTGCGTGGCGGACGCTGGCTTGCGGGCGCGACGCCACCGGCAGGTGGCGAAGTGCGCTGGACCGGCTAGCCAACAACGGCCATCACGTGGTGCGGGAAGGGCCGAGCTTTCGCAGGCGACGATGGCCGGGCTCCTGCAGGCCCCGCACCCTCCGTAGATCCCCGGCCGCTCACAACGCCCGAGGTAGCCCCAACCCGATCACGCCCTCGTAGCATGCACGGCAGTCTCGGCGGGGTGGATCAAGCTCGTGAGAAGTCACAAGGCATCTCGGCTTCGGAACGCGCGGCGCTTCCGGCCTGGCGCGAATCCGCGAGCACCCGACAAGCGCCAGGGATTCCGCAACAGCCTGCCGGCCGCATCACTCGGTGTGATCGCCGACCGCAGGACTTCACGCCACACCGGCTACCGGCCTGCGGTATCCACAACCACAAACGGGTCGGAGAACGCCCTGGAGGCGAATTCCTCCTTACCGATCTTGAAGAGGAACGCCACACGATAGGTACCGGCCAACCCACCGACGGGCCACACGTAGGGATAGGTCCCCTGACCGAGGAACTCGCGGGACTCTTCATACGTTTGGCTCGGCGTCAGGGGCAGGAACGCAGGGCATCCGGCCGCATCGCACGCTTCTAGAGTCACATTTTGCCAGCCCAGCCTCGGATCCAGAAAGTACAGCACGATGCCACGTCCGAATGTAAACGGCACTGCTCCCGTGTTTTCCAGCCGCGCCCGAACGGCAAGTGCCCTTCCGTGAACAACGGTGACCGGCTGCGCCTCCAGTACCGTAACGCGCACGGACGGCTTGTCCACCGGCGCGACCGCCGCATGACAGGCCGCCAGAACAGCGAGCGCAGCGGCAGGGACGAGCCCACGACATCGACGCAGCATCATAGGGTGAACCTCCATCTCATTCACCTCGCACGGACGGAGGTGGACGAACCCCACGCGGACGAGGAGCCGATTCTGTGTGAAAGGAACCGCCACGCGTCGCCGGCCCGATACACGCGAGTGTGCATCGAGCCGGCGCAGTCCAACGAAGAGCCTCAATTAATAGTACTCCGGATAGAAGCCAGTGCCCAAGCGAAGATCCCGACGACGGTGGGCTTCCGGACGAAACCGCAGTTGGCGCAGACGATGCTGCAGCGCGCCCTCGCCGGGGGCCTGCGCCCCCGGTGGGTGCTGGGCGATGAGGTCTACGGCAATCATCGGGCGCTCCGGCAGTGGCTTGAACACGAGCGGCAACCGTACGTGCTGGCCGTGCGGTGCACGACCGCGGTGCGATTGGCCGACCCCGACACACCGGGGCGCCACCGCGTGGCCACCCTGGCCGACGCGCTTCCGCGCGCCGCGTGGCAGCGACACAGTGCGGGCGCGGGCAGCAAAGGCCCGCGGTGGTATGACTGGGCCCTGCTCCCCCTCGCGCGGGAGGAGCAGACCTCGGGGCACCACGCCCTGCTGATCCGGCGGCATCCCACGTCGGGCGAGCGGGCCTACTACCTCGTGTTCGCGCTCCGCCCGATTCGGCGGGACGCCGTCGTGCCGATCGCCGGGCAGCGCTGGGCCATCAAGCAGAGCTTTGAAGAGAGCAAACAAGAGGTCGGGCTCGACGAGTACGAGGTGCGGACCTATGACGCGTGGTACCGGTTCATGACCCTGACGCTCTACGCCCATGCGTTTCTCGCGGCGATGCGCGCGCGGCAGAGGCCGCGAAAAAGGGGGCCCCGCCAGGGACCCAAGTCGTCGCGTTGAGCGTGCCGGAGATTCGGCACCTCTTCACGCACCTCGTCTTTCACCAGATTCCCCCCGATCCCGCGCACATCATCGCCACCTCCCGGTGGCGACGTGCCCACCAAGCCAGCGCCCGCCGTGGACACTACCGCGCCCGTCTTCAATGAGCTGCAACTGTAGTACTAGGCGCCCTCGGCGCCACGCGCCACTATCGGTGCGTTGCGCCGGACCCGGCAGGGCCGCTAGAATTCGCCCACTGAACGGGAGCCTATTGAATGTCCAGCCAGCAGAACGTGTCGCCGTCGTCGCAGGGATGGGGCGTGGCCGCCCTCATCATCATCCTGGCCATCGTGGCGAACACGGTGGCGTACCGGATTCACAAGGCGACCTATCTCCAACCGGACGCGCCAGCAGCGGCAGCCGCGGAGCACTAAGCGGGGCGTCACACCGGCACGAACAGAAGCGGCGGAGGCCATCGAAGGTCTCCGCCGCTCTTCATTCACCCGGGATCGCCGGTCAGGTCTTGTGCCGGAAGGTGATCCGGCCGCGACTCAAATCGTATGGCGAGACCTCCACCGAGACGCGGTCGCCCGCGAGCACACGGATGCGATGCCTCCGCATCTTCCCGGCCATCGTGGCCAGCACGTCGTGTCCGTTGGTGAGGAGCACGCGGAACGTTGCACTGGGAAGCACTTCGGAGACGGTGCCCTCGAGTTCGATCGCTTCTTCCTTCGCCATAAATCCGGGTTTTCGTTTTGCGGCCTCGGTGACACCGGCCCCGGCCGCGGGGGAACTTTGTAATGTAGCGAATTTCGCTTGGTGGGGACAGAGATGGCAGATGGCAGACGGCGGACGGCGGATGGCATTGGGCTGGCGGGCGCTTGCCCAGACTGTCGCCGGCCGACACCTGCCATTAGCCTCCGAGATTCCCCACTTTCATAAGATCATGAACCCACGCCTTCTGCTCGCCCTGCTGGCTGCGGCCACCGCAGCCCCGATGCTCGCCGCCCAGACCCCCTCGACCTTCGAGGCGGAGATACGAAAGCGGACCCAATCCGTGATGCCACAGGTGGTGGCCTGGCGGCGGGATCTACATGAACATCCGGAGCTCGGCAACCGCGAGACGCGTACGGCGGCCATCGTCGCGGCGCACTTGCGTGCACTCGGCATGGAGGTACGCACCGGGGTGGCCACCACCGGCGTGGTGGGGGTGCTGCGGGGGGGCAAGCCAGGTCGCGCCGTCGCGCTGCGGGCCGACATGGACGCCCTGCCGGTGACTGAGCAGGTGGACCTGCCCTTCCGCTCGCGCGTACGCACCGAGTACAACGGCCAGCAGGTGGGGGTGATGCACGCCTGCGGTCACGACAACCACGTCGCGATCCTGCTCGGCACCGCCACGGTGCTCGCGGGCATGCGGGCCCAGCTCCCGGGCACGGTGACGTTCCTGTTCCAGCCGGCCGAAGAGGGACCGCCGGTGGGCGAGCGCGGCGGGGCGACCGTGATGATCGAACAGGGTGCCATTGACAGCCCCAAGGTCGAGGCCGTCTTTGGCCTGCACGTGCGTCCGGGGCGGGCCGGCGAGATCGGCTACAAGGCGGGTGGCGCGATGGCGAGCAGCGACCAGCTGGACATCGTCATTCGCGGCCGCCAGACGCACGGCGCCGTGCCGTGGGGCGGAATCGACCCGATCGTGATCACCGCGCAGGTGGTCAACGCGTTGCAGGCGATCGTGTCGCGGCAGACCAACCTGGCACAGGCGCCGGCGGTTGTGACCATCGGATCGATGCACGGCGGCGTGCGGCGCAACATCATCCCGGACAGCGTCGTGATGTCGGGCACCATTCGCATGTTCGACGCCGCGATGCAGCAGGAGATCCACGATCGCATCCGCCGGACCGTCACCAGCGTGGCCGCCGCCTGGGGGGCGACCGCCGACGTCAGGATCGAGCCGACGACGCCGGTGCTGGTGAATGATCCCGCTCTCACGGCGCGCATGCGGCCGACGCTCGAGCGCTACGCGCGGAGCGCCTTCGCCGACATTGCGTGGACGCCGTCG
The DNA here is from genome assembly GCA_947085385.1 of uncultured Gemmatimonadota bacterium. Classification (GTDB taxonomy): domain Bacteria; phylum Gemmatimonadota; class Gemmatimonadetes; order Gemmatimonadales; family Gemmatimonadaceae; genus PNKL01. The sequence continues at coordinate 124,859 of CAMTWA010000014.1, read as the reverse complement.
GAGGACTTTGCGTTCTTTGGCCAGCGCGTGCCGTCGCTCTTCGTCTTTCTCGGCGTGACGCCCGACAGCGTGCGCGTGGAGGACGCGGCCACCAACCACAGTCCGCGCTTCTTCGCCGACGAGTCGGCGCTGCCGTACGGCGTGCAGGTGATGACCGGCCTCGCCGTGGACTTCCTGACCGCGCCGCGGGTGACGCCGTAAGTGATCGTGCTCGCCAACGCGCTCGCGCAGCCGGTCGCGGAGGCCCTGCGGGCCACGAATCCCGTCGAGCTGATTGCCGTGGCGTTCGGCCTGACGAGCGTGTACCTCGCGGCGCGAGAGCATATCGTCAGTTGGCCCACGGCGATCGTCAACGTGGCGATCTTCTTCTTCCTGTTCTGGCGGGCCAAGCTCTACGCCGATGCCGTGCTGCAGCTGGTTTACCTCGTGCTGTCCATCTACGGCTGGTATGAGTGGCGGTTCGGCGGCGCGCAGCACTCGCGACTGCTCGTCTCGCGCGCGACGCGGATGCACTGGCTGGTGCTCGTGCCGCTCTTCCTCGTGGTGGGCGTGGGCCTCGGCGCGCTGTTGGCGCGCTACACCGACTCGCCGGTGCCGTATTTCGACGCGCTGCTCACGACGGCGAGTCTTGTTGCCCAGTGGATGATGACGCGCAAGCTGCTGGAGAACTGGCTCATCTGGATCGCGGCCGACCTGGTGTACGTCCCCCTGTTCGTCCAGCGCGGGCTGCCCCTCACGGCGGTGCAGTACGCCGTCTTCCTGCTGCTCGCGGCAATAGGGTGGAACGGATGGCGGCAGTCGCTGCGCGCACAGGCGCTGGCGGCGCCGGCGGTGCGCACCGCATGACGTGGCGCGTGGTGGTGACTGGCCCGGAGTGCACGGGCAAGACGACGCTGGCCCGGGCCATCTCGGCACGGCTCGGCGCACCGTGGATACCCGAGGTGTCGCGCGCTTACGCCGAGGCGCGCGGCGGCGTGCTCAGCGCGGCCGACGTGGAACCGATTGCGACCACGACGCGCGACGCGCTGCGGCAGGCCACGGAGGCTGGCCCGCCGGTGCTCGTGGCCGACACCGACCTCGTGAGTACCGTCGTGTACGCGCGCGCTTACTATGGGTCGTGTCCGGCGTGGGTGGAGGAAGAGTGCACAGGCCAGCTGGGCGATCTCTACCTCTTGTGCGCGCCCGACCTTCCCTGGGTGGCGGACGGCGTGCGTGACCGTCCCGCCGCGAGCGACCGCGCGGCGATGCACGAGACGTTCGCCGAGGCACTGCGCGTGCTTGGCGCGCGGGTGGTGCCGGTATCGGGAATGGGCGACGCGCGCAGCGCGCGTGCGCTGGAGGCTGTACTGAACGCCGCACCGGCAGGAACCGGACGATGAATCCCAGCAACCTGCTCGAACTCGATGCCGCCATACTGCAGGCGGCGATCACAGCGCTCGCCGGCGGACTGTGCTTTTCGCTCTATGTCCGGTACGAGCGCCCGTACTTTGCCTGGTTCGGCATCGCATGGTCGATGTACCTGGCGCGCTTGTTTGCGATTCTCGCCTTCATGGTCCAGCGGGACCTGCACTGGCTGTTCTGGCACCAGGTTTTCACGGGCGAAACCGCGCTCGCCCTGCTGTGGACCGCCATCGGGTTCAGTCGCGGCGCGCAGTGGCGGAACGTGTACTGGCTCGCGGTGGCCTTCCCGCCACTCTGGGCGTATGTCGCCATCTACCAGATGGACAACTTCCTGCTCGCGGCGGCGCCGGCGGTGCTGTTCCTCAGCATCGCCACGCTGGCAACCGGTGTGATCTTCCTGCGCTACCGGCTGGCGAACCCGTCCAGCGGCGCCTCCATGCTGGCGGTGACGTTCCTGCTGTGGGGACTGCACCACCTCGACTATCCGATTCTGCGCGCGCGCGGCGTCTGGACGCCGTGGGGCTACTATCTCGACATCCTGTTTCTCCTCGGCGCCTGCGCGGGGATCCTGCTGCTCGTGAATCACGAGCTGGCCGATGGCCTGCGCCTGCGGACGGCGGAGCTCGAACACCTCTCGCGGCGGATGGTGCGCCAGCACGAGGAGGAGCGGCGGCGGCTGTCGCTCGCGTTGCACGACGAAACCGCGCAGGTCTTCGCCGCGCTCAAGCTGGAGCTGGGCGCCATCGGCGAACGGGTTGACGAGACGCTGCGTGCGCGCGTGACCCGTGCTGTCTCGCTCGTGGACGCGGGACTGACGCAGATCCGCGACGTGACACACGACTTGCGCCCTTCCCTGCTCGACGACCTCGGCCTTCTGCCGGCGTTGCGCTCCCTGGTGGGCGAGTTCGCGTCGCACCGCGAAGCGCCCACGACATTCGAGGCGCCGGCAAGCCTCCCGGTCGTCAGGGACGAAGCGGAGGTCGCGCTCTTCCGCGCGCTGCAGGAGAGCCTGTCGAACATCAGCCGGCATGCCGCGAACGCACCGGTGCACGTGATCGCCGCCGCCGACAACCGCTGTGTGCGGTTGATCGTTTCGGACATCGGGCCGGGCTTTGACGCCAGTCATCTCGAGCGACTCGAGGCCCAGGGTCACCTGGGACTCGCCGGCATGCGCGAACGCATCTCTAGTGTGGGGGGCGACGTGCGGCTTGTCAGCGCGCCCAGAGCCGGCGTGTCCATTGCCATCGAGGTCCCGTTAGCGGAAGATTCCAGCACATGACGACACCCATTCGCCTCGTCCTCGTGGACGACCACGTCATCGTGCGCGAAGGGCTGCGGCACGTGCTCGAGGAAGCGCCCGACTTCACGATCATCGGTGAAGGCGCCACCGCCGCCGAGGCGATCACGCTCGCCGGCGAACTACAGCCTGACGTGCTGGTCCTCGACATCTCGATGCCGGGGGGTTCGGGGCTGCACGCGGTGCCCGAGATTCTCGAGTGCGCCCCGCAGACGCGCGTGCTGATGCTGAGTGTCCACGACGACGCGGAATACATCCTTGAGAGCGTCCGCGCCGGCGCGCATGGCTACTGCCGCAAGGATTCTTCACCGAGCGAGTTACGGCGCGCCATCAAGACGGTGTTCGACGGGGACACGTACTTCTCGGCGCTCGTGGCCCAGCGCGTGGCGCAAGCGCTACGCGAAGGTAAGTCGGCCAAGGACGTGGAGCCACCGACGCCGCCCGGGACGGAAGTGCTCTCCCCGCGTGAACGTGAAGTGCTCCGCTTCATCGCGCAGGGACGTGCGAACAAGGAGATTGGCGCGGAGCTGGGGATCAGCACCCGCACGGTCGAAGCTCACCGGCAGGCGCTGATGAAGAAGCTCGGCATTCATACCGTTGCAGGGCTCACGAGGTACTGCCTAAAACACGGCATTATTGTAGGGTAATTTCTTACGCACAACTGGCAATAGTGGAGCTTAGGGGAAATCCCTAACGTCCCTGCCATGCTCCCTCTCAACTCCCTCAAGGCCGCTTGCGTGACGCTCTCCGCCGCGGCTCTCGTATTGGTGACCACCGCCGTCGGCGCGCAGCAGGCGATGGTCCGCGCTCCTAACAACACCAACGGCGCCGACTCAACGAGCGCCCGCAAGGCGACGTCGCTTGGCGCGGTGACGGTGACCGCGACGCGACGGGCCACTGATGTGCAGGCGGTGCCGTCGCCCGTCAGCGTCCTCGACTCGGCTGTGCTGCGCGAGCGGCAACCGAATACCGCCGCCGACCTTCTGCGTGAGCTCCCGGGCGTGGACGTCATCGGTACGGGCACGAACCAGGCGCGCCCGTCAATCCGCGGTCAGCGCGGGCAGCGCATCCTGCTGCTGCAAGACGGCATGCGGCTCAACAACGCGCGCCGCCAGCAGGACTTCGGCGAGATCCCCGGCATCGTGGACGTCGCCACGATCCAGCGTATCGAAGTGGTGCGCGGCCCGGCGTCGGTGCTCTATGGCACCGACGCGATCGGCGGTGTGATGAACATCATCACCAAGGTGCCTAGCTACGCGAAGAATGCGCCCAAAGCGGGCGGCGCCCTCGGCTACCGGTATGGCAGTGCGGGCGAGCTGACGCGCGGCGAAGCCTCGCTGAGCGCACGCGCCGGAAACTTCGTGGTTCTCGCAACCGGCGCCAAGCGCGATGCGGGCAACTACGATGCCCCGGCGGGCCGATACGGCAACGTGAACTTCAGGGACAAGGTGACGCTGAACAACGCCGGCGTGAGCGACAAGAACGCCTCGGTCTACCTGGGATGGCGCTACAAGAGCGGCTCGGGCGCGTTCGTCCGCGCCGAGAGCTATGACGCGCTGAACGCGGGCTTCGGTTACGTGAACCCCGCGCTTCTTGGCGGCGATCAGACCAAGATCGAAATCACCTACCCGGCACAGCACTTCACCAAGTGGAGCACGGGGTTCAGCACAGGCGTGCTGAGCGGCGCAAAGGTCCTCGATAAGCTGGACGTCACCGCGTATCGCCAGACGAATGGGCGCAACCTCTCCCAGAGCATCTTCGCGCCTTTCGGCGTCGGATACCCGGCAAGCGCCGGCGTGGACATCCAGTCGCGCAATCGCACCGACCTGACGACGAACGGCCTGCGCGCCGAGGCGACGAAAGTGTTCTCGCGCAACATCATCGTGTACGGCGTCGACTACTTCCACGATAATGCGGTAGGGCGCGACTCGAGCCAGACGACCGTCTTCGGTTTCGGCCCGCCGAGGCCCAAGTTCAAGAACACGCCGTCGCTGCCAGAGGCGACGCTATCGAGCACTGGTCTCTTCGTGCAGAACGACCTCCGCCTGCACGACCGGCTCTCGCTGATCGTCGGTGGCCGCTGGCAGCGCGTGAACTCAGAGGCTCTGCCGACGGCTGGCCTGACCACGATCTTGCCGGGCGGTGTGCAGTCAACAGCGGTCTTCGCATCGAACGCGCTGTTCAAGGTGACGCCGCGCTTGAACCTGGTGGCGTCCGTCGGCCGCGGCTTCCGCGCCCCCAATCTGGTGGAGCGTTACTTCAACGGCCCTTCGACCGAAGGGTCGGCGTACCAGTCGGCGACTCCTGGGCTCAAGCCGGAGCGGAGCCTCAACACCGACCTCGGCGTGAAGTACCGCACCGATCGCGTGGCCGTCGAGGCGTTTGTCTACCGCAACGACATCCGCGACGCGGTGCGCATCTCGCCGACGGGCGCGAAGGTCAGCAACCTGCCGGAGTACAAGAACGTCAACGTCGGCAAACTGCGCGCCTCGGGCTATGAAGCGACGGGGACGATGCTGTTTGCGCGGGGCATCACCGCGTCAGCGAACTACTCGCAGGTCAACAGCACGAACCTGCTCGACCGCTCGATTCCGATCGGCGACACGTACTCGAGCAAGGCGGTGGGCACGCTGGGCTGGCGCCCGGCGGGCGGCCGCGGCTGGGTGGAATATGCGGTACGCCGCAACGGCGAGCAGAAGGACATCGTGGCGGGGTCGAGCCCCGTGGGCAACACGCTGCCGGCGTTCGTGGTGCACTCTGTGCGCGGAGGCGCGCACCTGTTCACGCTTCGCGGCGTGCGGCAGGACCTCGATGTGCAGGTGAACAACCTTGCCAACACGCTCTATTCTGAAACGGCGAACGCCGGCTTCTTCCGCCCCGAGCCGGGGCGTCACTTGGTCATCGCGCTTCGATCGAGCTTCTGACGTTCGGGATGGCGCCGACCCCCTGCGGCGCTGTCCCACCGGGTGCACGGCCTCCGAGCTCTCCCAGGCACCCGGTCACCCGACGGCCCGCACGCGGCATCGCGCCGAGTGCGGGCCGTTGGCTTTGAGTTTCCGTAGTGCGACGCGGCCGGCCTACCGTGCCGCCCGCGGCGGCATCATGCGCGGCGGCACGACGGTGTCGAGCGACGCGTCGAGGCGGCGCACAAAGTCGGCGATGGTGCGTACGGCGGCGATGAAACGCCCGGCATCCACGCGCTCGACATCATCGGACGGGCGGTGGTAGTCCGGATGGTCCTCGACGCCGAAGCAGATCCACGGCACACCTTCGGTGTGGAAGGACCAGTGATCGGACTGCCGCGTCCAGTTGTCGTGCGCACCGCGGTCGTCGGTGTCGTGCCCGAGGAGCAGTTTCACCGGCGCAACGGCGGCGGTGGCCTTGAGCAGCGGACGGAAGAACGGGTGGAACGACGTGCCCGCCGCATAGAGTTCGTTCTTGTCCAGGCGGGACACCATGTCGAGGTTCACGTTGGCGGCGATGCGGGCGAGCGGCACTGGCGGCGACTTCACGAACGCGCGCGAGCCGGGCATCCCGAGTTCCTCGCCATCGAAGAAGGCAAAGACGATGCTGTGGCGCGGCGGGTGCCGCGCGTAGAACTCCGCGATGGCGAGCGCGGCGGCCGTGCCCGAGGCATTGTCGTCCGCGCCGTTGTACACCTGGCCACCACTCACGCCCAGATGGTCGTAGTGCGCGCTCACGACGAGCACACGGCTGGTATCGGTGCCACGCACCATCGCCACGACGTTCACGCCTTCGCGCACTGACGTGTCGCGCATCGAGACCGGGAAGCGTTGCTCGAAGCCCGGCGCCAGCGGCACGAGGCCGGCGCGCGTGAGACGCTGCACGAGGAACGCACGCGCCGCAGCCGAACCGCGCGAGCCCATCCGGCGCCCTTCCATGGAATCGGCCGCGAGCGCCCACAGCGCCTGCATGGCGGCGGCAGAATCCACGGCTGGGAGTGATGCGGCACGCTGGGCGCCGGCGCGCTGGGCGTCGGCGCGGGGGGCACCCGCGAGAAGAGCGAGGGCGACAAGGGCGAGCGTGGTGGTCGCGACGCGGCGGTTGTTCATTCCGAATGGTACGTCGCGCGGCGAACGCGCGCCGACGAGCGCCTGCATGCTGTGCCACGTACCAGCCGGCACCGACCGCTACCGCGAGTGCTTGTGCATCAGTTCCACCAGCTCGTCATACATCGCCTCGGCTTCCTGGTCCCCTTTCCGGATGGCCGAGGCGGCGCAGTGCTTGAGGTGGTTGCGCATCAGTTCGCGCGAGACGGAGCGCAGGGCCTCCTGCACCGACGACACCTGCGTGAGGATATCGGCGCAGTAGCGGTCTTCGGCGACCATCTTCTGCAGGCCGCGCACCTGCCCCTCGATGCGGCGCAGACGGGTGACGTTGCGCGCCTTGATGTCGGCGTCCACCGCCACGGCGCGGCGCGGCGGCAGGTCGTGCGTGGCGCAGCCGCAGCCGGCGTGTTGAACGGGGAGTTTCCTTGGCATCATGCGTGCGCCTCTCGAATTGACGCCGCGCGCCGCGGCCGCCAAGTCCGTAGGCGCAGCGAGTTGGTGACGACCGACACGGAGCTGAACGCCATGGCGGCGCTCGCAAGAATGGGGCTGAGCTGGAGCGCGAACGACGGATAGAGCACGCCCGCCGCTACTGGAATGCTCACGACGTTGTAGATGAAGGCCCAGAACAGGTTCTGGCGCATGATGCGCATGGCGCGGCGCGACAGCGCGATGGCGTCGGCGAGCCCGTGCAGGTCGCCGCGCACGAGCGCTATGTCGGCCGCCTCGACGGCGACGTCCGTGCCGGTGCCGATGGCGACGCCTACGTCGGCCTGCGCGAGCGCAGGCGCATCGTTGATGCCATCGCCCACCATCGCCACCACGCGCCCTTCGTCCTGCAGGCGGCGCACCTCGGCCACCTTGCCGTCGGGGAGCACCTCGGCCACGACGCGCAGGATGCCGGCCTGTCCGGCGATGACCTCAGCCGTGCGGCGGTGATCGCCGGTGAGCATGACGACATCGAGACCCATGGCCACGAGGCGCGCCACGGCCGCGCGCGAGGTGGCGCGGATGGGATCGGCGATGGCCACGAGTCCGGCCAGCGCGCCATCGATCGCAATGAAGACTGGCGTCTTCGCCTCGGCGGTGACGCGCGCCGCGGCCTCCGCCAGCGGTGCGACGTCCACGCCCCAGTCGGCAAGCAGGGCGGCATTCCCCACCGCCATGGCGCGGCCATCCACCACCCCGGTGGCGCCGCGACCCGGCACGGCAGCGAACGACTCCGCGCGCGACAGCGTGAGAGAGCGCGCCTCGGCGTGGCGCACGATGGCGTCGCCGAGCGGGTGCTCGGAGCTGCGTTCGAGCGAGGCGACCAGGCGCAGGAATTCGTCGTCCGCCGGAGCCGCGTCGGTCCGGACAATGTCGGTGACGCCCGGCTTGCCCTCGGTGACGGTGCCCGTCTTGTCGAGCACGACCGTCGTGATTTCTCCGGCACGCTGCAGTGCCTCGCCGCCCTTGATGAGCAGTCCCAGTTCGGCGCCCTTGCCGGTGGCGACCATCACGGCTGTCGGCACCGCGAGCCCCATGGCGCACGGGCAGGCGATGATGAGCACGGCGAGCGCCGACACCAGGCCCCGCACCGAAGCCACGCTGGCCGACGCGCCGCTGTGCGTGAGGGCGACGAACCAGATCGCGAAGGTCACGAGCGCAAGCACCATCACGATTGGCACGAAGACGGCGCTCACGCGGTCGGCAAGCGCCTGGATGGGAGCACGCGAGCCCTGCGCGTCACGCATGAGCTGGACGATGCGCGCCAGCACGCTGTCGGCGCCGACGGTCGTCGCGCGCATCTGGAACGCGCCAAATCCGTTGACGGTGCCGCCAACGACCGCATCGCCGATTGTTCTGAGGACCGGCATGGACTCGCCGGTGAGCATCGACTCATCCACGTCGCTTGCGCCGCTGACGACGATGCCATCCACCGGGACGCGCTCGCCCGGGCGCACCACCACGTCATCGCCGGGAAGCACGTCGTCGATGTCGAGGTCGGCCTCGACGCCGCCGCGCACGACGCGCGCCGTGCGTGGCCGGAGGCGGGCGAGCGCGCGCAACGCCGACGCTGTGCTCCGCTTGGCGCGCGCCTCGAAGGCGTTGCCCATCAGGATGAACGCCGTGATGAGGATCACGGCCTCGTAGTAGACATCGGGTGCGACGCCGCGCGACGCGAAGAAGGCGGGCGCGAACGTGGCCGCCGCGGAATAGAGAAACGCGACCCCCGTGCCGACGGCGATCAGGGTGTTCATGTCGGCGGCGCCATGGCGCGCCGCGGCCCAGGCACGCGTGTAGAAGTGCCGGCCGGCCCACGCCATCACGGCGGCGGTGAGCACCAGGCTGCCGATGCTGAGCACGTCGGGGTCGATGGCGTAGGTCCATGGGACGTACTGCACGAACCACGGCGTGAACAGGCGCTCCTGCCAGAGCATCAGCGGGTCGTTGCCCGGCGCGCCACTCACATGCGACGTGTACATCATGAGCGGCATCGAGAAGAACATCGCCACGACGCCGGCGATGCCCGCTACGATCGCCCGCAAGCGGAGGGCGCGGAACTCGGCCTCCTGCTTGCGTTCGTTCTCGTCCTGCGCCTCGAGCGACGTCTTCTCCCCTTTCGGGATCTCCGCCTCGTAGCCTGTGTCGCGGATGCGTTCGACCAGTGCTTGCGGCGACACCATGGTCGGGTCGAATGCGACGGTGGCGTTATTGAGCATCAGGTTGACGGACGCATCGCGCACGCCGGGCACCTTGCCGAGCGCCCGTTGCACGCGGGACTGACAGGCGGCGCAGGTCATGCCGCCCACGGGGATAGTGACCTGGGAGGAAGTCGCGGCGCGCGGAACGGTGGTGGCCACGGGAAGCTCCTAGGCGGTGGCGGCGGGATGAGGCGTGAAGCCCTGGTCGCGCACGGCTTCGAGAATTTCCTCGACGCTGCGCTTGGCCGGGTCATAGTGCAAGACGGCGCTGCCGAGCTGCACCTGCTCCACCTCGACGCCGTCGAGTGCGCGCAGCGCTTTCTGCACAGAACTTACGCAGTGGCCGCAGGACATACCGTCAATGGTCAGGTGTAGAGAGGTCATTTGGACTCCGAGTGGGTGCAGGGGCACGGGCACGGTGTGGTGCACAGGCACGGGCACGGTGTGGTACAGGGTACGGGGGTCCGCCTTCCGTGCCCGTGCCCGTAGTCTCGTATACCCCCCTCCCCTATGTCAAGGGCCCGGGCGCGCGGATCGTGCGCGCCCGGACACGCTACTTTTCGCGTCATGACTCACCTCGACATTCCCCAGCGCACGCTCGGCACGCAGGGACTTCGTGTCTCGGCCATCGGGCTGGGCTGCATGGGCTTCTCCGAGTTCTACGGCGATGCTGCGTCGCGCGCCGCCGTGGACGGCGTGTCGGTGATCCATCACGCCCTCGACGTCGGCATCACCCTGCTCGACACCGCCGACATGTACGGCCCGTTCACGAACGAGGAACTCGTGGGCCGCGCCGTGAAGGGGCGGCGGGACCGCGTAGTGATCGCCAGCAAGTTCGGCATCGTGCGCGACCCCGCCGATCCATCGCGGCGCGGCGTGAACGGCCGACCGGAGTACGTGCGCGCCTCGTGCGAGGGGTCGCTCCGCCGGCTTGGCATCGAGACCATAGACCTGTACTACCAGCACCGCCGCGACAAAACCATCCCCATCGAAGAAACCGTGGGCGCGATGGCCCAGCTGGTGCAGGAAGGGAAGGTGCGCTTCCTCGGCCTCTCCGAGGTGTCACCCGAGACGCTGCGACGCGCGCACGCCGCGCACCCGATTGCGGCAGTGCAGAGCGAGTGGTCGCTGTGGACCCGCGACTGGGAGCGCACCACATTTGCAACGGCGCGCGCGCTCGGCGTGGGCATCGTGCCGTACAGCCCGCTTGGTCGCGGCTTTCTCACCGGTACGGTCACCGCCGAGACAGCCTTCCCCGAAGGCGACTATCGGCATAGCACGCCACGGTTCGTCGGCGACAACCGCACGGCGAACCTGCGTCTTGTTGACGCGCTGCGCGCCGTGGCCGCACGCAAGGAATGCACCCTGGCGCAGGTGGCGCTGGCGTGGGTGCTCGCGCGTGGTGATGACGTGGTGCCGATCCCCGGCACGACGAAAGCGGCGCGCATTGATGAGAACGCGGGCGCAACGCTCGTGGGACTCAGCGCCGCCGACTTCTCGCTGCTTGCCGAAGCCATTCCGCCCGAGGCCGCCGCCGGCGACCGTTATCCGGCGGGAATGCAGGCGCTCGTCGACACGTAGTCAACGCGCGCCTGCCCCGCCTGGCGCTACTTGAGCCGCGGATTGGTCTTGCGAGCGCCCGGCGTGCAAACCGGCCACGTGGTCGCAGGCGGCGGCCCCATGCGCGCAGGTGCTCCTGGCGGACCGGCGGCGGGAAGCGTGCTCAGATCCACCCGCTCGCGCGTAATGAAGTCCGGATCCTCCGACGCCAGGTACGCCAGCGACGCCACGAGTGTCGCGTTCGCCCTGAGGTCGTCCATGACGACCTTGTCGTAGGTGTCGCGGTTGGTGTGCCACGTGAGCGTGCCGTAGTCCCAGCTGGTGCCACCCATGCCGAACGTCGGCACGCCGTGGCAGGCGAACGACGCGTCGTCGCTGCCGCCGCCGCCCGGGCGACCGGGTGAGCCATCATACGGGACTTGCGTCTGCAGTTCAGCCGGCAGCTGCCTGATCCACGACGACAGGTGCTTCGCCGCATCGGGCAGCCCGCTGGCGCCGATACGCGTCACGCGTCCGGTGCCGGCGTCCTGGTTGAAGATCGCCTGCAACCCCTTCATTACCTCGGGGTGATCTTCGGTGAAGACGCGGGAGCCGACAAGTCCTAGCTCCTCGCCAGCCCAGAGGCCGATGAGGATGGTGCGCTGGGGCTTGGGCAGCACCTGCTTCAGAATGCGCATCGCCTCGAGCATCGTCACCGTCCCGGTGCCGTTGTCGGTGGCGCCGCTCGCGCCGTCCCAGGAATCGAAGTGCGCGGAGAGGATCACGTACTCGTCGGGCTTCGTTGTACCGGGGATGCGCCCGATGATGTTCGACATTGGCTGGTCGCCCAGTAGCTGCGCGTCGAGGTTGAGACGGATCTTCGGGTCCTGGTTGTTCTCCGTCAGGCGGAAGACGAGCCCGTAGTCTTCGCACGACAGCCCCACGGTTGGGACCTTCGTGGTGTAGGTCTCGAAGACGGCGAACGTCCCGGTACTATTAGTGGGACGCGACGAGATGACGCCGGCCGCGCCGGCTTGCTCCAGCCGCACGGCCAGTTCACCGCCGCCCAGCGCAAGGCTGAGCCCCGTGCCGCGGACGTTGCGCCCGCTCCAGTCGCGCTGGTTGCTGGCCCGGATGGCGCTGTCGCGCGCAATGGACGCCGGCGTGCCGTTGCGCCGCCAATCATCTGTGGTGCGGCACGAGGAGAACGGCGCCGAGACAAGCACCAGCTTCCCCTTCACCGCCGGGAGCCATTGCGCGAACTCGGTGCTGTCCTTGAAGAGGGGCAGGATGATGGTCTCGGCCACCTTGTTCTTCTTCCTGGTGCCCGGGCTGAAGCCCAGCATCGTCCCCTCAAGCGTGCGTACGCGCGGGGCGATGAGGTCAATGTGCGAGTGGCCGCGGCGCCAGCCGCGCCACGTGCCGAAGTTCTCGGTCTTTGCCTCGATCCCCCAGCCGCGAAGCGTCTGGATGGCCCAATCCTGCGCTCGCGTCATGTCCGGAGTGCCGAGCAGTCGCGGGCCGATCGAATCAAGGAGCACCTGCGCGAGGCGCGGTGCGTGCGAGCTGTCCATGCCGAGCGACCAGATGCGCTGGATGGCCTGGCTGGAAGAGGGCGCGCCCTGGGCGCGCAATGAGGCCGCGCCGGCGATCAGCGCGACGAGAAGTAGAGAGCGGCGCATATGAAAAGGGAGGGAGAAGGACGGAGTGCGGGGGCAGCGGACTGTGGGTCAATGAACTAACGCGCGAGAGGGCTGCGGCGCTGGCAGCTGCGCGCTCCTGTACCGCGCTCCTGCGCCGCGTCTCGTGCGCCGCGTCTCGTGCGCCGCGTCTGCTGCGCCGCGTCTGCTGCGCCGCACATCCCCGACTCGGCGCTGCCCAACCGCCCCAGATGCGACAGGTCTCGTTCGCGCCTAACTTTCTGGTTCGCCCGCGAACTCCGACGCCGAGAGTACTTCCTGCATCGCTGCCGACTCGCTCGCTCCACCTGCACGCTGATGATGCTCGGAATTGGCATGCGCGCGCAGGCGCAGGGCGTACCAGACAGCACCAGCGCCGACGCGGATTCAACGCGCGCCCGGGCTGCCCAGCGCCTCACCACCGTTGTGATCACACCGGGGACCTACGGCCTGCTGTCGCCGCTGCGCGGCAGCGCGCAGTCGCTCGGCCGCGAGGCCATTCTCACGCGGCCGCAACTCGGCGAGGACCTCTTTCGATCTATCCAGCGCCTGCCCGGACTCGCCAGCGCCGACCACGGCGCGGCATTTCACGTGCGCGGCGCCGAGGTGCATCAGTTGCATGTCTCGCTCGACGGGCTGGAGCTGTTCGAGCCGTTCCACATGAAGGACTTCGACAATGCGCTGTCGATCCTCGACGTGCGGAGCGTGGAGGGCATTGATCTCGTCACGTCTGGTTTCACGTCGGAGTACGGCGGCCGCCTCGGGAGCGTGCTCGCCATTCGCTCGCGCCCTCCACGCACCGACCGCACGCGCACATCGCTGGGGGTGAGCGTGTCGAATCTGCGAGGGGCCGCCGAGGGCGGGTACGGCGGAGGACGCGGCGGGTGGAGCGTGGCGGCGCGACGCGGCTACCTCGACCTCGCACTCCGGCTCGCCGGACGCAGCGACTCGCTGTCCCCCACCTACAACGACCTGTTCGCGACGATCACCTGGGAGGTAAGCCCACGCCACCGAATCGCCGCGCACACGCTCTGGGCGGACGATGTGCTGGAGTACCGCATTAAGGACGGCGGGATCGTGAGCCGCTATGCGAGCCGGTATGCGTGGATCACCTGGGATGCCGAGTTCGCGCCGGCCCTCTCGGTGCGCACCGTCAGCTCGATCGGGCGGCTGGCCTGGGCGCGGCGCGGCGACGCGCAGATCGTGTCGGGGGGAGCGCGCTCGACCGTGGACGATGAACGCGACGCCGGCTTTCGCGGTGTACGGCAGGACTGGATGTGGTCTGTGACCGAGCGCGTCGTGCTCAAGTTCGGCGCCGAGTGGCGTCCCGCCGAGGCCGCGTATCGGTACTCCGGCGTGCGCATGCGTCGCGCCGTCGTCGCGGACACGATTGCGCGCATTCCCGAGCGCGTGTCCGCCAGCCGTTCGGTGGGTGGCAGCCAGTTGGGAGTCTACGTCGCTCCCCGGCTGCGTCCGCTGCGTTGGTTGGTGGCCGAACTCGGCGCGCGATACGACCGCACGACGTGGTCGGGCGATGCGTCGGTGAGCCCACGCGCCAACGTGATGATCACGCTCACGCCGGCCACCACGCTACGCCTGGCCACCGGGCGCTACGCCCAGCCTCAACAGGCGTTCGCGCTGCAGGTGCAGGACGGTGTCGAGCAGTTCGGACGCGAGGATGTGGCGCAGCACCGCGTGATCGGCCTTGAGCAGCGCGTCGGGCTCATCGCGGTGGCGCGCATCGAGGCCTACGAACGCCGCGTCCTGCGCCAGGAGCCGCGATACATCAACCTGCGCGGCGATCTCCGCGTCTTTCCGGAACTCGAGCCGGACCGCGTCTTTCTGCCGGCAACGAGCGGCCAAGCCCGAGGCGTCGAGTTCAGTCTCCGCGGGCTGGGCCGCGGCGGCCTGGACTGGGCCGCGAGTTACGCCTATGCTCGCGCCACCGACCGCGTGGGCACCACGGACGTGCCGCGCACGTGGGACCAGCCGCACACGTTCTATGTGGACGCCACGTGGCGTCCGGGAGCCGGCGGTTGGCACTTCGCCGTCGCGGGCCAGGCACGCAGCGGATGGCCAGAGTCGCCGGTACAGTTCGTGCTCGACACGGTGAAGAACTCGAAGGGGGTGAAGAGTACGACCGTGCTGACCGTGTACGGCCCTGTGACGGACCTCGGAGCCCAGCGCCTGCCGTGGTACCACCGGGTAGACGCACGGGTGACGCGCGACGCGACCGTGCGACAGTGGCAGATACAGTGCTTCGTTGACGTGTTCAACCTGTTCGAATCGGAGAACCCGTCTGCCATCCACTACAAGACATCCTCGTCGTCCAACCGCGTGTTCGTGACGCGCACGCCCGAACTGCTGCTCGGCCGGCTGCTGAGCGCGGGGATCAGCGTCGAGTTCTGATGGGCGCGGTTGCGGCTTCTTGACGCAACAACCTTTCTTGATATATTCTGGTGATGGCTCCAACCACCCGCTCCGCTCCCGCCGGTCTTTCGCGCGCTGAGTCGCTGTTCCATGCGCTGTCGGACACCACGCGGCTCGCGATCCTGGAGATGCTGCGCAACGGAGAGCGCTGCGTGTGCGAGTTGCAGGATGAACTCGACGCTGCGCAGTCGCGGCTTTCATTCCACTTGCGCGTACTCAAGGACGCGGGACTGGTGACCGACCGGCGTGAGGGCCGCTGGTCGTACTACACCATCGTTCCCGGTGCGCTACGCGAAGTGCACGACCTGGCCATCGCCATGCAGCCCCGCAAGCGCGCCCTTCCGGTGCGCGAGGCCGGCTCGTGCTGTCGATGACCGACCTTCCCTGTCGTTTATTCATCAACATTTCTTGCTTATCTTCTTGACGAGGCCCGTATGAGTTCCACCGCACGCGACGACACGACCAAGGTCCCGACCACGCTCGAGGCAATCCGCGCCACCGTGCAGGCGCGCTACGGCGCCGCCGCCCAGCGCGTCGCCGACGGCGCAGGCACGGGCGCGAGTTGCTGCGGCCCAGCCGGCGGCTCGAGTGGCTGTTGCGGAGCCACGAGCGAATCGTGGGATCCGATCACCGCCGACCTCTATGAAGCCGGCGAGACGGCCGGGCTGCCCACGGAGGCGCTTCTGGCATCGCTTGGCTGCGGGAATCCCACGGCCATGGCGGAACTCGCCGAGGGCGATGTGGTGCTCGACCTCGGGTCGGGGGGCGGGATTGACGTGCTCCTCTCGGCCAGGCGCGTGGGGCCAACCGGCAAGGCGTACGGCCTCGACATGACCGACGAGATGCTCGCGCTCGCGCTGGAGAACAAGGCCAAGGCCGGCGCGACCAACGTCGAGTTCCTGAAGGGGCATATCGAGAACATCCCCTTGCCGGCGAACACCGTGGACGTGATCATCTCCAACTGCGTGATCAATCTCTCGGGCGACAAGCGCGCGGTGCTCAGGGAGGCGTTCCGGGTACTCAAGCCGGGCGGCCGCTTCGCGGTGAGTGATGTGGTGGTGCGCGAGGGGCTGCCGGACGTCGTGAAGGAGAACATGGCACTGTGGACCGGCTGCGTTGCGGGCGCACTCGAGGAGCAGGCGTTCCTCGACCTGCTGCACGAGGTCGGGTTTACCGATGCGAGCATCGAGCCGACGCGCATCTACACGCGCGCGGACGCGGCGGCGCTGATTGCCGGGACCGGACTCGACATGGCGCTCGCCGACCAGGTGGATGGGAAGGTGATGAGCGCGTTCGTGCGAGCCACCAAGCCGGGTGGATGCGGCTGCGGACCCACGGGCTGCCACTAAGGGAGGAGGGCCATGGTGCTGATCATGCAGCAGAGATCCGCCGGCTCCAGCGCGCTGATTCGCGGCGCCACGATGGCCGATCTCCCTGCCGTCGAGCGGTTGCTTACCGAGAGCAAACTGCCATTGGATGGCGTCCGTGAGGCGCTCGGCTCGTTCCTCGTGGCGGAGAGCGGAGGAACGCTGGTGGGCGTCGCCGGGCTCGAGGTCTGCTGCGAACATGCCCTGCTGCGCTCGGTGGCCGTGGCGCCGGCGTGGCGGTCGAAGGGTCTCGGCCGCGAGCTCGTGATGCGCGTGATTGCCGACGCGGAATCGCGCGGCATCCAGGCGCTGTACCTGCTGACTACCACGGCGGAGAAGTACTTCCCCAGCCTCGGCTTCGAGCCGATCCCGCGGGACGACGTGCCCGCCGACGTGCAGACGTCCGGCGAGTTTAAGGGCGTGTGCCCGACGTCGGCCACGGCAATACGGCGGCGACGCCCCTGAGTTGGGGGGGGCCGAGGCGCCCCTGTCGGCACCGGCCGTCTAGCCGTCGTCCGTCGCGCTCTCGTCCTTAGGTCGGATCGCGGCCGTGCTCTCCTGGTGCACAAACGAGAACGGCGGTACGCTGTGGGTCAACCAGACGTTGCCGCCGACGATGCTGTCGTGCCCGACGACCGTGTCGCCGCCGAGGATCACCGCCTGCGCATAGATGACGACGTTGTCCTCGATGGTCGGATGCCGCTTCGAGCGGGCCAGGCTCTTCTTCACGCTGAGGGCGCCCAGCGTGACGCCCTGGTAGAGCTTCACGTTGTTCCCGATCACCGCTGATTCGCCGATGACGATGCCCGTGCCGTGGTCGATGGCGAACGACGTCCCGATCGTCGCACCGGGGTGGATGTCAATACCCGTCATCTGGTGGGCGTACTCGGCGAGCAGCCGGGGGAAGATCGGCACGCGCAGCCGGTAGAGCTGGTGCGCGAGGCGATGAATGGCGATTGCGCTGAATCCCGGATAGGCGAGAATGACCTCGTCGAGGCTCTCGGCCGCCGGGTCGCCGGCGTTGATGGCTTCGGCGTCCAGCAGGAGGCGCTCATGGATGTCAGGGAGCGCCTCGCGAAAGGCGTGGCCAACTTCCGCCGGTGCCGGTTCCGCGTCGGTCAGCAGCGGGCCGATCATTCGCTCAAGCTCACGCATGAGCGAGGTGAACTTGGCTTCGATCTCCTGCGCCGTGTCGTACTTCTCTCGGCAGAAGTGCGGGAAGAGGACGGCGAGGAGTTCGTCCGTGAACTGGTGGGCGCTCTGCTTGAGCTGGACCCCGAAGGCCAGGGAATCCCGGCGTTCCTTGAGGTCGGCTGCAAAAGCACGGAAGCGCGCGCTGGGTTCTGTGGGCATGGTCGCGTAGGAAGGGGGCAATGAGATCAACCCGCGAAACCGGCGCGGAGTTCCGGCGGCGTACTGAATGATCTACGTTGCCGGGGCACCGGTGAACACCCTGTATGCACACGGCCCCGACGATCCGCCGGGGCTGTCGCTCTTGCCGTTCTTCTGTTGTTTCTCTGTTGTTTCTCTGTTGTTTCTCTGTTGTTTCTCTGTTGTTTCTCTGTTGTTTCTCTGTTGTTTCTCTGTTGTTTCTCTGTTGTTTCTCTGCCCCTACTGCACCGCATTGATCATGTCGAAGATCGGCAGGTACATGGCGACCACCATGCCGCCCACGACCACGCCGAGAAACACGATCATGATCGGTTCCATCAGCGAGAGCAGGCCGCTGACCGCAGCGTCCACTTCTTCGTCATAAAAGTCGGCGATCTTGCTGAGCATTTCGTCGAGGCCGCCGGTCTGCTCGCCTACGGCGATCATCGAGATCACCATGGGCGGGAAGACGTTGCTCTTGGCGAGCGGTGCCGAGATGGTATCGCCGCCGGCGATGGACGATCGCGACTGCATGATGGCGTCCTGGATGACGCGGTTGCCCGCCGTCTTGGCCGTGATCTCGAGACCGTCGAGGATGGATACGCCAGAGCTGATCAGCGTGCCGAGCGTCCGCGTGAACCGCGACACGGCCGACTTGCGGATCACGTCGCCCAGGACCGGCATCTGGAGCATGAGCTTGTCGAGCGTCAGCTTGCCGTCGGGTGTCGCATACCAGCGCTTGATGGCATGGAATCCGAAGAATGCGCCGGCGCCGATGGCCCACCAGTAGCCCTGCAGGAAGTCCGACATCATGATCACGACGCGCGTCGGCAGCGGCAGCGCGAGGCCGACGCTGGCAAACATCCCCTGGAAGATCGGAATGACGAAGATGAGCAGCACGAGAATGGCGATGCCGGCGACGCTCATAATGACGCCGGGATAGATCATCGCGCCCTTCACCTTGCGCACCAAGGCGTCGTTCTTTTCCATGAACGTCGCGAGGCGCATGAGAATCGTGTCGAGAATGCCGCCGGCCTCGCCCGCGGCCACCATGTTCACGTAGAGGTCGGTGAACGCGTTGGGATGCTTGGCCAGCGCGTCGGCCACGGTATGGCCCGACTCGACGTCGAATACCACCTGCCGCGTCACCGCGGACAGCGCCTTGTTCTCGGTCTGCTTGCTGAGGATGTCGAGGGCCTGCACCAGCGGCAGGCCCGAGTTGATCATTGTCGAAAACTGGCGGGTGAAGATCACGACGTCGCGCATCGCGATCGCCCCCGTGGTCTTCACTTTCGCCTTCCCATGCTCCTCGATCTTGACGACGTTCATGCGCTTTTGGCGCAGTTGCGTCATCACATCATCTTTCGACGCGGCATCGAGAGTCCCGGTCTTCAGGTCCCCTCTTGCGTCGCGCGCGGTGTACTGGAAGGACGGCATCGGCGCTCGTTACCTGGTGCGGCGTGAAAAGACCCTACTGTAGGACGGACGAACGCTCACCGGCGCAACCCGCCGGACGCCGACCCGCCCGGCTTTCCGCCCGACGCGTCCCGGGCTCCCGTGTCGCCCTCCACCGGGCTCTTGCCGATGAGGCGCAGGAACTCATTGGGATCGCTGGACACCCGCAGGCACTCTTCTTCGGAGACGTCGCGCGCCATGTACAGCTGGTACAGCGCGTCGTTCATGGTCTGCATGCCGAACTTCTTGCCCGACTGCATGGACGAGTAGATCTGGTGGATCTTGTCGTCACGGATCAGCGCGCGGATGGCCGGCGTGACCACCAGGATCTCGGCGGCCATTGCCCGCCCCTTGCCGCTCTTCTTGGGCAGCAGCGTCTGCGTGATGATGCCCTCGAGCACGAAGGCGAGCTGGGCGCGCACCTGCGACTGCTGGTGGCTGGGGAAGACGTCAATGATGCGGTTGATCGCCTCGGCCGCCGAGTTGGTGTGGAGCGTGGCGAAGGCCAAGTGGCCCGTCTCGGCGATGGTGAGCGCCGCCTGGATGGTCTCCAGGTCGCGCATTTCGCCGATGAGGATGACGTCGGGGTCCTGGCGCAGGGCGTACTTGAGCGAGTTCTGGAACGACTTGGTGTCGGTGCCCACTTCGCGCTGGTTGACGATGCAGTTCTGGTGCCGGTGGATGAACTCGATGGGGTCCTCCACCGTGATGATGTGCCCGTGGCGCTCGCGGTTGA
Organism: uncultured Gemmatimonadota bacterium; assembly: GCA_947085385.1. Taxonomy (GTDB): domain Bacteria; phylum Gemmatimonadota; class Gemmatimonadetes; order Gemmatimonadales; family Gemmatimonadaceae; genus PNKL01. Next base: position 104,827 of record CAMTWA010000014.1, on the reverse strand, counting down.
TCTTGTCGACCATCGCGGCGAGCGTCGTCGACTTGCCCGACCCCGTCGGACCCGTCACCAGCACCAGGCCGCGCGGCTTTTCGGCCATGCGCGCGATCACCGGCGGCAGGTGCAGGTCATCGAACGTCTTGATGGTGAACGGGATCTGCCGCATCACGATGGACACGCAGCCGCGTTGCTTGAAGACGTTGCCGCGGAAGCGCGCGAGGTTCTGGATGCCGAACGAGAAGTCGAGCTCGTCCTCCATCTCGAAGCGCTTCTTCTGGTTCTCGGTGAGCACCGAGTACGCCAACTGCAGCGTGTCCTTGGGGTTGAGGACGTACTCGTTGCGCGAGTTCATGATCTCGCCGTCAATGCGCATCTTGGCGCGCTCGCCGGCGGTGATGTGCAGGTCCGACGCGCCGCGCTCGATCATCTCCTCGAGCAGGACGCGAAGGTTGACGCCTTGCTGCGCGGGAGCGGCGCCGGGGGCGGCCGTGGGGGGTGCACCAGTCATGAACGGATCCGGGTCATTGGGATTCAGCGTCGTGCGTCAGGCGCTGGTCTCGCGAAGCACTTGCTCGAGCGGCACGACGCCTTTGAGAACCTTCAGCCAGCCGTCCATGCGGAGCGTGAGCATACCGTCCTCGATGCCGCCTTCCTTGATTTCGGCGGCGCCGACGTTCTGGAGGATGAGGCGCCGCAGGCGCGGCGTCATGAACATCACTTCGTACAGGCCCTGACGTCCCTTGAGCCCGTTGCCCCCGCACGCGTCGCACCCCTTTCCGCGCCAGCACGGGACCGAAGCAATCCTGGTGTCGAGATTCAGGTCCTTGACGAGAGGCGCCGCTTCCTTCGAGGCATTCCGCACGGCGTCGCGCAACGCCTCCTCGGTGAAGCGTAGATCACGGTACGTGGTGTCGCGCGTGAGCTTGGCCGTCGACATCTCCAGGTCGTCCATGATGTAGTGCTCCTTGCAGCTGCCGCAGACGCGGCGCACAAGGCGCTGAGCGAGGACGAGGTTGAGCGCAGAGCTGACATTGAACGGCTCGAGTCCCATGTCCAGCAGTCGGGTCACCGTCTCCGGCGCCGAGTTGGTGTGCAGCGTCGAGAGCACGAGGTGGCCGGTGAGCGCGGCCTTGATGGCGATGCCGCCAGTCTCGAGGTCGCGGATCTCGCCCACCATGATGATATTCGGGTCCTGCCGCAGAAACGCCTTGAGCGCCGCCGCGAAGGTCATCCCGATCTCGTTGCGCACGAGCACCTGGTTGATGCCGAAGATGTTGTACTCCACGGGGTCTTCGGCTGTCATGATGTTCGTGTCGATGCTGTTCACCTTCGACAGCGCCGAGTACAGCGTGGTCGTCTTGCCCGAGCCGGTGGGGCCGGTGACGAGCACCATGCCGTACGGGTTGCTCACCGCTTCCATCAACTCGCGCTCGGCGCGCGGCTCGATGCCGAACTTCTCGAGGTCAAGCGTCAGGTTGCCCTTGTCGAGAATGCGGAGCACGACTTTTTCGCCGAAGATCGTGGGCAGCGTCGACACGCGGAAGTCGATCACCTTCTTGCCCATCTTCAGCTTGATGCGCCCGTCCTGCGGGACGCGACGCTCGGCGATGTTGAGCGCCGACATGATCTTGAAACGCGAGATGAGCGCCGCCTGCATCTTCTTGGGCGGCTTCATGATCTCCATGAGCGCGCCGTCTATGCGGTAGCGCACCCGCAGCTCGTGCTCGAAGCACTCGAAATGGATGTCCGACGCGCCGCGCTTGACCGCGTCGGTGAGAATGGCGTTGAGGAGCTTCACCACCGGCGCGTCGTCGACCAGCTGGGCCTGCGCCGCGGCGTCATCGTCCGCCGCCTCCACCACCTCGACGTCGGCTTCGGCGTCGAGCCCCTCGATCTCGTCGAGGAGCGCCCCCATTTGGAGGTCGGCGGACTCGTAGTGCTTCTCGATCGCGTTCTTGAGCGTGAACTCGCCCGCGATGACCGGGAAGATGTCGTAGCGCGTGATGAACTTCAGGTCGTCCACGACGCCCATGTTCGTCGGGTCGGCCATCGCCACGGTCAGCGTGCGCCCGTCGCGCTTGAGCGGCAGGACGACGTGCTTCACCGCCACGTCGGCCGGAATGAGCTTTATGATCTTGGGATCGACCTCGAACTTCGACAGGTCGACGGCCGGCATCTTGAACTGCCGCGCCAGCACCTTCGTGATCTCGAGTTCGGGGACGAACCCGAGCTTGACGAGGTTGTAGCCGACGCGCGTGCCGTTCTGCTTCTGCTCCGATAGCGCCTTCTCCAATTGCTCCTTGGTGATCATCCCCTCGCGCAGGAGAAGTTCACCGAGGCGTTCGGAACCGGCGGAAGCGGGATTGGCCATTTACTACAGACGGGAGACGGGAGACGGGAGACGACAGACCGCGCCCGGAGGGGGGCGGGGTGCCTCTAATGAGTGAAGGTCGTCCGCGGACGGGGGGGTGTCAAGGCACCTTGGGGCGCCGCTTGCCCTTGTCCTTGCTGGTCGGGGCGCCCGGCCGCAGCACCCCCGAAAAGCTCACCCGGTCGCGCAACGCCTTCGCCATCGCGGGGCCAATGCCTCGCACACGCTGGAGACCGTCGAGCGACCCAAACGCCCCGAACGAGTCACGGTTTGCGACAATCCGGGCGGCGAGGGCCGGACCGATCCGCGGCAACGACTCGATGGCGGCGACGGAAGCGAAGTCGAGGTCAACGGAGCTGACAGCAGACGGTGGACGGTAGATGGTGGACGGCGCGGAAACCGTACGTCGTGCGGCCAGTTCTGTCTTGGCCTTCGCCGCAGCCTTCTCGGCGTGACGCTTGCGCAGCGCGGCGCGTGCTGCGTCGCGGCTCGGTGAGCTCGCCACCGCAGAGTCCACGCGGGCGATCTGGGCCGCGAGATCACTCGCCGAGCCCGACACTACGTGGTCGCCGCCGCGCGCCGCGCGCCAGGCGTTGACCCCGACGCCGAGCGCAGCGACGGCGGCAAAGAAAAGCAGCGCCTGGCGTTCCGCGGGCGTGGGCATGGCGCACGATGGCCCCGCCATCGCAGCACCGCGTCACCGTTGTATTGCCGACCGGGCCGTTATCACGCCGTGAAAGGCAGCTGCTTCAACAGCGACTCCCAGCCGTGGGCTTAGCGCAACAGCGCGAGGGCGACATCTCCCACGATCTTCAGCGACGCGGCCGAGAGCTTGTCCATCGTATCCTGCAGCGTGTGGTGGTACGAGTTGCCCGGCCCGTAGTCGAGGTCAATCACGTTGATGACCCTGAGCCCCACGTTGAGCAGCGGAATATGGTCGTCGGTGATCGCCTGTCCTTCGCGCGGCACGAAGACATCGCCGCGTCCCATCTCCGCCGCCTTCGACCAGACGCGCTGCACCACCTCAGGGGCCCGCTGCACCGAGTTGATCTCCTGCGGAATGCGCAGGTCGGCATCGCCGATCATGTCGAAGAGCACGCCGAAGACCGGGCGATAACCGGGCTCCGGGAGGTGCGACGCGAAGTAGGAGGATCCCAGCAGCACGTCCACGAGCGGCTCGAAGTCGCCGTAGTCCTCGCCATCCACGAAGAGCAGGTCCACACCGAACGCTGACGGCCGCTTCTGCAATGCGTCGGCGAGCGCCACGAACAGCCCCACGCCGGACGCTCCGTCGTTGGCGCCGTCAATGGGCGTGAGTTGGTCGGCGGGATCCGGCTCCATGTCGGCGGTGGGCCGTGTGTCCCAGTGGGTGAGATACAGCACCCGGTCGGCGGACTGCGGGTTGAAGCGCGCCAGGATGTTCCGCAACGGGAGCTTGCGCCCGGCCTTGGTGACATGCGTCCACCGCTGCTCCACCACGGTCGCACCGCGCTGCTTCATCTGCTCGACAATCCAGTCGCCCGCCTTGCGGTGCGCGTCGGACCCGGGCACGCGCGGCCCGAAGGCCACCTGCGCGGCCGCGTACCGGAGTGCCGCCTCGCCGTCGAACTCGGTGGTGACCACCGGCGGCGCGGGTGGCGCGTCGGGTTTGCCGCCGCACGCGGCGAGCAACGCGCCCACGCAGGCGAGCACGGCGAACCGGACGGCCGCGTACCCCGTGCGCCGTGCGCCGCCGCCGTCCGCCGTCCGCCGTCCGCCATCCGCCGTCTGCCGTCTGCCATCTGCCATCTGCCGTCTGCCGTCACTCATTTCATCTCCCCAGCAAAGAACGAGACTTGCAGCACCGCCGTGAAGACGACCTGCGAGAAGCGCCGGTTGAAGTTGTTGTCAAACGTGATGATGCGCGCGCCCGTCAGCGAGAACGTGAGGTTCTCCGCCACGTCGGCGTCGGCGTTGACGTTGATCGCCTGGCGGCCGTTGTCGGCGAGACGGCTCCGCTTGGCGGTGGCACTCTGGTTCTGCACCCATGACTGCGCGGCGCTCTGCTGGTAGCTCACCCGTGTGCGGAGGTCGTTCTTGAGGTTCCAGCGGGCTGGCATCTTGATGCCGCGCGACACGTCGGCGCTCACGTCGCGCGAACGCGACTCGGCGATGCTCCCGGGGAGCGAGTCGAGGCGGTGCGTCGAGCCGAGGCCGAACGACGTCATTAGCCCCGTCCCGACGTTCCACGTGACGCTGCCGTTGATCGGGTAGCTCGTGACGCGGCTGACGCGCACGTCGGCCGGCAACCCCGTGATCTCGCTCGGGACGACGCTCGACTGCCTCGTGTTGAGGTAGCGCAAGCTGCCACCCATGCTGGTGATCACGCTGCTGGCGAAGCGCGGCCGCAAGGTGAGGCGGAGCGTCAGGTCGGGCAGCGTCAGCTGCTCACCGTCAATCACGGTCTGCGTGTTGTCGAACCGGCGTGTCCAATTGCGCGAGTTCACGCGTTGCATGCGCGTGGTGACCGCCATGCCCAGCGGCAGGCGGAGGCCGGTGCTGAGCGTGACCTGCGCGTTGCTCCCCGCGCTGGTCGCATTGAGGCCATTCTGCGCACGGAAGTGATCGATGCCGCCCCAGCCGAGTTGGTAGCCGAGACCCGGCGTGAAGGGCGCGCCGTCGAACGCCGAGACGAGCGACCGGCTGGCCTGGATATCAATGGGCTGCAGCACCTCCACCAGCACGGGGGTGACCAGCGAGTCATGCAGGTAGGCGCGCAGGGCCGCCGGCAGGTCGATGTTGGCGCCGAGCGCCAGGGTCTGCGTGTTGTTGATGCGGCGCGGCAGGCGGTAGCCGCCGGTGCTGTCGGCGTCGCGCACGAGCGTGCGCGAATTCGGGTCGCGCTGCATGGTGTACGCGCTCGTGAAGTCGATACGCGGGCGCATCCAGAAGGCGACCGTCGGCGTGAAGCCGAACGCGGCGCTCATCTGGCGTTCACGCTCGAGACCGACGTCAAGGCCAAGCAGCCGGCTGCGCTCTCCGGTGGCGACGATGGCCGTCGGCGAGGAGTCCCCGTACTGCCGCAGGTCGCGCAGCGAGGTGAAGTCCCATCGGGCGTTCATCGTCTCGAACGGCCGAAACTCGATGCCGGCGACGTTGCGCCAGACGTGCGTAAGGCCCGTGACGACGCGGCCCGTGTCGGCGAGCGCCTCGGCCGGCTTGAGGAAGGCTGTCCGCTGGTCTGACGCGCGCGCCATCGCGCTGCTCAGGCGCACGCTCGACGGGTTGAGGCGCACCTGCGCGTTTCGCAGCGCCTGCATCCACTCGGTGTTCTGCAGCCAGATGGGGAGCGCCGCAATGGCGCCGTCCATCCACTGCGGCAGTGGCCGCACGCGCGCCTGCGACGCGAGGTTGTAGTCCACGGCGGCGTTGACGTTGGTGCTCCTGCCGCTCTGGTACTCGCTGCGGCCGGTGGCCGACCCGTAGTTCGCATTGGCCCCGAGGTTGTTCACGATCGCCGCGACCAATCCCTCCCGCAGGGGCGCGGTGCGCCGCAGGGAGATCCCGACGCTGGTCGCGCTGCTGCGCGGCGTGCGCAGGCCGCGGATGCCGTCGCCGCGCAGGTCGGACCGCGAGACGAAGAGCGGGGTGTTGGCGCCGCTCGAGTGATTCACCGTCACCGGGATGGCGTAGCCAAGGCCCGCCGGAAGCAGCTTGTCGAGGCGCACCGACGTGCCGACGTCGAACTGGTTGTCCGACACGTACGATGGCGTCTCGTTGAGCTGGCGGAAGTTCGCGTCGCGGTGGCTGAAGCCGGCGCGGAAAGTGGCGACGTCGCCCGCCGATACGCTCAGCCCCACCTGCGCCGCGTATCCCGGCGTGTTGTCCACCTGCGTGAGCCGCATGTCGTCAATCCACAGCTCGAGCGTGTCGCCCGGCAGGATGCGCGCGGCGCCGGCGGCGCCCGAATCGACGCGCACCATGCCCACGGCAAGGTCCTGCACGGCGGCGAGGTTGGGCGCGCTGATGTTGGGATCAACGGTGTATACCATGTATCCGTCGGCGCAGGCGGCGTAGCGGCGGGTGCTCACCCCGACAGGGAGCCCGCTGCGCGCAATCAGCACTGAGTCGGCGCCGCGGCAGGCGAGCGAATCGGGGCTGTTCTGCAGGAATGCGTTCTGCAGCTGCGCGCGCAGGGCGAAGAACTTGTTGAAGTCAACGCGCACCTCGGGGAGCCAGGCCGCCTGTCCGCTGCCGGCGCTCACGGGCGTGCGATAGAGATAGAAGTTGTCGGCGTCGCGTCCGAGCCGGACGAAGAAGTTCATCTCGCCGTCCTGCCCCCAGCCGTTGCCGCGCCCGCGCGCCCAGACACGCAGTTCGCGGTACTGCATGAAGTTCCGGCTCCCCTCGGCGAACCGCTGGTACGCTTCGGCGCGCTGGTACGGGGCCAGGTCCTGCGCGGTGAGGCGCATGGAGCGCTCGTTGATCTGGACGCGCTGATTCTCGAGCCCCGTGATAATCTGGTCGGGGGCGTCGCTCACGCCCGGCGGAGACTCGTAGACCAGCCCGCTGGCCGCGTCGCGATCCATGGTGCCGATGGTCGAAGCCTGCACGCCGCCCGCCCCGGTACGGTCGCCGGCGATGCCGGTGAGTGTGCGGTCGGCGCGCTTGAGCCACGACGCCCCCGTGAGCCGGAACTGCGCCAGCGGCACCTGCGTGAAGGCGTTGTCGCGCTCCCCCGCCCCGCTGACCATCGTCAGGCGCAGCGCGCGCACGCGGCGGATGCTCGGTCCGCCGGCCACGGTGTCAAAGGGCGCGTTGAACGGCAGCCGGAAGAAGACCCAGCAGAGCGTGTTGCTCTCCGCCGTGCCGCTGGCGGTGTCGGCCTGGGTCACCTCGCACTTGCCCACGCGCGTGTACGCCTTCGGGTCGGCGAGATCCACCACATAGCGAAGCAGGCGTTCGCTCTCGCGCTGCGCCGACACGAAATTGAGCGTGTTGTCGAGGTCAATGTCGTGTTCGTCGAGCCGCCCGTTGTGCACGGTGCAGTTGGTCTTGGCGTCGCCCAGGCGATTCAGTTTGAGGTCGCCCTTCTGGCACATGGCGTAGTCGCGCAGCACGCCCGACGAGTCCGGCGACGTGAACTGGAGGGCAGGCACCACGTCTCCCGGCAGGCCGGTGTCGTCGCGCTCCTGGTTGAAGGCGCGCGAGAAGGCGTCGCGTTCCGAATGCAGCGAGTCGAGACCCACGACCGATCGGCCGGTGTAGAGCGAGTCGCTCACCGAGCCGCTTCGCGACACCACAAGACGAGTGGGCGAGAGCGCGACGGCATTCTCCGAGATGTCGCCAAAATCGAGCACGAGCGTGGGATTGCGCGCGCGGCGCGCGGCCGTTGTGTCAATGAGCGTCCAGAACTGGATGTTCTCGATGCGCGACAGGTCGGTACCAGACGCGTTGAGCACCGTGCGAATGGACCGCCAGCGCCGGCCGAGCGGCGCGTTGTTTACCTGCCACTGGTATTTCCTGGTGGCGTCGTTGTACGCGCCGCCCACGCCCAGCGGATAGAGCGTGAGCCAGAGCATCTGCTCGGGCTGCTGCAGGCCCGCGCCAATGATGTTCACCAGCGGATCGATCTGCTGCAGGGTGAACGTGATGGTCTGGCCCGACGAGTTGAGTCCGTTGTTCTGCCAGGCCAGCGTGGCGGCGCGCGTGAGGTCGAGCGTCGCGGCGCCGCCGACCTTTGATGACAGAAAGCGGCCCAGCGCGGGCTGGCTGCTGGTCAGCCAGGCCGGGTCGGACAGGTTCACGAGCGTCCCCCCCTCGCCCTCGAAGCTCTCGAGGTACGCCTGTCCGGCGCTGTTGGCCTGCGGCCGGCTCGTGGCCACTTCGGCGTCGAGATGCACGCGTGATGGCGCCGTGGTCTGCACGAACGGGAGCCGCTGAAGCGCGCGCGTCAGCGGCGCGGCGTTGAAGTCGAAGGTGCCGCTGACGCCGGCAATGAGCGACGACTGCGGTTCGTAGCCGAGCGGGGGGCGCGTGAAGGTGGTGCGCTGGTTCTGCGCGATGGCCATCACGTTGATCTCGCCGACGTCGAGCGGGAACTGCGAGGCGAACCCGATGATGCTCTTGGGGGCCGCGGCGAACAGCGGGTTCTCCTCGTAGCGCACCGACACCTGCCGCGCGCTCGGGAACAGCGTGTCGGGGCGCAGGAACGTGACGCGGCCAAGGTCGTAGTCCACGCGGTAGTCCACGTCGCGCTGGAGCAGCCGGCCGTCGAGCGTCAGGCGCTCGGAGTTCTGGCGCACCTGCACCGAGCCGAGCGCAAGCGTGCCGGCGTCGCCACCGCCCTCGGCGTCGTACCGAAGCCGGATGCGGTAGGTGGCCTGCGGATGCTGCGTTGAGTACAGGTACTCGCCCGGCGTGGTGTAGATCGCCTCGCTGGCCGGGTTGCCGGCAGGCTGGACAAGACCGGAGCGCGAGAAGGGACGGAGCGACGGGAAGATCAGGAAGTGGTCGCGCAGGATCCTCGTGCCGGCCGCGCCCCCAATGGTGACGTTCGGATCGCCGGGACGCGGGAAGAGCCGGTTCTCAATGTCGAACGTGGCGCCGTTGCCCGACTGCGCGAGTCCGAAAAGCTGCAGCCAGGTGTCGCTCACGCCGGCGACGGGCTTCTCCTGGTCGCCGGCCGCGCCGGTGACGATGCGCGCGGTGACGGTGTGGCGGCGCACATCCTCGCCGCCCACGCGGTAGACCGAACGGATCTCGCGGTCGAAGGCCGCGTCGGTGGGGCGCACCTGCGGATCCCACAACAGCGACGCGTACTGGTCGCGGGCCGTGTATTCGAAGTCGGGCGTGCCGCCGGTGGACGCCACCGTGGTATCCCTGCCGTTCATCCGCACGGTGTACGCGACGACCAGCCGCTCGTTGTTCAGGTTGAGCGGCCGCACCAGCGCCACCCAGAGCAGCGACTGGTCGGTGTAGTAGTCCACGTTCTCGCGCAGCAGTTCGTAGATCGGGCCGCGTCGCGACGCCGGGTCGCCGATAAGCTTGAACTGTGGGCCGTTCGGATTGGGTGGCTGCCCGCCGATGAGGAGGCGATACAGGTAGATGCGCGAAGGCCGCACCGAGTCGGGAAGCGATGCCGCAAGGCGCTGCAACTGCGTCGCGTTGAGCAGGTCAATGTTCGGGAAACCGGCGAAGCGGCGCGGATCCACCGTGAAAAAGAAGCGCCGCGGCTCGATCTGGTAGTCCTCGATCTCGCGGTCCACCGCCTGCACGGTGCGGTCGCCGACCGTGAACATCCGGTCCTTGGTGACGTTGCCCTTCTGCTGCGCGACGATGGTGCGGAAGCGCATCGGCCCGAACTGGCCCACGGCCTGCAGCCCATAGTTGCCGCTGGGAATGCCGCCGGTGATGAACCGGCTTGCCGGCGGCTGGAAGGTGACATTGCCGACCTCGAGCTTCTGGATCAGCTCGTCGCTCTTGCCCTGATAGTAGACCTGGATGTTGTTCGAGGCGTCGAACTCGCGCTTGCTGTCGTAGTCCACGTTGAGGTGCACGCGCTCGGCCACCACCCCGCCCGTGCGCACGTCGAACTGGAAGTCGAAGAGCGGCTGGAAGCTGCCCTTGCACTGCGAGGCGAGGCTGAAGAACTGGCTGCTGATGCAACGCTCGTTCTTGGTGCGGTTCACCTTGCTCTCGATCCGGCCGTTGAGGACGAGCCCGAGGTCGGCATACTGCCCGAAGAGGTCCGCGGCCTGCGCACGCAGCGAGGTGTCCGGACTGACCTCGGCGGCAGGGGCGGCCGTGGCGACGCTGGAGCCGGCACGCAGCCCCGACCGAATGGACGCCTGCCATTGCTCGTCGAGCCGGCGTTGCGCGCGCGCTTGCGTGGCCGCGGCCGCGCGGCGTCCCAACTCCTCGCCCGCCAGCCGTTCGGGCGACAGGCTGCCGCCCGGCGCGAGCGCCGGCGGCGAGACAAACGTCAGCCGGAAGGGAGTGAGCACGGACGGCTCGCCCGGCCCCGGCGGTGCGCCCGGTGACTGGGCCGCCAGCGGCAAGGCGAGCGAGCAGGCGGCGAGTAGGCGGAGAGCGCGCACCAAATGTGGCTGATCGGGGTAGCAGGGACGACACCACACGATGCACGGCCAGACGGGCCGACGCATCCATAGACCTTGCATCTGAGCGGTCGCCGAGTGGAATATACGGACGGTCCGACACCCTACAACCCTCGGCGTCACCGGCAGTTCCGCCCTTTCCGCGCCCCAGGGCCGATTCGTTGAAGATCACCACCAAGTACATCCTGAGAGAGCACGTCGGCCCGCTCGTGTTCGCCCTCTCGGCGCTCACGTCGCTGCTGCTGCTCAATTACATCGCCAAGAAGTTCGGCGACCTCGTGGGAAAGGGACTGCCGGCGCGGGCCATCATCGAGTTCTTCGCGCTCTCCATTCCGTTCACGCTCGCGATGACGCTGCCGATGGCCATCCTCGTGGCCACCTTGCACGCCTTCAGCCGGCTGGCGTCGGAAAACGAGATCACGGCCTACAAGGCCAGCGGCGTCTCCATGCACCGCCTCGTGGCGCCGGTGCTCATGGCCGCGCTCGGCTTCACGGTGTTCATGGTCTGGTTCAACGACCAGGTGCTGCCGCGGGCGAACCACCGGCTTGCCACCCTGACGAGCGACATCTCGCGCAAGAAGCCGACGGTCGCCTTCAAGGAGCAGATCATCAACGAAGTGTCGCCGAGCCGGCTGTACCTGCGGGCCGGGCGCATAGACCGCGCCACGAGCATGATGCGCGAGGTCACCATCTACGACCTGTCGCCGCCCCAGAAGCGCCGCACGATCCACGCCGACAGCGGCCTGCTCGAGCTGTCGGCGGACCAGTCCGACCTGCTGCTCACGCTCTACAGCGGCTCCATGACGGAGGTGTCGCTGCAGGAGCCGGCGCGGCTGCAGCGCAATTTCTTCCATACCGATTTCATCAAGGTGCGCGGCGTCGGCAACCAGTTCGAGAACGAGTCGCCCGACAGCATGTACAAGAGCGACCGCGAAATGACCATCTGCGAGCTCCAGGAGCGGGTGGTGCGGGCCGCGCAGACGCGAGACAGCGCGTGGCGCGTCCTGTTCAAGCTCGACCGCAAGGCGGCGCTCGAGATCCAGCCAACGGCCTTGCGCCCTGGGCTTGGCAACGCGTATTGCCGGCTGCTGTCGGCCCTGAACATCAAGACCGCCGCAGCCGCCGCGATGCCGCAGGACACGGCGAAGAAGCCGGTCGCCACGCCCGCGCCCGCCCCACTGCCCCACGCGGCGGGTGTGCCGCCGTCCGCAGGGCTGGTGCCGGAGGGCGACTCGATTCCGCCAAGCGCCATGCCGGTGTTCGTCGAGGGCGCCAAGCTCCAGTTCGGCAACGCCGCCAACATCGTGGACGGACATTCAGTGGAGATCGAGAAGAAGTTCGCGATCGCCGTCGCCTGCTTCATCTTCGTCCTGCTTGGCGCTCCCGTCGCCCTGCGCTTTCCGCGCGGCGGCGTGGGGATGACCATCGGCGTCTCGCTCGCCGTGTTCGCGCTGTACTACGTAGGACTCATCGTCGGCGAGACGATGGCCGACCGCGACTACGTCACGCCCTTCTGGGGGATGTGGACCGCCAACCTGATCCTCGGCGCGATCGGCCTCGTCCTGACCGTGCGGCTGGGCCGCGAGGGAACGACGAACCGTGGTAGCGAAACGACGGAGCTCCTCGACCGCGCGCGTCGGCGCGTAGTGCGCCTTGTCCGGCGGCGGCGCTGATGCGCATGCTCAAACCGCTCGACCGCTACGTCCTCGCCGAGTGGGTCAAGATCTTCGCCGGCACGGCGCTGGGCTTTCCCCTGCTCGTGATCATCATTGATCTCACGGAGAAGCTCGACAAGTACCTCAATCGCAACCTCAGCCCCACGGACATCGCGCTGGCGTACCTGTATGGTGTGCCCGACACGATGTTCCTGGTGATGCCCGCGGCGGTGCTGTTCGCCACCGTGTTTGCCGTCGGCAGTTTCACGCGCCACTCCGAGATCACGGCCGCCAAGGCGAGCGGCATCAGCTTCTACCGGTTCATCCTGCCGATGGCGTTCGGCGCGCTCCTCGCCACGGTGGTGGGACTCGGCATCGGCGTGGTGTCGCCGTACACGAACGCGCGGCGCGTTGAACTGCTCAAGGAACGGCAGTTCACCAACCGGTCCACGCGGTTCAACTTCACGTACGCCGCCGAGGGTGGCCGCGTGTACACTATCGCGGGCGCCGACGTCGAACAGCGGGCGCTTGACCAGGTGGTGGTGGAACGGAAGGGAAAGGACGCGGCCTATCCGACCTATTTCGTGAGCGCGCGCTCGGCCAAGTACGACGCGCGCCGCAAGCGGTGGACGCTGCACGACGGCGTGCTGCACATCCTCCCCACGGACTCCATGAACATCAGCGTCGCATTCGACTCGCTGCGCGACCGGCGCATGACGGAGGAGCCGCGGACGCTGATGGCGAGCTCGAAGGTGCCGGACGAGATGACCTTTGCCGAGCTGGGGACCTTTATTGACGCGCTGGAGCGTTCCGGGAGCGACGTCGGAGCGCTGAAGGTGGGGCGCATGCTCAAGATCGCCATCCCCGTGACGTGCCTGATCATCATGCTCTTCGGCGCGCCGCTGGCCACGAGCACGCAGCGCGGCGGCACCGCGTTCGGCGTCGGCATCAGCCTCGGCACCACGGTGATCTTCCTGATGCTCGTGCAGCTGACGCAGGCGATCGGCTCGAAGGGGATGGTGCCACCGAATCTCGCGGCGTGGCTGCCGGGGATCGTGTTTGGGACGGTGGGGGTGGTGCTGCTGGCGAGGGTCAGAACGTAGAGACAGAGAGACAACAGAGAGACAACAGAGAGACAACAGACAAACAACAGACAAACAACAGGGCGGCGACGCGGCATTTGCGTCGCCGCGGTGTTTTGGTGGAGGCCGCGGCGGAACGGTGACGCTGGCCTGGAAGGGGCGTGCATCGTGGATCATGCACCAGCACGAGCAGCTCGAGGTCTGGAAGCGGTCGCGCGCGCTGGCTGCCTCGCTGCTGCATCAGGCCCAGGGATCGCGCGGTTATCTTGCTGCGACCGCGTGGACGCAGATTGTGCGGGCGGCCACGAGCGTGCCGGCCAATATCGCCGAGGGAGCGATGCGGGGCAGTGACCGCGACTTCGCCCGGTTCCTCTCCATCGCCCTCGCCTCAGCCGCGGAGTTGCACACCCTCCTGCTCATCGCCAGCGACAGCGCACTAATTGCCGCCGCGCAAGCCACACCGGCCGCGCAGGAATCACTGGAGCTGCGACGCATGCTGGTCGCCCTCCGCGGCCGCGTCTTGCGACAATATCGTCAGCGCCGACGACCGTAAGAAAGCAGAACCCCGGAAGCCTCTCGGCTCCCGGGGTCTGTTGTCTTTCTGTTGTTTGTCTGTTGTCTCTCTGTTGTCTCTCTGCCGTCAGAACGCGTAACGGACCGAGAACTGCATCCGGTAGTTCGACGAGATGCTCTGGTCGTTGGTCATCGTATACGCCGGATTGAACGTGTACCTCGCACGCGCAGCCACGCCCGCCACACCCACCATCGAGCCGGTTTCCTTGCTCGAGTAGTTGAGCGGTCCGGTGATCGCCGAGTTGGCGGCCGCCGAGCGCACCTTGCCCCAGTTCTTGTTGACGAAGTTGGCCAGGTTGAAGACGTCGAACTGCACCGTGAAGTTGTTCAGCGCCGGTGCGTTCATCGAGTTCGCCAGCCCGATTTTGCCGAGGCTCTGGCGAAGGGTGAGGTTGACAAAGTTGCGGAACGGCTCGCGGCAGCTGTGGCGTTCCATGATTGTGCCGCGCTGGTCGTTCAGGCACTTGTTGTTCGCGATGAACTTCTCGAACGCCGCCGCCTGCACGTCCGGCGTGAACGTGCCGCTCTGCACGAAAATGATTTCGTTCTGATCCGTAACGTTCTTCGGAATGTACAGCAGGTCGTTGCCGATACCGTCGCCGTTCACGTCACCCGAACTTGAACCGCCGATCAGGTAGTGGAAGGGCATGCCCGACTCGCCGATGTAGATGAGCGAGACGTCGGTCCCGGTCTTCTGGAACGCGTACGAGCCGTTCGCCACGACGCGGTGCGGCTGCTCGAACATCGAGTGCGTCAGCTTGGTCGACTCCTGCGGCAAATAGCCCGCCGAGCGGCCGAACCGATACTGCGAGAACGCCGTGGACGAGCCGAGGCTCTGGATGTCGAACGCCTGGGAGTACGTGTAGAACGCGGAACCTTCCCAGTTGTCGCGCCAGCGGCGCTGCAGGCCGGCGGTCAGCTGGTAGCTGTAGTCCTTGTTCTGGTTCGTGACGTCGAGGACGGTGTTGCGGCCCGTGAACTTGACATTCGGGGTCAGCGGGGCCGTGCCGTACATCAGGCGGCCTTTCGGATCCGTGCCCAGCGGTGCGCCCAGCGCGATGTTCTGGTAGAACAGGGTGTTGATGCCCTTGGTGTACATCGCCTCGAACGAGGCGACGATGCCATCCACCAACACGCGGTCAAAGCCGATGTTCGCGCGCAGGTTCTGCGGGAACTTGAGGTCCTTGCTCAGCAGGTTCACTTCGGCCGTAGCCGCAATCGACGCCGTGGCACCTGTTACGCAGGCCTGCGGCGGGCTGGCCACGTTGCCCGTGGTCATCGTCGGCGCGGCCGTCGTGTTGCAGGTGAGCAGCCCGACGCCCGACATGCCGGAGTTCTGGAACGAATTGGACAGCCAGACGTACGCCGGCCGGCCGGAGAAGATGCCGGCGCCTCCGCGCAGCTGGTTCTTCTGGTCACCCGTCACGTCCCAATTGAAACCGACGCGCGGCGAGATGGTCATGTTGCCGCTCGGGATGTCCGCCGTGTTGCGATTGAACTGCGTCACGATCGTCGGGTTCGTCGGCGGCTTGTCGGCGAAGCTCGGGATGTCTGCGCGCACGCCAGCCGTGACCGTCAGGCGCGGCGTGAGGTTGAACTCGTCCTGCACGTACGCGCCGAGCAGGCTCGCGTTGAAGCGCACGGCACCGTCCGTCCCGGTGGGGAGCGGCACGCCGACGATGTACTGGTTCGTCCTGCCGGCCGCGAAGTCGTCGAGCGAGTTGAAGTTCCACACGCCGAAAATGGACTGCGCGAACAGGTTGCGAACCTTGTACGTCGAGTAGGTGGCGCCCACCGTGAAGCGGTGCGTGCCGACCGGGATCTGCAGGTTGTCGGTGACTTCCAGGATGTCCTGGTCGAGCTCGTTGCCGTGGCTGAAGCGTTCAGCCCCGGAGACGATGTCGAAGCCCGTGGTCGAGCGCGCCTGGAACTGCGGGACGCCGCTGGTCTGCGGCTTGCGGCGATCCCGGATCGTCGTCAGGCCCGCGAAGATCTCGTTGTACCAGCCGTTGGAGAAGGCCGAGCGCAGTTGCGCCACCGTCGCGCCCTTGTCCGACTTGAACTGGTACGCGTTGTTGAGCAGTTGGAACGTCGTGCCGGTGAACGAGCGGCTGAACACGTCGTCCTGGGCCTTGCCGTAGTTGTGGCGCAGCACGAGCGACGAATTGAACGGCAGCTTCTGGATGTCAAACCGGACGAAGAGGTTCGTGAGCGGGTTCTCGTTCGTTCGCGCCCCGCCCGTGGACGTCGGCAGGCCGTACGACGAGGCGATCGTGTTGAAGCGGTCGATGTCGGCGTTCGTGGGCAGGTTCGTCGCCCCCGCGAGGCCAACGTACGGACCCGACGCCGGTGCGACCTGCCCCTGAAGTTCCGGGTTCACGAAGAAGTGCAGCCGGTCCTTGATGATCGGACCGCCCACCGAGAAGCCGGTCTGGGTCTGGCGGAACCGCGTGAGGTACGGCTGGGGGCGCGTGAGTTCCTGGTCGCGGAAGTACCAATACGTCGAGCCCTTGAACTCGTTCGTGCCGCTCTTCGTCACCGCGTTGATGAGGGCGCCGGCGAAGTTGCCGTAGCGCACGTCATACGGGGAGAGCAGTACCTGATACTGCTTCACCGACTCGATGCCGATGGACTTGCCGCGCGCCTGGCCGCCGGGCTGGCCGGTGGAACCGAGGCCGAACATGTCCGACTCGGTGGAGCCGTCAATCTGGATGCTGTTGTAGCGGTTGTTCGCGCCGCCGCCCGAGAGGCCCGGGCCGGAGTTCGAAATCTGCGGCGTCAGCGACACGAAGTCGGTGAAGTTGCGCCCCAGCGACGGGAGGCGAACTAGCGCCGAGTCTGAAACGGTCGTGCCAGTGCCAGTCTTCGACGTTGCGATGACCGGATCAATCTCCGTGCTCACGGTCACGGCGGCGAGCGTCGTGGCCGCCTGCGAGATTGCCACGTCCACGCGGGCCACCTGGCCGAGCGAGACGTTGACGTTCTGGCGCGACACGGGGGTGTAGCCGATGCGGCGGACCGTCACGACGTAGCCCGAGCCGACTTCGAGGCCGGGGACGCGATAGCGGCCATCGGCGTTTGTTGCCGCTCCGCGCGACGCACCGGTTGCGCTGGAACGCACCTGCACTTGGGCGCCTTCCACCGGCGCGCCGGCGGCATCGGTCACGCGTCCGGCGACCGAGCCGGTCGTGACTTGGGCCAGCGATGCACTGGCGGGCACAAACAGCAGCGCCGCCACGGCACCGAGGTAAACCCTCAGACGAAAGAGGTTCATGGTGTTTCGGGTCCTTGGGGAAGTGGTGAACATGCACCCTGGGCTCCTCGGAGGGGCCAGTTTCGCATCTATGAAAGATGGAGCCCACGGCAGCCATGGTCAACGCGCAGAACCGTCACGATTCACTCACGTGACGCGACAGCTATAACGAGGGTAATTGTCCCCCCGTCTGCGCCTGCACGCAGCCCCTACCTTGCCCGCCGCCCCACCGTGAGGTAGTAGACCGGCACCCCAGCCAGCAGCACGCCGAACACCGACACGGTCATCCACCGGCTCTCGGGATTGATGAACCCGTTGGCCAGCAAGTAGATAACCGACATGATGAAGATCAGAGGCACCACGGGGTAGCCCGGCACCCGGAACGATGGCGCATACCCCGGACGCCCCCGCAACCGGAAGATCGCCGCCACCGCGAGCGCGTAAAACGGCAGGAAGGCGGTCACGAACACGTCGGCAAGCTGCTCGAAGGTGCGAAGGAGCACGAAGATCGCCCCGAGTCCCGCCGTCAGGGCGATCGCCACCCATGGCGTCTCGAACTTCGGGTGCACCTTGGCGACGGCCGGGAAGAAGAGCTTGTCCTCCGCCATCGCGAAGAAGATGCGCGGCGTGGTGAACAGCGACGCGTTCAGCGTGCCGAACGTCGACAGCATCACGGTGACCGCCACGAAGACCACACCCCCCGGCCCGATGAGCCGCTGGGCGACGTCCGCCGCCACCAGCTTGGACGTGCGGATCTCCTCGATCGGCATCACCGACAGGTACGCGACGTTCGCCAACAGGTAAATGGCGCTTACCATCAGCGTGCCGCCGATGAGCGCGCGCGGCAGGACGCGCTGCGGATCCTTCACCTCGCCGGCGGCGTAGCTGAGGTCGGCCCAGCCGTCGAAGGCCCAGAGCGTGGAGACCAGCGCGAGTCCGAAGGCCGTGGTCGTCACGCTCCCAGTGGGGACGGCCGGAGTGAAGTGGCCGCCGGTCTGCGGCAAGCCGATGGCGAAGGCGATGAGCACAATGAAGAGCAGCCCGCCGTACTTGGCCACCACCGTCAGGTTCGTGACCGCAGCCCCAAAACGGACGCCAACGATGTTGAACATCCCGGTCACAAGGATGGCCGCCGCGGCCCCGAATCGCACCTGCATCATGTGCTCGGGCGCCACCGGGTCCACCCCGATCACGCGGTGCAAGTACTCGCTGAACGTGATGGCGATGGCGCCGAGCGCCGCGGCGCGGATCATCACGAGTTGGCCCCAGCCGAGGAGAAAGGCGGGAAGGCGCCCCCACCCGTCCCGGACGAACACATAGATGCCGCCCGTCTTCGGCAGGGCGCTCGCCACCTCGGCGAGCGTCAGCGCCCCGCAGAGCGCGAAGATGCCGCCCACGACCCAGACCGAGAGCATCGGGAGTGGGCCAGGCAGCTTGTCGGCAATGCCGGCCGGCGACCGGAAGATGCCGGAGCCGATGGTGGAGCCGATGACGACCGCGATGGCGGTCCAGAGACCCAGGCGACGCTGAAGCGTCGGGGCGGCGGGGGGCGTGGGCGCGTGCATCGGGTTAGTGTAGCAATCGCGGCGCGCGTACGCGAGTGGGCGCCCCGACGCGCGCAGCTCTCATACCGTTGAATTGCATGGCGACGAGGGCGATTCTTCCATTGCATCTCACGCCACCCCCTGCTCTGCGCACCACACCGTGCCCCTGCCCCTGCCCGCAATTCTCTGGCTCTCCATCGCGCTCGTGGCCATCAGCCAGGTCATGATCCTCCGTTCAACGGTGCGGGCGATGCGCGCCGCCGCGTCAGCGCAGGCGAAGCGCGGCGTCGAGTGGGCGTACGCGATCATCCCAGCCATCGCGCTCATGGTGGTGCTGGCCGTCACGTGGCAGGCGGCCCGCGACTACGCCGTGCGCGGCGACCTTGAGACACGCGCAAACGCGACGAGCGCGCCGTGAGCACCCCAGCCGGCGCCGTCGTCCGCGAGCCGTCGCTCGCCCGCGACCTGATTGCGCTCACCAAACCGCGCATCATCTCGCTGCTCCTGCTCACCACCCTCGCGCCGATGTTCGTGGCGGGGTCGCCCTCGTGGACCACGATCCTGTGGACAGGGATCGGCGGCTACCTCATGGCCGGGGGTGCGAACGCGGTGAACATGTATCTGGATCGCGACATCGACGACATGATGGTGCGCACGAAGCTGCGCCCCATTCCGAGCGGCCGCATGGCGGCACGCGCGGTGCTCGCGTTCGGCGTCGCCATTGCCACCGCAGCGACATGGCTACTGGCCCATTTCGTGAATGTGCTTACGGCGGCGCTCGCACTGTCAGGCTTCTATTTCTACGTCTTCGTCTACACGCGCTGGCTCAAACGCACCACGCCGCAGAACATCGTCCTTGGGGGCGCGGCCGGTGCCTTTCCGCCGCTTGTCGGCTGGGCGGCGGTGACGGGGCGGGTGGACCTCGCGTCGCTCTACCTGTTCCTCGTCATCTTCTACTGGACCCCGCCGCACTTCTGGGCGCTCGCCCTGCTCAAGCAGCGCGACTACGGCAAGGCCGGCGTGCCCATGGCGCCGAACATCTGGGGCGAGCACGAAACCATTGACCAGATGCTCTGGTATACGCTCCTGCTCCTCGGCCTCACTGTCCTGCCGGTCACCTTCGGCGTCTTCGGTGTCTTCTACCTCGTGTCGGCGCTTGTGCTCGGCGGCATCCTGCTGCAGGGCGTCTGGCAGATCCGCACGCTCGCGGCGCGCGGCGAAAGCTGGATTCCCGCCGCGTGGAAGGTCTACAAGTTCTCGCTGCTCTACCTGGCGCTGCTGTTCGTGGCGATGGCTATCGACCGGCATTTCTAGGCGATGGAGGATGCAGATGACCGCGCGTGCCTCCGCGCCGCCAGCCAGATGAGCGTGCCGAGGGCGAGGAGCGCGGTGCCGAACAGCGACATGCGCAGCTCGCTCACATACGCGCTGACAATCCCCACCACGCCGGCTGCCACGAAGAACGCGGGCAACCACGGGTAGCCGAGCGCGCGGTACGGCCGCACGGCGTCGGGACGCAGCGCGCGCAGGCGAAAGACCGACGCGGCGCCGAGGGCGAAGAAGATCCAATCGGCGAAGACGACGCCACCGAGCAGCGTGCCGATGCTCCCGCGCGTGACGAGCAGCAGCGCGAGCGACCATCCGCCGAGCAGGACCAGCGCGACCCACGGCGACCCGAAGCGCGCGTGCACGCGGCCGGCGGCGCGCAGAGCGGGCACGTCGGACCCCAGCGCGAAGACAACCCGCGCATTGGTGAGGAGCGCGACGTTCACGAAGCCGAGGATGGACAGCATCGCGGCCACGGTGATGGCGGTCGCGGCGGCCGCGCCGCCGAAGCGCGCGGCGGTGTCGGCGGCAGGGGCCGCGCTTGCGGCGAGCCCATCGCGTCCCAGCGCGCCGAGATAGGTGCTCGTGACGCCCAGATAGACGACGATCACGATGCCGATGCCGATGGCGAGCGCACGCGGAATGTTGCGTGCGGGGTCGCGGATCTCGCCCGCGATCATGTTCATCTGCTGCCAGCCGCCGATGGTGAAGAGCACCGCCACGAAGGCAGCCGCGAAGCCGCGCGCCAGCGGCGGGGCCGCCGGCGCGCTCGCTGGCACCGCAGCCGCCGCAGCCTCGCCCGGGCCAAGCAGAAGCACAAGTCCGCCGACGATCAGGCCGGCGAGCGCGGCGATCTTGGCGATGGTCAGGACGTTCTGCACCGCTACACCGGGCCTGATGCCGAGCACGTTGGTGGCGGTGAGCGCGATGATTGTGATGGCGGCCGCGCCAATCGGCCCGCCCACGGCGCCGAGCGGCAGAAAACGCTCGAGGTAGCCGGCGAAGCCCATGGCGACGGCGGCAATGGCGCCGCTCGAGATGAGGCCGGCATTCATCCAGGCGGAGAGGAAGGCGGGGAGCGGCCCGAATGCCTCGCGGATGTACACGTACGCCCCGCCGGCCTCCGGGAGCATCGCGCCGAGTTCGGCATACGTCAGCGCCCCGGCGAGCGCGACGACACCGCCCAGGGCCCAGACGAAGATCACCCACCCGGCGGAGGGAAGTGCGGCAGCCGTCGCCGCCGGCGTGAAGAAGATACCGGAGCCGATGATGCCGCCCACAACGACGAGTGCGGCGGAGAAGAGCCCGAGTTCGCGTTTCAGTGCCATGAGCGCGAAAGGTGCATCACATGCTTCCGCGACACCACGTTGGGAGCGTGCGCCACGGTGACCGGTCGTGGCCGAACGGCCACGCCAATCTCAGACGATCAGCAGTTCCATCTGCGGTTCCTTCGGCGTCACGACGAGGGTCTTCCCCTCCACGTACGCATTCACCTCGGTGCGCATCCCGATCTCGCCGGCGATGTAGATGCCGGGCTCGATGGAGAAGCCGCTGCCGTCGAGCAACACGCGCTCCTCTCGCGTCTCGAGATTGTCGAGATGCGCGCCCGAGCCGTGCAGGCCGCCGGCGTCGATGCTGTGCCCGGTGCGGTGCGTGAAGTACTGCCCGAAGCCGCGGCCGGTGATGACCTTGCGCGCGGCGTCATCGGCCGCGCCGCCGCGCACCGCGGCGCCCGCCGCCAGTTGCTCGCGCAGGAGTGATATGGCCGCGTCCCGCGCGTCGCGCACCGCATTCCACACTTCGACGGCGCGCGCTGTCGGATCGCCAATGCTCGCCATGTACGTCTGGTCGGCCCACATCCCATCCGGCGCCTTGGCCCAGAGGTCAATGAGCACGATGTCGCCCACCTTGAGGTAACGCGGCGCGTCGGGCGACGGATCGTAGTGCGGATTGGCGGCGTTCTCCGTGGCCGAGACGTTGGGGCCGTGGTCGGTCCAGAGCCCGAGCCGCGCGAACTCGCTGCGAATCCATTCGGTGAGCTCGTATTCGGAAGTCGGGGCGCCGGCGCGGGCCGCCTCGCCCGCCTTCTTGAACGCGGCGAACGCAATGTCCTTGAGTTGCTCCGCAGCCACGCAGTGCGAGCGACGCTGTTCGTCGTTCCAGACGGCGAGGAATCGCGTCACGAGGTCGCCCGAGGTCTCCACGGTGGCGCCCGCGGCCCGTACCAGCTCCAGCACGCCGGCCGGCACGTAGTCCACATACGGCACGGCGTCGCCGGGCGAGTACTCCATGACAATGCGCTTCCCCTTCACGCACCGGGCCACCTCGGCCTCGAGTACAGGCCAGGCACTGTACCGGCGGTTGTCCCACGCGGCCGGCCAGTCGTGCCACGGGTGCTGCTCGATGACGTGCGTGATGGCCACCGGCGTGCCCTGCGCCGGCACCCAGACAAACCAGCGGCGCGACACGAAGCCCTTGATGCCGACGAGGCCGCTGGCAATGGCATTGATGCCGCGGAAGTCGTAGAGCAGCCAGCCATCCACGCCCGCGTCGCGAAGTGCGGATTGCATGGAGGCAACAGACGATGGATTGAGCATGCGATTAGCCCTTGCCGCGTTCGGGACGCCATTCGGCGCGCCATTCGCAGCTGCCTTCGCCGCGCGACGCGCAGCGGACGTGGTCGACGGCGCCCACTCCGCCGACCATGAGTTGGATGATCTCGCGGAGCGCCGATTCATAATAGGCGCAGCCGCCGAGCTTGGGCGCGGCATCTCGGGTCACGGAGTCCGACACCTCGAGCATGATGGTGCCGCCGCTACGGCGCACGGTGCCGTGCAGGTAGCGCCGCGCGACCGTGCGAACGTAGCGCAGGGCAAGGGGGCGCGTGAGCAGCGCCGGGAGCGAACGCATCAGGCGGCGCATCAGGGGAGAGAACGTGCCATACACCTGGCGCGCGAACTTGCGACCCGCCTCGCGGAAGACCGCCTCGGCGTCCGGGCGACGGCCAATGAGGCGCGCGATTCCCGTCGCCTCGCCAAAGTCGGTGCGCTGGTTGCGCCGCACCGCCTCGGTGAACCGCTTGATCTGCGCGAAGACGGTGTCGGAGAGCCCAAACCGTTTGTTCCGGAGCTCGTGCACGAACTCCGCCTCGGGATCGTTGTCGGGCATGTCCACCCTGCGGACCGCCTCGAGGAGGCTCAGCGGAATGAGGGGATCGACGGGTCCTGGCATTGGTGACGCAAGCTAACCCGCGACCGCGGGGCGGAACAAGCGACGCGGCACGCACGTTCGTCGGCTTGCGCAGACCGCAACCTCGGCTGAATATCCCACGCGTCGCCACCCGAACCCCCTTGCCGCCACGTGCTCATCGACATCATTCCGCCATGACCCGCGCCGACGCCAACTCGTTCCGGGCCGCGCTGGCGCGCTTTGCGTCGGGCGTCACGGTGCTGACGGCGCGAGGTGCTGACGGCGCCGACTACGGCATGACGGTCAGCGCGTTCGCGTCGCTATCGCTGGATCCGCCGCTGGTGCTGGCCTGCCTCGATGTGACCGCTTCCTTGTTGCCGCACATTCGCGCCGCGCCGAGCTTCGGCGCGAGCATTCTCGCCGCCGGGCAGTCGGCGCTGGCGTCGCGGTTCGCCGATCAGGCGGTCCCGCGGTTCGACGGGGTGGCGGTGTCGCACGCACCGGAGGGCCCAACGCTGATTGACGGGGCCGCCGCGCACCTCGTGTGCCGGCGGGTGGCCGAGCATGCGGGTGGCGACCACGTGATCATCGTTGGCGAGGTCGTGTGGGCGCGAGCGCACGGCGGCGATCCGCTGGTCTATGCGCTCCGCCGGTACGGCCGGCTCGCGGACGGCTGACGGCGTCCGCGCGAACCGGGTGGGGTGGCCGCGCGCAGCGGCGGGGCCTAGTTTGGCTTGGTTCGTTCCGGGTGCCCTGATGACCCTTCACCGGTCCTCGCCATGCGCGATTCTGTCCGTCACTTCCTGTCCGAGTTCATCGGCACGTTTGCGCTGACGTTTGTCGGCAGCGCCGCCATCATGCAGGCGACCCAGGGCGGCGGCAATCTCGTCGCCGTCGCGCTCGCGCACGGCCTGGTGCTGGCGATCTTCGTGTCGGCGTTCATGCACATCGGCGCGCACTTCAACCCGGCCGTCACCATTGGCATGCTGGTGGTGCGCCGCATCGAGCCCATCATGGCAGGGCTGTACATCGTGGCGCAGGTGGCGGGAGCCACCGCGGCGGCGTTCGCCCTCAAGTACGCCTTCCCCGCCGCGCTCTTCGCCGCCACGCGGGGCGGCGGCCAGTCGGTGTCGCTCGACATCACGTCAGGGCAGGCCTTCGTGCTCGAGATGATCGGCACGATGTTCCTCGTCTGGGCAATCTTCGGCACGGCGGTCGACCACCGCGCGCCGCGCATCGGCGGCCTCGGCATCGGCTTCGCGCTGGCGTGCGACATTCTCGCCTTCGGCAATCTCACGGGCGCGTCCGTCAACCCCGCACGGTCATTTGGCCCGGCCTTCGCGAGCGGCATCTATGAAGCGCAGGGGATCTACTGGCTGGCGCCGATTACGGGCGCCGTTGTCGCGGCGCTCCTGTATGAGAAGTTCCTGCTGACGGACGAGCCGGAACCGGTGGACCACGGAGCGATTGGAGCGCAGCCGTAGACCTGAGAACGTGGAATCCGGACTGGGACTTGTGAATCCGATGCAGGACGGCGACGTATGATTGAGGGGCGGACGGCGTCATTGCGAATCGCTGTCCGAGTTCGCTGTCCGTTCTCCAGTTCCGGATTCCACATCCTCAATCGGTTCTTCCAGTGTCGCTTGAACTCGAACGCGAGCGCACGGTGCAGGCGCTCTGCTCGCATTTCGCGCAGGACCACCTGACGACCGCGGAGCTCGAGCTGCGGTTCGAGCAGGTGTATCGCGCCGCGTCCGCGGCGGAGCTGCAGTCGCTGCTCGGTGGACTGCCCGCGCTCCAGTCATCCGTCACGGTGTACGAGCCGCCACCGACGTACACGGTCGGCCCACCAACCAGCGTTCCCACGGAGAAGCGGTATCTCGCCTTCATGGGAGAAGTGCGACGGAAGGGGACTTGGGTTGTGCCGGCCCGCCTGCACCTCTTCGCCGCCATGGGCGCCGTGCGCATTGACCTGCGCGAGGCGCAGGTGCCGGCCGGCGGTGTCGACATCGACGCCACCGCGCTGATGGGCGAAGTGAAGATCATCCTGCCGCCGGGACTGCACGCGGACGTGGACGGCTTCGCGGTGATGGGCGAGTTCTCCGATCGCACCGCGGGCACGGCGACCACCCTCGACGCACCGGTCATCCGGGTGAAAGGCTCGGCGTTCATGGGCGCCGTTTACGTCGAGACGCGCCTGCCCAACGAGGGCGTGCTCAAGGCGTGGAAGCGGCAGCTGCTGGGGGGCTGATTCGGGGACCGCGATCGCGGGCCGGATTCCAGATCCTATCGCTTCTCCGCGTAGCGGGCCATGGACTCCGTGATGACGCGCATCGCCTCGTCGCTCTTCCCCCATCCGACAATCTCGCAGCGTTTGCCCTCGAGATCCTTGTAGATGTGGAAGAAATGCTCGATCTCGAGCAGATAATGCTGCGGCATGTCGGCGATGTCGAAGTGCTCCTCGTGATGCGGTGAATTCACCGGCACGGCGAGAATCTTGTCGTCCGGCTCGCCACGATCGCGCAAGCGCAGCACGCCGATCGGGCGCACGTCAATCAGGCACCCCACGAACGTCGGCTCGTTGATGCGAACCAGCACGTCGAGCGGATCGCCGTCCTCGTGCAGCGTGCGCGGAATCAGCCCGTAGTCGCCCGGATAGTGGACCGCGCTGTACAGCACGCGGTCGAGCTTGAAGAGCCCCGACGCCTTGTCGAGTTCGTACTTGTTGCGGCTGCCGCGCGGGATCTCGATGACCGCGGTGACGGTCTCGGGCGGATGGGCGCCCGTCGGGAGGTCGTGCCAGGGGTGGAGCATGCGCGGAACCGATTGAGGATTGGGAATCCGGATTACGATGAAGGATAGCGATTCGGGACTACGATTGGCGATATCGCCAGTCGCAGTCCGAGGTCGAAGTCCCCGATCACAATCCGGATTCCAAATCCTCAATCAGTACCCAACGGCCGCTCCATCCCGCCGCGGATCCGCCACGCCGATGAGCTTGCCCTTCACGACGGCGACCGCGTGCACGCCGCCGAACATGATGTCGCCGACACGGGACAGCGGGTAGTAGCCCTTCTCCCGCAGGGCAGCATACACCGCCGGCGCAAAGCCCGCCTCCACCTCCACCGTGCGCCCCTGCGCCGGCTGCAGCCGCGGCGACGCGATCGCGGTCCAGGGGTCCTCGCCGAGCGCGAGGTGGCGGAACGTCACCTGGGTAGTGGACGTCGGGATGTACTGCGAGCCCGCGGCGCCCACCACCAGGCGCACGTCATTGCCCTTCAGGATGATCGTCGGCGAAATCGTGGAACTCGCGTACCGGTTCGGGCCGCGCGTCGCGTTGTCAAAGTTCGAGCCGCCCGAGTTGAGGAAGTAGCCGTTGACGTACACGCCCGACCCGAACAGCACGCCGACCGTAAACGTCATCGAGACCGCGTTGCGATCGCCGTCCACCACGCTGAGATGCGTCGTGTTCGACGCAGCGGCCTCATCGTCCCCCCCGAACGGCGCGGTGCGCGGCGCCGCGGCCCGGTCCTTACCAAGCGCGCGGGCCCCCCACGCATCGAGCGCTGCGCACGCACCTGCTGACGCGGCCGCGTCATCGGCCCACGGATCACCCGCGGTCACGGCGGCGCCGCCGTCCAGCGCCGCGACGGCCGATGCCCGCTTGGCCGCGAAGGCCGGGCTGGTCAGTCCGCGAGCGGGCACCGCGAACGCGGCTGGATCGCCCCGATACCGTCCAACATCCGTCCCTGCCACGCGCATGGCACCCACCATTTGCACCGCGGCCGCCCCCTGCGTCGTCGGCGAGCCTAGCTGCGCCGCGTTTGATGCTGCCAGCAGGTTAAGCGAGGCGAGCGTGGTCGCCCCGCCAAGCGGCGGAGCCGCCCCGAGCAGGGTGTAGCCCATCCACGGCGTGCAGAGCGGCCGCTTCGGGGCCACGGGATACCCGGCGAAGTCCGCCACCGTGACCGGGCTGCCCATCGCACGCATCTTGGCCACGGCACGCTCGGCCAGCACGCCTTCGTAGAATGCCGAGCGTCCGTCGCGGGCGATCGCCTCGAGCGTCTGCGCCAGCAGCGGTTGCACCAGCCGTTCGCCGGGGCGCAGCGCCAGGCCGGCCGGCAGGAACAGCGCCGCCGCGGAGCTGTCCGCGGCCAGTTTGGCCCGGGCGCTTTCCGACGTGCGGGCCAGCAGCGGCGACACGATGAAGCCATCCCGCGCCAGCGTGATGGCCGGCGCCATGACCTGCGCGCGCGGCAGCCTTCCCCACTTGCCGTGTGCCTCGAGCAGTCCCGCCACGGCGCCGGGGATCCCGGCGGAGCGACCATTGATCGGGAGGCGTATGGACGCCGTGTCCACGCGCGCCCAATCGGCGTCGGCGCCCGTGCGCGCGTAGAAGTCGAGCGCGTCGGCGCGACGCGAATCGGCGTGCCACACCACCATGCCGCCGCCAGCGCCCAGGCCGGTTTGGGACGGATCAACGACCGACAGGGCAAAGGCAGTCGCCACCGCAGCGTCAATGGCGTTGCCGCCCGCGCGAAGGATGGTGGCGCCAGCCGCCGCTGCGTCGGCGTGTGACGCCACCACCATCCCTCGCGCCGACTCGGCGCGCTTGGCGTACAGCGGCGGGGGATACGACGACGGCGGCTGGAGCCCGCAGGCGGCGAGCAGCGCGGCGCCCACCACGAGCGCGCGCAAACGAATGGCAGGTGATGGCATCATGGCGGGACCGAAGAAGCGAGAACCGGATCCGGCCGATATGGCCGGACCCGGTAGAATAACGCCGCCGGAAGCCCATGCGCTGGGGCCCGCGGCATGGAAAGTCGCGCTGGTCAGTCCTCGAACTCAAACAGCCGTTCGAGTTGGGTCAGATGGAGTAGATGGCGAACGGTTGGCGGCGTGCGCATCAGACACGTGGTGAGCGCATGCTCGCGCGCACGCTTCTGAAGGAGCACCAGCACACCCAGGCCACTGGCGTCCACCTCACGAGTGTCGCGGAGGTCGATCGTGACCCGGCGCGCGCCTCCAGCGACGGCCTTCGATACCTGTTCAAGGGCATCCCGACGGAAATCGAGCCGGTTTTCCGACACGAGTCGTTCGGGAGCCAGCAAGACAACGCGATCCGGTTGGGGAAGCGGGTACATGGCAACCTCCTGTCTGTGACCGACCGTCGCTATCCGCATTGTCCCTCCGGTTGCTTGGCGTGGTCCATTTGGACCTCGCTCACCTTCGGTAGCCGGACAATCTCGATGGCTTGAGACTCCTTGCGTTGCGGCCCCGCCTCGCGACGGGTGTGCTCTTGTCGGGTGATGCAGTTTTCAGTTGTCGCCCTTCTACAGTGCGAGAATCGTGCCAGGCGATACAGCGCACTAAGTGTTTGATATGTATACTGTTACAAGCTTGTCACATCGTGATGGCCACGTGTTGCCGCGTTTCCCGCGACCTGCACCGCATCGCGCGTTCCACCGTCCGTTTCGGTTATAGTCACGGCTCGCGAACGGACCATCACAACCGCTCACCTGGGCGCAGGCTGATGCCGGGGCTCGCGTGCACGACGCGTGCGTGTACGTTGCTGACGGCAGGCGTCGCTGCTATCCTCAGTCGCGTTCAAGGCGCTCGAGGGCGCGCCGTCGGTCAAGCGCGTTGAGGCGGCGCAGAGCCGACCTGCCGGAGACGCGGTCCGGTAGAATCATGCGCCGACGCGACATTGCCGGGGGACGGCCGCTGGGCGATACGACGACGCTGGCGGACAGGTCGGTCGTGGCATCACTTGAGGATCAATACGAAGACGGCGAAAACTGATTGAGGATCTAGAATCCGGATTGCGATTCCGGGCGTCGATCACGGATGACGATGCGGATTGTGCCGACGTATGCTTGGGCGCCCACTTTCGGTGAGGTAACCGGTGGCTGTTGACCTGCGCGCGACGCTGCAGAATGCGCTCTCGGCGGAGTACGTCCTCGAGGGCGAGCTGCCGCGCGGCGGCATGTCGCGGGTCTTCCTCGCGGTCGAGCGCTCGCTCAACCGGA
This sequence comes from uncultured Gemmatimonadota bacterium, assembly GCA_947085385.1. GTDB lineage: Bacteria > Gemmatimonadota > Gemmatimonadetes > Gemmatimonadales > Gemmatimonadaceae > PNKL01. The sequence continues at coordinate 75,721 of CAMTWA010000014.1, read as the reverse complement.
AGGTCGTGCTCAAGGTGCTCGATCCGGAACTCGCCGCGACGCTGAGCGCCGAGCGGTTCAAGCGCGAGATCGCGCTGGCGGCCCGCCTGCAGCATCCGCACATCGTGCCGCTCCTGCACGCGGGGGCTGTGGACGGCCTGCTTTTCTACACCATGCCTTTCGTCGAGGGAGAGTCGCTGCGCGAGTTGATGGCCCGCGAGCGTCCCATGAGCATTGACCGCATCACGCAGGTCCTGCTCGAGGTGTCGGGGGCGCTGGACTTCGCGCACGCGCAGGGCGTGGTGCACCGCGATATCAAACCCGAGAACGTGATGCTCTTCCACGGGCAGGCGGTGGTGCTCGACTTCGGTATCGCCAAGGCCGTGAGCGACTCCACGGCCACCACTCCGGGAGCGACCACCGCCCCGCGTCTGACGCTGCAAGGGACGAGCCTCGGGACGCCAACGTACATCGCCCCGGAGCAGGCCGCCGGCGATCCGACGCTCGACCATCGGGCTGACATCTACAGCGTGGGGTGCGTCGCATTCGAGATGTTGACCGGACACCCGCCGTTTCGTGGCAAGTCGCCACAGGCCGTGATGATCGCGCATGCCCGGGAGTTGCCGGAGCCGGTCGCGAAGCTTCGGCCGGACACACCGCCCGCACTCGCGAAGTTCGTCATGGCCTGCCTTGAGAAGGAGCCGAACCAACGTCCCCGGCGCGCCGAGGAGATCGTCCGGTCACTGCGCGCGGAGCACACCAGCGGGGGGGCGAGGGGCCTGTTGGAACGGGCGCCCTGGTGGCTGCCGTGGGTGCTTGCGGCGGTCTCGTCCGCCGCGGCGCTTGGGCTTGCCCTCGCCCGCTGACTGTAACCCCGGCCTTCCCTCGATCGTAATTCAATCGTGCTGAGCCGCTTCCTCCCCGAATCGCTGTTCCCCCGCAAGCTGCCGGCCGCGACCGAGCGCCGCATGCGGCTGGCTCAAGCGCGCGCCGAAGAGGCGCTCGTGCGCACCCACGTGGAGAACGCGCTGACGTTCGTGGACGCGCTTGCCGAAGACCTGCCGTTCGACCGCGCCATTGACACCTACATTCGTGAGATGTCGGTGCCGGAGCCGCTCGCGTCCGTCGTAGTCACCCGGGTGCTCGTGGTGCTGGGACGCGAACTCCTCCCTGTGCGGCGCGAAGAGCTGGGGGACGAACTGCGGCCGCGCTTGCGCCTCTCCGAGGCGTCGGACGGAAAGCGCGGGACGATCAGGCGGGCGTAGCAGACGCTGCGCTACTTGGCGCTCGCCCTCAGGTCAGCCACCGACAGCGCAAACATCAGCACCACCAGCACCGCGCTCACCACGCACCACATGCAGACCGCGTGGATCACGGCCAGCTCAAGGTAGGTGAGCCAGGCGCTGTAGAGCACGCCCCATCCGGTCAGCGTCACGAGCGCAACAGCCACGCGCCGGTCTGCGACGAATCGCTCGGTGGTGCCGGCTAGTGCGGTGGCGAAGAGCACGACGTAATAACCGACGCCCCAGAACGCCACGGGCTGGCCGAGGAAGACCGCCCACGGGCTGGAGTTGACCTTGTCGCAACTCCCGATCTTGCAGCTGAGCGTGCCGATGACGCCCAGCTTGAAGAGCAGGAGGTACATCGCCACGAACAGCCCGACGAGAGCCACCGCGGCGATGATCATGCGCCGTGTCACTTGGCGCTCTTCTTGGTCGTGTCCGCCTTGCCGAGCCGGACGAGTTCGGCGTCGACGAGCTTCTTGATCTCGTCGTATGGGAGGCTCCCGGAGTACTTCTTCCCGCCGATGATGAACGACGGCGTCTCGTTGATGCCGCGCTTCTCGGCCTCGGCCCCGCTGGCCTTGATGTTCGGGTAGTGCCGCTGGCTGTCGAAGCACTCGGCGAACTTGCCCGCGTCGAGGCCGATGTCAGCGGCGTAGGTCTTCATCTTCTTGCCTGGATTCGATGTGGACTGCGTATTCCACAGGTCCTGGGTGTAAAACACGCGGTCGTGCATCTCCCAGAACTTGCCCTGCTCGTTGGCACAGTAGGCGGCGTTTGACGCCGACCACGTGTTCGGGTGCATCGGGAGCGGGAAGACGAAGAACTCGATGGACGCCAAGCCGGGCTTGACCAGGCGCTCGCGGATATCTGGCTCCGTCAGCATCGCAAACTGCGCGCATGCCGGGCACTCGAAGTCGGCGAACTCGACGATCTTCACGGGCGCGTCCGGCGATCCCATCAGAAAGCCCTGGGCCGTGCCGAGCGGAAGGTTAGGGTCAACAACTTCTCCGCCGCCCTTCGACCGTGTGGCGACCCAGCCGAGCGCGCCGGCGCCGAGGACGCCGATGGCGACGAGCAGGAGCGTGAACTGTTTCTTCGAAGCACGGGTGCTGGCATTGGCCACAGGAAGAACCTTCGGTTGAGAGGTGGGAGAAAGCTACAGGTTGCGGGGGGAGGGGCTCAAGGGAGACGGCGGACGGCGGACGGCAGACGGCAGACGGCGGATGGCGCGTAACACCGCTGCGTTGGTACCCCGCGACGCGTACCTTTGATCGCGCACGCCCACCGTCAGACACCCACCGCTCACAGGCTCCCGACTCCTGCCTCGCTTCGACCACATTCGCATCCCTGTCGGCCCCGGCGAGTTGCACGCCGAGCGGTTCGGTTTCGGGGATCACCCGCTGGTGCTGCTGCACGGCTTCGGCACGTCTACGTTCCTGTGGCGGCGCGTTGCCCCGGCCCTGCCGCTCGGCCGCGTGACCGCGTGGGCACTGGACCTGCTGGGGCACGGCGAATCGGATCGCCCGGCCGACGGCGCGTACGGCGTCGCGGCGCAGGCGCTCTGCGTGGAGCAGGCCATGACGTCGGTGCGCATCGGCCGGGCGACCGTCGTGGGGGTGGATATTGGCGCCGCAGTGGCGGTGCACTTGGCCGCGACGCGCCCAGCGCGCGTGCACGGCATCGTGCTCATCAGCCCGCCACCGCCGGGTCGCGTGCGCAGCGAGGACCTGGCTGAGTTCGGTCGCCTGACGGGGACGCACCTCTTCGAGGCGACGCGCGGCATGCTCGGCGCGGCGGCCGTGCTTGGCCCGCTCCTCACGCGTAGCGTCGCCTCGCCCGAGGCGATGCCCGCCAGGCTGGTGGCCCGCTACGCCGCCCCGTATGTGGGCGCGGACGGCGTGCGCCACCTGCAGGCGCTGGCGAACGCCGTGACCGATGACGACGCCGAGGAAGTGGACGTCGGCCGCATTACGGCGCGGACACTCGTCCTCCGGGGCGAGCAGGACGCCTGGTGCACCCCGGCCGATGCGGCGCGGATCGCCACCGCCATCAACGGCGCCGAATTCCGCACCGTGTCACAGGCCGGCCGGCTGATCCCGGAGGATGCGCCGGATGCGCTGGCGGCCCTGCTCGCCGACTGGGCGCCGCCATTGCACGCCAACGACGCGGCGCTGGCACTCCCGGTCCCTGACGAGCAAACGAAGCGTGGGCGCGATGCGTAGAGACCTTGGAAACAACGCCCGTCCCGTTTATCTTCTATAGATGCAATTCTCACTACTTTTCCGGACGAGATGAATAAGGGTCGAAATAGGAATCGCAAGCCTGGCAACGAGCCGTCGCCGAAGGATCAGGCGCGCGATGAGTTGTTCCAGCACATCATCAGCTGTGGAGTGGTTGGGTGCGACCCGGAGCACCAGCGGCAGTGGTTTGACGAGACGATGCCGTACTTTTCTGAGCGGTATCACGAGCTGTCGGCGGTAGACGTTGCGGAACTCCGCACTCTGGGCGAGCGTTTCGCCAAGCCGCCCCGGTCGGCAACGTCGGCACAGGTGCCGGAGAGCGTCGGCGCCACCGCGTAGGTCGCACAGCATTAACGAATGGCCGAACCCCCCTCCGGTGCCCGGTGGGGGGTTTCTTCGGCCGCTAGCAAATCTCGCTTGCCGACCTGACCACGTCGTAGTCAACGCCAAGTGCGTCGAAATGGCGCCGTCCGCATCGCACCTTGTCCTCTTCCGACGCCCGGAGTTGTGCGGAGTCCCGCGTTCCTTTCGTCTCGCAGACGAGGTACACCGTCTCGTCGTGGTGGCGTACGATCGCCCAGTCGGGGTTGTACGTGCCCACCGGGGTGTCGATGGTGAACCACCGAGGCAGCTTCACGAAGAGCTTGATATCAATGCGATCGTCGAGCGCTCGCGCGAAATCCAGTTCGACCTGCGAATCGTACACAACGTATTCGTACACCGACTTCCGTACCTCGAGCGCGTTGAAGTAGTCAATGAGTTCGTCGCTCTTGAACTGTACCATCTCCCACTCCGCGCCATCCGCGGTCAACGGCACCCGCTCGTACTTGATGCCGTCCACGAGCAGCCGGTGAAGCACCGACTTCAAGCTGGCCGCCACCTGGTCGAGGAAGCGCTGGGGATTCTCGCGCAGCTCCGCAAGCCGCCCCGACTGCACGAGGATCTTGGCGAGCGTACCGCGAGTGAGTTCGGTTTGGTTCTGCAGGAAGTCCAGCACGTCGGGAATCCCTCGATCACGAGCCGCGGCATGCTCCCCCACCACGCTCACCGCCCGCGCCACCACCCCACCGCGCCCCATCTGCATGGCGCCGGCGGCAACCTTGATGGCTGGGCGTTCCACCCGGTCCATCTCGCGAACCGCGTGCACCGCGCGCCGCACCAGTTCCGCTGAGTCAAACTCGACCCGATAGGTCGTGCGCGCCTTGATGCGCTCCCAGAGCTGGACAAACTCTGGGGAGAGCGTCACCTCCTTTTTCAGACGGTTCGTGCGCTCATCCCGTTCCCGGCGGATATGCCGCTCGATCTGGTATCCGGCGAGAAGGTCCGTCACTGCGGCCGACAGGTCGGCCAAGGATGCCGGCAGCCCGAGCGCGAACCCCGCCCGGCGTGGATCGAACGCCGCGGTAATGCGCCCGTCCGTGAGCAGCATCCCTGATGTGACCAGCGCCGCACGCAGCGTTTCCGCGACCTCGCGACCGATTGGCGTCGGAGTACCGTCAATCACCCGTTCCAGTCGGGCCATCGCCACCAGTGGCACCTTGCCAAAGGTCACGCCGCAATCGTCCTCGTACTCGTTCTGCAACGCCCTGGCGAAGTCCTCGTAGCTCTCGTTGGCCATCACGTAGAGCTTGTTGACCGACTCGTCGAAGACCCGTGCGCCGTGCTGGTCCACCGGGAGCCGCAGCCCTCGGCCAATCTCCTGCCGCTTCTTCACCGTACTCCGGCTCTCGTTGAGCGTGCAGATCTGGAAGACGTTGGGATTGTCCCACCCCTCGCGCAGCGCCGAGTGGGAGAAGAGGAAGCGCAGCGGCTCGTCGAGCGCAAGCAGCGCCTCCTTGTTCTTCATGATCAGGGTGTACACGTCGTCGTCGGCCTGCGTGTTGCCGCCGGTGTCCTTCAGCACGCCCTTCTTGTCCTGCGCGAAGTAGCCATTGTGCAGCTGGTCTGCGGGGTAGCGCAGCCCGTCGAGCCCGGCGAAACGCGCGTCGGTCGCGAAGGCCCGAAGCTCTTCCTCGAACGCCAGTGCGAACTTGCCGGGCGTGGGCTGGCCGTCGTCGCCATAGTCCCGGTAGTTGGCCACCCGGTCGATGAAGAAGAGCGAGAGCACCTTGATGCCCCTCCCCTGCAACTGCAGCTCCTTCTCCAGATGCTTGCGGATGGTGTGCTTGATCTGCGCGCGCCAGACGTCGTCGCGCATGCCGCCGGTCTCCTCGCCCAAGCGCAGCACGCGTCCATTGGTGAAGGTCAGCGTCTCCTGGCCGGGCTCGGCGGTGATCTCGCTGACTTCCCACCCCTGCGCATACTGCGCCCGTTCGTTCGACAGCCTGAACAGGTCGGAGCCCTGCCTGACCGTCACCGACTTCTCACGCGCTCCGTCCGCCCCCTGCACGTGAATGCGCAGCCTGGCCTTGATGCCTGGTTTGTAGTCAATCTTCTCCACGCGAACGAACGGGTCGTTGGCCGCCCCATCGGCCGCCGCGCTGGCAACGACGATCTGCTTGACGAGCTTCAGCTCGAACGCGCGCACCGGATCGAGCCGGTAGACGACGTTGTACAGATTCCGGTGGGTGGCCGAATAGCGCAGCGTGCACAACGGGTTGAGCGCCTTGATCGCCTCCTGCGCGCGGTCGGTCGCGTCCACGCTCTGCGGCTCGTCTATGATGACGATGGGACGCGCCGCCTGCACGAACTCGATGGGGGCGCGGCCGCCCATGGAGCGCTCCATCTCCTTGTAGATGACATTGCCCTTCTTCTCGTCGTCGGTGCCCGCGAAGTTCTTGCGAAAGGCGTCAATGTTGATGACGAGGAGCTGCAGCGTGGTGCTGGTGGCGAACTGCCGCAGGCGGTTGACCCGCCGGGCATCGTAGAGCGAAGGCACGAACGGGAGGTTGTTGTACAGCGCGCTCAGGTGCTCACTCATCGTCTCGATGCTGTGCATCACCCCTTCGCGAATGGCGACACTCGGCACCACGACGATGAACTTGTGAAAGCCGTACTTTTGCGCGAGCTCGAAGATGGTGCGGAGGTAGACGTAGGTCTTCCCCGTCCCCGTTTCCATTTCCACCGAGAAGTGCGGGCAGTGTCGGTCAGTGCCAGCAGCGGTGTCGAACAGCGGCCACCCTTCGACCTCGGCGTTCGGATCGTCCACGTCAATGTCGTTGCGCAACTGCACGGCGCGCAGGTTCGTGCGCAGGCGGTCGGCGCTGATGAGCAACTGGTTGCCGACGCCGAGTTCGGCCCCCGCGTGGCCGGCCCACAGGCCGTCGGGGGCCGCCAGCTTGGTGACCGAGTAGTCCGGAGCCCCCATCGGCTGCCCGGCGAACAGGTCAACGACCGCATCAATGGCCGCGCGCTGGAACGGCTGGTTGGCGTCGAACTGCAGCTTCATTCGGCGCCCTCATCGGACATGGACCGGGAGCTGATACGGCGCGCTTCGCGCTCGAAGTCGCTTTCGAACGACACATCCTGCCGTATCCGGAACGACTCGTACCGCTCCTCAGCGAGTCGCCTGGCCACTTCGGCGGAGACAGAACCGGCGTTCGTGAGCACGTCGTACTGGTTGAACTGCAGGAAGGCGTCGAGGCGCGAGGCCCAGTCGGTCATGCGCATCGGGATCTGGCGTTCGGCCTGGTTCTCGGCGAAGTCCAGGTACATGCCGACGATGCGCTCGAGCTCACGGATTTCCTTTTCGATCAGGTAGTTCTTGGCGACGGTCACGTCGCCTTTGAGCACCTTGCCTGCCGGGGCGTTCTTCCACGAGGTCAAGCCCATGGTCGGCTTGGTGGCGTCGGCGCGGGCGGCGATGATCTCCGCCGCCGTTTGCCCGGTCACCGCCCAGTGCAGCTTGTTTTGGACGATGCTGAAGAAGGTCTTGGTGACTTCGGCGTGCGCGTCGTAGTCAATGCTGCACTGCTCGAAGATGTCGGTGAGCTTGAGGTAGAACCGCCGTTCGCTGGCCCGGATTTCCCGGATGCGCTGCAGCAGTTCGTCGAAGTAGTCGCGGCCGAAGCGCTTGTTGAGCTTCAGGCGCTCGTCGTCGAGCACGAAGCCCTTGACCACGAACTCGCGCAGCGTCTGGGTGGCCCAGATGCGGAACTGCGTGGCCTCGGCGCTGTTGACGCGGTACCCCACCGAGATGACGGCGTCGAGGTTGTAGTGCTCGATCTGCCGGCGGACTTCGCGGGCGCCCTCGGTTTGAACTCTCTCAATTTTTCGAAGAGTTGCCGCTTCGGTGAGCTCGCCAGACTCGTAAATCTCTGCCAGATGGTGACTTACGGTCGGTATGGTGACCCCGAACAGCTCGCCGATCTTCCGCTGGTCGAGCCAGAAGGTGTCGTCGTCGTACAGCACTTCGATACGCCGCGCCCCCTTGGGAGTGCGGTAGAGAATCAGGTCGCCGGGGCTCGGCTCGCGCGGGGCGTCGGTCACGGGGAGTTAGACCGTCTTGAAGCTGGTGACGCCGGCGGCGCGGAAGATCTGCACGGCGTTTGCTTTGAGCTGGTCGTTGTCGGCGAAGCCCGCGTCGAGGCAGACCACGCGTTGCGGCTTGCGACCGGCCATGGCGCGCACGAGGTCGAGCGTGAGCGGCGTTTCGAGGCAGATGAGGAACTTGCCGCCGTCGGCTGCATGCACCGGCCTCTCCGCAAGCGTGAGGGTCTCGATGTGGCCGCTGATGGGGATGCCGCTCTTGAGCAGGATCTCGTAGAGCAGGTCTGACGGTGTGCGGCCGTCACGCACGTGGGCGACGTGCAGTTCGAGTTGTTTGGCGAGCGCCCCGGCATCGGGGGGCGCGTCGGCGTCCCACGGGGTGAAGTTCGACTCGGCGAGCTTGAAGACGCGGAAGCCGCGGTCCTGCTTGGCGGTATCGTTGAGGTCGAGCTTTCCGGCGTCTTCGTCGTTGAGCCTCTTGATGACGCGGCGGACGCGTTCTTTGGTGATGTCGGCGATGGTGGGGTAATCGGTGCGGTTGGTGGGTTCGGGGAGTTGGACGAGGATGAACCGCCGCGTCCCACCGTCGACAGCGTTGGTCGCGAGACAGGCGTGCGCCGTCGTTCCCGATCCAGCGAAGAAGTCGAGCACTATCTCGTCAGGTGCCACGCTGACCGAAAGCATACGTTCAATTAGCGAGGTAGGCTTCGGCGTCTGAAAAGGGACTTCGGACCCCATGATGGAAGTCAACTCCGCCTTTGCTTGGCGGTTCTGATCGAGGTCGTCCCAAAGTGTAGCCCAAGGTGCCTGCGGAAGCTCTGGTGCGAATTCCAGCACGTACGGAACCCATCCATACTCTCGCTGAATCCACTCTGTTTCTCCCGCCTCTACGCGCTCCATCCAGGACTCCCTCGCAAGTCCCCATCGCCCATCCCAACCCTCCGGTGCGATCGGCCAGATTTCAGTACCATCTGGCGCGGTAAGGGGGTACCACATTGTTGGACGATCTTCGCGGCGCGCACTTTTCCCGTTCTTTCGAAGTTGCCGGCGTCGCGCTTTCCGGCCATCCGGCGCGGTAAGCGGATAGTCCTCGAGAATATCCGTACGCTGCTGCGGTCGAAGCGCAGCGTGCTCTCGGTTGCGAGCATAGGCAAGTACGTACTCGTGGTACTCGGAGACGGCGCGATCTTCGGCGTTGCGACTCGGACTGTCCATCTTCTTCCAAATGAACTGCGCGACGAAGCAGTCCTCCCCGAAGATCTCCTCAAGGACGCGTCGAGCATTCGTGACCTCATGATCGTCAATACTCACAAAGATCACCCCATCTTCCCGCAACAGATTTCGCGCGAGGTACAATCGCGGATACATCATGTTCATCCACTTGGAGTGGAACCGGCCGTCGGTCTCGGTGTTCGTGCCGAACTTGCGCCCCTCGGCGTCCACCTGGCCGGTGTACTCGAGGTACGTCTGCAGCGACTCGCTGAAGTTGTCGGGGTAAATGAAGTCGTTGCCGGTGTTGTAGGGCGGGTCAATGTAGATCATCTTGACCTTCCCCAGGTACGACTTCTGCAGCAGCTTGAGCACCTCGAGGTTGTCCCCCTCGATGATCAGGTTCTCGGTCGTGTCGAAGTTGACGCTCTCCTCGGGACACGGACGCAGCGTGCCGAGGCTGGGCGTCTGGATGGCGCGAAAGCAATCGGCCTTGCCGGGCCAGGTCATGCCGTACCGCTCACGCCCGGTGTCCACCATCTCGCCGAGCGCCAGTTTGAGGCGGTCGAAGTCAATCTTCCCCCCCTCCGTGCGGACGTCGGGGAAGAGGCGCAGCACCTCCTGCCGACGCGGATCTATGGCGTCGTGGGAGATCACGTCGAGCGTGTCGGGCTGGTCGTTCATTGGCGGGGTCCGAGGATTCCGAACGTCACAGTTGCGCTACAGGGCAAGATGCCCCGCGCTCTGACAACGTCAAGCGCGATTCATCGCCCGTTGGTGCGCGTCCTGCGCAGCACGGCGGCGAGCCGCACCCCTTCGCCGAGCGCGACTTCCACTGCGGGCGTCCAGCGGCGAGCGCGCCGCGCCTCGACGCCAAGCACCAGAAGCATGCCGGTCTTGGCGGGCGCCGTGCCGTCCCGCCGTACGGTAAGCCCTCCACCCGCATAGGGACCCCACGCGTGCTCGGCGAAGGGGTCGAGGAGAAACCGGATGAGCGCGTCGGCGCGCGTGGCGACCGCCACGCCTGCCTCGGTATCTGCCACGCCAGCCCCGGCCGCGACCCCGGCGCGCACATACAGGCCCATCGGGATATTGATGCCGGCCATGGCGAGCGCCGAGGCCCGACGCGCCACCACCGCCTCGGCGCGCAATTCGGGCTGAAGGCGCGGCACGATGACATAGCCCTGCGCGGACAGCGGCTCCGCGACGGCGAGGAGCAGGGCGAGCGCGGCGGCGCGTACGCTACGCACGCGCCCGGGCACGCCAGAGGACCACGGTGTAGTCCACTATGGAGACGGCCGACACCACGCCCACCACGCCCACCGCCCACGCGGCGGCCCGCTGATCAATCACGATCGCCGGAAGCGCGACGAACTGCAGCACCGTGGCGAGCTTGCCCGAGAACCGCGCCTTGAACGTGGCCGCACGCAACGACGCGACCGACTTGGCCACGACGAAGGCACCAGCCGTCGCGATGTCGCGCATGATGAAAACGAAATACTCCAGGGTCGTCACCCGTCCTTCGAGCAGCAGGGTGCAGATGGCGACAAGCACGAAGATGCGGTCGGCAAACGGGTCAATGAGCGCGCCGACCCAGCTGAACTGGTGGCGCCTGCGCGCCAGCCAGCCGTCGAGGAAATCCGTGATTCCGGCGGCGGCAAGAATGAGCAGCCGCAGGTCATGGTCACGGACGACCGGAAACAGGGCCGCCAGAAACAGGCGGGACAGCGAGAGGGCGTTGGGCAGCGTCGCCAGCGAGTCGCGCTCCATGCGGGCAACATAACCCGTCGCGGCGAATGCTTGCCAGCGCCACCGGCGCGGGATAGCTTGGCCAAGAACCCCCGTGTCACCCGCAGAGGGCGCGATGGCCGATTACACCGAACTGCTGAAGGGCGTCGCCATCTTCCACGATCTTGACGAGGGGGAGCTCGCCCGCGTCTCGGAAGTCTGCCGCACGCAGGAGTTCGTGTCCGGCGAGTACGTGTTCAAGGAAGGCGAGCCGGGCAACCGGCTATTCCTGGTGATCGAGGGCGAGGTGCGGATCAGCCGCATGATTCCCGGCAGCGGCGAGGAAGCGCTCGCCGTGCTCAAGAAAGGGGCGCTGTTCGGCGAGATGGCCGTGTTCGACCGCAGCGAGCGCTCCACCGACGCCATCTCGACCGGGGGGTGCACGCTGCTCTCCATCTCGCGCAGCGATTTCGAGTTGCTGCTCGATTTCAACCGCGAACTGGCGTACAAGGTGCTCTGGTCGTGCACGCGGCTGCTGTCAGGCCGCTTGCGGGCGACGAATGACAGCCTGAGAAGCTTTCTGGCGATGAGTATGTTCTAGGGGCAGAGAGACAACAGACAAACAACAGACAAACAACAGAGAGACAACAGAGGGCGGGCCGGCTGGCTCGCCCTTTTGCTGTTCGCGGGGTCGCTCTGTTGTAGTCTGTTTCATTCTGTGGTACTCTGAGGCACCGACAGCTTCGTTCCTTCCGCCTCCTTCCTCCACTCGTCCCCCCGCACTCCGCCCCTACCTGCTCTTCTCCTCAATGCGCGACCAAATGCCACCGCTGATGACGCACGATGCCGCCGATTTCCGCGGCGTCCCGTCGTCGTTGCTGCGGGACCAGGCCTCGCTGTCGGGGTTGCTCATCGCGGCGGCGGGCGCGGCCGGCCTGACTGCGGTAGAGCCGCCCCTCGTGCGGGCGCTGCCGCGCGGCGGACTGGTGATCGCTCTGCTCCTCGACCTCGGTCACGTGACGCTGCATACCCTTCCCGACGAGGGCGTGATCGCCGTCGATCTGCTGGTGAGCGCGAAGAAGGACGCCCGCAAGGCGATTGAGGTGGTGACGCGGCGCCTGAACTTGCGCGCCGTCCGCGCGACGCACGCCGACCGCGGCTGACGCGCACAGGTCGGCAGACGGCGTGATTCTTCCGCAGTGGAGCCTTCTCGCGGTGCTCGGCGCGGGCGCCGCCGCGATCATCGGCTGGAACTTCTCGCTCGGCGCGCGCCTGTCCACGTTTCAGACCGCTGGACGTGCTTTCCGCACACTGTCGGGACTCGGCGCCTTCCTCTTCCTGCCCGCCCTCGTCATCGGACTGCTCGCCGCCAGCGCCCCAGGAGCGCGGGTGCTCGGCCCGCTCGCGTGGCTGTGGCCGCTCGTGACGGTGGCGCTTGTGGTGCAGGCGGTGTGGGCGCTGAGCCGCGGCGGGGCCAGCGCATTCATCGCGGCGCCCCTCGTCGTGTTCGACGCGCTCGTCGCCTGGGTGGCGGTGGTTCGATGGGTGGAGAGCGTTGGCGTCGCACTGCCAGTATGGGCGCTCGCGCCCGGGATGGCGGTGTCGTCGCTCGCTGCGGTGGCGTATGGCACGGCCGTGTTTCCGTGGGGGGCTGTCCTCCTGATGCCCGTGCTCGTCCCCGCCGCGCCGGCGCGCTGGCGAGCCACGCGCGCCGCCCGGACCGTCATGGCCGCCGGCTGCGCTGCGGCCGTCGTGGCGACCGTTCTCGCCCTTCCGCGCGCGGAGGCCGCACTGCTGTCAACGCACGCGCTCAGCACGGCGCCCGCCGAGGCGTCCGTGCGCAGCGACTTTGCCGTTGGCGTCCGCCTGTTCGGGACGCTCGCCGGACCGCCTGGGTCAGCCATGGTACGGTCCGAGGTGCCGCTAGCCGACTCGCTTGGCGTTACCGCCCTCCACGTGGAGCTGGCGCCGTCGGGGACGAGCGCGGCCGCACTCGACTCGGTGGCGCGCAGCATCTACACCCGCCGCGACTCACTGGTGCTTGTTGTCACACTGACCCTCGACGGTTCCCGGGCGCCTCTCGAGGGGAGCGACGTCCAGCAGCGCATGGCGATGATCGAGCGTGTCGTGCGGCGGCTGCGTCCCGACGTACTCGTGCCGGCGGAGCGCGTGATAACCGGTCCTTTGGCCCCTAGGCTGGAGACGTGGCAGGACTACTACCAACGCGCGGCCGCAGCGGCACGGCGCGCCGACCGTCGCGTTACTGTCGCGCTGGCCACGGATGCGAGCACGGCAACCGACAGCGCGCTGGCGGAGTGGGTGCTGCAGGGTGGCTCGCCGGTGACGGCGGTAGCGCTTGCCGTGCGGGATTGCGGCGCCGAACCATCGCGGTTCCTGGATGCACTCAACGCGCTCGCACGATGGGCGTCGCTGTCGCGCGTCGCGTCGGATGTGTGGGTACTCGGCGTGCCCACGGCCCCCGCCGTGACGGGCGAGATCGCCCAGCAGCAGCTCGTGCGTCATGCGCTCGCCTGGGGCGCTGCGCGCCCTTGGGTGCGCGGCATCATTGCCGGCGACGCCGGTGACATTACGGCGCCGACGGGACTCCGCACGGCGACGGGCCGCGGACGACGCGCGCTCGCTGAGGTCGGCGCCGCGCTGCGCGCCCAACGCGATGCACCGCCCTAATGATCACGCGCCCTTTTGCCGGCTTTCGGCCGGCCGCGCTCACGTTCCTGCGTGCACTGAAGCGCAACAACCGCCGCGACTGGTTCGAGGCCAATCGCGCCACCTACGAAAAGGAGGTCAGGGCGCCGCTCAAGGCGTTCGTCGAGGAACTCGACGTGCGGTTTGCCTCTGTCGCCCCGGAGTTTGTCGGCGACCCCAAGGCATCGCTCTTCAGGATTCACCGCGACATCCGCTTCTCGCGGGACAAGTCGCCGTACAAGGCGCACGCCGCCTTCTGGATCTTCCATCGTGCCCCTGGGCGCGGTGTGGGCCAGACGGTGGACGGCGGCGCCGGATTCTACTTCCATCTCGAGCCGGGGGCGTCGCTGGTGGCGGCCGGCCTCTGGATGCCGCCACGCCCCAAGCTGCACTTGGTACGCAATGCCATCGCCGACAAGACCGAGACATGGGAGGTGGTGGTGCTCGCCAAGCCGTTCGCGAAGCGCTTCGGCGGCCTGAACGAGCACGATCCGGGCGTGCGGCTCAAGCGCCTGCCGCGCGGCTACGCGCCAGGCCATCCGGCCGAGCGGTGGCTGCGATTCAACTCGTTCACGGCGTCGCGTGTTCTCTCCGACGCGGATGTGCTGTCACCTAAGCTGGCATCGGTCGTGATGAAGGACTTCACGGCGCTGTTGCCCTTCACGCGCTGGCTCAACCGGGCGCTGGGGTTCCTGCCAAGTACACATCGCTGACGCGGCGCGCCGAACGGCTCGCGGGCGCGGCGGCGCGCCCGCGCGCCCCGGCGTCTACACGCTGCGCCCGGCCACACCACGCACCGCGCCCTCGACCCGACGTGCCGGGTCGAGGCATTCGACGGCGATCGCCTGCAGGTCCCCGACGGTGACGCTGTTCATCTGACGCTCATAGTCGGCCAGGTCGTCGAGTGATCCGAAGAGCCAAGCATCAGCGATGTCGCCCATGACGGCGCCCCCGCTCTCTTGGCGGATGGCCCAGGTGCCCAGCGCATAGGTGCGGGCGCGGTGCAATTCGTCGTCCTCGACGGGCGCCGTCCGGAGGCGCTCAATCTCGGCGAGCAGGCCACGCCGCGCGTCATCCTCCTTCTCGGGCGATGTGGCGATGTACGTCACGAACGCGCCGGCGAGCGGCCGCACCACCGATGACGCGATGACCGTGTACGCGAGCGACTGCCTGTCGCGCAGCGCCTCGAAGAAGCGACCACCGAGCCCGCTGGAGACGCCGGCAAGCAGGCCCGCGGCGAAGCGGCGCGGGTCGTCACGCGCCGGGCCGGGATAGGCGAGCACCAGCGCGGTCTGGGCCTTGTCGCGCCGTTCATACTCGGCGCCGGCCGCCGACGACCAGACGGGCGGCGCGCCACGGCGATGCGGCGCGGGGGCCAGTGCGCCGAACGCGCCGGCCGCCATCGCCGCGAGCGAATCGGGCTCGGCGTCACCGACGATCACAACCACCTGTTCACCAACCAGCGCGACGTCGCGGTGCCACGCCTGCAAGTCCGCGGCCGTCAGCCGGCCCATTGTCTCCTCGGTGCCAAGCGAGACGCGCGCATAGGGATGCGAGCCCCACGCCGCGCGCGCGGCAAGGTGCAACGGGTAGCGGTACATGTCGTCGCGCATCTTCGCGAGCTGCGCCAGCACCACGGTGCGTTCGTTCTCCACAGCGTCGTCAGGCATCGTCGGGGCTTGGACGACGTCGGCGAGCAGGCCCAGCGCTTCCGGGAGCCGCGCCACGGGCACCGACACGGTCCAGTGCATCGTCTCGGCGCCGGCGCCGGCCGCCAGCGAAGCCCCCACGCGCTCGCTTTCCTCCGCGATATGCGCTCCGTCACGCGTCGCCGTCGCCTTGAGCGATGTGCGTGCCGCAAGCAGCGAGACGCCCTGCTGCGGCTCGGGTTCGATGTCGGCGCCGGCCCGCACGAAGACGCCCGCATAGGCGATGGGCGCGCGAGGCGTGCGTTTCACGAGGATCGGCACCCCCGCCGCCGTGCGATAGACGAGCACGCCTGCCGTCTCATCCGCCCGGATCGCGGTCGCGGCCGCGACGACGGCCCCGCGGACGGCGACGCTCGCCGCCAGCGGCTCGGGCGAGGCGGCATCGAGTGCCGCGCGCAGCGCATCCGCGCCAGCGGTTACAGCGGCGGAACCCTCCGGTCGGTAGATGACGACCGCCGCCGCTCCAGGATCGAGCACGCGCGACGCCGCATCGGCGACGTCGAAGGCGGTGGCATTCTGCATGGCATCGAAGAACTCGCCGGCCATGCGCCAGTCGCCCAGCGCCTCCCACGCGGCCAGGTGATTGGCGCGCCCCTCCATGGTCTCGAGCCGCCGAAGCCACTGTCCCTCGTGCATCTGGCGGACACGGGCGAGCTCGTCCTCCGACACCTCGCCCGCGCGGACGCGCGCGAGCTGGTCCCATGCGGCGCCGGCGCACTCGAGCGCCCGCTCGGGACGCGCCGTGGCGTGCATGACGAAGACGCCGAGATCCACGGGGGCGAAATGATAGGCCGCGATGGACGACGCAAGCCGCCGGTCACGCACGGCGCGATAGAGACGCGACGAGCGCCCGGCGGAAAGGACGCTGGCGACCACGTGAAGACGCGGAGCATCGGGATGCACCACAGGCGGCGTGCACCATCCCATGGCAATCTCCGCCCGCGAAATGTCGCCCGTCCACTCGCGCATGCGGAACTCGCGGCGCGGCGGCTCCGGCGGGCCGCGGTCACGCGGCACCGGCGCATCCGGCACCCCACCGTACAGCCGCTCCACGAGACGGGTCGCGTCGTCCGCGTCCACGTCGCCCACGATGGCGAGCACCGTGTTGGCCGGCTGGTAGTACCGGCGGTAGAAGCCGTGCACGTGCTCGCGCCTGAGCGCACGGAGGCCCGGCTCGCGGCCGATGCGCCATCGGCGCATGCGATGCCGGTCGTGCAGCAGCTCGTACAGCGTCTCCGTGGAGACGGCGTGCGGGCTGTCAGCCTTGCGCTTCGCCTCCTCGACGATCACCTCGATCTCGCGGGCCAGCTCGTCCGGCTCAATGAGCGAGTTGGCATACGCGTCGGCCTGGATGGCAAGCCCCGCGGCGAAGCCCGACGCCGGGAGCACCGTGTAGTAACTCGTGTGGTCGTAGATGGTCCCGGCATTCAGGTAGCCGCCCAGCGCCTTGGTCTGGCGAGCGATCGCGCCGACGCCGCGTGTGGGCGTGCCCTTGAAGTACATGTGCTCGAGCACGTGCGAGACGCCCACCGTCTCGTCCGGCTCGTCGAAGTACCCCGCAGACACCCACGTCACGATCGCCACGACGGGCACCCGGTCGTCGGGCGCGACGAGGACCGTCAGCCCGTTGCCGAGCCGGTGCCGGTGCACCCGCCCCGGCACGAGCACGGCGTCGAGCAGGGCGGTCGCGCTCAGTGGACGATGCGCAGAAGGCCAGCGTCGGCGCAGCCGCGCAGGAAGCGCTCGGCGTCGCCGGCGGAAATCAGCATGCCGGTCAGTGCGAAACCGCGGCGCGCCTCGCTCTGCATGAACTCAATCACGGTGCGCTGTCCGGCAGCCGCAGTTGCGTCGCGCAGTTGCTGCACGATCTCGTCCCACGTGCCATCGTAGCGGCGCCCATCGCTGTACTCGACGCGATGCGCCACCGCCGCCGCCCGCTCGCCGGTGAGTTCGTTCAGCAACGTGCCGAAGAGCTCCAGCTGGTCGCGCGCGTGGCGGGCATCCTGCTCGTTGAACCGCGTCTCGAGCTCGCTGAGCATCTCGTCCATGGGATCGATAGCGGGCGCCAACTCGGCGAGGCGCGCCTCCCACGGCTCGAACGACGGATCGCCGTCCGGCAGGCGCAGGTGCGACTTCCGAAGCTCGAGCAGTCGCCAGATGCCCAGTTCGTCCCAGTGATCCTCGGGCTGCGTCTGGTCGAGCTGGTACAGCGCCGCCTCGAAGTCGCCGCGGTCGTAGAGAAGGTTGCCAAGGTAGATGCGGGCCTCGACGTGACCCGCATCAAGCTTGAGGGCGCGCCGGAGCGTCTCAATCGCTGCCTCATCCTGACCGAGCCGGTGCTGCGTATACCCGACCAGTGCGACGGCCTCGGCGCTGTCGGGCGCCTGGCGGACCGCCACCTCGAAGTACTCGAGCGCTTCGTCGAACTCGTCGTCCCGGAAGAGCGCGCGCCCGACCTGCTGCATGAGCTCGATATCGTCCTCGTACCCGAGCGCGCGGACGCGAAGGAAGATCCGCTTGGCAGCCTCGGCCTGGCCGAAGCGGAGCAGCGTCTCGCCGAGTCCGGCGAGTCCGTCCTCATACTCGGGGTCGAGGACGAGCGCCTCCTCGAAGCTGCGGCGCGCCCAGGCAAACTCGTCGCGTGCGAGCCGGGCATAGCCGACCCCCACATGCAGCTCGACCGCGGTGGGATAGAGCGCCAGTCCCTCGTGCAAGGTGGCGAGGGCGGCATCATAGTTCCCCTCGTTGTACAGCTGATGCGCTCTTTCGTCGTACTCTTCGGAACTCAGGAACGAAGACGACATCGTTCGACTGACCTCCTGCGACGGGTGAGGGTTGACCGCAAGGTAAACGAGCGTGCGCGGCGCATTCAACTGTGGACGGTCGGCATTGTCAGCGCCCCTCACGCATGGCGACCGCGATCCGGGCGGCGAGTGCGGCATTGGCCTCGAGCAGTGCCAGGTTGGCGCCGAGCGACGCGCCGCCTGTTTCC
The DNA here is from genome assembly GCA_947085385.1 of uncultured Gemmatimonadota bacterium. Classification (GTDB taxonomy): domain Bacteria; phylum Gemmatimonadota; class Gemmatimonadetes; order Gemmatimonadales; family Gemmatimonadaceae; genus PNKL01. The sequence continues at coordinate 57,444 of CAMTWA010000014.1, read as the reverse complement.
CGATTGACGGCGGCGAGGACGAACGGCGTGACCGCGCCGCCGGTGACGCCAGCTGTGCGCGCCTCGGCGAGCGCCACACGAACCGCACCCTCCACCAGCGCCTCGTCGAGCGCGGCGTCGGCCGGCGGAGGCTGCATCACGAGCATCGCGCCCGGGCGTCCGAAGGCGCGATGCGCGCGGAACGCCCGCGCGATCTCGGCGGGGTCGTCCGTCGAGGCCGGCACCTGCAGGCCGGTATGGCGCGTGAAGAAGCCGGGGAACTCGTCGGTGCCGAAACCGATCACCGCGACGCCATAGCTCTCCAGGCGCTCAAGCGTCGCCGGGAGGTTCAGCATCGACTTCGCCCCCGAGCATACGGCGATGACCGGCGTGCGCGAGAGCTCGAGCAGGTCGGCTGACTCGTCGAAGGGCGGCTCCCGATGCACGCCGCCAATGCCGCCCGTGGCGAATACGTCGAGCCCGGCAGCGGCACACAGGGCGAGCGAACCCGCCACCGTCGTCGCCCCGTCGAGGGCGCGGGCGCAGGCCCAGCCGAGGTCGCGCGCCGAGATCTTGGCGATGCCGTCGCGCCGCAGGAAGCGTTCGAGGTCGTCGCCTTCAAGTCCCGCCGTCGGCACGCCGCGCACGACGGCAAGCACGGCCGGGACGGCGTGATGCGCCTGAACTGCGTCGCACATGCGACGATAGGCGTCGCGGTTCGCCGGCATGGGCAGTCCCTGCGCCAGCACCGAGCTCTCGAGGGCGACAACGGCATGATCGCGGCGCAGGGCCGCGATGCCAGGGGACCATCGGACGGCGCGGGCATTGTCGTCCACGCCGCAAGCATATCATAAGGAGCAGAGAAACAACAGAGAGACAACAGAGAGACAACAGAGAGACAACAGAGAGACAACAGAGAGACAACAGAGAGACAACAGAGAAACAACAGAGAAACAACAGAGAAACAACAGAGGGACAGGCGATGATGTCGGCCCCTCGTGCTATCCGTACGATACCGGCGAACGCGGACTCGGAGTAAGGGCCGGCGCCGACCCTCTGTTGTTTTTCTGTTGTTTCTCTGTTGTTTCTCTCTTCAGGGCTTCCACGCCTTGACTACCGCCTCGCCGATGCGCGCAATCACGGCGTTGCCTTCGCTCTCCGACCAGTAGCGCCGGTCGGCGTTCTCCTTGGTGAGCACGCAGGTGACCACGCGGGCCGGGAGGAAGAAGACTCCGCAATCGGTCCGCGCCTGATCCACGTCGCCTGTCTTGTGTGCCAGCCGCACGTTGTAGTTGAAGCGCGCCAGCTTGGCGTCGTCCCGGTTGTGCCGCAGGATCCACAGCATGGTCGAATCGGCAGCGGGACTCACCGCCTTGCCCTGCGCCATCAGCGCGAAGAGCTGCGCCATCTCGTTGGGCGTCGTGACGCCCAGTCCGTACTTGGCCGAACTGTCGGGGGCGACGCTCGCAATCCGGGTCATGGAGCCTGAGTGCACCTTCGTGTGCGGCAGTCCCAACGCCTCCATTTTCTGCCAGACCCGGCGGATCTTGATGCGATCAAGGAGGAGATTGGTGGCCGTGTTGTCGCTCAGCGTGCTCATGAGCCACGCCGCATCCCACAATCGCATGGTGAGCGGCGTGCGCAGGAACTGCAGTTCACCGGCGCCACCCACCTTGTCAATATCCGTGAGCACCATCGGGTCGTCGAGCGTCAACTGTTTCTGCTCGGCGAGGTCGAAGAGCGCGACGAGCACCGGCACCTTGATGAGCGACGCCGTGGAAAAGGTCTCGTCGCCGCGGCGTTCGAGGTGTTCGCCCGTCTCGAGGTTGGTGATACTGTAGCCGACCACGCCCCGATGCGCATCGGCGAGTGAATCGATGGTGCGATGCAGGGCGGCGGTGTCCGCGCGGGCGTTGAGCCGGACGGTGGGGACAGCCGCCGATGCCGCGGGAACGGGCGTCGTCTGCGCACGCACGGGCGCGCAGGCCGCCTCGAACGACGCAATCACCAGGATCGCGACCCGCGCGCGCCGCGCGCGCTCAGGCATCGTCGAATTCGTCGGCCTTCTTCGTGCCGACGTGGGTCCGCTCGCGCTCCTCGGGATCAATGATGGCCAGCAGCTTGATGGACTCGCCGGCCCAGCAGTCAAATGTCTTTCCCGTGCCTTTCACAACGCGGATCTCGTGCCCGTCCTCGAACTTGAGCACGAGCTTCGGGTATTCGGCGTTCACGTACTGCTTGCGGAGTTTGCGTGGGGGCGTAGGCATACGGCGAAGCTACCAACGCCGAAAGAGGGGCGCAACGGGCGCTCGCCGCGGGTTATGTGACGGTGGCGTGCACACCCTCGAAGGCGCGCCAGGCATCCGTGCGCAGGATTTCGTCGATCTCGCCCACCACGCGCTCGACCTCGGCGTCGCTGGTATAGAAGTGCGGCGCCACGCGGATGCCCGCGCCCGGCCGGAAGTCAATCACCACGTCGCGCGCCAGGAGGGCGCGCGCCACCTCGGCCGCGTGCGGCACGTCGAACGCCACGGTCCCTCCGCGCACCGCAGGGTCGCGCGGCGCCGAGATGGGGTAGCCTCGCGCGTCCGCAAGGCCGACGAGCTGCGCGGTCTGGCGCTCCGACTTGGCGCGCACCGCCTCCATACCCGCACGCCGGAGCAGACGTGGCCCTTCGACGCTGGCGTACAGCGCCGGGACTACCGGCGTGCCGCCGAGCCATCGCCACGCGCCGGAGGCGAATTCCATCTGATCAGCGAAGGCAAACGGGCGCGCATGCGCCTGCCATCCGGTGAGCGCCGGAGCGTAGGCGGCGTTCATGGCGGGCGACGCCCACAGGAAGCAGCCGCCGGGCCCGCCGCACAGCCACTTCAGGACGCCGGCGCTGTAGAAGTCGCAGCCGATGGCACGCACATCCACCGGCATCACGCCCGTCGCGTGGTAGCCGTCGAGCGACACGACCGCGCCCATCGCGTGCGCGTGTGCGCAGATGCGCTGCACGTCGAGAATGGACGCTGAACGGAAGAGCACGTGCGAGATGGCCACCAGCCGCGTCCGCTCCGTGATGGCGGCGCACAGCCGGTCCACGTCAATGGAGATCCCGTCGTCGCTCGGCACCACCTCGACGGCACCGCCAAAGCGCGGCGCCATCTCGGCGATGGCGTAGCGCACGGACGGAAAGTCGAGCGCCGTCATGATCACCGCGTTGCGCGACGCCGGGTAGTCGAGTGCCGAGAGCACTGCCACCTGCGCAAGCGTGACGGTCGGAACCATCGCCACTTCGCCGGGGTAAGCGCCAATCAGCGGCGCCACCTCGTTGCCCACGGAAACCGGCGCTTCCCACCAGCCCTCGGCCCACGCCCGAACGCCGCGCTCGCTCCACGCGTCCACGTATGCAGCCAGCTGGTCGGGGACCCCGCGCGGCATCGCTCCCAGCGAGTTGCTCACCAGGTAACAGCAGCGCTCAAGGATCGGGAACTCGGCGCGGAACGCGAGCAGCGCATCCACGGTGGCTACTTGCGCCGGAAGAAGAACAGCGCAGTCGCCGCCACCAGTACCATGCCCACCGCCCGCCATTCCTCGGCGGTGATGCTGGTCAGCAGCCACGCGATCACGACGCACGTGAGAATGTGAATCGTCGGACCGAGCGGCAGGTTGATGGGCGTCGTTCCCTCGTTCTGCACGCCGCGCCGGCGCAGTTCCCACGCGGCCACGGCGCAGATCGCGTACAACAGCAGTGCCGCAAGGTTGGCAATGACCGCCAGCGCCTCAAACTCGTTCGCCACGGCGAGCGCGCAGACGACCGCGGTCTGCAGCACGATGGCCAGCCACGGCGTGTGGAACGCCGGATGCAGGGCGGCCATCTGCCTGGGCAGGAAGCCGTCGCGGGCAAACGCGAAGAGCGCGCGCGGCATGGCGAGTGTCATCCCGGACATGTAGCCGAACGTCGAGACGGCGGCGCCGATGAGCAGGAGCAGGCGGCCCGGCGATCCCATCAGCCGTTCGGCGACCGCGGCGAGCGGCGCCGCCTTGGCGGCGGCGAGCGCCTCGACGCCGAGCACACCCTGCGCCACGAGCTGCACGGAGATGTAGAGGACGGTCACGCCGATCATCGCGATGGCAATTGCGCGCGGCACGGTGCGTGACGGGTCCTTCATCTCGCCCGACGGCACCAGCGCGCTCTCGATGCCGGTGAAGGCGAAGATGAGGACGATGGCCGTGCGCGCGAACGAGCTCGCCGCGGGCAGGCTTTCAACCACGAGATTGGCCGGGGCTACGGCAACTGCACCGACAGCGACCAGCGCAAGAAGCGGCAGCAGCTTGGCGACCGCCACCACGGTGATGAGCTGTGTTCCCTGCTTGACGCCGCGGACATTAACGCCCGCGAGGAAGGCGAACGAGACGGCGAGCACGAGCGCGCGCGGAACCGGCGCGCCCAGCGCGGGGATCAGCGTGCCGATGAAGCCAGCGTAGGCGCTGGACACCGAGGCGAGCGCGGTGGTGCCAAGCAGCCAGAGCAGCACGCCGCTCATGAAGCCCACGTACGGGCCGAAGACCATCTCGACGTAGGCGTACGGGCCGCCCGTCATCGAGACGCGGCTCCCCGCCTCGGCGAAACAGAGCACGATCAGCCCCATCGCGACCGCGCAGATCAGGTAGACCAGCGGTGCCGACGGCCCGATGAGCCCGGTAACCGCGCCGGGAAGGCGGAAGATGCCGCCGCCGACCGTCGTATTGAAGATGGCGGCGGACAACCCAAGCACGCCGATGGCGCGCGTGAGTCCGCGCTCAGCATCCAGGTTAGGCGAGGAGCGGGGAGCGACGTTCATCGACGCGGGGCTGGGGTGACAAACGGACCGGAGATGGTGTAACGTCGGTATAAGGTACCCGACGACCGATACCACCGCACCCTGCTTCAAGGAGTCCCGAATGCGTGCGCTCTCGCTCCTGATTCTGTTCGTCTTCGTCGCGGCTTCCCTCCCGTCGTCAGCGGTCGCACAGGGCCGGTCTGCGGTACGGGCGTCCGGCGCTCCGGTTGTGTCGCGCATGTCGGTAGGCGTGCAGCGACTCAAGGACGTGCCGGCGCCGCTCCCCACGCCAGCGCCGTTCCGGGCGGACACCCGGCAGAACCGCGCCCTGATGATCGTGGGCGGCGCCGGCATGCTCACGGGACTGGTGATCGGCGATGACGCCGGCACGCTGATCAGCGTCGGCGGCGCCGTCGTGTTCCTCTGGGGCTTGTACCAGTACGTCCAGTAGCACGTGCGCTCCCGTTCCTTGAACGCCACCGCCTCGTGACCGTGCCGGCACGCACCGGCATTCCGCCGCGCGTCGCCCTCGTGCTGGGCGGCGGTGGCCTGAAGGGGCTCGCCCACATCGGCGCGTTGCGCGCGCTCGAAGAGCGCGGCATTCGACCGACCGTCATCGCCGGCTCCAGCATCGGCGCCCTGATGGCCGCCGCCTACGTGCGCGGGCTGACCGTCGGGCAGATGGAGGCGCGAGCCCTCTCGCTGCGCAAGCCCGACCTGTTCCGCGTGGATCACATGGGCATGGTCGTGAAGCGCATGCTGTCGACGTCGCTGTATCTCGAGCAGCCGCTGCAACACATCGTAGAGAGCCTCGCCCCCACGGGGACGTTTCGCGACCTGCCGATTCCCCTGCTCGTGAACACGGTGGACCTGGAACGTGGCTCGCAGGTGACGTGGGGACTACCCGGGCTTCAGCACGTGCGCGTCAGCGACGCCGTATATGCGTCGTGCGCACTCCCGGGCTTCTTTCCGCCCCGCGTCATAGACGGGCGCACCTGCGTGGACGGCGGCGTGATGGAGAACACCCCCGCCCTCGTGGCGTCGCGCAATGTGGATGCGGTGATCGCGGTGGATGTCGGGAGCACGAGCTTCGCGGCCGCGCGGCGCGTCCGCGAGAAGGGGTTTGCCGCCATCTTCATGCGCTCGGCGCAGCTCATGATGCGCTCGCTGCAGCAGATGCAGCTCGCCACGTGGAGCGGCCCGCCGCTCCTGCTCGTGCGTCCGGCCGTCTGGAAGTTCAGCTGGTTCAGTTTCGCGCACACCCGCGCGATGATTGACGCCGGGTACGACGCCGCGTGCGAGGCGCTCGACGGCGTGGGAGACACGCTGTACTCCGCGGGCGGCGTCTACCCCCGACGGCGGGTCGAACTGACGGTCGACCGCGCGCGCTGCACGGGCTGCGGGATTTGCACCACGCTGGCCCCCGACATCATGCAGATGGATGGCGACGGCAAGGCCTCCGCCATCAGCGGCCCTCTCGAATGGTCGCGGGCGGACGGCGCGTTCGTTCCCGAGTGCCCGGTGCAGGCCATCACCGTCGAGGTGATTGACCGCGACGGCCGGCGGCACCGGACCATGGAGCACCCGGTCCTGGGCGACTAGCCGCCTCGGGCCGCGCCCCTTGGCGCCGCGCCCCTCGCCCTCAGCCGCGACGCGCGTCTATAATTGTCGCAGCCTGGACGCCGCGTCGATTCCGGCATTCAGTGGCTTCGGCCATCACCCCGCCCTACACCTGCTCCAGCGGGCGACTAGACCACACGGCCATGGCAACGTCCAACAGCTTCGGAAGCCGCGCGACGCTCACCGTCGACGGCGCGTCGTACACCTACTATCGTCTCGATGCCGTCGCCGGTATCGCCGGCAGCACGGTCCGCACGCTCCCCTTCTCGCTCAAGATCCTGCTCGAGAACCTGCTCCGTAACGAGGATGGCGCCCTCGTCCAGAAGGGCGATGTCGAGGCGCTGGCCACCTGGAACGTGAAGGCGGCCGTCGACAAGGAGATCGCGTTCCGCACCAGCCGCGTGCTGCTGCAGGACTTCACGGGCGTGCCGTGCGTCGTGGACCTCGCCGCGATGCGCGACGCGCTCGCCACGCTTGGCGGGGACGCGCGCAAGATCAATCCCCTGCAGCCGGTGGACCTCGTCATTGACCACTCGGTGCAGATTGACGAGTACGGCACGGACGCGGCGTTCATGATCAACGTGAACCTCGAGTACGAGCGGAACTTCGAGCGCTACCAGTTCCTGCGCTGGGGCCAGACCGCACTGAAGAACTTCCGCGCCGTGCCGCCAGGCACCGGCATCTGCCATCAGGTGAACCTGGAGTATCTCGGGCAGGTTGTCTTTGTCAGCGAGGAGACGGCAGACGGCGGACGGCGGACAAAATCGCGTACTGCGACTCGCTGGTCGGCACCGACTCGCACACGACGATGATCAACGGCCTCGGCGTGCTCGGCTGGGGCGTAGGCGGCATCGAAGCCGAGGCAGCGATGCTCGGCCAACCCGTGTCGATGCTCATTCCCGAGGTCATCGGCTTCAAGCTCACGGGCAAGTTGCCCGCCGGCGCCACAGCCACGGACCTCGTGCTCACCTGCACGGAGATGCTTCGCAAGAAGAAAGTCGTCGGCAAGTTCGTCGAGTACTTCGGCGACGGCCTCGCCGCACTCTCCCTTGCCGACCGCGCGACGATCGCCAACATGGCGCCCGAGTACGGCGCCACGATGGGGTTCTTCCCAGTGGACGACGAGACGCTCAAGTACCTGCGCCTCTCGGGGCGCGACGAACACCACGTGAAACTGGTCGAGGCATACTGCAAGGCGCAGGGACTGTTCCGCGACGCCGGCTCTCCCGACCCCGTCTACTCCGACACCCTCGAACTCGACCTGGCCACGGTGGTGCCATCACTTGCCGGTCCCAAGCGCCCGCAGGACCGCATCCCACTGACGCAGATGAAGGCCACCTATGGCGCGTCGCTCGCCGCGCACCTCGGGCAGCAGGCGAAGGCCGCAGCGGCCAAGGGCCTGCCGGCGCCCGTGTCCACCGCGCAGCACCTCGCGCACCGCGGACGGGAGTTCGACCTGACGGACGGCGCCGTCGTGATCGCCGCCATCACCAGCTGCACCAACACGTCGAACCCAAGTGTTATGCTCGCCGCCGGCCTCCTGGCGAAGAAGGCCGTCGCCAAGGGACTCACGAGCAAGCCGTGGGTGAAGACGTCGCTGGCGCCGGGCTCGAAGGTGGCCAAGGACTATTTCCACAAGGCTGGCGTCCAGCCGGCCCTCGATGCGCTCGGGTTCCAGATTGTCGGCTACGGCTGCACCACGTGCATCGGCAACTCGGGGCCGCTTCCCGAGGCGATCAGCAAGGCGATCGACGACGGCAAGCTGACGGTGGCCGCGGTGCTCAGCGGCAACCGCAACTTTGAGGGGCGCGTGAACCCGCAGACGCGCTTCAACTACCTCGCGTCGCCTCCGCTCGTCGTGGCATATGCGCTGGCCGGCCGCGTCGACATCGATTTCGAGGTCGAGCCGATTGGAACGGCGAAGGACGGCACGCCGATCTTCCTGCGCGACATATGGCCGACGCCCAACGAAGTCGAGGACGTCGTCCTGTCGAGCGTGAAGCGCGAGTACTTCGAGAAGCAATACGCCGACGTCTTCGGCGGCGACGAACAGTGGAAGGCCATCCCGGTGCCTACGGGCGACCGCTACGCGTGGGACGACAAGTCGACTTACGTGAAGCACCCGCCGTACTTCGAGGGGATGACGATGACACCGCCGGGCGTGAAACCCATCGGCGGCGCGCGCGTGCTGGGCATGTTCGCCGATTCCATCACCACCGATCACATCTCGCCGGCCGGGTCCATCGCCGAGAAGTCGCCGGCGGGCGTCTGGCTCAAGTCGCTGGGCGTCGAGAAGAAGGACTTCAACTCGTACGGCGCGCGGCGCGGCAACCACGAGGTGATGATGCGCGGCACGTTCGCCAACATCCGCCTCAAGAACGACCTCACGCCGGGCATGGAAGGGTGGTGGACGCGCACGGCGCCGGACGCGGGGCCCACGAGCTTCTTCGAGGCCAGCGAGGCGTACAAGGAGGCCGGCACGCCGCTGGTGATCATCGCGGGCAAGGAGTACGGCACCGGCTCGTCTCGCGACTGGGCGGCGAAGGGGACGATGCTCCTTGGCGTGCGCGCGGTGATCGCCGAGAGCTTCGAGCGTATTCACCGGTCGAACCTCGTGGGCATGGGCGTGCTGCCCCTCGAGTTCACCAATGGCGCGACACGCCAGTCGCTGGGGCTCACGGGTTTCGAGACAATCACGATTGAGGGAATGAGCGACGCGTTGACGCCGCGTGCCACGCTGACGGCAAAGGCCGTCGGCGCCGACGGCACGGCGAAGGCCTTCCAGGTGCGCAGCCGCATCGACACGCCGGAGGAAATGAACTACTACCGGAACGGCGGGATCCTGCCGTACGTGTTGCGCAATCTGGCGAAATAGCTGAGCTGCAGAGAAACAACAGAGAGACAACAGAGAGACAACAGAGAGACAACAGAGGGGCACCCGCCAATCCGCGGGTGCCCTTCTGTCGTGCGTGCCGCGTGCGCTGGGGCACAGCGGGCCGCGAGTCCTTCTTTGCAGGGCGGGAACCCGTTACGGCATGCGCCGCGGCATCGTATCTTCGGCGCCGTGTCTCGTATCGTGGTCATCATCAATCCCGAATCCGGGCGTGGCACCGGTGCGCGGCTCCTGCCGCGCCTCACGGCCTTGTTCGCGGAGCACGGGATTACCGACATCCGCACCACGGCTGCTCCGGGCGACGAAGCGCGCGTGGTGGCAGACGCCGTGCGGGACGGCGCCGAGACGATCGCTGTCGCTGGCGGGGACGGTACGTGGGGCAAGTGCGCGGCAACGCTGGCCGGGCTTGGCTCGCCGGCGCGCATCGCGTTCATCGCCACTGGTACAGGCAACGATTTCGCCAAGAACTTCCCCGCGCCGGCCAACGATCATCGCACGATGGCCGCCCTCGTGGCGCACGGCACGCGGGAGCAGCGCGTGGACATGGGCAGCGTGGACGGGCAGTTGTTCCTGAACGTTGCGGGCTTCGGATTCGACGTGGAGGTCAACGTCGCGACCGCGGACCGCGTCGGGTGGCTGCGCGGCGACACGGTCTACATCACTGCCGCCCTCCGCCTGCTCTTCCAGTACCGCGGCTTCTACGCCGCCGCCGATCTCTTCGGCGATGACGCCCCGCGCCTTCGGATGATGCTCGTCGTTTCCAACGGCAAGAACTTCGGCGGGGCGTTCCGCATCGCGCCCTCGGCGCGGGTTGATGACGGCCTGCTCGACTTCGTCAGCATCGGTGACGTGCAGAAGCTGGCGCGCGTCCCACTCTTCGTGCGTGCCCTCCGCGGCGCGCACCTCACGCATCCAGCCGTCGGGACGGTACGCGCGGCGGCAGCGACCATCACATTCGACGCGCCGCCGCGCTACGAAATTGACGGGGACCTGTATCAGGCGACGCGCGCCGTGGTGCAGGTGGGCCTCGTTCCGCGCGTCCTGCGGGTGCTCGTCGGCTAGAGCCGCGGCTGCGTCGCAGGCGGTTGTGGGGGCCGGCGCGGGAAGCGCGCCGCCATCGTGTCGCGCTGCTGGACTGCGCTGACCGCGCGGCGCTGCTGCTCCGGCGACATCCGGCTCCAGCGGAGACGCAGCATCTGCTGTTCCTGCGCCGACATATGCTGCCAGACGCGCGGGGGCAGGCGGAAGGGAATCGAGGCGGCGTCCTCCGAAAGACCAGCGCCGGACGCCGGCGCAGTGGCCGGCGCGCGAGGGGCTGCCCCCGTGCCCTCTCCAAACCTGGGCCTGCTGAAGCCCGGCGACTGTCCCTGTTGCTGCCCGGACTGCGTCGCGCCCCGTGGTGCGCGGTTTGCAATTCGCACGTCGGCGAACATCAGCTTGCTCGTGTCGCCCGCCCCAACGTCGATCACGTATTGCGCCGGCTGGTACTGGCGACCCGCCTCCTCCACGCGCACCACGTGCCGCCCAGGCGCCACCCCGATGATGGCGGGCGTAGACGGCGAACTCTCCTTGCCGTCAATGAATAACCGCGGCGCGCCGCTGCGCGTCGAGGGCGATCGTGCGCGTCTCCTCCAGTTCGCGCGAGAGACGCGCCGCCAAGGTATCGGAGGTCGGCGTGGCTGCGGGCGGCACGACCTCCCCTGCGTCCGCCGCCCGTGACTTGCGCCATTCGTTCCAGCCCACCGCCGCCGCGGTCAAGGCGAGCACCAGCGCCAGGGAGTTGCCCAGCCACTGCCGCGCCTGATTCGTCGCCGCAACTTCGCGAGCGGTGCGTGTGGGGAGTGCGGGGGGTGCGTGCGGTGCGGCACGCGGGGGGCGCGCCTCGCGAGACGCAGGTGGCGTTCCCGACGCGCCAGTGCCGGCCAGCGCGGCAACGAACGCCGCGACGGACGGAAAGCGGTCGGCGGGTTCCTTCGCCATGGCGCGGCGAATGGCCTGCCCCACCCGCGGCGGCAGTCCCTCGCGCACGGCCTCGAGGGCCGGCGGGTCCTCGCTCAGGTGACTGCGCAGGAGTTCCTGCATGGAGAGGTCGCGGAACGGCCGCAGCCGGCTGAGAAGCTCAAATGCGAGGACGCCGAGCGCGTACTGGTCGGCGCGGCCGTCGGGCTTGTCGCCGCGCCACTGCTCGGGCGCCATGTACGCCGGCGACCCCACTACCCCCGTGTGGGAGCCCGACGTGGACGTCAGCGCGTCACCGGCGAAGGCGCGCGCGATGCCGAAGTCCGCCACCAGGGCGTGGCCAGTCTCCGAGAGCAGGATGTTCGCTGGCTTGATGTCGCGGTGCACGATGCCCTGTCCGTGCGCATAGTCCAGCGCCGCCGCAACCTCACCCAGCAGGCGTGCTGCTTCATCGAGCGAGAGCGCCCCCTTGTCGGCGATCAGCGACTCCAGGCTGCCACCGCGCACGAAGCGCATGGTGTAGAACGCCACGCCCTCACCCTGGCCCACCGCAAAGATGGGCACGATGTGCGGGTGGTCGAGCCGCGCGGCGAGCCGCGCCTCCCGTTCGAAGCGCGTGAACGCCTCCGGGTTGAGCAGCGCGTCGAAGGCGAGGACCTTGAGCGCCACGTCCCGGTCGAGGGCCACTTCCCGCGCACGGAACACGATGCCCATGCCGCCACGCCCGATGAGGGCTCCCAACTGATACGCATCGCCAATCTGCGCCTGCAGCCGCTGCCGCAGGCGTTCGGACCGCTCCCCATCGTGGCCGCCGCCCGTGACGACGGCGCCGCACCGTGCACACGCGGTGGTCAGCGCGTCGAGCGTGACGCCGCACTGCGGGCAGGTGGTGGTGAGCAGCGCCGGCGTCGTGACGACGTCGAATGGTCCGGAAGCGGCGGGCTGGTCAGTCATGGCGCGTGAGAAGGTGTCCTTGCTGCAACGCGTAGGTCATCGGCCCTGTGAGCTTGCGGCGAATCCGGGGGACGGCGCCGGTCGGGGCAGCGGCGGACGAGCGGGTGGCCTGGCAGGAAACCCCGACTGCCGAACGTGGTGTTCACGGTGTAGATAGGAAGGTCGTCCGGAGCTGGATCATCCACCAGAGGAGTGCTCCTCATATGCTGTTGCGCGTCGTCTCCATCGCCGTCCTCGCCGTCGTCCTGGTAGGGCTCGCGGCATCGCGCGCGTCGGCCCAGGGAGACGGTCCCCAAGTCGGCGACCTGGCGCCCGACTTCTCCCTCCCCGGCGCGTCGAAGGCCGGTGTGATGGAAAAGGCCCTGCGCCTCGCCGATTTCCGCGGGCAGACCGTCGTTATCTCGTTCTTCCCCAAGGCGCGAACCAAGGGCTGAACGGTTCAACATGAGGCGTACCGGGATCAGTACGCCACGATCTTCAACGGCGGCAAGGGCGTGGTTGCCCTGTCCATCAGTTCCGACACCGCGGCGGAACTCGCGTCATGGGCCAGGGACGCCAACTTCCCCATGCTGTTCGCCAGCGACACCACCGGCGACGTCGCCGAGAAGTACGCAACCACGGGCACCGGCATCGGCCCATTGAAGAAGTTCTACAAGCGTGTGGTCTTCGTGGTGGGGCCGGATGGGCGGGTCGCCCGTGTCTTCCGCCCGTTCTCCGCCCTGTCGCAGGACCAGTACGCACAGCTCGACTCAGTCATCGACCAGGTGTCGAAGTCCGGGAAGTAGGCGGCGGCGAAAAACCGGGCTGCCCGAATCACGGCAGCCGGGCATACGTCAGATGAACGTCAATTCTGGGGGGGGGCGGCAGGCGCAGCGGCGCCTGCCGCCCCCCGCTGCACGTGGGAGTGACGGCGTTCTGACGACCCCTCCCGAACGTTCTGTTCGTCGTGGTCTGGGCTTCCCGACCCCGGGAAGACGGGGTCCGACTGTCAGTCCGGGAGATCAGCTTGAAAATCCAGACGCCTATGAAGCGGTCATCCATTCCGACGATTCGCTCCGGCGAAGTCACGGTCCGCGACCTGTTCGCGGCCTCGCTGATCGCCGCCGACCCGACGGCGTTCACCGTGCGCGCCGTCCGGCTGCGCCTTCCGACGGACCGGTCCCAGCACCGGCCCACCTGGATCGTCGCGCTCGGCAAAGCCGCCCATACCATGGCGCGGGCAGCCGTCCACGAACTGGGCGAACGGAACGCGGCGATTGCAGGCGGGCTGGTGGTCGCCCCTGCAGTCGCGGTCGCGCCGCACCCCGCCATCGGCGTGATAGCGGGCGACCATCCGCTCCCCGGCGATCAGTCGCTCGCTGCCGCCCGCGCGCTCGGAGAGCTCTGCGATCGCGTGCCCGGCGACGACCGCGTCTTCGTGCTGCTCTCCGGCGGGGCATCGAGCCTGGTGGCCGCCCCCGTGGACGGAGTCGAGTTCTCTGACCTGAGGACGCTTTGCAACGAGTTAATGCGCTCCGGTCTCGACATCGGACATGTGAACGCCGTTCGCAAGCGGTTCCTTCGCTGGGGTGCTGGCCGTCTGGCGACGCAACTTGCGCCGGCGCGCATCGAACTCATCGTCCTGTCAGACGTCGTTGGCGATAACCTCGCCCTCATCGCGTCGGGTCCGTGCGTCCCCGACGCCGCCACGGCGGTAGATGTGAGACTCCTGCTCGATGAAACCCAGATGGCGGACCGGACGCCGCCGCCGCTGCTACGCTACCTCGACGAGGTGATGCGCGGCGAGCGCCTGGAGACGCCCAAGTCCGACTCGCCGGCATTCCTGTTCGCCGGCGTGCCCGCCGTGCAGGGGAACGGCGGTGTGCTCGACGCCGGCGCACTCCGCGCGCGCGTGCTGGGTTTCGACCCGGTGGTCATTGTGAATGAGCCACTCCACGGCGAGGCTGCTAGCGCCGGCGTGCGCATTGCGGCGGCAGCCATGGCGCTGCCTCGCGGCGGTGTCGCCTTCTGGGGGGGCGAGACGACCGTCACGTTGGGTGCAGTGCAGGGTTGCGGGGGGCGGTGCCAGGAGATGATGCTCGCCGCCACCCTCGAGCTCGCCAATGCCGGCTCTGGCGCGAGCGGCATCACGCTGCTGGCGGCCGGCACCGACGGCCGCGACGGACCCACTGACGCGGCCGGCGCCGTCGTAGATCCCTCCACGGCCGCTCGCATCATGGCGGCTGGCATTGACCCCACCGCCGCGCTGGGCCGCCACGACAGCTACGAGGCGCTCCACATGGCCGGCGCACTGCTGAAGACGGGACTCACCGGAACGAACGTGGGCGACGTGGTCATCGCGGTGAGGCTGTAGCGGAGCGGAGAGATTGAGGGTTTGGAATCCGGAACGGGGTTGAAGACTCCGACTGAGGACCGCGATTCGCGAATCGAGGTCCGTGGCCGAGATCCTGAATCCCGTTCCGGATTCCCCATCCTCAATCAGTAGCGCGCTCTCCCGTGTCGGGTGAAATTGGGTCGCATGCTACCCGCCCCGTTCACCGTTGCCCTGATCCAGGACGGCGTCGCGCCCACCAAGGCGGAGACTCTTGAGCGAACAGTTGCCAGCATTCGCGCCGCCCACACGCGCGGTGCGCAGGTGATCTGCCTCAAGGAGCTCTTCGACGCGCCGTACTTCTGCAAGAAGCTCGACCTTGAGCGCTTCGACCTCGCCGAGCCCGTGCCGGGACCAACCGTCGAGCGGCTGCGTGCGCTGGCGGCGGAACTGGAGATTGTCCTCGTCGTGCCGCTGTACGAGCGCCAGGGGCCGGGGGTCTATCGCAACTCGGCAGTGGTCATTGACGCCGACGGCACCGTGCAAGGTGTCTATCGCAAGATGCACATCCCGCACGACCCGCTCTTCGAGGAGAAGTATTACTTCACGCCTGGCGAGGCGCACGACCCCGTGCAGCCGGCCGGTGCGCGCGGTCCCGCCGGCGAAGCCGGCGGGTTCATGGTCTGGAAGACCCGCTATGCCACCATCGGCGTGCTCATCTGCTGGGACCAGTGGTACCCCGAGGCGGCACGCATCACGTCGTTGCTTGGCGCGGACATCCTGTTCTACCCGACCGCCATCGGCTGGCACCCCGCGGAGAAGGCGGAGTGGGGTGAGGCGCAGGTGCAGGCGTGGCGCACCACGCAGCGCGCGCACGCCATTGCCAACGGCGTCTTCGTCGCCGCCGCCAATCGCACCGGTTTTGAGGCGGAGGAAGGCACGAACGGCATCGAGTTCTTCGGTCACTCATTTGTGTACGACCCGTTCGGCCGCCCGCTGGCGGAAGCCGCAACCGACGAGACCATCCTGCTCGCCACCTGTGATCCGCGTCGCATCGAGGAGACGCGTCGCAACTGGCCGTTCCTGCGCGACCGGCGCGTGGACGCGTATGGCCCGATCCTGAACCGCTGGATCGGCTCGCGAGACGCCTGACGCGCATGCCCCGTTTCCCCGCCGAGTGGGAGCCGCACGACGCTACGTGGATCGCGTGGCCGCATCACGAGCCCGACTGGCCCGGGAAGTTCGAGCCGATTCCCTGGGTGTTCGCGGAGATCGCGCGCGTGCTCGCGCTGTCGGAGCAGGTGGAGATCCTCTGCCACGACGAGTCGGTGCTCGAGGATGCTGAGGCATGCCTCGCCGCCCACCAGGTGTCGGGACGGGTGCGGCTGCACCTGAAGCCAAGCGACCGCGTCTGGCTTCGCGATAGCGCGCCCACCGGAGTGCTCGGCGCTGACGGCACGCTCGGGTGGTGCAACTGGGGATTCAACGCGTGGGCGAAGTACGGCAACTACGCGTTCGACGCGACCGTCGGCGAGTTCGTGGCGAATGCAGCGGGCGGTGAGCGTCGCACGCCTATGCGTCCCGACGGCACGGGACGCCTGGTGCTCGAGGGCGGCGGCATCGAGACCGACGGCTGCGGTACCATCATGGTCACCGAGGAGTGGCTCCTCTCCGGCGTGCAGGACCGCAACCCGGGACTTGGGCGCGCCGACTACGAAAGGGTCTTCGCCGAGGAACTGGGCTGCACAACGACCATCTGGCTCGGCGAGGGGTGCGTGGGCGACGACACGCACGGGCACGTGGACGACATCGCGCGATGGGTGGCGCCCGGCATCGTCGTGCTGGCCCACGAAGACGATCCCGCCGACGATAACCACGCGCGGTCGCTCGACAACCTGTATCGCCTCCGCGCGGCACGCGATGCTCGTGGCGAGCCGCTGCGCGTGGTGACGCTGCCGTATCCGCGCGCCGTCGTGATGGACGGGCAGCGCCTGCCGGCGAGCTACGCGAACTTCTACATCGCCAACGGGGCCGTGCTCGTGCCCACGTTCAACGACGCCAATGACCGCAGGGCCCTCGACGCGATTGCCGAGTTGATTCCGGACCGGACGGTCATCGGCATCCACGCCGTGGACCTCGTGTGGGGGCTCGGCACGCTGCATTGCCTCACGCAGCAGCAACCGGCCCCGGTCGCGCGGTAGCGACAGCGACGATGCCCAGCGCCCGACGGGCCGCCCGGCGTTCCGGGCGCCCCGTCGGTGTCTTAGCTTGATCAGCGTGACGCACTCCACCGCACCATCGGTGCCGCTGGGCACTCCGGCCGTGCTGCTGCTCAGCGGCGGTCTCGATTCGGCGACAGTCCTGGCGTGGGCGACACACGCGGGCTATGCCGTCTACGCGCTCTCGTTCCGTTATGGGCAGCGGCACCAACTCGAGCTCGAGCGCGCCCGCGCGCTTGCCGCGCACTGGAAGGTGGCGAAGCACGTGGTGTTGGACATTGACCTCCGGCAGTTCGGCGGTTCCGCCCTCACCGACGATATCGCGGTGCCCAAGGACCGCCACGAGACGAGCATGGCGACGGGGATACCGGTCACGTACGTGCCGGCCCGCAATACCATCTTCCTCTCGTTCGCGATGGCGTGGGCCGAGGTGCTCGGTGCGTACGACGTGTTCATCGGCGTCAACGCGCTAGACTACAGCGGCTACCCCGATTGCCGCCCGGCGTTTATCGAGGCCTTCGAGCGACTGGCGAATCTCGCGACGCGCTCGGGCGTGGAAGGCGCCGCGAGGCTAACGGTGCACACGCCGCTGATGCAGATGGCCAAGCACGAGATCATCCGGCTCGGCCTCTCGCTCGGCGTGGACTACGGCATGACCACCAGCTGCTACGACCCGTCGCCCGATGGCGCGGCCTGCGGCCGTTGCGACGCGTGCCAACTGCGCAGGCGCGGCTTCGCGCGGGCCGGGCTCGCCGACCCCGCAGTGTACCAGACTTCGCCGTAGCCGATCATCTCCCATCTCCCGTCTCCCATCTCCCCACTGCCGTTAATCGTGCCGTTCTACACCGTCAAGGAGATCTTCTACACGCTGCAGGGCGAGGGCGTCCACGCCGGTCGCCCCGCCGTCTTCTGCCGGTTCGCGGGCTGCAACCTGTGGACCGGACGCGAGGAAGATCGCGCGAGCGCCATTTGCGCGTTCTGCGACACCGACTTCTTTGGCGTGGGCGCTGACGGCGGCCGGTTTCCCACGGCAGCCGGGCTTGCCGAGGCGGTTGCCGCGCGCTGGCCGATGGCCGGCGAACGGGCGGGGACACGGTTTGTCGTGTGCACCGGCGGGGAGCCGTTGCTGCAGCTCGACGAGGCCGCGATCGACGCGCTGCATCAGCGCGGTTTCACGGTGGCAGTGGAAACCAACGGCACGCTTCCCGCGCCGCGTGGCCTCGATTGGGTGTGCGTGAGCCCCAAGGCTGGCGCGCCGCTGGTGATGCAGGGCGGCGATGAACTCAAGCTCGTCTACCCGCAATCGGGTGCCGAACCTGAGCGCTTCGGACATCTTGCGTTTCGCAGTTTTTCCTTGCAGCCCCTGGACGGCCCGGATCGCGAGTTGAACACCCGGGCCGCCGTGGCGTACTGCCTCACGCATCCGCAGTGGCGCCTGAGTCTCCAGTCGCACAAGGTACTTGGGTTGAGGTAATCCCCCCCTTACCCCTCCCTCTGCACTCCACTCCTCCCTCCGCACCAAGCCCGCGCACCCCGCCCTCGTACCCCCTTCTCCCCCATGGACGCGTACTGCGAGTTCTTCATCGCCGCCGGGCGCCGCCTCACCGGCGTGCCGGAGGATCATCCGTGCGCGCGCGTGCACGGGCACACCTTTCGCGTGCGACTCACGGTGTCTGGCCCGGTGGACCCCGCGACGGGGTTCGTCGTTGACTTCGCGGACGTGCAGCGTGCGTACGCGCCGGTGCATGACGCGCTCGACCATCGCTTTCTCAATGACGTCCCCGGCCTTGGCAACCCCACCAGTGAGCGGATCGCAACCTGGATTTGGGACCGCCTCGCCGGATCGCTTCACGGCCTGAGCGAAGTGGAGATCACCGAGACCGGCTCGTCGGGCGTTGTGTATCGCGGATGAGGACGCACGTTGTCTGGCGTGCCGGCCGGCATCGGGACTCGCGCAGTTCCCCACCCACGCGTGGCAGGCTAGCTTCAGGCGCGTATGGTTGTCACGTTCCGCTTCTTCGCCATTGTGGCATTCATGTGCGCAGCTGCCCTCCCGGCATCGGCACAGGACGCAACGGGTCCGGTTGCGGCGCTCCTCGCGCGCGCTGCCAGTCCGGACGGGCCGTTTTCCAAGTGGGGGACTGGAGCGGCGGATGCGGTGGTGCTGCGGGCCCGTGAACAACTGGGCCGTCAATACCGGTTTGCCTCCTCCTCCCCTGATCGAGGCTTTGACTGCAGCGGCCTTGCGAAGTACGTGCTCAGGTCGGTCGGCGTGGACCTGCCGCACAGCGCGGCCCGCATCGCCCACGAAGGCGTGCCGGTGCCGGCCGACTCCGCGACCCTGCGTCCGGGCGACTTGCTGTTGTTCGGCCGCGGGCGCAGCACGCGCATCTCGCACGTCGGCATCTATGTCGGCGACGGCAGAATGATCCACGCAAGTACCAGCCAGCGCCGTGTTGTTGAGACCCGGATTCCAACCAAGGGCGCGGCGATGGAACTGCGCTCGGTTCGCCGCGTCCTCAGGGATTCCACTACAGCGCGAAGCGGATTGGACTAACTGAATGGCACGTTAGCATTCCGGCCCAGCAGGTGCTGCGCCGTCCTTTTGGGGCGTCAAGGGGCAGCTCCTCCCCTGAAGATTGGGGTCCGTGCCGTATTGACGTTTGCCGGCAGTCTGCCAAAGTTTTATCGGACTTAGCTGTACAGCTTTCCCTTCGCCCTGCCTGGCTTCGGGCGAGTCACGGTTGGTGCAACAACATCCTCCACGAGGTGTCACTATGGTTGTTCGATTCGTCGGCAGGTTGCTCGCGGCAATCGGGTTCGTTGCCGTGGCGGGAACTGCGGCGGCGCAGCAGGGACGCATTGTCGGCAAGGTGACCGACGAAGCGGGCGCGGCAATCGCGTCGGCGACCGTCCAGGCCATCGAGGGACTGCGCACCGCGGGCGTCACCTCGACAACCGAAGACGGGACGTACCGCTTCGCCAACCTCAAGGCGGGGACGTACGGTGTCCGTGTCTCGCGCATTGGCTACAGGCCGACGCGACGCGACGGCATTGCCGTGGGGACCGCGCAGGTGATTGTGGACTTCAAGCTGAGCGAGATGCCCACACAGCTGAACACCGTCGCCGTCACCGGCATCGCGGAGGAGGAGAAGATCAACAAGGCTCCGGCCGCCATCAGTGTGCTGAGCCAGGAGAAGATCAACGAGACGGTCACGACGACGCCGATTGACCAGCTCCGCTCGGTGCCAGGCATTGACATCACCGCGGGCGGCGTGGTGCAGTCGAACGTGGTGGCGCGCGGGTTCAACAACATCTTCTCCGGCTCGTTGCTGACGCTGACGGACAACCGCTTCAACTTCGTCCCGTCGCTCCGCGTCAACGTGTCGTACATGGCGCCGACGAGCAACGAGGACATCGAGCGCATGGAAGTCGTGCTCGGACCGGCGGCGGCCCTCTACGGACCCAACGCGACGCAGGGCGTGCTGCACGTGATCACCAAGTCGCCGTTCAACTCGAAGGGCACCATGGTCACGGCGGACGTTGGCGAGCAGGACTTCCGCCGCCTGTCGCTGCGCCATGCCGGAACCGTGGGCACGACGTTCGGCTACAAGGCGTCGGCCGAGCGGCTCACGGCAACCGATTTCACGAGCGTGGACAGCGTCGAGTTGAAGGCCGGCCGCCAGCGCATCTTCGACATCGAGCGCACCGCGATGGATCTCCGCGCCGACTGGCGCCCGGATGCCAAGACGGAAGTCGTCGCCAACTACGGTCGCACGTTGATCGGCAGCGCGGTGGAGCCGACGGGACTCGGCGCCGCCCAGATCGATGGTTGGGGGTTCACCTCGTACCAGCTCCGCGCCAAGCGCGGCAGGCTCTTCGCGCAGGTCTTCCGGAACGAGAGCAGCGCTGGCGAGACCTTCCTGCTCCGTACCGGCCAGGTAATGGTAGACAAATCGAGCCAGACCGTGGGGCAGATGCAGCACGCCATATCGTTCGGGTCCGACGCGAAGCAGACGTTTGTGTATGGCGCCGACTACCTGGCGACGAAGCCGAATACGGGCCGCACGATCAATGGCCGCAACGAGGACGACGACAACTTCACCGAAATGGGCGGTTACGTCCACTCGATCACGCACCTCAACAAGTACTGGGACGCGGTTGGCGCCATCCGCTACGACAAGCACAGCCGGCTTGACGAAGGCAACTGGTCACCACGCGCGGCGCTCGTCTTCAACCCGAGCGACCTGCAAAGCTTCCGCGTGTCGTACAACCGCGGCTTCTCCAACCCGTCCACGAACAACCAGTTCCTCGACCTCGCCGCCGGCTACGTGGGCGGCACGAATGTGACGAACTCGCTCTATACCGTGCGCGCCCTTGGAACGCCGGCAGCAGGGTTCCAGTTCAAGCGTGACTGTGCGGGCGGCGTCGGCAACCTGTGCATGAAGTCGCCGTTCAACCCTGGCGGCAAGGGCCAGTTCGTTCCCGCCGATGCCTCCATGTTCTATAAAGGAGCGGTGGCCGCCGCAGCGGCTGGCGGCATGGGGAGCGCGGTGACGGCTGCCCTTACGCCGAGCTTCGGCGCGGCGACAGCTGGCGCGCTGTCCAGCCTGGTGATGACGACGCTGGCCGGGCTGCAGCCGACCCCGGCGCAGGTGGGCACGAAACTCCGTATCCTCAACCCCACGACAGCGCGGTTCACGGACGTCGTGGCAAGTGACGTGCGCGATATTGACCAGATCCGGCCGACGCTCACCACGTCCTGGGAAGCCGGATGGAAGGGCCAGATCACCAAGCGCTTCTACGGGACGGCGGACTGGTGGTACTCGGAGCGCACCGACTTCGTCGGCCCGCTGATTGTCGAGACGCCGAACGTCTTCCTCGACGCCGCCTCGTTGGCCGGATTCGTCGGGCCCAATCTGGTGCCGGCGTTGACGGCGGCCCTGACGCCCGTCCTGGGCGCAGCCGCCGGACCCACCGCGACCGCGTTGGCGGGCCAGCTAGCCCCGACGATCGCCGGCGGCCTCGGCGGCGTTTCCGGCTCGGCCACGACCGGCGTTCCGCTCGGCGTCGTCAACCCGAACAACGCGCTCTCCGGCAGCACCGACATCGTCCTTGCCTATCGTAACTTCGGCAGGGTGCGCGTAGGCGGTGCGGACTTCAGCGGCACGTACATGATCGGCGATCGCCTGTCGATCTTCGGCACGTACAGCTGGGTCAGCAGGGACTTCTTCTCGCGCGCCGATGTCGGCGGCGTGTCGGACATCGCCCTCAACGCTCCGCACAAGAAGAGCACGGTGTCACTGCGCTTCCGTGACGATGCAAAGGGCTTCGGCGCCGAGGCGCGGTACCGCCACTCGGCGAAGTTCCCGGGCAACTCGGGCGTGTACGTTGGAACCGTCCGGGCGTACAATCTGTACGACGCATCGTTCAACTTCCGTCCGAACGTCCTGGGCGGTGCGATGCTCTCCGTGATGGCCCAGAACGTGATCGGCACCAGGGTCGCTCAGTTCGTCGGCGGCGCGCCGCTCGGCCGTCTCATCATGACGCGGGTGCAGTATAGCTTCTAGCGGCAGAGAGACAACAGAGAGACAACAGAGAGACAACAGAGAGACAACAGAGAGACAACAGAGAGACAACAGAGAGACAACAGAGAGACAACAGAGAGACAACAGAGAGACAACAGAGAGACAACAGAGAAACAACAGAGAAACAACAGAGCGGCGGGGCAGAGATGCCTCGCCGCTCTGCTTTCCCCCTCCCCTGCACCACACCGTGCCCGTGCCCCTGCCCACACCCTGAACCCTTTCCCGTCCTCCACTAGATTCAGCGCATGCTCCCTTTGCTCGACCCTTCTGCGCGCTTGGTCATCGCCCATCGCGGCAACTCCATGCATGCCCCCGAGAACACCCTGGAGTCGCTTCACCAGGGCGTGGCGCTCGGCGCGGACGGGCTCGAGTTCGACGTGCGGCTGAGCGCCGACGGCGTGCCGGTGCTGATGCACGACGCCACGCTCGACCGGACCACCGACGGCACCGGCCCGCTGGCCCATCGCACGTTGGCCGAACTGCGTGCG
The DNA here is from genome assembly GCA_947085385.1 of uncultured Gemmatimonadota bacterium. Classification (GTDB taxonomy): domain Bacteria; phylum Gemmatimonadota; class Gemmatimonadetes; order Gemmatimonadales; family Gemmatimonadaceae; genus PNKL01. The sequence continues at coordinate 34,625 of CAMTWA010000014.1, read as the reverse complement.
CTTGATGCGGGCTATCGTTTCACGCGGGACGGCGGACGCTCGTTTCCCTGGCGCGGCAAGGGGATCCGGGTTTCGACGCTCGACGAAGCGCTTGCCGCCTTTCCCCACACGCCATGCATCGTCGAGATCAAGGCGCCCGAAGCTGCCGAACCGTTTGTACGGGCCGTCGAGGCGCGCGACGCGAAGGACTACGTTCTGGTGGGGAGCTTCAGCGACACAGTGCACGCATTGCTCGCGGGGCGGGGTTTCCACATTTCGGCTTCCAAGCCCGACGTGAAGCGGCTCTTCTGGCGATCCCTGCTGTTCCGTGGAGCCGGCGCGGCTTTGTACCAGGCCTGCAGCGTACCGCCAAGGTGGAAACGCATCCCGGTGCCCGTGCTGCGGTTCTCGCGCATGCTGCGCGCGCTTGGCATTCCCACGCACTGCTGGACCGTCAACGACCCGCGCCTCGCCCGGCGGCTTTGGGATGGCGGCGTCAACGCGGTACTTTCCGATGATCCGGGGACGATGCTCGCGCTGCTCGGGCGTGGCCCCGGCGCATCCCCCGCCGTGGAGTTTCGATGACGGCCCCACTGCCACCGGCCAAGAGGAAGACGGACTACAAGCAGGCTTGGGCTGAAACCAGAATCCTCATGTGGGCGCACCGCCGCACGCTTGGCATCGGCTTTGCGCTAATGCTGCTGAGCCGCGCGGCAGGCTTTGTGGGGCCGGCCAGCACCAAGTACTTGCTAGATGTGGTCGTTGGAAAGAGTCGGTACGATCTGCTGTGGCCACTGGCGCTCGTCGTCGGCGGCGCTGCGCTGGTGCAGGCGGCCACGTCGTTCGCACTGTCGCAGGTGATCAGCGTCGCCGGCCAGCGCGCCATCACCCAGCTCCGCCGCCGCGTGCACGCCCGGCTGCTACGCCTGCCGGTTTCGTTCTTCGACGAGACACAGAGCGGCGTGCTGATCAATCGCGTGATGAACGACGCCGAGGGAATCCGCAACCTCATCGGCACCGGCATCATCCAGCTCGTCGGCGGCGTGCTGACGGCCGTCGTCGCGCTCGGCGTCCTGTTCTACCTGAATTGGCAGATGACGGTGGCTACGCTGGTCTTCCTTGCGCTCTTCGGCGCGGGAATGGCGTACGCCTTCATGACGCTCCGCCCGGTCTTCCGCGAACGGAGCGTGATTTCGGCCGAGGTAAGCGGGCGGCTGGGACAGGCCTTCGGCGGCGCGCGCGTGGTCAAGGTGTATACGGCCGAGAAGCGCGAGGAAAAGGTCTTCACGCTCGGCGCGCACCGGCTCTTCCGTAACATCGCCAGGACCATCACCGGCACCTCGGCCATTGGCGCGCTGAGCACGGTGATCATTGGCGCCATCTACGTGGTGCTCATCGTCTTCGGCGGTCGGGCGATCATCAGCGGCGAGATGACGTTCGGTGACCTGTTCATGTATGTCTTCATGGTGGTGCTGGTGGCCTTTCCCGTGGTGCAGATCGCCAGCATTGGCACGCAGATCTCCGAGGCGTTCGCGGGACTCGACCGCATCCGCGAGATCATGCAGACACCCACCGAGGACGAACACGACGCCACGCATGAGCGCGTGACGGCGCTCGACGGGGAGATCACGTTCGACGACGTGAGCTTCGAGTACCGAGAGGGGGTGCCGGTGCTCCGGGAGGTGACGTTCCACGCGCCCGCCGGCACGACGACGGCGCTGGTGGGTTCGAGCGGCTCGGGCAAGAGCACGCTGATCTCGTTGATCATGGCGTTCGCACGCCCGAAGAGCGGACGTATCCTCGTGGACGGCCGCGACCTCGCCACGATGCGCCTGCGCGACTACCGCGCCAACCTCGGTGTCGTGCTGCAGGACAACTTCCTGTTCGACGGCACCGTGCTCGACAACATCGCGTTCTCCAAGCCCGGGGCGACGCGCGCCGAGGTGCTGGCCGCCGCCAGCGTCGCGCACTGCGACGAGTTCGTGCGGCAGTTCCCCGACGGGTACGACACCGTGGTCGGCGAGCGCGGCGTCAAGCTCTCAGGCGGCCAGCGGCAGCGCGTGGCCATCGCGCGCGCCATCCTGAGCGATCCGCGCGTGCTCCTGCTCGACGAGGCGACGTCAAGCCTCGACAGCGAGAGCGAACAGCAGATCAAGGCCGGCCTGCGCGCCCTGCGCGCCGGGCGCACGACCTTCGTGATCGCGCACCGGCTGAGCACCATCCAGAGTGCCGATCAGATTCTTGTGCTCGAGCACGGCGAGATCGTCGAACGCGGTACGCACCGGGAGCTGCTGCGGCTCGGCGGGCGCTACAAGCAGCTCCACGACACGCAGCACCGGGCGGAGATGGATCAGTTCATCAATCCCGGGGAAGAGATAGCGCGGCAGGAGTGAGAGAGGCAGACAAACAACAGAGAAACAACAGAGAGACAACAGAGAGACAACAGTCGAGGCCCAGCGTAGGATTCCGCTGGGCCTCTGTTGTTTGTCTGTTGTTTGTCTGTTGTCTCTCTGTTGTTTCTCTGGCAAGAACCTCCCTACGGGAGCTTCTTGCCAGTCATCTTCCCGCCGTCGCCCTGCATTGACCACGAGCCGTCGAGCGTGCCGTCCTCGGCAACCGTCACTTCGACCATTGCCTCGGTCCCCTGCGGCGTGGCGAGCACGATCTTCATCACCCGCCCTTCGACCTTGAGCGACGCGATGAGCGACTCGCCGAAAGTCGGATTCGACAACCTGCCCGTGTAGCTGCCGTCGTCCTTCTTCTCAATCACCATGTCGAAGTCGGCCGCCTGACCCTGCACGACCGTTTGCACCAGGTACTTGCCCACCGGATCAACGGCGGGGGCCGCGGGCTTTGTGTCCGCCTGCGCGCCGGCGGCGGCGGGGAGCACGAGGGCGAGCGCGAGCGCAACAAGCAGGCGGGTTCTCATCGTGGGATTGTTCCTCCGGGGAAGTGTGCGCGGCAACCTGTGTCGAGCGCGGCCGCGCTTCGACCGCCGGCCGCCAGCCGTCAGAATCATACCCCGCTGGGTGCAGCTGTGCCACGAGGCCGGCGGCAGATCCAGCGCGGCGAGCGAGCCATAGCAGGCCCGGCACCGAGTACTGTCGCGAAGCGTGCCGCGCCGAAGCATGCCGCACGGACCATCTGGCCCGCCTCGTCCCCCCTCGCCATCTCCAGCCTCGTTCCTGCACTCGTTCCTCCTCCCGAGCCTCCAGCCCCCTCCCCGTTCCGCTGCTCGCTATCTTCCCCCCGTGCCCAGTTTCCTCTCTGCCTACCGCGCCCTCGACGACGGCCGCCACCGCACCGAGTTCTACCGGATGTGGCGCACGGCCGTGCACGCCGGCTTCACCAACGAGAAGGCGCTCCAGACCATCGGCAAGCGCCAGGCGCCGCACGTGGAGGAGATGCGCGACTGGCTCCTCGACGGCGCGCGCCGCGGCCAGCGCGTCACGTACCTCGTGCGCACGGGGGGCAGTCGCTTTGAACCCATGGAGCGCGCCCTTCTCGTGTTGGGCGAAGAGACCGGCACGTTCGAGCAGTCGCTGCAGCTCCTTGCCGACTTCTATCAGGCCAAGCACCGCCTGATCCTGTGGATCAAGAAGCAGATGGCGTATCCCATGTTCTCGGCGCTGTGCATGGTGTTCATCGCGCCGTTCCCGCTGCTCTACTTCGGGCAGACGGGCGCATACATCGGCTTCGTCGCCACCGGATGCATCGCGTGGGTCACGTCGGGCGGCTCGTTTCTCCTGGCGGTCGCGCAGCGCTACGGCGCCAGACCGCCCATGGTGCGCGCCCGCTTCGCGCGTTCTCTCGCCACCGGCGTCGAAGCGGGCTTGCCGCTCCCGCGCGCCATCCGGCTGGCCGCCGAGGCTGCCGCGGACCCCCAGCTTACGGCCTTCGTGAATGCGATGGACGAGCATCGGCTCGCCGCGGGGTCGCTGCAGGAGACGTTTTCGGGGGGGCCGCACATGACCGCCGACATGATCGGGGCGTTGGCGGTGGCCGATCGCACCGGCGACTTCACCTCGACGCTGCGCAAGCTCGCCGACCTGTACGAGGACGGCTTCCGCTGATGTCGCAGCTGTTGACCCCCCAGACACTCGTGGCACGCCGGTCCATCGCCCTGGCGACGTTTCTGACCCTCGTCCCGCTGACGCTCGTCGTCGCGGGACTGAACGAGCTGGTCATCGTGCATCTCGGAGGCACGCGCGCCGACGCCCATGCGTTCACAGCCATCAACATGGCCACTGGCATCATGGGCGTTCCGGTCGCGATGGTGCTGTTTCGCCGCTGGACAAACCTGCGTGTGTGGCTGGCTGGCTCGCTGCTCATTGACGCGATGGCCTTCCTCGGGATGAATGCCGCCCAGTCGGTGCCCGCCCTGCTCGCGTGGCGCGCGCTCGACGGGGTGGCGCACCTGCCGGCCGTGACGCTGCTGATGGTGGCCGCAAACCGCCTCGCGGGAGAGAAGCGCGGGGCGACGCTCGGCCTGGTGGCAACCTCACTGATGACCGGCGTGGCCGTCGGGTCGCCGCTGGGCGGGTGGCTTGTCGAGCATGGGCCGTCGGCTGTCTACCTCACGGGAGCCGCGCTGCTCGTCGTCGCGGCGCTCGCCTCGCTAGCGATCCCGCCGCTCCCAGCTGACCAGCCTGCGCTCACGCGGCACCGCTACGAATGGAAGCGCGGCTCGCTGGCCACCTGGATGCCGCTTGCATTCGGTTTCATGGACCGGTTCACCATCGGCGTCTTCGTCTCTACGTTCACGCTTTACCTCGGCGAAGTGCTGCGCGTCACGCCGTCGCAGCGCGGCGTGCTGATGGCGCTCTTCATGATACCGTTCGCGCTCCTGTGCTGGCCCGTGGGACGCCTCGCCGATCGCGTGGGCTGGTTCATGCCGGTCATTGGCGGCACTATCGCGTTCGGCGCGGTCTACGCCACGTACGGCCTCGTCCCGGGCCACATGCTCCCCGTCTCGATGGTCCTCTCCGGGCTCACGAGCGCGCTGATGTTCGCTCCCAACCTGCTGCTCGTCTCGGAGTTCGCGCGGCGCGGAGCCGGCGAAGGGTTGTTCGGGGCGTTCCAGGTGGCGGGGAGTTTCGGCTTTCTTGCAGGGCCCATCGCCGGCGGCATCGCCGTGGAGATCACGCGGCGCGCATCAGGCGTGCCAGACTACGACGCCATCTTCATGGGCGTCGGCGCGATGGTGATCGTGCTGGGCGTCGCGGCGGGACTTGTGCTGGCGCCGGTGGCGCGCCGCTGGCGGGCAGAACCCGGGTAACTACGGCCGCGGCGCCGGCGCCCCCGGCTGCCCACCCGGCTTCCACTCCGGCTTGGGACCGTCGGCCAGCACGCGCGTTGCGCGCGCAGCCGCGTTGATCACCGCTGCCATATGCTCCAGATCCATCCCCTTCACGTCATCGCTCGGCTGATGGTAGTCCGCGTGCAGGTTGTACGTGGAGAGCGTGTGCGCCACGATGCCGCGCCGTGCGAACGCGATGTTGTCGCTGCGCTCAAAGAAGCGCTGGTCGGGACGCCTGTCGGGGCCGATGGGGATGCCCGCCGCCGCCAGCTGTTCGCCCATGGTCGAGCGCTCGAAGCCTGTGAGCCACGCCTTTCCCGTACCGCCGGCCAGCGGATCGGGCCGGCCGATCATCTCAACCTCCATGTTGCCGACGATCTGGCCGAACGGCACGACGGGGTTCTCAATGAACCAGCTGGTGCCCAGCATCCCCATCTCTTCGCCGGTCCAGAGGGCGAAGAGCACGGAGCGCTTCGGCGCCGGTCCTTCCGTCAGCTGCCGTGCGATCTCGAGGACGGTCGCCACGCCCGACGCGTCGTCGTCGGCGCCGTTGTAGATCGAGTCGCCGTTGACGGCAGGCCCGGTGCCCACGTGATCGAAGTGCGCAGTGATGAGGACGATCTCGCTCCTGAGGACTGGATCGCTCCCCGCGAGCAGGCCAACGACATTCACTGCCGTGCGCCGGCGCTCGGCGGGGAATGTGTCGCGCTCGGCGAACGACCTGGTGAGCACCAGGCGCTCGGCCCTCCCACGGCGCGGCTGTGCGAGCGGTACCGCGGCGAGCGGCACGCGCTGGAAGTAGCCGCTGTCGCCCGCCGGCTTGAGCCCGAGGCGCTCCAACTCGGCGGCGATGAAGTGGGCGGCCTTCGCCTCGCCGGGCGAGGCCGTCATCCGACCGGCCATTGAGTCATCGGCAAGCGGATAGAGCACTCGCTGCACGTCTGCGGCCGTGGTGGCGCGTTGCGCAACGAGGGCGGCGGGAGCGATTAGGGCAAGCGCGGCGCAGCTGACGACGGCGCGCGCGATGGCAAGCGCGTGGATGCGTGCGAAGGTGGGGGGCATGAGTCGGGAGTTAGAGAAGGAACCCGGAAGCTATCACCGCTCCCCCGCGTGCCACCCGCGCGCCTTCACCTTCACCCTGTACAGTCCCGTTCGGCCGGTGATGTAGAGCACGTCCGACTCGGCGCCGCGTCCGAACTCGAGGTTGGTGGCGCCTTCCTCCACGGGAATGCGCCCGACTTCCTTGCCTTCAGGGCTGTAGGCGACGACCGCCTTCCACGCGAGCTGGGTGCCCCAGATGTTGCCATGCACGTCGGTGTCAATGCCGTCGGGACCGTTCTTCTCCAAACGCGCTGGCGGCGCCAGATAGTCAACGACGATCCGGTTGAACTTCACCGACCCGTCCGGCTGCAGGTCGTACGCCACGATCGCCTCGAGGGCGCTGCGCGTCGGCACGGGCTTTGGTAGGCGGTCGGTCTCCGACTTGCCGACGCTCGCGACGTACAGCGTCTTCTGGTCCGGCGACAGCGCAACGCCATTCGGCTTGCCGAGGTCGGCCGCGATCAGGTGCTGGGAGCCATCGATGTCAATGCGGTACACGCCGAGCACCGGCTGGTCGATGGGCTCGTCACCGATGTAGCGCGGATCGGAGAAGAAGACGCGTCCTTGATGGTCGGCGGCAAGGTCGTTCGGCGAATTGTACGGCCGTCCGTTGTAGCGGTGGGCAGCGATGTACCCAAGGCCCGTTGTCAGGTCGATGCGCGTTACCATGCGCGTGCCGAGGTGCGCCGCGTGCGTCGCATACATCTGCCCATTCGGCGCAAACTCCAGCCCCGTGGCCATCGCGCTCGGCGACTGAAAGACCGTCGTCGCGCCCGTCTTCGGGTCGTAGCGGCGGATCACCCCGCCCTGCTGCTCAAGCGGCCGGCCAACGTAGTTGTACGTCGCCGTGATGTCGGTGAAGTAGATAGAGCCGTCAGGGGCGGCGGCGGGGCCTTCGAGGAAGACGCCGCAGCAGAAGATGCGCTCCAGCTTGGCACCTGGCGCGATGAGTGAGCTGTCTGCCTGAGCCAGTGCGACACCAGCGAACAGGACGAACGGCCCGATCGTGCGCGCCGCGAAACGGAACAGCATGGATCCTCCTCAGGGACGGGCCGACCCAGCGCCAGCACCGGCACCAATATGGTGGCCCCCGCCCGCAGCGCGACCCCGTGCAGTGCGCCCACGCGACCAGCGTTGACCGCGCCTTGCCGAGCAGGCGGTGTTCAGCGAGGTTCCCTCGCGCAACTTGAGAAGACCCTGCCCCAGCACCACACCCCTGCTCCCTTCGCCTCTCCTCGCACGTGGCCTCTGCACCGCTCACCCCCCCCGTCGGCGACCAGGTCCACCGCCGCGGCAACATCATCACCCGCGCCATTGCGCGATCACTCATGCTGCTCACGGGCTGGCGCTTCGAGGGCCGCCTTCCAAACCTCCGCCAGTTCGTCATCATCGTCGCGCCCCACACGTCCAACTGGGACTTCCCCATCGGCGTCATGGCGATGTTCGCGCTCGGCCTTCGCGGCACGTTCCTCGGCAAGGATACGCTCTTCAGGCCGCCGTTCGGATGGTACTTCCGCTGGCTCGGCGGCGTGCCGGTCGACCGCAAGTCGTCCAACAACGTGGTCGACCAGACGATCGCGTACTTCAAGACGCGCGAGCAGATGATCCTCGCCATTTCGCCCGAGGGGACGCGCAAGCGGACTGAGAAGTGGCGAACCGGCTTCTACTGGGTGGCCGTGGGTACCAAGGTCCCCATCGTTCCGGTCGCGTTCGACTTTCCGCGCAAGCGCTGGATCCTCCACGAACCGCAGGTGATGACCGGCGATCCCGCCACGGACCTCCCACACCTGCGCAGCTTCTTCAACGCCGCACAGGCCTACCGTCCCGAGCTGTACGTCGAATGAACCCTCCACGTGCCTGGCACTATCATAATGTGATAGGCGTTTCGTTGACGTGACGCCCGCAGTCTGAGAGAATGAATGAACTGGGCACGCCGTTCCCGCGATGCCGCGGGTTGACCGTCGCGTTCTCTACTCCTTGAGCAGCCTGTGAGACCGAGATTCTCTAGCACATTGGGTCCGCTACTCTTCGACCAGGACCAGGACGCCCGTACGCTGCGGCAACGCGAGGTCGAGGCCCTGCGCGTCGAATTCCGCCGCGTGCAGGGCCGCATCAACTTCCGCAGGCGCCGCGGCTGGATGTACGTGGGCCTGCTCGTGTTTACCCTGGCCGCCTTCGTCACGGTGGCCGCGTTCATGCTGTCACCCTCCGAGTGGGGGGCCCATCAGCGGACGCGCTTCACGCAGATGACCGCGTTGCTCCTCCTCCTGGGCATCGCCACGCCGCTCGGCGCGTACTTTGCGCGACGCTACGACCGCCAGCGCGAGCGCGTGCGCATTGCGCGCATGCGGCAGTCCGAAATCCTCGGCCGCCTGTCACAACTTGACGAAGCCGGCGGCGGCGGCCGGCGGCGGCAGCGCCGGCGCAAGCACCACTCGTGGGCCTGGCGCATTGCGCACCCCACGCCCTTCAACCGCCCGCCGCTCGAAACCATGCCCCACGCCGATCTCGAAGAAGCGGCAGATGCGCTCGGCAGCCAGCTCCATGAGGAACAGGGGATGCGCGCCCTCGCCTACGCGCACGCAGGCATCACCGGCGCCGTCGCGATCGTCGTCGCCTTTGTCGTCACGCTGTCCGGGCCGGAGTACCTCGGCGACCTCTTGGGCGGGCAGCAATGGGGCGGTAGCGCCGGGCCAGATCCGCTGCTCTTCTGGCTCACACTCATCATCACCCTTGTGGTCCTTGGCGGATTCGGGTCGCATCGCGTAACGGTGCTGCTCCGCCGCGCGCGCGCCTACCACGACCGGCTCACCTCGGTCGAGCGCGCCCTTTGGGACGCGCGTGCCCTACTGCGGCAGGGTCAGGAAGAAGTCTGAGAGCACCTGCGTCACCGCGGCCGGCTGCTCGACGGTACACGAGTGGCCGGCTGCCGCAATTCTGGCCAGCCGCGACCCGGGAATATGCTCGTGGATGCGGCGCGCCTTCGGCGGCGGCGTGGCGGTGTCCTCCTCGCCGACCACTACCAGCGTAGGCACGCGGATAGACGTGATCTCGTCCATCACGCCATTGCGCTCAACGACGCCGCGCACCGCGCGCACGATCGTGCGCGGCCGCGACGCGATCTCGGCGCGCCACGACGCGCGCGCGCCCGCCATCGCGGGATCGCTCATGAACGTGCGGCCGAAGAGGATCGGCATCACGCGGTCCACGACCCAGCGGGTCCCGAACAGCCCGGCCACGAGGGCAAGACGGTTGTACTTCGGCACGTTGGCTACCGGCTCCGGTTCTGCCGAGGTCTCGAGCAGCGAGAGCGAGTACAGGAGGTCGGGCCGGCGTGCGGCAAGGCGCATGCCCACGAAGCCTCCCATCGAGAGCCCCACGAAGTGGCAGGGCCGCGCGTCGAGCCCCTCGATCACCGCCACGGCGTCGCGGTAGCAGGTGTCCATGTCGTGCGAGCGGCCGCCCGGATCGCTGCTTTGCCCCTGCCCGCGATGATCGTACGTGATGCAGCGGAACCGGCCCTTGAACGCCTCCACCTGCGCCGCGAACATGCGCGACGACATCAGCAGGCCATGACTGAACACGAGCGCCGGATCCGGGCCGCCGGTGTCCTCGTAGTGGAATGAAACGCCGTTGATGGTCAGGTGCGGCATGTCGGCTCGTCGGATGAAGGGCGTTCGACAGCCATGAAAGTACACCGAAGGGCACGTCCCGTGACAGAACCGCGGCGCACGGATAGTATTCCGTCGATGGCCCTTTTCCGCCCGCGTCCTCATCGACCGCTTCCGGGATCGGTGCAGCCGCAGGATACACCCCGGCTGCTTCGATTACGCGCGCGCCTCTCGCATCGTTGGCAGCGCCGGCGCCGGCGACAGGGCCTCTTCCTCGCGCTCGCGCTGGTCGCGCTCGCCGCCACCATCTCGCTCGTTGTTGCCTTTGTCGTCGTGCCCCAGCAGGGCCGGTTGCACCGGGTCATCGAGTTGGTCTCGCTCGGCGCTCTTTTCATTTGCGTGCTTTCCGTCGCGACATACGCACTATGGCGCTTCGATCGCGTGCGTTGCCGTATTCGGTCTGTCCGCATTCGCCTGCACCACGTCGAACACCGCCTCGCGGCACTGCCCGCCGTCGAGAATGGCGCCGACGAAGGGTGCCCGGTAGCTTAGCCGGCATGTCCGACCTGCTCGCACGCTACGTCGCATTCGTTGACGAGGTGCTCCTTCCGCTCGAGCCGCTGGCGCTCAGCCACCCCTGGACGGCCATCGAGACGCAGGTTGAGGCCGCGCGCCAGGCGGCCCGCGATCGCAAACTCTGGGCTCCCCACCTCCCCGTCGAGTGGGGCGGGCTCGCGCTTCCGCTCGCCGAGTTCGCGGAGGTGAGCGCCATCCTCGGGCGTACGCCGCTCGGTCACTATGCCTGCAACGTGCAGGCGCCCGACGTGGGCAACATGGAACTCCTGCTCTCGCACGGATCGTCGGAGCAGCGTGAACGGTACCTGCGCCCGCTTGCCGCGGGCCGCATCCGCTCGTGCTTCGGCATGACCGAGCCCGCGCGCGCCGGTTCGAACCCAGTGTGGCTCGACACCACCGCAGCGCGCGACGGCGACGCGTGGGTCATCAACGGCCGCAAATGGTTTGCCTCGTCGGCGGAGGGGGCATCGTTCTGCGTCGTGTTGGCGGTGACGAACCCCTCGGCCGCCAAGCCGCACCAGCGTGCGTCCATGTTCGTCGTTCCCACCGACACGCCGGGCTATGCGCTGGTGCGCAACATTCCGGTGATGGGGCATGTCGGCGCGGGGTACGCGAGTCACGGCGAGTTGACCTTCACCGACTGCCGCGTGCCCGCGTCGGCCATGATTGGCGCCGAAGGGGCCGGCTTCACGCTCGCCCAGGAACGGCTCGGCCCGGGACGCGTGCATCACTGCATGCGCTGGATCGGCATCTGCGACCGCGCCATTGACCTGATGTGCCGCTATGCGCTTGGGCGGGAATTGGCGCCGGGCGAGCCGCTGGCGCTCAAGCAGGTCGTGCGGCACTGGATCGCCGAAAGCCGCGCCGAGACCGAGGCGGCGCGGCTGTTCGTGCGCGACACTGTGCAGCGGCTCGAGAGAGACGGCCAACGCAAGTCGCGCGATGAAATCTCGATGATCAAGTACTTCGTGCCGCAGGTCATGCAGCGCGTGCTGGACCGCGCCCTGCAGGTGCACGGCGGCTACGGCCTCACCGACGCCACACCGCTGGCCACCTGGTGGGCGCACGAGCGCGCGGCGCGGATCTATGACGGCCCCGACGAGGTACACAAGGATGCCGTGGCACGGCACACGCTCGAGCGGTACCTGCCGCCGCGCGGGTAGCGGTCGCCTCATCCCGTCCCTGCACTCATCCCTCGTCCCTTCGCCTCTACCCCCTCCTCGTTCCGTCGTTGTCCTACACCGCCCTCCTCGACTCCGCCGCGCCGGTGCGCGACGGCGAGTCCATTCCGCTCGACGCGCTGCGCGCGTGGTGGGACGGCGCCGTCGGCCGCGTCCACGGGCTGGAAATCGAGCAGTTTCCACGCGGCTTCTCGAACCTCACGTACCTCGTGCGCGCCGGGGGCGAGGAGTTCGTGCTTCGCCGCCCGCCGTTTGGAGTGCAACCCGGCGTGGCACACGACGTCCTGCGCGAGGGACGGCTGCTCGCCGCGCTGCGTCCCGCCTATGCGCGCGTGCCCCGCGTGATCGCGCTGTGCGAGGATGTGGGGGTGATTGGCGCGCCGTTTGTCGTGATGGAGCGCATTCGAGGGCTCATTGTGCGGGGCGCCATCCCCGAGTCGCTCGCCTTCGGCGTATCGCAACTGCGCGCGCTGTCGGCCGCGGCCGTGGAGACGCTCGCCGGGCTGCACCAGGTGAACTGGCGCGTGCCGGGGCTCGAGTCGCTGGGCAAGCCCGAGGGCTACGTGGAGCGGCAGGTCGGCGGCTGGGCAAGACGCTGGACCGCCGCGCGCACCGGCGACGTGCCCGACGTGGAGCGTCTCATCGCCTGGCTAACCGCGCACGCACCGTCCACGGATGGCGCCACGCTGGTGCACAATGACTTCAAGTTCGACAACCTCGTGCTTGACCCCGCCGATCCGACACGCGTGCGCGCTGTGCTTGACTGGGAAATGGCCACCATCGGCGATCCGCGCCTGGACGTTGCCACCATGCTCGGCTACTGGATTGAGGCCGGCGACCCGGCGCCTGTGCGAGCGCTCGGCATCGGCATCACCTCGCTTCCGGGCAACTGGACGCGCGAGCAGGTGCTGGCGGCCTGGGAGTCGGCCACGGGACGCAGCGCTGGCGATCCGGTCTGGCTGTTTGCGTTCGGTCTATTCAAGGTGGCCGTCATCGCGCAGCAGATATTTGCCCGGTACGCCGCCGGTCATACCAGGGACGGGCGTTTCGCGCAGCTCGACGGTGCGGTGGCCGCGCTTGGCGCGCTCGCGGCCCGTGCGATCGACGCGCGTCGCATCTCGCACCTCGCATGATCGCCGCCTTCGTTGGCGTGGCGCTGACCATTTCGGCGGGGGTGCACGCTGCGGCACCTGGCGCGCCGGTGCGCGCCGCGTGGCCCGTCATACTGAGCGCGCACGTGCATCGCACGGCCCCCGACACGAGCTTCGACACGGTCTTCGTCGTATCGAACCGCCGGCGCGAGGCACGAGGATTCCTGCGCGAGGCGACGGACTCGCTCTGGCGCGGCCTCTATGTGGTGCGCATCGTCGCGAACACACGCGACATTCCTGAACTCGCCCGACTCGAAGTGACGCGCGTTGACTCCCTCGCGCTCGATCAAGATGCGTGGCGAGAGCGATTGCGCGCGGCGGCGGCGCGCGACACCTCGGCCGACGGCGCTGTGCTGCTGTACGTGCACGGCTACTCGTCCAACCCCGGATACGCCACGAATCAGGGCGTCCAGGTCAAGAAGCGCGGTGACCACGGCGGGCCGCTCGTCCTGTTCCTCTGGCCCGCGCACGACATGAAGGCGACCGTTCGCTCGCCGCTGAAGGCTTACCGAGAAGACGAACGGTCGGCGGCCCAGAGCAACGGAGCCTTCGCGCGAGCGCTGCAGGAAGTGCACGCGGTCGCGCCTGGCGCGGTGCTCCTCGCCCACTCGATGGGCAATCGTATCGCACTCGCCGCGGTGGCCACCGACGCGGAGACGCGCGCGCAACTCGAGGCGCACCCCTTGCGGGCCATCGGCATCTTCTCGCCGGACGTGGGCGCCGAGCAGTTCCGCGTGGATTTCGCACCGGAGCTGCCCCTGCTCGCCCAGCGCGTTGCCATGTACAGCGCAAGCAACGACTACCTGCTGGGCGCGTCGGCGCTGGTCAATCGGGAGCGGCGGGCCTCCGGCATCACCCGCCGGGGCGCGCCGCTCCCCGGCATCGAACTCGTCGACGACACGCGCGGCGCCCGCGCCGAACCGGCGCTCTTCAACTTCCTCGGCGCGAAGCACGCGGTACGCTGGGCCAGCGCGGCGCTGGCCGATTTCTTCGACATCGTCGTCCGCAGCGCTCCACCAGAGTGCCGAGTGGCGGCTGGCGCCGCGGATTCCGTCAGTTTCGGCAGGTGGCAGCTGAAGCCAGGCGCGCGGAGGATCACCGCGCTCATCGCCGACTGCGTGCGCTAGCGTTCGCCTGTCTCTTCCTTCTCTCGCTTCTCCTCCTTCTCGCCGGCTTCGCCCCTGGCGGCCCCCTGCGCACCTGCCGCGCCGGCGCTGTCGGCCGTCGCGTACGCAGACGCCGCATTGTACTTGTAGACCAAGTCGCCGCCGGTCATGCCAGCCTTGAACGCCGCAGTGGCCGCCGCCAGCGTGCCCACGGCCCCCACATATCGTGCGATGCGCCCCTTGTCGCCCGGCAACACGCCCAGCGCAAGCACGGCCAGGACGCCGATGGTGACGAAGAGCAGCGCCTCGCCCGCGTCAGCGTGCGCATCGAGCCGCGTCTCGGTCACGACCTTCTCCACCCGCTCTTCCTGATCCTCGCCGGTTTCCACCGCCACCCACGCACTGAGCGTCAGGGCAGCAGCGACCGCGACCAGCACGCCCCATGCCCGCAGGGGGCGTGCACCGCTCCGGATGGCCCAGAGCGAGCCCGCTGCCACAACGGGGAGTAAGACGGAAAGAACCACGGGGAAGTGTACGACGATTGGATGCAACGGATCGGGCAGCATGACGGTCTCCGGTTGATGGTCGAGGGGATGATGGCACTGCCAATGGACGTGCACCATCCGGCATGTGCCGCGTTCCCGACGGACAGGTGCCCTCCGTCAAATGCCGGATGGCGAACAGGGCAATGCGGGCCGTAGCATTAAGAATGGATGAGTCATTCCTGACTGAAGACAACGACAGCGCCGGCGCGGTGCCGCTGGTCGTGGCGGGCATTCTCTTGCTCGTGGCGGTGGGCGGCGGTGTTGACCTCGCGCTCGACCAACCAGAGAGTTGGCTGTCCACCCATGTGCTTCTCGAAGTGGCGATGATGGTGGTCAGCCTGTCATTCGCCGCTTGGCTGTGGCGCGGCTGGCGGCGCGCGGCGCGGTCGCTCGACGCCGCCCGCCGCGCGTTCCACTCGCGGCACGCGACGCTGCAGGCCGAACGTGACCAATGGCGCGCCAGTGCGCAATCAGCACTCGCCGGGCTCGGCGTGGCGATCGATCACCAGTTCGATGCGTGGAAGCTTACCCCGACCGAGCGCGAGGTCGCGTTGCTGATCCTGAAGGGATACGGCCATAAGCAGATCGCCGGCGCCACGCAGCGCAGCGAGCGCACGGTGCGCCAGCATGCAGTGACCGTGTACCAGAAATCCGGATTGGCCGGACGTGCAGAGCTCGCGGCGTTCTTCCTTGAGGATCTGTTGCTCCCTCGGGGTCAATAGCGCCGCAGCCGTGATGAGCGAAGGGCGCGAAGGGCCGCCAAGGACTTCGCGGTGGCAATTGCCGTTACCGCCCCGGCTCGATGATGAGCAGCATACCCTCCAGCGCCGCGACATCCACGGTCAGCTCGCGTGCGCCTGCGGCCAGCGTCCCCGCCCGTTTCTTCCCTGACGCGTCCACACGCCAGAGCCTAGTGGCGTGCTGCGTGCCGTGCCGCGCGGGATCGAGGGTCAGCGTCACCGTGTGCGCCGCGTCATCAATGCTCGCGAGTGCGATGGCCACCTGGCCGTTCGCCGCGCGCCACGCGCCCGTCAGCACCGCCGGCGCGCGCAAGGGCGCCTCGGTCACGCCGCCGCGCCGCGCCGCATAGATGGAGATGCGCGAGCCCGTGAACACCAGCTCGGGGACATTCGATGCGGGCGGAATCACGAACGCGCCATCCTGCAACCAGGCGCGGTTCGCATGGCGGATGCGCGCGAGCTGCATCAAGTAGTCGATCTCCCCGGCGCGCTCCGTGAACTGCCCGGGAAGTAGGTTTGCAATCGTCGGCTGCATCCCCCAGACGAACATGCGGGCCTGCTCCATCAGGAACTGCCGGCGGTACTTCGCGTCGAGCAGGGTCAGCGCATTCGCCGGGCGTGTCGAGTCCGGCCACATCTCATCATACGGCGGATACGTGAGCGAGCCATAGGTGCCGTAGGTGATGGCGTGCTGGTGATAGACCGCCTGGAAGATCGGGAGCGGATCCCATCCGCTGGCCGGGTCGCTGTACCGCTCCTGGCTGACCTGCAGCGTGAGGAATGCGTCGAGGTCGGGGAGCCAGCTCTCGCCGCCGCCCTCGCCCGCAAGGCCGAGCGCCGCGCCATTGCGACGGCGCAGGTCGGCTGCGAGGTCGCGAAATCCATCCATCCAGTAGTGGCCGCCGCCCACCGGATGCCCGTGGTCGCTCGACCAGCACGCGAGGCTCAGCACCGCCTGGTCCATGTAGATGCCATCGATGCCGTACTGCTGCACCACCGTGTCGGCGATCCCCGCGTATTTGTCGCGCCAGAACTTGGTCGACACGTCCATCGGCGCGCACGGCGACGGGTCGAAGATCATGTATGTCTCAAGCCGCACGCTGCCGTCACGTTCGCGCACGGCCCAACGCTCGGCGTTCTCGCGCGTCCAGCTGGGCGTCTGCACGCACCAGAGTCGCTGGTTCATGTACACGATGGCACGCACGTCGGCCGCGTGCGCCTTCTTCACCGCCGCGGTGAAGGCGGGCACGCCGTCGCGCGGCGGCAGGTAGTCCGGGAACGACGTGTCGTACGGCCCCGCGTGCCACCAGTGCCAGAAGACGCTGACGGGGAGCCCGACCATCCGGCGCAGTGTGATGGCGGGATCGAGCACCTGCGACGCGCGCCCGCGGTTCCAGACCCAGATCCCGGTTTCGCGCATCCACGGGGTGGCCGTGCCGCGCGCAACGCGGCTCTCCCGCGCCCAGCGCTGGCGCTCGCCCCAGGCGCGATACCGCTCCACGGCGTGCATCCACGTGCCGTACACCACGCCGAGCTTCACGGCGTACGTCGGCTCGTATCGTGTGACCTTCGCCGGATCGGCGAGTTGGTGGGCGATCTCGACGCGGCCGAACCCTTCCTGGTCGCCCGACATGATGAACGACTTGCGGTAGGCCAGGGAATCGTCGGTCGCGACATAGAGTCCGGCGGACGCACCCCGCGTCAGCGCGATCATCTGCAGCGACAGCTGGCCCGGGTAACTCCATTCGAAGCGCCGTCCCTTGCCCTCCGGCCCCGACAACATTTTGCGCGGGTCCTTGGCGCGCTGGCCCATCCAGATTGGCACCGACAGCTCCGCCATTTCGGTGAGGCCGATGCCACCAAGGCGCGGGTAGACGACCCGTTCGATGCCGACTCCTGCGAGACCGTCCACGGCGATGTGCCAGGCCGTGGTGGAATCGGCGTCGGCGTGCACCGTGGCACGGACGCGCAACGACGGATAGTCGCGGAATCCCTCCCACTGCAGGTTCAGCCCCGGCCGCGTCCCTTCGATGCGCGACCACGTGAAGCGCGACGCGCTCTTGGCTTCAATGGGCGCCTGCCCCGGCGCGCGCTCCAGCACGAAGAGCCCGAGCACCTCGCCAGTGGGAACCGCCACCTCCTGCCCGCTGGCCGACTCGAGACGACGAATGCCTCCATGCACGGCGTCGAGTACTAGTCGCACGCCCGGTCCCTCCAGCCGCGGGACAGAAGTCTGAGCGAAAGCGTCGGAGAGTCCGGGAACAGCCAGGACAGCCAGTGCCAGCGCGCGCGGGAATCGCATGAGGCGACCTTGGTCGAAGGGTGGGCCATCCATATCAAACGCTGAAACGGTGCGAACAGCAAGCGCGTATTGTAATGTCGGCGCGGCCACGTAGCTTCCGGACGCGGCGCCGCTGGACTGTTGTCGCTCTATCCGCCTTACGAGGATTCCTGGTGAACTCCACGCTCTCGCGCCTGCTCGCGCTCACCCTCGCGGCCGCTTCGGTTGCGCAGGCCCAGCGTTCAACGGCGTCCGATACAATCCGAGTCTCCATGCACGAGGCGCTCTCGCGCGCCGGCACTGTTGGAGAGGAAGCGCGCATCGCGCGGTCTCAGGTGGACATTGCCGCTTCCCAAGTGGCGTCGGCGCGCTCGGCCGCCCTGCCTTCGCTCGACGGCAGCTTCAACTACATGCGCACGTACGCGTCGCCGTTCCAGATCAAGCTGAGCCCCAGCAGCCCGGGCGATACGACGACGAACCCGTTTGCCAAGCTGTTTGAGAACCTGCCGTTTGGTCGTGTCAATCAGTACACGGCCAGCCTCACGGCCACGCAAGCCATCTTCTCGCCGCGGCTCGGCAGCGCGCTGCGCATTGCCACCCAGTACCAGTCGGCCTCGCGCCATGGGCTGCGGGAGCAGTTGGCCGAGACCGAGTACCAGGTGCGCTCCGCGTATGTGCGCGCGCTCCTCGCCGGTGAACTGGAGGCGAGCACGCGCGAGGCCGTGGCGCAGGCAACGCGCTTCCTCGACCAGGAACGGCTCCGGCTGAAGGCCGGGCAGAGTTCCGAACTCGACGTGCTGCGCGCCGAGGTGTCCCTCGAGAACCTGCGTCCGCAGCTGGTCGAGGCACAGAACGCCGCAGCCCTCGCCACGCTCGATCTCAAGCGGCTCGTGAACGTCCCGCTCACGGCGCCGCTCGTGCTGACAACGCCACTCACGGCACCCCTGGCGCCCGCCGCTGCGCCAGGGGTGGAAGTGGACGTCGTGGCAGGTCGCCCTGCGGTGCAGGCGGAGGAACAGCAGGTGCGCATCGCGAACGAGATCGTGAAGCAGGCGATTGCGGCCTACATCCCGTCGCTCGATTTCCGCATGAGTCTCGGCCGCATCATGTACCCGCAGCAGGTCTTCGCGCTCAACGGCCGTGACTGGCTGACCGATTGGAACGCCTCGGTGACGCTCTCGGTGCCGTTGTTCAACGGCATGAAGCGCGGGGCCGACCTCTCGCAAGCCCGTGTCGGCCTGCAGGTGGAGCGGTATCGGCTCGCGCAGCTGCGCGAAGCCGTGCAGTTGCAGTACGAGCAGGCGCTCGGTGAGCGCACGCGGGCCGCCGCGGAGATCACGGCGCGCCGGCGCACCGTGGAACAGGCGCAGAAGGTCCACGACCTCACCGTACTCCGCTACGATCAGGGTCTTGCGACGTATCTCGATGTCAGCGACTCGCGGCTCGCGCTCCTCATGGCGCGCGCCAACTTCGCGCAGGCCGTCGCCCAATACCACATTGCCGACGCGGGGCTGCAGCGCGCGCTCGGCACCAGTTCTCTCGCACTTTCCTCGGCTCGTTGACCATGACCATGACGCAATCCTCCGCGACGCACACTTCCGCGTGCCGCCGCATTGATATGGCGCGCGGTTCGCGCTTCGCGCTCCTCGCCATCGCGGCACTCCTCGGCGCCTGCGGCGCCGCGCCCGAAACCGACACCGCGGCGCCGCCGGTCGTGCTTGGCGCGGCCGACGTCGCACCGGCCTTCACCGCCGAGATCGGCGCCACGATTGTGGTGAGCGGTGTGCTCGATCCCGCCGAGGTCGTGCGTGTCCGCGCGCAGGTAGGCGGCACCCTCCGCGACCTGAAGGTGGACCGCGGCGTCAAGGTGAGCCGCGGCCAACTGCTCGCCCGTATCGAGGCGCAGGGCGTCACGAGCGGCGCCGAGGGTACCAGGGCGAACGTGGCCAGCGCCGAGGCGGCGCAGGCCGTGGCGCTGCAACGGCTCGAAGGAGCCAAGAAGCTGTTCGAGGCCGGCGCCATGGCGGTGATCGACCTCAAGTCGGCGCAGGCCGGCTTCGACGCGGCCGTGGCGCAGCTCGCGGCCGCGCGCGCCGCGCACGCGAGCGCCAGCGAGGCCGCCGCGCACACGAGCCTCACGTCGCCCATTGACGGCTGGGTCAGCGAGCGCGTCGCCGAAAGCGGCGAGTCGGTGAAGAGCGAAGACCCCGTGTTTACGGTCGTCGACACCCGCACGCTCGAACTCAAGGGCCAGGTGGGCGCCGCGGACGCGGCGCGCGTGCGTGTCGGCCAGGTTGTGACGTTCACGCTCGATGCGCTCCCCGGACGCGACTTCCGGGGCACGGTCTCCCGCGTCGATCCCGTGGCGAACGCCGCCACGCGCCAGGTCGGCGTCTTCGCGCGCATGGCAAACTCGAACGGCGCCGTGGTCGCCGGGCAGTTCGCGCACGGCCGCATCCGCACTGGAGCCGCTACGACGTCGGTCGTCGTGCCGTTCGCCGCCGTGCGGACAGGCGCGGCGCAGCCGTATGTGCTTGTCGTCGACGGCACCGTCGTGCGCCGGCGGACCGTGGTGATGGGCACCCGCGACGAGGCGGCAGGCGTGGTCGCCATCACGAGCGGGTTGCAGGCCGGCGAGCGCATCGTGGTCGCGGCAGGCCTCGACATCGCCGACGGCGCGAAGGTGTCCGCGGCAAAGGAGCGGTAGCATGTCCGAACATCGCGCCGGTCGGGGGCTCAGCGCCCTCGCCATCCGCCGCCCCGTCTTCACCACGATGCTGATGTTGGCGCTCGTGGTGCTGGGGTTCTTCTCCTATCGCCGCCTGCCGATCGACCTGTTCCCGAAGGTCGACATGCCCATCGTCACGGTGCAGACGGTGTATCCCGGCGCGAGCGCCGGCACGGTCGAGCGCGAAGTCACGCGCCGGCTCGAGGAGGCGTTCAACCCGGTCGAGCAAGTCCGGAAGATCACGTCCGTGTCGCTCGAGGGGGTGTCGCAGGTCATCATCGAGTTCCAGCTTTCGCGCGACGTGGACGAGGCCGCGCAGGACATCCGGTCGAAGGTGGACGGCCTGCGCCGCGAACTGCCGGCCGGCGTGGAGCCGCCCGTAGTGCAGAAGATCGACTTTGGCACGATGCCCGTCATCTCGCTCGCGCTCTCCAACCCGCAGGTGCCGCTGGTGCGCCTGACGTCGCTTGCCGATGAGCAGCTCCGCCGCCGGCTCGAGTCGGTGCCGGGGGTCGGTGAGGTGCGCATTTCCGGCGGCCTCGAGCGCGAAGTCCGCGTCTACTTGCAGCCCCAGCGCATGCAGGCGTTGGGTATCACCGTGCCGCAGGTAGCGGGCGCGCTGCAGCGGCAGAACCTCGACGTGCCGGCCGGGCGCGTGCAGCTCGGCCCGAGCGAGCAGCTCGTGCGCGTCAGTGGACGCATCGCCACTCCGGCGCAGTTCGGTCAGGTGATCATCGCGACCCGCGGCGGGCAGACCATCCGGCTTGCCGACGTGGCGCGCATCGAGGATGCCACCGAGGAGGAACGGTCGCTCGCGCTCGTGGACGACCGTCGAAGCATCGGCATCGACCTCATCAAGGTGTCGGGATCCAACACGGTCGACGTGGCCGATGGTGTGAAGCAGCAGGTTGAGGCGCTGCGCGCGTCGCTTCCCCCGGGGACGCAGCTTCAAGTCGTGCGCGACAACTCGATCTACATCCGTAACGCTGTGTCCGACGTCATCGACGAACTGATGCTGGGAGCGCTGCTCACCGTCATCATCGTCCTGCTCTTCCTGAACGACTGGAAGGCCACGGTCATCACCGCGCTTTCGCTGCCCGTGTCGGTGATCTCGTCGTTCATCCTGATGAACGCGCTGGGCTTCACCCTCAACATGCTCACGCTGATGGCGCTCTCGCTGTCCATCGGCATCCTGATAGACGACGCCATCGTCGTGATCGAGAATATCGTGCGCCACCGCGAAATGAAGGAGGATCACTTCACGGCGGCGGGGAGCGGCACGCGCGAGATCATTCTCGCAGTGATGGCAACCACATTCTCAATCGTCGCCGTCTTCGTGCCCGTCGCATTCATGGGCGGCATCATCGGGCGCTTCTTCTTCGCCTTCGGCCTGACGGTGGCGTGGGCCGTGCTTGTGTCCCTCTTCGTGTCGTTCACCCTCACGCCGATGCTCAGCGCCTGGTGGGGCGTGAACCCGCACACGCACGGCGGCGCGGGCGGCAACGTAGTGACACGCACGATTGCCGGCTTCAACCGCTGGTTCGACCGGATGAGCCACCGGTACCGCGGCCTTATCGACTGGGCGCTGCGCCATCGCCGGATGACTGTTGCGATCGCCGTGCTGAGCCTCGTGGCGGCATTCGCGCTCACACCATTCATCGGTGGCGCGTTCATGCCCGGCTCGGACGAAAGCCAGTTCGCGGTGAAGTTCGAAACCCCAGAGGGCTCGAGCCTCCAGCAGACGCGGTCCAAGGCGGAACAGGTGGTGGCGGTACTGCGCGGGCTCGAGGGCGTGGAGTACACGTACACCACCGTCGGTTCAGGCCCCACGGGCACAGTGCGCGCCGGGCAGGTGTTTGTGCGGCTCTTGCCGGTGCACGACCGCGCCCTGTCGCAGGACCAGTTGATGATGCTCGCCCGCGAGCGGCTCGCGCCCCTGTACGGCGTGCGCACCTTCGTGATGGCTGAGGGTGGTGAGGGAGGCTCGCAGGCGCCGCTGCAGATCGAGGTGCGCGGCCCCGACATCGCCGAACTGCGCCGCATCTCGCAGCAGGTGCGCGCCAAGGTCGAACGCGTGCCCGGCGTCGTGGACGTCACGTCATCGCTCGGCGACCCGAAGCCGGAACTGCGCGTCGAAGTGAACCGCGACGCCGCCAATCAGGTGGGGCTCGATATCGGTGCCATCTCCGGCACCATTCGGCCGCTTTTCGCCGGCGAAGTGGTAACACGCTGGGAGGATCCGACAGGAGAAGAGCGCAACGTGCGGGTCCAGGTGGCCCCTGAACTTCGGCGGTCCATCGCCGATGTGAACGCCCTGCCGATTCCGGCCGGTGGCGGGCCCGACGGCCTCGGCTTCGTGCGGCTGGGCGACGTTGCGCAAGTCACCGTCTCCAGCGCCCCATCGCAGATCGACCGTATGCGGCTGGAGCGCGTCGTCAGCATTTCGGGCAACACGACGCCAGAGACCTCGCTTTCGCAGGCATCGTCGGCCATCGAGTCGGCGGTCGCCAGCATCGCCCTTCCCCCCGGCTACAGCATCAACCTCGGCGGTGAAACCGAGATGATGGCCGAGACCGTGGGGTATGTGCTCGAGTCCATCACGCTCGCGGTGATCCTCATCTTCCTCATCCTCGCGTCGCAGTTCGAGTCGTTCACGCAGCCCGTGGCGATCATGCTGTCGCTCCCACTCTCGCTGGTGGGCGTCCTGCTCGCGCTGCTGCTCACCGGCACGACGCTGAACATCATGTCCATGATCGGCGTGATCATGCTGATGGGCCTCGTTACGAAGAACGCCATTCTGCTCGTGGACAATGCCAACGAGCGACGGCGCGCCGGGGCACATCGCTTCAACGCGCTCGTCGAGGCCGGCGCGGTCCGGCTGCGCCCGATCATGATGACGACGCTCGCGATGATCGCGGGCATGAGTCCCATCGCCCTGGCGCTGGGCGAGGGCGGCGAGTTCCGCGCCCCGATGGCCCGTGCGGTGATTGGCGGCCTCATCACGTCCACGGCGCTCACGCTGGTCGTGGTGCCGGTGGCGTACACGTACTTCGACGACTTCGGGACGTGGGTCAAGCGCCGGTTCGTCAGCGAGGCGCGCGAGATGGAGATCACCGCCGAGCAGGAGGTATCGGGGCTGCGCCATACCTTGACCGGGGACTAGGCGCACGCTCGGTCCAGCGCCGGCGTCAGTGGACACCGGCCCGCAGCGCGGCGGCGAAAGCCGCCGCGCTGTATTTTCCCCGCCGTGTCCGAGTTCACGCTCTACCTCCGGATGGGGTACCACCACATTGCCGCCGTCGGCGCGTGGGACCACATCCTCTTCGTCGCCGCGCTCACCGCGGCGTACGGCGTGCACGAGTGGAAGCGCATTGCCGTGCTCGTCACCGCGTTCACCGTGGGGCACAGCATCACGCTTGCGCTGGCCACGTACGAACTCGTGAGCGTCAGGGCCGCGGTGGTCGAGCCACTGATTGCGGCCACCATCGTGTTCATGGGGCTCGCCGCCATCCGCGACCAGCTCGTGCCATCGTCGGACGACGCGCGCCGCGCCGCGATGCGCCGCCGCTATGCGACGGCAGGTGTATTCGGCCTGATTCACGGTCTCGGCTTCGCCAGCGCGCTGCACGCCATCCTTGGGGCCGAGACGTCCATCGCGCTCCCGTTGTTCGCGTTCAATGTGGGGCTCGAGGTCGGTCAGGTGCTCATCGTGAGCATCTTCTTCACCCTCGGTCTCGCCGCCGAGCGCTGGCTGCACGTCCGGCGCCGCGACTGGGTGCTCATCCTGTCGGGGGCCGCGGCCGGCATCGGTTTCACCCTCTTGATTGACCGGCTCGGCAACGTCTCCTGACCGACCGCCGTACAAGGGCTGGCACCGCCGCCACGGGTGCCCCCCGCCATTTCTTTCACTTCGCGCAGGTGTGATGATGCCGATTCGTCGTTCGTGTCAATTCGCCCTGGCCTCGTTCGCCGCGGCCTGCCTGATCGCATCCAGCGCACACCCCGTTGCCGCTCAGCGTGGCGGCCCGCCCATCACCACGCCGCCGCAGTGGCTCAACGCCGACACGACGCAGAAGACCAATCAGTCGAACTTCCGCGCCATCGAGCAGTGGCCGACGCCCAACGAGTACCGCACGGCGGGCGGGGCGCCCGGCCCGAAGTACTGGCAGCAGAAGGTGGACTACGTCATTCGGGCGACCCTCGACACGGTGACGCACGAGATCACCGGCAGCGAGCGCGTGACGTATCACAACAACTCCCCGACGCCGCTCTCGTATCTCTGGTTCCAGCTCGACCAGAACGTCGAGCGGCCCGACTCTCGCGCGCAGGTGTCGTCGCGCCCCCTCCCGCGAGGGCTGGCGCAGCTGTCCGGCCAGGCGCTCCGCCTGCTCGACCTCACCGGGGAAGAGGCGCAGAAGCTCGGCATGCGGATCGGCGCGGTCAGCACCATCGGCGCAAACGGCACCAAGCGTGCGGCGCCCTACTTCGTGAACGGCACGTCCATGCGCATCGAACTGCCGGCACCGATTGCCACCGGCCAGTCGGCCCAGATAGAGATCGCGTGGGCGTACGTGGTGCCCGAGATCGGCCGCAACACGCAGCGCAACGCGCGCGACAAGGTGAAGGACGGCTGGGAGTACGAAATCGCCCAGTGGTACCCGCGCGCGGCGGTGTACGATGACGTCAGCGGTTGGGTGAACGACCAGTTCTATTCGCAGGGCGAGTTCTACCAGGAGTTCGGCGACTTCGACGTGCAGATGACCGTGCCGCATGACCACATCGTGCGCGCCACCGGCACCCTGCTCAACCCCAACGTGGTGCTCACCGCCACGCAGCGCGCGCGCCTGCAGCAGGCGTGGAACTCCGACGAGCCCGTATTCATCGTGCGCCCTGACGAGGTGATGAAGCCGGAGACCCGCCCGGCGGGGACGGCGCCGCTCACGTGGCACTTCACCGCGCAGAACGTGCGCGACTTCGCTTGGGCGAGCTCCAAGACGTTCATCTGGGACGCGATGGGCTTCCGGTATTCGAAGGGTGGCCGGCTTATTGAACTGCATTCGGTCTACCCGCGCGACGCGATGCCGCTGTGGGACCAGTACAGCACCAAGGCCATCAAGCAGACGATGCTCACGTACGGACGGATGGTCCTCGAGTATCCGTATCCGCAAGCGAGCAACGTGCACGGCTCGGTGGGGGGCATGGAGTACCCGATGATCGCCTTCTGCGGCGCGCGTCCCCGCCCCGACGGCACATTCGACCCGTCGCTCAAGTGGCGGCTCATCTCGGTCACTATCCACGAAGTCGGGCACAACTGGTTCCCGATGATCCTCGCCTCCGACGAACGCCGCTGGGGATGGATGGACGAGGGGATGAACTCGTTCATCCAGTACTACGCCGAGAAGGAGTGGGATCCCAACTATCCGTCAAATCGCGGGCCGGCGCCAAAGATCGTGGACTACTTCAAGGAAGTCGCGCAGGTGCCGATGATGACCGAGTCGGACCTCGTCTATGCCAACTACAGCCCGCAGGCGTACGCCAAGCCGGCGGCGGCGCTCGTGATGCTGCGCGAGCAGGTGCTGCAGCCCGCGCAGTTCGACCGTGCCTTCCGCGAGTACGCACGGCACTGGGCCTTCAAGAAGCCGCAGCCGGCCGACTTCTTCCGCACCGTCGTGAACGGCGCGGGCGAGAACCTCAACTGGTGGTGGCGGGGCATGTTCTACACGACCTACGCGAACGATCAGGCGCTGGGCGGGGTACAATCGCAGAACGCCGTGGACATCACCGGCAACACGGCGCGTGGCCAGTACTACCACACCATCACGATCGAGCAGAAGGGAGGGCTGGTGATGCCGCTTCAGCTCGACGTCACGTATGACGATGGCACGAGCGACCTGATCAAGCTGCCGGCGGATGTCTGGCGCTTCAACGAGAAGGCGTTCACCTACGGGTTCTTCTCCAGCAAGGGACTCTCGCAGGTGGTCATTGATCCCAATGAGGTCTTTGCCGACATCAATCGCGCCAACAACGCGTGGAAACCGGTGGCGCGGGTGCAGCCGTGATCTTCACGCTCGCCGCGGCGCTCCTGCTGGCCCCGCCGTCGCCCGCCGCACCGCACGACCTGCACCTCACGCACACGCGCATGGTGATTGAGGGCGCGGCGGTGGTGGCGCGGGTGCGGATCTTCCGCGACGACCTCGAAAAGGCCATCAAGCGGCCCGTCGCGGACGATGCGGCCTCGAAGGCTGCTGTGGCGGCCTACATGGCGCAGAACTTCGTGGTCAGGGCCGACGGGGCTGCCTTGTCAGGCGAGGTGCTCGACAGCGGCGGTGACATGGACGGCGACCAGCCCATCTGGTGGGTGCTCGTGCAGTGGAAGGCCGCCAAGCCGGTGAAGACGCTCGGCGTCAAGGTGCACCTGATGTTCGAGACATTCAACGACCAGCAGAACACCGTGCTGGTGGCCAAGCAGCCCGGCGATGAGCGGCGTGGGCTGTATTTCCAGGCGGGCGACCTGGCGGAGCAGGTGCTCCGATTCTGACCGCCAGGGGGCAGGACCTCCGTTTCAAGGCCCCGAGGATCCTCGCCGCGGAGCGAAACGTCGCGGGCTGCTCAAGCCGGGCTTGCCCGATGTCGCCACCGACGCATCGACGTTGAATCCGATGCGCGGACGAGGCGACTCCGGAACTGACGGATACGCCAACTCCCGAATCGCGTCGAATACGTCCGCAAACTGACCGTCGTATCGCTTCTCCAACTCATCAATTCGAAGCGCCAGGTCAGCGCTTTCCGCCGCCAGCTCGCGTACCTGTACGAAGGCACGCATGATCGCGATGTTGACCTCGATCGCCCGACGGCTGCGCAGTACGCTCGAGAGCATCGCGACCCCCTGCTCCGTGAATACCCGAGGCAGCTTTCGGCTACCTCCGTGCAAACTTGAAGTCACAATCTGTGACATCAAGTTCGCGACTTCCAGCCGCGTCAGCCTGAACGCGAAGTCGGCCGGAAACCGCGACGCGTTGCGCGACACGGCCTGATTGAGCGCCCTCGTCGGAACACCGTAGAGGGCCGCGAGGTCGCTATCGAACATCACGCGAAGGCCGCGTACACGGTGGATTCGCCCAACGATCGACGACGCAGCGACCAGAGCGGTGTGGCGGCGACCTGCATGGCGCGTCGGCATGCTTGCACGAAACTGCGGCGCGCAGTCTACTCCGTCATCAAGTGGCCGCCCCAGCAATCGAACGGATTCACGTGCCGCCAGCTGCCGTCGCGGCTCGCGTTACGGCGCGTACCGAATCACACGGTCCCAGGTGACCACGAGCAGCGTCCCCTCCGTGTCCGTCATCGAGCGAACCGGCGCATGCTACGGCACGCTGTCCCGCAGCACCGCCCGATTGCTCCGATACGGCGCGTACCCCGTCCCCCAGTCGACGCTCTGCACTTCGAGCGAGATCCGGTCGCCATCCACGTGTACGACCACGAAGTGGTACGGATTGTCCCCCGGCTCGGGACCCGGTCGCACGAGGTGCTGCACGCGCGCCGAGTCGGCGCCGCTCGCCGCGACGTAGGGGCGCAGGTCCGGCGTGCCGCGGTACGCGTAGAGCGGCGCGCCGCCACCGCCGGTGACCAACTGATCCATGCGCCGCTGCACGCCCTGCGCGTCGCGGTACCGCTCCACCCAGTGCTCAAAAAGATGCTCATGCCCGGTCACGAGCAACTGCACGCCGTGCGTCCGGAACATCGGCATCCACCTGGCACGTACCGCCGCGGTGGGGCGTCCGATGTTGGCGCCGCCGTGCGGTCCGGACGAATACGCGGGATGATGGAAGAAAGCGATGATGTTGGGGTATCGCTTGCGGTTGAGCCCCTCGAGCTGCGCGCGCGCCCACGCGAACTGCGTCGAATCCTCGGCGATGTTCGAGTCGAACGCGAGCACGAACGTGTTGCCGTAGCCGAAGGCGTAGGTCGGGTAGCCGTTCAGCCGACGCGTGGCGCCATCGGGCGGAATGAGCTGTGCCATCGCGCGCAGATAGTTCGTCAGCCCTTCCTTGCGCCCCGGATTGTCGAGCTCGGCGGCGCTCGTCACATCGTGGTTGCCCGGGGCCAGGAAGTATGGCACGGCGCCCTCGGTGGTCAGCCTGTCGATCAACCCAGTGAAGCTCACGTTCCACTGTTTCGGGTCACGCCCGTTTACCACCGCGTCGCCGCTCTGCAGGATGAACTTCACCGGCGACGGCCCCGAGGCGCGCGCCGCGATCACGCGCAACATGGCGTCAACGATCAGCGAGTGCTCGTACTGCAGCTCGGTGCCGTCGCGCCGCCCGCGGGTGTCGCCGTACGCGATAAGCGAGAAGCGCGTTACGCCGGCGGTTGCCGACTCGGCGGGGAGCGGCACGCGCGGCCGCAGGATGGCGCGCACGGTGTCGGCCGGGGCGGCAGCCGGTGCGCCCGGCGCGGGCGGCGCAGGCGTCACCTGCGCGCGCGCGGGCGCGGCGAGCAATGCAGCGAACGCGACCGGCAGCACGGCGGTAACAAGCGAGGACAGACGGCAGTGCGTCATGGCGCGAATCTCCTGGTCGGGACGACATCGCGCGGCAGCCGAACCGCCGCCACGCGACATCACGCGAAATGCGAAAGGTCGTCCGCCGGATGCTCCCGCGCCAGCCGCCGGCCTCCAAGGTCGCGTCGGGCCGGCGCAGAGACACAAGGACTGGCCGACGACGCGTACTTCGGAGAGAATCAACTGCAGCTGATTCACCCCGAAATCTCGCACCATCCTGGAGCAGACCATGACGGAACGCAGGCTCGCCCCGCTCGCCGGGCACCTCCGAGTGATCCCCGTGATCCTTGCCGCGGCGCTCGCGCTTGGCGCAGCAGCCGCCAGCGCGCAGCAGCCGACGACGCTCAAGTACCCCGCCACGCGCACCGTGAAGCATGTGGACGACTACCACGGCACCAAGGTGCCCGACCCGTACCGGTGGCTCGAAGACGACACCGCCAGCGCCGTGAAGGCATGGGTGGGCGAGCAGAACGCCGTCACCTTCGGCTATCTCGATCGCATCGCGTACCGCGGCGCGCTCCTCGCGCGCCTGAAGGAACTGTCCAACTACCCGCGCACCTCGACGCCGGTGCGCCGCAAAGGGTGGGTGTGGTACTCGCGCAACTCGGGCCTGCAGAACCAGTCGGTGTTCTATCTCCAGCGCGGGCTGGACGGCGTGGCCGACGTGCTGATTGACCCCAACACGCTCACCGCCGACGGCACCACACGCGTGGGCGGCTTCTCGCTGGACGACGCAGGGACGCGCCTCGCCTACACCATGTCGCGCGCCGGTTCCGACTGGCAGGAGATCCGCGTGATGGACCCGCTCACGCGGCGCGACCTCCCGGACATCGTGCGGTGGGTGAAGATCTCGGGCATCGCCTGGCATGGGAACGGCTTCTACTACTCGCGCTATCCCGCCCCGGCCGATACCACCCTGAAGCTCAGCGCGCGCAATGAGGACCACCGCGTCTACTACCACACGCTCGGCACGGACCAGTCGCAGGACCGTCTGGTCTTCGGCGATCCGGCCAATCCCCAGCGATTCCATACCGCCAGCACCACCGACGACCGGCGGTTCCTCCTGCTCACCATTTCCGACCGCGGCAAGGGGCTGGACGGCAATGCGCTGTGGACGCGCGACCTGACCGCCCGCGACACCGCCTGGCGCAAGGTGATCACTGGTTTCGACAAGAGCTTCGACGTGATTGACAATGACGGCGGCGCGCTGCTGGTGCTCACCGACCACGGCGCCCCCAACCGGCGCGTTGTGCGCATTGAGCCCGAGATGCCGGCCGAGGCGAACTGGAAGACCATCATCGCCGAACAGCCCGAGGTGCTCGAAGGCGTGTCGAAGGCGGGCGGGCGACTGTTTGCGTCATACCTGAAGGACGTGGTCACGAAGGTCGTGCAGTACCGCTACGACGGCACCAGGGAGCGCGACGTGGCCCTCCCCGGCGTTGGCACGGCGGGCTTCGCCAGCGGCGAGCGGCAGGACGGCGAGGTCTTCTTCACCTTCACCAGCTTCACGGCGCCGCCCACGACCTACCGCTACGACATCGCGCGCGGCACGAGCCGCGTGTACGACCAGACCAAGCTCCCCTTCGACCCGTCGCAGTTCGAGACGAAACAGGTCTTCGCCACGTCGAAGGACGGGACCAAGATCCCGATGTTCATCGTCGCAAAGAAGGGGCTCGTGCTCGACGGCCGGAACCCGACGCTCGTCTACGGCTACGGCGGCTTCAACATCTCCACGGTGCCGGGCTTTAGCGCCACTCGCATGGCGTGGCTCGAGCAGGGCGGCGTCTACGTGTCGGTGAACATGCGCGGCGGCGGCGAGTACGGCGAGGCGTGGCACCAGGCCGGCATGAAGGGCAACAAGCAGAACGTCTTCGACGACTTCATCGCCGCCGGCGAGTGGCTGATCGCCAACAAGTACACGTCCAAGGACCGGCTCGCCATGCAGGGCGGTTCAAATGGCGGCCTGCTCGTCGGCGCGGTGATGAATCAGCGGCCCGACCTGTTCAAGGTGGCGCTGCCCGGCGTCGGCGTCATGGACATGCTGCGCTTCCAGAAGTTCACGATCGGCTGGAACTGGGTTGCCGACTATGGATCGAGCGATGACGCCGAGGGCTTCAGGTACCTGGTGAAGTACTCGCCGCTGCACAACCTCAAGGACGGCACGGCCTATCCCGCCACGATGGTGACGACCGCCGACCACGACGACCGCGTAGTCCCGGCACACTCGTTCAAGTACGCGGCGCGGCTGCAGAAGGCGCACAAGGGGGCCAACCCGGTCTTGATTCGCATCGCGACGTCGAGCGGCCACGGCAGCTCGTCGCTCACCAAGGGGCTCGAACTGACCGCCGATCAGTTCGCATTCACGATGTTCAATCTCGGGATGACTCCGAAATTCCCGCCGGCGGGCCAAGCGGTGCCCTGAGTGGCACGCGTCAGGCGATCGCACGCCTCCGGTGCATCCCGAACATCAGCCCCGCCACAACCGCCAGCGCGATGCCGTAGACCACGTCAACGGGCCGGTGCTGCCACGTGGTGACGATCGCCACCGCGCCGAGCAGTTGGGCCGGCACCAGCCACCAGAGCCAGCGCGGCCGGTCGTACGCGAATGCCCAGCAGATGAGCACCGGCATCAGGATGTGCCCGGCCGGCACGATGTTGTACGGCAGGTCCAGCGTGGCCATCACGCGGAACGGCCAGTTCCACCAGCCCTCGGGAATGGGCGGCCGGTGCATCACGGTAGGATAGAAGTACCAGAGGGCGCAGGTTGCCGCCAACGACACGAAGTACGCCTTCACGGTGGCGTGACGCAGGGCGCGGTCGCGCACGGCGAAGACCAGCAGGTAGCTCACCACCACCTGCAGCAGATACGGAACTGCCAGCAGCGGAATGAACGGCACCCACGCGGGCATCAGAAACTCGACGGGCTCCGTCACGGTGTGGGCGATGACGAAGTACGTCGTGCCGGCGACGACGGCCAGCGCGACCAGCGTGAGGACTTCGCGACGGGTTGGCGGCATTGAGAGGGTGGGCGGAAGCGTCGCGCACGGCGAAGGTGGATGATACCGCGAGGAGCAGCGCGAGGGCCAGATCGCGCAGCGGCCCGGCACGCGCCGGACTCGAGTCTCGTTCGGCGTCGTGGCATCGCCTCAGGAGCGGCGCCATACTTGAACCACCCCGACTGGAGGTCCTATCGACGAATCCGGGGGCCAAGGTTGAAAGGAGGTGCATGATGCATCGAATGGTCTCCTCCATTCTCGCGCTCACCACGCTGCCTCTCTTGATCGGCGGCATGCCTACAACGCAGGCTCAAACCACAGAAACCGTGATCCGATTGCCGGCGCCGCGGTTGGACGGTCCGATCTCCGTAGAGCGGTCACTGCAGGCCCGACGGTCTGTCCGATCATTCAAGAAGGAGTCCGTGTCCCTCCAGATCGTCTCGCAGCTCGTGTGGGCGGCGCAGGGGATCACCCAGAAATCAGATGCGCCCGCGGGCTGGCCGTGGGGCGCGTGGCAAGGGGGGAGGCGAACAGCCCCCTCGGCTGGTGCGCTGTATCCGCTTGAGCTCTACGTCATCTGCGGCGCAGTCAGCGACCTGAAACCGGGTATCTACAAGTACAAACCACAGACGCACCAACTGACACTCGTCAGAGCGGGCGACCATCGGTCGAGACTGTCCGCCGCGGCCTCGGGTCAGGAGTGGATTGCTGGGGCACCATGCATCTTCGTCGTCGGTGCAGTGTTCGCGCGTACCGAGGTCAAGTATGGCCAGCGCACGGCACGATATGTCCACATGGAGGCTGGACACGCCATTGAGAACATCTGCCTTCAGGCCGTCGCGCTCGACCTGGGAAGCACAGTGGTGGGCGCCTTTCGGGACGCGGACGTCAAGGAAGTCGTTGGAATGGAAAAGGACGAGGAACCCCTGGCGATCGTCCCAGTCGGAAAGCCGGCGAGTTAGCGACGGAGCGGTTGTCAGGGATTCGAGTACGCGTGATTCGGAATAACGCTCGCATTGATGTTCAGTAAATTTCGCCACATGCAATGGAACGAGTCGTACGCGACCGGCATTTCGGAGCTCGATCAGCAGCACAAGACGCTGTTCAAGGCGGTGGCCGCGATGGCCGCCGCCGTTGCAACTGACGATGGCGCCAGCGAGTACTTGCGGCTCTTCGTCTTTCTTGACCGTTACTGCCGCGATCACTTCGCGTTCGAGGAGGGGTGCATGGCGCGGCATCGGTGTCCGTCGGCGGAGATCAACAAGCAGCAGCATACGGGGCTCGTGCAGATGCTCGCGGAGCACCGGCGACTCCACGCCGCACATGGATACGACTCGCACGATGCGCTGGTCTTCGTGACAGCGCTGCAGCACTGGCTGCGCAGCCATATCGGCGGAGTCGACCGCAAGCTGCGGCACTGCGTCAAGCCGCCGCCCTCCTGACCGGCGGCTCGTGCGGGACGGTTCGTGCGGGACCTTGAGGACGCCCGGCGTCATCTCTATATTGCTATTTAGCGATTTATTGGTTTGCTGATCCGTCCCGCCGCAACCCGTTCCCATGCCGAGCTACGAGTTCACCTGCCACGATTGTGACAGCCCATACGAGGTGCGGCTTTCGATGTCGGCCTACGCGGCGGGCGAGGGCAAGCGATGCCCTGCGTGCGGGTCGCAGGACGTCGAACGTCGCATCACGGGGTGCGGTGTCATCACAGGGAGCCGGTCTGGGTCGGGGAGCAGCGCCGCCGCGTGCGGCGGAAGAAGCGGATTCACCTGAGCGTCGTAGGGCGCCGCCCCGTGTGGGCGGCATCGTGCGGGCGACGCAATGGGATCGGCATGCAGAGAAAGCAAAGCGGGCCAACCAAACTGGTTGGCCCGCTTTGAGTTGCCCCTCCAGGGCTCGAACCTGGACTCTTCTGATCCACGAGGCACCGGCCGCGTTTCGAACTGCTCGACGGTCTGGATGCGACAGGAGCGGAAAGCCCGTGTTTCAGGCTGGGAAACGATAGTCCGTATTCGTGTTTTATTCTATCGAAAGGCACCTAAACGGGTACCGAGGGCCCACTTCGCGAAACGCAAGACGACGACCGCCCCGCAGGGTTCCGATATACGGTTCGAAGATGCCAGCGGTCCGGGATCCCGGGACCAGAGCTTCTTCCCGTCACGGCCCCCGAGCATGGCGTCTACCCATAGTGAGCTTACAATGTCAGTGCCCTTGGGCACCTTAAGCTCATGAGAATCACCCGTAGCAGCGTTTCGCATCCTCCGGGCAGGCAGATGCCACCGCAGCGGGAGCGTGCCGCGCCTTGACCGTCAGCCCACCCCGCGAGCCCCCACGGATTGGGGACTCCGCATGTCCCGCCACTTTCCGCATCGCAACACAGAACCTCCTGATTGGTGGCGGCTTTGTACGGTGGCGGCCTGGCCCAGTTCGGCTACCCCAGCTACTGCCCTTCATCACCGGACTGGATGCCGACGTGTTGGTGCTGACCGAGACGATCCGCGGTCGCCATTGGGAGACGCTTATGCGCGGCCTCGAAGGCGCCGGATACTCGACGATTATCGGCGACGAGCCACCGGATGAGAGATCGCTCGGAAGCTTGGTTGCCTCTCGCTTACCAGCGACCCCGGCTGTGTTACTGAGGAGGCCGGCAAATACTGCGTAGTCTGATCATGCGGCGTACCGCACATGCTTCTCTTGAAACAGATTGCGAATGATGTGGGGCTGTTTCTGGCGGCGATAGAGATGGCTCCGCACTGCGCTCATCATCTCGG
>CAMTWA010000013.1:0-52052 GCA_947085385.1 uncultured Gemmatimonadota bacterium | reverse complement strand
CGCCTCGACACGAGACTGCGAAGCCGCCAGCAGCACGCGCCACGTCCGTTGATCCACCGTCGGCTCGGCATCCCCGCGTCCGCACGGGGCTGCGCGCTATCGTCGCCTTGACAAACTACGCCTCATAGAAGCAGCAACGGCCGGTTAGGCACTAAAAGAGATAGCCGTCGGATGTACGGGACACCGAGAAGCCCTTTTTCGCAAGTTGTACTCGCATTTCCCACCGCCGAGCACGCATGCGGTCGCAGTAGATGTGGATGCGCAGGTTGAGCACCCGCCGTGCACGTTTACCCTTCTTCATCTCAATGCGTAGCGCACCCAAGACTTGGTTGAGGCCTCGGTGAACCGACCTGTCGATGTGCCCGATGAACATGCGCTTGCCAGGATTGATGGCTGAGACATCTGTGAGCTGTTCCGGTGCGATATTACTGCAGGCATCTGGATTCAGCACGGTGACACTGAAATCGACATCTTTGGCCGCTCGCGTCGACGTGTTCATCACGATGAACGGAATTCGCCAAACGTCGCCGGCTTCCCGAGTGACCAACTCACCTTCGAACACGGGCTCAAGTGCAGGCGCTTCCCCTCCGGCAAACATCCTCTTTTGCGTCTCATAGGGCATCAACACGACTGTGTCGACCGCGCGGATGTAGAAATGCTGATCCTCCAACGACTGAACTGGATCGCCGCTGCTCGGCGGCACGAGTACGACCACAATGCCCTTAGTATCATGTGGCTTTGCACGGAGCACGCGGCTAGGAGGACACTTCACGACAGGGCTGGTTAGAGTCGGTATCGTTCGGTCAATGCGGGCCGCTAAAGTCGCCACCTGTCCGATCGGTTCTATCTGCGTCAGCACGTCGAGTCCCGAGTGAAGTTTGTTGTCGGTGCTGACGCCGAGAAGCAAGACACCTCCGCCCGAGTTCGCGAATGCGCTGATGACCGTTGCGAGTTTGTCCTTCAAGCCCTTGTCAACTTGCGGCGACGCAAGCGCCTTACACTCTAGAAACTGCCCCTCCGCCTCTCCGGCGGCAATCAACTCTTCAATCGAGTGGTACGTCTGAAGACTGTTGTAGAGAGACTCAGCTGGATAGGTCATGAGAACTCGAGTTGGTCGGGCATATGCGTAACGAGGCTGTAGAATAACTACTCGCGACTCTGAGTCGCCGCGTTCGAAGGGTCCTCCGACCCTCTCCGAGGTGCTGATCGTCGATTGTAGGCGATCTGGGGAGGTCGGATTATCAACATCGCAAGCCTGTGATCGGCAACTGGAGTTATTCTACAGCCTCAACGAACGGCGATGTGCTGCGGCGCTTCAAATAGATGCGGCCGCGGGCGCGCGCACCAGTCGGACGTGTGCGCCGAAGATAGCCGCCCGCAGCCGCTTCCAAAGTGCGCCGTCTGCACCGACGCATATTAGCGAGCCGGCGGGTTACGCCGGTTTGACGTCCTGCCACGTCCACGAATTCAGATCTTCGACCCGACCCCCGTTGTTAAGTACCGCCTTCATCGCCTTGCTTCTGTCCGCAAAGAGGCGGCCGAAGGTCCGCATATGTTCGTCAATGAACGTCTGAATGAAGGCTGCGTGAACGACATCGATTGCATAGAAGCGTGATTTGTGCCACGACAAGTGATCGGGATTCGGTTCGCGCCGTATTACACGTACCCACGGACACAGAACAGGGGCATCCACCTTTTCCGGGTCCTCTATGAGAATCATCGGAGCATCGATGACCGCAACGCACAGAAGCATGGTCGGGTGGCTTGGCGCTCGATCTCTCTTGTAGATCGCTGACGCGTACCGAAGCGACTTCACAAGCGGGAGTATGATTTCGCGAAACGACTCATCGCCGTGCAGTTCAACTTTCTTGCCATCTAACCTCGCGCGCGTCATCGTCGCGCATGCCGGCGGGCCCGCGACGACGAACGGCTCTTGGTGAAGACCCATCAACACAGCCGGTGGCACCTCCATAGCGCCTGATGCACCCTTCACCCATACCAAGTCGCGGGGTACTCCCGCCACGAACGGGAAGCGAGGCGCAGGAGTGGCTGCGACACGTCGAAAGAACACGAAGGGATGCCGCGAACGTTTGCATTCAATCAGCAGCCCAAGCGTGGCGTCAAACCGCGGTCCGTCACCATAGTTGAGCGTGGCGAGTGCATCCAGGTTGCGATTCTCCTGCGTCTGATCATCGACATAGTCCCACTCTTCCACAACCGAGAAGGACGCTGACAGTGTTCGTGCGATTATACCTTGAAGCGGATATCCAGACGCGGCAACGGCGCCGACTAACGCCTCCTCTGTTGTGCTGACGGGCAAGACATTCGCAGTCGGATTGTCCGGTGATGTTTTCATTGGCGTCCTGTGTTTGGCTAACGACAATTAGACTGCGAAGACGGTGCCACCCTCGCCAGTCGCCGAAAGTCGGTCGGCGCCGTCAAGCTGGGGTTGGGTTGCTGCTGCGTTGCCCCCCCAACCATCTTCAATTCCTTCCTCTTTCTATGGAACAGGGCCCGCATGCACCCCCGCACCCTCATACTCGCCCTCACCCTCCCCCTCGCCCTTCCCGCTCAGCAACGCACGCTGACCCCCGCCGACTACGACCGAGCAGTCAAACTCCTCGGCCAAAACGTCAACTCCTTGGTAGTCGGCGGCCAAGTCACCCCCACCTGGACCCCCGACGGCAAGTTCTACTATCGCGCCACCAGAACCGACGGCACATCCTGGCTCCTCGTCGACCCCACCAAAAAGAAATCCGCCCCGCTCTTCGACCACACAAAGTTGGCCGCCGCCGTCAGCACCGCGTCAGGGGCCTCCTACAGGGCCGACTCCCTCCCATTCACCACCATTGACCTCTCGCCCAAGCGCGATACGGTCTCCTTCAACGCTGCCGGCAAGCGCTACGCCTGCGCCCTCAAAGCTTACACCTGCAAGCAGTTAGGTGACGCCACCGGCGCCGGCGCGCCGGCCATGATGGGCCGCCGCGGACCACGCGGGCTCGACGTCCCGTCACCCGACGGCAAGCGCACCGCATTCATTAGATCCTGGAACCTCTTCGTCCGCGACATCGCCACCGGCGCCGAAACCCAGCTCACCACCGACGGCATCGAGAACTTCGGCTACGCCACTGACAATGCGGGCTGGGTCCACTCGGCTCGCGCCATCCTCAAGTGGTCGCCCGATTCGAGGAAGATCGCCACCCAGCAGCAGGACGACCGCAAGCTCAACGACTTCCATATGGTCCGCTATCAGGTGGGCGCCCCACGCCTGGAATCGTGGAAGTACCCGTTTGCGGGCGACGCCGAGGTGAGCAAGGTCCACCGCGTCGTCATTGACGTGGACTCCAAAACCGTCACCCGCCTCAAGATGGCCCCGGACTTCCACCGGGCCATGCTCGGCGATGACCTCTCCATGGACGACTACCAGTGGAAGGACGACGGTTCCCTGCTCGCCATCGCCTCCACCCCGCGCGATCACAAGAGCGCCACCCTCCGCGTCGCCAATACGGCCACCGGCGAGGTGCGCGACGTCTTCACCGAAACGGTCCCCACCCACTTCGAGTCCATCACGGGCTATCGCGTGCTCTGGGCCACCAACGAGATCATCTGGAACTCGCAGCGCGACGACTGGAGCCAGCTCTATCTCTACGACCTGGCCACCGGCAAGGTGAAGCGGCAGATCACCACCGGCGAAGGCCCGGTGAGCGCCATCGTCAATATTGACCAAAAGACGCGCACCATCACCTACATGGCGCAGGGACGCGCGCCGAGTCAGGATCCGTACCTCGAGCACGCGTACAGCATCTCGATTGACGGCAAGACGCCGCAGGTTGCGCTCACCCCCGACGTCGGCACGCACAGCATCAGGCTGTCGCCCGACGGCAAGTGGATCGTGGACAGCTACTCCACCGCCGACACGCCGCCGGTGAGCGCGCTGCGCGACGCCAACGGCAAGCTGGTGATGGCGCTCGAGAAGGCCGACATCGGCAAGCTGGTGGCCCACGGGTGGAAGCCGCCCATCCTGTTCAGCGTGAAGGCGGCCGACGGCGCCACCGACATCTACGGCCAGCTCTTCCGCCCCACCAACTTCGACTCCACAAAGAAGTACCCGATCATCAACCAGGCGTACCCCGGGCCCCAGTCGGGGTCGGTGGGATCACGCACCTTCAGCGCGGCGCGCGGCGACAAGCAGGCGCTCGCCGAGTTGGGGTTTGTTGTGGTGAGCATTGACGGGCGCGGCAGCGGCCCCGGGCGCAGCAAGAGCTTCCAGGACCACTACTACGGCGCCATGGGGCGCGACAACACGCTCCCCGACCAGGTGGCCGGCATGCAGAACCTGGCCAAGCGCTACAGCTGGATTGACATAGACAAGGCCGCCATGTGGGGCCACAGCGGCGGCGGGTTCATTACGGCCGGCGCGATGTTCCGCTATCCCGACTTCTTCAAGGTGGGCATCAGCGAATCGGGCAACCACGACCAGCGCAACTACGAGGACGACTGGGGCGAACGGTATCAGGGGCTGGTGGTGAAGGGCGCCGACGGCGGCGTGGATTCATACCACCAGGAAGCCAACCAGACGATGGCCGCCAACCTCAAGGGTAAGCTGCTCCTCGCCCACGGCACCGCCGACGACAACGTGCCGGTGGACAACACCATGCTGGTGGTGGACGCGCTCATTAAGGCGGGGAAGGACTTTGATTTGCTGCTTATCCCGAACGCCGCGCACGGCTTTGGAGCGGCGGGGAATTATATGATGCGGCGGAGGTGGGATTATTTTGTGACACACCTGATGGGCGCGACTCCACCCAAGGAATACGTCATCAAATAGAGAGACAACAGAAAGACAACAGAGAGACAACAGAGAGACAACAGAGGGCGCGCCGAGGGTTGGGGCGCCCTTCTGCCATCTGCCATCTGACGTCCGCCATCTTTCGCAGGCGGCTGAAAGGGTGGGCGTGCAATGAGATGATGACGAGTCAGATCAAAGACGGATCTACGATGAGCACATGCGGTTCGATTTTGAGTGGGACGTTCACAAGGCGGAGGCAAACCACGCCAAGCATGGAGTCACCTTTGCCGAAGCAAGTTCTGTGTTCCTCGATCCGTTGGCGCGCATCGTGCTTGATGCACGCCATTCGGTCGCTGAGGAGCGGCTTGTTCTGTTTGGGCGTTCCAGAGCTGGCCGTTTGCTCGCCGTCATGTTCGCCGAGCGCAGTCCTGTGAAAGTGCGTATTATCAGTGCGAGACCCGCCACCCGCCGCGAGCGGCACGATTATGAAGAAGAAACCCGCTGAGTCTCCACGCCGCCGGCGCCCTGCACGCGTCGCGGAGGACGAGATACTGCCGGAGTACAGCTTGCGCGGATCCAAGCCGAGCCCGTATGCGAGGCGTTTGCGCGATGCCGTTATCGCGGTGACGCTCGATCCCGATGTTGCAGCCGCGTTCCCGGATTCTCGCGCCGTAAACCGAGCCCTGCGCACGCTCATCTCCACCAGATCCGAGGCCAAGCGGGCGGCGCAGAGCGGCAGGGGACGGTGAGGCGATGACATCGCGGTCGGCACGCTGAAGAGCGTGCTGCGTCAGGCCGGCTTGGCGAACCCGAAGACGGAGTAGATCATGCATCGGTTTCTAATTCTCATCGAGCCAACCGAGACCGGATTCTCCGCCTACTCGCCCGACCTGCCAGGTTGCATCGCCACGGGGCAAACGACGAGCGAGGTCGAGGCGAACATGCGCAATGCCGTCGCGTTCCATCTCGAGGGTCTGCGTGCCGATGGTCAATCGGTTCCGACGTCGCAGACAACAGCGGTGTATGTGGAGGTAGCGGCCTAGGCCTGTCGCGTATTCAACGAACGAAGGGTGCTCCGGAGGGACGGGGCGCCCTTCTGGTTTCTGCCATCTGCCATCTGACGTCTGCCATCTCCCGCAGGCGTGTGAAGGGCTCGGTGCGCAAAGAAACGGTGATGTAGATACGCCGCCAGGCGTGCACCGTTCAGTCATGCCAGCCCATCCATTGACGCACACGCCGGTTCCAGACGCATCGGGTAGCGAAGCTACGATCGATCATGATATCGTTGTACGATCCGCAGGAGGCACCATGTCGATCGTCACGGTATCGCCGAAGTTCCAGGTCGTCATCCCCCGTCACATACGGGAATCGCTGGGAATCACGGCAGGGCAGAAGGTGCAGGTCTTTGAGTATGAGGGACGGGTGGAGTTCGTCCCGGTGCAGCCGGCGCGGAAGCTTCGGGGGTTCCTGCGCGGTATCGACACTACGGTGCCGCGCGATCGGGACCGCGCATGAACGTCGTGGATTCTTCGGGCTGGCTCGAGTACCTGAGCGACGGGCCGGCGGCGCCATTTTTCGCGCCAACCATCGAACGGCCGGCTACGTTGGTCGTCCCGACCCTGAGTCTCTTTGAGGTCTTCAAACGTGTGCGCCAGCAGCGCGACGAGACAGCGGCGCTTACCGCCGTCGCCCTCATGCGCCAGGGCCGAGTGGTCGAGTTGACTGAATCGCTGGCTGTGTCGGCCGCCAATCTGAGCATCCTGCATCGCCTGCCGATGGCGGACAGCATCATGTACGCGACGGCCAAGGCAAATGACGCCACGCTGTGGACGCTCGACGGCGACTTCGCGCACCTCCCCGACGTTCAGTACCGAAAGCGGTAGTCACATCGCCACCAATGAGGGGCGCTCCGAGATTGGGGCGCCCTTCTGCCATCTGCCATCTGACGTCTGCCATCTCCAGCATGCGTGTGAAGGGTTGTATGCGCACTGAAACGGTGCCGGATCACACCCGATTCGCCAGTACCGTGCGGGTGTCCCAGGATTCCAGCCGGTTGACAGGCAAGCTATAGCTTGCCTACCTTCCCTTCGTTGGCGGCAGGTTCGCGACATGAACTCCCGAGAGATCCTCGTCCGTCTCCACGCGGACGGATGGCGCATCAAGCGTCAGCGAGGGTCGCACGTCCAGTTGGTTCACCCAGTCAAGCCGGGGACCACTACGGTCGCGCACCCCTGCGAGTTCGTGCCGCTCCGCACGGTGCGTTGCATCGAGCGTCAGTCTGGCGTTCGGCTGCGGAGAAGTGCGCGATGAACACCGGATGGGGAGGATCCATGCAGTTCCATGCGATTGTGCGTCGCGAAGGGCGCTACCATAACGTCGAGTTCGTTGACGCCCCGGGGTGTCAGACCTTCGGGGAAGATGCCGCCTCGGCAGAACGCATGGCCCAGGATGCCGTGGAAGGCTGGGTTGAAGCGCACCTTGTCACCGGAACGGCAGTTCCGACACCGGCGAGGATCCGCCGCCGGCTGCCAAAGGGCGCGCGTTGGCTGACCATCACGATCCCCCTCAAGATTGCCGTGCGTGCGGCACTCGTGACCCGACGCGTTCAGATGGGACTGTCGCAATCACAGATGGCGGCCCGCATGAAGGTGACGCGTCAGGCGTATCAGCAGCTGGAGAGTCCCGACGCGAACCTGCGATTGGATACGCTGACTCGCGCATTCGAGGCACTCGAGGTCGCGCCGGTGATGTCGCTCGTACCCCGCTTGGCTCGGCCCCAGCGTGCTTCGAGCGCGCGCCGAGCGCGCTGATTGCTGCATCTGCATACGACAGGGGCGCTCCGGATTCCGGAG
The DNA here is from genome assembly GCA_947085385.1 of uncultured Gemmatimonadota bacterium. GTDB lineage: Bacteria > Gemmatimonadota > Gemmatimonadetes > Gemmatimonadales > Gemmatimonadaceae > PNKL01. The sequence continues at coordinate 44,411 of CAMTWA010000013.1, read as the reverse complement.
CGCCCCTCATCTGCCATCTACCCTCTGCCATCTACCATCACTTCCCGCCGGCGTTTCGGAATCCCGCTTCTCCACCCACCACCGGCAGCACCAGCCTCGTCTTGCCGAGGTCAACCGTCAGCTGCGTGCCGGCCTGCGGCCACAGCGTGAAGTCGCGGTCGCTGCTCATGATCATCAGGGCGAGCTGCTTGCCGGGGGCGATCATCCGGTCGCCGGGCTGCAGGTCGAACGTGAGATCATGGAACTCGCCGGGCGTCAGCGGTTCGCCCGTGGCCTTGCTGTCGTAGTTGCCGCCCTTCGTCAGCGACCTGTGGTTCTGCGGATCGGCCCAGCCGCGCGATTGCACGCCGACCGCGCCGAGTGAACCGATGGCGGTGCTGTCATACGGCAGCGTCACCAGCCAGACGCTGAGGTTCGCCGCTGGCTTGCTCGACGACAACCGGATGGTCACGCGCGGCGAGCCGCTCCAGTGCAGCGTGTCGGTGAGCACGGGCGTGGCGTAGAGCAGGCGATGTGGCGACGACTCGGCGCTCGACAGCGCGGCGCCGCTGAAGGCCACGTTGTCGGTGAGCGTCTCGCGCGCGGTGCGCGCATCACGCTGCGCCTGATTGGGCGACAGCGCACCCACCGCGTTGCCGCCGGCGGCGGGGTACAGCGCAACCTCGCTCGCCGCCGGGTTGGGATAATCGGCGTACGGCGTGGGCGTGCCGTTCCGAACGGGCTGGTCCTCGCGCACCACGTACAGGCGCGGGTCGTTCTCCACGCCGTTGTTCACGCCATACAGGTAATGCGAGAACCAGCGGTTGCGCAGCTCCATCGTGGGCGGGCCACCATGCCCGCCCTGGTGCAGATAGAGCGCGGCGGGCGTTCCCTGTTTCCTGAGCGCTTCGTAGATGCGAATGGAATGCTCGGGGACGACGTTCCAGTCGTTCTCGCCGTGCGCCAGCAGCGTGGCGGCCTTCACGCCCTTGATCTTGTTCAGCAGGTCACGTTCGGCCCAGAAGTCATTGTAGTCGCCGTGCTGGCGGTCTCGGCCGGCCACGTACATGCCGTCGCGCACGGTCTTGTTGCAGACGTCGCGCAGCTCCGGCGCGCCACTGAAGACGAAATCGTAAAGGAAGTCGATGTCTTCGCCGAGCCATTGACCCGGGTGGCGAACGAGTCCGTTGCTGCGGTAGTAGTGGTAGTAGCTCGTGTTGGGCGCGATGGGAATGATGACCTCGAGCCCCTCTACGCCGGTGGTGGCCGCGGCGAGCGGGATGGTGCCGTTGTACGACGTGCCGGTCATCCCGACCTTGCCGGTCGCCCACGTGGCCTTCACTTGTTCGGTGCCGTCGCGCGTGGTGAAGCCCTTGGCGCGGCCGTTGAGCCAGTCAATCACCGCCTTGGGAGCGTACTCCTCGGGGTGGCCGCCGATGGTGGGGCAACCCTGCGAGAGCCCGGTACCCGGTGCTTCGCTATGCACCACCGCGAAGCCGCGCGGAACCCAGTTGTTCACCTCGCTGTTCGAGATGACCGTGCGGTCAGGCTTGAACGGAATGGCCGGCTGTGATTTGCGCGGCGGCGGAGGTGCGCCGACTTCCTGCTGCACGTTCCACAGGAACTTGCGGTCGCCCGACGTGCCCGCGAAGTAGGGCGAGCTTTCGTACACCACGGCGACCTTGAGCCCTTCGGTCTCCGTCTGTCGCGGGCGCGTGACGGCCACGTGCATGCGGTCGGGCTTGCCGTCGCCGTCGCTGTCGAAGTCGGCCTCCACCCAGAGGCGTTCCTTGATCCACAGCGCGGGGTCGGCGAAACCGGGGACAACCTGCGCCTGGCCGTTGGCGAAGACAGGGACGGTCTTAACCGAGCCCTGGGCGGGGGCTTCGAGCGCGCCGATGGCCAAGAGGCACAGGGCAGAGAAAACACTGCGGGACATACCGATGCTCCGGTGCGGGTGGGTCCTGGGACCTCGTAGGATTACGCGCGGGGAGTGGACATCGCTATGGGGAGGAGGGGGGTACACCCCTCGTCCAATGCCACGGCAAGATGCAGTATTTGGCATGCACCCATTCCTGACTCTCGCTCTCGCCGCGCTTCCGCTCGCGGCTCAGCAGCCCTCGGCTCCGTCGGCCTCCCCTGCGCCCCTGCGCCAGAGCGACGCCGACGCTTACACGCGATACGAACTCCTCGCTCCGGGGTCGGCGCAGTTCCGCATCATCTACGAGATCACCGCCACCACCCCCGGCGCCACCGCCTACTTCAATCCCATCAGGATGGGGAGCAAGGCGAGCGATGAGTCGGTGATTGACCGCGCCTCGGGGAAACCGCTGGCCTTCGCCGAGGTCGGGGCCGCGGAGGCGCGGGCGGGCGGAGTGCGCGTGAGCAACGAGGCCCAGCGCTACATCAAGGTGACGTTGGCGCGTCCAGTGCCATCCGGCGGCGGTGAGCAGCGCATCCTGATCCTCAAGACATACGAGGACACGACATCGTACTTCACGCGCGGCGACACCCTGATCTTCACCCGTCCGCTCGGCATCAAGCGCAACGCGGTGGTTTTGCCGGCAGGATACGAACTGGCGAGTTCGTCGTTTCCGGCGCAGGTGCTGCATGAGAGCGACGGGCGCGTGGGGATCTCGTTCTGGAACAGCACGCCGAGCGAGGCGGCGGTGACGCTCAAGGCGGTGCGGCTACGGTCGCCATTTGGCGCGGCGCCACGTCGCGAGGGCACCATGGCCGCGCGCTTGAGCGAGCGCGCGCACCAGACTCGCGAGATCGTCTACTTCCTGCAGCAGCCTGAGACGCACGCCTTCGACCTGTACCACGACTACACCGAGTCGCGCCCGGGTGTCTCCACGTACCTGAATGTCGTGCGGGCGGGGAGCACGGTGAGCGCACCGAGTGCGCTGAATCTCGACACCGGCGAGCCGTTGCCGTGGGAGGTGCTCAAGGGCGACGCCATCACCAAGGCTGGCCTGGACGTGTCGAACGTGACGCCACAGACGGAGGCAGTGGTCTTCAGGTTCCCGCCAGTGCAGCCTAGGGCATCGGTACGCCTGAGGATGTCGGAGACTTACACCGATTCGGTGCGCTACACAGTGAAGGACGGCGAATTGGTATGGGACCGCGCCTTCGGGCGGCCGTCGAACATCGTCGTCCTGCCGCCTGGCTGGGCGCTCACCAATTCGTCCATTCCGGCGACCGTTTCGACGCGTCCGGACGGGCGGGTGCAGCTCGATTTCATCAACGGGCGGAACGACGAGATTGCGGTGCTGATCACGGCGCGGAGGCGGTAGCTCGGACGTCTCCGACCGGGGTCGCGTGCACTCGCAGGTGGCCAATTGGCGCAATTGGCAACAGCAAGCCCCGCAATTGGTTAGATTGCACATAGCCCCCAAAGAAAAGGACCAGATGATCAAGGGATTCGAGTTCGCGGCCGAAGGGCGCAGCTACGTGTGCACTGTGGAGGAGCGCAGAGGCTCGAGCGGCGAGTTCTGGTGGTGGTTCACCGTCACCGGCGACACGTCCATGTACGCCCCGTTCCAGGCGGCATCCGCCGACACGCGCACCTCCGTGCAGGAGCGCGTGCTCCAGTTCTACAACAACCGGGTGTTCAAGCGCTCCCAGCCGACCCCGCGCGGCGGCCAGTGGGGCCGACGTCCGCCGCAGGTGCAGGGACCCGCGCTTCCGGACGTGCCCAAGGCAGTCTGACCGATTTGCGATGAGCCTGAGAGGAGCGCCGCCATGCGGCGCCTTTTTCATTCTGGCATGGCCTGAGTGAGTCGCCGATCGCCCAGTTACGGACCCGGGCGTTCGGCGACGCGACCGGAGGAGCTGATCACGAGCCGCTCACGCAGGAATTCGGGCGCCAAGTCGGCGCCGTTCGGCCAACAGACCGTGTAACCGTCTTCGTCGAGGGTGCCCTGAGCGAAAAGCGCGGGATCCCTGAGTGGATCAAATACCTGCCCGTGCAAGCGAGTCGCCAGATCCACGGTTCCCTGCGCGCCGTCGGAGAATCGCAGCCAGAGTGAATAGGGCGCGACGACACGGACTTCGAGCACTCGGATAGACTCCATCATTCGAGTCCGGCGATGGGTTGAGGGTGTACGTCGTCGCGGACGTTGCGCCATGCAATGCGCAGTTCGTCAAGTCGAAGTTCACGCCATTCCAGAACATGGCGCAACGCTCGCGACGGAAAGGTCCCACGCACCACACCGCTTTCGATTTCCACGGCCATTTCGAACGAGCCGTAGCGCGCGTGGAAGTGCGGCGGTACGTGATCATCATAATACATTTTGATGGAGATGCCGAGGAATCGGCTGATGACGGGCATGCCGACAACGTGCCCGCCGCTGGCGCAGCTTACGTTACCGGTTCGCTCCCTACATCATCATTCCAGTGCATTTCCGACCTTCGCATCTCGCCCAAGAGAGCCGGCCCATGATCCGCTTCGGCGCTGACCGGCTGGTTGCTGATCTGTCGCTGCTTGGCGGCGCGGCGCGCGTGGGGCTCGTCACCAACGATGCGGCACGGCTCGCCTCGGACGCGGCCCGCCACACCCGCGCGGCGCTGATTGCCGCCGGCGTGCCGATGGTCCGGCTCTTCGGGCCGGAGCACGGCCTTGCCGCCTCGGCTGCCGACGGCGCCGCGGTGGCCGACGGCACCGACCCGCTCACGGGGTTGCCGGTCGTCTCGCTCTACGGCGAGCGCATGCGTCCCGACGTTGCGATGCTGCGCGACCTCGACGCAGTGATGTTCGACATTCCCGATGTCGGCGCACGGTTTTACACGTACACGTGGACGCTCTTCCACGTGCTGGCGGCGTGCACGCAGGCGTCGGTGCGCGTCGTCGTTCTCGACCGGCCGAATCCGCTGGGTGGTGATCTTGCGCGCGCCGAGGGGCCGGTGCTCGACCCGGCGTGCCGCTCGTTTGTCGGCGAGGACGCCATTCCCATTCGCCACCAGCTCACGCTCGGAGAACTCGCGCGGCTCTGGCAATACGAGCAGTTCCCGAACGCCCGGCTCGACGTCATTGCCTGCGACGGCTGGACGCGCGCCATGCGTTGGCCCGACACGCAGTTGCCATGGCTTCCCACGTCGCCGGCGATGCCGTCATTCGACAGCGCACAACTCTACCCGGGAACGTGCCTGTTTGAGGCCACCAATCTGAGCGTTGGGCGCGGAACGGAGGTGCCGTTCCAGCAGGTGGGGGCGCCATGGCTCAACGTGGACGCGGTGCTTGCTGACCTTGCGCGCCGCGTGCCGAAGGGCGTGGAGTTCAGCGAGACGACCTTCGTGCCGGTGACCGGACCGTATGCGGGCGAACTGTGCCACGGCATTCGCATCAGCGTCACGAACGCCGACGCCCTGCGCCCAGTGGCGCTGGGCCTGTTGCTGATGGCGGCTGTTGCCAACACACATCGCCTGCGCTTCCAGTGGGCGCGCTACCCCACGGCGGCCAACCCGAGCGGCGAGGGGCACTTTGAACGGCTCATCGGGCGGCGCGGCATCCGCCGGTACTTCGACTCGGCGCCGCAGAGCATTGACGCCGACCAGGTGCGCGCCTGGACCGAGGTCGGCGACTGGGCGGAGCGGGTGAGCACCGGGTTGCTGTACCGGTAACCGTTACCGCCATCGCGCGCTATTTTCCGCACCCATGAACCTGCTGCAAATCACGCTCACCGTCGCCTTCATCCTGTCGGGCGCGGCGGGGCTAATCTACGAGGCCATCTGGAGCCGCTACCTAGGGCTCTTCGTCGGGCACAGCGCGTACGCGCAGACGATCGTGCTGGTGATGTTCCTGGGCGGCATGTCGGCCGGCGCCGCGTGGGTGGCGCGCCGTTCGGCCGCCCTTGCATCGCCGCTCATGTGGTACGCACGCGCCGAAGCCGCGTGTGGGGTGCTCGGACTCGTGTTTCATGGCACGTTCATCGCAGTCACCGCCTTCTGCTACGACACGCTCTTCCCCGCGCTTCCCGGTGGCACGGTGCTCGTCGTGGTGAAATGGACGATCGCCGCGCTGCTCATTCTGCCGCAGTCGGTGCTCCTCGGCACCACGTTTCCGCTGATGAGCGCTGGCTTCCTGCGCGCATCCTCGCCCGACGGGCAGACGGGCAGCGGCAAGGTGCTCGCCAACCTCTATTTCGCCAACTCGTTTGGCGCGGCGGTGGGCGTGCTGCTGGCGGGCTTCATGCTGATCCAGGCGTTCGGGCTTCCCGGCACGCTGCAGACCGCCGCCATCCTGAACATCGTCGTCGCCGCGATGGTGGTGGGCGCGGTGAAGCTCGCGCAGGAAGAGATGGACGCGCCGGTGGACCCCGTGCCGGCGCCCGAGGCGCATGCGGCGCCGATCTTCACGGGGCTCGGGGGCATTCTCCTGATTGTCGCCGCCGGCACCGCGATGTCGTCGTTCATCTACGAGATCGCCTGGGTGCGCATGCTGTCGCTCGTGCTGGGGAGCGCCACGCATTCGTTCGAACTCATGCTGTCGGCGTTCATTCTCGGCCTGTCGCTGGGCGCGCTCTGGGTGCGCACGCGCGCCGACCTGTTCCGCGATCCGCTGCGCGCGCTCGCCGTGACGCAGTGGGTCATGGGCGCGCTGGCCATCGGCACCATGTCAGTATACATGCTGAGCTTCGGCTGGATGGCATCGCTGCTCGAGGCGCTAGCGAAGACGGACGAGGGCTACCGCGCCTTCTCGCTGACGCGCTACGCCATCTGCCTTGCGGTCATGCTGCCGGCTACGTTCTGCGCGGGCATCACTCTACCGCTGATCACGCGCATGCTGCTCGGTGCGGGCGCCGGCGAGCGCGCCATCGGCGCGGTGTACAGCATCAACACCCTGGGAAGCATCGTGGGCGCGGCGCTCGCGGCGCTCGTGCTGATGCCGCTCATCGGCCTCAAGGCGCTGCTGGTGACCGGTGCCGTGCTGGACATGGCGCTCGGTGTCTGGCTGATGTGGCTCGCCGGAGCGGCGTCGCGCGAGTCCCGCAAGCTCGCCATGGCCCTCGTCGGCGCCACAATAGTCGCCGTGCTCGGCGCCTTCCTCAACGCACCGTTCAGCCGCGAGGTCCTGACCAGCGGCGTCTACCGGTACGGCCGCATTGACCGCAGCGGCCACGAAGTGGTGTTCTACCGTGACGGCCGCACGGCCACCGTGAGCGTGCGCCAGACGCCGGGCAAGCAGGACTACTCGCTCGCCACGAACGGCAAGCCCGATGCGTCGCTCTCGGAGATCTGGTTCGACTCCACCGCCAACGCCCAACGCGCCATCACCGGTGACGAGAGCACGCAGCTGCTCCTGCCAATGATCGTGCTGGCGCATGTGCCGCGCGCAGCGGAGGGCGCCGTCATCGGGCAGGGATCAGGCATGTCGTCGCACTTCCTGCTCGGCAGCCCGCACCTGAAGCGACTCACCACCATTGACATCGAGCCGGAGATGGTGCGCGGCTCGCGCCTGTTCTACCCGGTGAACCGGCGCGTTTTCGACGACCCGCGTTCGCGGTTCGTGTACGACGACGCCCGGTCCGTGTTCGCCTCGGCCCGCCGGCAGTACGACTTCATCCTCTCGGAGCCGTCCAACCCGTGGGTCAGTGGCGTGAGCGGCCTTTTCACCGACGAGTTCTACGGCCGCGCGCGGCAGTACCTGGCGCCGCACGGCATCTTCGGGCAGTGGCTGCATCTCTACGAGATCAGCGACTCCCTCGTGCTCAGCGTCGTGCGCGCCGTGGACCGGAACTTCCCGTCGTATCGCATCTACCTCACCAACGACGTGGACATCCTCGTGGTTGCGTCGGCGGACTCCGTGCTGCCGGAGCCAGACTGGTCGGTGTTCGGGTATCCCAACGTGGCCACCGACTTGCAGCGATTCCGGCGCATCACCCCCGAGGCGCTCGACGGGACCGTCATTGCCACGCAACGGGCACTGGCGCCGCTGGTGCGCAATGGCGGCCTGATGAACTCGGATTTCCATCCCGTGCTCGACCTCGGCGCCGAACGCACGCGCTTCCGCAAGGACGCCGCGCGCGGTTTCATGGACGCCACGAGCGACCGGTTCGACCTCCTCGCCGCGCTCGACGAGCGCCGCATCGGCTTTGGCACCGAGACGCGGGAAGGGCTGGACCTGCCACGTACCTCGCGACGCGCGCAGTCGGCGCGCCTGCGCGCCGACGAGCCGGCGCCGGCGAGCGACACGCTGGACAGCAATCGCCTGTACCGCCAGGCACTCACTCGCCGCGCGGTCTTGCGAGACGTGCTGGCCGCGCCGCACGCGCCGGTGGATTGGTTCACCTGGTTCCGCATGGTCGTCGAAACGGAGGACGACCATCATTCCGGCCTGAGCGGGGTGGTGGATTCCGCCTTCTATCGCGACGTCGAGCGATACATGACGCGCTGGCAGGCGCCCGAGGCGGCGCGCTCAGCGTGGCGCTTCATGCGCGCGGCCGGCACGTACGACTGGCCGGCCGCAGCGGCCGAGGTGACGCCGCAACTCAAGGCGCGCGTCGCGGGGCATACGTGGTTGCCGCCGGACGTGCTGAGCAGCGCCGGCACGTTGGCGCTCGTGCGCACAGGTGACCGCGTGGCGGCGCGCAAGATGTTCGAGGCGCTCGAGAGCTACTCGGTCTTCGAGAAGGGCGACCTGCGCACGGAACTGCTGCGCGCACTCGTGGCGCGGCGCAAGGCGGCGGGGCCGAAGTCTTAGAGTGGAGTTTCTTGGTGGAACGGGGAAGGGAGATCTCGCGCAAATGATCTCCCTCCGCGTTCCGCCCCTCGTACCACCTCGCCGAGCCTCTACCCCCTCCCCGTTCCGTTACAATCGACCGGATACCGAAACGGAAGCTACGGCTTCACTGGCATCGGCTTCGGCGGCTTGTTCTTGAAATCGCCTGCCTTGACCGAGGAGAGCTTCGCCGGGTTCACGTACTTCTTGATGGCGGCGTTCACTTGGTCCGCGGTGAGCGCGGTCACGCGTTCCTCGAGCGCCTGGTCAAACGCCATGGTGCGCTGCTGGAAGGTCTGCTGCGACAGGCGGCCCACCAGCTCCGCGTCACGCGCGCGCGATTGCACGCGACTTTGCAGCCACGCCTGCTTGGCCTTGTCGAGCTCCTCGGTCGTCACGCCCTCCTTCACCCAGCGGCCAAGCTCCTCGCCGAAGGCGCTCTCGAGCCGGACGATGTTCTCGGGATTGTAGATGGCCATCACCTGCAGCACCGCCGCGCTGTCGAGCGCCTGCGCGTTGAAGCCCGACCCGACACCGTAGCTGAGGCCGTCCTTCTGCCTGATGCGCGTGGCGAGGCGCGAGTTCAGGAAGCCGCCGCCGAGGATGTAGTTGCCGACGAGGAGCGAGGCATACTCGGGTTGATCGTCGCGCACCGGGAGATTCAGCGCACCGATAAAGAACGCGTTCGCCTTGTCCGGCGTCTCGAGCTGCTCCGTAACCGACGCCACGTCGAACGCCTTGCGCTTGAGGCGCGCGAACGGCTTGGGGCTCTTCCACCCGTCGAAGATCTGCCGTGCGACGGCGGTCACTGAATCGCGGTCAAAGTCGCCCGCCATCGCCATGTCGCCGTACGACGCGCCAACAAGATCCGTGTAGACCTTCTTCACGTCGTCCACCTTCACGGCCTTGAGGTCGGCAATCTGCTCGTCCACCGTTCCGACGTGCAGTGGGTGGCCCTTCGGCCACGGGCTGACGATACGCTGGATCGCGACAAACGCGACGAACTGTGGCTCGGACTTGTTCTGCTCGAGCCCGGCCAGGCCCTCGGTGCGCAGGAGTTCAAACTCCTTGGCGTCGAATGACGGCTCACGCAGCACTTCACCGACGAGGCGCAGCGTTGGCAACAGATTGGGACGCGTCGTCTCGATGTTGACCACGATGTTGTTGCCCGCGCCGCCAATGCTGACGCGCGCCTTCAGCTTATCGAACTCGTCCTTGATCTGCTGGCGCGTCTTGGTCTTGGTCCCCTTGTCGAGCATCGCGCCCATCAGTTGCGCCGCGGTGGTCCGCCCCGACAGCGACTTCTCGTCGCCGAATCGCACGCTGATGTAGGCATTCACCGTGTTGCCGCGCGTCTGCTTGGGCAGCAGCGCCAGCCTGAAGCCGCCGGGAAGCGCACTGCGCATCGTCCGCTGCTCGACGTTGGCCGTTGACGGATCAAACACCTCGCCCTCGGCGAGGGAGACGTTCCCCTTGTAGTCCTTCGTAATGGCGGCGATCTCGGCGTCGGTGACCCACGGGATCTCGGCCCGATCGGGCTTGGCCGTTGGAATGAACTTGCCGACGGTGCGGTTGTCGGGCTTGAGGTACGCCTTAGCAACGCGCTGCACATCCTCGGGCGTGACCGCCTTGATGCGGTCACGATGGATGAACTGCATGCGCCAGTCGCCCATGGAAGCCCACTCCGACAAGCCGAGCCCGACGCGCTCGGAGTTGTTGAGCGTCAGGTCAATCTGCTTGAGCAGTTGAGTCCTGGCGCGCTCCACTTCCTCCTTGGTCGGCGGCGAGCTGGTGGCGCCATCGAGCGTGGCCATCAGGGCGCGCGACGCGCTGTCGAGCGACTGCGTCATCCGCACGTTGGCGTACGCGCCGAACATGCCGGGTTCCTTCAACTGAAAGTCCATGGCGGACGCGGCGGCGGCAAGCTTGGTCTCGACGAGGGCCTTGTAGATGCGCCCGGAGGGCTGATCGCCGAGGACTTGCGTGAGCACGTCGAGCGCAGCGTAGTCCTTGTGGGTGCCGGCGGGGATATGATAGGCGGCCACGACTGCCTGGATGTCGCCGACGCGGCGCAGCGTGACCGAGCGCTCGCCGTCCTGCACCGGCTCGGCGGTATACGTCGGGAAGATCATGTTGCCGCGATCGAGCGAACGCACTGGCTTGGGGATTGCGCCGAACTTCTCCGCGATCAGGGCCAGTGTGCGGTTGGTGTCGAACTTGCCGGCAACCACCAGCACGGCGTTGTCGGGCTGATAGTAGCGCTGGTAGAACGCCTTGAGGCGCTCGATGGGGACGTTCTCGATGTCCGCGCGCGCGCCGATGGTGCTCTTCCCGTAATTGTGCCACAGGAACATGGTGGACGCGGTGCGCTCGAAGAGGATCCCCGTCGGGTCGTTCTCGCCCATCTCGAACTCGTTGCGTACCACCGAGAACTCGCTCTCCAGGTCCTTCTTGGCGATGTACGAGTTCACCATGCGGTCGGCTTCGAGGTCGAGCGCCCACACCAGGTTGCTGTCGGCGGCCGGCACGGTCTCGAAGTAGTTGGTGCGGTCGTACCATGTGGTGCCGTTCGGGCGCGCGCCGCGCTCGGTGAGTTCCTGCGGGATATTGGGGTGCTTCGGCGTTCCCTTGAACACCAGGTGCTCGAGCAGGTGGGCCATGCCCGTTTCCCCGTATCCCTCGTGTCGCGAACCCACGAGGTAGGTGATGTTCACCGTGGTCGTCTGCTTGGACGCGTCGGGGAAGAGCAGCACCTTAAGACCGTTGTCGAGATTGTACTCGGTGATGCCCTCGACGGTGGCGCCTTGCTTGATGCCGGCAGGAAGCTGCGCCAGCGCGAGCGCAGGCACGGCCAGCGTGAAGGTCAAGGCCAACCACGCGGCGCGGCGGGTGAGAATGCGGTTCATACGTACCTCATGCCTGTGTGGAGGTCTGCGATCGCGCGGCTGAAAAGCGGGGGCGCGGGCGGGGTACTCAAATTGTGCCTGGTGTTCCGTCCGTACGGAAGCGGGGGTCGTGCGGTGTCAGACGACCGTGTTCCTTACGAAGTTGGGCTCCTGCACCACGGAGGACGTGGTGCAGAAGCCCAGCTCGGCGGTAGAAGAAGCGCAGCGTTATGGCTGGACAGCCGGAGCAGCAGGTTTCTTCTTGGCGAGGGCCATGCCGTCGTTCTTCACGTACAGGTCGAGCCATGTCGTCCACCGCGCCCACTGGTCGAGCAGGGTTTCCTTGGTGACCGGACCGTGATCTTCGTACGGGTACATGAACAGCGAAGCCACCTTTCCGTTGGCGCGCAGTGCCTGCATCATGCGGATCGAGCTGACGGGATCGGTGCCGACGTTCTGGTCCTCGATGGAGTGGTACATGAGCAGGGCGCCCTGCAGCTTATCCACATTGAGCATCGGCGACATCTCGAGGTACGTGCGCTGGCCGTTCCACAGGTCGCGCCGTTCGCTCTGGAAGCCATTGGGCGTGAGCGTGCGGTTGTACATGCCGTCGCCGGCGATGCCCGCCTTGAAGAACGGCGTCTGCACCATGGCGTTCACGGTGCTGAACGCGCCGTAGCTGTGGCCGCCGAGCCCGAGCTTGGTGCGGTCAATGAAGCCCTGGCGGTCGAGTTCGTCAATGACGGCGTACAGGTTCATGCGCAGGTCCGACACGTAGTTGTCGTTCATGCGCCCTGTCTCGCCGATGATGGGCGGGTTGAAGTTCGCCACCGCATACCCCTGCGCGGCGAGGAATTCGATGGTCCGCGGTCCGGATGAGACGAACCGGTTCACGTTCTCGGTGCGCACCGAACGGTCATAGCCGGCCTGGTCGGTGTACTCGTAAGGGTAGAACCAGAACATCCCCGGCAGGCGCGTGCCCGCCTTATAGTCGGCCGGCAAGGTAACGTTCACCACGAACGTAATGCCGTCTGGGCGCGTGACGACGACGCGCTTGCGCTGCAGCGCAGTGAACTCGGGGGCGGGATCCACGTTCTTGGTGAGCTGCGTGAGCGTTCCGGCCTTGAGGTTCTTGAGGTAGGCGTTGGAAACCACCGTCGGCGACTCGCGAGTCACGATGGCGACCGAGCCATCGTCGTCGAGGAGCGCGCCCAGCGACTCGGTGATGTCCTTGTTGGCCGCGTCGAAGACACGGGTCTTCTTCCCGGTGGCCATCTCGACCTTGTCGAGGAAGTCCTTCGGCGGGTTCGCCAGATAGTCGCGCGAATACTGCGTTCCCTTCAGGAAGACCTCGCCCGAGGCGGTCATGACAGCCACTTCGCCGCCGTTGGTGCCGCGCTTGGTGAGCATCGAACCCGGGTTCGTGTAGAACGACAGCGTGTCGGCGCCGCCGCGGCCGCCACCACCGCCGCCGAACGCCGGTCCGCGGCTGCCTCCGACAAACGCAGGCGTCCAGCCGCGCTGACGCACGATGCTCATGCGCTTGGCGGGGTCACTCAGCTTGACCGCGAAGATCTCGCCGGTGCCGTTGTTGTTGGTGGCGAGAAAGAGCGTTTGCGCGTCGTCCGAGAAGACGGCGCTCGCGATGGCGGCCGTGTACTGGTAGATGACCTTGACGTCCTTGTCGCCGAACGGCGGAAGCCACTGCACGACCCTCTCAGGGCGCGGCGCCGTCGCGCCGCCAGCCGCGGGACGTCCGCCAGCGGCGGGTGCCCCTGCGGGCGGAGCGCCCGCTGGGCGCGCGGAGTCACCGCGCGCCGCCGAGTCCTGCGCGATGTAGTAGAAGCCCTCGCCCTGCGGCATCCACGCGAGCCCCTTCTTGCTGCCGGCGACCGCGCGGCCGGCGGCGCCGCCCGGGCCGCCCGTTGTGTCGCCGGCGAAGCGCACGTCACGCTTGGAGATCTGGGCCAGTTGCTTGCCGTCAGCGTCCCATACCAAGTCGGCGCTGCCGAAGCTCGAGTACTGCACGACGTACGAGAACGGTTTCTGCACGGTGGTGACGCGGAAGAACTTGCCGTCGGGCGAGACGTCCACGGAGGAGAGCATGGCGGGCGGGCCGACCTTTCTTACCGCCTTCTTGGCGATGTCGATGACGGCCAGCTGTCCCGTGATGAAGTGCTCGAACTGGTCAAACTCCCACGGCTCCGACATCAGCGAGGCGTAGTTGCGCTCGGGGGCCTTGGTCGCGTCAATCCACAGGCTCACCTGCGGGCCCGTGGCGATGTCCGGCTTCTTTGGCATCTCGCGGCGCGGTTCGGGAACAAGCACGGCAACGATGTTCTTGCTGTCGGCCGTCCAGTCCACCGAGGTCACGAGCGTCGCCAGCAGCGGTGTCTTGGTGACCTGCACCGACTTGCCCGTGGCAATGTCGGCGACGAAGACGTGCGACGCGGCATCGAAGTTGGCGATGTACGCCACTTTCCTGCTGTCGGGTGACCACGCGGGGGCGGTGATGGTCGCTCCCTTGGGCGCCTCGAGCAGCGTCACCGCGCCCGTACGGGCATCAATGAGCTGCAGCCCGATAGCGCCGCGCGCCGTGAGGGCACGGGCACGGTAGGCCTTGGGATCCACCTGCAGGCCGCCGTAGTAGGTGTGCGGCTTGCCGTACGTCTGCACGCTGGGCAATCCATTGGTCTGTTCCCGAAGGAACCATTTCCGGTCGGGGCTCGGCGTGGTGAGCGAGACCGTGAGATGGCGCGGGGCCGTCACCAGTTTGGCGATGTTGCCCGCCGGCACGATGTACCCTTCCTTGGCGAGCGTCTCGGTCAGCGCGGTGAGCTTGGTGTTGCCGTCGCCGGCCTGCTGGGAGATCAGGGTCGGGGCAACGAACAGGATGAGCGCGGCTACGAGGCCGACGCGGGCGAGGAGAGAGCGTGTAGGCACGGGTTTCTGGCGTTGAGGTCCAGACTTGGCCCAGGAGTGCGGCGGTCGCACCTGGGACGCGACAACTAATATCTACGCGTTGGGCGCCCCCTCCGCTGACCCTTCTGGCGGGCGCGGGGTCCGCTCGGAGCTGTTACACAAGGCGTTGATTCCCCCTTGCGGCGCCCCCCTGCGGAACGTCGATTGCCTGCCATGACGTGCCTTCTCCGGACCATGCCGTCCCGGCCGCTGACCAACGGCACGGCGGAGTGCTTCATCCAGACCGCACTCCGCCGCTGCTTCACTTCTTCATGCCGCGTGAACTACGTGTTCAGAGCCGATAACCAGCGACAGCCTCTCAGGGGACTAAGTATCGCGGTTGACCGACTGGATACCACGAACCATTCCTTAGCTCCAAGTCCCGGCGGTAAGTATAGGAATTCATGGAACCCGCGTCAGAAAGCGAGCGCGTTGCCACTTCCACGTACACACGAAAAGCCGCGGAGTTTGGCACGCGCTCCACGGCCGTCATTCTGACATACACGTCTGCGCCGCGGAGTTGGCAGTCCCACGGGTACCCCCGCTGGCGAGCGGAGCATTCGACTCGCACCTCAGGGCCGTCGGCTACGACGCCAGCCATTCCGGGCACCGGTTCTCTTGGGTCAACCGCTCGTCCAAGTGCGGTAGCAACGACGGAACGGCCCGCAGACACTGCAATAGCGCGCCGCAGGAGCTTCGATCTATCCCCGTTTCGTGCATCATAGTCCGCGAAAGCCGCTTGGAACGATGTGACAAGGAGAGCATCCGCATGGCGTTGCGACACAGTCGGCGATTGTTGCCATGCGATGACAATGAAAGCTAGAATACCGCGGATCATAGAGACCTCGCAAATTGTGGATTCGATCAGCTGCAGCGGTTCGTTGTCGTTGCTGACTCGCCCGTCGTGTGGGCCAAGTTGTCGATCCCGGTCTGGTGATCCTCATCATGCGCTATCGCACCTCGACGCCCGCTGAATCCGTGCTGCCAGAGACTTGGTTCAATGTACGTGTAGTTGTCCGTGGGACCCCATTCGGAGGGTTTCGTGGCATCGGGTTGCATGATGACGTAGGCATCGTGCGAGGTCAACTGGGTGTCCCGGAGATAGAAGCCGGCGGTGCCAGCCGGTGCGTCGAACCGCGCGCGGGCTGCCACACCGCGCATGCGACACCGATATTCGCTGTGCTCCTCAAGAGAACTGATCATCTCACTGATGTCTGCACACCTCGAGCTGTTTGGGCCGGTGCAGTCGAGATACTGCTTCTGAACGCCTCGGAACTGCTGGGCCGCTTCTTGAGTGGCTGTAGTGACTCGCTCCGCGCCGCAACCCGACACAAAGAGCACGCCGATCATCAGTCGTTTCCATCTGAGCATGTACGTCTCCCGTGGAGAAAAGGCAGCACCGCATCCAATAATCAGTGCAGGTGACCGTGGTTGAAAGTCGCGTCGCTTCGGTCGGGGCGGTGTGCCCTATTGTCGCACTAGCGCGGCGACATACTATCACGCCATGTAACTTCTGAGCCATTTCAGGGTTTCCCTCACATTCCGTGCTCGTGAGCTGCGCAAAGAACGGTCGTCGGACTTCGTCGCGCTCTTGCAGCATGCACCCGCAGTACAGTTGTTTCTCTCGGGCTTAGGCGAAATCATCGAGGACTGAGAAACAGTGATCAAACTGACCCACTACCCAAGTTCGCCGCATGAGCGATGTTTGGAACTTCCTCTTCTTCCATGGAGCGCCAGTCGGTAATGGCCTCCGGTGGACAGGTCGAAGGCCTCGCGGAGTTTCGCTTATCACGGTGATGTCTGCTGCTGAAGCGACGCGGGTTCTTTGGCTCTTCGTGTGTGCCCCTTCGCTGGCCGCGCAGGGGCCGGCGCCCGCTGCGGACTCGGCCCTGGTTCGGCGCATCCTTGCCGCCGAAGACCGCCGCGACACCACCGACCGGGCGCTTGCCGAGGGATTGGCGAGTCGCGACGCCCGCTTGGTGCTGATTGCGCGCCGCGCGATGGCCCGCATTGGCGACCCGACGTTCGCCACGCGTGCTTCGCTTGGCGTCCTCCCCGCCCCACCCACGTATTCCGAACCGGCTTGGCGCTTGCGCTACAGGGCCCTGGACCCACGCAAGCCCGACTGCAGCGCACTGCGTGCCGCGCTGGGGGATTCGTCGTGGCACGTGCGGCTGCGGGCGGCCGACCTCGCGGGAACCGCCTGCCAAGGCGATTCCGTGGTCGTGGCGACGATGCGTGTATGGGTCGCGACCATGAATGGCCCGGCCCGGACCCGCGATGGCGCGGCGTGGCAGCCGGCCGCGCATGCCATCGTCGCGCTGGCCAGAATGGCGCCCGAGGCCATGCCCATCGCGCTTTCAGGCTTGCTGCACCACACCGCCGTGCGATGGATGCGCCTGTACATCGCCCGGGCTTCCGCCGTGCTTGCCGACACACAGACGCTGCGCATGCTGGCACGCGACCAGGACGACAACGTAAAGGAAGCGGCGATTGACGCGCTGGCGACGCTCACGGCGCACACGGACGATTCGCTGTACATCGCCACGCTTGAGGCCAGGGGCTATCAGGCTGTTCGCGCCGCCGCGATTGCCCTCAAGGGCGCCACGCCAACACGCCCCATGCGGCACGCACTGGTGACCACGGCACAGCGGCTCCGCGGCGACTCGAGCGAGACGTCGCGCGACGCCCGAATCGAGGTGATGGCGCGTCTTGCGGAGATGGCCGACGCGCAGATGGCCGGGCATATCGCTACGCTGGCTGTCGATTTCGACTGTGTCGTTGCCGCGAAGGCCGCCGAGATCGCCGCGAAGCTCGGCAGGCCCACCACTCCGCGGTGCACCCCATTCGCACGCGTGCTTCCGGCTGACGCTGTGCGCCTCGCGCTCGGCGCCGACATGCGCCTTCGCGTGGTGATGGCCGAACGAAGCGGCGGCGGATCGTTCGTGGTGCGCCTGCGCGGCGATGTTGCCCCCATCATGGCGGCGCGTATTCTCGCGCTCGTGCAGTCAGGGTACTACAACAAGCAGGCGTGGCATCGTGTGGAGCCTGACTTCGTGATTCAGGGACCAAGCCCCGGCGACAACGAGTATGTCGGGCATCCGCGCTTCCTGATGGACGAACTCGGCACGGTGCCGCACGTACGTGGCACGGTGGGGATGAGCACGCGCGGCCATGATACCGGCGACGGGCAGTGGTTCGTGAACCTCAAGGACAACCTGCGGCTTGGCCGCGACTACACCGTATTCGGCGAGATAGTTGAGGGAATCGAAGTGGCCGACGGCGTGCTCGAGGGGGACGTGATCGAGCGGATCGAGGTGGTGCGGGAGCGCGAGCGCGTTAGGGCCGCGCCGGCCTCCGCACCACGCGCCCCGGCCGCGCCGCGGTGAACACGCCGTCCGCAATCACCGGCTCGCCGTTCACCAGCACCCACGGAATTCCCTCAGGGTAGTGATGCGGGTCGGTAAACGTGCCCATGTCGCGCACCTTAGACGCGTCGAAGATGGTGACGTCGGCCACGCACCCCGCGCGCAGACAGCCGCGGTCGCGCAGGTTGAGCCGCGCCGCCGGCATTCCGGTCATCTTGTTGACGGCCTGCTCGAGCGTAAGCACATGCTCGTCACGCACGTACTTGCCGAGCACGCGAGGAAAGGTGCCGTAGTTGCGCGGGTGCGGCACACCTTCGCCGAGTGCCGTGAGGCGTCCGTCGCTGGCAATCATCGTCATCGGGTGCGCCATGATGCGGCGCACATCAGCCTCCTCTATGACGTGGTAGACCACGCCCGCGCCACCGTTGAGCACGCCCTCGAGAATGAGGCCCACCGCGTTCTCCGGTGTCGGTTTCAGACCGCGCCGATCCGCCCAGTCGGCCAGCGTCTTCCCCTGCAGCGACTTGTCCCACGCGACGATCGAGAGCTGCACCCGGCTGATATCGCCGCCGCCGCGATCATTCATGATGAGGTCAATGATCCCACGCGTGATGCTGTCCTTGAGCACGCGATTCTCGAGCCGCTTGCGCAGCGCGTCGCGCCCGCCGGAGAGCGCCCACGGCGGCACCAACACGTCGAGACCGGTGAACGAGGCCGTGAACGGGTACTGGTCAATCATCACGTCGGTGCCGGCCTTCCGAGCGGAATCCACCATGGCCAGCGTAATGACGCTCTTCCCCCATGCCTGCCGGCCGATGGCCTTGTGGTGCGTGAGGATCACGGGAATCTTGGCGCGCCGGCCGATTTCGAGCGCTTCGCTTACGCCGTCGAGCAAGCCGACGCCTTCCTCGCGCAGGTGTGACGTGTAGATGCCGCCCCGTTTGGCCGCTTCCTCGGAAAGCGCGATCACTTCTTCCACATTCGAGTAGTAGCCGGGGACATAGCGCAGGCCGGTGCTGAGGCCGAACGCTCCCTCACCCATGGCGGTGGCCACCATGCCACGCATGCGCGTGAGTTCGTCGGTTGTCGGGGCGCGGTTCTCTGTGCCCATCACCTGACGGCGAATCGTGTTGTGCCCGGTGAGGTAGGCGACGTTCATGCCGAGTCCGGTGCGATCGGCGGAATCGAGGTACGCGCCGAACGGCCACGGACCACCGCCGTCGGGGCCGCCGAGCGCGAAGGTGACCCCTTGGCGTACATGGCTTTCGGAGCCGGGCAGCTGAAGAAGCGGCTCGAGGTGCACGTGCAGGTCAATGAAGCCGGGTGCGACGATCAGGCCGGTGGCGTCAATCACGCGCTCCGCGTCGGCCGGGTTTAGCGGCGTCTGTGACACGCGCACGATGCGTTTGCCAAGGATGGCGACGTCGGCGCGCACCCCCGGTGCGCCCGTGCCGTCGAGCACCGTGCCGTTGCGCACAATGACGTCATACGGAGGAATCGTGATCGTCTTCGGCTGCGGCAAGGCACCCGTGCGGGCGGCGACCACCTTGTCCACGAGCGCCCAGAAGGCCGGATGCTGCACGCCGGGGCTGCCGGCGCGCGGTTCGGTCTTGTGGGCAATGACGATGTCGAGCTTCGGAATCACGGTGATGTACTGCCCCACCGCGCCAATGCCCGCGTACGCGCCCTCGTACGGGCCGGTGTTCCAGTCGCCGTCGAACGGCCACCAGAGATAGCCGTAACCAAAGCGCCCTCGGCGCGTAGACGCCGGGTGCATCTCCGACACCGGCGTGATGGCGCTGGTGCTCTTCTTCACCCAGTCGGCGGGCACGACCTGTTTGCCGTTCCACGCACCGTTGCGCAGCATCAGGTACCCGATGCGCGCCATGTCGCGCGTGGAGAACCACATATGGTACGCCTTGTACTTCGACGCGGTGGTGTCGCCTGATTTCTGCTGGAGGTCGCGCCGCCAGTCCTGCATCCCGATAGGGCGCGCGATCTCCGCCTCTACCGCGTCATAAATGTTGCGTCCAGTCTGCTGCTCGAAGATTGCGCCGACGGCATTGAAGTCCCAATTGCTGTACAGTTGGTAGGTGCCATGCTTCTGCGAGCCGCGCGGTGGGGCGTCGGCCAGGTTGTCGCCGGCATTCGATGCCGGGTGGTACACACCCGAGCGTGCAGCAAGCAGGTCCTGCACCGTCGCTTCCCGTTCGCTCGGCAGCAGTCCGCCGATGTCATCAATGCCCAACTGGGCCAGCGTCTTCGACGTGTCCACGCGGCCGCGCGCGATCTCGATGCCGTACAGCATGGAGAGCACGCTCTTCCGCACTGATGCCAGGTAGCTCTGCTTGGCGAGATCGCCGTACTCGAACACGACGCGGCCACCCTCGGTGACCATCATGCCGGTCGTCGCCATGCGGCTGAGCGTGGCGCGCACGCTGTCGAGCCCTTCGCGCGACCAGCCGAGGGCAGCGGGGTCCGCTATGCGTTCCCAGTCGACGCCGGGGTAGACGGCCGTCGCCGCGGCCGGCGTGGCCGTCGGCGATGGCGGGGTGAACGAGCAGGCCGCGAGCGCGGCGACGAGAACGAACGAGGCGAGGAAGCGCATCGGTGCGGGGGTAAGGTGTCGCCCCAACATACGTCGCAACGAAACCGTTCGCTCAGCCTTCCCCTAGAGCCGCCGCAGGTACGTCACCTTGAGGCGCGTCCCGCGCGCCTGCAGCGTGGACAGCGAGGCAGTAGATCCCGTTTCCTCATTGAACACGAGGTACAGGTCGCTCCCGGGGCGGAAGATGTACTGGAAGCGCACGTTGCTCGACACGCGCCGGTCAAGCGAGTTGTACTGCACCAGCGTGTTCAGGAAGAGCCGCGTGGTGAAGGCGATGCCGATGCGCGAGGCAACCAGGTCCGCCCGGAATGCACCGTTGGGCAGGTTCACCCAGCTGCGCGTCGCGTCCACGGTGAGACCCACGTGCTTGCCGGCATTCGCTGCAACCGTCAGGCTGATGCGACCCAGCCGGCCGCCAAACGTCGATTCCGACTCCCCATTCGCGCGCAGCGTGACCGGCTGTCCGGGATTGGTGGAGGCGAAGAACCCGGTCACCCCGGCATCGTACGCGCCGATCGGAACGTACACCGAATCGGCAAGGTCGAACGACTCGTCAAGGCGCGTGCGCCCCAGCCGACGGTAGACGGTGACGCTGCTGCCTGAGTTGAAGTTCACGTCCAGCGCATTGCCGAACCGCCAGTCCTGCAGGCCGCCGTCCAGTCGCGCAATGTAGTCGCTGAAGTTCAGCACGTTGACCGTCCGCAGTCCAAGCCATTGCGGCCTGAAGGTCCACCTGCCGCCGCCGCCGGTCTGCTGAATATCGGTGCGCGTAATGAAGCCCAGTTGCGCGTCCGCCTCGTCGCCGATACGCAGGTGCTGTAGCGACAACCCGAACCGGCCAGTCTGGATGTTCATTGCCAAGCGTGCCGCACCGCCGTCGCCGCCTTCCCCCCGGGTCATCGTGCGCGCCACGAACCCCTGCACGTTGAGCGCCTGCGTCGGCCACGCGCTGAAGTCCACGCCCCCGGCAGAGTTGAACGCCTCGGCGCTGCGGCGGTCGGTGACCATCGCTCCCACGTAGTTGTTTCCGCCGATGTCGCGCTTCAGGCGAAGCACGTTGAACGCCGACCGCGGCTGGTCGAATGCCGTGTCGGCCGCCATGGAGAGCAGCCCGACGGTCTGGTTCCCAACGCGTCCCGTGATTCGCGCGCCGCCGAGTACTGGCACCGGCCCGTCTTCCGAGATGCCGATCTGCCGGGAGAAAAACATCAGGAACGGCGGAGGGCCGAAGATGTCGCGCGCGCCGAATTCGAAGATGCCGGCATTCTCCAGGAAGAACTCGCGCTTCTCGGGAAAGAAGAGCGAGAACCGCGTCAGGTTCACCTGCTGGTTGTCGGCCTCCACCTGCGCGAAGTCGGTGTTCACGGTGGCATCGAGCACCAAGCCGGGCGTCAGCTGCGCCTTGAATTCGCCGCCAATCCCTTGGCGCGGCGTGGTGTCGAACACGTTGGTATCTTCGTCGCGCTCGCGGTCCGCCCCCGCCAGCACGTACGGGCGCAATTCGATGCTGCGCCCCGGATGCGGCAGCCCCTCGAGCCCGCGCAGGTGCCCCGCCAGGCTCACCCGGCTGAAGCCTCCGCCACTGCGCGTCCACCCCCGCCAGAGCACCTGCTCGTTCTTGCGGCGGATCATCCGGTAGACGTTCAACCCCCACTCCTCGCCCGCCGGACGGTAGCGCAACGACCGGAACGGAATGGCAAACTCGGCCGACCAGCCATCGGCGGTGCGCGTGGCTGCCACGGTCCAGATGCCGCGCCAATCCGTGTTGAACTCGCGCCCTTCGTCGGTGAGCAGGGCGTCGAACTCGGCGCCGTTGGCATTGGTAGCGAACACGACCGCGTTGCGATGATCGTGAAATCCGTCGATGAGGATCGCCACCGCGTCGTCACCGCTGAACTGGGGTCCCCCTTCGAAATCCCGTTGCATCACGCGATCGCGCTCGAGGATGCGCGCCACGACCTTGTCGGGCTCGCGGTCGAACGCGTGCACGCCGATGAACAGCGTCTCGCCGTCGAACAGGACTCGGATTTCCGTGCGCTCGGTGGCGGGCGTCCCTTCCTCGGGCTCGCGCTGACGGAGGTCATCGGCCGCGCGGGCAAGTCGCCACGCCGCATCGTCGAGGCGTCCGTCAACCACCGGTGGACGCACGCCGGGGGCCAGGCGCACCGCGATCAGGGGCGCATCGGCCGTTCCCTGCCCGGCGGCGGGCAGGGCGAGCAACAGCACACCGATGGCGAGCAGGGGGCGTATTTTCACTCGCGCAAAGTGCATCGGACGCTGTGCGCGCGGCAAGTGCGATGGCACGGCGTGTGATGGCACGGCACGTATCACGCGAGGAATCGCCGCACGTCGGCAGCTTCACAGGGCGCTTCATCCGCCTGCAACCCAACAAGTTGGGCCGCGCGCCCGATCACCTCGGCCGGTGTCACTCCTGCAGCGCGCAATTCACGCACTCCCGTGTCTCCGGCTGATTTGCTCAGCTTGGCACCGTCCGGATGCCGTACCAGCGGGTGATGCATGAAATGCAGCGGTCGCCGGCGCCCAAGCAGTCGCGCCAGCGCACGCTGGCGCCCGGTGGACTCGAGCAGGTCTTCGCCGCGGATTACGACATCGATCTTCTGGTCAAGGTCGTCCACCGTCACAGCAAACTGGTATGTCCACTGCCCCAGCCGGTCGCGCACGAGCACGTCCCCGCATTGGTCAGCCGGCACCTGCTCCTGTGGTCCGCGCAGCAGGTCGAAGAAGCGCTCGCGCTCCGGGCTGAGGATGACGCGACGCTGGAAGGACGCATCGGGGGAGACTGCCGCATTACGGCAGGTGCCTGGGTAGCGCATCTCCTCGTTCGGACGGTCCTCGACGAGGCGCGCGATGTCGCCGCGTGAGCAGCGGCAGGTGTACACGCGGCCGCGAATCTCGAGCGCCGTGATGGCCGCCGCGTAACGCCAGTCGTTGTCGCTCTGGCGCAGCGGGCTCTCGCCGGCGCGAAACTCCGTCGTCGTCCCTTCGTCGGGCGCAAACCCCAGCCAGTCGAGATCATCGAGCAGCGCCTGCTCATACTCTGGGCGGCATCGCGACCGGTCATGGTCCTCGATGCGCAGCACCACGCGGCCGTCGTGCGCGCGCGCCATCCCCCACACGTAGATGGCGTTGACGACATGGCCGAGGTGCAGGTAGCCCGTCGGCGCGGGGGCGAACCGCGTTCGCCACCCCGGCCGAAGGTTCAGCGCATCAAGAACGCGGCCCACGGGACGGCCCGCCGCGCCCGCCTCTTCGACCACGATTGCGGTCGCCAGCGCCCGGACTGCGACCATCGGCGGACGCATACGGCGACTCGCCGCGAGGTGCTCCCGGACGCGCATCCTGCGGCCGTGACCCTGACCGCGGCGATGTCGGCTGCCGCCCGGTCCGGCTCGGCGGCCCGGCCTGCGTGCCATCGCGCCGCGCGAGCTTGGCCGCCGCGCGCGCGCGATCTTCCGCCTTCTTCGCGCGAATTACCGCGATGCGTTCAGCGAGCGGTATCTCCAGTTTCCCCGGCGCTTTCGCCCGGTAATCGAAATCCGGAACGGTGACGCGCGGCAGCCGGCGGCTGATGGTCTTCTCGATGGCCCGCAGCTCCTCTTCCTCGTCCGGCGCCACGAACGTGTACGCCTCGCCCGTGAGTTCTGCACGCGCCGTGCGCCCCACGCGATGGATATAGTCCTCGGGGACGTTGGGCACGTCGAAGTTGACCACGTGGCCCAGCGCTTCCACGTCAATGCCACGCGCGGCGATGTCGGTGGCCACGAGCACTCGGAACAACCCGTCCTTGAACCCTTCGAGCGCCTTGGTGCGCTGCGCCTGCGAACGGTTGCCGTGGATGCGCTCGGTGTTGATGCCGCGCTTGGAGAGGAATTCAGCGAGGCGATTGGCGCGGTGCTTGGTGCGCGTGAAGACCAGCGCTTCCTTGATGGCGCCGCCTGAGAGGAGCTTGAGGAGCAGCTCGCCCTTCAGTTCCTGCGACACCGGGTAGACCGCCTGCGTGATGCCCGTGGCCGGTGCCGCCTTGCGCTCGAGATTGATAGTCGCCGGATGCTTGAGCAACTCGTGCGCCAGCGTCGCAATGGGCGCCGGCATGGTGGCGCTGAAGAACAGCGTCTGCTTGCGCGGCGGCAGGTGCTTGAGCACGCGCTTGATGTCGGGGAGGAAGCCCATGTCGAGCATCCGGTCGGCCTCGTCGAGCACGAGGTACTCGAGGTGCTCGAGCTTCGCGTACGGCTGGCGGAAGTGATCGAGCAGGCGTCCCGGGCAGGCGACCAGCACATCAACGCCCGACCGGAAGGCGTGTTCCTGCGGTCCCATGCCGACGCCGCCGTACACCGCCGCTGCCGTCAGCGGCGTATGCACCGCCACCTCATTCATGTCCTCGACGATCTGCGCCGCCAGTTCACGCGTGGGCGTGATGACCAGCGCGCGAGTGACGCCGCGCTTCTTCTCCATCAAGTGGTTCAGGATGGGCAGCAGGAAGGCGAGCGTTTTGCCGCTTCCCGTTTGGGCGCAGGCGAGCAGGTCGCGCCCCTCGAGTGCCGGCGGGATGGCATCGAGCTGGATGGGCGTCGGGCGTGTAAAGCCTAGTTCCTTGAGCCCCCGCTGGAGGGAGGCGTGCAACTTCAGAGAGGCGAAAGCCACGAATTGTCGGTTTGGGGAAGCGGGCGCGACGCGCCCACCTGAAAGATAACCCCGCTACTGGGTGCCGATGCGCAGGCTGGAGGTCGCGAGGTAGATCTCGCGCAGGAAGAAGACGAGCCCGCCGATCAGGGCCAGCATCGCGCCGACGAACAGCCCCGCTACGACACCACGGTAATCGGAGCCCCAGAAGGCGCTCGCGAAGAGCACCATGATGACTAGGGCGATGAAGATGGCCGACACCACGCACAGACTGATGGCGATGTTGATCCAGCGCGCCCGAACCGCCAGGGTGCGCAGCCGATCAGCCACGTCGCCTCCATCGGCTTCGTCGTCCGACAGCACCGCCCGTTCGATCACGCGGGCCCGGTCAATGACACGCGCAAGACGGCCCGTCAGCACGTTGAGCAACCCAGCGATGCCCGTAAGCAGAAAGACCGGCGCAACCGAAAGTTGGATGACGTGGGCGATCGTGGCGATGGGTTCGGCTTGCATACCCTCAATCTAGCGACGCTGGGCGACGGCTGGCCTTGGCGCTGGGTTTCCCAAACCGACCTTCGCGACGCAGCGCTGCGGGCTGCTTACCGCAGAAACCGTTCTGCCAATTGCTCGAGCCGGTCATCGTGCTCGCGCCGTGCGCGCTCCAGAATACGCTCCACATGCGGCCGCAGCGCGGGCTCGCCCCAGTAGTAGCCCGTGGCCATCTCGGCGCTCCCAGTGTCGCCCGTCCGCGCCGCTTCGAGCAGCGCGTCAGCCGCGGCAGCATCGAAACCGGGGTCCTCGCGGGGCGGCAGCGAAAACCGCTTGCCCGGATCGCCCCAGTCGCCGGAGTCTTCCTTGGTGAATGCGCGCGACATGTGTGCTATCCGTCCGGCAGCGTGCGCCATTCGGTGTGCTCGCGCACGATCTCGAATCCGCGGGCGAGGTAGTTGGGCAGGGCGCGCGGATGATCGAGCGTGCAGGTGTTCACGATCACGCGGTCCGCTCCGGCTTCCCACGCACGTTCTACGGCGCTCGTCAGGAGGTGCCCTCCGAGCCCATCCGTTTCCCATCCGGGTAGCATGCCGAGGTACAGGATCTCCCGCGTGCGCGCTGCGGGCTGCGTGAGGTGAAAGTACCCGGCTTCCTCGCCGTCCACGCGCAGGACCCAGAGCTCCGTCCCGGGCTGCGTCAGGTCGTCATGCCACTGCGCCGCCGACCATTCTGCGCGTTCGAACCAGTAGTACTCGTTGCCGACGCCGCAGTAGAACCGCTCGGCGACCTCAGGGAGCGGCGGATCCACACGCGCCACCGTCACGTCGGTACGCGCCACGCGTTTGGGACGGAGCATCGCTGGATGCCCCATCTCCAAGTACGTGATGGTCACGTGGACGGTTGGCATCCGCTACTCGTAGCGTTTGCCGTACTTGCGACCGTAGTAGATCCCAACCCCACCTCCGACGATGCTGACCATCATCCCCGTGAAGAGACCGAACGATGCCCCGAGGTACCACCCCGCGTAGCTGCCGACGATTGATCCCGCAAATCCAAGCAGCTTGGCCATTCCCTCTCCGTGTGAGTCGCGCCGGCCAGACCGCCGCTGGCGCCTGCATTCATTATATCGCAATTCTCATCCTGCCCAGTCCCGTCCAACCCAAGGCGGGACCCGTGCGTTACCCTCCTGAACGCTGATCTCACCGGAGGATCGTGATGACCCGCTCCATCGCGCGCATGCTGGCCGTTGCCGGCATCGCCCTGACCATCCCACTTGCCGTGTCGGCGCAACGCCCGAGCAGTGCGGGCGATTCGCTCAAGTACGTCTACCCCGCATCGCCGGAACTCGAAGCGCTCAAGACCGAGGCGGCCAAGCGGGTCGAGGCGAAGGCCAAGCTCATCCAGGAGATGGTTGATCAGGTCTTTTCCTTTGGCGAACTCGGTATGCAGGAGTTCGAGACGTCCAAGTACCTGACGGGCATCCTCGAACAGAACGGCTTCAAGGTGGAACGCGGCGTTGGCGGCATGCCAACGGCGTGGGTGGCGCGGTGGGGGAGCGGCAAGCCGGTGATCTCGCTCGGCAGCGACATTGACGGAATCCCGAAGACCAACACGAAACCGGGCGTCGGCTACCGCGACGAATATCTCCAGGGCGCGCCGAGCCATGGCGAGGGACACAACTCCGGCGTGCCGCTGAACATCGCCGCGGCGCTCGCCGTGAAGGAGATCATGGTCGAGAAGAAGATGCCGGGCACGCTGGTGCTCTGGCCGGGCGTGGCCGAGGAGCAGATGGCGGGCAAGGCCTTCCTGGTGCGCGCTGGTGTCTTCAAGGACGTGGACGTCACGCTCTTCACTCACGTGGGACAGGACCTTGGCGTGTCGTGGGGCCAGAGCAGCAGCACGGCGCTCATCAGCGCGCAATTCCGGTTCAAGGGGCAGAGCGCGCACTCCGCCGGTTCGCCATGGCGCGGACGCAGCGCGCTCGACGCGGTGATGCTCATGGGCATGGCGTGGGACATGAAGCGCGAGCATCTCGAGCTGCCGCAGCGTTCGCACTACGTCATCACGGACGGCGGCGACCAGCCCAACGTGGTGCCAAGCCTGGCGACCATCTGGTTCTACTTCCGCGAACGTGACTCGGACCGCGTGAAGGCGAACTTCGAGATCGGCAAGCGCATCGCCCAGGGTGCGGCGATGATGACGGACACGCAGCTCGACACGGTGATGATCATCGGTTCCGGGTGGAGCGCGCACTTCTCGCGTCCCGTGGCCGAGGCCATGTACCAGAATATCAGGAAGGTCGGGATGCCGGCGTGGGACGAAAAGGACCAGACGCTGGCAAAGGGGTTGCAGCGCGAACTCGGCCAACCGGAGCGCGGCCTGAACGCCGGCACTGGGCGCATTGAGGGCCCCGTGCCGGAGTCGCAGCGCATGGGCGGCGGCTCGGACGACATCGGTGACGTCAGCTGGAACGTCCCGACCATCACGCTGCGCTTCCCGTCCAACGTGCCCGGGCTTCCCGGGCACAACTGGGCCAACTCCATTGCGATGGCGACACCAATCGCGCACAAGGGCGTGGTGGCCGGCGCCAAGGTGCAGGCGATGACGCTGCTCGACATCCTGTCCACGCCGCAGCTCGTGAGCGACGCCTGGGACTACTTCACGAGCGAGCAGACCAAGACCACAAAGTACTATCCGCTCATCGGCCCGACGGACCAGCCACCGATCTGGCTGAATCGGGAGATCTTCCTCAAGTACCGCGACGAAATGAAGAAGTACTATTACGATCCCAAGAAGTACAAGACGTATCTCGATCAGTTGGGGATCACGTACCCGACGGTGCGTGACAAGGTGATTCCGTAGCGACCAGCCAGAGGACGAGCGCGGCGTTCCGAGCCGAGTTGCACATGGATAGGCGGAACATCGGGCGAGCTGGGTGAACGGGGGCCGGGAGGGAATCCTCCGGGCCCCTGTTTGTATCCCTCGGGAGCATCTTCAGTCGTCAGCCAGGCCCGTTCAGAGTCATGCCGGGGCGTTGGGCAGCAAGTGCTTGCCCCGCCCCCCTCCCCGCCTCTACGTTGCGACAATAGCTACAACGCGAGCCTATGTCCCCCACGAACGTTTCGGATCCGCGCTACTACCACAAGGTCGTGGACTGCCAGTGGGCGTGCCCCGCCCACACCAACGTGCCGCAGTACCTGCGCCTCATCAGCCAGGGCCGGTATGCCGACTCGTATCTACTGAATCGCGAGTCCAACGTCTTTCCGGGCATCCTTGGCCGCACGTGCGACCGTCCCTGTGAGCCGGCCTGCCGGCGCGACCGTGTGGACGACAAGCCCGTGGCTATCTGCCGGTTGAAGCGCGTCGCGTCCGACCTGCGCGGCGATATTTCCGACCGGCTGCCGAAGGCCCGCGCGCGGAAGAACGGCAGGCGCGTGGCCCTCATCGGGGCGGGGCCATCGTCGCTGACGGTCGCCAACGACCTGCTCCCGCTCGGCTACGACGTCACCATCTACGAGCGGCATGCGAAGCCCGGCGGGCTGATGCGCTACAGCATTCCGGCGTTCCGCCTGCCGGAGCGCATCCTCGACGAGGAGTGCGGCTACATCATCGACATGGGCGCCACCATGAAGTACGGCACGCCCGTCACCAGCATGCGCGGCCTCCTCGCGGAGGGGTACGACGCGGTCTATGTGGGAAGCGGCGCACCCAAGGGCAAGGAGCTCGATATCCCGGGTCGTCACGACGCCCCGACGATTCACGTGGGGCTCGACTGGCTGTCGGCCGTGCATCACAAGCACGTCGCAAGTATTGAACCGCGGGTGCTCATCATCGGCGTCGGCAACACCGCTATGGACTGCTGCCGGACGTCCAAGCGTCTTGGCGCCACCGACGTGAAAGTCATCGCCCGCCGTGGCCGCAAGGACTTCAAGGCATCGCCGTGGGAGCTCCAGGACGCCGAGGAGGAAGGCGTGCAGATCGTCGACAATCACGCCCCCCGGCGCTTCGTCGTCGAGAACGGCGTCCTCACCGGCATGGAGTTCGACCAGCTCAACTGGACCGAAGACGCGAACGGACGGCAGTCAAGCACCGTCACGGGCACGGTTGTCATTCCGTGCGACTCGGTGATCCTCGCCATCGGGCAGGAGAATTCACTGCCATGGATTGAACCCGACCTCGGCATCGAGTTTGACGGGCGACACATGCCAGTTGTTGATCGCGTAACGTACCAGGCCACTCGCCCCGGCGTCTTTTTCGGTGGCGATGCCGCGTGGGGGCCGCTCAACATCATCTGGGCGGTGGAGCACGGCCATCAAGCGGCCATCTCCATTCACCTGCACTGTGCCGGCCACCCGCTCACCAATCGCCCGCCCGTCGGCATGACGCTCACCAGCGCCAAGCTCGGCATGCAGGCGTGGAGCTACAGCAACGACTACAACCCGTCGCCACGCGCCAAGATGCAGCACGAGGAGCTCGTGAAGCGCTTTAGCGACGTGAGCGTCGAGGTAGAGCTGGGGTTCACCCCCGAGCAGGCGGCGCGCGAGGTCGAACGCTGCCTCAACTGCGACATCCAGACGGCATTCACCGATGCGCTCTGCATCGAGTGCGACGCCTGCGTGGACGTTTGCCCGACGAGTTGCCTCACCATGACGGCGGCGTGCGACACCGAGGCCGAGCTCCGCGGGCACCTTTCGGCGCCGGCGCTCAACCTCGAACAGGCGCTCTTCGTGTCGGGGCCGCTGCCGCAGACGAGGCGCCTGATGGTGAAGGACGAGGACGTCTGCCTGCATTGCGGGCTGTGCGCGGAACGTTGCCCGACGGCGGCGTGGGACATGCAGAAATTCGACCTGACGCTGGCGTACGCCAGCGACTCCCACGGGGGCATGGAGGGACGATGAGCCGCGTGAACGACTTCGCCTTCAAGTCGGCCACCGTCAACGGCACCGGGTCGGCGAGCGCCAACAGCCTGCTCATGCAAGCCATCTTCCGCATGGGCATCCCCGTCACGGGCAAGAACATCTTCCCGTCGAACATCCAGGGACTCCCCACCTGGTACGAGGTTCGGGTGAGCGGTGACGGCTACACCGGCCGGCCGGCGGCGATTGACCTGATCGTCGCGCTCAACCCGTCCACGTACGCGCAGGACATCGCGACGGTGCGTCCGGGCGGGTACGTGGTGTACGACTCGTCGTGGCCGCTTGACGCCAAGTACCATCGCGCCGACGTCACCTTCCTCGGCGTCCCCCTCGGCAACCTCTGTCGCGACGCATTCACCGGTGACCGTGACCGCGTGCTCCTGCGCAACGTCGCGTATGCCGGCGTGCTCACGGCCCTGCTGCAGGTCGATCAGCAGCTCATCGAGGGAATGCTCAAGGAGAAGTACGGCCGCAAGAAGGCGCTGCTCGACGCGAACCACCGTGCCATCCGGCTGGGTTATGACTATGCGCGAGAGCACTTCGACTGCCCGCTGCCGTTCCATTGCGCGCCCATGGACGGCACGCGCGACTCGATCCTGATGGACGGCAACGCCGCATGTGCACTGGGCGCGCTCTATGCCGGCGCGACTGTGGGGGCCTGGTATCCCATCACGCCGTCCACGTCGCTCATGGAGTCGTTCAAGGCGTTCTGTCAGGAGCACCGCATCGACCGCAAGACCGGGCTCAAGCGCTACTGCATCCTGCAAGCTGAGGACGAACTGTCCGCGGCCGGCATGGTGCTGGGCGCCGCATGGATGGGCGCGCGCGCGTTCACGTGCACGTCGGGGCCCGGGGTCTCGCTCATGCAGGAGTTCCTCGGTCTTGCGTACTACACGGAACTCCCCGGCGTCTTCTTCAACGTGCAGCGCGCCGGGCCCGCCACCGGCATGCCAACGCGCACGCAGCAGGCCGACCTCCTCTCCATGGCCTACGCCTCGCACGGCGACACCAAGCACATCATGCTCTTTCCCGCCGATCCGGGAGAGTGCTTTGAGCTGGCGGTGACGGCGTTCGATGTCTCCGAACGGTTCCAGACCCCGGTCTTCGTGGTAACCGATCTCGACATCGGCATGAACGACTGGCTCGTCCCGCGCCTCCAGTGGGACGATGCCTACACGCCAGACCGAGGCAAGGTGCTCGACGCTGTCGCGCTCGAGAAGGTGCAGAAGTTCTTCCGGTACGTGGACGCCGACGGCGACGGCATTGCCGCGCGCACCTTACCGGGCGTCAGTGGGAAGGGAGCATATTTCGCGCGCGGATCGGGGCACGACAGGTTCGGCGCGTACACCGAGGATGCGGCCGCGTACCAGGACGTCGTGGACCGCATCAAGCGCAAGTTCGAGACGGCGGCGCGAGCGCTTCCCAAGCCTGCCTACACTCGGCAGGACGGAGCTGACGTCGGCATCGTGCTGGTCGGCAGCCCCGCCGCCGCCGTGCGCGAGGCGGTGGACCGCCTGCGTGACCAGGGTATTCTCGCCGACGTCATGCGCATCCGGGCTTTTCCATTTGCACCGGAAGTGACCGGGTTTCTCGAACAGTATCCGACGGTCTTCGTCGTCGAGATGAATCGCGACGCGCAGTTGCGGTCGCTATTGGCCATCGAGACGGGTACGCCGCGTGACCGGATGGTGTCGGTGCTCGACTACGCCGGACAGCCGATCGCCGCCGAGACGCTGGTCACGGCCCTGATTACGCACCTCGAAGGAGTGGCCTGATGAGCTCCATCGCCAAACCCTCCGTCCGCCATCCAAGCGCCCGCAAGAACGGGATCGGCCTCTCGAAGGCCGATTACGAGGGCGCGATGTCCACGTTGTGCGCCGGATGCGGGCACGACTCCGTGACCGCCGCGCTTGTCCAGGCGTTCTGGGACCTCGACCTCCCACCGCACCTTGCCGCCAAGATGAGCGGCATTGGCTGTTCGTCGAAGACCACCGCGTACTTCATGAAGCAGTCGCACGGATTTAATGCCGTGCACGGCCGCATGCCGTCGGTGACGACGGGCGCCAACGCCGCGAACCGCGAGCTCATGTACATCGGCATCTCCGGCGATGGCGACTCGCTGAACATCGGCCTTGGTCAGCTGGCGCACGCGATCCGCCGCAACGTGAACATGCTGTACGTCATAGAGAACAACGGCGTGTACGGTCTCACCAAGGGGCAGTTTTCGGCGTCGGCCGACGTCGGCTCGCGATCGCGCAAGGGCGAGGTGCATGAGCAGACACCCATTGATCCGGTGCTGCTTGCCCTTACGCTGGGCGCCACGTTCGTGGCGCGTTCATTCTCTGGCGACAAGGAACAGCTCGTCCCTATCCTCAAGGCCGGGCTCTCGCACCGCGGGTTCGCCCTGATTGATATCATCTCACCGTGTGTCTCGTTCAACGACCACGAAGGCTCCACCAAGAGCTACGCCTACGTTCGTGGGCACGGAGCGGAGGCAGTCGCGACGGATTTTGTGCCGCTGCGACACACCATCACGCTGCCCAAGCATCACGAGGAAGTGACGGTGGTGCGCATGCACGACGGCAGCCAGGTACGGTTGCACGCGACGGCGCCGGGATACGATCCCACCAACCGTGAGACGGCGTACCAGTATGTACGTTCCTGCCACGCCGGCGGCGAAGTTGCCACCGGCATCCTGTTCATCGACGAGGCCGGGCGCGACCTGCATGACATGAATGGCACGGTCCCCACGCCGTTGGCGCAGTTGCCGTTCGGGGAGCTCTGCCCCGGCAAGGCGGCGCTCGACGCGTTGATGGAGCGGTATCGCTAGCGCGCCAGCGCATCGCCGACTGTCAGGAATGCCCGTGGGAGCAGTATCGTTCAGCGGAGTTCAGTGAATGATGCGGACACCGTCTCCCCCATGACCACCCGCCTGTACCACACCGACACCTTTCTCCGCGCCTTCGACGCCACCGTCGTCGGGCGCGCCGACGACGGCCGTCGCCTCTACCTCGACCGCTCGGCGTTCTACCCGACGTCCGGCGGCCAGCCGCATGACCGGGGAACGCTGGGCGGCATCGCAGTCGTGGATGTCGTGGACGAGGACGAACGTGTGGCTCATGTGCTCGCCGCGCCCTACACCGGCCCCGACGCCGTGCATGGCGTCATTAACTGGACGCGTCGCTGGGACTTCGCCCAGCAGCACTCGGGCCAGCATCTCCTTTCGGGGACCTTAGAGGAGCTGTTCGACTGGCCGACGGTGAGCGTGCACTTCGGCGACGTGCTCTCCACGCTCGAGATCGGCGCGGCGGCCATATCGCCGGCTCAGCTGCGGCGGGTCGAGGAATACGCCAATGCGCTGGTCGCCGAAAACCGCCCGGTAACGGTCACGTTCGAGGATGCAGCGGCGGTTGCTGCCCGCTTGCGCCGGCCATCAACGCGCACCGGCACGCTGCGCATCGTGACCATCGAGGGGCACGATACCAGCGCCTGCGGCGGCACACATGTGCGCGCCACCGGCGAGATCGGCGCTGTCCTGCTGCGGCGCGCGGAGAAGATCCGCGACAACGTGCGCATCGAGTTCGTGTGCGGCGCGCGCGCCACCCGCCGGGCGCGTGCCGACTACGACGCGCTCAGCAGCATCGCCGCGCGGTTGTCCGCGGGCGTGGACGAGGTGGCGTCGCTGGTGCAGGCACAGGCGGAGAACGCCAAGGCACTGGCAGCGACGAACAGAAAGCTCGCCGACGAAGTGGCCGGCCATCGCGCCCGTGCGCAGTGGGAAACCACGCCACCAGGTGCCGACGGCGTGCGCCGGTTGAGGGGGGCGGACGGCATGACGGCCGACGAACTGCGTGCTTGGGCGGCGGCCTGTGCCGCGTTGCCAGCCACGGTGGCGGCCGGCGCCGTGCGCACCTCGCGCACCATCGCCGTGGCAGTGTCGGCCGACCTCAATGCCAATGCTGGCGCGCTGCTCAAGGAGACCCTGCTTCGTATGGGTGGGCGCGGCGGCGGCTCACCGCGCACGGCGCAGGGAACCGTGCCGGAGGATGCGCACGTGGATTTGGTGCTCAGCACCTTGCTCGACGCAGACTATCGTGGCCTGATCCCGTAGGTTGGCGAAGTCAGCGTACCAGCGCGTCCGCTGAAAGAGACCCAGTAAGCCTGCTTCAACGACAACGACGCTTCACTTGCACCCGGCAGCCAGCCGCGTCGCCTCGGGGGAGAGCGGGAAGAGCGCCAGCGCCGCCTTCGCCTCCACGCAGCCGCGCGTGCGATTGGTGCGCGACATCATGAGCTGCGCATAGCGAATACGGGCCCGATAGGATCCGGGGTCCAGTGACACGGCGCGTCCGAGTTGGCCGGCGCTGTACGCGTCCATGGAGGCGATCTTGACAGCGCTGTACTCCGCGGCCACCAGCCCGGTCATCAGCACTACGGTGCCAAGCAGCGCCCGGCGTCCCTTGCTCATCATTGCTGGAGCCTCCTGCGGCACAGGTGACAGCAACGCACCCATCGCCCCCCAGAAGACCAGTGTCGGCACTGCCAGCAGCAGCACCGCATCAAAGGCTCCCTCGACAGCAACAACCACCACGACGGCCACGGCCGTCACGGCTCGCAGCCGTTCGTCGAGCGGTGCGTCGAGCCGTCCCCATCCGATCAACCCGCTCACGGCGAGTCCGGCAATCAGCGTTGCCCATGCGATGAACGCCGGGAAACCCCGCTCGGAGAGCATCGCCATCCAATCGCTCGAGGGCCACGGATTGGCCGTCATTCCCGTCTCGTGGCTCAGGGAGGGGTCCGAGGGCGACGCCACGCTTGGGTATTCGACGGCCCAGTTGCCCGCCCCCACGCCGAGCACCGGATGCTGCATGGCCAGTTGCCAGGAGTTCGCATACTGCCGCAGGCGGCCACGCCCACTTCCCTCGCGGTAGTTCACCATCCCCTTGGCCGACTCGAGATACGGGTTGTTGCTCCGCCAGTCGAGGGCGTTGG
Organism: uncultured Gemmatimonadota bacterium; assembly: GCA_947085385.1. Classification (GTDB taxonomy): domain Bacteria; phylum Gemmatimonadota; class Gemmatimonadetes; order Gemmatimonadales; family Gemmatimonadaceae; genus PNKL01. The sequence goes on along the minus strand of CAMTWA010000013.1, from coordinate 8,847 downwards.
GAACAGCAATCGCGCCGGCGCCGCCGGCGATCATTCCGACGATGATGAGGATGAGCCCACGGCGCGCGGCCGCATCACGCCAGAGGGTGCCGCGTCGCCAGAGCCACGCCAGCGCGACCACCACCGCGCAGCAGACGAGCGCCAGCCATGCGGCTCGCGTCCGGGACAGCACCAGCGCCGCGGCATTGACGCCAATACCAGCGGACGCGAGCAGCGCCCCCGGAAGTCCGCGCGCCGTGAGCGCCAGGTACCCCAGCAACGGCACGCCCACGGCCGCGAGATGCGCCATGAAGTTGCGGTTGCCGAACGTGCCGCCCGGCGCACGGCTCAGCGAGGTCAGGTCGCTCGAGACGCCGTACGCCTGCGCGAGTGCCGTCGCTGCGCCAACCACGGTGGCGGCTGCCAGTCCCCGAATCAGCACGTCGCGCGCACCGTGTGCGGCCGCAGCCCGCGCGGCCCACCAGGTGAACGCCGCGCTGACGCTAATGGCAAATGCACGCACGGACAGCCATCCGTTGGTCGCGAAGAGCGCCGAGACGGCGGACAGCACCAGGAAGACTGCGAAGCTCCGGCTGAGCCGCGTGCGCGGCATGGCGACGCCACTCGCCACGACGAGCGTCAGCGCGACCGACGCGCCGACGTGCAGCGCCAGTTCCTTGGGCACGAAGAACCGGTCAAGATCGAACGACCGGTACGGCAACGCCACGAGGACTGCGGCACAGGCAAGCGCCACCAGCGACCATCCGCTGGCGACGCACGCCCTACGATGGGCATTCGCAGTCTGCACGACGTAAGAGCTAACGGACTTCTGCGCGCACCGAAAGGGCCGCCTCCACGTGTGGTGGTGCACATCCCGGGAACCGCGCAGTTGCCGGAACCCCTTCACCTAGCACATGGTATGGTAGGGCAAATCACTGGAGTGTTGCCGTGTCACGAACCACCCCGTTGGTCCTGCTGCTCGCCGCGCTGTCCGTCACCGGATGCGCCAGCTCCTCATCGGGCGGTGCTGCGTCCGCGGCGCCGGAGGTTACCGTTACACCCATCACCCGGCGGCTCGTCACGCCCGGCACGACCCTGAACATCAACACGGTTGATGTGAACTCGGGGTATGCGCAGATCATCGTCGCGCCGATGGACGCGGCTTGGAATGCCCTTGGTGTCGCGTATAGCGAGTTCAAGATACCGATTACCACCTTGGTGGACGCGCAACACCTCCTCGGCAACGAGAGCTACAAGGCACGACGCCGCATCGGCGCGCTGTTGATGCATCAGATCCTCGACTGCGGCAACGCACAGGGCATTCCGAATGCCGAGACGTATGACATCCAGATGTCGATTTCCAGCTACCTGACACCGAATCCCAAGGGCGGCATCAACCTGATCACGCGCATTGATGCAACGGGCAAGTCGCCGAACTTCTCGCGGGAGAACGCCGTGGCCTGCCACTCATCCGGCGCGCTGGAAAAAGCGATCGCCGCCGCGGTGCGGAAGCAGGTCGGCAGCTGAGCTGGTGGGCCGCCCCTTCGGGTTGTCCAGCGGGTCGCCACTATGGCCTCTCCCATCTTCCCCGAGACGCTCGACACCGCCGCGAGGCTGGCGGTGGCAGCGCTCGTGGGCCTCGCGGTGGGCATTGAACGGCAGCGGTCGGGCCACGCCGACGGCCCTGATCAGGATTTCGCCGGACCGCGCACCTTCTTGCTTATCGGTCTTCTCGGCGGGCTCGGTGGGCTGTTTGTCACCCATGACGCCGAACTCGCCGGCGCGGCGCTCGTGGCCGCCGGCGGGTTGCTCGCTGTAGGCGCCTACGTGATGACGGCGCGACGCGGCACCGAGCGCGCGATTGACGGCACCACCGAAGTCGCCGCACTGATTGTCCTAGCGCTCGGCGTGCTCGCAGGTGGTGGCGCGCTGCGGTTCGCTGCTGGTCTCGCCGCGCTTGTGGTGCTGGCCCTCGCCGAGAAGCACCGTCTGCACGGGTGGGTGGACCGCCTCAACCCGGTGGAAATGCGCGCCGCCCTGCATTTCGCCGTCTTGGCCCTCGTCGTCCTTCCCATCCTTCCGACGACTATCCCGAGCCCGCTTGGCGACCTGACGCCGCGCGCCACCTGGATGTTCGTCCTTATCATCTCGGCGCTGAACTTCGGCGGCCACCTGGCACGGCGTGTTGTCGGCCGCGAGCGCGGCTATGCCGTGACCGGTGCGCTGGGCGGGTTGGTCTCGTCGACGGCAGTCACTTGGGGCTTTGCGCGCAGCAGCCGTGACGAGGACACCTTACGCCCTGCCTATGCCGCCGGCGTGGTGGCCGCGTGCACCGTGCTGCTGCCGCGAGTTGCCGTGGTCACGGTCGCGTTCAACTACGACGTGGGTGTCGCGGTGCTTCCCTACCTGATTGCGCCGTTCATCGCCGGTACCGCGTTCAGCTGGTGGACGGCACGCGCGCCGAGCACGTCACCATCGTCGAGCGACGAATCGCCGCGCAATCCGTTGCGACTGGGGGCGGCCCTGCAGATGGCTGTCGCGTTCCAGTTGGTGCTGCTCCTGATGGCGTTCGTGCGCACCCGGTTCGGCGACGCCGGCGTCTACACCACGGCCGCGCTCTTCGGCACCACCGACGTTGATGCAATCACCGTGGCGATGACCCGCTTGGATCAGGGTGCGTTCGCGCCCGTGGCGGCGCGGGCCATCATCGTCGCCGTCGCGTCGAATACGCTGGTCAAGCTCGTGATCACCGCCGCGGTTGGCCGCGGCGCGTTTCGTGTGCGCGTCGTCGCGGCGCTTGCCGTGATGCTGGCGTCGCTCGCGGCGTCACTGCTCCTGTTACCCTGATCGGTCATGCCAGGAACTTCCCATGTCAGACGAACCGACGATTGCCTTCTCGCTTACACTGAAGGATGGATACGCCTTCACTGTGGATTTCGGCGACGCCATGCCGCCGATGACCATTGATGAGACACCTCCACTCGGGCACAACGAAGGCCCCAATCCGTCCCGGCTCCTTGCCGCGTCGCTTGCCGGCTGCCTTGGCGCCAGCCTGCTCTTCTGCCTGCGCAAGGCGCGGGTGGACGTGCCAGCGATGCGAACCGACGTGCAAGTCACCAACGGGCGGAATGCCAAGGGGCGCCTGCGCGTGCACAAGGTGGCGGTGCGGCTGGCGCCGTCGGTGCCGGTCGGTCAACAGGAGCGCATGACGCGCTGCCTCGAGCTGTTCGAGGATTTCTGCGTGGTGACCGCGGCGGTGCGAGAAGGGATCGAGGTCAACGTGAAGGTTGAAACACAACCCGCGTAGCGGCTAAGACGTTTCACCGTTCACCGTGCACCGTTCGCCACGCGCCGTGCGGCGCGGCTGGCAGCCGTTAGCGTCACCCCGACATCGGAAGCCGGCGCCCCTGAACGGTGTCGCGCTGCGGCTTCGGCCCCGAACCGTCGAGCGTGCGCCACAAGTTGTAGATGAACAGGAATGCCCCGATGGCGGCGAGTACGGCGCCGACTCCCACCGCCAGGCGTGCGCCAGGCATCCACGGCAGGAACATGAACCCGAATACCATCACGACGAGCCCGGTGTTCGACGCCCACCAATGCACCTCGGCCATGCGCCGGCTGTGCAACGGGTGGCCCGTGAAGCGCGGAATCACGTGATACGCCACGCCAAAGATGAGCATGGATGTGAAGCCGAGCAGGTTCAGGTGCGCATGCGCCGGGCGGTAGATGATGGCGTTGGGCTCGAAGCCCAGCCAGAGGCCCATGAAAACGCCGAGGCCCAGGTAGATGAGGGCGCTCTTGATGAAGTAGCGAACGAACCAGTCCATGGCAGATACGATAACGGGTGGTGGACGCCGCGCTACAGCGCGCGCAGCTCCGTGAGCAGGGCCTCGAGGTCCAGTCCATGCCGTTCGCATACGAGCGCCAGCGGCTTGGCACCGCCGCAGCAGCTATCGAGTCCGTGACGGGCGAAGACCTCAAGGGCGCGCGGCACAGCCAGGCTGATTTCATTCAGTGTCATGGTGCCGGCGATGGTTGCCTCAGTGGTGCCAGGCATGATTCCTCTGGAGTGAGTGGTTCACGCATACTCAAAGTGGCATACTACATACTGTTTATCTGTCAGGGAAGTTCCCTCGCCGTTCGGAAGTTCCGCCGAGGGTGGCGGAGGCATTTGACTCACAGGTCGGTTAGATTGCATGGACGACCCTCAGCCATTGGATGCCATGGCCAATCCGCGTGATCAGGAAGTCCAGAAACTCCTCAAGAAGCTCGCCAAGGCGGGGCCAGTGAAGCCGCGCGGCGAGTTCGGGAAGACCTACGACAAGACGGCGCCCAAGCGCGCCGAAGAAGACCACGAGAACCAGGCCTTCTTCAAGGAAATGAAACGGCGCGAGTTCTAGTCGCGCCGTTTGTGCGTTTCGGGGACACCGGCGGATCTTAGCCCGCCTCGGTCGCGTCGAGCGTGAGCAGCCGACGCAGCACCTTGCCGACCAGTGATTTCGGCAACTCGGCCCGGAAGACGACCTTGCCGGGGACCTTGTAGAACGCCAGGTGCTTTTTGCAGTACTCGCGGAGTTCTGGAGAGGTGGCCGATGCTCCCTCGCGGAGCACGACGAATGCCACCGCGATCTCCCCCTTGTAGTCGTCGGGGAAGCCGCGCACGCCCACCTCGGCCACCGCCGGGTGCGCCTGCAGCACCTCCTCAATCTCGCGCGGCCAGACCTGCATGCCGCCCGGCTTGATGAGGTCCTTCTTGCGGTCGACGATGAAGACGAAGCCATCCTCGTCCATGTAGCCGAGGTCGGCGCTGTAGATCCACTTCCGTCCGTCCGGGCCGGCCCGGAGCATCATGGCCGTCTCGTCCGGGTTGTTCCAGTAGCCGCGCATGATCTGGCGGCCGTAAATGATGATCTCGCCGATCTGGCCCGCGGGCAGGATTTTCATTGGATCGTCGGCGTCCACGATCATCACGTCCACGTCCGGAAAGGGAACGCCCACGGAGTTGAGCTTCTGCACCCCTCGGATGGGGTTGAGGGTCGCGGCAAGCAGCGTTTCGGTGAGGGCGTAGCCCTCGACGAGGCTCGCGCCCGTGGCGGCTTCGAAGCGCCTCTTGGTCTCGGCGAGCAGCGGCGCAGCCCCCGACACGCACGCGCGCAGCGACCGGAAGTTGGCCTTTCCGCTCTTCACATCCGGATGGGTGAGCAGGGCGTTGTAGAGCGTGGGTACACCACAGAAGATCGTGGGCTTCACGCGCTGGAACGTCTTTACCGTGTCGTCGAGATCGCGCGGGTTGGGCACCAGCGCGATGGGATTGTGTCCGATGAAACAGACCGACTGCACGCCGCACGCGCCGTACGAGTGGAACATGGGCAACGGCAGCATATACACGTCTGCCCACGGACGGAATTCATTGGCAAACCAGGCGCGCACCTGCAGCCCAGTACTCACCAGGCCGTTGTGGTGCACGCGCACGCCCTTCGGCGTGCCTGTCGTGCCGCCGCTCAGCAGGATCATGCAGTCGTCGTCCGGCCCCGGACGGAACGCTGGCCGCGCGACACCGCGCTGCCGGGCCAGCAGGTCCTGCAACCACAGGTCGCCGGACTGCAGTGCGATACGGTGCCCGAGACGCTTTTCCATGAACAGCGTGAAGAGCACGTTCGTCAGCGACGGGAAGTACTCCTTGATGTTCGTCGCGATGATCGTTGGGCTGCCCGCCTGCGCTTGCACGTTCTTGACACGCTGGTAGAAGGGCGTGAGTGTCACCACGACCTTGGGTTTCGTGTCCTGCAGCGGCCCGACCAGTTCCTCCTCGGTGTAGATCGGGTTCAGCGGCACGAGGATCGCCCCGATCTTCCACGCCCCGAGCTCGCAGATGAAGAACTGCGGCGAGTTGGGAAGCAGCGCCGCCACGCGGTCGCCCTTCGTCACGCCGAGGGCAATGAGGGCATTGGCGAACGCCGTGCTCAGCGCGTCGAGTTCACCCAGCGAGACCGCGCGCCCCTTGAACAGCAGGGCGGCATTGTCCGGCTTCTCCTTCACGCCATCGTCTATGTAGTCGAGCAGCGTGCTGGCCGGATACTCCCCGAGAGTGGAGGGGACACCGGGGTCGTAGTGCGCAAGCCAAGGACGGTTGACCATGGACCGGACCGGATGGGGGAGGCGTGGTTCAGCGAGCGGCTTCGGGCAATATGGCGACACCGGACGGCTTCGCTACGGGGAGAAGCCTGGGCGGGCCGGAGCGGCGCTGGATCGCGCCGACCCCTGATCTGACGGCCCGCTCCCGACTATCCTAGAGGAACTGTGCCGTTGCGGCGATTCCCCTGACCTCTCCACACTGCCTTCGTCATGCGCCGATTCCTTGCTGCCCTGCTCGCCACTCCGCTCGCGCTCGCTGCCCAGCAGCCGCCCGCCGATCCTCCGGCCCTGGCGCGCGCCCTGGCGCTCCTGAAGGCGGACAACGCGTGGACGCTGCAGAAACAGGTGGCCATCTGCGAGATTCCCGCGCCGCCGTTCAAGGAGAAGGACCGCGGGATCGCCTATCGCGCGGAACTCGCCGCCATCGGCTACCCCGACGCGCGCATTGACGAGGTGGGCAACGTCGTTGCGGAACTGCACGGGACGGCGAAGGGACCAACCGTCCTCATCGCCGGCCATCTCGACACCGTCTTCCCCGAGGGAACCGACGTCAAGGTTCGGCAGGACGGCACGCGGCTCAGGGGGGCCGGAATCGGGGACGACTGTCGCGGCCTTGCGGTGGTGCTCGCCACGGCGCGTGCGGTGAAGCAGTCGGGACTGCGTTTTGCCGGGCGTGTGATCTTCGTTGCAAACGTGGGCGAGGAAGGCGCCGGCAATCTTCGCGGCACCCGGCACCTCCTGGACACGAGCTTCAAGGGACAGGTGGATTTCTTCATCTCGGTGGACGGCACCGGAGCGGACATCGTGAGCAGCGCCGTGGGGAGCAATCGCTACGCCGTCCATTTCCAGAGCCCCGGCGGGCACAGCTACGGCGCGTTCGGCATGCCGAACCCCATTCACGCCATGGGACGCGCGATTGCCGCCATCGGCGACATCAAGGTCCCGGTATCACCCAGAACGACCTTCAACGTTGGCATTGTCTCGGGTGGCACGTCGGTGAACTCCATCGCCATGGAAGCAGTGATGGACGTGGACATGCGCAGCGAATCGGCCGAGGAGCTGGCCAAGGTGGACGTGCAGGTGCGCAAAGCCGTCAGCGATGCGGTGGCCATCGAGTTGGCGAGGTGGCCCGGCTCAAACAAGGGGCTGTCGGTGCGCATGGATACCATCGGCATTCGGCCGACGGGATCGCAGTCCGATTCGGCGCCCATCGTGCGCGCCGCCCTTGCGACGGCACGGCAGCTCGGACTTGCGCCATCCATCGGCGCATCGAGCACCGATGCCAACTACCCTATTTCGCTCGGCATTCCCGCCATCACGATTGACGGCGGCGGCAATGGTGGCGGCAGCCACTCGGTGAGCGAATGGTACGACGACGGACCGGCGGGCTATCTGGGACCGCAGTGGGCGCTGCGCCTCATCGCCACGCTCGCTGGCGTTGCCCGCTGACGACTGACCGGCCTGTCAGCCGGCGGTGGCATGGCCTTCAGGCACGGAAGCGCCCATTCAGGAGTGTGGCCCTCATGACGAGTGAAGTTCCTCGCTCCGCCGCATCGCACGGATGATTGGGCGCCGGTCAGCCGTGTGGGTGCTGGCCATCTCGCTCGCGGGAGACGGCCTCCTGCCACTCGAGGGCCAGACGCAACGTACGCCACGGCGTGCGGCCCGCGCGCCGGCGGCCGACATCACGTGCAAGGTCGCCACGTTGGCGGACGGCGATTCCTTCACCTGCACCGACGGCCGCAGGGTGCGGCTGCTGCTCATTGACGCCCCCGAAATGGCGCAGAAGCCATGGGGACAAATGGCCCGGCGGCAACTCGAAACGCTTGTCCGTCCCGGCGCGACCTTGCGGCTCGAACTCGACGGCACGCCAATCGACCGCTACGGACGCACGCTCGCGTACGCCTGGGCGGATACGCTGATGGTCAACGAGTGGATGGTGACCAGGGGATGGGCGCTCGTGCTCGCCTACGAGAACGTGCGTTACCTCGAGCGACTTGTCGGTGCGGAACGCGAGGCGCGAGCCGCAAAGCGCGGGTTCTGGCAGGCCTGGGCGTTTCGATGCCGACCCGTGGATTTCCGCGCTCGCAAATGCTGACGCAAGAAAGGCACTGATTTCGAGGCCGATTACATGGGTTGCGCGCTGTGCGGCATTCTCCCACATCGCCATACGCATGCTCCCTGATACCAGCACGGTGCGCACGGCTCACATTCAGCGCATGCCTCCCCAAACGCCCCCCAAGCGGTCCGCCGCGGCGGCCCTGCCGCCCGCCTTAGCCTCAATGCTGTTCATTTAGCCTACTTTGTGCGATATTCTCGGTCCGACTGCTCCCTTCGACGGAGGTGCGATGGCAGGGACCGAGGCGGTACTCCCGGGCGGCCCACGACTCACCGATGCCATCAGCCTGGGCGTGCTGACGGCCCAGTTCCCGCTCGACCTCGTGGAGCAGATCCTCTTCGAGACGGAACGGCTGAGTGAGCGGCAGCGCGACTTGCCGGCGCATGTCATGGTGTACTACGCCATCGCGTTGGCCCTCTATGCCGACGTGTCGACCCGCGAAGTGCTGCGCTGTTTGCTGGAGGGCGTGCGCTGGCTCGGCGATCCGACCGCCGCGGTCACGCCGGCGGGCAAGTCGGGCATTTCGCAGGCCCGCACCCGACTCGGGGCGGCCCCGCTGGAAGCCTTGTATCGCGCTGTCGTGGCGCCGGTGGCCACCGCAAACACGCCCGGGG
>CAMTWA010000012.1:0-63722 GCA_947085385.1 uncultured Gemmatimonadota bacterium | reverse complement strand
TCGGCTTCGTCCGAAACGAGTGATCGGCTTGGACCGAAACGGGTGATCGGCTTCCACCGAAATCAGTGATCGCCTTCGACCGAAACGAGTGATCGGCTTGGTCCGAAATCAGTGATCGGCTTGGTCCGAAATACGCAAAGGGTACACCTTCAGTCCGGATGGCCGGAATGTCGCGTTCACGGTCAAGGATCAGGGCGCCAAGGAAGCCTGGACGACCGACATCAACCTGTACGCGGTGAGCGTGGACGGCGGCGAGGCGAGGGTCGTGACGGCGGCCAACAAGGGGGCCGACCAGAATCCCGTCTCGTCGCCGGATGGAAAGACCGGGTATTACGCCTCGCAGCTGCGCGCCGGATTCGAAGCCGACCGCTGGCGACTGATGGCCATGGACATCGCGAGCGGCGCCGTGCGCGACCTGCTCCCTGCGTGGGATCGCAACGCCGACGGGATCGTCGCCGCGCCCGATGGCAAGACGCTGCTCGTCTTGGCGGACGACCAGGGCCACAATCGCTACTTCCGCGTCATGCTCGATGCCCAGGGCAAGGCCAGTGCACCGCAGGCCGTCATCACGGAGCACAGCAACACGCAGCTCTCCATTGCGAAGAACGGCACGGTGGCGTGGATCCGCGAATCGGCATCAGCACCGGCGGAAGTGTGGATCGGCACGCTCGACGCGTCGGGGGTGAGCAACCAGCGCGCGTTCACGCGCGAGAACGAGGCGCTGCGAGCGCAGCTCGCCCTGCCGCCGCTCGAGGACTTCTGGTTCACCGGCGCCAACAACGTGAAGATCCACGGCTTCGTGATGAAGCCGCCGCAGTTCGAGGCGGGAACGAAGTTCCCGGTGCTGCTGCTCATCCACGGCGGCCCGCAGGGGGCGTGGCTCGACTCATGGAGCACGCGGTGGAACTACCAGATGTTCGCCACTGGCGGCTACGGCCTGGTGATCCTCAACCCGACGGGCTCCACCGGCTACGGCCAGAAGTTGACCGACGGCGTGAGCAGGGACTGGGGCGGCAAGGTGTACGTGGACCTCATGAACGGGCTCACTGCCGCGCTCAAGGCGAACCCGTGGATGGACAGCACGCGCATGGCGGCGGCCGGCGGCTCGTACGGCGGCTACATGGTGAACTGGATTGCTGGGCACACCAACCGCTTCAAGGCGCTCGTGTCGCACGCGGGGCCGTTCAACCTCGAGCACATGTATGCCGCCACCGAGGAACTGTGGTTCCCCGAGTGGGAATACGGCGGTCCATTCTGGAACCAGGCCGCGATGGCGACGCAGTACCGTAAGTTCTCGCCGCACCTCTACGCAAAGAACTTCAAGACGCCGACGCTGGTCATCCACGGCGAGCTTGACTATCGCGTGCCGTATACCGAAGGCCTCTCGATGTTCACGACGCTCCGACGCCAGGGCGTCGACGCCAGGCTGCTGGTGTATCCCGACGAGGGACACTGGATACTGAAGCCGCAGAACAGCCAGCTGTGGTACCGGGAGTTCCATGGGTGGCTGGGGAAGCACCTGACGACGGGGCCACGCATGTGAACGGCGCCTCGGCCCTGTCCCTCAGGACGGCTCTGAATCACACTGCGCGGATGGTGCGAGCGCAGTGGCTTCCGGCGTATCGGGTTCGGCGAGTGCACCGGAGAGCTGCTGCCGGCGCTTGCCTAACGGTGCGGCGCGCAGTCGAATTGAGGAACGACACACTGACGAGGGCCGGCGAATGATCCTGCGCACACTGCTGACTGGCGCTTGCGGCGTCGTAATGCCCATGGCTGCGGCTCTGGCGCAGGGACGCCCGTCCACCGACATCTGGCTGGTGACACTCGAAGGACGCGGCGTTCCGCGGGTCGGACGCGCCGAGAACCTGACCCGGCGCACCGGTTATGACAACCAGCCTTCGTTCACGCCCGACGGCCGCGCCATCCTTTACACGGTGATCGAGGACGACGGGCCGTCGGAAATCTGGCGAATGGACTTCGCGACGCGCAGCCGCATCAACATCACCCGCACGCCGGTCGAGAGCGAGTACTCGGCGACGCCCATGCCCGATGGCGTGCACTTCTCGACGGTGCGCGTCGAGCCCGACAGCGTGCAGCGCCTGTGGCGGTTTGCGCTGCGCGGCGATGAGGCCCCCGCGCTGCTGATCGGGCAGATCGAGCCGGTGGGCTATCATGTGTGGGCGAGCGACGTGATGCTCGGCCTCTACGTGCTCGGCGCTCGACTTGGCGCGCCGGGCGGAGCGCCGGCGACACTCCAGTTGGCCGATGTGCGCACCGGCGCTGGTGAGGTGGTGGCGCGCGACATCGGGCGTGCACTGCAGAAGATCCCCGGCCGCGCCGCCATTAGCTACGTGCAGCAGGGGAAGGACGGCGCGTGGATTACCGCGCTGGACCTGCGCACCGGCCGCTCGACGCCAATCGCGAAATCGCCCGAGCGGTCGGATTACCACGTGTGGACGCCTGAAGGCGTGGTGCTCGCCGGCAACGGGTCGCGCCTGCTCGCGTGGGTGGACGGACGGTGGGATGTGGTGGCCGATCTGGCCGCGGACGGCGTGCGTGGCATTTCGCGCCTGGCGTTGAGCCCTTCGGGCGACCGCCTCGCGTTCGTGGCGGAGGACCGTGCCGCTCCCTGAGCCGCGGATGCCTGACGCCTTCGCCGACCACTTCTCGTCGAACGCGCAGGGCTATGCGAAGTTCCGGCCCCGCTACCCGGCGTCGCTGTTCCACTACCTCGCCCTGCGAGCGCCGGGCACCGCACTGGCCTGGGACTGTGGGACGGGCAACGGACAGGCCGCCACCGGGCTGGCCGAACGGTTCGCGCGGGTTGTCGCCACAGACCCGAGCCCTTCGCAGATCAAGCTGGCGCGGGCGCACCCGCGTGTCACGTATCGCGTGGCCACGTATGACAGCAGACTCGAGGACGCGAGCGCCCAGCTGGTTACGGCCGCCCAGGCGCTGCACTGGATGGACGTCGGCGCCTTCGTCGGCGAGGCGAGGCGCGTGCTGCAGCCAGGCGGCCTGCTGGCGGTCTGGTGCTATTCGCTCTGCCGAATCACGCCGGCCATCGACGAGTTGGTGGAGTTCTTCTATCGGGTGACCATCGGGTCGTTCTGGCCACCCGAGCGACGGGTGGTGGACGAAGGGTACCGTTCGCTGGCGCTGCCGATTGACGAACTCGACGTGCCCCCCTTTGACCTCATCGCCGACATGACGTTGTCGCAGTTCCTCGGGTACGTCGAAACATGGTCCGCGGTGCAGCGCTGCTTGGCCGCCCGGGGGAGGGCCCGCCTCGACGCGTTCACCCGGTCAGTCGGCGAGCGCTGGGGGCACCCGCTCACCCTGCGCCGGATCACCTTCCCCCTGCACGTCCGGGCGGGCGAGTTGCGGTAGGGCGCTTGTTTCGCGGGGTGCACCAGATCAATTGTTCAAAGGCCCCTCCCACCCTGCACCAGGCACCAAGCGACGTATGCCGAACTCGAAGACAAGTTCCGCCAAGGGCGGCGCCCGTGCTCTGAAGGAACAGCCCACGCTGCCGTGCGCAGCCGACAACCTGTGCCGTTCCGCGGCGGAGTGCTGCCGTCAGCAGGCGCGCATTGGCCGCGTGCTCGACCTCCAGTGTGGGGAAGAAGAGCTGGAGGCCGTGATCGAAGAGTCGGTGCTTTGTGTCCGCATTCTCGCCGAATCGTGCGAGCGCTATGCGGCGGTGGGATCCGGGTCGCGCGATGGCCTCGACGAGGCGACCTGGCATGCAGCCAACACACTCTGGCATGCGAGCCGGGAATACGCGCGACGTCACAACAGCTGCAACGTCAAGTCGGCGCAGATGAGCCGCCACTCCGCCGCGCACCTCGGCGAACTTGCTGTCGAATATGAACTGAAGGCCTCGGCTGTGCTCGCGCTTCGGTACGCGGTGGAGCAATACCAGAAGGCGCGGCCTGTCGCCCAGTAGCCATCGACGATGGTGCGGCGCCCCCTCGCGGGGGCAAACGCATCTTGCTCGGCGCATCGCGCGCCGTTTCTTCCTCCCTTCCCCCAAAGCAGGAGGCCAGGCATGAAGCGTTCCCTCAAGCGGGTCGCCGTGATTCTGTTACTGTCCGTGGCATCCAATCAGGTGCTGACCGCGCAGTCGACCCTGGGCACCGTCGTGGGAAAGGTAGTGACGTCCACGGGTGAGCCGATCGCCGGCGCCGGCATCGCGGTCTCCGGCACGCAATTCGGTGCGATCGCGAAGAGCGACGGCACGTACCGCATCAACCTGCGTCCGGGCCGCTACGAGCTGCGGACGCGACTGATCGGCTATGGCCTGATGCGCGACTCCGTGACGATCAGGGCCGGCCAGACGGTGACCAAGGACTTCACCCTCACCCGGGCAGCTGCCGCGTTGTCGGCGGTGGCGGTGATCGGGTCGCGCTCGGAGGAGCGCACCGTGGTGGACGCGCCGGCTCCGATCGACGTATTGGCGGCGTCCGACATCCGGGCCACGGGCCGCACTGAAACGGCGCAGATGATTCAGGCGCTGGCTCCGTCGTTCAACTTCCCGCGCATGAGCATTGGCGACGGTACCGACCATGTGCGCCCGGCCACGCTGCGGGGCCTCGGCGCCGATCAGGTGCTCGTGCTCGTCAACGGCAAGCGCCGCCACACGAGCGCGTTGGTGAACGTCAACGGTTCGATCGGCCGCGGTCAGGCCGCGGTCGACCTGAATGCGATTCCGGCGTCCATGATCGACCGCATCGAGGTGCTCCGCGACGGCGCCTCGGCGCAGTACGGCTCGGACGCGATCGCGGGCGTGATCAACATCGTCCTCAAGGCGAACTCGGCCAACGAAGCCCAGTTCATGGCCGGCACGAACATGACGCACTTCGAGCCGGAGCGGCAGAACCCAGTGGCGACCGTGAGCAAGACGCTGTGGGACGGCAAGGTCTGGAAGGGGAATGCCACCTGGAACGTTCCGCTGCAAACAGGCTACCTGACGTTGGGTGGTGAACTGCGCCAGCGCGGATGGACGAACCGCTCGCTCCCTGATACGCGCACGCAGTACCTGACGGGCGACCCGAAGAATTCGGATCCCCGCTACACGAACCAGATCAACCACCGGCAGGGCGATGCCGCCACGAGCGACGTGACGGCCTTCGCCAACTTCGGACGGCCGTGGGATGCGGTGAACGGCGAGATCTATGCCTTCGGCGGCTTCGGCACGCGCCGCGGCGAGGCGGCGGGCTTCTATCGCCGCGCCCTCGACGACCGCACGGTGCGCGCGATCGCGCCCAATGGCTTCCTCCCTCTCATCTCCTCCGACATCACGGACATTTCCGGGTCGGTGGGCATCAAGGGCGACGCCAAAGGGTGGAAGTACGATCTGAGCACGGTCTATGGCGGCAACAGCTTCGGGTTCACGGTCAAGAACTCACTCAACGCCTCGATGGGTGCCGCGAGCCCGAGGGAGTTCGACGCCGGCATGCTCGGCTTCCGCCAGCTGACCACGAATCTCGACCTGAATCGCGAGTACAATCCGGGGCGCCCGGTGCGCGTTGGCCTCGGCGCGGAGTTCCGCAACGACACGTACGAGATCACGGCTGGCGAACCGAACTCGTACAAGGACGGTGGCGTGAAGATCCTGGACGGTCCGAACGCCGGCAGGCAGCCTGCCATTGGCTCGCAGGTCTTTCCCGGCTTCCGTCCGAGCGACGCGGGCACGCATAGCCGCTCGAATCTCGGCGCCTACGCGGACGTCGAAACCGACCTGACGCCGGGCTGGCTCGTATCGGGCGCGGCGCGCTTCGAGAACTACAGCGACTTCGGCTCGACGGCGACGGGCAAGCTGGCGACGCGGCTGAAGGTCGTGCAGGGCCTCAACCTGCGGGGCGCGGCCAGCACGGGGTTCCGCGCGCCGTCGCTGCATCAGTCGTTCTTCTCATCCACTGCCACGAACTTCATCAATGGCGTGCCGTTCGAAGTGCGCACCTTCCCCGTGAGCGACCCGATTGCGCGCGTGCTTGGGTCAAAGGATCTCAAGGTCGAGAACTCGAAGAACTTCAGCGCCGGCTTCGCGGCCGAACCGACGAAGAACCTGTCGCTCACGGTGGACTATTATTCCATCGAGATCACGGACCGCATCGTGTTCTCCGAGAATTTCACTGGCGCGCAGGTCACGGCGCTGCTGGCGTCGAAGGGGCTGACGGGCGTCTCGGGCGGCCGGTACTTCACCAACGCGATCGACACCAAGACCAACGGGCTCGACGTGGTGGTGAACTACTCCCTCGACTTCAAGGGAGCGGGCTTCGTGCGCCTGACGGGCGGCTACAACGGCACCAAGAACGAGGTGACGCGCGTAACGCCCACGCCGCCGGAACTCTCGAGCCAGTCGGAAGCGCTGTTCGGGCGCGTCGAACGCGGCCGAATCGAGGTGGGCCAGCCGAAGGACAACGTGCTCACGTCGATCGACTGGACGCGGAAAGGGTGGAGCGTGCTCCTGCGCGCCCAGCGGTTCGGCGAGGTGACCTCGCGCGGCACGGCCGCCAACGGCTCGCTCGATAATACCTACCAGCCGACATGGATCACCGACGTCAACGTCGGCTGGCAGACACCGTGGAAGGTGAAATGGAACCTCGGCGCCGACAACGTGCTCGACAAGTATCCAACCCAGAATATCGTCGGCACGGACAACAACGGCATCTTCCCGTATAGCGGCATCACGCCGTTCGGCTTCAATGGGCGCTTCATCTACTCGCGCCTGACGTACACCTGGTAGGGATCGACTGTGCATGGCGGGCGGCCGGGACCCATGGGGGTTCCGGCCGCCTGTCGCGTCGGGCCGGCTATTCTGCGGTTGCCTCGACCCAGCGGTGCATGGCGCCGTCGAGCGCGGCCTCGGCGCCCTTCAGCGTCCGCGTGAGCTCGGCAGCGCGTCGTGCGCCCGCGGCGCTTCCGTCGTAGAGCGCCGGGTCCTGCAGGTCGGCGCGGACTGCTTCGACGCGTGCCTCGGCGTCAGCCACGGCCCGCTCCGCTTGCTGGACGGCCTTCCTCTGGTCGCGTCGCGCCGCGTGGCCCTTCTCCTGCGACTGCGCGCTTCGCTGGGCCTGCTTCTTCTCGGCCTCGCGGCGGGCAATCGCCGCGCGGGCGGCCTCGGCTGACGCCTCGGCGGAGCGCGCCTTCTGCCGCTGCTCCCACTCCACGAACGTGCCGCCAAAGTCCTCCACGCGCACGCCGTCGAACGCCCAGACGCGCGTGGCCAGCTCGCGCAGGAAGGCGCGGTCGTGGCTGACCAGCAGCACGGTCCCTTCGTAGCCGTCGAGGGCATCCTCAACGGCTTCGATGGATTCGACATCGAGGTGATTGGTGGGTTCGTCGAGCACCAGCAGGTTGGCACGCGAGAGCGTGATCATGGCCAGCGCGAGTCGCGACCGCTCGCCGCCCGAACAGACGTCGGTGCGGCGCTGCACCGTGTCGCCGGAGAAGCCGAACGCGCCCAGGAGACCCTGGATCTGGCCACGGGTCCACAGCGGGCGCAGGTCATTGATTACGTCATAGACGGTCGTTCCCATCGGCACCTGCGCGAGATCCTGCCGGAAATGGGCGTGCGTTATGGAGCCGCCAAGCCGGCACTCCCCGGCCGTTGGCTCGCGCTCGCCGAGGATCGTGCGGAGGAGCGTGGACTTGCCGGCGCCGTTGGGGCCGACGATGGCCACCACGTCACCGCGCATGGCGGTGGCGTGGAAGCCCTTCACGAGCATGCGGCTCTCGACGGCGACGTCGAGCCTGTCGCAATAGACCACACGGTCGCCGCCGCGTTCCGTGATTTCCAGGGAGAACGCCATCGCACCGGACTCGCCGGGCGGCGGGGTGAGGCGCGGCAGGCGCGCGAGCAGCTTGCGGCGCCCCTGCGCCTGTTTGGTGTTCTGTCCGGCGATGTTGCGGCGGATGAACTCCTCTTCCTTGGCGATGAACTTGCGCTGCTGGTCCACCTGGCGTTCGAGCGCCAGCCGGCGCTCGGCGCGCTGCGTGACGAAGGCCGAGTATCCGCCGCGATACGCCGTGACGGTGCCGCCCTCGATGTGGAGCACATGGTCAACCGTCTCGTCAAGGAAGGCGCGGTCATGGCTGATGATCAGTGCCGTGCCGCGACGCTCGAGCAGGTACTGCTGCAGCCACGCGGTCGTCTCGAGGTCGAGGTGGTTCGTCGGCTCGTCGAGCAGGAGCACGTCGGCGGGCGCAACGAGCTGCGCGGCCAGTCCGACGCGGCCGCGTTCACCACCCGATAGCACGGCGAGACGCTTGATCTTGGATTCCTCGGCGTCAAAGCCGAGGCCCTGCAGCACGGCGTCTACGCGCGCGTGGAACTCGTAGCCCCCCTCATGCGCGAAGCGTTCCATGTCGTGGCCATACCGGTCGAGCGCGGCCGCGTCGGGATGCGCGCCCGTATCGGCGAGGCGGTTTGCCTGCTCAGCCAGCGACGCTTCGAGCGCAATGAGCGAGGCAAAGGGCTGGGCGGCGGCCTCCCAGACGGTGACCGCGTCGCCGAAATCCCGGTGCTGATCGAGCAGCGACAGCCTCAGACCGCCGGGGCGCGAGACCGCGCCGGCGCTGGGGCGCTGGTCGCCCGTGATGAGCCGGAAGAGCGTGGTCTTGCCGGAGCCGTTGCGGCCGATGATGCCCCAGCGCTCGCCTTCCGCGATAGTGAAGGCGACGTCACGCATGAGCGTCGTGGCGCCGAAATCAACGCGCACCCCGGCCAGGGAGATCTGAGTCACGCGCGCAATCTAATCCCGGAACGGGCGCGACTGGCGCGTAGACGGTCGGGCGCCGTTATCTTGTTCACCAAGGCCAGCTGCGGGGAACGCAGCGTCCGGTCGTGCAGTACAAGCGGAGTACCCGGGTGTTCGCTCCTCCCCCCCCATCGCGGAGCCTTTCCCAATGATCGCAGCGTCGGCAGTGGCTCTCCTTCTTGCGGGCCTCGCGGGCGAACCGGTGGCAGACGGCCACGGGCGGCAGGGACCGGGGCCGAGGCTCGAGGCCGCGCGCGTCGGCATCGAGCTGCCCGCGACCGATACGGTGAAACCGCGACGCCGGGCCGTGCGCCTCAGCGAGGGGTACAAGACGCGTCTCCGCATCCACAAGGCCGCGTCGTTCGCCATGCTGCCGCTGTTTGCGGCGCAGTATACGGCGGGCGATCAGCTGTTCAACAAGGGGAGTGCGGCCCCCGACTGGGCTCGCAACTCGCACCGCGTCCTGGCGGGGAGCGTCGCCGGGCTGTTCGCAATCAACACGATCACGGGCGGGCTCAACTGGTGGGAGACGCGCAGTCACGAGAAGGGGCGGGCGTGGCGCACGACGCATGCGGTCCTGATGCTGCTGGCGGACGCCGGCTTCACGGCCACCGGTCTACTCGCCGAAGACGCCGACGAGTCGGCTAACGATCGGCGGATGCATCGCACAGTCGCCCTCACGTCCATCGGGGTGGCCACCGCCTCGTACCTGATGATGCTCAAGCCGTTGCGGAGAGACTGAGATGGAGATGCTGGATACACTGGTCGAGGTCGCGAAGCCGTGGGCGAAGTTCTATTCCAAGTCGTCCCCGACTCAGACGATCAT
Organism: uncultured Gemmatimonadota bacterium; assembly: GCA_947085385.1. Taxonomy (GTDB): domain Bacteria; phylum Gemmatimonadota; class Gemmatimonadetes; order Gemmatimonadales; family Gemmatimonadaceae; genus PNKL01. The sequence goes on along the minus strand of CAMTWA010000012.1, from coordinate 54,131 downwards.
TCTGTTTGCACATCTGGCCGGCCTGCTGGGCGGCGGTGGGCTGGCCATTGCCGCGGACCGCGCGATCTGGAAGGCGCGCACCGCGTCCGACGACGTCCGGGCGCGCGTGCTCGATCACGTCGCGGGCATTCACCGTCCGGTCATCATCGGACTCCTGTTCAGCCTGCTCTCCGGTGCGCTGATGACGGCGGCTGATCTCGAGACGTTCGTCACGTCGCCTATCTGGTGGGGCAAGATGGTTGCGGTCGCGCTGCTGCTCGCCAATGGCGCGTGGCTGCGTTCCATCGAGCGCGGCGCCCTGCGCGCGAGCGCCACGGCGCCGGCGGCCTGGGCGAAGTTCACGCTTTCCTCACGCGTCAGTGTCACGCTTTGGTTCGCCGTCGTGTTGGGCGGCGTGCTGCTGGTCAACATCTGATATCCTCCGTCACGTTTCCCCGGATCCAATGAACTCCGACGACTGCACGGGCGACTGCCCACTCGCCCGCCGCGCCTTCCTGAAGGACGTGACCCTTTTCGCGGCCGCGCTCGCGACCACGGGACTCGCCCCGCGCGGGGCGGCGGCGTTGCCGAGTCCCATTCGCGCGCTCTCGCGCGTGCGGGCGGAGGTGCGCTATCCGATCCCCACCGCTGATGGGGTGCGCTTCGACGACGAGAACGAAGTGATCATCGTCCGCAATGCCGGCCGGGTCTACGCCCTCCTGCTGGCGTGCCCGCACCAGAACACGGCGCTGAAGACGGACCCGGCTGGCGGCGGTTTCAAGTGCACGAAGCATGACTCGCGGTACAAGTGGGACGGCCAGTTCATTGAGGGCCGTGCGACGCGCAACATGGACCGCTTTGCCATTCGCCGCGATGGCGCATCGGTGGTGGTGAACCTCGATATGTACTACGAGTCCGATTCCGAGCCCGCGCAGTGGGCCGGCGCTGCGATTACTGTCTGACCGAGGCCTCCTCCATTACTCAGCCGCCGGCGTGTGGCAGGGCGGGCAGGTGACAACCAACGTGAAGAGTCTGCCGTCGACATACCATGCGGCGGCCGGAACGGTCAGTATCACGCGATAGGTGCTGTGGTGCAGGGGCACGGGCACGGTGTGGTGCAGAGGCGCGGGCACGGTGTGGTGCAGAGGCACGGGCACGGTGTGGTGCAGGGGCACGGGCACGGTGTGGTGCAAAGTGCAGGGGGCGAGCCGGTGTATCGGTTCGCCCCCTCTTCTCTTCACCCCCCGAGCACCCTGCACCACACCGTGCCCGTGCCCGTGCCCGTGTACCGGTAGTTACCCGATTGGCCCCTCAGGACACAGTTGCGCGCTCTCCATCGCGCGCTCGGCCACCGCCTTCTGCCGCGCGTCCTGGTTGCGCGACAGCGCGCGCACGGCACGGCGTGCGCGGCGGGCCGCCGCCGAGACGAACAGCCGCGCGCAGTCGAGATCAGGAGCCGCCTTCGCCTCATCGCCGCCCGCCGCCTCCAGCGCCGCCGTGGCGCGCGCGAGCGTGCACGCCGCCATGTAGATGTCGATCGCGGCGTTGGCAAGGCGTTCCTGGTGGAACTGCTTCTCGATGATCGTCCGCCCCTCAGCCATCAGCAGGCTCTCGACGCCGAGCGCCAGGCTGTGAATCACTTCGGCCACTTGATCCGCCTCATCCTTGAGCGCGGTGTGCACCTTCGCGAACTCCGGCTTCACCAACTGCCGCTTGGCCCGGCCGGCGATGTACCCGCTGATGGCGCCGATGGAGCGCAGCGGATCCTTGAACGCCTTGCCGATCTTCTTGAGGCGTTCGCCCGGCTCCTGCAGCGCGGAGAGCGCGATGAGGGCGCGCAGGATCTCGTTGGTCCCCTCGAAGATCATGTTGATGCGCGCATCGCGCACGAACTGCTCGTACGGGTACTCCTTGGAGTATCCGATGCCGCCGGCAATCTGCAGCGTGTCGTGCGCCGCGCGGTTGGCGAGCTCCGACGCGAAGATCTTGCAGCAGGCCGTCTCGAGCGAGAAGTCAACGCCGCCACGGTCCACCATGGCCGAGGTCACCATCCACGCCGCGTCCGATGCATAGCAGTCGGCCGCGGCCGACGCGAACTTGCGCTGAATCATCTCGAACGAACCGATGGGACGCCCGAACTGCTCGCGCTGCTTGGCGTACTCGAGCGCATGGCGCATCATCTCGCGCGTGCCGCGCGACGACCCGGCCGCCAGGCCAAGCCGGCCGGAGTTGAGGATCTCGAGGGCGATCTTGAAGCCGGCGCCGACGTCGCCGAGGCGGTCTTCGACCGGAACCTTCACGTCCTCGAACGTGAAGGTGCGTGTGTCGGAGGCCTTGATGCCCATCTTCTGCTCGGGCTGGCCCATGGAGACGCCAGGGGCGTGCGCATCCACCAGGAACGCGGTGACGCGCTGCTTCTTCTTGCCGTCCACTTCCACCGGCACCTTGGCGAAGACCGTGAGGAGTCCCGCGTAGCCCGCGTTGGAGATCCAGATCTTGGTGCCGTTCAGTACGTAGTGCGTGCCGTCGGCGCTGGGAATCGCGGTGGCGAGCATGGCCTGGGCGTCGGATCCCGACCCCGGCTCCGTCAGGCAGAACGCGGCGATGAGTTCCCCCGACGCGCACTTGGGCAGGTACTTCTGCTTCTGCGCCTCCGTCCCGAAGAGCACGATCCCCTTGCAGCCGATGGACTGGTGCGCGCCGAAGTAGACCGCGAGCGATGCGTCGGTGGCGCCGACCTCGCCGAAGATCCGGTTGAAGACCATCGCGCTCGCGCCGAAGCCGCCGTATTCCTCGGGGATGTTGAGTCCCATCAGCCCGAGTTCGGCCATGCCGGCGCGCGTCGCGTCGGTGAAGCGCCCGTCGTGGTCATGCTTGCGCGGGTCTACGGTCTCCTTGGCCCATCCGCGGAACGAATCGAGGATGGCGGCGGCCGCCTCGCGGTCGGCGTCGGATGGCACGGGGAAGGGAAAGACGAGGTCTTCGAGGATCTCACCTGAGAAGATGGCCTTGGTGAAGGACGGGTTCTTGTCGGGATCGGCCAGATGAGGAGTCTTGGACACGGTGCGTTCCGAATGTGCGAGGAAAGCCGGCGGAATCGCTACGGGACCGGCATATGTCAAAGCTACTGCGTTCGCGAGGGACGGGGGCGGGGTGCGGAGGGCTTGCTGCGGAGGGAGGAGTGGAGTGACACACTGGGGTGGAGAGGCCGCCTCACTCCACCGGACGAAAGGTGCTCCACGGGCCGACGCTCTTGCGATACAGCAACTCGTCGTGTCCTTCCACGAGGAAGTTCTTGAGCGTGCCGACGAACTCGAAGCCGAGCCGTTCGTACAACCGTTTGGCGCCGGTGTTGAACGAGGACACGCACAAGAAGACGTTCGGCGACTCACGATGGATGCGCCGTTCAGCGAAGGCCACGAGTTGCGTGCCGAGGCCAGAGCTGCGCGCCGTGGCGGCGACGCAGACCGAGGTGATGTACCCCGGGAACTGCCCCTTCATCGTCAGCAGGATGAAGCCGGCCACCTCGGCGCCGGCGCGCGCGACATACAGCTCTCGGGCGGGGTCGGACACGGCCGTCAGGCAGCGCGCAAAGTCGCGTCTGAGTGTGATCCACGGCTCGGACTCCGACATCATGCGGGCGCAGGCCTCGCGGTCGGCGATGTCGCGGGCGGGTTCGATGATGGTAGTCATGGGCCGGCAGGGTTGACGTTGCGCCTGAACGATACGGACGGCGGTCGTTGATGGCCAATCGCCGGCAGGTCCGGTACCCAGTCCCGGCGCAGCCGACTCATACCCCCAGACAAAGGGCCAAAACCTTTCAGAACCCCCCGCCGGGCGGTACGTTTTCGCGGTTCCCCACACCCCAAGAACCGCCCATGACTCGTTTGTTCCGACATGCCTGGCGTGTCCTTCCCGCGGGCGCGTTGATTCTCGCTTCCTGCGCCTCGATGCACCTCCCGTTCCAGGGAAGCGGTTGGAAGCCCCTGTTCGACGGCACCTCGACGACGGCATGGAAGGGCTACCGCACGCAGGCGCTGCCCAAAGGGTGGGAAATCGAAGACGGGGTACTGGTCAAGAAGGGCGTCACCGGCGACATCATGACGCGCGAATCGTTCGGCGACTTCGAGCTTGAGATGGAGTGGAAACTCGAGAAGGGCGGCAACGCCGGCGTGTTCTACCGGGCCACCGAGGAGTACAACCGGATTTATTGGAGTGGCACCGAGTACCAACTACTCGACGATCCCAACGCCCCAGATGGCCGCACCCGCTTGACGTCGGCCGCGGCCGCCTACGGGCTCTATCCGTCGGCCGTGGGAGCGCTCAAGCCGGCCGGCGAGTGGCAGAAGACGCGCATCGTCCTGAAGAGGAATCACGTGGAGCACTGGCTCAACGGCACCAAGGTGACCAAGTACGAGCTCTGGAGCTCCGACTGGAAGGCCAAGGTAGCGGCCTCGAAGTTCGCCAAGTACCCCAACTACGGACTCGCGCCGCGCGGCGCCATCGGTATACAGGGCGATCACAACGGCGCCCTTTGGCTCCGCAACATCCGCATCCGCCCGCTCGACTGACCCCGGCGTTTCAACCCCACCGGAGCCGCGATGAACGCGACGCGCCTCAAGCTGATGACGATGATGTTCCTCCAGTACTTCATCTGGGGGGTCTGGTTCGTGACGATGGGCACCTACCTTGGCGCCACGCTGAAGTTCTCCGGCCCGCAGATCGGATACGCGTATGGCGCCACCGCCATCGCGGCCCTTGTCTCCCCGTTCTTCGTCGGCATGATCGCCGACCGCTTCTTCGCGTCGGAGAAGCTGCTGGCCATCCTGCACCTGGTGGGCGCGGCGTTCATGTGGCTGGCGTCCACGCAGACGACGTTCGCGACGTTCTACCCGGTGCTGATCGGGTACGCGCTCTGCTACATGCCCACGCTCTCGCTGACCAACAGCATCAGCTTCCACCACGTCAAGGACCCGGCGCGCGAGTTCCCGGTCATCCGGGTGTTCGGGACGATCGGTTGGATCGTTGCGGGCATTATCGTGGGCTGGGTGCTAAAAGCCGACGCGCAGGTGCTGCCCATGCAGCTGGCGGCATACGCATCGGTAGCGATGGCGATCTTCTCCTTGATATTGCCGCACACGCCCCCAAAGGCGGCAGGGACGCCATTCAGCACGCGCGATGCGCTCGGACTCGACGCGCTCCAACTGCTGAAGCAGTGGGACTTCCTGCTCTTCGTCATCGGGTCGTTCCTGCTCTGCGTGCCGCTGCAGTTCTACTACTCGTTTGCCAACCTCTTCCTCAACGAGATCGGCGCACCATGGCCGGCGCTCATCCAGACGTTGGGTCAGGGGAGCGAGATTTTCTTCATGCTCCTGCTCCCCTTCTTCCTGCGGAAGATGGGGATCAAGGTGATCCTGCTCGGCGGCATGCTGGCGTGGGCGCTGCGCTACGTGGCGTTTGCCACCGGCAACGCGCAGGAGGGCATGTGGCTCATCTACGGCGGCATCCTGCTGCATGGCATCTGCTATGATTTCTTCTTCGTCGCCGGGCAGATCTACACCGACCAGCGCGCCGGCCCCAAGATCCGCGCCGCCGCGCAGGGCCTCATCAACTTCGTGACGAACGGCGTCGGCTACTTCATTGGCGCGCGTATCAGCGGCTCGGTGGTTGAGCGGTACGCGATCCCCGCCGCGACGGCGGGCGGCACCGCGACGCACGACTGGTACTCCATCTGGCTGGTGCCCGCCGCCGCGGCGGCCGTCGTACTGGTGCTCTTTGCGCTTCTGTTCCGCCCCACCGCGACCGGCGCCAACGCGCCAGGCGCCGCCCATTGAGGAGAGAGAGACGATGACGACCCGTGATCCTGCATCCCCCCCCGACGTCTCCCCGGAAAGCCCCAGCGTCTCGCGTCGCGAGTTCGTGGAGCAGACCTCCATGGCCGGCATGGCGTTCACCATCGTGCAGCCGCATGTGCTCGGCGCCCGGGGCGGGCGCCACGTCGCGCCAAGCGACAAGCTGAACGTGGCCTGCATTGGCGTGGGCGGCATGGGCGCCAGCGACGTGCGCGGCTTTGCCGCCAGCGCCGACTGCAACATCTACGCGCTCTGTGACGTGGATGACGTGGCAGCCGAGCGTAGCTACCGGCTGCAGCCGCAGGCGAAGAAGTACAAGGACTACCGCGAGATGATTGACCGTGAGGCGAAGAACATTGACATCATCGCGGTGTCAACGCCCGATCATCTGCACGCGTCGGCCTCCATGCTCGCGCTCAGGGCGGGCAAGCATCTCTACTGCCAGAAGCCGCTGGCGCGTACCGTCGCCGAGGTTCGCTCGCTCAAGGCCGAAGCGGCCCGCCGTCCGAAGCAGGCGACGCAGATGGGAAACCAGGGCCACGCTGCCGAGGGCATTCGGGTGCTGCGCGAGTGGGTGGAGGCGGGGCTCATCGGCAGAGTTGTGAGCATTGACTTCTACACCAATCGGCCCATCTGGCCGCAGGGGATCAAGCGCCCGAGCGAAGCGCACAACGTGCCGCCGACGCTCGACTGGGAGCTCTGGCTCGGTCCGGCCGCGTTCCGTCCGTACCATCCGTCGTACGCGCCATTCAACTGGCGCGGCTGGTGGGACTTCGGCACCGGCGCGATGGGCGACATGGCCTGCCATATCATGGACTGCGCGGTCTGGACTCTCGGCCTGAAGTTCCCCGGGCGGGTGATTCCAGAAACATCGCCGCTCTTCACCGAGGCCGCGCCCAAGGTGTCGCGCATCACGTACGAGTTCCCGGTGGCGGGGACGATGAACGCAGTGGGCAAGGACGGCGTGGTCACGCTCACGTGGCGTGACGGCGGCATCATCCCGGCGCGCCCCGACGGACTCACGGCGCTCGACAACTGGCCGCTGTGGGACGATGGCCTGCAACTGTGGACGGGCGAGAAAGGGCAGATCATCGCCGGCACGTACGGCGAGAACCCGCGCCTACTCGATGCCGAGCTCGACAAGCAGGTGAAGGCCGCGCCTCTGCCGCAGAAGTTCCCGCGCACCAAGGGCGTGTACGGCGAGTTCATTGACGCCATCAAGGCCGGCACGCAACCCGGGTCGAACTTTGCTGGGCACGCGGGCCCGCTCACCGAGATGATCGTGCTCGGCAACCTGGCGGTGCGCGCGGGGCGCACCATTGATCTCAATCCAGCCACGGGCGAACTGCTCACCAAGGGGATCAACGAGGAATGGATCACGCCGAAGTACCGCGCGGGGTACAGTTACTGATGCGGCGGCTCGGCTTCGTTCTGACGGCGAGCGTTGGTGCCCTGATGGCCGCCGCATCAGGGGCACAGGCACAAGAACCGCAGGCACGGGCACAGGCACAGGACCCGCAGGCACGGGCACAGGCACAGAAGGCGACAGCTGGCCCGACGAGCAAGCACGTGCAGGGCCGGCCGTCTGTCTACGCCCCGGATGCCAACCTCCTCATCGCAGAGCGTGGCAGCGAGCTGCGCGGCGTGGTGGAACGGTTCACCGCCGACCGCAGCGTGCTGCAGCGTCGCTATCCGCAGCAGTACTCGGCGTCGCAGCGCGAGGTCTTCGGGAAGTTCTACGACGCGTGGCTTGCGCAGTTGAACGCGCTTGACTTCAACACGCTCAGTCACGACGCCAAGGCCGACCACGTCCTCCTCCGCAACACCATCGAGGAGGCGCAGGACCTGCTGAAGCGTGATACGAAGGTGTACGCCGATCTCGGCGCATTGCTCCCGTTCGGCGACTCGATCTTTGTGCTCGAGGACACGCGTCGCCGCATGGAAACGGTGGACGGCCCACGCTCGGCGCGCACGCTGGCGTATATCGGCACGACCGTGAATGCGCTGCGCACGAAGATCGAGAACCCGCCCAAGGGCGACTCGTCGGCGGCGAAGATCACCAAGGTGGCGGCATTTCGCGCCGCCGAGGTCACCGCGACGCTGCGCACGCTGCTGCGCAGCTGGCACCAGTTCTACAACGGGTACGACCCGCTCTTTTCGTGGTGGACCGGCGCGCCATACCGCACGGCGGATTCGGCGCTGACGAACTACCAGCGCGTGCTGCGCGAGAAGATCGTCGGGTGGAAGAAGGGCGACGACGAACCCATCGTGGGCTTGCCCATCGGCCGCGCGGCGATTGACACGAGCATCAAACACGAAATGCTGTCGTACTCGCCCCAGGAACTGATCGCCATCGCGCAGAAAGAGCTCGACTGGGGCGAGAGCGAGATGAAGAAGGCCTCGTGCGAGATGGGCTTCGGCGACGACTGGACGGCGGCGATGGAGAAGGTGAAACAGAGCTACGTGCCGCCGGGCGAGCAGGTGAACATGGTGCGCGACCTCGAGTTCGAGGCGGTGCAGTGGCTCCGCGACCACGACATGGTCACCATCCCGCCGCTGGCGCAGGACGTCTGGCGCATCGAGATGATCTCGCCGGAGCGGCAGAAGACCTCGCCGTTCTTCCTCGGCGGCGAGGTGTTCCAGGTGGCGTATCCCACCGACAGCATGTCGGACGACGACAAGCTGATGGCGATGCGCGGCAACAACCCGCACTTCTCGCACGCCACGGCGTTTCACGAGATGATTCCCGGGCACCATATGCAGGGGTTCATGACGTCGCGCTACTACCCATACCGGCGCGAGTTCAGCACGCCGTTCTGGAGCGAGGGCGGCGCGTTCTACTGGGAGACGATCCTGTGGGACAACGGCTTCCACAGCAAGCCGGAAGACCGCATTGGGGCGTTGTTCTGGCGCATGCACCGTGCGGCGCGGATCATCTTCTCGCTCAACTTCCATCTCGGGAACTGGACGCCCCAGCAGTGTATTGAATTCCTGATTGACCGGGTGGGGCACGAACGGGCCAACGCAACGGCGGAGGTGCGTCGTTCGTTCAATGGGTCGTACGGGCCGCTGTACCAGGTGGCATACATGATGGGCGGACTGCAGTTCCGCGCGCTCCATCACGAGGTGGTGGGCGGCGGCACGATGACCAACCGTCAGTTCCATGATTTCATCTTCACGCACGGGCCCATGCCTGTGGAAATGGTGCGGGTGCTGATGCTCAAGCAGCCGCTGGCGCGCGATTTCCGGACGCAGTGGAAATTCGCGGCCACCCTACCGCCCCCCGGAGGCAAGTAGTCATGACGGTACGCGTGGAAGCGGCGGTTGATTCGTTCGCGAAGGCGCTGGCGGCGCAGGAGGCCGGCGTCCACCGCATTGAGTTGTGCGGCCCGCTGCACGAAGGTGGCACGACGCCGAGCGCCGGGTTGATTGCGCGTTGTCTCGAACGGCTGCTCGTGTCGGTGCACGTGCTGGTGCGCCCTCGCGTGGGCGACTTCGTGTACTCGGACGATGAGTTTGAGATCATGAAACGCGACATCGCCGTCGCCAAGGAGCTAGGCGCCGACGGCGTAGTGGTCGGTATCCTCACGCCGGATGGGGAAGTGGATGCCGCGCGGCTCGCCGAGTTGCACGCCATCGCCAGTCCGTTGCGTGTGGGCTTCCACCGCGCCTTTGACAGCGTGAAGGACCAGGACGAGGCGCTCGAGTTGTTGGTGTCGCTGCAGTGTGACTGCATCCTGACGAGCGGCGCGGCGAAGACGGCAACGAAGGGCGCCGCGCGGATCAAGCACCTGGTGGAGCGTGCTGGTGACCGCATAATGGTCATCGCCGGCGGCAAGGTGACTCCAGACAACGTGGCGGCGCTGGTGAAGGAGACCGGCGTACGGATGGTGCATGGCCGCGAGTTCGCGGGGATGGCGGGGGCGGTGGATGGGCTATAGTCCACGGCCGCACAGGATGTGAGAACGGCGCCTCGCGGCGCCGTTGTCGTTACCCCACCATCGACCTCAGCACGAACATCACGTTCGCCGGCCGCTCCGCCAGCCGCCGCATGTACCACTTGTACCAGGCGCTGCCGTAGCTGATCAGCGTCTTCACCGTGCGCCCCTCGCTGCGCAGGCGGCGCTGGTCGGCGTCGCGAATGCCGTAGAGCATATGGATCTCGTACCGCTTGTCGGCCGTGCCATGCGCCTTGGCACGGGCCACGAGCCGGTCGAGCAGGGCGATGTCATGCGTGCCAAGGATCGGCGTGCACTTGCCGCCGGCCGCGGCCTGCAGCATCCGGTCCGACAGGTCAAAGAAGTTGCGGTTGGTGTCGGCCTTCAGCGGAAACGCCACCGCCGCAGGCTCGTTGTATGCCCCCTTCACGAGCCGGATGATGGGGTTGAGGTCCATCAACCCCTCGAGGTCGCCCTGCGTGCGACGCAGGTACGTCTGCAGGCAGATACCCACTCGCGGGTGCCGCTCCTTGAGTGCCCTGTACAGCGCCAGCGTGCGGTCAACGTAGGCGAAGCTCTCCATATCCACCCAGAACGTCCGGCCAATGGCCTCGCTCCGGGCGGCCAGAACCAGCATGTGCTCGAGGCACGTCTCATGCGAAAGGTCGAGCCCAAGCTGCGTGGGCTTCACGCTCACGTGTCCGTCGAGCCCAGACGCCGCGAGCTGGTCGAGGAACCACAGGTAATGATCGCGCACGGCCTCGGCGTCGGCTGGCACCTCGATGTTCTCGCCAAGCTTGGTGAACACCGTCCCGCGTCCCTCCGCTTTCAGCAACTGCGCAGCGCGTAGCGCGTCCTCGGGCGCCTCACCGGGCATGAACCGTCGTGTGGCGCGCTTCACAAACGTGCGCTGCGACGCCTGCCGATTCAGAAACGGCGAGTCGGCCATCTTGAGGAGGATCGTGCGTCCCAGGCTCATGGCTTCCAGGTCCCCTGCGCCACTTTCGGCTTGAAGGTGTCGAGTCCCCTCGGCGGGAAAGCGAGCGTCTTGCCGCTCTCCGCGCTTTGATACGCCGTCATCAGCATCTTCACGACTTCTAAACCGTCATCGAACGTCAAGAGTGGTTTCTCTACACCCCTGAATACGTTCACGAAATGCCGGTCCTCGTCGGTGTAACCGTATGCCACGTGCTCTTGCGGTACCACAGGCATCACGCCCTGTTCGGCGTTCTGCTTCTCCACCAGATCCTCATCAGCGCGTCCCGTGACCTCGCGGCTGAAGAACAACTGCAACCCGCTGTCGAGCGAGTTCCACTTCATCGAGTACTCGGGGCCGAGCAGTTCGGCCGAGAGACGCAAGCCAGCGCCGACGAAACTCCACGAGGTGGAAGCCTCGCCGATCACCGTGTGTCCTTCGGCGGTCTCGAACTCGATCGTGAGCGAAGCAAAATCCTCGGATGGCGCCTTGGCATAGTCCACCTGCGCGCCCATCATCCGCTTGAGCTTCTTCACGTATGCGGGGCGCGACCACTTGAGCGACGCAATATTGCCGGTGACGCGCACCGGCTTCACGGTGCTGAGTGGCTCGCCCGGACGCGTGAGCAGGTGCCGCACGACGAGCGCCGAGTGGCACATCATGTCGTTGAGGACGCCGCCGCCCTGCAGTTGCCCCATCCAGAACCACGGGCTGTGCGGGCCGCTGTGCTCTTCAGCAGCACGGGCGAGATACGGCCGCCCCGTCGTCGCCGCGCCGCGCGCCCAAAGCAGCTTCTTGCCCGCCTCGACGTGCGGGGCGAACACCTGGTTCTCGAGGTACCCAGTCTTGAGCCCCACCGAGTCCACGAGCTGCTTGACCCGCTTCGCCTCGGCCACGTTGCGCGCCAGCGGTTTTTCGCAGGCGATGCCCTTCAGCTCGCCTTTGCCGCGCTTGATAGTGTCAACGATCTCTTCGACGTTCTCGATGCGCGCGTGGTTGGGGCCGCTGAGCCAGATGGCGTCAATGGCGGGGTCTGCCACCATCTGCGCGATGCTGCGGTATGGCTTGCAGTCGCCGACGCGCAGTGAACGGCAGTACGCCGCGGCCGATTTTGCACCCTCGTCGTCCGGGCTCCAAACGCCGAGGATGTCAGCGTCGCGAACGCCCACCCAGCCCTGCATGTGGAAACGCGCGTTGAAGCCGGATCCGATGAAACCGACACCGAGGCGTGGCATGAGTGCGTTGGGTGCGGGGGAAGGGTACAGGGTGTGTGCAAAGTGCGTGGTAATTGTCGCCGGCGAATGAAGTGGCTACCCGTCAGCGCATGACGTGGCTCATCGCCGGCGCACGGCGCGCATGGACATCTTGTACGAGACGCCGAGCTTCTTGAGCTGCGGTTCCGGGCAGCCTTCCCAGACCGGGACGATCGTGTTTCCCACATAGCCAATGTCCCGGTATCCGATGCGGCTGGTCCAGAACCCACTCGCGGTCATGTCGCGGAAACGCGTGAAGAACTCAACCCCCGGCTTGAGCGCCGCCGAGGCCTTCTTCGGGAACGCGATGTCGTTCAGCACCTGCTTCTGCTGTTCCGGCGAGCACGCCACGAAGCCTCGCTGGAAGCGCTTCGTGCATTCGCTGTTCAGCCACGCGAGGCCGTCGCGCATCCACTGCTGGTTCCCCTTGAACTCCGTCATGATGAAGTCCATGAACTCAGGCACGCCCGCATCCGTGGCGCTTCCCGACCGTGCGTCCTTCGGGATCACCAGGTCGGACAGCACGCGCACCATCGGCCACTCGCCCTTGGTGAAGAAGACCGGCTTGTACGCCGACGCCCCCTGCTGCAGCGCGGCGCGCGCGTATTCCGCCGCGCGCGCGACATCAGGCGCGGCGAGGCCAATTGCGGCCAGCGACGCCGCGCCGAGCAGCTTCATGACGTCGCGGCGATCCATGGTCGGCGATTCATCTACGGGCGTGTCAGCGACCACTGGTAGTGCGCGGTCTGCCGTCTGCCGTCCGCCGTCTGCCGTCTGCCTCATAGCGCCCCCGCCTTCCGCTGCTGCACGATGTAGTCGGCCGCCCGCCACGCGAGCGCCATGATGGTCCACGTCGGGTTCTTGTCGGCCTGGCTCACGAACGGCCCGCCATCGGCGACAAAGAGGTTCTTGCAGTTCCACGCCTGCTGGTGTGCGTTGACCGCCGACGTCGCGGCGCTGTTGCCCATGCGCACCGTGCCGATCTCGTGGATGATCTGTCCGCCGTTGGAGATGCCGTAGCCCTTGTCCTTGCCGGGCATGGCGCTCCACACCTCGCCGCCCATCTCGGCGATGAGCTTGCGGAACGTCTCCTGCATGTGCTTCACCTGCTTGTGCTCGTGGTCGCTCCACTTCCAGTGGAACTTGAGCACCGGGATCCCCCACTTGTCCTTCTTGGCGGGGTCAATCTCGCAGTAGCTGTCGGCGTTGGGGACCATCTCGCCGCGGCCGGAGAAGCCGACGGTCGAACCCCAGAAGCGGCGGTAGTCTTCCTTCAGTCCGGCGCCGTAGCCGGAGAAGTTCGGATAGTTCTCGATGCCGCCCATGAAGCCGTAACTCGGCTGGCCCATCCCGCCCCACACCTCGATGTGGTAGCCGCGCGGGAAGTCGAGTTTCTTGTTGTCGAGCCACCACGGCATGTAGATGTGGCCGCCGCCCACACCATCGCAGTTGTGCCTGACGCGATCGGTCAGCTTCGGAATGAAACCGCCGACATCGGTGCCAGTGCTGTCGGTGAGGTACTTGCCCACGATGCCGCTCTGGTTGCCGATACCGTTGGGAAAGCGCGGCGACTTGCTGTTCAGCATGATGCGCGAGGTCTCACATGAACTGGCGGCGAGCACGATGATCCGCCCCTTCACGTGCATGTCCTTGCCCGTCGGCTTGTCGATGTAGCTCACGCCGGTGGCGTTGCCCTTGGCGTCCACCGTCACCTCGCGCGCCATCGCGTTGGTAATGATGGAGAGGCGCCCCGTCTTCGCTGCCGGGAAAATGAGCACGTTCCCCGACGTGAAGTTGGAATTGGTCATGCAACCGCGATTGCAGTTCGCGCAATAGTGGCACGGCACGCGGCCGTTGAGCGCCTTTGTGATGATCGAGAGCCGGGCGGGAATGCACCAGATCCCCATGCGATCCGCCGCCTGCTTGACGAGCAGTTCGTGGCACCGCGGCCGCGGCGCCGGCTGGAAGATGCTGTCAGGATGGTTCGGGAGGTTCTCCTGCGAACCGAAGATGCCGACCAGCCGGTCAACCCTGTCGTAGTACGGCGCGACGTCCTTGTACGCGATCGGCCAGTCGTCGCCCAGCCCGTCGATGCTCTTTCGCCGGAAGTCGTCGGGGCCGAAGCGCAGCGAGATGCGTCCCCAGTGATTGGTGCGGCCGCCGAGCATGCGCGCCCGCCACCAGTCGAACTTCGTCCCCGGCGCCAGCGTGTAGGGTTCGTCCGGGATCTGCCAGCCGCCGATACAGGCGTCGAACTCACCGAACGGCCGGTCCGCCGTACCCGCGCCGCGGCGCGGCGAATCGTACGGCATCTTGAGCATCGTCGAGTCCAGGGTGTTGTCCCACCAACCGCCGGCCTCCAGCATGAGGACGTTGGCCCCGGCTTCCACGAGTACATGGGCGGCCACGCCGCCGCCCGCGCCGGAGCCGACGATGACGACATCATATTCGAGTCGCTTCGGTTGGGTTTGCATCTGGCGAAAATGCCGCGCGGCGCGCCCGTTCGCCAGCGCGCCCCTGGTTGAGCGACGCCGCTCGAATCGCCATGTTGGTTATGACGCAGGAGGCGCCATGTTTGAAGATGCCGAGCTGGGCCATGCCATAGACAAGGGGACGTACGACACGCGCGTGCCGACGCTGCGCTCCGAATTGCTCGAGGCGCAGTTCGCGCTCAAGGACCAGAAAGCGTTCCCCGTGATACTGCTCGTTGGCGGCGTGGAGGGCGGCGGACGCGGTGAAACGGTCAACGCGTTGACCTCGTGGCTCGATCCGCGGCACGTCGAAGTCAACGGCATGGGCGAACCCTCCGACGAGGAGCTCGAACGCCCGCGCATGTGGCGCTTCTGGCGCTCGCTCCCGCCCAGGGGAAAAATCGGCGTCTTCTTCGGCTCGTGGTACACGTGGCCCATCCTGCAGGCGTCGCTCGCCAAGGGCCGCGTGCGCTGGGCCAAGCTGGACAAGCGCATAGATGAGATCGTGCGCTTCGAGCGCATGCTCTCCGAGGAAGGCGCGCTCGTGCTGAAGTTCTGGTTCCATCTCTCCAAGAGCGCGCAGCGCAAACGCATCAAGGAGCTCAAGAAGGACCCGCACACGCGCTGGCGCGTGACCGGCATGGATGAGGATTACTTCGAGAAGTACGACCGGTTCCGCGAGGTGTCGGAACGAACGTTGCGACACACTTCCACCGCGCTGGCGCCTTGGCTCGTCGTCGAGGGCATGGACCGCCGGTATCGCGAGCTCTTTGTGGCCGAGGAGCTGCTGCGTGCGCTGAACGCGCGGCTCGCCGCGCCCAAGGCGGCGCGCCCGATACCGGCGCGCCCCAGCGACGCGCCCGAAGTGGATGCGCGGCGCACGCTGCTGAGCGAGCTCGACCTCACGAAGAAGATGTCGAAGGCCAGGTACGAGAAGGAACTCGAGAAGTGGCAGGGCAAGCTGGCGCTGCTCGCGCGCCACAAGCGGTTCCGCGACCGCTCGGCGGTGGTGGTCTTCGAGGGCAACGACGCTGCGGGCAAGGGAGGGACCATTCGCCGCGTCACTGGCGCCGTGGACGCGCGCGTGGTTCGCGTGGTGCCCATCGCGGCGCCGACCGATGAGGAGAAGGCTCATCCGTACCTATGGCGCTTCTGGCGCCAGCTGCCGCGCAACGGCCACATCACCATCTTCGACCGGTCGTGGTATGGGCGGGTGCTTGTGGAGCGGGTCGAGGGCTTCTGCTCGCCGTACGACTGGGAGCGCGCCTATGGCGAGATCAACGACTTCGAGGAAGAAGTCTCGAGCCACGGCGTCGTGATGGCCAAGTTCTGGTTGGCGATCTCCAAGAACGAGCAGTTACGGCGCTTCAAGGAACGCGAGCAGGTGAGCTTCAAGACGTTCAAGATCACCGAAGAAGACTGGCGGAACCGCAAGAAGTGGGACGCGTACAGCGACGCGGTGTGCGACATGGTGGCGCGCACGTCGAGCGCGAAGGCGCCGTGGACCCTGGTGGAGGCAAACGACAAGTACCACGCACGCGTGAAGGTGCTCAAGACGCTGTGCGAACACCTGGAGACGGCGCTGGAGTAGCGCCGCCGCCCTCGGGCGCAGCCTAGAATCGCAGCGTCTTGAGATAGTCGGCCGATCGCCGGAGGCTCAGCATCGGGTCGGCCGGGTTGTCGTGTTCTACAAAGTAGTGGCGGATTCCGGCCGTCTTGTGCGCGGCGAAGATGCGCTTCCAGTCCATGGTGCCCGATCCGACGTCGGTCATCTCGCGTGCCGGCGCGGCCGTGGCGTCCTTCACGTGCACCATCTCGAAGCGGCCGGGGTGCTTGTCAAACAAGACACGCGGGTCC
This sequence comes from uncultured Gemmatimonadota bacterium, assembly GCA_947085385.1. Lineage (GTDB taxonomy): Bacteria > Gemmatimonadota > Gemmatimonadetes > Gemmatimonadales > Gemmatimonadaceae > PNKL01. Next base: position 37,805 of record CAMTWA010000012.1, on the reverse strand, counting down.
TGTCCGGCCTTCCATGCCCAGAAGAGATCGAGCTCGAACGTCACGAGGGACGGATCGGTGCCGGCGATCAGCAGGTCCATCGGAATCACGCCATCCACCTGAATGAACTCGACCGCGTGATTGTGAAAGGCGAAGCGAAAACCCGCCGCTTGCGCACGCCGGCCAAGCGCGTTGAACACGTCCGCCATCTTCCGCCAATCGTCGGCTGTCTTCAGGGCACGCATGTCGAGCGAGGGGACCGTCACGTACCGGTGGCCCACCGCGTGCGCGGTCTCGGCGACGCTGTCGAACCGATCACGGAGCTCATCGAGTCCGAGATGCACGGATGGCGCCGCGAGTCCGTTGGCGTCGAGCAGGGCACGCACCTCCGCCGGGGTGCGGCCGAAGTAGCCCGCGAACTCGACCTCGCGATAGCCGAGGGCCGCGACCGCAGTGAGCGTGCCCGGCATGTCCGTGCGCATCAGGCTGCGCACCGTGTACAGCTGGAGGCCGATGCGCTCGATGGCATTCAACGACCGCGGCGTTGCACGGTCTGCGCGCGCAGAGTGCGGAATGAGGCCGGCGGCCGCGAGTGCGGCCAGGGACTTCACTGCGTCACGGCGTGACGTCATTGGTTCCTCCCGCTGCCGGCGGCGACTGAATGGCCGAGAGCACCTGCCGGTGGTGATGGCGAACGTGGTGGGCCGCGAACCGTACGATGTCGTAGAGCGGCAGCCGGCCAAGGTACGGGTGCACGAGCTGGCGGTACGGCCGGCGTTCCGCGAGAAGGCCGAGGTCGCGCACACATGCCGTGCCCGTGGCGCGGAACAGCGCAACACCGTCGGTGGGCGTCTCGGGGCCTGTGCCCGGGCGCAGCGACCGCGGCGCCTTGGCCTTGGGGAACGGCACGCCCCGGAGCAGGCGGGCCTTCAGGAAAGCGCGCGCCAGCAACAACCACGGAAGACGCAGTCGGATGCGCAGCGGGTTCTTGCCGCGCGCTTCGCCCGCATACTGCGAATACGTGCGGGCGAGATGATCGGTGATTTCCGCCGGGGACCACGCCTCGGCTTCGCGCCGCGCGGTCCACTGCGCGAGACTCAGCTCACCGATCGTCGCCGCGAACTCATTGGCCGCCGCCGCGTGCTCGGCGAGCACCTCGGGCCACATCCGACGCGTGATGGCGGCGTGCAGGCGTCGCCGGCCGTACCACACCACGGCGCTACCTCCGAAGGCCACGCCGATCAGCACGAGAACGAGGTCAACCAGCGGCGCGCCTCTGATGCCACCGGTGAGCAGCGCGGCCGTGAGGCAGACGGCAACGAGCCAGAGCCAAAGCAGGCGCAGGCCTAGGCGCCTTCCCGCGATCGTCGAGACGACAACGCCAAGCGCCAACGCGCCGAGCACAGCCTGCCCGGCGATGAAGTTCCCTTCGAGCGTGCTGGTTGCAGTGCTGCGCAGCGCGTCCCGCAGAACCCTGGCGCCGATTGCGGACATCGCGGCTAGGTACAGCCACTCGCCCGCGGGTCGGCCGAGGAGAAACCAGTCCTGCGGCGGGGGAATCCTCATGCGAGGCAGGCGCGCCATCATCGCAGAAGCGCCGGAAGGTCGCGCGCCAGCGTCTGCGCGCTCAGCCACGCCATGGCAAATGCCACAGCGGCGCCGCCGAGTGTGAGCGCCCATGGGTGCCGGTAGTCGCCCACCACCGAGCGCCGGCTGGCGGCCACGAGCATCGTGCCCAGCGAGAGCGGGAGGATGAGCCCATTCAGCGCGCCCACGAGGACCAGCACCTTCACCGGGCGTCCGACCGTTACGAAGACCGCTGTGGACAGCACGATGAACCCGATGACGAGCCACGACCAGCGGTGTTCCATCCGCGGCAGCAACCCGCGCAGGAACGACACCGAGGTATAAGCCGAGCCGACCACTGATGTAATCGCCGCCGACCACATGACGACGCCAAAGACCTTGTACCCCGCTTCGCCGGCCGCGAACCGGAAGACCGAAGCCGGCGGGTTCTGCGGGTCGAGCTGTATGCCCTGCGAAACCACGCCCAGCGCGCCAAGAAAGAGAACTACGCGCATCAGCGACGCGAGCAGGATGGCGCTCGTGGCCGATCGCGTGACCGCGCGCAGGGAACCGGGGCCGGAGAGCCCGGCGTCGAGCAGCCGGTGCGCGCCCGCAAACGTGATGTAGCCGCCCACCGTGCCTCCCACGATGGTGACGATGCTCAACGCAGAGACACGCTCGGGGACAACGCTGCGGAGCACCGCCTCGCCCAGTGGCGGCGCCGCGGCCACAGCCACGTACGACGCCAGCGCGATCATCACGAACCCAAGCGCCATGGTGAAGCGGTCCATGGCACGCCCCGCCTCCTTCACGACGAAGATCGTGATGGCAAGGGCGGCGCTGAGCACAGCGCCCGTGCGCACGTCGAGCCCGAACATGACGTTGAGGCCGAGGCCGGCGCCGGCGACATTGCCCACGTTGAAGGCGAGCCCGCCAAGCACGACGAGAAAGGCGAGCGCATGGCCGAAACCGGGCACTACGAGGTTCGCCACGTCCTGCGCGCGCCGTCCGCTCACGACGAGCACGCGCCAGATATTGAGTTGCGCGCCGAGGTCGAACAGCACCGAGAGCAGGATGGCGAAACCGAAACTCGCGCCCAGTTGCTGCGTGAACACCGCAGTCTGCGTGAGGAAGCCCGGCCCGACGGCCGACGTCGCCATCAGAAACGCCGCGCCGGCGAGGACGCGCAGCGGCGCGGTGCGCTGTTCGGACATCAGCAGGTCACGGCAGCGGGGCCATGCCAATCGCCGCCCACTCCTCACGCGACGGTCCGCACACACCGGGCACCGGCACCCCCGCCTGTCGCATCAGCACCGTCATCTGGCCGCGATGATGCCACTGATGGTTGAGCAGAATGGCGAGCACAAGCCCCTTGGGCCACTCCTCGCCGTACATCGGAATCTTGTCGCCGAGTTGGGCGTCGGTCCACGCGGCCCGCACGACGGCCAGCAGCGATGCGGCGGAGCGCTCGTACTGCGCCGCGATGTCCGCCGCGTGGTCGGGCACGGCGGGGTGGGTCTTCTCCGTCGGACCTTCCACGCTCAGGGCTGCGTGCGTGCCCATCTCGGTGAGCGAGCACGTGATGTGCCACGCGAGGAAGCCGAGGGTGCGTCCGCCGGTCACGACCGGCTGCGCCAGCGACGCGTCGGTGAGGCGTCGCAGCACCTTGAGCGTACTGGCGGTCTCCTGGTGCCACGCCGCGGCGAAGTCGTCGAGCGAACGATACATCGTGCGTCTCTCCTGTCAGAATGCGTGTGGCGAATCTACCGCCGCGGCATGCGACCGGCGACCATGCGGGCGCGCGCCGCGCCGTCTACTCAGTCCCGCAGCTTGTCGGCGTGCTTAGCGCGCAGCTTGGCGACCTTGGGCGCAATCACCGCCAGGCAGTACGGCTGGAACGGATGCCGCCGGTAATAGCGGTCATGGTTCGCTTCCGCCGGCCAGAACGTCGCGTCCGGCTCAATGGTTGTCACGATCGGCAGGTCGTAGACACCGTCGCCCTTGAGCGCCTCGATCACCGCAAGCGCCTCGGCCGCCTGTTCCGGCGTATGCGGGAAGATGGCCGAACGGTACTGCGTGCCGACGTCGGGTCCCTGTCGGTTGAGCTGCGTGGGGTCGTGGATCGTGAAGAAGACCTCAAGTAGGTCGCGGTACGATATCTCGCGCGGGTCGTACGTGACCTGCACCACCTCGGCGTGGCCCGTATCGCCGGTGCAGATCTGTGCGTACGTCGGGTTCGGCCGAGCGCCGCCGCCGTATCCGCTCTTCACGGCGTCGACGCCGCGCAGCCGCTCGAAGGTTGCTTCGAGGCACCAGAAACAGCCGCCGGCCAGTGTGGCCTGCGCCAATCCATTGGGGGGCATCGTCATATGGAGGCCGACAGAAGAGTGATTCGTAATGTGGAGTCCAGTATGCGATTTTGGAAGCGCTCCTGCGCCAGCGACCGTCGCACGCTGCTCCGTCTCAGCGATAGTCGCTCGACCGCGCCTCAATGGTGCCCTCGAGCGGAAAGAACTCGCGCGCGCGAATGTTGACCACACGCTGCTCCACCTGCAGGACGCCGCGCACGAGCAGCAGCGGCGTGCGCGAGATCAGCAGTGCCTGCCGTTCAAAGGCCTGCGGCGTCACGACGACGTTCACCATTCCCGTCTCGTCCTCGAGCGTGAGGAAGACGAACCCCTTGGCCGTTCCCGGGCGCTGGCGGCAGATGACGAGCCCCGCCATGCCCACGGGTGCGCCGTCGCGCCCGTCGTTGTGCAACGCCTTGGCCGTGGCGATGTCATTGAGCTTCAGCAGGGCGCGCAGGTGGCGCATGGGATGCCCGTGCAGCGACACGCCGGTAAGCCGGTAGTCGGCCTCGGTCAGTTGCGGGGCGGTATAGGCGGGGAGCGTCCTTGGCACGTCCACCTCGGGGAAAAGCGCCAGCGGCCCGCCGCTCCCGCGCTGCGCCTCGAGCACCTTCCACAGCGCCACGCGCCGCCGCCGCGCCACCGGTTCATTGCGCACAAACGCGTCGAGCGCTCCCGACTCGGCGAGCAGACGCAGCGCGCGGCGGTCGAGCCGCGTGCGCTGCACCAGGTCGTCAATGGACCGGAATGCGCCGCCCGCGCGCGCCCGTCCGATGCGCTCACGCGCGTCGGGGCCCAGCCCGCGGATGGATCGCAGCCCAAGGCGGACCTGCGGGGCAGATGGGAGATGGGAGGTGGGAGATGGGAGATCGCGTGCCTGTTGTTTCTCTGTTGTCTCTCTGTTGTCTCTCTGTTGTCTCTCTGCGCCTACAAACACCACTCCGTCTTTTGGCCTCACCAGCTTGCCGTCGGCGCATATCATCTGGTGGTCCCATCCGCTTCGTGTCACGTCCGGGGGCAGCACCCGCACGCCGTGCCGCTTGGCGTCCTCCACCAGCGTCCCCTCGCTGTAGAACCCCATCGGCTGCGCGTTGAGGATCGCGCACAAATATTCGGCGGCGTAGTAGTGCCGCAGATAGGCGCTCGCGTAGACAATGAGCGCAAAACTCGCGGCGTGGCTCTCCGGAAAGCCGTAGTCGGCGAAGGCGTTGATCTGCTGGTAGATGCGCTGTGCCACGTCGTCGGCGATGCCATTGGCCTTCATGCCGGCAATCATCTTCTCGCAGATGGCGGCCATGCGTTCGTGGCTGCGCTTGTGCCCCATCGCCTTGCGCAGCACGTCGGCTTCACCCGGCGTGAACCCCGCAGCGACGATGGCCACCTGCATCCCCTGTTCCTGAAAGAGCGGCACGCCGAGCGTGCGCTTGAGGACCGGCTCGAGCGACGGGTGCGGATAGGTAACCTGCTCCTCACCGGCGCGGCGCCGCAGGTAGGGATGCACCATCTCGCCCTGGATGGGTCCCGGGCGGATGAGCGCCACCTCGACGACGAGATCGTAGAAGCAGCGCGGCTTGAGCCGCGGCAGGGTGTTCATCTGCGCCCGGCTTTCCACCTGGAAGACACCCACCGTGTCGGCGTTGCAGAGGTCGTCGTATACCGCCTGGTCGCGCGTGTCGAGTTGCGAGAGCTCAATGGTCACGCCGCGCGTGGCGCGCACGTACTTGATGCAGTCCTGCAGCAGCGTGAGCATGCCGAGGCCCAGCAGGTCAATTTTCACGAGGCCCACGGGATCGAGGTCGTCCTTTTCCCACTGGATCACCGTGCGCCCTTCCATTGCAGCCGGTTCGATGGGGACGATGGTGCGGAGCGGCTGCTCGGTGAGCACAAAGCCGCCAACGTGGATACCGCGATGGCGCGGGGCCTCGGCGAGCTGTTCGACGATGTCGGCCAGCACGTGCTTTGTCTGTGCGGTGGCGGGCGCCGATATCCCGTCCCGCGAGGCTCTCGGGTCGCTGTACGGTTCAGCGGCGGACGATATTCCGCCGGGCGATGCTCTCGGACCGCTGCGCGGTCCTGCGGCCGCATCACCCGACGGAACATCGGCCACCGCCGCTCCTGCCGTCACCGTGCGATGCGCCTCGCGCTCCTCCCGCATGCGCTGGTACGCCTGTGTGCCCGGCATGAACTGCATGCCGAGACGGTCGGCGACGCTCGGAACGCCGGCGTGCTTGTGGTAGTTGGCGGGACCGAGCACGTCTACGATTTCCGGCGCGAACGGATCGGCGGCCGGCGATGCCGCGCCAGCCTGTGATGCGGAAGCGGGGGGGCCGATCCGCGATGCGGCCGCAGGACCGCGCAGCGGTCCGAGAGCATCGCGGATCGGATCCCCCGCTGACGCCTCCGCCATCTGCCGCAAGGCTTCCGCCGTCCGCTTCGCCGAAAACCGATCGGCTGTGAGCGCCAGCTCCTCCGCCTGCTCCGGCGCGAAGCCGAGCACACGCGCCGCGTCGCGCACCGCGCTGCGCCCGCGCCAGGTGATGTGTTCGCACACCATCGCCGCGTGCTCGCGGCCGTAGCGCTCGTAGACGTACTGCAGCACGCGCTCGCGATCGCGATGCGCGAAGTCAATGTCAATGTCGGGCGCCTCGGTGCGCTCCTCGCTGAGAAACCGCTCGAACAGCAGTTCGAGCTTGATGGGGTCCACCGCCGTGATGCCGAGGCAGTAGCACACCGCGCTGTTGGCCGCTGAGCCGCGCCCCTGGCACAGGACCCCGTCACGCCGCGCGAAGCGCACGATGTCCCAGACGATCAGGAAGTATCCCGCGAGGCCGAGCTTGGCGATGAGTGCGAGCTCGTGCGCCAGTTGCTTATCGTGCCGCGCCGTGCGCCGCCATCCCCAGCGCTCCTCGGCGCCGCCCTCCACAAGACGCGCAAGGTATTCGTCTTCGCTCACCCCGGGCGGCAGGGGAAAGTGTGGCAGGCGCGGTTTGAGATCGGACAACCGGAACGCGCACCGCTCAGCGATGGCGAGCGTCTGCCTGATGCCCGCGTCGTCGTCCTGCCAGCGGCGGCGCATCTGCGCGTGGCCCTTGAGGTACCACTCGCCGTTGGGGCGCAGGTGCGTGCCCATGGCCTCGAGCGTTGCGCCGTGGCGCAACGCGCAGAGCACGTCGTGCGCGAGCCGCTGCGCGGCGCGCGCGTAGTGCGCGTCGTTGGTTACTACCCATGGCACGTCGAGCGCGTGCGCCACGGCGATGAGTTCGCGTGCGAGTTCGCGTTCCTCGGGCACGGCGTGATCCCACACCTCAACCGATACGCGCCGGCCGAAGATGTCGAGCAGCGTGGCCAGCGCCTCGCACCCCGCATCGCGTCCGTTGCGCAGCAGCGCCTGCGGCACGGCACCGCGCGCACAGCCGGTCAGGGCATAGAGCCCTTCCGCATGCCGGGCGAGCGTGTCGAGCGACACCTGCGGCGTTCCACGCGGGTGGTCCATGCGCGCACGTGTGACGAGCGACGAAAGGTTGGCGTAGCCGTCGCGGGACTCGGCGAGGAGAACCAGGTGAGAGAGGGCAGGAGCAGGCATTCCTTCCGGCGATGCTCTCGGACCGCTGCGCGGTCCTGCGGCCGCAACGCCGGAAGGAACGCCTGCCCCTGCCTCCACCGTAAGCTCAACGCCAATAATCCCCGCAAGCCCCGCCGCCTTCGCCGCCGTGGCAAACCGCACCGCACCGCCCAGATCATCGTGGTCGGTGAGCGCCATGGCGGGGAGCCCCAGTTCCACCGCGCGTTCCACGAGACGCTCCGGGTCGGAAGCGCCGTCGAGCAGCGAGAACGTGGAATGGCAGTGCAACTCGGCGTACACGGGCCGTGGGCAGGGCAACTGGTGGAGGGGCAGGGCAGCTCGCACGCCGGACCTGGCGAGCACTATCTAATGAGTGAATATACCGAATAAATACCGAAGTACAAGAACCTGCCAGCCCATACTTCGTGCGCGGCACACCGCTGGTGCTCAATCCGCCGACGGCGTTTTCAATGCCGCTGTATCCGCTGCTGCTCATCGTTTTCGTCGTCGGTCTACGCGTAGCGGCGCCGTCTATCGGGCGCCACTGGGCAGGCCTAACTTGCGAGTATGAACCACGGCAATTCCTGGTTTCCGCGCGGCGCGGGGGTGCTCTGCGTGCTGGCCACCGCCGCGCCCACCATGGCGGGCGCGCAGGATGCCACCGCCGCGCGAAAGACCGAGGCCACGACCTTTGTCGCTGCCGCCGACATCAGCTACGTCTCGTTTTCGGGCACCACCGATCCGTGGACGCTCGCCTCGGTGTCGCTCGCGCGACGCTCGAGCGCAGGATCGCTGATTGCGCGCGTAAACCATGCCAATCGCTTCGCGACCAACGGCGTGCAGGTGGAAGTCGACGCCTACCCGCGCGTCAATCAGAACGTCTACCTGTACCTGAATGCCGGCTACAGCGGCGCCACCATCTTCCCCGAATGGCGCGCTGGCGGTGAGGTGTTCACGTCGCTGCCGGGGGCATGGGAGGCATCGGTCGGCTTCCGGCAGCTGCGATTCGGTGGTTCGCCGGTCACACTCTTCACTGGAGCCATCGGCAAGTACATCGGCAACTACTGGTTCTCGCTGCGGCCATTCGTGCGTTCCAAGGAAGGAGGGCTCTCCGCCTCCGCCGGGCTCACGGCGCGCCGCTACTTCGAGGATGGTGAGCACTGGGTAGGCGCCGCGGCCAGCTATGGTAGCAGTCCCACCGATCGCGTGACGCCCGATGCCGTCGGCCGCACAAACGCACTGTCGGTATCGCTGAACGGATCCACGGGGCTCACGTCGCGCCTGCTGGCCACGTGGTCGCTCGGCCACGACGCCGAGAAGCTGACACCGGCGAATACGCGCAAGGGCACCACAGTAACCGGCGGCCTCAAGCTTACCTTCTAGCGCATGAATGCTCATTCGGTCGCGTTCGGTCGTTCGTCCACGCTGCGCGCACGGCTCCTGCGGGTGCCATGACAGGTCCATCCAACGCCCTGCGCGACCGATTCCTGGCCTCGGCGCATGCAGCGCTGGAGCGCCTGCGCCAATACGCCACGCAACTGGCGGCAGATCCTGCTGACGCGCAGGTGCTCGATGCCCTGCGCCGCGACCTGCATCGCCTGCGTGGCTCGTCCGGTTCGTACGGCTTTCATGACGCGAGCGACCTCGTTGGACGTCTCGAACAGCGGGCGGCCAAGTGGTCTGTCGATCCAACGCTCGAACCCGAGGATCGCGCCGCCCACGTGCGCCGGTTCGCCGATTCGCTGCAGCCGCTGTTCGGCGTTGGCGGCAAAGAGCTGCCCGCGGGCCTCGAACGCGAAGTCTGGTGTGTGGACCCGCCGCGGGACCGCGTAGCCGAGTGGAGCCGGCTTGCGCCAACCGCCGGCGTGCGCTTCTCCGCCATGAGTCAGGCCGCGTTCCACGAGCGCATTCGCCAACGCGAACGCCCGTACGCCGTGGTGGCGCTCGCCGACGTGGGTCGATCGCTGCAAATGCCAGACGGATTGCCGCTCGTGCTCCTCGCGGGCTCGCGCCACACGATCACGATGCCCGGCCGTTCCTTCGGCGCGGTGACGGTCGTCGACGAGAACGTCACCTCCGACGACCTCGCTGTCATCATCGAGCGGATGGCGCACCAAACGTCGATGTTTGGCGGCTCGGTGGTCGTGCTCGATGACGACCCGATGATCCTGCTGCTGTCGAAAGCCATCTGCGAAGAGGCCGGGCTCCGTACCGTCACGCTGGAGGATCCGAACCGGCTGTTCGAGACGCTCGACAACGAACGGCCCACGGTGCTGCTGATGGACGTGCAGTTGCCGGGCACGACGGGTTTTGCGCTCACGCGGCGATTGCGCGCCGATCCCGAATGGGCCGAGTTGCCGGTAGTCCTCTTCTCCAGCGACTCGAGCCGCGAGGTGCGCGAGGAGGCCACGATCGCGGGGGCCGACGGATTCCTCTCCAAGCCAGTGGCGCCGACTGAGCTGCGGACGCAGTTGCTGGCCCGTGTCGAGCAGGTGCGGCAGAACCGGCTGGCGCACGGACTCAATCCGGCCACCGGGCTGGCCGAGCGTGAGGTGGGCCTGCGCCAGGCAGAACAACTGTTCGGCGCCATGCGGCGGCAAGGTGGTGTCGTTAACGCGGTGGCGATCAAACTGCTCGACTCCGCCGACGAGGGGCGGTGGCCCAAAACCTGCGCACACATCGCGCGCGTGCTTCGCGGGTCCGGCGCCGCCCTCGCGCACTTCGACGGCACTTCGCTGGTGGTGACGATGCACGGCGGGTACCACGAACTGCTGTGCACCCTGGAGACGCTGCGCGCCGACGAACCGGACGATCCGGCATGGGTCATCGGGTTTGCCGACGCGGCAACCGTCGGCGCGCCACACGCGGAGGACCTGTGGCAAGCTGCTGCGGACGCGGTCGCGGCGGCCATCAGCGACGGCAAGACGAGCCGCGGCTGGACTGCCGCCGACTCCACACGCGCCCCCGATGTGGTCATCGTCGAAGACGACGAGGCGTTTTCCGACTTGCTGGAGTATGTGCTGCACGAGGCGGGGTACTCGTTCCGCGTGCTGCGCACCGGCCCCGAGGCGCTTGCGGCCTTGCGCACCCTGAAAGTCGGGTCGCAGAAACCGCTCATTCTGCTCGATCTCGATTTGCCGGGGATTGATGGCCATGCGGTGCATGAGCGGCTGCGCATCGAGCGTCCGCATGACTACGTCGTCGTCTTCCTGAGCGTGCACGGCAGCGACGCCGACCAGGTGCGCGCGCTGCGCGCCGGCGCCACCGACTACCTCGTGAAACCCGTGAGCCTGCGCGTACTCAGGGCCAAGCTGCCGCGCTGGGTGCGGCAGCCGCGGAGCGGCGGGTGAGCCTCCTCGTCCTGCTCGGCGTCATCGCCGTGGCCCAGGTAGTCTTCGTGCTGATGCTCGCGACCTTCGTGCTGTTGCGACGCGAACAGTTGGTACGGCGCGCCGACCATGTGCGCGGTGGGCGCGATCGCATCAAGGCGCCGCTAGCGAAGTGGCTGGCGGGCTCCGGAAGCGTGCAGGCCGTCGCCGACGCGCTGCGCTCCCTTCCGCACGGCGCGGCGCTGGCGTTCGCCGCGGAGTTGCACGATACGCGCGTGTCGCACTCAGACCGCGCCGATTTCGGCGAGGCGCTCCGCCGCGAGCCGTGGGTCGCCTGGGCCATCGCTGGCGCCGACAGCTGGCGGTGGTGGCGGCGCCTCGACGCCGCGCGCGCTCTTGGCATTGCCGGCACGCTGAGGGATGCCGAACTGCTGCGTCCGCTGCTCAGCGACGAGCATCCGGCGGTGCGGCTTGCTGCTGCGCAGGCGCTGGGCGCGGTGGACGATCCCGACCTCGTGCGCCTGGCCGTGTCACGCTTCCCGGAGGAAACGCTGGCCGTGCGCTTGTTCATGGCGACCACGCTCAAGCACGTCTGGCGACTGGTCGAGGAGCCGCTGCGCACGTGCCTCGCCTCGGATGCGCCGCCCTCCGATCTGGCGGCGTGGTTGGGGCTCGCCGAGCTGCTCGACTTGCCGTCGCTGCGCACCGCGGTCACCGCGCTGGTGCGGCATCCGAGTTCCGAAGTACGCGCGCCGGCCGCGCGCGCCCTGCGCCGCTACCCGCACGCCGCTTCGGTGGAAGCGGTGCTCGTTCTGCTGGATGATCCGCAGGACTTCGTACGCGCCTCCGCTGCGCAGGCGCTCGGCGTGCTGCGCGCCGCCGCTGCCCAACCGCAGCTCGTGCGCGGGCTCACCGATCATGCCTGGTGGGTGCGGTTCCGGTCCGCCCTCGCGCTCGCGCTGCTTGGTGAGCCGGGCCGCGCCGCGCTGCGACTCGCGCGCCAGTCGTCTGACCGCTACGCGCGGGAGATGGCCGAGATGACGTCGGGGCTGTCGGACGGCGCCGTGCTGGAGCTCGCTGACGCATGATGCACGCGCTGATGCAGGGCCTCGTCTGGCTCGACTGGACCATCCTGGTCTACTTCCTGTTGCTCAACTCCTTCTACGCCCTGCTGCTGCTGCTCTCGTTTCCCGAGCTGTGGACACATTTCCAGCTGGCGGACGACGAGTACCTCGCGCGTGTGCTTGCCACCGATGCGCTGCCGCCAATCTCGGTACTCGTGCCCGCATACAACGAGGAAGTCACGATCGCCTCGAGCGTGCTCTCGTTCCTGACGCTCGAATACCCGCGGCACGAGGTCGTGCTCGTCAATGACGGGTCGAAGGATGGCACCATGGAAGAACTGGTGCGCGCCTATGACCTGTACGAAGTGCCGCCCGCCTTTCCGCGAATCATTCCCACGGCCGACATTCGCGCCGTGTACCGCTCACGGGCGCACTCCAAGCTCCTCGTCATCGACAAGGAGAACGGCGGCAAGGCCGACTCGCTGAACGCGGCCATCAACGCCGCGCGCTTTCCGTACGTCATCGCCTGCGACGCCGACACGCTCATCGAGCCCGATGCGCTGCTGCGCCTCGCCCGCCCGTTTCTGCTGGGACGTAACATCGCGGCCATCGGCGGCACCATTCGCGTGGTCAACGCCTGCAAGGTGGAGTTGGGTCGTGTAATTGAATCACGCGTTGACACGCGCTGGCTCGCCGGCTGCCAGACCGTGGAGTACCTGCGCGCCTTCCTGTTCGGACGACTCGGCTGGAATCGCATCGGCGGCAATCTCATCATCAGCGGCGCGTTCGGCCTGTTCGCGCGGCAGTACCTGCTGGCCATCGGCGGCTACCAAACTGGCAATGTCACCGAAGACATGGACCTGGCCGTGCGCCTGCACCTATACCTGCGTGAGAACAGCATCAAGGCGGCGATGCCGTTCATTCCGGATCCGGTCGCGTGGACCGAAGTGCCCACGTCGCGCAAGATTCTGCACCGCCAGCGCGAGCGCTGGCATCGCGGGCTCATCGGCACGGTGTGGGAGCGGCGCCGCCTGCTGTTCAATCCGCGATACGGCGCCGTCGGCATGGTGGCGCTGCCGTTCTTCGCGTTTGGCGAGATGATCGCGCCTATCGTCGAGGTGCTCGGCTATCTCGGGGCCGTTCTCGGCCTCTCTCTTGGCGCCATCAACACGCCCTTTGCGCTGGCGTTCCTGGCGGTGGCCGTCGGCTATGGCATCCTGCTCTCGCTGTGGGCCATCGTGCTCGAGGAGTTGACCTTCCGCCGCTACAACGCGCGCAGCGACCTGTGGCGGCTGCTGTTCTTCGCTGTCGTCGAAGGGTTCGGCTACCGCCAGCTCACCGTCTTCTACCGCCTGCACGCCTTCTGGAAGGTGATGCGCGGCGACCGTGGGTGGGGGGTGATGCAGAGGGAAGGATTCGCGCGGCCTTCCAAGTGATGGCGGAGGGTAGATGGTAGAGGGTAGAGAGTGGATAGTAGATACGGCGCATCACCTACCATCTACCATCTACCATCTGCCTCAATCATACCACCCCTGCAGCTTCCACCCCGCCGCATCGCGATAGAGCAGGAACTCCTGTTCCAGTTCGTCGCTCTCGCAGCGCCAATAGTCGCGCGCAAATGGTGTGTCGGTCCACCACGCCCCCGATAACCGCTCCGGCCCGCGTGCGCGCACAATCGCAATGCGCCGGCCGCGCCAGTCAATTGTGCGAGGGTCGCCGCGTGGCGCGGCGATGACGGCGACGGGCTCTGGGGTTTCGAGGAGACGGAGAGAGATGGTAGATGGTGGATGGTAGATGGTAGATGAGGCAATGGCCGCGCGGTCGTTCGTCCTATCTACCATCCACCCTCTACCATCTACCATCTGCTGCTGGCCATCCGCAGTCTCGACTCCCTCCCAAATGCCCTCGCGTTCAGGACAGTAGGCATCAACCGCCACCGCCCGCACCACGCCCTGCGCGCCAAGCGTGCTGCGCAGCCGCTCGAACGCGGCCTCGGCGGCGGCGGGATCGCGCCACGCGGGCGCCAGCAGGTCGCCTTGCTCCGCGCCGAGTGGCGCGACGGCGGTGATGACCACGGTGACCGCGCTCACCGGCGCGGTGAGCGTCCAACTGTCGAGCAGCGCGCGGCACCGCTCGAACCACGGCGACACGCGCGCCAGCGCGCGCGGTGCGCGCACCTCGCGCGTGATCGTGTGCGGCATGCCGCCCGATGGGAGCGCGCCTCGCCCGTCGTCGAGCGTCAGCGTGATGGCCACGGCGGCGGCGGCGCGGCCGTCGCGCACGAGGTCGGCCATCAGCCGTTCGAGCGCGCCGCGCACGAGAAAGAGCACAGGCTCGGCGTTCGTGGTGCTCAGTGCCAGCTCGGCGTGCGCCTGCCGCGCCGGGCTGCTTGGCGCGAGCACCGGACGACGCAGGTCAATGCCTTGGGCGAGCCGCCACGCCGAAAGACCGGCCGCACCCCACCGCCGCTCCACGTCGCCGCTCGACAGCGCCGCCAACGCACCGCACGTGCCAAGGCCCAGTGCGACAAGTGCCTCGCGCACCTCGGCGTCCATGGGAATCAACGCCAGCGCCAGCGGCGCGAGGAAAGCCGCGTCATCACCCGGCGGCACGATACGCACGGCGGCGTGTTCGTCATCGTCATTGCGCGATCCACCATCTACCATCTGCCATCTACCATCTTCCATCTTCCAAGTGCCCGCCCGTGCCGCCACACACGAATCAGCAATAGCGACGCGCGCTCCCGGATGCCACACCCGCGCCATGCGCCGCAGCGTGTCAGCGAGCGCGCGTTCGCCGCCGAGTCCGTCAAAGCCCGAGGCGCCAATCCACCAGGTACCCGGCATGCCGACGGCCGGCGCCACCTGCGGGCTCGCCGACAGGAAAGCGGCGCTCGTGCGCGCAATCTCGCGGGCCACGCAGGCGTCGTCCCAGGCGCGCACGTCGAGCGCGGCGCAGCGTCCACGAGCCACGGCGACCGTCATGCCGGCGCGCACGTGCGCCCGGGCCGCTGCCGCGGTGACGGCGCGCAGCCGCTGGCCGTCACGCAGGGCGAGCGGTCGTTCGTCCCAGTGCGGGGGGGCCGGCGCCGGGCTGTCGTTCGGCGTGCTGGGTGACGGCCCGCCGGCTGTCGGCGGCGCGCTGCGCGCGCCGTTCTCCGCCGCGTCGAGCCACACCGCGCCGATCGGGAACCTGGGGATCCTCACGCACGCGACGCGCTGCGTGCGGTGCTCCGTGACGCGTTCCATCGCCGACACATTCCACCTCCACCCGTTGTGCCGGGCCACCTTTTTCAATCGTGATGAACAGGCGGCGCGGTTGAGGCCGCGCCGGGGCGCCGGTACCGGCACCACCACCGGTACGAGACGGCCCCTCCAACCGCGCCGTCAGGTCGAGCGGTTCGGATCGCCGCTTGGCCGATGCACGCTGCACGCGCAATTGCAGCGCGCCGGCCACGCTCGCGTGCTGGCCGTCGGGAGCAAGCAGCACGAACGCCGCATCGCTCGAGCGCGCGAGGCGCACCAGCCGTACCGCCACCGTACGCGACAACGCCGGCGCCCCATCGAGCACCACGAGGCCAAAGGCGCCACTGCGCAGCAGTATGTCGGCGCACCACGCGCCGCGCGCGGGGTTGTCAGGCCGCACGACCCACAGGCTGTCGTGCGCGCCGAGCGCGGCCCAGTCGCGCGGGGCGAGGGTGCGGGCCGCGTCCACGTAGGCCACCCACCATCCCGCCTGCAGCGTGGCGGCGACAAGCTGGCGTGCGACGGTGGTGCGCCCGCTGCCGGGCGCCCCGGTGATTTCAGTGAGCCGGCCGCGCGGGAGGCCGTGGCCCGGAAGCGCCGCGTCGAGCGCGGCCATTCCGGTGGCCAGCCCCGGCATGGCGGGGCGCCCCCCTTCAACGATCTCGGCGAGTTGCTGACGCAGGGCGGCAATGGACACGGTCACACCATACGGAAGACGGGTTCTACAATTACCGAAGAAAACCCGAAAATACAAGAGGCGACCAACCCGAGGATCATCGCGCAACAAAGCTCCCTACTACGATGATAGTTGACAAAAGGGACCGAGATTCGTAGTATCTACTACGCACGTAGTAGATACCGGAGACACCATGGCTGACTATTCGCTTGGCGATCGTGAACTTGACGTGATGGCAGTGCTGTGGGAGATCGGGTCGGGGACCGTCGGCGAAGTGCGCGAACGCCTCCCCGCGCACCTGGCCTACACAACCGTCCTGACGATCCTGCGGAACCTCGAAGCCAAGAGATACCTGTCCCACACCGTCGAGGGACGCGCGCATCGGTACGCGCCGCGAGTAGCGCAACACGCCGCGCAGAAGAGCGCACTGTCGCACATGCTCGCTCGGCTCTTCCAGGGATCGCCCGAACTGCTGCTCGCGCGTCTGGTCGAAACGGAAGCGCTCACGCCCGCCGCACTGCGCGACCTCGCCAGGCGCGTCAGCAATGACAAGGACAAGACGGGAGGGACACGTTGATGATCGCTCTGATCTGGTCTCTCCTGTTCTTCGGGGTGCTCGCTGCGCTGGCGGCCTGGGCGACGGAACAGGCGCGCTGGCTTCTCGGTGCGTCGCGGCGGCTGCCGTGGCTGATCGCCTTGATCGCGACGGCTGCATGGCCGCTCGTTCAATCGAACATCGGACAGTTGATGTCGTCGTCGCCGGCGACAGCGGCCATCCAGTTACCAGCGGTTGCGATCGTCGCGCAAACGGCGAACGCGGTGGCGAACAGCCGGCCGTGGCTCGCGGGTGGACTCGCCATCCTCTGGGGTCTTGCCTCGCTCGTCTTGCTGGTGCGCCTCATCCGTGCCGCGCGCGCCGCCACGGCCGCACTGCGCACCGGAATGCCGGCCGTGATTGATGGCGCCCCAGTCGTTCTGTCAGACGCAGCCGGCCCCGCCGTGGTCGGCTGGCTTGAACCGCATGTACTCTGGCCTCGCTGGTTGGAGGAGGTCGATCCCTCGCTGCGTCGCCTCATCCTGCAGCACGAGCGCGAACACTGCCGTGCGCATGATCCGCGCTGGGTGCTTGCCGCCGAATGTGCGGTGGTGCTGATGCCCTGGCATCCGGCGGTGTGGTGGATGCGAAACCGTCTGCGCGCTGCGATTGAGCTCGACTGCGACGCCCGGGTGCTGACGGCCGAGAATGATGCATCACGCTACGGCCGGCTCCTGATGCTGCTCGCCCAACGGCAGCCGTCAATGCGCCTCGCATCCATGCTTGCCGAACCCCGTTCGCTTCTCTCCCGGAGGATCCGGACCATGACCACGACTCGTCCCAAGAACTCACACCTTCTGGCGGCCGCTCTCTCTCTGATCGCCGTGGCGGCGATTGTCACTGCGTGCTCATCCGCTCTCAACCGGGGTGGCACCGCGCCTGTCGCCCGTGAGGCGCGCGCGGCATCGCAGGCAGTGCAGCCCACAGGACCTGCGCAATCCTACTTCGAGTATCAGCTTGATGAGCCGGTGCAACAGGTCACCGGTAGCGGCCGCCCGACCTATCCAGCCGCGCAGAAGGCGGCTGGCATCGAGGGCACGATTCTGGCGCAGTTCATCGTCGGCACTGACGGGGCTGTTGAGGCAGAGAGTTTCAAGGTCCTCAAGGGCTCCATCACCGGCGGTGACGCCACGGTCAAGACCACCACAGGAACCGAAAGGGATGTCGCGGCGTTTGAGGCGGCTGTACGCGACGCGATTGCCTCGGCGCGCTACGTTCCCGGCAAATTGCACGGGACGCCCGTTCGCCAGCTTGTCCAGCAACCTTTCGTCTTTGCTCTGGCGAAGAAGTAGTCTTCGCCGTCGCCGAACGCTAGAGTCGCGCGAGCACGGCCACAGCCTCATCAGCGAGGCTGGCCGGCGTGTCCGGCGGGATCGGATGTCGATCGCGAGGGAGTGACCGCACACGCGTCGGCAACGCATCGGCGACGATGCGATCGAGGGCGGCCGTGCGCGTCGAAGTCGTCACGGGAGCGCCGCGATGAGTTTTGGGAGCACGCGTCGTGCGAAGGCGCGTGCGCGCACGTCGCCGCCGCGGAGCACATCAACCAACGCGAGCCAGCGATAGAGCGACGGATCGAGACTGGCAATAGACGGCGCATTCGCGATCAGCGGGAGGACGCCAACGCCCACCACGGAGCCCACGTGAGACGGCCACACCTGTAGCGTCGCATCCGCGACGATCAGGTCCTGGAGTTCGAAATCCTGGCTCAAGTCCGCGAGGACAGGAGCAGCCAATCCCGTGGGAACGCCCCGCGCCTTGGGGATGAACTTCGCCGGGAACAGGTACTGCACAGCGTACTGGAGGAACTCCAGCAGAGGGCCACGGGCGACCTCGGCTTTCGCGTGCGCAACGCGGTGCGCCAAGCCGCTCGCAATGAGTCGCGCACGAGCGGCATGAGCCGTGCTGGTGCTGATGCCGAGTCCCTCGGCGACCCGCGCGTACGAAGCGTCCGGATGCTCCGCGAGGTACAGGAGCACCGGAACATCAACTGGACGGATAGTGGCGTTTGTAGGCAGCATTCGATATTCCCGAATGCCGAACGATACTATGCTATACTTGATTATACAAAATGTTATGACAGTCTATTCTGTATTCGCGAATATCGAATGATGGGTGTGTCTTGATTAGCGTCCGCGGGAGCATGTAGTCAACGCATCACCCGCCCCGGCGCCAATCGCGCGGGCGTACGGCAGGCTCAACGAGCGCCAGTCGCCGCGCGCCGCGCGCCGTTCCTTCCAGACCGTCGCCAGGCTTTCGGAGAGCGCGGCGCACGCCGTGGCCGGCAGCGTCGGCGCCGCCGCGAGCAGCGCGGGGAGCGCGTCGGCCGAGAGCTTCGCGTGGTACGGCGCGTCGAACGCCTTGCCCGCCGCGGCGCGCGCCACGTTCGTGCGCACGACGATCGCCTCGGGATTCACCGCGTTGAGCGACACCACCCAGCCGATCGTGACGATAAGCATCACCGGCGCAAGGCGCTCGCCGCGGCCGCGCAGCATCGTCACCGCAAACGTCACGATCGCCGCGACCACCCAGAGCATGATCGCCGTCGCGAGCACGCGATCGATCGTCAGCCCGAAGTTCGTCACGTAGAGCCACATCCGCGCGACGGCCGAGACGAGGAGCGCCGCCACGAGTCCGACCAGCACCGTCCCCGCCGCGCGATAGCGGCGTACCGCCGCCTCCTCGCGCGCCATGAGCCAGTCGGCGGCGATGAGTGTGGCGAGCACGATGCCGGCGACGACGACCAGTTGGAAGAACCCCTCGCGGGCGTACTCTGCCACGGTGAGTCCCGCGGTTGTGCTGAGGTACTCCGCTCCGCCGAAGAGCACACGCACCTGCGTCCCGAGGAAGAGCGTGAGCAGCAGCACGAGGCCATACAGTCCCACGCTCACGCTCGCGAAGGGAAGTCCGGGCGAGCGGATCTCCGGGAGCTTGACCACCGCCGAGCCATCGAGCGTGCCGAGGAGCCAGCCCATGGCGAGCCAGGCGAGCACGACGATCACGACGACGTGCTGCACGCCTTCGAGAGCGAGAAAGTCCGCCGTGTTCTGGAGAAAGCCGCCGAAAACAGAATCGGCCGACCCGAGCAGCGCCGTGACGAGCAGCAACGGCGGCAACGCCAGCACCGTGCCGATGGCGCGCGCGCGGGTGCGCGCCGCGCGCGCGCCGTCGTCGGGTTCGGCGTGGCCGGTGGCACGGAGCACTTCCGGCGCGCCGACGAGGGTCGTGAGCACGGCGAGCACCGCCGCCCTGGGCGCGTCGAGCACCTCGAGCCGCGCGAGACTCCGCCCGCTCCCCCGCCAGACGGCGAGGGCCCCCATGCAAAGCACCGAGAGGAGGTCAATCGCGTAGAGCGCCTCCGAGTCGCGCAGCACGACGCCGAGTGCGGCGACGGCCGTGCCGGCGAGCAGGAAGGTGCGTTCGCGGTCCGCGCGCCCCCCGATGACGACCGCGCTCCCCGTGACGAGCGCGATGAGCAGCGTGAAGCCGAGCCGCGGTTCGCCGCCGCGAAGCAACAGGTCGCCGGCAACCGCGATGAGCAGCGCCGCGAAGAGGATCAGGCGTGCGTGCGCACTCTCGGAGAGCGCCGCCGGTTCGCGAAGTGGGGTCGTCATGGGTAGACGATGCCACGGGCACTGTGCTTTGTCAAGTACTTTGCATTACCAAGCACAAACGGTTTACCCGATTCCCTGCCTGCCCGCGTCGCCGGTATCACCGCGTCGCGTCAGTATGCCGTGTTGGCGCTACTTCCGCTCCGCCAGCCACGCGGCCAGCTCCTTTTTGATCGCCGCACCCAAAATCTGCTGCTTGGCAGGGTCCTGCAGGAACGCACGGCTCACCCCGTTATCCCCGATTTCGAGCAATACCCTGTACGGAGCGCTATTCACGTGCTCATCCAGGCTGTAGAAACCGAGCCTGCCCGTGGATGCGCAACGATAGTTGTTCCTGCCGGTCGAACTGTCCAGCAGCACCCCGCGATTCTCGAGGTTCGTGGCCGCCGCGATCGCTCCCACGAGACGTGCCGCCAGCGCACGGTTCTCGGCTTCAAACACGTCGCCGTCGTGGATGTACCCCCACACGGCATGACGGTTGGTGCCGCCATTGTTGTGGATCGCGATGAACACGGTGGGCGAGAGCTTGTTCGCCTGCTGCAGTTCGTACGCGTAGCCCGATATCTGGCCCTCGACGACGGCCGACGTGTGCTCGATCATCGTGTTGCTGCCGGTGTTCGCATGGTGCAGGCCCTGCATGCCATAGCTCCACACCTTGCGCTCGTTCAGCGCGGGCTGGGTCTTCATGGCCGCCTCCGCGATGCCGTTGGAGACGGCGGCCTCGTTGAAGTCGGTCCCGGTATCCGTCTGGTGCGACGGTTGCCAGACGATGACGGGCGTACCGGCCTTCGCCCTGGCGGGCGCACCTTCGATCGTCGTTCGAGGCATGGAACGACATGACGAGCCAAACAAGACGATGGCACCGAGGACCGGCAAGAGCGTTTTCCGCATGACGTGTGCCTTGCTGTGGTGATAGTGGGGCTGCAACCAGCCGGAGTGAGATTTCGACAACTCTGGCCTCAAGAAAGTCGAGGCGCCGCCGAACAAAGGCAATAACCCGGGCTGGCCGGAGGCGGCATGGGCAACTCCCGTGGACGACGGAGCCTCCCTGCCAGAGGTCGAACGCGGAGAAGGCATGGACGCGCCGGCACCGATGTTGATGGTACGCGCGGTGCGGTTCGGCACGTCAGGACACCCGACATGACCTCAAGTCAGAAACTCGCCCACTCGCTGGACCGCCCGTGCGGCTACGCGCTGAAACTCAGGGGTTCCACGCAATGACGCCAGGAACGGACAGTACTCCGTGATGAACTTGTCAGGATGGAAGCCGCGCTCGACGGCGTCGGCGAGCAGTCGGAGTGCCTTCGGCTCGTCGCCGGCAAGAGCGTACGCCTCACTGAGATGGAACGTGAGATGCGCGTCAAAGGTCATCACCTCGATCGTGCGCAGCAGGGCAATGGCATCGCCCGCCCGCCCGCTCATCCCATGCACCAACGCCATCAGATGCGCGGTGTACGGCATCTGCGGCACGTGCGTCCCCATCCACTCCGCATGCGCGCGCGCGGTGTCGAGATGACCGAGGAGCGCATGGGTGTAACCCAGCGTCCAGCGCAGGATCGGATTCTCGGGATCACGCGTCGAGGCGTGCTCGAGTACGTCGAGCCGCTCGGCTGGGCGTCCGACGAACCAGCAGGACGAGCCGAGCAGGATGGCGGCCATGGAGGAGAGAGGATCGAGTTCGCGGAAGCGACGTCCGGTGGCGTTGGCCGCTTCGTGCTGCCCTGCCGCCTCGAGGGCGATGCCAAGAAAGAACCTCGCATCGGCGTCGCTGGGATCGCGCTCCAGCGCCTGTGTAAGCCCACGGACTGCGCCACGCAGATCGCCGCGCTCATAGGCGATGAAGCCGAGCAGCGAATGGCCGTAGGGAGCGTTTGGCGCTTCCTCCAGCAGCGCGCGTGCGCTGGACTCCGCGTGCGCCAGATTGTCCGCGTCGGTCTTCATCCCGGCACGCATCTGCATGATCTGCGTGTAGGTGCGCAACGCGCGCAGCGGCAGCGACGGCCCTTCGATCTCGTCTGCCCGGTCCAGCAGCGCGAGCACGCGATCAATCGGGGCGCCGTAGCGGCGGACCAACTCCTGGGCCTTGAGGTACAGCTCGAAAGCGCGGACGTTGCGGATCGGCCGCTCAGCCAGCCGCGCGTCCTCGAGCGATGACAGCGTAACCTGAAGAGCGCTGACAATCGCCCGGGATACGCGTTCCTGCACGTCGAACACGTCGTCCATGGTGCCGCTGAACTTCTCGGCCCAGAGCTGCTCGTCGCTCGTCGTATCCACGAGTTGGGCCGTGACACGCAGGGCGTTCCCGGCCATCCGGGCGCTGCCCGTGAGCGCGTAGCGCACCCCAAGCAAGTGGCCTATCTCGCGCATTCCTTTCTTGGTGCCCTTGAGCTGGCGCGAGGAGGCCCCGGAAATCACCCGCAGCGCCTTGACGGCCGAGAGGTCGGTGATGATCTCCTCGGCGAGCCCGTCGCTGAAGAACTCGTTCTCCGGATCGGCGCTCAGGTTGGCAAACGGCAGCACGGCGATGGACCGTTCTTGCCGCGCGCTCTCGGCGTGTGCTGCCGGTGCGAGCCCCGTTGACCCCGATCGCAGTGCCGCCACCACATCGGCGCCGGTCGCAAAGCGATGCTCAGGACTCCGCTGGAGGAGGCGGGCAGCGGTCGCCTCGACGGCTACCGGCACGTCGGCACGCGTCGCCGTGACGGGGGGCGGCGAGTACACGAATCGCTTCGCGATCACTGCGGGTGTCGTGAGCGCCGCGAAGGCGACCTCGCCCGTGAGCATCTCGTAGAGCACGCAGCCAAGCGCGAAGAGATCGCTGCGACCGTCAATCGTGTCCCCGGCGGCCTGTTCGGGGCTGAGATACGCCGGCGTCCCCACCATGACCCCGACCTGCGTGACCATTCCGTGGTCCGCCCCTGCAGCCAGGAGCGCCTTCCCGATGCCGAAATCCGCGACGACGGCGTGCCCCTCGTGGAGGAGGATGTTCTCGGGTTTGATGTCGCGATGGACAATGTCGTGCCGATGGGCGTAGTCGAGGGCGTCGGCCACCTCAGTGGTGATGCGGACCGCCTCTTCGATGGAAAGGGGCGCCTTCGCCTCCAGGCGTTCGCGCAGCGTTTGCCCCTTCATCACCGGCATCACGAAGTAGAGCACGCCGTCGGCTTCTCCCGAGTCGTAGAGGGGGAGGATATGCGGATGGCTGAGACGAGCGGCGAGCTGGATTTCGCGGAGGAAGCGGTCGCGGCCGAGCGACTCCGCCAGCTCGGGGCGCAGCACCTTGATTGCGACCTCGCGCCCGTGCTTGTGGTCGTGGGCGAGGTAGACGGTGGCCATGCCACCCTGGCCAAGTTGGCGATCGAGGCGGTAACGATCGGCGAGGGCGCCGGCGAGGAAGTTCAGGTCAGCCATCCGCGCAGGATGCGGCCGCGGTGTTGGAACGTCAAGTCAAAAGACGCAACAACCGGACCGAAATGGACAAGGCTTTGCATGCACCAGCCGCGGCGCGTAGCTTCCTCTCCCTGCACGTCGCCCCCCCCCCATCCACTCCCGCCGCCTCTCGCTGGAACGCGCGTACCAGGCGCGATCGGGCGGCCTGATCTACCTGCATCTCGATCCAGGGTATGATGCGCTGCGCGGAGACCCGCGCTACGCCGACCTCGTGCGGCGGATCGGAATCAGGTAAGGGCGCATCACGTGACGAGGGAGGCACCAACGCACCAGACCACCACGCCAAGGGCCGATCGCTCGAACGAGACAAGCATCGCATACGCCACGACGACGATCGCCACGTCGCCCAGTCCGCCGATGGCACTCGTCCAGACCGGGTCGTACAGCGCGGCGCCAAGCAGCCCCACCACAGCAGCCCCTACACCCGCGATGCTGCGCTGGGCATCGGGGTTCGCGTGCAGCCGCGACCAAACGGGCAGGATCGCGATCATCAACAGGAATCCGGGCAGGAAGATCGCGACCAATGCGACTGACCCGGACAAGACCGGCGGGACGCCGGCACCGACCTCGGCTCCCAGGAACGCAGCGAGCGAGAACATCGGCCCGGGGACCGCCTGCGCCGCTCCGTACCCCGCGAGGAAGGTGCTCTGGTCAATCCACCCCGGTCCCACGAGCGACGATTCGAGGAGCGGCAGGACCACGTGCCCGCCCCCGAAGACCAGCGCCCCCGCGCGGTAGAAGTGCGCGGCGAGTCCGCCGAGCGAGGGCTCTGCGGAGAGAGGGACGAGCGCAACCGCGAGGAGAACTGCGAACACCACACCCGCGAATGTGGCCACGCGCCTCCCATAGTTTAGCGGCAGCGGCTCCTCACGCTGTGCCGGCTGCACGGTGCAGAACCTGTCTCCGAGCAGTGCGCCGAGGACGATCACGCCGAGCTGGGCCACCGCCGAGCCGCTGAGGAGGAGCAGGGCGCACGACAGTACCGCAATCAGGATGCGGGGCCTCTCGCTCAACATCCGTCGCGACATCTGGGTCACACCATGCGCGACCACGGCCACCGCGACGAGCTTGAGGCCGTGTGTGACCGCCGCCCCCACCCCGTGGTCCATCTGGTCGCTCACCGCGGCGAGCACGAACAGGAGCAGGGCAGACGGTAGCGTGAAGGCAACGAAGGCCGCGAGGGCACCTCCCCAGCCGGCGCGCAACAGTCCGAGTGCAAAGCCCAGCTGGCTGCTGGCCGGTCCCGGAAGGAACTGACACACGGCGAGCAACTGCGCGAACCGCGCGTCGTCGAGCCAGCGGCGGCGTTCGACGAACTCGGACCGAAAGTAGCCGAGATGCGCGATCGGGCCGCCGAACGACGTCAGTCCCAGGCGGAGAAAGGCGCGAAAGACCTCGGCGCTCGAACCCACACGTTGCATCATGCGACGCTCCTACGCGCCGTGCGCCGTGTGCGCCGCCGCGCGCTCGCCGAGTCTGCGATAGATGTCGCTGTCCACAATTCCAGTTTAGCTGGCGGCGGCAAAGATCTCCACTTCCGACGTAAGACGCGCCCCGAGACGGTCGCGCTCAACTTCCAGGTCATGGCGGGCCTGCAGATTGAGCCAGAACTGCTCGGAGTTACCGAAGAAACGGGCAAGGCGCAGCGCGGTGTCCGCGGTGACGGCCCGCTTCCCGTGCACGATCTCATTGATGCGCCGCGGCGGCACACTGATGCTGTGCGCTAGACGGTACTGCGAGAGTTCCAACGGCTCGAGGAAGTCCGCGAGCAGGACTTCGCCAGGATGGATGGGAGCAAGCTTCTTGACCATGGGTCCTCCTAGTGATAGTCGACGATCTCGACGTCATAGGCATTGCTTCCCGTCCAGCGGAAGCAGATGCGCCATTGATCGTTGACGCGAATGCTGTGCCGACCGTTCCGCTTGCCTTTGAGCTTCTCGAGGTGATTGCCCGGCGGGGTCCGGAGATCCTCAAGCCGCACCGCCGCGTCGACGTGGCCGAGTTTGCGGAGCATGATGCGCCGGAGATCGGGCGGAAAACGCCGCACGTGCTCGCGTGCCCACAAGCGCTCCGTGTCGCGGTCGGCGAAATGCTGGATCACATGTCAATAGTAACGCCAGCCGTTATTATACGCAAGAGCCCGATGCGAGTCCAACGTTTACGGTTCAGCTGCAGCCGAATGAAATCGAGCGCGCGCAGCGCGCGTTCAACAGATTGGCTGGCTGGTGCAACCGTTTGTTAGCCCTCACCCGTATAGCCACATACTCCCATGCGCGGCGAATTCACTACGGGCAACAGCATATCGTCGCCGCACGAGTGCTTCGCCGCGTGCTTGGCACAGCAGAAGCCCCGCTCGTCGTAGACACACTGCGTGCAAATGGCCGTCGCGGGCTCACCGCACACGTCGCAGGCCCAGACGAGAGGTTCATTGCGCGCCACTACCCGGATCGGTGTGTCGAGGACGGCGTCGATGCGTTCCGTTGAGCTGATAACGAGGGCGGTCGTCGAACCGAAATCGTACTCGTACGCGATCCGATTACCCGCGGACAGGAGCGCCTTCTCGATCAACACGCTCATGCCGATGCGACCCCGGCCACCCATCGTGAACGCGCTCAGATGGCCACAGCACTCGAGCCACGTCCGGCGGAGGAGGCGATCGAGCTGCTTCAGCTTGGCGTCGCATCGGGCCGCGCAGTCCATCCAATACACCGGTGCGCCAAGCGCCTGGACCCGAATCAGCAGCCCGTCAACCGCCGCGCCTTCGTCTGCGTGTTGCAGGCACTTGCGCAGGTGCGCCGCCATCGCGGCCTTGCCAGTCCGTGTTCCACAAACCTCGCAAATGCCGAATGAACTCTGTCGCACCATCAAAGCGGTCCTCAGTGTGAGGGCTAACGAGCTGCGGTTATGCCGTACACCGACCGCACTCTGTGGTACCTATGCCTCCGGTATGACTTCAGCCGGATCCCACGTCCGGCGACAGTGCCGGACCGTGAGCACCACCAGTCGCGTGCGCTCGATTCGATATATCAGGCGATATTTGCCGTGCAACACCTGCCGAAGCTCATCACGGCCCGCCTCCGGTACCTTGCGCCCCACCCGCGGATGTCGGCGAAGGCCTGCGGCCAACGCAAACAACTCCTTCACCCACCGTCGCGCGCTGTTGGGTCGCTCCGCTGCGAAATACGCGCCGATCTCGGTCGCGCGCACAATCGCTCTGGGCGCCCAGATCACCCTCACGCGCCGAGCCGGCCCAGCACCGCGGCTTTCGCCTTCGAGTGAGCAACGCCTCGACCCGCTGCGATCTCCGCCTCCGCAACGCGGATGTCCTCGAGCAGCTCCGCGCGCTCAAGCAGCGCCTCGTACTCGCCCGCATCAACCAGAACCGCTGCGCTCCGCCCGTGTTGGGTCAAGATCACCGATCGCTTGGTGCGCTGTACCTGCCGGACAACCGCCGCGAGGTTGGCGCGAAAGTCCGCGAGCGGGCGGATATCCTTGGTCGGTCGCAGGAGGGGCACGGCGGGCTCCATTGAAGTGTACCGAATAATGTACAACACCTGCGACCATCACGCCAGCGTCCGGACCGCAGTCACTTGTGTCGGAAAAACGACTGGCGTTCTGCTACGAACGCTCTAATGCGGCCGCGCAGCGGCCGCTACCAAAGACATCCGCGTTAGACAGCAGCAACGTGCCTCTGAAAGCTAGCCCGGAAATCTCACGAGGGGGATTGTTAACAGCGGCCCTTGGTGGCATAAAGAGTTTGTCGAGAACGCTTTATCCCAACACACAAGGACCGCTGTTATGAGTACAGAGTGTACGGCAGGGACGCTGCCGTTTCAAGCGGTGGCACGACGCACCGTCCAAGCGCGGTTTGATGGGGGCACGCTGACGTCGGATGGCGGCGCCGTGTTGCTGCGCGAGGTGGATCGCGCGACGGGCATTCTGGCGCAGTTTGCCGCGTGCTTTCGGGACCATCGCGCGCCGACGCGGATCATGCATCCGGTGGCCGCGCTCGTGCGGCAACGTGTCTACGGCTTGGCCTTGGGCTACGAAGATCTGAACGATCACGAACGGCTGCGGCGCGATCCGCTCTTCGCCGTGCTCGCCGAAGCCGCCGATCTCACCGCGCCGCTCGCGGGCAAGAGCACCCTGAACCGCCTGGAGCTGAGTGCGGCCACGGTGGAGGACGCCGAGCGCTACAAGAAGATCGCGGTCGATCATGCCGCCGTCGATCGCATGCTCGTCGACGTCTTCGTGCAGGCTCAGGCGACGCCGCCGGCCGAGCTCGTGCTCGATCTGGATGCCACGGACGATCCGGTGCACGGCACGCAGGAGGGGCGCTTTTTCCACGGGTACTACCGGTGCTACTGCTACCTGCCGCTCTACATCTTCGCGGGCGAGCATCTCTTGTGCGCGCGACTCCGGACGGCGGATATCGACGCCAGTGCGGGCGCGCTTGAGGACGTCCAGCGGATCGTCACGCAGCTCCGCGCGGCGTGGCCCACGGTCCGGATCACGCTGCGGGCGGACAGTGGCTTCTGTCGGGACGCGCTGATGACGTGGGCCGAAGCACACGGGGTCGACTACGTCTTCGGTCTCGCCAAGAACGCGCGGCTCACGGCGCTGATTCCCGACGAACTCGCGGCGGCGGCCGCCGCGTGTGCGCTGACGGGGGCGCCCGCGCGGGTCTTTGCGGAGCGCACGTATCAGACGCACGACATCAGGGACGCAGACCAGTCCCAACCCGGCCCTCAGCTCGGCGGAAGTACCGACCAGTCATCGACATAGGCACGCGCGTCATCCTACCCGCGGAGTGGATCTGGCGTCCCAACTCGCTGAAGTGGCGCAGGCGCACAGGTCGGGACCGTCATTCGAGGTCCCGATGAAGAACGAATTCCGCCAGCAGTTCGAACTGCACCTGTCGTCGTCCCTGGGCCACAAGGGGGATCGAGAGGAACTTCTCTCGCTGCTCGAGGCCTTGGCTCGCGCACTCTTTCTCGAGTCCGCGCTTGTTGACTCCACGAACTTCCTTGGCCGTCTTGCACGTCAAGGCGACGAGGAGGCGATATGGAGCGTCTACCGGGCCTTGCGCTCCGAAGGTCGCATCCGACTTGACGCCGCCAGGGGAGAGGTCAGAGGACCGCGCCCGCTCGCCTTCGACCTTCGTCGGGCAGTTCCCTTTGATTCCTCCTGCTCCCTGGGGGAGTTGCTTACGCAGTACCTCGCGTCCGGCGTCGATGCTAGCGACCAAACCGCGGCCGTAGCGGCAGTTCGGGAACTGCTCAGCTTACCCGCCCACAGCAAACGCTCGGCGGTGCTGCTAGCGAGTCAGGCCATCGATTGCCGACGTTTCCATGGACTGCCTGAACGCTACGAGCAGGATTCGGCCGAGCGGAACAAGATCGCGGCTAAGACGCGGCGCAATCACATCGCGACGCTACGCCGGTTGATCGCGTTCGGACTGCGGCATGACCTCTTCGCACTGCACTTTCCAGCGCGGAGCCCGCGGCCGCCATGGCAGGTGTTCATTGACCAAGTGCTCCCACTGGCGACCTTGGGCGCCTCAACGCCAAGAAGGATCGAGGGCCGTGGCGGACTGCAGCGCCTTCTTCGCACGGCACATGAGCTGTGCGGCCTCACCGACGTTCACCTGCTCACCGAAGACATGATTCGCCGATGCTGGCTTGCTCACAGCCATCGCGGCCAATTAAAGGGTCGCAGCGCCATCAGCCGGCTGGTCAAGTGCCTTCCTTCCTGCGCGTGTTTTTCGTCCGAGCCTGTTCTGCAACTCATTCACCGCGTGCTGTCTGCGTTGCAACAGAAGCCCGGGCTGAGGCGACTTCGTCACGCGACGGACGGTACGTTGGGGACGCAGTCGACCCGCGCGTGCATCGTGGTGCTGCAGTCGCACGGATTGCCCCAGGATTGGACGTCGTTTCTGCTTTGGTACGACGCCTACAGCTCCCTGGACTGGCGAGAGCTCCTCGACCTCGAGACGGATTTCCCCGAGCGCGGCGCGGTGCGCCACCTTGGCCAGCTGACGTACCAGCGCCGGCTCGACGCAATTTGTGTGTACCTCGAGGCCGCGCGTACGCAGCTGCCCGCGCGCTGGCCCGACATCACGCCGACAGATGTCTTCGGCGCGCACTTTCGCGCACTGACGAAAGCGATTCTCGGAGAGTGGGAGCGGTCTGCTGCGTCCGAGAGCGGCGCATCCCATCGCGCCAGCACCGGCGTACGCTCGGTTGTTCTCGCAGCCGGAATGCTGGCGCGCGCGCTCTACGACCGCGCGGTTCACATTCGCACCAACACGAGGTCTTCCACATGAGCACCACCCCCATTCGTGACAGCTGCACGCATTTCGAGGAACTACTTGCGTCGTATCGCTTTGCACAGACGGTGAAATCTAACCTCGAAGCCGAGTGTCGACGCGACAATCGCGGTTCAGGCGAGAACACCGTGAAGAGCCTCCGGCGCTGCATTCGGCAGACTCCCTTCGCGGCATTTCAGAGGGCACAGCTAGTGCTGCTTGACCAGTTGGCTCACCGTCTTGGTTGCGAGACGTCTCTTTCGATGCCCTCCGTCAGACTCTCAGTCGCGACCCTCGCGCACGGGATTCTCGTCTCCGGCGGGTGCAGACGCAGCGAGATCTGTCATCTGCGCGAGGGGGAGCAGACCTCCCTCCTTAGCGGCAGCAGAGACGTTCGCCTCCGGGCCGTCGACCGGAAGAACCGAAGTGCGCATGATTTCGTACTTCGCGAGCGCTGGCTGCCCGAGTGGTTTCTTCACCACTACTTGAACACAGTTCGCCCCGCACTGCTCAGAAAAGCGGCGCTTCCCCCTGGACTTCCTCGGTCTTTTCTGCTGCTCCGGCCTTACTCTGGCGCGCCGTACGGATGCGTTGAGGAGGCTGAGGACGGAACCGGTCGCGTTGCGCCCGCCCTCGTCAGTCGCATGAACATGCTCAGCAACCTCTGGCTTCAGCACGTCTCGGCCGCGTTCCGCGAGGCTGGACTGCCCGTGCCGACGGGACGGCAGCAATTCTCGATGCACGTCGTCCGCAACGTCGGTGGCCACGCCGTCTTTGTCCATCGCGGTCTCGAAGCTGCTGCGCACTTCCTCGGTGATAGGGTCGCAACTGTTGAGGGGACGTACGCCGCGCTCAAGGGGGAGCTCGTGGACACGTCGCTGCTGGAGTAGCCCCAGGCTGACCGCAGCATCGTTCTTGGCCGCAACCCGGTCGCCCGTTCCGCTGCTCATCAGCCTACAGGCGCCCACTACCGCCCCACGCGAAACCGCGTCACGTACTGCACGTCGTCGTCGTCGAGGCATACCGTGTAGATGTTGTCGCGACGGACCACGAACGGAAGCCACGTCGAGGTGCGGCACCCGGTCATCGAAGCTGTCGCCATGATGCGGCCGTTGGCGCTGTACACGTCGAACGAAACCGTCTCCTTCACCGTGGCTCGACGCACCCAGAGACGGGCCTGGTCGTCGATCGTCAGCCGCTCGATGACCGGCTTATCCTTGGGAATGCGGCTGAAATCGAGCCCGCTCGGCCCCTTTTCCTCAAAGCCGGCGATGATCGAATCCCTTTCCGCGGCGGTCACCGGCAGGCGCTGAACCTGACGCGCCATGCGCACCGTATCGGCGGCGCCAGGGCGGAGGCGCAGGATCTCGTACTTGGCCGAGTTCGGCACACACCACGATGCACCGTCGGGTCCAAGCACGGAAAACGCGCGCGCCGCAAACGGAATGCCCTGGTATGTGGTGCTACGATCCGACCTGGTGATCCACGTGCCGGCCTCGTTGATCCCGCGATCGCCGCAGACTGGCCGCACGCCCAGCGTATCAACTCGCGACTTGTCGGTGCGGTAGGCCACGACGTAGTCGTGGCGTTCGGTGCCGCGGCCTGGCGAGCAGTCCCAGTCGATGATGCGCCCCTGGTTGTCTGGCTGCGGATTCCACTCGCCCTGCGACCAGCAGAACTTCATCGTCCACGCCGATTGAAACACCCCTTCGGCGTTGAACAGCGCAAAGCGGGCGTTGGCCGCGTCGCGCACCCACAGCGTACCATCACGGGTGAAGAGCAGTCCCTCCGCATCTCGCAGTTCGCCCGGCCCTGAGCCCTTGCGGCCGATCACGCGGACCAGTTTGCCGTCGGCGCCGAAGACGCGGATGTCCTGCGACCTGCGGTCGAGGACGAATATGCGGCCCTTGGCATCGGCCTCGAGGGACTTCGTGTAGACGAAGGACGCCGGCCCCGTCTCCTCGCCGCCGATGCGCAGGGTCTCGGTGAGCTTCCAAGCGGGCTGGGCTACCGCGTTCTTGGCGAGTATAGCAGCAGCCAGAACGCCGAGCACGCCGACCAGTGCCGCGCGCACCCAACGCCGTCGCGCCGGGTGACGAAGCGGGGGCAAGCAGCGCCTGCGCCAAACGATCATGTCATGTCCTCCGTCCACGGTGTGTGTCGGTCGCAGAGACCGGCACGTGACGGTGCCCCCTGCTGAGCGGGTTTGGCCACACCCATCCAACCCGCCAGCGCGACCGCCATCACGGTGCCGAACGAAAGCAGCAGCCTTCTCAAGACGTTCTCTACGGCCAAGGATGCCGGCTGAGTCGTTCGATGCCGTCTTCGTCGGATGTCACGACGTAGGCCGACGTGCGTCCGAAGCCCAGAATCCGCTCCTTCCTCAAGAGCCGCAGTACCGCTGTGCGGATTCCGGCGCGGTCGAAGAGGTCGTACTCGCGGCTCTGCGAGCCAGACCACTCAGCTTTCTGAACGAGCACTCCCCCATCCGGGAGACGCAACAGTCCGTCGTTCCGGTAGGGTGGAACAACCTCTGCCCACGGTACGTCAACAGCGCCAACTTGAGGCGTCCTACCCGACCGGGCAAGCACTCGCGCATCCCACGCGCGCTTCTCAGCCTCCGTGATCCTGGGCGCCGTCCAGGGCGCGACCGGGCCGCGACGCACTGGTCCACCGCCGGGCGGGTACCACTCGATCCGGTACGGCGACTGCCTCGCCACCGCGACCCACCCGTCTGGGAACATCAGCGCCTGTTCCGGAACAGAGTACCTCGCCAGAAGGGACATGCGCCGCATGGTCGTGCCGGCTCCGGAGCTCGGCATGAGCTTGGAGAGCAGCCCGCTGCCGCGCGCCAGCGTGTCGACGCGTCCGCTCGAGCGAGCCACACGCAGGAACAACACTTCGCCAAGCGACGTGCCGTCGGCGGATGGTGTACCCGGCCGATGCTTCGATGCGAGAACGTTGCCAGTCACATCGGCACCGACAACTCGAACGCCGGCGACGCGCATCGCGCTGTCGGCGGCAGTCACCGTCGCGACCACACGCGCGCCCGAGAGCAGCAGCCAGCGCTCCATGCTCCCGGCGTCAGGCATCAGCGTGCTGTCTCCCGGCATTGGCACCAACAAGCCAACCTTCCGGTATTCTCCCGGCCCGCCTCCCACCGTCGACACGGCAGTTGCAGTTCCCCGCGTCATGTGCACGACCAGCAGCAGATTCTCGCCTTCATCGGTGACGAGCACCTGACCGTCCGCCAGTTCGCGCATGGACCCTATGGCGGAGAACTCGCGGTCCAGCGTCGCGGATGCGGGCTTCAAGGTTCGCACGGACGTCTGGGCCAGCACGGAACCCGACGCGCACAGCACCAACAACACTGCCGTCATGCATGTCCGTTTCACGGGAGCTCCGTCGCTTTGGTTGGTTCACCCTTCCGGGCTACACTACCTTTGCCGCACCGCGTACGCCACGATCACCGGCACGTCATCCGCATCTCGCTCAAGACTGACCAGCACGTCAGGACCGAGGAACGCCACCGGCCGCACCTTGCCAAGCGACATGGACCCCTCGTAGCCGCGCACCGGGTGGTAGATGTCCACGCTCCCAGGTTCACCGCGCACCGCGTATCGCACAGCCCAGATACGCTCGTCCGGAGCGATTACCATCGCATCATAGGCGGGCAGCTCGTCGGCGACCTCCGCCGTTTGGAGGATCTTCTCCGGCGGAATCGTACAGCGCGGTCGGCCTTGGATCTGCATGTCCGCGCCCCTCCCCACCTGCTGGCGCGCGAGCGCCGCCGTGGCCCTGCGGCGCCTGGCGTCCCGGGACAGCACGCGCACCAGATGCCCGTGGTCGAACACCGATACGCGGAACGCGCCCGTGGACGCCACAGTGCGGCCTCCACGCGTGGCCCACGCGATGGATGGCGCGAAGATCGGAGGTGCTGGCCAGTCAGTGAGGTCGCAGACATTCGGAATGCTGTGCACTTTCGGCTGCGCGATGGCAACCAGGGTGGACGGGCCCGCCTTACTCACGCGCAGCAGCCGTACCGAGTCCGGCCGATTCGACAGGCCGACGACGGCGCCGTCATCCTCGAAGTTCCACGAGGTCAGTCGCGGCTTCAGGGGGTACTCCGGCAGCGTCTGACCGGACGGGCCAAAGACCACAACGGCGTTCTTGGCGCCATCGTACACATGAGTTTCGCCGGCATCGTTCGCAGCGATGGCCAGAGGAAAGGTCAGTTCGCCGGGTCCCAGTCCTTTGCGACCGAGTGCGCCCTCTGGCTTTCCAGTGGCGTCGAAGACCGCGACCCGGTTCTCCGCTCGATCCACCACCAGCAGCCGCCCTCGCGCATCCACGGCGAGATCCTTCGCGCCCATCAGCGACAGGAGAAGCTCGGTGTCGTCGCTGCCGCCGACCGACCATCGGCGTTCCAGTCGCCAGGCAAGCGCGCGGTCGACTCCAGAGCCAGTCACGGTTTGCTGCGCCAGCGCCGCCGCGACGGATACCGACAGCGCGACCGTGCCCGCCAAGAGGCCCTGCCGAGCGCGTCTCATTGCGGCCGATTCATCTCAAAGGTGAGTACGTCAACGCGCGCTATCCCGTCGTCGTCCAAAGCGTAGGCAACCGCCCGGCCGTCCGAGAGCACGGCGGTAACATATCGATCGATGGTGAACCGCGCGACGACGCGATGGACCATGGAGTCGATGACCTCGACCGTCGTTCGATACAGCTTGTTCCAACGGATGTCGCGGGCGGCGAACTCCAGTTTTCCTTTGCGCTGCATCGCAGGCCATCCGTCCGCTCATGTGGGTGCGGCAGTACTGGCACTTGTGGCCCAGCGGATCTCGGCCGCCTGCGAGTGCGCGCAGACGTCAGTCACCAACGCTCATGGCGCCAGCACTACTGCCCCGACTCGCCTGTCGATACAACAGCCGCCGGTTCTATGGAGGTTGTCCACCGAGGCATGACTAAGGAAGCTGGAAGTGCGAGCGACCCAATACCGTCAGCGAGAGGCCGCAGTGGGCAACCTCATTGAGGACCGACAGCTAGCGCACGAGCGCTCCAGCGACAAGCGAGCGCAGGCCATCCTGATCGGGCGGGAGTTCAAATACTGCGAAATGCCCCGCCGACGCAGCAGCGACCAAAGTCCATCCCTGCGGCGGTATCAGCGCGTGTCGGATCGAACCATCTGCCGCGATCGCCAAGAGAACACGACGAGCGAAATCCGACGGTTCTGGCGCCTCCAGCCACAACAGCGCCCCGTCTGCATCGACTACGCTTCCGGTTAGCCGTGGCAGGTGCAAAGGAACAAGGCGCTCCAGAAATGCCGGCGCGCTCCCAAGCAGCGTGTCGTAGGCCGAGTGGATTCGTACAGCAAGCTCAGGTGCTGGCACCTGTAAGTTCCCAGCGACGCAGTACTGGGTGCTCGCCGCCCCGGTTGCAGTGCGCAATGTGATTTGCCCTTCTCCACCGCGAACCGTTGCGATACCTGACTGCCAACGAACTGCGGAGACCTCCGTTCGTAGCGGCAGCGGGAAAGCCATAACCACCTTGCCGCGAGCGAACCAGAAACCAGAATCAAGCCCGAATAGTGCGAGTTGAGCGAGGGTCGAATCGCCCGGCATCAAACGAGCGAGGAAGGAGCTGTCAACGCTCAAGATACCACGCGCCGCTCGACCTCCGAGCGTCTTCACCCAGACCACCAGTCCGCTTTCGGCGTCCAAAGTCAGCGGGGTTAGCACGGCTAACGGCGGCGCGACGTGCAGTGGCCATTCGCGCAGCCGACCGTGAGATGACCAGAGTGAGAAGGCGCGCTTTGATGGATCGTACGTAAGCACCGAGTCGCGGCCAACCGGCGTCAGTGCTCCAAGGCGCAAGACATCCTTCGGGCCGCCGCCTTGATGAGCGATCACGCGGCTCGTCGTGTCGCCGAAACGCCAGTACCGCAGTGCACGGTCATCAATGTCGGCCAGGAACAGCCCGGAGTCCCGCGTCAGTGCAAGCCCGGCCAAGCGTGGCGTGCCCAACTCAGATATCGGAATCCGTCGAAACGCTCCCCGCTCTACGCTATCGAGCGCCCCCGTAGCGACCTCGAACATCACGGCATCCTGCCCACATTTCGTCGGCGGCGTTCGTGCCGGCTCACAGGCGCTCGTCGCCAGGAGCAGCAGTGCGCCTGCCAAGCCAGAAGTGCCGGTGCTGCGGATCACCGGGCGACACGCGTGGAGGGACTGCCTAGATCTTTCGCGCGTTTGTCTCCGTCGCCACAGCGCAGTGCCTCCGTAAGGGCCGATGGCGACACTGCCGCCAGTAGCAGAATCGAGGGCGGCGCGACAACACCTTCGAGACGCGAAGCACTCAGTGTGCGAGTGGCCCGCCGTACCGTCAGCTTCTGCGGTCCGGCAGTTGACAGACGCTCAGCCAGTTGCGACCGCGCATCGCGCGTCAAATACGCACGCAACGACCATGTGCTGGCAACGGGGCCGCGTTCGATCTGCACTGAATCGATTCCCCATTGACCGGACAGCTGAAGCGGCGCGCGGCGCTTGGCTGGCGCCAACGTCGCGGAATCTGCAAGTGACGAGACTTCAACGACCAGCGCCGAAGCGAGGGGACAATTAGCTGGCACCTGTGGGCTCTGTCGCGTAAACGCTTCAGCCGGCCACATGAAAAGAAGCACGGCAGCGAATAACCTGGCTATGAGCGGAGCTCGTTCCAGCCTGCGACGCGGGTGTCGGGTCATTGCGAGGGTTTTCCTCCCGTTGCATGCAAGGTGACCGCTTCAATGAGCCGAAGCAAGGAATCTGGATTGGCAAGACCGACGATCGGAATTCCGACAACCGTGCGCCGTCCGTCCGAAAACCCAACCACAAAGGTCGGCGTTGCGCGCACATGCGCGCGCTGGAACGAAGCGACCTGCGCCTTTCGAAGCTCGCGGGTGCTCGGTCGCTCGAGGCACTGTCGAAGATCGACGGACGAGACGCCGAGCAGCTTGGCAAGAAGGTCCGTCGAAGCACGAGTCTCCCCGTCTTGTCGACCAAACATGACCTTCTTTACTCGCGCAATGGCGGTGAATGGGTCGAGTGAATCAGGTAGACACTCAAGCGCGAGAGCCAAGGAATCAGAAGGGCCTCCGTCACCTAGCTCAAGATACTGAACTTTGAGCCGCCCCGAACGCACAAAACGAGCCTCGATTTGCGGAAGAACCGTCTCACGGAACTCATCGCAGACCGCGCAGCCGAAGCTACCGATCTCAACCAGCGTGACTGGCGCAGAGCTTTGCCCCAAGACCGGTGCCTGGGACGGCACCTGGACGGCAACTGCTTCTGCGGACATCAGGCCGCCGCTGTCGTGCACACACGCCGCCAGGGTTACGCACACGAGTAAGGCCAGCGCGATTCGCCTCACTGGCGCTCACTGTTCGACAGGAAATCGAACCGACCGACCCAGCCCGTGTATGAGAACGCGATCATCCGGTCTCCCGCTGAAGTGAATCGCCACTCCCAAGGATACCGCCGCGTTCCCACTGGCGTCTGCAGGCTGTAGGTCGCCTCACCGGGTTCGCTGAACGTCTCAAGGTGCAGCATTCTGCCGTGTGTCGCTATGGGCGTCGCCATCATAACTCGCGATGACATGTCGTCGAACCAGACATCAGTTGCCACGGGAAGCCACAGGCGCGGTCGCCGATTCGCATTGGGCGCGCTGAGCTGTTTCGCATACATCGCGATAGCCGCCGGTGGAACGCAGGCGCGGTACGTACTCCGAGGACCAGAGCCGCGACGCAAGAACACCGTCCCGGTGGCCGGAAACAGCACGGCTACGCTCTTGCCCCGTGCCACAAGCCGCATCTTGGCTGTCCCCGGCAGAGAGTTGGCCGACCCTAGCATTTCTTCCTTGCTCGCCCGCAACACGGTGTCCGCCGTGTTCGTACCCGGTCTAATACTACAGTTGCACCCGTGACGGTTCGCGCGTCGTTTTGGTAACGACGACCGGAGCGTAGCGATGCGCGAGCAGCAACTGGCGGCGGGGTGGGCGCGAGAGTTGGCGACAGTGGCGGCGCGGATCGGGACGTTCGTC
>CAMTWA010000011.1:0-74619 GCA_947085385.1 uncultured Gemmatimonadota bacterium | reverse complement strand
GGCGGCCCCGGTGCCGGACGCGGGGCTCCGGGCGGTGGCAATCGTGGCGGACCGGGTGGCGGCCGTGGTGGCCGCGACGGCGGGCCGGGTGGCCGTGACGGGCGCGGCGGGCGCGGCGGGCCAGGTGAGGAGCGTGAAGGCTCCGATCTGGTGGAGAATGTCGTCGCGATCAACCGCGTGGCCAAGGTCGTGAAAGGCGGCCGGCGCTTCAGCTTCAACGCGCTCGTGGCTGTTGGAGACGGGCAGGGGAAGGTGGGCATCGCCAGCGGCAAGGCAAACGAGGTTTCCGAAGCGGTGCGCAAGGCCGTCGAGGCGGCGCGCCGGAACATGGTCACGATCCCGCTGACGGGCGCGACGATTCCCCACGAGATCGTGGGGGCGCACGGCGCGTCGAAGGTGCTGCTGAAGCCGGCGGCCCCTGGGTCGGGCGTGATCGCGGGCGGCGCGGTGCGCGCCGTCATGGAGTGCGTTGGCATCAGCGACATCCTCACGAAGTCGCTGGGATCCACGAATCCGTTCAACCTCGTGCGCGCCGCTGTTGACGGGCTGTCCGCGCTCACGACGGTCGAGCAGATCGCGCGCGAGCGCGGCGTCGAGCCTTCGTCGCTGGGCTACAGGTCACGCGCGAAGGTGAAGGAGGCCGTCTGATGCCACGCACATTCGTTTGGCACCCCGGACGGGGGCCCAAGAAGACTGCGCCGAACACCCTGACCACGGGCAAGGTGCAGGTCAAGCAGGTTCGCAGCGGCTCCGGCCAGCCCAAGGTCATGCGGCTGACGCTGGAGGCGCTCGGCCTCCGCCACCACCAGGACGTGGTGGTGCACCAGGACTCGCCGTCGTTGCGCGGCCAGATCAAGCGCGTGCGTCATCTCGTTGAAGTGACGCCGGTGCAGGAGTAGACGATGGCTACAGAGAAAATCACCCTCGGCAATCTCGCGCCGGCGCCCGGGTCGCACCGCGACCGCAAGCGCTTGGGCCGCGGCCCCGGCTCGGGTACGGGCAAGACGTCCGGCAAGGGTCACAAGGGCATCAAGGCGCGCTCCGGCCACCACGGCCCGGGCGGCGGCAAGCCGCACTTTGAAGGCGGTCAGATGCCCATGACGCGGCGCATTCCAAAGCGCGGCTTCACCAATCCGTTCCGCGTCTCCTATCAGGTGGTTGGCCTCGCCGACATCGCTGCGATGACCGGGGATGTCACACCGGAGGCGCTGGTCGCCGCCGGTCTCGTCTCCAAGGGGCGTCCAGCGAAGGTGCTCGCCAACGGCGAGCTCTCAGGCGCGGTGATCGTGCGCGGCCTCAAGGTGAGTGCCGCGGCCAAGGTCAAAATTGAAGCCGCCGGCGGCAAGGTCGAGGACTAATGACGCAGGCAAATCCCGCAGCGACGCTGGCGAATATCTACCGTACGCCGGAGCTCTGGGAGAAGATCATCTTCACCTTCATCTGCCTGGTGATCTACCGGGTGGGCAGCCATGTCACCGCCCCGGGCGTGGACGTGGTGGCGATGATGGACTACTTCCAGTCCCAGCAGGGGGGTGGGTTCCTCGGCCTGTACGACCTGTTCGTCGGCGGGAACCTGTCCAAGGCGACGATCTTCGCCCTCGGCATCATGCCGTACATCTCGGCGTCCATCTTTGCGCAGATCGCCGGGGCGGTGTTCCCGGTGTGGGAAAAGATGCAGAAGGACGAAGAGGGCCGGAAGAAGATCACGCAGTGGACGCGCTACGCGACCATCGTGCTGGCGCTCGTGCAGGCGTGGGGCTTCGCGCTGTTCACCGAGTCGGTGCAGGGCGCGGTGTCGTCGCCGGGCGCGTACTTCAAGTTCGAGATGGCCTGGATCCTCACCACGGGCGCGATGTTCGTGATGTGGCTGGGCGAGCAGATCACGGAACGCGGACTCGGCAACGGCGCCTCGCTGATGATCTTCTTCTCGATCGTTGAGCGATTCTGGCCGAGCTTGTTCCAGACCTTCAAGTTCATCGGCACGGGCTCCATCAGCCCGCTCGCGGTTTTGGCGCTCGTGGGACTGATGCTCGCGGTCGTGGCCGGCGTCGTGGCGATGACACTCGCCGCGCGGCGCATCGCGATCCAGATCCCGCAGCGCACCATGGCTCGCGGGCGCATGCGCGAGGCGGCCCGCAACTTCATCCCGCTGCGCATCAACTCCTCGGGCGTGATGCCGATCATCTTCGCGCAGTCGCTGATCATCGTGCCGGGCGCCGTCGCCCAGTTCAGCGGCAGCGAGCGGTTGCGCGACTTCTCGGAGCTGTTCGTGCCGGGTTCGTGGCTCTACTTTGTGCTCTCCGCGGTCCTGATCGTGTTCTTCACGTACTTCTACACGTCCATCATCTTCAATCCCGTTGACATCGCGGAGAACCTGAAGAAGCAGGGCGGATTCGTTCCGGGCATCAAGCCGGGGGCGAAGACGGCGGAGTATATTGATGAAGTGGTGAGCCGCATCACGCTTCCGGGCGCGATCTTCCTGACCGTCATCGCCCTGATGCCGGTGTGGATTGCCGACTTCATGGCCGTGCCATTCCAGTTCGGTGGCACGTCGGTGCTGATCGTCGTGGGCGTCGCGCTCGACACGATCGCGCAGATGAACCAGCACCTGCTGCTGCGGAAGTACGACGGCTTCATGAAGAAGGGGCGCGTGCGCTTCCGTGGCCGCCAAGGCAGCGGGGACATCTTCTCCGGAGGGTAAGGCCTCATGATCGTTGTCCTGCTCGGGCCACCGGGTTCAGGCAAGGGGACGCAGGGGGAGCGGGTCGCCGCTGCCCTCGGCGTCCCCAAGATTTCTACGGGGGACGTGCTGCGCGCCGCCGCGAAGGCGGGGACGCCTCTGGGCCTCGAAGCCAAGGGTTATATGGACCGCGGGGACCTGGTGCCCGACCCCGTCATCCTTGGCATCATGAAGGACGCGCTGGCGGTGCCTGAGCACGCGCGCGGGGTGGTTCTCGACGGCGTGGTGCGCACGGTGCCGCAAGCCGAAGGGCTCGAGCGCGTGGCCGCGGAGCTGGGCCGCCAGGTGGACGTGATCTTGCTCTTCGAGATCGCCGACGAGGAGCTGGTGACCCGCTTGAGCTCGCGCACCACCTGCGGTGCGTGCCAGAGCTCGTTCGCCGGGCGGCAGCCGGGCGAGGCGCACGCCGAGTGCCCCGCGACCCCCAAGGGGACGCTGGTGCGCCGCGTTGACGACGAGCCCGAGTCGATCCGCAACCGCCTGCGCGTCTACAAGGCGCAAACGGAGCCGGTGGTGGCGTGGTACCGCAGTCACGGCGGCAATGTGCAGGTGGTGGACGCGCTCGGCACATTCGAGGACGTGGCAGCGAGGAGCCTGCGAGCGGTCGGGCGTTGATCCAGCTGAAGAGCGCGCGGGAAATCGAGGCGATGGCGGCGGGAGGGCGGATCCTCGCGCTTACGCTAGCCCACCTGCGTGCGCAGGTCCGTGCCGGCGCGAGCACCGGCCACCTGGACCGCATCGCCGAGGAGTTCATCCGCAGCCATGACGGCGCAGTACCCGCGTTCAAGGGACTGTACGGCTTCCCGGGCGCCATTTGCACCTCCGTCAACGAGGAGATCGTGCATGGCATCCCGTCGCTCAAGCGGATGCTGGCCGAGGGCGACATCGTGAAGATTGATGTGGGCGTGAAGTACGACGGGATGTTCACGGATGCGGCGATCACGGTTCCTGTGGGAACCATTGACCCCACGACCCAGCGGCTGGTTGATGTCACCGAGCGGGCGCTCGAGGCGGGCATCACGCAGGCCGTGCCGGGCAACAGCGTGGGCGACATCGGCCATGCGGTGCAGCAGGTGGTGGAACGCGCCGGCTTCTCGGTGGTACGCGAGCTCGTGGGCCACGGCGTCGGCTTGCTGCCGCATGAGGATCCGCAGGTCCCAAA
Source organism: uncultured Gemmatimonadota bacterium (assembly GCA_947085385.1). Classification (GTDB taxonomy): domain Bacteria; phylum Gemmatimonadota; class Gemmatimonadetes; order Gemmatimonadales; family Gemmatimonadaceae; genus PNKL01. Next base: position 70,717 of record CAMTWA010000011.1, on the reverse strand, counting down.
CCACGGCAAGCCGCGGCGCGGCATCCGCCTGCAAGCGGGGCTGACCATCGCCATCGAGCCGATGGTGAACGTCGGCGGCCCGATGACGCGGACGCTGGCGGACAAATGGACGGTGGTGACGCTCGACGGCACGCGCAGCGCGCATGTGGAGCACACGGTGGCCGTGACCGACGACGGCCCGCGCGTGCTCACGCGGCTGTAGCGGCCACGGCGACGAGCGACGCCGTGCAGAGGCGCGACCTGCGGCGACGGCTGCGCCACGCGGACGGGGCGCGATGAACCGGCCGGCCGGCACTCCCGAACGCGCCGCGGTGATCGTTGCGTGGACGGCGATCGCGCTGGGCTTCGTTGCCCGCGCGTGGGCGCTGTCACAGCGTGGTTCGCTCTGGCTTGACGAGGCGTCGCTGGCGCTGAATGTCTTGACGCGCGGATTCGGCGACCTGTTGCACCCGCTCGATTGGGGCCAGGCCGCGCCAGTGGGGTTCTTGTGGCTGGAACGCGCCATGGCGTTCCACGCGGTCGAGCCGGATGTCTGGTTGCGCATCGTTCCGTGGTGTGCCGGCGTCGCGCTGCCGTGGCTGCTCTGGCGGCTCGGACGCCGGATGGTCGGCACGGCGACTGGTGCGCTGGCCGCGGTGGCTGGTGCCGGGTCGCTGCTGGCGCTTCGCTACTCAACGGAAGCGAAGCCGTACTCCAGCGACGCTGCCGTGGCGGCCGCATTGATGCTGCTCGCCATTGAGGCCGCCGCCGCCCCGCAGCAACGGCGGCGGTGGTGGCTGCTGGCCGCGGCGATGGTGCTCGGAGTCATGCTCTCGCTCCCTGCGGTCTTCGTCATCGCCGCGGCGGTTGTGTCGCTCGCCGCCAGCCCGGTGGTGCGCGCGTCGCGCGGTGCGCGACTCGTGGCTCTGCCGGCGCTGGCACTTGCCGCGGCGACGTTCGGCGCGTTGTGGTTCGTCTCGTACGGTGGGGGCGCGGCGAACCCAGCGCTTCGCGCCTACTGGGCACCGGTCATGCTCGACCTCACCGCCGACGATCGCGTGCTTCGCGTGGTGCGCGTGTTCATGGAGCTGACGTGGATCCCGCTGCGCTGGACCGGCTCGCTGGCGGGAACAGCCGCGGGGATCGCGCTCTGGGGCGGGGGCCTGCTGTTCGTGGTGCGGCGTAGGGGAGCGGATGCGATGCTGCTGGCAGGACCGGCGGTCTTCGCGATGGCCGCGTCGGTCATTGGGGCGTATCCGCTCTCGGATCGGCTCGCGTTCTTCGCCGTTCCCGGCGTCTGGGTGGCGCAGGCCGCCGCGCTCGTGGCGGTGCGCAACTGGCTGCTCTCGAGGCGGAGCATCGTGGCGAACGCGCGCGCGGCGGCGGTGTTCATCGTGCTCGCGTCCGCCGGCCTTGCCGTCTGGCAGGCGACGGATTCGGACCGATTCCTCCGGAATCCCGGATCGCTGGAGCCGACGCGCAGTCTCTTCGCGGCTGTGGACAGAGAGGCGGCAGCGACGCCCATCTACGTCTTCGCCCGTTCGGCGCCGGCATGGCTTCTGGCCACGGGCGGCGGCGATTGGAGTGGCAATCCGCGCCTCGAGCGGTGGACGGCCCTGGCCGGAGGGCCGGGGGCGCCCGGCTATGAGAACTCGGCACGAGAACGCCCGGTACGACCGGGCGAGGGAGACTCGCTCGTGGTGATCAGCGGCGCCCGCACCGAACTCGTGGGGCTCGCGCCAGGAGTCGCGTACCGGATAGCCGGGGCGCCGTCGGCTGCTGGGCCGTCTCCTGGATGGGCGGAATCCGAAGCGCGCCGCCTCGCTGCCGCCGCCCGGCCGGACGTCTGGCTCGTGGCGAGCCACTTCTTCGCGGGTTCGGCCCGCAACGAACTGCGGCCGCTCGTGGAAGCGGCCGCGGCGGCAGGCTTGCGGGTGGCCGAGGAGCGCCACGCCGGCGGTGATGTCGTTGCGCTGCGCCTGACGCGCTAACGCTCGTCGCGGCGCTCCAGCGGAACTTTCTCGGCCTGCCGCACGACAATGGGCTCGGCCGCCCCCGCACCCAGCTGGCGCGGCTCGCTCATCAGCTTCGTGACGAAGCGCTGACCCTCGGAGATGCGCTCCACCTCAATCGCGATGCTCTCGACGCCGTTTTCGATGCGCGCGATGCGGTCAATCACGGCCGCGGGCAGCGTGGCCGCTGCGCGAGCGGTGCGGCGCAGCATGCGAACGGACCAGGCGACCGTGAGCGGGAAGAGGACCGCCACAATGAACGCAATCGAAACACTGGACGGACCGAGCGAGGGACCGCCACCGCCGCCCATCATTGACGCCGGCGTCGTCTCCTCCACGAGGTTGGAAGGCGCCGAGGCGAGGAGCTGTCCGTTCTGCGCGATGTCTTTCTCGAGCTGGACGATGCGCTCATCGAGCACCTTGAGCCGCGCGTCAAGTCCTTCGCGGCCGTTTGCGCTTCGTCCCATCTCGCGGACGACGTCGGAGCGCCGTCCTGTGGCAGAGTTGAGCTGGCGTGACAGCTCGCTGCGGCGGTTCTGCAGCAGCTGCACGTCCTCGCGCGTCATCGGGCGGCTGACATTCAGCGGAAGCCCGGACGTGCCCGTGGCGGTCGTCGGGGCGGACGGCTGCGCGGGATTCTGTGGGAGGGCCGATGTGGGCATGCCTTAACCTACGGCGCGGATGAGCCGCGGGTTGCAGCCGCCAATGCGCGGCGCCGGTCCGCCCACCAGAAGGGGAGATAGAGGAGCACGACGTTGATGATGCCAAGCCCGATCATCGGCACGATGTACCAGGGCCACGGACCGAGCACGTCGAGGAGGCTTCCCGTGGCCGGCTTTCCCAGGGTCCACATGTAGTTGCTGCCCAGCAGGACGTTGAGAACGGTGGCGAAGACCATGTACGCCATGGTTCCGAGGATGACACGGCGCACCGAACGGAGGGTGGGACGCATCCCCTCGACGCGCGTCAGGTATAGCGCCGCCACGATGAGCGTTCCGTGCGCCACCAGCGTCTGTACGGCGCGAAAGTGGGGCAGGCCGTATTGCCCGGCGTCCGGCGTCAGCACCGCCTGCAGCGGACCGGCAATCCCCATGAAGTACATGAACTCGTAGACCAGCGGGTTGAGCGATACCAGCCCGTACGCGCCGAGCCAGACGAGCGCCGAGCACAGGTGCAGCGGAAGCATCGTCTGGGGCGACCACCCGAGGTAGCGGGACGCCCACGCATGCCAGGCAAGCTCGTTCACCACGAGCAGGCCGGCGAGCGCGAATCGACCGCGCCGACGAGTGGCCTCATCGGCGCCACGATGGCGCAGCATGTACGCGCCGAACAGGGTGAGGATGAGCAGCGACACGAGGTGCCGTCCGCCAAACGTGATGAATGGTGTCCCGTGGTAATCGGGGCGGATCCAACGCGTCCAGTCGGTGGGGGGCACGGTTGGCTTAGCCTCCGATGTTGCGCTCGACCGCCGCGGTAGCGCGCGCCGTGGCGACCCGTGCGCGATCCTGCGCGGCCGCCGCCTTCGCCGCGAGCGGGCGCGCGGCTGCTTGGTCGGTCATCGAGCCCACGTTGATGCGCACATTGTACACGGCGCCCCTGCACGCGGCTTCCGCGAGCAATGCTGAGACGCCCGCGTCGCTGGCCGCGTTGGTGTTCCCCTTCTCGGCGGCCACAGCGGCCAACTCGGCCACCCGTGCGCACGCCTCGGCGGTCAGCAGCGGAACCTCGGAGGCGCGGACGAGCGCGCGCTGAATGGCGGCGTCGCGCGCCTGCTGCTGCTCCGGTGTGTCCTTGGAGAGCTTGTACGCGTCGCTGACGACGGCGTACGCCGCCGAGTCTTCGACCACCAGCGCTGAGAGCGTGTTGCCGAGGGTAACGGCCTCGAGCGCGAGTTCCTTCATCTCAGCCTCGACGGCCGCGTACTTCTTGCGGCCAACCGTCAGGCCGCTGACCATTTGCGCGAGTGCGGCACCGAGCACGCCGACATGCGCCGCAACCGAACCGCCACCCGGCACCGGGGCGTTCGACGCGACCGACGCCACGAAGCCGCTCACCGACTCACCGCCGCTGATGGCCCGGCGCACCTTGTGTTCGAGCACCAGCTCCTTGGAGAACCCGCGCAGCTGCAGGTGGCGCGCGGCCGTGTCGAAGAGCGCCTGCTCGGGGACGAGGCCCACGATCTCGCTCCACGTGGGCGACACGCCGTGCGCCTCAGCCTCGCGCTTCACCAGCTCGAACGCGCGATAGACCGGGGTCTTCTCGGTGTCCACGAGGTTCATGGAGACCTGCGCCTGGCCGTCCACCTCGAGGCCGAGTCCTTTCACGTAGCGCAGCCCGCCGCTCGATCCGCGCACGGCCTTGGCCACGTCCTTGGCCACGGGCACGTTTTCAGCGCCGCCAAGGTAGACGTTGTACGCCACGAGAAACGGACGCGCGCCAATGACGGTGGCGCCGGCGGTGGGGTGCACGCGGTTGGGGCCGAAATCGGGCACGCGATTGGGATTGGTGCCGAGCTCCACCTTGGCCAGCTCGAACTCGCCGCGGCGGATGTCGGCCAGGTTCTCGCGGTCGGGGCGCGACGCGGCGCGCTCGTAGAGGAAGACCGGAATGCCGAGTTCGTCGCCGACGCGCTTGCCCAGCGTGCGCGCGAGGGCGATGCAGTCGTCCATGGTGGCGCCGTCGAGCGGAATGAACGGACAGACGTCGGTGGCCCCGATACGCGGGTGTTCGCCGGCGTGGTTATTGAGGTCAATGAGCTCAGCGGCCTTGGCGATGCCGCGGAAGGCGGCATCCACGGCGGCGTCGGCGGTGGCGACCGCGGTGACCACCGTCCGGTTGTGCGAGGCGTCGCTCGAGACGTCGAGGACCGTGACGCCCTCGCCATTGGCGATGGCATCACGGATGGCCGCGATCACGTCGGGGCGGCGGCCTTCGGAGAAGTTGGGGACAAGTTCGATCAGCTTCATTTGACTGCGATTGAGGATTGGGAGCTCGGATTCGGATCAGGGATCACGATTCATGATATTGATCGTGATTGTCCGGGGTGTGGCATCAACTCCACAAATCTACGCGCCGTGGGCGCGGCGGCGAACCGGCGCCGTGCACGCAATCACCAGTCGCCAGGCATCCACGGTCTACCGTCTACCGTCCGCCGTCTGCCGTCAGCCTCTCCAGCAACCACCCATGCATTTTCGGGTTCGCCGCCACGACGCTCGTGGTGGCCACTGGGCACGGTGCGCCGTCGAGCGTCGTGACGAGCCCGCCGGCCTCGCGCACCAGCAGGATGCCGGCGGCGATATCCCACGGGGCAAGGAGGTTCTCCCAGAAGCCGTCGAAGCGACCGCAGGCGACGCCCGCAAGGTCGAGTGACGCCGAACCGGGGCGGCGCAGGCCGGCCGTGTGCGGCATGAGGCGGCGCATCTGCCCCAAATACCTGTCCACGTCATCCCCGCCCTTGAACGGGAATCCGGTTGCAATCAACGCGCGACCGGGGGCGTCAATGGCGCTCACGGCGAGCCGACGGCCGTCGCACCAGGCGCCGCCCCCGCGGGTGGCGGTGTACCACTCGTCCCTGGGCACATGCAGTACGACGCCCGCGGCGAGTTCGTTGTCCACGAGCGCGGCGATGGAGACGGCGTACTCGAGCACGCCGTGCAGGAAGTTGGTCGTGCCGTCGAGCGGGTCAATGACAAAGGTCACGCCGCGCGCACGCCGCTCGACGGCGAGAGTGCTGGCCGTCTCTTCGGCGAGGAGGGCCGCGCCGGGGACGCGGGCCGCGAGCACCTCGATGATCCGCGCCTCCGCGGTCATATCCACTTCGCTCACGAAATCGGTCGCCGTCTTCTCGCGCCAGACGAGCGCGCCGCGGCGCCGTTCGCCGTCGCGGATCACTTCGGCGGCCGCCTTTGCGGCCGATTGCATCGTATCGAGCAGGAGTGCGGGGGTAATCTGCGCGGGGACCATTGGTTGAAGAGTCATGTGTGCAAACCTAGCTTTGGGGCATGTCCCGCATCTTCAGCGGCATTCAGCCGTCCGGTGAACTGCACATCGGCAACTACCTGGGCGCGGTCAAGAACTGGGTCGCGCTCCAGGCGCAGTACGAGTCGTTCTTCTGCGTCGTGGACTACCACGCGATCACCGCGTCGTTCGCGCCCGAGGACTTGCGTCGGCGGACGCGCGAGATGGCCGCGTCGCTGCTGGCCGCCGGGCTTGACCCCGAGCGCTGCACGCTCTTTGTGCAGTCGCGCGTGCCGGAACATACCGAGCTGCAGTGGATCTTCAACACCCTCACGCCGCTCGGCGAGTTGGAGCGCCAGGTGGCGTTCAAGGAGAAGGCCGCCCGTCAGGAGCAGGTGATGGCTGGGCTGTTCAACTATCCCATCTTGCAGGCGGCCGACATCCTCCTGTATCTGGCGGACCGTGTGCCGGTGGGCGAGGACCAGGTGCAGCACCTTGAGCTGTCGCGCGTGATTGCGCGCAACTGGAACTCGCGCTTCGCTCCCGAGGGCGAGCCGTATTTCCCGGAGCCGCAGCCGGCGCTGACACCGATTCGGCGCGTGGTGGGGCTGGACGGCAACACCAAGATGTCGAAGTCGCTCAACAACACCATCGGCCTGCTCGAAACTCCCGATGAGATCTGGGCGAAGCTCCGTCCGGCCGTCACCGACCCCGCGCGCGTCAAGAAGACCGATCCCGGCAATCCAGACAACTGTCCAGTGGTGTTTGGCCTGCATCGGGCTTTTTCGCCGCCGGCCACGGTGGCCGAGGTCGAGACCAACTGCCGCAGTGCGGCGTGGGGATGCGTGGACTGCAAGAAGGCGCTGTTCGAGCACATGAACGCAGAACTGACCCCGATTCGCACGCGCGCGCAGGCGCTGGCCGAGCAGCCGTCGCTGGTGGACGCGGCGCTGGACGCTGGGGCGGGCAAGGCGCGCACAGTGGCGCGGCAGACGATGGCGCACGTGAAAGACCGGATGGGACTGGCCTGAAGCAGGGCGGCGTTCGTGCCGCCCAGGAGAACGCGTGATGATGGTGGCCCAGGAAGGTTCCCAGCTCCTGCAGGATCTCTTTGTCGGGCTGCGGCTGGATCTCGCGCTCAAGCTCGGCTTGTCAGTTCTCATGGGCGGCGCCATCGGCCTGGAGCGGCAGATAGCCGGTAAACCGGCGGGACTGCGCACCAACATCCTGATCTGTCTGGGCTCCGCGCTGCTCATGGACCTGTCGCTGAACCTCGTGGGTCCGGACGGGCGGCTCGGCGACCCGGCGCGGCTCGCGGCGCAGGTGGTGACGGGGATCGGGTTCCTGGGCGCCGGCACGATCATGCAGTCCAAGGGAACCATCAGCGGGCTCACGTCGGCTGCGACCATCTGGGCAGTGGCCGCCATCGGCCTCACCATCGGCGCCGGATTATATCTCGAGGGCGTCGGGGCGGCGCTGATGGTGCTCATCGTGCTCCTCGTGCTCGGCAATCTGGAGCACAAGCTGGTGCGGACGCAGCGCACGGTGCCGGTGACGCTGCGCGCCGCGGTGGCCACGGACTTTGCGCCGCTGGAGCAGCTGCTAAGGGACTCGGGACTCCACGTCGTCGAACGGGCGAGCTTCGATCACGCCCGCGACCGCGTGTTCGAGATGCGGGTACGCGGGCCGGCGCGGCAGTTCGAGGTCGCGCGCGACCTGCTGCTCGAGCGGTCGGACGTGCTCGACGTGACGCTGCATTAGGATGCGCCGCCTCGAGCCCCTAGCCCCATCAGGCCCACTGTGGCAACTTCGACAGGTTATCGTGACGCCTCATGTCAGGGGTGTTTCCCCGCGCCGGCTCTGGGACCGGCCGTCGGCGCTGTTCCTGGGGAACTGGCAGGCGTACGTAGAGGGGCGGTCGGTCCGGAACCTCGTCGGCATGGAAATGGGATACTGAAGGCGCGATGGAAAAGATCATCAAGGCGGCGGTGGATCGGGGGGCGTCGGACCTGCACATCAAGGCAGGCGACGTCTTTCGTGCGCGCATTGACGGCCGGCTCGTGCCGCTCACCAAACAGGCGCTCTCGCCGGAGCAGACCAAGGCCATCGCGCTGCGGCTAATCCCGAACGACGAGGACCGCGCCCGCATTGACAAGCTGAACGACTACGACTGCTCGTGGGGGGCACCCGGCATCGGGCGTTTCCGCGTGAACATCCTGCGCCAGCGCTCGAGCTTCATGATCGTGATGCGCGTCATCCCGTTCGAGGTGCCGACCTTCGACAAGCTGAAGATGCCGGAGGTGATGCGCCGCGTCACCGAGGCGGAGCGCGGAATGATCCTCGTCACCGGCGTCACGGGCTCGGGGAAGTCGAGCACGATGGCGGCGATGATCAACCACATCAACGCGTCGAAGAACAAGCACATCGTCACGCTCGAAAACCCCATCGAGTTCCTGCACCGCGACCTGCAGAGCAGCATCACGCAGCGCGAGATCGGCGTGGACACCGAGAGCTTCCGCTCGGGGCTGCGCGCCGCGCTGCGCCAGGATCCCGACGTGATCCTCATTGGCGAGATGCGCGACGCCGAGACGGTGGATACGGGCATGAAGGCGGCGGAGACGGGGCACCTGCTCCTCTCGACGCTGCATACGCCCGACGCCCAGAGCACGGTCCTTCGCATCATGGCCATGTTCCCGCCGGAGGAGCAGGAGGTGGTGCGCGTGCGCCTCGCCGAGACGCTGCACGCGGTGGTGTCGCAGCGCCTGATGCCACGAGCCGACGGGCATGGGCGCGTGGTGGCGGCCGAGGTGATGATCGTGACGGCGACCATTCGCGACCTGATTCTCGAGGGCGAGAAGATCGGCGAGATCCGCGACTACATCGCCGAGGGGCGCGAGCAGTACGGGATGCAGACTTTCGATCAGCACCTCGGCGATCTGGTGCAGAGCGGCCAGATCACGTTTGAGGTGGCGCTCTCGGCGGCCACGCGGCCGAGCGATTTTCAGCTCAAGATGCAGACCTTCCGCCGGCGCTCGACGACTGTCAAGGCGGCGGATGTGCCGCCCGAGGCGCCCAAGAAGGACCAGGGCTTCCAGTCCGGCTCCGGCATGGACTTCCTGAACGGCTAGTGAAGCTCGTCTGCCGTCCGCCGTCTGCCGTCTCCCGTCACTATCGCTGCAATCCATGCCTTCCCTGACACTCTCCGGCGTCCTCGCCCCGGTCACCACGCCGTTCACCGCCTCCGAGACGCCAGATCTCGTGGGCTTCGCATCCAACCTCCGGTCGCACCTCGCCCACGGGTTGCATGGGATCGTCGTGTGCGGCTCGACCGGTGAGGCCGCGCTGCTGGACGAGACGGAGCGCCGTACGCTGGTGGAGACGGCGCGCTCGGTCGTTCCATCGAACCGGCTGCTGCTGATGGGGACCGGGGCCGAGTCCACCAGACAGTGCGTGACGCGCTGCCGCGACGCCGGCGGACGTGGCGCCGACGCCGTGCTGGTGGTCGCGCCGCACTACTACGGGCCGCAAATGACCACCGACGCCCTGCGCGCCCACTACCAGCGGGTGGCAGACGAGAGCCCGGTGCCGGTGGTCCTGTACAACATCCCCAAGTACATGCATTTCCGGCTGGAACCGGACCTCGTGGCTGAGCTCTCGATGCACGAGAACATCGTGGGCATCAAGGACAGCTCGGGCGACCTCGCCTTGCTTGAGGGCTACCTGCAGGCGCAGGGAACGTCGTTCACGGTGCTGACAGGCAACGCGGGGCAGCTGCTGCAGGCGTTGCAGCTCGGCGCGCGCGGTGGCGTCGTGGCGGTAGGGCTGTTCGCTGGTGGCTTGTGCATGGACGTGTACGACGGCTTCCGGAATGGCGACCTGACCCGTGCGTCGGTGGCGCAGGAGCGGATCAAGCCGATGGCGAGCCAGATTGTGGCCGGACTCGGCGTGCCGGGCGTGAAGGCGGCGCTGGACGCGGTGGGACTCGTGGGCGGTCCCGTACGGCTGCCGCTACTGGCGCTTAACGCCGAGCAGCAGCGCGTGGTGCAGGGCCTCGTGAGTGCCTAGCGTGCCCGGCGGCAACGGGGTGTGGCGCGTTGCCATGGCCCCGTACGCGCCGTAGATTTTTTCAACGCCCCGCGGAATGACCGGGGCGTTTTTTTGTGGGCACTCGCCCGACCGCCAGCCGGCCCGGAGCTGCAATGTTCGATTCGAAGACGCGCGCGATCGTCGTGGTGGGCGCCCAATGGGGCGATGAAGGCAAGGGGAAGCTGGTGGACGTCATCGCGGAGCGCGCCGACTGGGTGGTGCGCTACCAGGGGGGCGCGAACGCCGGCCACACGGTGCACATCGGCGAGCATACCACGGTGCTGCACCAGGTGCCGAGCGGCATCCTGCATCCGGGTGTACGCTGCGCTATCGGTAATGGCGTGGTGCTCGACCCGGAGACGCTCTTCGAGGAAGTGGACCAGTTGGTGAAGGACGGCGTGGACGTGACCGGTCGGCTCTACGTGAGCGACCGCGCGCACCTCGTGATGCCGTACCACAAGCTGGTGGACAAGGAAAGCTCGGCGAGCAAGGCGATCGGCACGACGGGGCGGGGGATCGGTCCGTGTTACGAGGACAAGATTGCGCGGCGCGGCGTGCGGGTGCTGGACCTCGCACACGCGGACCGGCTGCGCACGCTGGTGGAACTTGGCGTTGAGCACGCCAACCACGTGCTCATCGGGACGGGCTCGTCGAAGCGAGCGAGCGTGGAACACACGCTCGAGAGCCTCGCGCGGCTTGCGCCGCGCCTGCTGGCGCTCAGCGAGGACGTGGGGCTGGCGCTCCATCGCGCCCTCAAGACCGGCGCGGCGGTGCTGTTCGAGGGGGCGCAGGGCTCGCTGCTCGACATTGACCACGGCACGTATCCGTTCGTGACGTCGAGCAACACCACGGCGGGGGGCGCGGCCACCGGCGTGGGCATCTCACCGCGCGTGCTCGATGAGTGCATCGGCGTGGTGAAGGCGTACACGACGCGGGTGGGCGGCGGGCCGCTGCCGACGGAGTTCGACGAGGCGATGGGGGAGCGGGTGCGCACGCTGGGCAACGAGTACGGCGCCACCACCGGGCGCCCGCGCCGCTGCGGCTGGTTTGATGCGGTGGTGGTGCGCTACGCCGTGCGCGTGAACGGGTTGTCGGCGCTGGCGGTGACGAAGCTGGACGTGCTTGACACGCTCGAGAAGATCGGGCTGTGCACGGGCTACCAGATTGGCGGCGAGCTGGTGACCGAGTTCCCGGGCGATCTCGCGGCTCTGGAGCATGTCAAGCCGCATTATGAGTGGTTTGAGGGGTGGATGACGCCCACCGCCGACGCGCGCACCATCGAGGCGCTCCCGCCGCAGGCGCGGAAGTACCTTGACCGCATCGAGGCACTCGTCGAGAGCCCGATCCGCTACGTCAGCGTCGGCACGCGGCGGGACCAGATCATCGGGCTGTGACGGCACGCGCTCTGACGGCACGCGCTCTGACGGCACGCGCTCCGGCGCGAGCGGTCAGGCGCGAATTGGTGCAGTCGGTGTTGGGTGTCCTGGTGCTGGGTGTACTCACGTCGCGCGCGCCGGGAGGAAGACTGTCCCGTCGGGCATTGTCATACCTTGCGTTATGAAACGATTGGTTTGATATTGTACGGTATGAAGCGCGCCTACGAACCCCTCCTCCGGGAGTACCTTGCGACCTTTCCCTGTGTCGCGCTCCTTGGTGTGCGCCAGTGCGGAAAGACCACGTTGCTGCAGACGCTGCCCAAGGGATGGACGCACTTCGACCTCGAGCGCGGCGCCGACCAGTCGGTGATCGCGCGCGATCCCGACACCTTCCTGCGCCTTAATCCGCGACGCGTGACGCTCGACGAGGCGCAACGTCTTCCTGCACTGTTCCCGGCGTTGCGCGTCGCCATCGACGACCATCGCGCCGAGAAGGGGCGATTCGTCATCACGGGCTCCAGTTCGCCCGACCTCAGTCGCGTCATCTCCGAGAGCCTCGCCGGCCGCGTCGGTATCATCGAGATGGCGCCACTCGCGTGGCAGGAAGTCACCGCGACCATGCGGCGCGACGGGTTTGTGAGGCGCCTGCTCGAGCGCAAGACGAGGTCCGCCGACCTGATCGACGGACTGCGCCCCCGTGGCACCGACGCGGAGTTGCACGACTTCTGGTTCCGCGGTGGTTTTCCCGAGCCGTGGCTCCATCGCGGCGAGACGTTCCGCCATCGATGGGTGGAGCAGTATATCCAGACGTACTTGCTCCGCGACGTCAAGCGGCTCTTCCCGGGGCTCAACGAGACCCGGTTTCGCCGCTTTCTCGAGTTGCTGGGCGGCCTCTCGGGGCGCATCCTCAACTACGCCGACGTCGCCCGTGCCCTCGACGTATCGCAACCCACGGCCCGCGACTACTTCGAGATTGCGCACGGCACCTACGTCTGGCGCTCCGTCCCGGCGTGGTCGAAGAACGTCCTGAAGCGCGTGGTCAAGCACCCGCGAGGCTATCTTCGCGACACAGGGTTGCTGCACGCGCTGCTGCGCATCCCCGACCGCGACGCCCTGATGAGTCACCCGCAGTTCGGGGCATCGTGGGAGGCGATGGTGGTGGAGGAGGTCATCCGGCAACTGAACGCATCGGGCACCGGCTTCGAGTACTCGTTCTATCGCACGAACGGAGGCGCCGAAGTGGATCTGGTACTCGAGGGCGGCTTTGGTCGCGTGGCGGTGGAGATCAAGCACACGTCGGTGGTGCAGGCGCGCGACCTGCGCGGGCTGCGCGCCTTCGTGACGGAACAGAAGGCGCGCCTCGGCGTCGTCATCAACAACGACACCATGCCGCGCCTGTACGACGACAATCTGATCGGCCTTCCGATGTCGCATCTCTGAACCAGGGCGCGTGGACTGGCTTGCGAGATGCATGCCACAATCCGCATGGTCCCGTGGCACGTCGGGCACACGAGCGGGTCGACCTCGAAGAGCTGCCGCAGCAGCGCGGCCCACCGGCGGGTTGCCTCGGTGGGCGAGAGCGTCCGGGCGACCACCATCGGCACGGGGGGATCGGCACCGGCGGGCTTCGTCTGACGGCGTTTGCTCAAGGCTGCCACCACGGGCCTGCGCATTGCCGGCGGCGCGCTGGGCGCATCGTCCAGCGCCCGGCTCGCGTCGCCCGCCAACGGGCAATCGAGCAACTGGGGCGCCAACGTCGTGGCGACCACCGCGGTCACCGCGCAAGCGTTCAAGTTGGAAGTGGCAGCGGCCGGTTCGCCGCCATCGTAATTTCGCGCGGGCTCAGTCGTCGGTCGGCGCGGCCCCGCCGAGTACAGACGTGAAGAACTCGGGCAGATTCAGTTCGACATGGGTGCCGGTTACCGGATCGGTCCACGCGATGTCGTCGCTGCGGACGTCAGCATCGTGCGCCTCGGCTGTCCAGCGCTCGATGCAACGTGCGTCGAGGTCCACAATCCAGTACTCGGGCACGCCGGCGCGCTGGTAAAGGCTGCGTTTGCGGCCGCGGTCGATGCTGGCCGTGGATGGCGAGAGCACCTCAACGACGAGCAGCGGGCACGGCATATCTTCCCACCGCACGCCACTCGGCAAGGCGCTCGGGAGCACGAACAGGTCGGGCTGCACGAGCGCGTCGGCGTCAAGCCGAACATCCGCGAGTGCGACGACGACGCGCGACAGCAGGGCCGTGGGCTCGATGGCGCCCGCGATCAGGCCAGCAAGGCGCTGTTGGACAGCGACGTGCGCCGATCGAGGCGCGGGCGTCACGAGCAGAATCCCGTCGACGCACTCGTACCGCGTGCTGTTGCTCTCGGGGAACTCCGCCAGCACATCGGCTGGCGTCCAGTAGCGGTGTGCGCTTGCAGGCATGGCCATACGGTACGCTCGGCAGTGTGGTAAATGCAACTCGGCATGACGGACGATGCGTCCGCGCGGTGAGTCCCGCGTCATCAGTCGAGTGCAACAGGTTCCATTCTGACGCCGCGTTTCCAGGGCGCGCGCTAACACGCGCTATCGGAGCGACCGCAGGACGCCGCTCAACGAGACGACGTTATGCACCGTCTCGGAGTTCGGAGGTCAGGGAGGGTGTCGCCGCGAGCGCGGCGGCCCGCTGCCCCGGCGTCATGTCGAACGACTCCATGCATGATGGGCCAAACTTGCGCCGCCACGAGCGCGCTGACCGGCCGCCCCTGACGCTCATCTGACGGCGAGCGGCGACAATAGGGGCCGCTACAGCGTGGCGCGCAGCGCGGCGTACTCGGCTTCGAGGGCGGTCACGCGACTACGGGCGGCATCGAGTTGTGTGGTCAACTTGGCAGGGCGCGCAGGATCTCGGTCTCGGAGGAGCCGGTGGCGGGCCGGCGCCTGCGCGTGATTTCGCGCCCAAGGGCTGCACCTTCTGCGGCTGATTTCAACTGACGATAGCCCAGACGAGTGGCCTCCCCGGCACCATCGGCCCTCTCCATCGGCTGCCCTTGTGCGCCACGACGGTGCCCTCGACCTTCTGGAGCGTCGCGCAAGTCGCGCGGCCGTCGCGCGCGCTGGGCCTGCTCGATGCCGTTCCCTTATAGTCGCCCCCCCATCGCCTTCTTGGGGGAGTCATGCGCCACCGCTGCCGGGTCGCACGCCGCACGCTCGCGGCGATTGTCGTTGGCGCCGCGCAGTTCAGTGCCCAGCCCGTGCTTTCGCGAGCGCTTTCCCTCTGCAGCGGATGCCTGCTGGCACCGGCTTTGTCGACACCGGCGCTCCGGCCCGCCCGCATCGCCGGTGAAGCGGCCGCGGGCGTCGTCGGCTTCACACTCGGCACGGGGGGGATCGGCACCGACGGGCTTCGCCTGACGGCGCCTGCCGCGCGGGCGGTTGGCGTACCAGCCGTAGTAGCGCGTGGTCACCTGCCCCTTCTTCCCGGCAGACTCCAACGACGATGCCCAAGGCGAGGACCGCGGCAACGAGCCACGGGTTGTTCGGGAAGAGGTCGGCTATTCCAGGAGAAAACAGCCTGACGGCGCGAACTGGGGCTTTCGCTACCGCCCGCGGTCGAGGAGGACGCCCATGGTGAGGGTGAACTCCGCGCCGCTGAACCGGGTCCTGCCGCCGATGGGCTGCTCGAACTCGCCCACCATTCTATAGCCGGCGCCGGCCGCGAAGGTGAAGTGCCGTCCCGCCAGCAGGTCGATGCCGGCGCCCACCCGGGCGCCGAGTACGGACTCGCTGTGCGCGGCGACCACAGAAGAAGCCGCGCCCGCCTTCACACCGGCGGTGTTCCCAACGTAGGCGCCGAGTGCCGCCGAGACGAAGGGACGAACGCCGTCGCCGGACTTGAACTCGAAGGGCTGGTACTTGAGGCCGACGAGCAGCGGCACCACGACCGCCGATTCGACCTCCGTGCGGGCGCCGGCTGCACCGACGCGGGCATCCGCACCGAGCAAGCCAGCGCTGAACTGCAGCGCGGCGCGCTCATCGAGCCAGCGCGAGTAGGTGAGTTGCACGCCCCGTCCGCTCCCACGAGCGGATACCTCGGCGCTACCCATGGATGCGTGCATACCCGCCTCCGAAGTGCCGAGCAGGTTGGCGTCGATCTCGAAGCCGTGGCGGCCGACACGCGTGTGAGCGGCGGGTTCGGCTGGCGCCGGCCTGGGGGCGGGGTGGGATTCAGCGGGCGGCACGGGAATCATGCGCGACGGCGGATTGACTCCCGCCTGCAGGGCGAACAGCGCAATGGCTGTGGCGATCACGATGCCTCCAGCGAGGTTGGGTGACTGTCAGGGGGCATCATCTGTACCCGGCGCACTACCGCATCGCGGGCGTCGCGGGCGTCGCACCAGCCCAGAATCTACGCCGTTCGAGCAAGAGAGTTCCAGCCGTGCGCTCGAGAACCGTCGGCATCGAAGTCAGGACGGCCGTGCGCTGGGTGCGCGGCGTGGTCATCATGATTGATCGTGCAAGGGTAGCCGGTGGGAGGCCACGCTGTCTTCTGTGTGGACGGGCAAGAGTACGCGTGGCGCCCCAACGGCGCGGCCATCGCGTACGGTGCCGCCGGTGCGTGCTGTCATTCCCACGTAGACTCCACCCGCGAATTGGGCGAGATTCCACCCTCGGACGCGGCATCCAGCTGCCGTTCCGGGCCTCCTCCCACGCACCCCGTCATGTCTCGTCCCGACGTCCTCGAAAAGCTCGTCAGCCTCTGCAAGCGCCGCGGTTTCGTCTTCCAGTCCTCCGAGATCTACGGCGGCACTGGCTCCGTGTGGGATTACGGCCCGCTCGGCGTGGAGCTGAAGAAGAACGTCAAGGATTCGTGGTGGCACGCGATGGTGCGGTCGCGCGATGACGTCGAAGGACTGGACGCAGCAATCCTGATGCACCCGAAGGTCTGGGAGGCGAGCGGGCACGTCAGCGGCTTCAACGACCCGCTCGTGGACTGCAAGGCGTGCAAGGCGCGCTTCCGCGCCGACCAGCTCGACACGGCATCGTGTCCGCGCAAGCCGAGCAAGAAACCGGGTGAGCACGGTGACTGCCAGCTCACCGAGCCGCGCCAGTTCAACCTGATGTTCAAGACGTTCATGGGCCCGGTGGAAGACACCGCGGCCGTGGTCTACCTGCGCCCCGAGACGGCGCAGGGGATCTTCGTGAATTTCCTCAACGTGCAGCAGGCGCGGCGCCAGAAGGTGCCGTTCGGCATCGCCCAGATCGGCAAGGCGTTCCGCAACGAGATCACCCCGGGGAACTTCACCTTCCGCACGCGCGAGTTCGAGCAGATGGAGATGCAGTTCTTCGTTGACCCGCAGGCGCCCGAGGGGAAGACGACGGACATGGAGTGGTTCGAGTACTGGAAGGCCCAGCGCATGGAGTGGCACCTGGGCCTCGGCCTCGAGCGCGATCGGCTGGAGTTCCACCAGCATAGCGCGACGGAGCTGGCGCACTACGCCAAGGCGGCGTTCGACATCCAGTTCGACTTCGGCGGCACGCTGGGCTTTCAGGAAATCGAAGGCGTGCACCACCGCAGCGACTTCGACCTAGGCCGGCACCAGGAGTACAGCACCAAGCGCCTGGAGTACGTGGACCAGGTGGCCAACCGTCGCTACATCCCGTACGTCGTCGAGACGTCGGTGGGCGCCGACCGTGTGACGCTGGCGCTGCTGTGCAACGCGTACGCCGAAGAAACGGTGGAAGGCGAAACCGAGGGGCGAGTGGTGCTGCACCTCCTGCCGTCGCTGGCTCCCATCAAGGCCGGCATCTTCCCGCTGACCAAGAAGGACGGCCAGCCGGAGATGGCGCGCAAGATCATGGACGACCTGCGACCGCTGTATCCGGTGGATTATGACGACGCGGGTTCCATCGGCAAGCGGTATCGCCGGCAGGACGAGGTCGGCACGCCCTTCTGCATCACCGTTGATCCGGAGTCGATCGCTGCAGGCACCGTGACGGTGCGCGATCGCGACACGCTGGCGCAGGACCGCGTGGACGCGTCGCAGTTGCGTACGTACCTTGCGACGAAGCTCGCCGGTTGAGCGCCGGGAGCCCGCCGGTGCCTCGGATGATGGACGACGGCCTCGACGCGCTGCGGGAGCGTGGCGAGGCCTTTCTTGTGGAGTTGTCGCGCGAGTACTACGAGGCGCACGCGGGGCTCAAGGGCGAGGCGCAGCTTCAGCCGATCTTCGCGCGCCACGCGCACGCCTTCGACGACGAGGCGCTGGCCGAGGTGCACGATCGCTTCCGCGGTGCGAGCGCAGGGAGCGAGGCGCACCGCTCGGCGCGGCTGCTCCTCGACTGGCTGGTGGAGTCGCGCTGTGGACGCGAGCTGGCCGCGCTCGAGGAGCGCGAGATCGCGTGGGAAGCCTCGGCGGTGATTCGCGGGAACGACGGGGCGGAGGAGCCGTACCAGCGTGCGGCCATCACCATTGCCAACACGCGCGACAAGAAGGAGCGCCAGGCGCTCGACGATGCGCGGGCGCGGCTGGTGGCGTCAGAGCTGGCGCCGCTCAAGCGCGAACGACTCGAGCGCGAGCACGAGGTCGTGGCCGCCCTTGGGATCGGTGGCAGCGAGGGCGGGGCGGCACGCGGCGACTACGTCGCGACGTGGGAGGCGCTGAGCGGCTTCGAGATCCGGCCGCTGCGCGACGCCTGCGCGCAGTTCCTGCGCGACACGCAGCCGATGTGGGACGACGTGCTCCCGGAGTTCCTGAAGCGCGGGCTGAACCTCACCAGCGCCGAGGCGACGCGCGCTGACGCGATTGCCCTGATGCGCGCCCCCGAGTTCGACGGCGCGTTCAGCGCGGAGTCCATGGAGCGCGAGGTGCGCCGCCACGTGACGGAGATGGGCGCGAGCCCGGACGCGCACGGCCGCGTCGTATTCGACACCGGCGAGCGACCCGGCAAGCGCGCGCGAGCCTTCTGTTCGCCGGTGCGGATCCCCGACGAAGTGTACCTGGTGCTGCGCCCGCACGGCGGCCAGAACGACTGGATGACGCTGATGCACGAACTGGGGCACGCGCTGCACTTCGCCAACATGGACCGCGCGCTCCCCTTTGAGTTCCGCTGGCTGGGCGACAACTCAGTCACCGAAGGGTACGCGATGCTCTTCGACCACCGCCTGAAGGACCGCGGCTGGCTCGGGCGCTACACGGAGCTGTCCAAGGCGGACATGCCCGGCTACCTGCGCGCCGCCGGGTTCGAGCAGCTGCAGTTCCTGCGGCGGTACTGCGCCAAGCTCATCTACGAGGTGGAGCTGCACGCGGGCACCGTGCCGTGGCACGCGCTCCCCGACCTGTACGTGGAGACGCTCACGGCGGCGACAGGCTTTCGGTACCAGCTCGCCGACGCCTTCCTCGACGTGGACCCGCGCTTCTACGCGGCGCGCTACCTGCGCGCGTGGCAGCTGCAAGCCTTGCTTAGCGAGGCGCTGCGCGAGCGGTTCAACGAGGACTGGTGGCGCAACCCGCACGCCGGCCCGTGGATTGAAGCAGAGCTGTTCGGCCACGGCCAGCGCGAGCTGGCCACGGAGCAGGCGGCGCGCGTAGCGGGCCGGGAGCTGTCGTTCGGGCCACTGGTGCGTTCGATAGAGGGGATGCTGCGCTGACGGACGGCAGAGAAGGCGCCACGGCGCAACGACCGGCGCTCTGCCACCAGCCGTCTGCCATCTGCCGTCCGTTAAGCAGCACCTCTCTCGATCGCCCGCGTCGCTGTAGATTCCAGCAGCACTTCTTCGAGGGCTTCTTCCGTGATCATGTATCTCAACGGCCAGTACATTCCGCGCGAATCGGCGCTCATCCCCGTGGAGGACCGCGGCTTCATTTTCGGCGACGGCATCTACGAGGGCGTCCGCGCCGTGGGCGGCAAGATGTTCGAGTGGGCGCTGCACGCCGAACGCATGGACAATGGGCTGAAGGGGCTGCGCATCAACTTCAACCGGGCGCAGATTGACGCGCTCGAAGCGGTCTGCGAGCGCGTGGTGCAGGAGAACGGGCTCGCGGACGCCGAGGCGTTCCTGTACCTGCAGGTGTCGCGCGGCGCCGCGCCGCGCACGCACTTCTTCCCGCCGGCCACCGTGCCGCCCACGGTCTTCGTATCGGCGTCCAAGCTGGTCGTACCGCGCAAGATGCGCGACGAAGGCTGCTCCGCCGTCACCTTCCCCGACATGCGGTGGAAGCGGCGCGACTGGAAGACGGTGAACCTCCTCGGCAACGTGCTCGCCCGCCAGGCGGCGGCCGAGGCGGGCGCCTACGAGGCGATATTGCACGAGGACCGCATCGTCACGGAGGGAGCGGCGACCAACGTCTTCGCGGTGCTCAACGGCGAGCTGCGCACGCATCCGCTGACCGAGCGCATCCTTGCCGGCGTCACGCGCAAGGTGGTCATGGAGCTCGTCGCCGAGCACAGGATCCACGTACGGGAGGAGGCCATCCCGTTCGCGCAGCTGGCCGGCGCCGACGAGATCTTCGTCTGCGGCACGACGACGGATGTGACGCCGGTCGTAACGCTGGACGGCAAGATGGTGGCGAATGGCCGTCCGGGGCCGATGACGGTGAAGCTGCGCGACACGTTCGAGGCGCGGCTGTACCAGGCGGCGGGGGCCGGGGGGGCCTCCCGCTAGGGCATGCCGCCCCGCAAGCGCTACTTCCCGCGCAAACCGCTTCCCGCTCCGGAGCCGGCAACGCCGCCGGTACGGCGCGATCTCGACGCGGTGCGCGACATTGTGCACGCATCGGTGAGCGGGGAGTCGGCGGAGGAGGCGCTGCAGTTCGCCCTTGACCGCATTGCGCCGCAGCTCGGTGCGACGCTGGGTTCGGTCTACCTGCTCGACGGCGCCTCGGAGCTGATGCGCCTCGTGGCCGCGCACCAGTGGCCCGAGCGATACCGTCCATGGCTGAGTGCCATGCGCGTGCGCGTGGGCTTTGGGCCGAGCGGCGAAGCGGCGAGCGAGCGCCGCGTCATTGATGTCCCGGACGTGTTCGCCGATCCCGACCTCGAGGACTGGCACGACGTGGCGCGCGAGCTCGGCTTTGCGGCCATCACGTCGCTGCCGCTCATCGCCGGCGGCCGCGTCCTCGGCGTGGTCACGTTCTACTTCCGCGAGGCTTCGCGCGTGACGAGCGAGTCGCGCGCGCTGCTGCGCCTCGTCACCGACCTGCTGGCAGCAGCCGCTGAGCAGGCAGCGCGGCGCGACGAGCTGCGCCGCGTGAGCGCGGCGTTGCAAGAGGCGACGGCCGAGGTGGAGCGCCAGTATGCCGCTGTCGACAGTGCGCGCCGTGCGCGGGATGACTTCCTCGAGGGCGTCTCGCACGACCTGCGGCCGCCCCTCGAGTCGCTGCTTGCCAGCCTGGCGCAGCTGGAGCAGGAGGTCTCCGGCCCACTGACCACCGGCCAGCGCGACGAAGTGCGCGCGGTGCGCGCGTCAGCGGCACGCGTGCTCGACCTGGTGGGGGCGCTGATTGACTTCGCCGGGGCTCGGCGCGGCTCGCTTGAGCTAACGGTGGACGAGTTCGATCCGCGCGTGCCGATGCGCGACGCGGTGGGCAACGCGGTGGGTAACGTGGGCTCGCCGGGGGCGGGCGTTATGGTGGCGTTGGTGGAGCCGCTACTGGCGCTGCCGCCGATGCGGGGGGACCGTCGCAAAATCGTCCGATTGCTCGTTACTCTCGTTGAGTACGTGCGCGGGCAAACGCGGTTGGACCGGGTGGAAGTGACGGTTGACGCGGGGGACGGGCGCGTCCGCTATCGGGTGCAGGAGGCGGGTCGCCGTCGCGCCTCCGCCGACGAGACCGAAAGGGAATCCGGTGCCGACGACACCGCCACAGTCCCGCTTGACTGGGCGCTGGACCTCGTGCGCACGGTCGGGCGGTTGATGGGGGGCGGGGTGACCGCCGGCGCCGTGGGCGAAGGACGCGTGGCATTCGTGCTGGATCTGCCGCTGAATGGACCACCGTCCGCCGCCGACGCGCGCGGCTGATCACCGAGGAGAACACACATTGCATAACCAGTCGAGTCGCACGTTCCAGAGCCAACGCACCAGCGCGTCGCCCGCCGAGGTCCTGCGCGCTGCGCGCGAGTTCTTCGCGTACGGCAGTGCCATCTACGCCGCCTTCGTTGAGAAGGAGGGACCCAACCACCTGGTGCTCCGGGGCCTTGGCGGCGAGGAAGTGGTGATCGCGGCCTTTCCTGACGCGGGCGGCACCGTGGTCAATGGGTCGTCGTACATGTTCGACCAGCAGATCGCGCGCTTCCTGACGACACTCGCGCCGGCCGCGTGAGTGTCGCGTGAGCGTCACATAAGCGTCGCGTGAGCGTCACATGAGCGTCGCGTTCATCTCGCACGCGGACTGCGGTCGGCATGACACGGGGTGGAACCACCCGGAGCATGTCGGGCGGCTCCGTGCGGTCACGCGTGCGCTGGGCAACGACTGGGAGTTGATGACCCGCGTAGACCATCGCGAGGGGCGGCACGCAACCGCGGCGGAGCTCGCGTTGGCGCACGACGCGGCGTACGTGGAGTCGGTGCGCGCGGCGGCAGAGCGCGGGGGCGGGCGGTTTGACGCCGACACCGTCGCGAGCGAGGGATCGTGGGACGCTGCGACTGCGGGGGCGGGGTGTGTGCTCGACGGCATTGACCTCGCGGTCGCCGAGGGGCGGCGGTCTTTCTGCGCGGTGCGACCGCCGGGGCATCACGCCCTGCGGGCGCACGCCATGGGTTTCTGCCTCTTCGGCAACGTCGCGGTCGGCGCGCATTATGCGCGGGCACGCCACGGGCTGGCCCGCGTGCTCATTGCCGACTGGGACGTGCATCACGGCAACGGCACGCAGGCGCTGGTGCAGGACACCGAGGACATCCGGTTCGTCTCGATGCACCAGTGGCCGTGGTATCCGGGCACCGGCGCGGTGGACGATCGCGGTCCAAGGGAGACCGTGTGGAACGTGCCCATGCCGGGCGGGCTGGCCGCCTCGGCGTACGTGGATGCCTTTCTCGGCGCGGTGGACGCCGCCACCGCCGGGTGGACGCCGGAGCTTGTGCTCGTCTCGGCCGGCTTCGACTCGCTCAACGGCGACCCGCTGGGCGGTTTCACGCTCGAGATGGCCGACGTCGCGACGCTTACGCGCGCGATGGTGGAGCGTGCGACGTCGTGGTGCGGCGGACGGCTGGTGAGCGCGCTCGAAGGCGGCTACGCGCCCGACCGTGTGGGCCAGGCGTCGGTGGTGCACCTGCGCGCCCTCGAAGACTGAGCGGTTCGCTCGGCGCGCCAACGCCTGCGCCGTTGCCGCGCTTGCTCGGCTCTTCGCGCACGCGATAGCTTTCGCACGAGCGTCCACACTGTGCGGAGGATCCTTTGGCCCGTCGCCCGTCCGGCACGTTTCGCATTCGCAAGTCGCAGCGGATCACTGGCACGGAGACGGCCCGGCCGCGCAGCTGGTACCGGCCGTCCAGCGGCACGTTGCAGCGCGACGTGGAGCCGCGCGACATCGAGCAGTTGCTGGGTGACCCGGGCGGCTTTCTCTGGGTGGACATCGACACGGCGAGCATGGCGCAGGTGGCCCTGCTCGAGAAGGTGTTCAAGCTGCACCCGCTCGTCGTGGAGGACACGCTGAGCCCCAACGGACGCGTGAAGGTGGAGGATTACCAGGGCTACGTCCTCGTGGTGGTGCGCGCGGTGCGTTTCGTGAGCGAAACTGACGACCCGCACGACATCGAGACGTACAACCTCTGCTGCGTGCTGGGCAGCAACTACCTCATCACGGTGCACGGCTCGCACGCGCCGGGGCTGGATGCGGTGTGGGAGCGCGTGCAACGGTCGCCCGACCTGCTCGACCGCGGCCCGGCACGGACGATGCATGCGGTGCTCGACGCCACGGTGGACGAGTATTTTCCGATCGTGGACCAGCTCGACGAGTTCATTGACAGCGTCGAGGAGCGCGTCTTCGCCAAGTTCGACCAGGCGGCGCTGCACGACATCTTCAGCGTCAAGCGGCTCGTGTTGCAGTTGCGCCGGCACCTCGCGCCGCAGCGCGAGGTCTTCAGCTTCCTCACCAACCGGCCGCACGCGCTCGTCCCGCCGGACGTGCAGGTCTACTTCCGCGACATCTACGACCACATCATCCGGCTCAACGAGTCCATCGATACCTACCGCGACCTGGTGGGATCGGTGATGGAGTCGTACCTGATGCAGGTGTCGAACCGGCTGAACATCGCGACCAAGAGCCTCACTGTCGTCGCCACGCTGAGCGTTCCGTTCGTCGTGGTGAGCGGGATGTGGGGAATGAACTTCGCCGACATCCCGCTGTCGCACTGGCCGCATGGCTTCTGGGTGATGTTCTTGGGGCAGCTGGCGCTGGGCGGGATGCTCGTCCTGGCACTCAAGCGCCGCGGGGTGCTGTAGCATGTTCTGCCCGGAATGCGGTACCTGGAACCGCGGCGCCGCCACCGCGTGCGTGCGCTGCGCGGCGGGGCTTCCGGACGTGCCGACGCGACCTGAGGTGCCCGATGCGCTCATCACGGCGCTGCGGCAGGCCACGGGAAACCGGTACCGCGTCCTGCGGCGCATCGGATCGGGCGGCATGGCCGACGTCTACCTCGTGGAACAGGAGACGCTGGGGCGCCCGCTCGTGCTCAAGGTCATGCACGCGCACCTCGCGCGGGACGACGAGATGCGCGAGCGCTTCCGGCGCGAGGCGGAAGCGGCGGCGCGCCTGGTGCATCCGCTCATCTGTGTGCCGTTCGACTACGGCGAGGTGGGCGAGATGGTGTACCTGATCATGCCGTACCTCGGCAGTGGCGGGCTGGCCGACCTGCTCGCGCGGCAGCGGACGCTCCCCCCGGCGCGGGTGGCCGAAGTGGCCGCGCAGGTGGCGACCGCGCTGGACCACGCGCACCGTCACGGCGTGGTGCACCGTGACGTGAAGCCCGACAACGTGCTTTTCGACCAGGACGGCAACGCCTACCTCACCGATTTCGGCATTGCCACAGCGCAATTCCATGCCCGGCTCACCGCGAGCGGCCGGGCCATGGGAACGCCGCACTACATGGCGCCGGAGCAGGCGATGGGACGCACGCTCGATGGGCGCGCCGACCTCTATGCGGTCGGCGTGATGATGTACGAGTGCCTGGTGGGCTTTCCGCCCTTTGACGCGGCGGACGCGTTCGCGGTGGGCTACAAGCAGGTGCATGAAACGCCGGTGCCGGTGTCCGAGGTGAACTCCGAGGTCCCGGCAGGACTCGCCGAGATCGTGATGCGCTGCCTTGAAAAGGCGCCGGAGGCCCGCTGGCAGCGCGGCGCCGACCTTGCCGCCGCGCTGGAGGCGTGGCTGCACGAGACCGGCGCGCGCCGCGACGCTCGCGTGCGCACCGGCACGCCGTCCAGCGGCGCGCCGTTGGCGTCTCCGCCGCGTGCGGCCCCGACGGCCCCTCCGGCGCCTGGCCGGACATGACCCTGCGCCTGGTCGACGTCGCGCTCCCGCTTCCGCTCTTCCGCGCCTTCACATACGCCGTTCCGGATGGGCTGAGGCACGCGGTGACGACGGGAGCGCGCGTCGTCGTGCCGTTCCGGAACCGCACGGCCATGGGCATCGTCCTCGGCGACTCGAGCGGCGAGTCGCTTGGAGAGACTGAACCAAAGGCGATCATTGACGCGCCAGACGAACGTCCGGCCTTTGGCCCCGATCTGCTCGCCGTCGGGCGTTGGATGGCCGATTACTACGTGTCGCCGGTGGGCCTGGTGCTGCGCGCGGCGCTCCCCGCGGCGATGGGCCGCGCCCGTCGCGCTGATCCGCCGCTGCGCACCCAGCGCGTGCTGCGCGTGGCGCAGCGGCTCGATTCGCTGATGCAGCGTGACGCCCTGTTCAAGCGCGCGCCGCAGCAACGCGCCCTCTACGAGCTGCTCGAGTCACTCGGCGGGCAGTCCACGGTGGCGCATCTCATCGGGCGCCTCGGCTGCACGGAGAGCGTGGTGCAGGGACTGGTGAAGCGCGGGATCGCCGAGGTGGCGCACGAACCGGTGGATCGCGACCCGTTCCTCGCGCGCGCCGCGCCGCCTCCGGCGGCGGTCACGCCCAGTGACGCGCAGCGCCGCGCGATCGCGGCGCTGCGCAGCGGCGCGCCCGGCGCGACCTTCCTGCTGCACGGCATTACCGGGAGCGGCAAGACGCTCGTCTACATCGAGTTCCTGCGGCATGTGCTGCACGACCGCGGCCAGGGCGCCATCGTGCTGGTGCCCGAGATCGCGCTCACACCGCAGACCGTGGACCGCTTCCGCGCTGTGTTCGGCGACTTGGTGGCCGTGCTGCACTCCGGCCTCAGCGACGGCGAGCGGTACGACGCGTGGCGCGCGATGCAGCGCGGTGACAAGCGCATCGCGATCGGCGCGCGCTCGGCGGTGTTCGCGCCGCTCGCGAACCTCGGCGCCATCGTGGTGGACGAGGAGCACGAGACCACGTACAAGCAGGGAGAGGCGCCGCGGTACCACTCGCGCGAGGTGGCCATGGTGCGCGCGCGCGAGGCCGGGGCCGTGGTGATCCTCGGCAGCGCGACGCCAAGCCTCGAGAGCTGGGCCAACGCGCAATCCGGCAAGTACCACCTGCTCTCCCTGCCGGCGCGCGTCGGCGGCGGTGCGCTGCCCCCGGTGACCATCGTTGACCTGCGGACAGAGGTGCTGGACGGCGCCCCCGCCGCCGTGCGCGCGGTGCGAGGCATTCTCAGCGCGCCGCTCGAGGCCGCGCTGCACGAACGCCTCGCGCGGGGCGAGCAGAGCCTGCTGCTGCTCAACCGGCGCGGCTTCGCGCACTTCGTGACCTGCCCCGATGGGCACGTGGTGGCATGCCCGAACTGTGCCATCTCGCTCACGTACCACCGCGCCCCGGAACGGCTGATTTGCCACTACTGCCAGCACACCGAACCGCTCGCGGCCACGTGCCGCGAGTGCGGTGCAGAGAACATGCGGCAGCGGGGCGTGGGCACGCAGCAGGTGGAACGTCTGCTGAACGAGCGGTTTCCGTCGGCGCGCGTGGCGCGCATGGACGTGGACACCACCACGGGCAAATGGGCGCACGCCGAGATCCTCGACCGCGTCGGGAGCGGCGAGGTGGACATCCTGCTTGGCACGCAGATGATCGCCAAGGGGCTCGACTTCCCCAACGTGACGCTCGTCGGCGTCATTGACGCGGACATCGGCATCAACCTGCCCGACTTCCGGGCGAGCGAGCGCACGTTCCAGCTGCTCAGCCAGGTGGCGGGGCGCGCGGGGCGCGGCCCGAAGGGCGGGCAGGTGTTCATCCAGACGCGCACCCCATCGCATCATGCGGTGGTGTGCGCCGTGGAGCACGACTACGCGCGCTTCATCGGCGAGGAACTGCCGGCGCGCGAAAGCCCGCCGTATCCACCCACGCTGCGGCTGGCGAATGTTGTCATCAGTGGGCTCGACGAGCTGGCGGTCGCCGCGTGCGCGCAACAGGCTGCCGACTGGATCGGGTCACGCCTCGGCGCGGTGGGCGACGCCGTGACCGTTGTCGGGCCGGCTCCGTGCCCCATCGAACGCATCAAGGGACGATGGCGGTGGCACCTGGTGCTCAAGGCGACGCGGTCGAGGCCGATGACGCAGCTGATGCGCGCCTTCCTCACGCGCTTCGAGCTGCCGGCGGCGCACGATATGCGGGTGACATTCGACCGGGACCCGGTGGCGCTGCTCTAGGACCCGCTTCGAGCACCCGCTAGTGGAGCCGCGCCCTGCACGCGGCTAGATTTCCGAGGGTGATCCGCTTCCTGACCCCCGCCGTGTTCCGTCCAGCGCCGCGTGAGCGCGGCGCGCGCGCGACCCTCGTTGGAGCCCGCTGAATGGACGACACGCGCCCGCGTTTCCTCGCCGCCATCGCCTGCCGACTCGGGGCTGACCGTATCGTGGAGTTGCACCTGTTCAGCCCCATCAGGCAGGGGGTGCTCGAGACAGGGGTTGCGGTGGTCGCGGTTACTCGGGGCGGGGAGGAGGCGCGGTGCGGCGAGGAGGCACAGGCACAGTGTGGTGAAGGGGCACAGGCACAGTGTGGTACAGGGGAAGAGGATGGCGACTTGAGTGCCAAGGGAGAGTCGCTCGCACCGGAGTACGCTTTCCCCGCGGACGCTGAACCCTCCTCCTTCCCATCCCACGCCGTGCCTGGGCCGCTGCCCGTGCCCGCAGTTCAAGATCACCGCCTGGTGGTGTTCACCGCCCGCTACCGGTTGACGCGAAAGGGGCCGGATCGCGGCACATGGTTGTTCGAATGCGACGCCACCGCCGACGCGCCGCTGGCCACGGTTGACGCGGTGGCGCGCGGCGTCACGCAGCGGTCGAAAGATCTCACGGAAACCGAGCGGCTGAGCGGCGACCAACTGCGCACGCTGCTACAGGACCCCACATGGCGGTTGCAGACGTAGGCGTCGGCGCGGTCGAGCGCTTTCGGGCGTTCCTGCGCGAGCGGCGGCTGCCGGTCACGGACCAGCGGCTCGCGATCGCCGACGTGTTGCTGCACGCGCCGGGGCATCTCTCCGCTGATGACGTCGCGCTCGTCCTCACCGAAAAGGGGCATGCCATCGGACTCGCCACGATCTACCGCACGCTCGACCTGCTTGTTTCATCCGGTCTGGCGCAGGAACGCGACTTCGGCGAGGGCTTCAAGCGATTCGAGGCGACCCGCGACTTCGTGAACCACTATCACCTGAACTGCACCGTCTGTGGCGCCGTCATTGAGTTCTTCGATGAGCGGATTCCGGATGTCATTCGTCGCACCGCCGCCGCGCGCGGCTTCGTCCCCGCACGGCACCAGCTGCACGTGCATGGCACCTGCCGCGCCTGCCGCCGCACGCCCACCGTCCTCGACCGGAGAACGCCGTGAACGAACCGGCCACGTTTGGCCTCGCCATCGCGTTCAGCGCGGGGCTGCTCAGCTTCCTCTCGCCCTGCGTGCTCCCGCTCGTGCCGAGCTACGTGACCTTCATTACGGGACTGAGCCTCGAGGACGTGCAGCGCTCGCGCCGCATCGCGCTGGTTCACTCGCTCCTGTTCATCCTCGGCTTCACGCTGATCTTCATGGCGCTCGGCGCCAGCGCCACGGTGCTGGGGCGGGTGCTGCTGAGCGAGCGTGTCTGGCTCACCCGCCTCGGCGGCGGGCTCGTCATCGTCTTCGGCCTGTACCTGCTCGGCGTGCTCAATCTCGGCCTGCTCGCGCGCGACACGCGCGTGCATTTCACCAACAAGCCGGTGGGCTACCTGGGCACGGTGCTGGTGGGCATTGCTTTCGGCGCGGGGTGGTCGCCGTGCATCGGGCCCATCCTGGGCGCGATCCTCACGTACACCGCCAGTTCAGCCGACCTGGGGCGCGGCCTCGTGCTGTTGTTCGTCTACTCGATGGGCCTCGCCATTCCCTTCCTGCTGGCCGCTGTGGCGGTGGAACGGTTCCTCGGCTTCTTCCAGAAGATCCGCACGCAGATGGTCTGGATCAACCGGCTGGCGGGCGTCCTGCTGCTGGCGGTCGGCCTGCTGTTGATCAGCGACCAGTTCACGCGGATCGCGAGCTTCCTGCAGCAGTACACGCCGGAGTTCATTCGCACGCGCATCTAGGCAGAGGGAGCGAATCCCGCCTCAATGCGCACCGAAAGGAGCAGGCGCCGCAGCAGGTCTGCCGCGCTTCACCGTTGTGCGTCGCTTTCCGTCAGATGACTATTCAGCATACGGTTCACCATTCGAGTGCAGGAGGATGTTGTGACGAAGCTCCTTCGGATTACCGCCGCGCCGCTGGCGCTGGTCATGTTGCTGGGCGCGTGCCAGAAGTCCGGCGATGCGCCCCCGGAAAGCCGGCAGGTGGAACTGGCACCGGCCCCCACGGCACAACCGCAACTCGGTGACACCGCGCAGGTCGCTGTTCCCACGCCGGCCGCCGATGTGAAGGCTGCCGCGACCGCGCCGCCCAGAACGGCCGCCGCTGCCGCGCCAAAGCCAGCGCCCGCGAAGCCGGCCGCCGCGCCGCGCCCCGCTGCTGCTCCGTCCGCGGCACCGGTAGCTACGCCGGCCACCGGCACAATCGCCGCAGGCACGGCCCTGCACGCGTCGAGCGCGAGTCGCATCTGCACCAACACCCACAGGGTGGGTGACCGGATCTCGGCGACGCTGGCCGCCGACGTGGACGGCACGAACGGCGTCGCGATTCTCGCCGGCGCGACGGTCACCCTTCGTGTGACCGAGGCAGTCCGCGGCGAGAACGGCAAGGAAGGGATACGTCTCGCCTTCGAGCCCATTTCGGTTTCGTACGGCTCAGCGAGCTACGAGATCACCGGCAGCGCGAGCGTGGCGAGTCTCGAGACGGTGCGCGCGCAGACCACGGGCGACCAGGCCAAGAAGGTGGCCGTGGGCGCGGCGGTCGGTGCGCTCGCGGGTCAGCTGCTGGGCAAGAAAACCAAGTCCACCGTCGTTGGCGCCGCGGTCGGGGCCGCCGCCGGCGGCGCGGTCGCCGCGGGTTCGGCCGACTGGAACGGCTGCCTGCCCACAGGCGGGCACGTGCAGATCACGCTCACCGGGCCGCTGACGGTGAAGCGAGCTCCGTAACCGCTCGCGTCCGCTGCGAAGCACGCAGCCGCTTCGTCCACCGCCTGTCCGTGCGAGGGCGGCCGGCGTGTCCGGTCCCATGAAATCCTCGGGCCCTCCGAGACGCCTAAGCTACCGCCCGCGATTCCTCAGTACCCCACGGCCGCGCCCGTGCTGCGCGGCTCGCGCACGCCAATCCACCCGCCATTCACGCGCATGATGCCATTGGCGTTGGCCAGGCCGCTCGCGCGTTGCAGCGCATGCCCCATGGCGCGGAGCGAATCGGCCACCGCGTCGCTGAACGCCCCCGCTTCATAGCGCAGCGTGTCGGGAAGCGACTGGTGGTGCAGGCGCGGCGCGCGCATCGCGTCGGCCAGTGACATGTTATACTCGATGACGTTGAGGATCACCTCGGTCGTCGTCGTGATGATGCGCGGGCCGCCCGCCGCGCCAACCACCAGAAGCACCTTGCCCGCCTTGTCGAGCACGATCGTCGGCGCCATGGCGCTCAGCATGCGCTTGCCCGGCACGATGGCGTTCGCTTCCCCCTGCACGAGCCCGAACATGTTGGGCGAGCCGGGCTGCGCGGCGAAGTCGTCCATCTCGTTGTTCATGAAGAAGCCACCCTTCGGGATCCAGACGCTCGAGCCGTAACCGCCGTTCAGCGTCGTTGTCGTCGCCACGACGTTGCCGTGAGTGTCGGCCACGGAATAGTGCGTGGTGTGCTCCGGCTCCGCGGCCACCTTGAACGCGGGCGTCTTCGTCGCGCGGTTCCGGTCAATGCCGGCGGCGAGCTGTACGGCGTACGCCTTGCTCGTCAGCTGGTCCAGCGGGACGTTCACGAACGCCTGATCGCCGAGCTTCTCGTTGCGGTCAATGAACGCACGCCGGAACGATTCCGTGAGCAGGTGTACATATCCGGCGCTGCCGTAGCGCGGCAGCGGACCGAACGTCTCCAGGATGTTCAGCGTCTCGGTCATCGTGATGCCGCCCGAGGAGGCGGGAGGCATGGTGAGCAAAGTGTAGCCGCGGTAGGTGCTGCGAATCGGCGTGCGCCACTCGGGCTTGTACCGCTTGAGGTCCTCGAGCGTGATGATGCCGCCGCCGCGCACCTGCTCAGCCACGAGCGCTTCGGCGACCTCACCGGTGTAGAAACCCGCGGCCCCTTTGGCCGCGATAATCTCGAGTGTCCGCGCGAGTTCCGCCTGCACGAACCGCGTGCCGGGTGCGATGGGCTCGCCGCCGGGGTAGAACAGGTCACGCCCCGCGAACTGCCTGATGGAGCGGTTCCCTCGCAGCGAGCGATACAGCGCGCTATCCACGATGAAGCCGTCCTTCGCCAGCCGGATCGCCGGTGCCATCACGGTGGCGAGGGGGAGCGACCCGTACCTGGCGAGCGCCTCCGCCATGCCGGCCACCGCGCCCGGCACGCCGCTGGCGAGGTGCCCAATGAGACTCCTGTCTGTGAGCTTGCCCGTGGCGGGATCCACGAACATGTCGCGCGTGGCGGCCAGCGGAGCCACTTCGCGATAATCAATGGCGGCCACGCGCCCATCGGCCATGTGGATGTTCATGAACCCGCCGCCGCCGATGTTGCCGGCGGACGGATACGTAACCGCGAGCGCGAACCCCGTGGCCACGGCCGCGTCCACCGCGTTGCCGCCTGCCTTCAGGATCTCGGCGCCGGCCGCGCTCGCGGGCTCGCTGTTGCTCACCACCATGCCCTGCGCGCCAAAGACCGGCGTCGCTTCGGCAAGCGTGGCTTCGCCGCCGAGGTACGTGCCGATGTCAACAGTCTGCCGGGCGCCGTGCTGGCAACCGATGGCGAACGCGAGGGAAACGAGTGCAGACGCGGTGCGCGAATAGCGGCGGGGCATCAGGGACTCCGCAGGGGTGTTGGACCGGTTGTCGAGGCGCACGGCCAGGCCAGGAGCAGGCGCGGCGCTCGGGAACGCAGGGGGCGGCGCCAGCGCGCTGGTAGACACGGCACGCACGTCCAGTAACTTAGCACGGAGCACGGCGGCACCCATAGCTGGCTTTCTCCTCCCCGATCATGCTCGATTCCAGAATCACAGAACAGCGCAACCCGCGCACCGCTGGCATTGATCTCGCTTCACACGACGAAATCGTCGCGCTCATCAACGCCGAGGACGCGCTCGTCCCTGCCGCAGTGGCCACCCAGGCCAAGCAGATCGCCAAAGCCGTCGCCATGGCGGAGGAGACGTTCCGAGCCGGCGGTCGGCTCTTCTACATCGGGGCCGGCACGTCAGGACGGCTTGGCGTGCTCGACGCATCGGAGTGCCCGCCCACCTATGGCGTGGAGCCCGAGATGGTGCAGGGAATCATCGCCGGCGGCTTCGCGGCGCTCACGCGCGCGCAGGAGGGGGCGGAAGACCGTCCGCAGGGAGCGCGCGATGACATGGAGAAGGCCGGCGTCCGCGCCGGTGACTTCATCATCGGCATTGCCGCCAGCGGAACCACGCCCTATGTGCGCGCCGCGCTCGAGCACGGGCGCGCGATCGGCGCGCGCACGGGAATCGTCGCCTGCTCACCGCCGCCGCCCGAAGCGCTCGCCGCCGCCGACGTCGCCATCGTCGTCATCACCGGCCCCGAGGTGGTGACCGGCTCGACGCGCATGAAGGCGGGCACCGCCACCAAGCTCGTGCTCAACACCATTACCACCGGTGCGATGATCCGGCTGGGCAAGACCTATGGCAACATCATGGTGGACCTGCAGTCCACCAACGCGAAGCTCGAGGACCGCAGCGAGCGGATCTTGCGGGCGGTGTGCGGCGTGACCCGCGACCAGGCGCGCGCCCTGCTCGACGCGGCGGGCCGCAGCGTCAAGACGGCCATCGTCATGCAGAAGCTCCGCGTGGACAAGGACGAGGCGCTGCGCCGTCTCGCCGAACACGGCGGCGTGATTCGCCGCGTGATTCCCGACGCGCCGCCTCCGGTGAGCCCGTGAGCGCAGCGCCCGACCGGCCGCTCGTCCTCGCGGGGCTCATGTCGGGGACGTCGCACGACGGCATCAGCGCCGCCGTGGTGCGATTTGTTCCCGGCCCGCGCGACGACCGGCCGCTCCCCGAACTGCTGGCCTTCGTGCAGCTGCCGTACGACGACGCCTTCCGCGCGCGCCTGCTGAGCGCCATTGCGAACCCTTCGCACCCCGGCGACTACACGCGTCTCGACTTCGAACTCGGCGAGCGGCTCGGCGCCGCCGCCGTGACGGCCATCGCCGAGAGCGGGCTCTCGCGCGACGAGGTGGACGCCGTTGCCTCACATGGCCACACGGTTTGGCATGACCCGCCGCGCGCCACGTGGCAGTTTGGCCAGCCGGCGGCGATCGCCGAGCGCACGGGACGGCCCGTGATCGCCGATTTCCGTACGCGCGACGTGGCGGCGCTCGGGCAGGGGGCGCCGCTCGTTCCCATCGCCGATGCACTGCTCTTCGCGGGCCCCGACTGGCGGGCCCTGCAGAATATCGGCGGCATCGGCAACGTGACCATTGTGCCGCCGGGCGGAGGAGTGCCGGGCACGCGCGCCTTCGACACGGGCCCCGGCGTCGGCGTCATTGACGCGGTGGTGCGCTCGCTCCGGCCGGGACTACCGTACGATGTGGACGGCACGCTGGCGCTGCAGGGCTCGGCGATAGCGAGCGTGGTAGACGACGCGCTCACCCATTCGTACTTCAGCGCGCCTCCGCCAAAGAGCACGGGTCGCGAGCTCTTCACGCCGGCCTATGTGGCCGACCTCATGGCGCGTTGCCGCACGGCGCGCACGCACTGCCGCGACGAGGACATCGTCGCCACGGCGGTGGAGCTCACGGCGCGCAGCATCCTGCTCGCGTTCGAGCGCTTCATTCCCGAGCCGGTGGCCGACCTCGTCATCTCGGGCGGCGGCGCGCGCAATCCCGCGCTGGTGCGACGGCTCGAGGCCCTACTGGCGCCGCGCGTGGTGCGCCAGTTCGACGATCTCTTCTTCGACGGCGACGCCAAGGAAGCGGTCGCGTTCGCGTTCCTCGGGTGGCTGCACCTGCGCGGACTGCCCGGCAACGTTCCCGCCTGCACCGGCGCGCGCGGGCCGCGCGTACTCGGCACCCTCACGCCGGCCTGAGTGCGCGGATGAAGGAGCTGGGTCAGCACGTCATCGCCGCCATCGGGTGGAACCGCGATCTTGGGTGGGCTGGGACGCGCGAGGCCATTGACGAGGCCTTGGCGGTGGGCGTGGGCGGATTCCTCATTCGCGGCGGCCCGCGCTACGAAGTGGCCCAGCTCGTGCGCGCCCTGCACGCGCACTCACCGGTGCCGCTTCTTGTGGCGGCGGATGTTGAACGCGGCGCGGGCGAGCGGTTTCACGGCGCTGTTTCGCTGCCGCCAGCCGGCGCGCTCGGGTCGCTGGGAGATACGGACGCCGTGCGGCGCGCGGCGCGCATCACGGCGCGCGATGCCCGCGAGATGGGCATCAACTGGGCGCTCGGGCCGGTCTGCGACCTCGACCTCGACAACGGCAACCCCATTGTCGGCGTGCGCGGCTTCGGCAGCGACGCGCAGCGTGTTGCTGTACTCGGCGCCGAGTGGATAGACGCCTGTCAGGCCGAGAGCGTGCTTGCCTGCGCGAAGCACTTTCCCGGGCACGGGCGCACCACGGTGGATTCGCACCTCGCGCTGCCGGTGCAGGATGAGAGCCTCACCGAGTTGTTGGCGAGCGACCTTGTGCCGTTCCGCGCGGCGGTGGAGAGCGGCGTGGCCAGCATCATGACGGCGCACGTCGCCTTTCCGGCGCTCGACCGCGCCGTCCTGCCCGCCACCTTGTCGGTGCCCACCATCAGGCTGTTGCGCGAAGAACTTGGCTTCGAGGGCCTCGTGGTCAGCGACGCGCTTGAGATGCGCGGCGTGCGCGCCGCGCAGGACGAGGGCGAGGCGGCCGTTGGCGCCCTCGCGGCCGGCTGCGACCTCCTGCTCGCGCCGACCGATCCGGCGCTCGTCGTGCAGGCGCTCGCCAAGGGCATCGCTGACGGCCGGCTCGACGCCGATCGGCTGGCCGCGTCGCGCGCGCGCCGCGAGTGGTGGGCGACCTGGGCGCGCTGGCTCCCCGACGGCCGCGGGCCGACACTCGACGACCGCACGTGGGCCAAGCAGGTGAGCGATCGCGTACTGCAGGTGGTGCGCGGACGACTGCCGTGGGTGCCGCCCGCCTGCGAGGTGGTGATGGTGGATGACGATCCCGCGGGCGCGGCGCCGTCACGCTGGAACTTCGTGCAGGCGCTGCAGGCGCTCGGTCGCAATGTCAGTGTGGTGCCGGGCGCCACCGAGCAGGGCGAGGGTGTGCTCGTGGTCGCCGTCTTCGCCGACGTCTTCCCCGGCAAGGGGCACGTGAGCATCACGCCGCAGTCCCGCCTCACCGTGCGGCTCGCCGTACAGGCGGCGCGGACGCTCAAGCGCGATTCGCTGGTGGTGTTGTTCGGGCATCCGCGGCTGGCCACGGAGCTGCCGGACGCGGCGCATGTGCTGTGCGCGTGGTCGGGCGACCGCGGCATGCAGGAAGCAGCCGCGCGGGCGCTGGTGAGCTAGCCGAGACCAGCAGCCGACAATCGCGAGGGACGCGACGGTCGTGAACGCCCCTACTGCCGCACCAGTCCCGCGGCCTGGCCAGGCAGTTGTGCGATGAGCCGATCGCTCGGGACGCTGTACACGATGCGTCCCGCGGCCTCCGTGGGACCGCCGTACACCACGCCCACCACCAGGCCGCGATGGTCGAACACAGGGCTGCCGCTCGAGCCGTGCGCCACGTACGCGTCCACCTGCAGGATGTCCGGCAGCGACTTGCTCACGATCCCCGCCGTCAGCGTCGCGCGCGCGGTGAGCGTGTCAATGGAACCGCCCATCCCCGCCGTCTCGTTGCCGAGCGGATAGCCGACAATGGCGATGGGAGCGCCGGGGCGCACACCGCCGCTCGCGCTGATCCCCACGACGGTGGGAAACGCGCCCGGCGCGTCCACCTTGAGGAAGGCGAGGTCGTGGGTCGTTGACACGCCGAGCAGCCGGGCAGGCAGCCAGCGCTTGGTGCCGTGGAATTGCACGGCAATCCTCGTCGGCGCCGACTCGACGCTGTCCTGCACGACGTGCCGATTGGTGACGATGATGCCGTCGCGCGTCACGCCAAAGCCCGAGCCGCCCTCGATCGTCTCGCCGCGCTGCACCACGACGAACGCCACCGCGCGCGTGTTCTGCTCGGCGATGCGTTCGTAGTCCACCTTGCTCACCGCGCCCGCCGCCGACTGCAGGGCATTGAGCTCGGCGATACGCTGCGAGATGTCTGTCCGGCGGCCGCCGGCGCGCACGACGGTCAGCAGCGAGTCGCGCTCGCGCGTGATGCGCCCCACCTCGTCGGCAAGCCCGTTAGCCCCGGCGCTGCCGCGCAGTTGCGCGATGGCGGCGTTCTGGTCCTGCAGTTCCTTGAGGAGCGCGTCAATGGTCGCACGGTCGGCGGCCGCGTTCTGGCGGCTGATCCACATGAGCCCAAGGCCGATGACGACGACGGCCGCGCCGAACGCGTAGAGGATCCGGCGCAGCTTGCCTGTCTGCATCTCTACCGCCTCGGCAATGCGCGCGATGGTGTCGCGGCGCGGCCGAACAGCCTCGGGCTTGGCGGCCGGAGTCGGCGCGTGCGGGCCAGGTGCCGTCGCGCCCGAGCCGGGCGCCGGGACAGCCGTCTCAGCGACGATGTGGAACTCGAATGACGAGCCCGCCACGCCGCCCAGCGCAATCACGTCGCCGTCGAACAGCGCGCGCTCGCCCACCAGCGGCTGGCCGTTCACCTTCGTGCCGTTGCTGCTGCCGACGTCACGCAAGGTCGCGGTGTCGTCTACGAGCCGAATCTCGGCGTGGCGCCCCGACACGTCGAGGTCCTTCTCCGGGTCGAGGCGCAGGTCGTTCATCGGGTGGCGCCCGATGGTGACGACCGACTTGGTGAAGGTCTCGCGAGCGCCCGCGCGCGCGCCGCTGGTGATGCGGAGCTCGATCTGCATGACGATGTCAGTCGCGCAGGAGGTAAGCCCAGGCGAGCCACGCCCCCACCAGCACGGTCAGGCCGCCGAAGATCAGCCGCAACTGCGCAACACTCAGGCGGCGGACGGCCCGCGTCGCGGGTGCGGGCGCGATAGGCGTCGTGGCGCGCACGCCAGCCGCCGCGCCGTTGGCTGCGACGGGCAAGGCGGTCTCGTCGGTGGTGGCCAGCGAGCGCTCCAGCAACTCCGCGTCCATCACGGACTGCTCGACCATCGCGGCATCCACCGGCATCGTCGCCCGCTGCTCCGCCGGCGACACATACGGCCGGTGCCCCACCAGGTCGCCGGCCGACGGCGGCTGGAGGCCGTCGCCCTCGAACCGCGCCGCAATCACCGTGATGTTGTCGGGCCCGCCGTTCTCGTTGGCGAGGTCAATGAGCGCCTTGCACGTGCCCATGAGGTCGGGCGACTGCTCGTTGACGACGCGCGCAATATCGTCGGTGCGCATTTGCCCCGACAGGCCGTCGCTGCAGAGCACCAGCACGTCGCCGCGGCGCAGCGGCTGCGAGGTGAGGTCCACCTTCACCTGTCCCTCGGGGCCCAGTGCCTGCAGGATGATATTGCGCCGCTCGCTCACCTCGGCTTCCTCGGCCGTGAGTTCGCCCGCGTCAATCAGCCGCTGCACCAGCGACTGATCCTTGGTGACCTGAATCGCCACGCCGCCGCGGATGAGATAGCCGCGGCTGTCGCCCACCTGGCACAGATAGAGCGTGTCGCCAAGCACGCCCGCGATCGTCGTGGTGGTCCCCATCCCGCGATTCTCGGGATGGTCGAGCGCGTAGAGGTGGATGCGCGTGTTCGCGGCCTCGACGGCGCGGCGCAGGGAGGTCGCGAAGGTATCGGCGTCCGTGGACTCGGACCGGCGCCACCAGCTGTCGAGCTCCTCGAGCACCACTTCGGCGGCCATCTGGCTGGCGATCTCGCCGGCCGCCGCGCCGCCCATGCCGTCGGCGACCATGAACAGCGAACCGCGCGCACCGGGCCGGTGCTCGCGCACCTCCGGCTGCAGCGTGGCGTTCATCGTCGTCAGGTCGGCGACGACGAAGCAATCCTCGTTGTGTTCGCGCGTGCGGCCGACGTCCGTGCGTCCGAAGACGTGGACGATGATGTCGTGGGGGGAGGAGTCGGTCACGGGGTGCAGTTGTCGATGATAATACTCAGTTGCTTCTTGGCTTCGGCGTTCGTCAGTTTGCCCTCCGCTCTCCGGAGCAGCGGGCAGTATTCGTCCGTGTTGTTGACGTCCAGCTTCACCTGCGCCAAGCCCATAAGTAGGTACGCCGTCGCCTGTCTTTCTCCGGTCATTCCCGGGGCCAACGAACGAAGATCATCGACGACAGCCTTTGCTTCGCCATTCGTCATGCTTCCACTCAATACGATGGGCAGCCAATTGGCCACTGGGTCCTTGCCTCCCAGCGGCACTTGCGGCGCACGGCCTCCCGCCGGGGTGCTCTTTCCCGTTGTACGGTCCCCGCCACCCGCCGGATTCACTGGCGTCGTCAACTCGGTCACGCCGCCGGCGGGCGCTGACGGCAATGCCGTCGGTGCGGCCTTCTGCGGCTGTCCCGCGGGCGGCTGCACCGCTGCCGCGCTGTCGGCGGCGGGAGGCGTATCGCCGCTCTTGCCGCCCAACATAAGGTACCCGCCGCCGCCGAGTACTGCGATCCCGATCACCGCGGCCGCAATCAACCCCGTGTTCGACTTCCTGGCAACCGTCGGCGCGGCCGCCGCTGGCGCTGCCGCCGCAGATCCGGCCGGCGCGGCCACCGTCTTGCCTCCCTCACCGGGGGTCGCCACACGCGTTCTCGGTACGTTCGCCGCCGCAGACGCCGGCGCGCTCAGCACCTGCGTGCCCGCCTCGGCCGCCTGCGACGACGGCATGCTCTCGCACGCCGCCCACAGCTCGCGCCCAAACTGCGCCGCGCTCTGGTAGCGCTCGGCGGCGTCGCGCTCCAGCGCCCGGTTCATCACGCCCTGCACCTCGTCGGGCCACGCGACGTCGGGCTTCACGTCGGCCAGCGTCTTGGGCTGCTCGATGAGGCGCGCGATCATCGCTTCCTGCGCCGACTCGGCGGGGAAGGGGAGCTTGCCGGTGAGGCACTTGAAGGCGACGAGCGCCAGTGAATAAATGTCGCTGCGCCCGTCGAGCTTGTCGCCCGAGAGCTGCTCGGGGCTCATGTACTCCGGTGTCCCCACCACCATGCCCGTCTTGGTCACCTTCTGTGCGTCGCTGCTGTGCGCCTTGGCGATGCCGAAGTCCACGACCTTCGCGAGGTCCGTCCCGTCGCGATTCTTCGCGATCATGATGTTGTCGGGCTTCAGGTCGCGATGTACGATGCCCGCGTCATGCGCCACCTGGAGCGCGTCGGCGCTCTGGTGGATGATGCTCGCGGCGCGCGCCGGCGGCAGCGCGCCGCTCTTCTCGACGAGCGACGTCAGCGACTCGCCCTCGATGAACTCCATGGCGAGGTAGATGAGGCCGTCGGGCGTCTCGCCGAAATCGTAGATGGCGCAGATGTTCGGATGATTCAGCCGGCTCGCGTTGGACGCCTCGCGGTTGAACCGCGCGATGGCGTCCGCGTCCTGGTTCATGCCGGGGTTCATCACCTTCAGCGCGCTCTTGCGCCCCATCTTCACGTGCTCGGCCAGGTAGACCTGCCCCATGCCGCCTTCGCCGAGCTTCTTGAGAATGTGATAGCGGTCGGCCACCACGGTTCCCATGAGGTCGGAGCTGGCGCTGGCGCTGCGCAACGCCGTGCCGTCACGGGGGCAGAACCGCTCGCTGAGCGGGTACTCCGTTCCGCACGTCGGGCAGAGCTTCTGGTCGCTCACACACTCTCCAGCCGCAGGATCTGGTCGCCCATCAGCACGCGCTGGCCCGCGCGCACCGCGCGCTCCCCGCGCACCGACACGGCCACGCCATTGCGGCTGCCGGCGTCGAGCAGCACGAAGTCCATATCCTCGTTGCGAATTTCGGCGTGGGTGGCGCTCATCGTCTGGTCATACGGAAAGACCCAGTCGCCCTTGTCGCGGCCGAGGAAGACGGTGCGCCCCGGGCTCAGGTGCAGCGCGTCGCGCACCGAGCCGTCGGCGCGCAACTGCTGCAGCACGGCGATGTCGCCGTGCGGGAGGAGCGAGCCGAGCCGACGCGTGGCGTCGGCCTCTGGCGGGTTGGGCCCCGGGTAGCCAAGGCGCTTGAAACGCAGGATCTGCGATCCGACGAGGATTGAGTCGCCGTCGGCGAGCTTCTGCGGCGCATCAATGAAGACCCACGTGCCGTTGCGCGACCCGAGGTCGCGCACGAACACCTGCCCGTCGCGCGTCGCGAACTGGGCATGCACCGGGCTCATGAACACATCGTCCGCAAAGCGGATCTCGCCGTCGTTGCGTCCAACGATCCCCTCGCCGGCGCCGAGCGTGAACTCCTGCTTTGACTTTCCGTCATCGCCGAGGAGCGTCAGCTTGGGCCCCGTCTGCGTGCTGCGCGCCGAAAACACCTGCGTGCTTGCCTTCGGGGCGGGGGGCGCGACCGCCGTGCGCTTGGCGCCGCAGCGCGGGCAGAACTGGTCGCCGCCGCGCACCGGCTTGCCGCAGGCATCGCAGGAGAGCGCTGGCGCCGGCTCGGGCGCCGGTTCGTTGCTGAGCCGACCGCCGCACTGCGGACAGAAGGGGAGGCCGATGTGTACGCTGGCGCCGCAGAGCGGGCAGCCCTTCGTCGTCGGGTTTCCCTTGGCGGCGGTCGAGACACGAGTAGCCGCGATGCCGCCGGCCCCGGGCGTGGACATCCGCAGGCCGCCAGGACTCATGATGGACGCCACTTCGATGACGCGCGCGCCGGAGGCGACAATCGGTTTTCCGCAATCAATGCAGAAACGCGACTCGCCCTCGTTCTCCCGGCCGCAGAAACCGCAACGGTTCACGCCACTCCTCGCCGTGGTGCCGCCCCTCATTGGACGCCCGCATATAATAGGTTTGCGGGGGGGGTGGTGGCTAGGCGCGGAAGCTGAGCGTGCACCCGGTTCGCGCGAGTGGGGATTTGGGTAATATTGCGAGCCATGCCTTCACACCTTCCCCGCACCTGCGCGGCCCTCGTCGGTCTCCTGACGGCGGCCTGTGCCGGGACGTCCGCCACGCCGACCACCGTCCCCGTGCCAGCCAGGCCCGAGGTGGCCGCGTCGCCGGATGCCGCCATGCCTGGCTCAGCGCGCGTGCCGCTCCCGCCGATCCCGAAGGTCACCGGCGCGCTCGTCCCCGACCTGGTGTACCCGCCCGAGAACCACCTGCTCGCGGTACGCGAATCCACGTTTGTCTTTGGCAGCGTCGGCAATGGCGATGCGGCACTGACCATCAACGGCGCGCCGGTGCTGGTGAACCCGAACGGGAGCTTCATGGCGTTCCTTCCGGTGCCGGCCGACACGGCGTACACGCTGCGTGCCACGCTGCCAACCGGCGAGACAGCCACGGCGGTGCGGCGGGTGCGATTTCCGGTGCGCGGCGCGCCGCCGCGTCCTGCGCCGGTGCTTGAGACCACCGGCTATCCGCGCGCCGTCACGCTGGCCAATACCAATGAGTACGCCGCGTCCGACACCGACATGGTGACCATCGCGCGGACGGTGCCAAACGGCACGTACAAGTGGTTCCTGCTTCCCGGTACCGTGGTGCAGGCCACGGGCCGGCTCGGCGGCAGCGTGCGCATCCGGCTCGACAACCAGCTCGAAGTGTGGATTGAAGAGGCGGGCATCGCAGCGCCCCGCGCCGCGGAGAGCGGCGGCACAGCTGCGCGCACAGCCGCGGCCGAGACCGCCGTCCCCGTGCGCCGCATGACCGCGGCTCGCATTGCGATGGGACCGGGGTTCACGGACGTCGTGCTCACCATGGACGCTCGCGCGCCGCTCGCCGTGGATCAGGCGGGCGACCGCATCTCGCTGACGGTCTACAACGCACGCGCCAACCTCGACTACGTGCGCTTCGACTCGAACGACCCGACCGTGCGGCTCGTGCGGTACGACCAGGTGAGCGACGACCGTGTACGCATTGACGTGGACCTGCGGCACGCCCCCGTGGGATACCTGGTGTTGTGGCGCGCGGGATCGCTCGTGCTGCGCGTGCGGCATCTGCCGGTCGTAGTTCCAGACGCACCGCTGCGCGGCCGAGTGATCGCCGTGGACGCGGGCCATCCGCCGGGCGGCGCCATGGGCCCCACCCGCTTCGGCGAAGCCGAGGCGACGCTGCCCATCGCCGAACAGCTGCGGGAACTGCTCGAGGCGCGTGGCGCCCGCGTCGTGATGCTGCGCAGCACCATGGACGCCGTGGCGCTCGGCGCGCGCACCATCCAGGCGCGGCGCGAGAACGCCGAGGCGTTTGTGAGCATCCACCTCAACGCATTCGCCGACGGGGCCAATCCGTTTGCCGCCGCGCGCGGGTCGGGGACGTTCTTCTACCATCCGCAGAGCGAGCCGCTCGCCCGCGCCGTGCAAACAGGGATGGTCAACCACATGGGGCTGCGCGACGAAGGGATCTTCTTCTATAACCTCTCGGTCGCGCGGGCCACGTGGTTTCCCTCGGTGCTGTGCGAGGGGGCGTGGATGGTGATGCCCGAGCAGGAAGCGGCGCTGCGCACGCGCGAGTTCCAGCGCGCGTACGCGATGGGCGTGGCTGACGGGCTCGAGTCGTACTTCCGCAGCCTGGCCCCGAGGTGATTGCCGAATGATGACCGTCGCGTCCAACCGCGCCTTGCGCCGCGCCCTGCCGTTCTCTGCAGTGCTCAGTATTGCTCTGTCGTACTCTGCCTCAGCACAGGCCCCCAACGAGCAGTGGCGCACCATCCGCACGCCGCACTTCGACGTGCATTTCCCGGCGGCGCTCGAGCCGGTGGCGCGGCGCGGCGCAGGGAGCGCCGAGCGTGCGTACGCCAAACTGGCGCCGCTGCTGAAGCCGGCGCGCGGCCGCATTGACCTGGTCGTTACCGATCACGCCGATTTCTCCAACGGCTACGCGTGGGTGTCGCCCTCGCCGCGCATCGTGATCTTCGCGCGCCCGCCCGTGGACGAGCGCACACTGCGGTTCCGCGAGGACTGGCTCGACCTCGTGGTGCAGCACGAGCTGGTGCACGTCTTTCAGCTCGACCGCACGCGCGGCTGGTGGCGCGTGGCGCAGGCGGTCTTCGGCCGCCAGCCGTTGCTCTTCCCGAACGCCTGGGCGCCATCGTGGCTCATCGAGGGACTCGCGGTGCACTACGAGTCGAAGCTCGGCGACGGCGGCCGTGCCGAAGGACTCGCGCTGGTGCCGATCTTGAACGGCCGCGCGGCCGA
Organism: uncultured Gemmatimonadota bacterium; assembly: GCA_947085385.1. Taxonomy (GTDB): domain Bacteria; phylum Gemmatimonadota; class Gemmatimonadetes; order Gemmatimonadales; family Gemmatimonadaceae; genus PNKL01. The sequence goes on along the minus strand of CAMTWA010000011.1, from coordinate 27,343 downwards.
CAACGCGTTGCGCCCGCTGGGTGCGTGGTCCACGTCGTCGCTCGACTACCCCGGCGGCGGCGGTTCGTACGTGTACGGCACGCTGCTCGTGGAGTCTATGAGTGCGCGCGGCGGCGACGGCAGCGTGGAGCGATTCGTGGAGCGCGCGTCGGGGCGGTGGATTCCGTGGAGCTTCGAGCGCACCGCCCGCCGCGAGTTCGGTACGACCTTTGCCGCGCAGTGGCGCACCTTCGCCGACTCAGTGACGCGCACGGTGCGCGGTGTTGCTACTGGATCTGCAACGACGCCGCTGACCACCGCGTCGTGGGTGGCCCGCTATCCGCGCCGCGCGGCCGATGGTGCTGTGCTCTTCGTGGCCGCCAACGGCCGCGACGCGACTGGGTTGTATGAACTCGCGGTGGGCGACGCCGACGCGCCGTCCTCGCTCCCCGCCGGCCCGCGCCGCATCGCGCGGCGCAACACGCTCGACGCCAACGTGCGCCTCGCCGATGGCCGCGTGATCTTCGCGCAGGGCGAGTGGGCCGACCCATACCGCCTGCGCTCCGACCTCTGGGTGCGCGAGGCCGACGGCCGCGAGCGCCGGCTTACCCGCGGGGCGCGCCTCATCGCCCCGGACGCGCGTGCGCTCGACGGCGCCATCGTCGCCACGCAGGTCGTGGCGGGCAGCACGCGCCTGGTGCGCGTCAGCGCGGATGGCGACGTGACTCCCATCACCACCGCGGCGCTCGACACCACGTGGAGCGCGCCGCGCTGGTCGCACGACGGCACACGCATTGCCGCCACGCGCTGGGTGCGCGGCGGTACCATGAGCATCGTCGTGCTCGACTCCGCCGGCCACAACGCGCGCGTCCTCGCCTCGGCGCGCGCCACCGTGGATGACCCGTCGTGGACGCTCGACGACTCGGCGGTGCTGTTCATGGCCAACACCTTCGGCACCGGCGTGATTTGGTCGGCCGACGTGGCGACCGGCGCGCTCCGTGTGGTCGCGTCGTCCACGACATCGTTCGATTCGCCACTCGCCGTCCGTGGCGGCGTGCTCGCGGTCGAGACGCGCGCCGCCGGCGAACGACTCACGCTGATCGCCCCGCATCGCCCCGCGGGCATCGCGCCGCCGAGCCCCACGGGCGACGCCGTGTCGCTCCCGTCCATTGCCGACCAGACGTCACCCGAATCGGCCGCCGTCGCCGACGGCCCCGTGGGGCCGTACCGCCCGCTGCGCCAGCTCGTGCCGCGCTACTGGCTGCCGAGTATAGAGAGCAGCGACGAGAACCGGACGCGCTACGGTGCGTGGATCAGCGGCAGCGACATCGCGGGCCGCCATGCGTATGCGGGCTCGCTGATGCACGAGCCCAATCGGCAAGAGACGACCGGCAGCATCTTCTATCGCTTCGCCGGCTTCGGGTTGCCGCTCGTTGATATCGCGTCGCGTCAGACGTGGGATCACACCCGGCTCTCGGACAGCGCCAACGCACTGGCCGGCGTGCTCGCGCGGCGCCGGCGTTTCGTCGGCACATCGCTCACGCTTGTGCGCCAGCGCGTGCGCACCGTCGCCGTACTGGGCGCCGGCGCCGAGATGGAGTGGCGCGACTTCGTCACCGACCCCGCGCCGCTCATCAGCCGGCTCGGGAGTCCGCTCTTTTTGCAGACGCTCACGTATCCGACGTTCAGCGCGGTGGCGGCGTGGGCCAACACGCGGTCGCCGATCCTCGCGTTCGGGCCGGAGGACGGCGTCTCGCTTGCCGCGAGCGGCCGCTGGCGCTGGCGCACCGACGACGCCTCCGCCACGCGCTCGGCGACGTACGTGGGGACGGCGGCGGCATACAAGTCGGTCGGTGTGATCCCCGGCCCGTCGCATCATGTGATCGCCGTGCGCGCCGCGGCGGGCGTGACCGACGACAAGACCAACACCCAACTCGAGGCCGGCGGCGTGAGCGGTTCGTCGGCCGAACTCGGGCCGGGGCTCGTGATCGGCGACGTGCGGCGCAACTTCGCCGTGCGAGGCTTCGGCCCCGGCGCGCAGGCAGGCATTCGCGCGGCGGGGGCGTCGGCGGAGTGGCGCGCGCCGATTGCGTTGCTAAACTGGGGACGCGGCTTCGTGCCGTTCTTCGCGCAGCGCGTGAGCGCGACGGTCTTTGGCGACGCCGGCGCTGCGTGGTGCCCGGCCGACGCGCGCGCGCGGACCATTGGTTGCCCTCGCGGTGCGACACCGCGTGCCTGGATGGGCGCGGTGGGCGGCGAATTGATATTCGACGCGGCGGTGCTCAGCTACGACGTGCCGTATCGCCTGCGACTCGGCTACGCGAGGCCGGTGCAGGGAAGAGCCTACGCCGACTCGCCCGATGGGAGCGTGTACTTCAGCCTCGGGCTGAGTTTCTGACCATGCCCTACGTTCATCCCTCTGCCCGAGCTAACACGCCATCTGCCGTAACGTCCCACTCATCGTGAAGCCGCTCCTCTCATTCGTACTCGTCGGGTACATCACCGCCTGCGGCAGCGCACGCGACGGCGGTCCGTCCGCTCCCACGACGATCGTGCGCGAGCGGCTCGACGTGCGCTACGCGACGACGTCCAACGCCCAGCGCCTCGATCTCTACCTCCCCGCCACCGGCGACGGCCCGTTCCCTCTCGTCGTCTGGATCCACGGCGGCGCGTTCATCGCCGGCGACAAGGCGCTCGCCGCCGGGTCATCCGCCCGTCGCATGGTGGACCGTGGCTTTGCCGTGGCGTCGCTCGAATACCGGTTGAGCGGCGAGGCGATCTTTCCGGCCGCGGTGCTCGACCTCAAGGCGGCCATCCGCCACCTGCGCGCCAATGCCGCTGTCTATCGCATCGCCCCTGGCAAGATTGGCGCGTGGGGGAGCTCGGCGGGGGGTCACCTCGCGGCCTTCCTCGGTGTGACCGGCGGCGTCGCCGAGTTCGAGGACGCCGCGCTCGGCAACGCGTCGCAGTCGTCGCGCGTGCAGGCCGTGGTGGACTGGTACGGCCCCTCCGACATGCTGCAGATGGAGAACGACGCGGTGGCGCAGGGGTGTCCCAGATTCGGCGGCATCGGTCACGATGACGCGCGTTCACCGGAGGGGCTCTGGCTCGGCGGAAAGCCGTCGAGCATCCCTGCGGTGGCGATGAAGGCCAGTCCTGTAACGTGGGTGAGCGCGGATGATCCGCCGTTCATCATTCAGCACGGCGGCCAGGACTGCACGGTGCCCACCAATCAGGGCCGCCGCATGCGCGACGCGCTGCTCCCCGTGCTCGGCGCGTCGCGCGTCAGTTGGGCCGAGTTCCCGACCGACGGCCACGGCGGGCCGTCGTTCGGCGCGACCACCAACATCGACGCCATCGCGGCGTTTTTCGATCGCTGGCTGCGGTAACGCCGGCGCACAGCGCGATGCATCGTCGCAGCCGACGTGCGAGGCGCTCGTAACCTCCCGCCAGCATCGTTCGTCGGTAATACAGCCCGTGCTTGCAGGCAAGATCTGGCGCGACGCGCGAGCAAATCGTACTATGAGCGCCCACCCTCTGGGCGTTTCATTTTCGGTCCGGTGTGCGTCGCTGGAGACTGTTGTTATCTCACTGAACTGTAAGAAGTTGCAACACTGGGTACATATGCGGTCTTCGGTGTCGTCTAGGTGTCCCTTGAACGTGGTGGTGGTGTCGCTGTGCATAAGACCGCTTATCAACACGGCGTTTGAAGGAAAGTGACTCTGGATTACAAAGCTGCTATTTCACAAGGGTTTATCTGGTTCTTGCGCGGACTCACGATCCGCGTAGCTTGACGCCCCTGCGCTTGAATGGCTGGAATTCCCACTTGGCTTCCACCATCAGCAGATATCAGGACTGCTTTCATACTGCGGAGAAGTCGAAATGCCCCTGCCCGTGAATCCACCCCGCTCCCCCGATTCGCTGTCTGCCAATGCGCGGACCGTCCTCGAGAAGCGCTACCTCGTCAAGGACAAGAGTGGGAAGGCGGTGGAGACACCGGAGGACATGTTCTGGCGGGTGGCGACAGTGGTGGCCGAGGCCGACCGCCGCTACGGCGCGTCCGAGCAGGCCGTGTACGACACCGCGGTGCAATTCTATGAAATGATGACCCAGCGCCGGTTCGAGCCCAACTCGCCGACGCTAATGAACGCCGGCCGCCCGCTCGGCCAGCTCTCGGCCTGCTTCGTGCTTCCCGTGGGCGATGCGCTCAGCAACGGCACCGACGGCATCTACGACACGCTCACCGCGATGGCTCTCATCCACCAGAGCGGCGGCGGCACGGGCTTCAGCTTCTCGCGCCTGCGCCCCAGCGGCTCGATGGTGCGCAGCACCACGGGCGTCGCCAGCGGCCCGGTCTCGTTCATGAAGCTGTACGACGCCTCCACCGAGGCGGTCAAGCAGGGCGGCACGCGCCGCGGCGCCAACATGGGCATCCTGCGCGTGGACCACCCCGACATTCTCGACTTCATCGCCTGCAAGGAAGACCTCACGCAGGTGGTGAACTTCAACATCTCGGTGGGCGTGACGCGCACGTTCATGGATGCGCTGAAGGAAGACGCCGAGTACGAGCTGGTGAACCCGGTCAACGGCCTGGTGACGGGCACGCTCGGCGCGCGCGACGTGTGGGACAAGATGATCATGGGCGCGTGGCGCACCGGCGAGCCGGGGGTCTTCTTCATTGATGAAGCCAACCGGTACAACCCGGTGCCGCACCTGGGCGCGTACGAGGCCACCAACCCGTGCGTGACGGGCGACACACTGGTGTCCACGGCCGGCGGTTGGGTTCCCATTGCGCAATTGGCCGACGGCGCCGATGGCGTGTCGGTGGTGCTCGATGGTCGTTTTGGCTCCGGCGAGTGGGGCCCCGCGGGCACGCCGTTCCGCACGGGCGTCAAGCCGGTGTATCGAGTGAAGACCCGCGAAGGGTACGAGGTGCGGGTCACCGGCGATCATCGCCTGATGACGTCGCGGGGCTGGGTGGAAGCGCGGGAGCTGCGCGACGGCGACTTGCTGCACCTGCAGAATCGCAAGGGTGGGTTCGGCGCCGAGGGCACGGCCGGCGAAGGGCGCGTGCTTGGGTGGCTCATTGCCGACGGGCACATCACCGGCGACTCGGGGCATGGCGCAGTGCTCGGCTTCTGGGGAGACGACCGCGAACTGGCCCCCGGCTTTGCGAGCGACGTGAATGACTTCGTATCGCACGATGCGGCCCCGTCAGGCCGGCGTCCCGTGGGCGTGGTTGACATTGCGTCGCGCCAACTGGCGACGGTGAGTTCGACGCGCCTGCGCGAGCAGGTGGCCGCGCGCTTTGGCGTGACCGCCGAGTCCAAAGTGAGCGGCGTGCCGCTGGCGGTGCTCCGGGCTTCGGAGCAGTTGCAGGTCGGGTTCCTGCAGGCGCTGTTCACGGCCGATGGTCATGTGAGCGGGAACGCCGACAAAGGCGTGTCGGTGCGCCTCACGTCCGTGTCGCTGCCACTGCTGCGCGATGTGCAGCGGATGCTGCTCAACTTCGGCATCGCGTCGCGCGTGTACGCCGAGCGTCATCCCGCGCGCACGGTGGAGTTCGACGGGCGGTCCTACGACTGCCAGGCCGATCACGACCTCGTGATAGGCCGCGACAACGTGGTCCGGTTCGAGCGCGAGATCGGCTTCCTTGGCGCCACCAAGCAGAACGCGCTGCGATCGCGGCTCGGCGCGTATGGCGCGCGCGGGCCGTACCGCGAGCGCTACACCGCGCGCTTTGCGGTGCTCGAGCCCGTGGGCGATGAAACCGTCTATGACCTGACCGAACCGCTGACGCACTCGTTCGTAGCCAACGGTCTAGTGGTGCACAATTGCGGCGAGCAGCCCCTGCTGCCGTACGACGTCTGCAACCTCGGCTCGGTGAACATCGGCATCTACGCCGAGGGCGGCTCGATGGACTGGGAAGCGCTGCGCGCCGACATCCGGCTGAGCACGCACTTCCTCGACAACATCATTGACGTCAACAAGTACCCGCTCCCCGCCATTGACGCGCTGAGCAAGAACATCCGCCGCATCGGCCTGGGGGTGATGGGCTTCGCCGACGCGCTCATCAAGCTCGGCATCCGCTACGATTCGCCCGAGGGCGTGGAGTTCGGCCGGCGCGTGATGGAGTTCCTCGACGTCGAAGCGAAGGCGCAGAGCGAGCTGATGGCCAAGCAGCGTGGCGCGTTCCCCGAGTGGGAGCGGTCCATCTGGGGGCCCGACGAGACGTGCGCGCGCGACGAGAACGGCGAGCGCATCCGTCCCATGCAGCGCCTGCGCAATTGCAACGTGACGACGGTGGCGCCCACGGGGACGATTTCGATCATCGCCGGCTGCTCGTCGGGGCTGGAGCCGTTGTTTGCCGTGGCGTTCATGCGCAACCAGGCCGGCGTGATGATGCCCGACGTGAACGAGGACTTCGTGGCGATGGCCAAGGCCGGCGGCTGGTACAGCGACGAGCTGATGGAGCGCATCGCGAAGACCGGCACGATCAACCATCCCGAAGTGCCGGTGAAGTTCAAGGAGGTTTTCCGCACGGCCAACGAGATCCCGGCCGAGTGGCACATCCGCATGCAGGCCGCGTTCCAGCAGCACTGCGACTCGGCGATCAGCAAGACGACGAACTTTGCGCACACCGCGACGGTGGACGACGTGCGCACCATCTACGAGCTGGCGTACGAACTCAACTGCAAGGGCGTGACGGTGTACCGCGATGGGTCGCGCGATGGCCAAGTGTTGAGCACGGGCGCGACGGCTGATGCGACGGCGAAGCGGAAGGGAGCTGGGAGACGGGAGAAGGGAGAGAACGGCGAACTGCTCGAGCTGAAGGAGCACGTTTCGGAAGTCGAGATGGAGAACGAGCGGCTCAAGAAGCTGCTGTTCGACGCCGAGGCCGAGAACCTGAACCGTCGGATGAAGCGCGCGCGTCCCGGCAAGCTGCGCGGCACGACGATCCGCAAGGAGACGCCGCTCGGGGTGATGTTCGTGAACATCACGGAAGACGAGAAGAGCCAGCCGTTCGAGGTGTTCATCAACCTGGGCAAGGCCGGCGGCAGCGCGATGGCGGACGCCGAGGCGCTGGGGCGGATGCTGAGCCTGGCGCTGCGCAGCGGGATCCCGCTGATGGAGATCCACAAGCAGTTGCGCGGCATCTCGAGCGACCGCGTGGTGGGGCTTGGCCCCAACAAGGTGATGAGCATGCCCGACGCGGTGGGTCAGGCGCTGTACGAGTGGTGGAAGGACAAGGAAGGAGTGCAGCAGGACCTGCTGTCGCCGCCCGTTTCGACGCAGACCGCGCCGCAGGTGGGAGTGCCGGTGTTGGTGCCCGTGTCGGGAAGCTCCGGGCATGGTCAGCTCGAGCGGATGGCGCACGACACGGGGGCGTTTATTGGGTCGTGCCCGGACTGCGGGAGCCAGCTCGAGTTTGCTGAGGGGTGTGTGAAGTGTCACACTTGTGGGTTTTCGGAGTGTGGGTGAATGAGCTTTGAAGTGAGCTGATGGCCGTGTGAGTGCGGCGTCGGCGAGTGGAGGAATGTCAGCGCCCCCCTTGATCTTGTGATCGAGGGGGGCGTGGTGTTTCGTGTCGGGCGCGTTGGCGCTGGTTTTCGTTCACTCGGCGTTGCACCCACGCTACGCTGCCGGGCGTCGCCGCGAGAGGTGCCGGCGTCAGCCGAAGTGTTGGCCGCGGAAGGCTGTCTAGCGTGACGAGACTTGGTGCGCGATGTTATGGTGACGTGGTGTAATAGGCTGACCGGCCGCGCACTCGGCGTGCAGTTGCTAACGGTTCTAGTGCAGCTATGAGTTGCAGCCGAATCGGCGCTAGCGAGACAACCGGAGAATACTGCATGGCGGAGTTCAAGATTCACTGCGCGTGCACTGCGGTGACCATTCAAAATTGCCAACCCGGGGATGTCCTGTCGAGTGTGGCACGACACCCGACGAAAGGAACGATGCTTGTAAGCTGCTTCCATGGTCCGGCTTGCATGGCGGAAAAGTGTGCGTGTTCGCCCAAGCACTCGCCCTATCACGTGGCCGGCGAGAGGCTCAGTGTCATCGCGGAGGAGGCGAGGGATGTGGCGTGGTTCTCCTTGCCCGCCGCGGCAAGTGGGATTTCACCAAGACAGCTTGCCAGTAGCAGGCCGAGAATCGCTGAGGACGTAGTCATCATTCTGCGCGATGGTACGAGACAGGCTGCAAAGGTGTTGGCCATTGCGTATCGTGACGACGACCCCGCGATGCCACTCGAACTACAAGTGAGCTGCAACTTGGAATGCGGAGATAGCGGGGGGCCCGTGCTCAACCAACACGACGAACTCGTTGCTGTCGTACGAAACTCTGGCGGGCGTTGCGGCTTCGTCGCGCGAAGACTCATGACTCGCGACAGGTGGCGCGTATGCCGGTGTTCCCGATGGCTCGCTAACAGATCGTTGCAGTCTGACAGCCGAGCTATCGTAAGCGCGCTTCGCGCGCTCTTTTCTTGATTCGGCTGCAGCTGAACGGTAGGCGCTATGCCGCAAGAGCTACTAGAAGCGTACTGCGGACTTGCCATTAGCTGTCGCCTTGGCATGCAGAAGGGCTGCGCGCACAGGAAGAGCACTCCAGCGAGGTCGAGAGCCAGATGAGCATTGTCGATGGGTTTCGAAAGGCGCTAAGCGAACGCGCAACGCCAGCAGCGGCGTGGCACAAAGTCGATCTCCACAATCACTCTCCCGCAAGTGGTGATTTTCGAGGTGCGCGCGCGACAGCGCTTGACGACTATGCCGCGAGGATTCGGGAGCAAGAACTCTCAGTAGTTGGCTTCACCGACCACGAACGGCTCCCGGATGCAGAGTTCATCAAAGGGCTTCAGAACCGGACCGGTGCGCTCGTGCTGGCAGGCCTGGAACTCAACGTCTTTGTGGACGCGTTTGGAGTGCCCGCGGAGAAAGTCGGAAAGAACGTGTCACTTTTCACGAGCTTGATCCACTACTTCTCACAAGCTTGATCCACCCTGCCGAGACTGCCGTGCATTATGAGGTCGTGATCGACTGAGCGCTACCTTGGGCGGCGTGGGGGTCGAGGATTTGCGGGGGGCACGGCCTGCACACCCGGCCGTTGTCGGCTGCGAAAGCTCGGTCCCTCCAGCACCACTTGATGGCCGTTGTGGGCGAGCCGATCCAGCGCACTCTGCGCGAGGATGGGATCATCGAAGAGCGGAATCCATTCTTCAATACCTCGATTCGACGTCACAATTGTCGACGCCCGGCGATGGCGCTCAATGATCACTTCGTAGAAGTCGCTCGACTGTTGGGCATTGAGCCGCCGCAGGCCAAAATCGTCAATGATTAACAAATCCGGGGCGAGGAAGCTGCGCAGGACGCGCTCGGTGGAGTTGTCGGCGCGCGACTGGTTGAGTTGCTTGAGAAGATCGTCGTTGCGGAGGAAGAGCACGCGGTGCCCCGCGCGGCAGGCGCTGTGGCCGAGCGCGGAGGCGAGCATGGTCTTGCCGACGCCGACGGGGCCGACGAAGATCGCGTCCTCGCGCCGCGTGATGAAGCCCAGGTTCAAGAGATCGCGTACGCGATCCCGGTCGAAGGTGACCGGCACGTCCCAGTCAAACTCTTCAAAGGTGTGCGGCTCGGTGAAGCCCGCGCGCGCGAGGCGTGTGGCGACATTCAGGTGGTCGCGACGTTCGATTTCGTCCTGGAGCGCGAGTTCGAGAAAGTCGAGCGGCGTGAGACTGGTCTTCTGCGCGTACGCCGCGCGGTCGGGCAGCGTGGGCACGAGCCCCGAGAGTTTGAGGCGCGTGAGCACGGTTTTCAGGGAGGGTTGCACGTCGAGCATCATCAGTCCTCGTGGTGGGAGATGGGGAGCGGCAGGGGGAGCGGGATGGCGAGGGCAAGCTGCGGGTGGGCCACGGGCGCGGACGCGAGCGCGGGGGTGGTGTGGCTGAAGCTCGAGTTGGCGCGCGCGAAGCGGGGACGCAGCGGAAAGACGCGCACGTCAGCGTCACCCGCGGCGGGCGCGGGCACGGTCTCCAAGTCGGCGCGCAGCATGTGTTCGAGCCGCCGGACGTTGACGAGGTCAAAGGCCAGCGCGCGCTGACACGAGGCGTTGACGCGGGCCCAGCCGAATTTCTCGCCGAGCCGCAGCAGGGCCTGTGCTTGCCGGAGCTTGGCCCACGGAAAGACGCCCGCGAGGAGGGCCGCCGCAAACTGCCCGACGGCGACCCCGTGCCCTTCGGCCTGGCGAATGATCCGCGCCGGATCCCGGAGCGTGTACGAGGTCAAGACGGCGGGATAATCCTCGTGATCGGTGGCCTTGCCACCGGGAGCCTGCAGCGGGTGCGTCTTGATCAGCGTGCCCTCCAGGTAGATCCGCACGAGCTGCGTGTCGCGGCGGACCCAGACCTGTTGCCCGATGTAGCGGGTCGGCACCGAGTAGAAGGCTTTGCCGACACTCAGATGGTGATCGGGATGCACTTTGCAGCGGGCCCACTGCGGCGGATCGAAGCGCGCGGTCTCGATGGGCCGCAGGGCAGCGCGCTCGACGTTCTCGAAGACGGCGAGTGGGCGCTGCTGCGTGGTCCCATGCACGCGCGGGCCGGCGACCTCGCGACACCAGCGGATCGCGGCGGCGTGCACGTGCGGGAGATCGCGCCACGCTTCCCCGCGAAAGAAACTCTCGCGGACGTACGGCACGCCGCGTTCCACATGGGGCTTGGAGTAAGCCGCGCATTGCACCGCGTGATGCGCATCTCCCACAAGTCTTCACCGTCACGCATCCGTTCCATCCGCTCTGCGGGCAGACGTTTGAGCTGCTGACCTATCGGTTCAATTGGGGCGAAGACCGGGTGATGTACGTGGAGCCGCGTGGGCGGACGCGGTCCGTGCCTGTCGGGTGGACGAATATCGCGCCCCTCGATCCCTTTGTGGACGTGGCGGCCGGGCGGGCGGTGTTCCGACTCGAGGACTTGGTGGCGCTGGTGGCGTTGCTCCGTGACGTCCGTCCGCCGGGGTGCGCGGTGGGTCAGGAGGGCGACCATGTCAAGTAAATTATGCCGCGTTTGTCTGGGAGATTATGCCCATCCATCCGCCGGGCGTTCGCGTGATGGCAAGGATATAGCCTGTTGTTCAGAGGCAAAACGGCATATAGGCGGTGGACGGTGCTTGCGTACCAAGCAGATAGTGTATATAATTTACCTAACACACTGCCTGAGTCCATTTCGCCGGAGGCTTCGTGTCCGCACGCCGCGCTGCTCCCCCTCCCCGCAAACTGGAGGCCCTCCACGCCCACGGGGCGGTGCACCCGCGCCCGCAGGACGTGACCGATCCGCTGTTTCACGAGAGCGTGTTCTTCGATGCGCACGACCTCGTGCAAGTGAAATACGAAATGCTGCGACGCGTGCGGATCGACGAGCAGATGGTGTCGGAGACCGCGGCGGCCTTTGGGTTCTCCCGCCCCTCGTTCTACACGGCGCGCACGGCGTTCCAGCGGGACGGGTTGCCGGGATTACTGCCGCGAAAACGTGGCCCGCGTCACGCCCACAAATTGACCGACGACGTCCTCGCGGTGCTCGCGATGGCACGGACCGCGGAGGGCACGGTGCCGTCCACGACGACGCTGGTCCGCCTGCTGAAAGAGCACTGCGGGATCACGGCGCACCCCCGCAGTATCGCGCGCAGTTTGCTGCGCTACGCCCATCGCCAGGAAAAAAAACGCCCGTAATGTTGCGGCCGTCTGGTCCACGCGACCTGCCGTGCGTCGACGCGCGCCAGCACGCGGCGGACTGCGCCGCAGGCTACGAAGCCCTGCGCGCTCAGATCATGGGAGTGGCCACGCCCGCCTCGCCCCACGGCATGGGCCTCGGTCTGCTCCTCCAGCACGGCGTGGCAGCGTGGGTCGAGACCGTGCGCACCGTCATGCGCCGGCCGCCGCCACCGAGTCGTCCGATGGCGGAAGACCCGGACACGGCGCAGGACGCGTCGCATCCCGGCAGTACCTTGGCGTGTGCCCCTGGAGCCGAGTTGATCCCGGCGACGCAGCACGGGGACGTCGTCACGCTGCTCGCTGGGTTGGTACTCTCCGCCCGCCCGACGCGTCACGATCCCGCCCGCTGCTCTGGAGTATCCGTATGATGCTGAGCGAGTCGCACCAAAAAGTCACGACCGCGCACCTCGAGCGCGATGCGTACCTCTATGTCCGGCAATCCACCCTCCGGCAAGTCTTTGAAAACACGGAAAGCACCACGCGGCAGTACGCGCTGAGCGAGCGGGCGGTGGCCCTCGGCTGGCCGGTAGAGCGCGTGCACGTCATCGATACGGATTTGGGCCGGTCCGGGGCCACCGCTGATCGCGAAGGATTTCAGCGCCTCGTCACCGAAGTCGGACTCGGCCGCGCCGGAATTGTGTTGGGACTGGAAGTCTCGAGGCTCGCCCGCAATTCAGCGGATTGGCATCGGCTCCTCGAGCTCTGCGCGTTATCCGACACGCTCATTCTTGATGAGGATGGACTCTACGATCCGGCGCACTTCAATGATCGCCTGCTCCTGGGACTCAAGGGCACGATGAGTGAAGCGGAGCTCCATGTGCTGCGCGCGCGGTTGCGGGGCGGCATCCTGAGCAAGGCCAAACGCGGCGAGCTCCGGGGGCCCCTGCCGATCGGCTTTGTGTACGGCCCCGATGAGGCCGTCGCGCTCGATCCCGATGCCCAGGTGCAGCAGGCCATTCAGCTCTTCTTCACCACGTACCGCCGGACCGGCTCGATGCTCGCCACGGTGAAGGAATTTCGCACGCAGGATATCGCGTTCCCCCGGCGGGTGAAACGCGGGCCACACACGGGCGACCTCGCGTGGGGGGAGCTCATGCACTCACGAGCGCGACAGATCATTCATAATCCGCGGTACGCGGGCGCCTTCTTTTTCGGGCGGACGCGCACGCGCACGGGACCGGATGGCCAGAAGCGCGTGAGTCGGCAGTCGCGGGACCAGTGGATTCTGCTCCCCGGCATCCACGCCGGCTATATCACGTGGGACGAGTACGAAGAGAATCTTCGCCGGCTGCAGGCAAACGCGCAGGCCCGGGGATCCGACCGGCGACGCAGTCCGCCACGGGAAGGGCCGGCGCTCTTGCAAGGACTCGCCATTTGTGGCCACTGCGGGGAGCGCATGACGGTGCGGTATCACAGCTATCACGGCACGCCGGTGCCGGACTATTGGTGTGGTCGCGCCCGCATCAATTCCGGATTGCCCGGCATCTGCCAGACGATCCACGGCGGATCACTCGATGCGGCGGTCGGCGAGGTCTTGGTCGAAGCAATGACGCCGCTCGCCCTCGACGTGGCGCTCACGGTGCAGCAGGAGCTCACGGTGCGCGCCGCAGACGCCGACCGGTTACGGCGGCAGCAGGTCGAGCGGGCCCGCTACGAGGCCGATGTGGCGCAGCGCCGCTTCCTGCGCGTCGATCCCGACAATCGCCTCGTGGCGGACACCCTCGAAGCCGCGTGGAATGATCGTTTACGGGCGCTCGCCGCCGCCCAAGACACCTATGCACACGCGTGCGAAGCCGACGCGCGCGTCGTGAACGATGACCAACGGGCGGAGATCTTGGCGTTGGCGACGGATTTCCCTCGCCTGTGGCACGACCCGGCCACGTCCGTGCGCGAGAAGAAGCGGATGATGCGGCTCCTCATTGCGGACGTGACGTTGCGCAAGGGCGAGACCTTGCACGCGGATATCCGGTTCACCGGCGGCGCGACGCGCTCGCTCGATATCCCGCTCCCCAAGTCCTGCATCGAGTTGCGCACCACCGCCGCGGTGATCGTCCGCGAGATCGACGAACTCCTCGACACGTACACCGATGCAGAGATCGCCGACGTCCTCAACGAACGCGGTGTCCGCACCGCCACCATGCAGCCCTTCACGCGCGTGAGTGTGATACATTTGCGCCTCCGCTACGGACTCAAACATCGACGCACCCGACTACTGGAGGCCGGCTTGCTCACGCCCATGGCGCTCGCCGCACGGTACGGCGTCCAGCTCTCCACCGTCCACCTGTGGCGCCGCCGGGGCCTGCTGCGCGCGCATCCCGTCACCGACAAGGGCGAATATCTCTACGAAATCCCCCCGGAGAATCTGCCCGCAAAATTCGCGCACAAGGGACAGTACGAGCCGCCATCACCAACTTCAACGCCAGCCAGCCACGGAGGTGCAGTATGAGTTCTCGCCCTTTCCGGTGGGGGCTCGCACGGGGGCCGCATCGATCAGAAAACCCCGATACTGCGCGTACTCCTCGAAGGTGCGCTGAAAGATCGGATCGTACCGGTCGGCTTTTGTGATGGCCGCCGGGAAGTTGTCGACCACGAGGCGCTGCACGACGCCCCCGAAAAACAGCCACGCGTCTTCGAGACCGCCAATGACATCGGCGACCTGCTGCGAGTACGTGACATGCACGTACTGATGGCGACTGCAGGCGAGCACGACGACGAGCGCCCACGCCAACCGCGCTCTGCCCGTCTCGGGGTCCTGCACGCGCCCCAGCCGACCGAAATCAATCTCCGCCACCTCGCCGGGCGGCACGTCGGCCATGCGCACGGTGACCCGCGGCGTGGCACCAAAGCCACAGTGCGCTTTGGCGAAGCGATACAGCGAGCTATACGGCACGTGGACGCCGAGGCGTGCCAGCAACTGGTGCACCTTCGTGAGGCGCAATCCGCGTCGCTCGGTCGGTGGGGGTTCGAGCCACGCGCGGATCCGGGCCGCATGCGGCGCGAGGGCCACGGCGACATCCCCGGGGCTCCGCGCGGTCGCGCGGTGCGCCTGCTGCTCCATCGCGGCGGCGAGCGCCTCGCTCGGCTCCTCGCCGCCGGGCTGCCAGCCCAGGGCCGCTGCCGCCCGGGCATACCGCCGGATCGTACTGCGACTATGGCTGGTCGCGCGGGCGATGCTGGCCTGGGGCTCGCCGCGGTGCAGCCGGCGCAGAACATTCAGAATTTCCCACATGGCCACCTCTCGAAAGGCCATCACGCACTCCGCTCGGTTGAGGAAGGGCGCAACATGGCCGGAAGGGCCTCGGGAGGTGGATCAAGCTCGTGAGAAACTCGAGCGAACGTGGATCAAGCTCGTGAAAAACTCACCGCTTGGGCTGGATCATCCTCGTGAGAAACTCTCGAGTTCGGTGGATCATGCTCGTGGAAAATGACAGAACGTGTGCTTTCACTTGCTCATCGGCTTCGATCCTGAAGGTGCGTCTCCACCCGATTACTGGGTACAGCACCTGCTTCGCACATGCCGATGGGAGGAGCGAACGTTTGGCGGGACGGTCGTGCGTGGAGTGGCTGACGGGATCGAGAAGATCATCGATACTATTCGGCACTCCGGTGCCTATGTAATCCCTGCGCACCTTCATTCTGGCAATGATGCGTTCCGGTCTCGCAGCGTCGACAAGATCTACTCTGACTCTGAGTTCCTGCGCTGGACACGGGAGTGCTTTACGGCGCTCGATGTGCGGAACGATAGCACGGCCGCGTTCTTCGACGGGAAGCACGAGGAGACGTCACACCTCGAAATCAGTTGTGTGCGCTCAAGTGATGCACATACAGCCGCAGAGCTTGGGAATTGCCCGACATGGGTACAGATGGAACGCGCGACGTTTGCCGAACTCAAGGCTGCTCTCGAACTGCCAGGGCGCGTCTGTCGGCATCAGCCGCCTAGACCGACGTCCTACGTCGAGGGCATCCGAGTGGAGGGTCATTTCCTAAAAGACCTTTGGATGACGCTCTCTCCCCATCTAAACGTGCTCATCGGCGTCAAGGGCTCAGGCAAGACCGCCCTCCTCGAGTGCCTGCGTTTCGGTCTCGGGAGCGAAGTGCCAGCGGATCGTCTCAAGGATGTGAACGCACACCTCGGAGCCATTCTTGGGCCAGCAGGTCGCGTACAGCTATTACTCAAGCGCGATGATGGAGCGCGCATCCTGGTTGAGCGACGCATCACGGATCGGAGTTTCAAGATCGTATTCGATGATGATCGCACGATTGACGTTCCGTCGCCTGACAGTATGCGGTTCGTAGCCGCAGTGCTCGGATGGCACGAGATAGAGCACGCGGCGACTGATCGACAGATTCGGCGACTTCACATGGACGCAATCGCTGGTCGGGAGGATACCAACAGGCTTACCGGCGAAGCGCAGCAGGTGGCCCTCTCTATTCTTCGATTGCACGAGCAAGCGGCCGCCAAGTACAACGAGTTCACCCAGCTCGAGCAGACGGTGCAGCATCAACGGGCGATGAGGGAAGGCCTCCAGCAGCTCAAGGATGCCAACCTGATATCGCTTCGCGACCAAATGGCGCAAGCACTCGCGGACAACCAGGAGCTCGCGCGCTTGGCGGAACACTTGGAGAGTCTCCCCTTCGTCGTACCGGAGCGCGCCGCTGCCGTCTTGCAGACTGCTCAGTTCAGGTTCGAAGAGTCGTCTCCACTCTCGGACGTAACAGCACGTGCTTCGTCAGCGCTTGCCGAGTTGACCGAGCTGGCGGCGGGCTTCGGGACCGAGGCAACTGATCTCGCCCGGCGTAAAGCGGTCGCTTTGGGTGATCTGCGGCTAGCTGCAGCGAACCAGTTCGAGGAGTTCGCGCGGAACTATCAAGAGCGCCTGAGTCAGTTTGCCCCAGAAATCCAGCGGCTTCTCGAATCACACCGCGACGTTCTGGAAAAAACGAGGGACCTGCCGACTCTAGAGGCCCGCCTGGCCTCGCTGTGTGCTGACATCGAGGCATCGCTCGCTGACCTAGCCGTTGTTGCCGAAGACGTGGCTGCGCTTCTGGACGCTCGTACGGAGCTGCGTCAGCGCAAGATTCAGGAGTTCAACGCTCAACTGACGGACGCTGGTGTGCGACTCGAGGTAGTACCTGGCGCCGCAAGCGAAGATGAGTACTCCACCACGCTCAACCAGTATGGGCCCGCACGAGAGACCTTCAACATGCTCCGTTCGGCGCAAGGCACGGCGAAACGCTTCCACCGGATACTTGCGCGCTCGTACAACAATCTCCGTGCAGACTTAGCTGCGGGAGAGCGCGTCCTCTTTTCGCGAGCGGAGTTCGGCCGCCTGATAACGATTCTGGAGAATGACGATCTGACAATCCGCTTCGCGGTCGGAAAGCTTGGCGAGGAGTTCAGTCCTATTGATCAACTGTCAGCTGGCCAGAGATGCACGGCGGTATTTCCAATCCTGCTGAAACTCCGGGATGGACCGCTGATAGTGGACCAGCCGGAGGACAATCTTGACAACCGACACATCGCTAAGAGCGTCGCCGTGGTCCTAGCAGTGGACAAGCGCACCCGGCAGATTGTAATGACCTCGCACAATGCGAATCTGGTTGTCCTGAGTGATCCCGAGTCCATCATTGCTTTTGAGGCAGAAATGGGGCATGGGTTCATCGGTTGCGCAGGGTTTCTTTCGCACCGTGGCTCGTGCATAACGTCGCACGTACTCGACATCTTGGACGGTGGTGAGAGAGCTCTTGAGTTGCGTACGAAGAAGTACGGGAAACACGTGGACCGTTAGTGCCGACGCCACGCTGGGGACAGTTCACCCGCCGAAAGTCGGCCATTGCAAAACGCCGTGACACTATTTCGAGCGTTCACAGCTCAGCGCCGCTCCGTTAGGCCTTCCTGGAGCACCCGTGACGCACCGGCGAACAGAATCGTGGGTGAGTGCCGTGAATGCACGCAGAACTGATGAAGTGAACGAGGAAACCCCTGGCACGGCATGAACAGCGACGCCTTCAAAGACATCGGAAAGCTCGAGACAGACCTTTGGGAGGCCGCGGACAACCTTCGCGCCAACTCGAAGCTCACGTCCAGCGACTACTGCATGCCAGTGCTCGGCGTAATCTTCCTCCGGTACGCGGCGAATCGCTTCGACGCGGCCCACCGGCAGATCGAGGCCGACCGGGCGAGCGGCAAGATGCCGAAGCGTAAGGTGCTGCCGGCCGACTACGTCTCGCGCCGTTCACTGTACCTGCCCGAAAAGGCCCGGTACGACTGGATCATGCAGCAGGCAGCCGTCAGCGGGGCCGATCTGCCTCGACTTATCACCGAGGCGATGACAGCGATCGAGACCGACTTCGAGCCACTCATCGGCGTCCTGCCAAAGGACTACGGCATCTTCGAGACCAAGGTGCTCGAAGACCTGATGCGGCTATTCAATAGCGCCCAGATCAAGCAGGCCACCGGCGACGTTTTCGGGCGTATCTACGAGTACTTCTTGGCCAAGTTCTCGATCCAGAAGGCGCACGACAACGGCGAGTTCTTCACGCCGTCCTCGATCGTGCAGACCATCGTCAACGTCATCGAGCCGGACCACGGTACGGTGTTCGACCCGGCCTGCGGCTCGGGCGGCATGTTTGTGCAGTCCAGTCACTTCATCGAGCACGAGGGCGGAGACACGGCGAAGAAGGTGGTCTTCTACGGTCAGGAGAAGAACCGCGACACCATCCGCATCGCGAAGATGAACCTCGCGGTGCACGGGCTGGAGGGCAGGATCGCTGAGGCCATCACCTACTACCAGGACGAGCACAGCCTCGCCGGCAAGTGCGACTTCGTGATGGCCAATCCGCCCTTCAACGTGGACTTGGTGGACGCTGAGCGCATCAAGGGCGACACGCGCCTTCCCTTCGGCTTGCCGGGCGTGAACAAGGAGAAGAAGGTCGGCAACGGCAACTACCTCTGGATCTCCTATTTCTGGAGCTACCTTGGCGCGAAGGGCCGCGCCGGCTTCGTCATGTCCTCGCAGGCCTCGAGCGCCGGGCACGGCGAGAAGGAGGTGCGCCAAAAGATCGTCCAGACTGGCGACGTGGACGTGATGATCTCCATCCGTTCCAACTTCTTCTACACCCGCACCGTCCCCTGCGAGCTATGGCACTTCGACCGGGCCAAGCCGCCCGAGCGCCGCGACAAGGTGCTGATGCTCGACGCGCGCAACGTCTTCCGCAAGGTCACGCGCAAGATCTACGACTTTTCGCCCGAGCAGATGCACAACCTCGCGGCCATCGTCTGGCTCTATCGCGGGCAGCAGAAGCGCTTCCTCGGGCTGGTGAAGGACTACCTGGGGCGCGTCTGTGCCGAGAGTGCCGCCGTGCCGGGGGCGCTCGCCTCCTTCGAGACCACGTTCGCCGATCTACGCAGCCGCTTCGATGCGCTCACCAAGGCGGCGGCGAAGCACGCCGACATTGACGTTGGCAAGAAGCAGGTTCTCGCCGATGCCGTCACCGAGCTGTGCGAGGCCGCAATGCTCTATGAGGCCGACGCGAAGAAGTTCCTCGCGGGCCTAAACGCCTTCGGCCAGAAATTCGCCAAGGCGCTGCCCGACCAGAACGACGCCCAGCACACGGCGTGCACGGCGTTCGAGCCCAGCGCGGATGCGATCCGCGGCCTCGTCAAGCAGGTAGACCTGCTCTACAAGCTCGCCGCGCGAGTGGTCGATCTGGGCGCCGAGCTGGCGGCCGACGATGGGGTCTCCGCCACCTACGATCGTCGCGCCACTGGCCGGCTGATCAAGCAACTCGACGAAGAGCGCAAGGCCGCTGTCGAGCAGTTGAAGCATGCTGCCTACTTCCAACGGCAGGTTGCGTGGCTTCAGGACCGTTTCCCGAAGGCCGAGCTCGAGGCCGTGCCAGGGCTGGTAAAGCTCGTGGACCGGAAAGACATCGAGACGGCCGACTGGAGCCTCACCCCCGGCCGCTACGTTGGTGTCGCGGCGCCGGAGGAGGACGTGGACTTCGACTTCGAGCAGACCCTGCGCGACATCCATGTGGAGCTGGCGGACCTCAACAGGGAAGCCGCGGAGCTGGCGGCCGAGATTCAGGGGAACTTCGAGGAGCTGATGTGAGCAAGGGCACGATTACTACGCTTGCAGCTGTGTGCGAGTCCGTGCGCTACGGCTATACCGCCTCGGCCAGCCTTGACCCTTGCGGACCACGCTTCCTCCGCATCACTGACATCGTACCGGATTCTCTGGACTGGGAATCCGTGCCGTTCTGCGAAATCGATGATGACGACAGGGAGCGGTTCGCTCTCGTCGTCGGCGACATTGTGGTAGCAAGAACTGGCGCCACGGTGGGATACGCGAAACTCATCCGTGAACCCGCCGACGCGGTGTTTGCATCGTACTTGGTCCGCTTCCGGGTGAACGCGGAAAGGGCCGAACCAGCCTTTGTTGGCAGGCTCGTCGAGTCGCACGTCTACAAGTCCTTCGTCCAATCCAGGGTCGGCGGTGCCGCACAGCCCAACGCGAGCGCTCCTGTCCTAGGGAGCTTCGAGTTCGTCCTGCCGTCCAAGTACGCGCAGGGGCGTTTCGCAGACATCCTCTCCGCCTACGACGATCTGATCGAGAACAACCGGCGGCGGATGGCGCTGTTGGAGGACGCGGCGCGGCAACTCTACCGCGAGTGGTTCGTCCGCCTCCGTTTCCCCGGCCACGAGCACGCCCGCATCACCAACGGCGTGCCGGAGGGGTGGGAGCGGAAGACGCTCGGCGACCGCGTGACCCTGAACTACGGCAAGGCGCTGAAGGCCGAAGATCGCGTAGGGGGCCCCTGTCCGGTTTACGGCTCCAGCGGCATCGTCGGAATGCATGAGAAGGCGCTCGCAGTAGCCCCAGGAATCGTCGTTGGTCGCAAGGGCAATGTCGGCAGCGTCTTTTGGTGCCCCAGAGACTACTGGCCGATCGACACGGCGTATTTCATCGACGCCGCGACGAGCAATCTCTGGCTTTTCTATGCGCTGCGGCACATGCACTTCATCAGCACCGACGTGGCCGTGCCCGGGCTTAACAGAGACTTCGCATACAGCCGGCCGCTGTTGGTCCCTGAACCGCGCATCGTTCGCGACTTCCTGGACACCGCTGTACCGCTGCACGAACAGATTACGAAGTTCGATGAGATGAACGAGAAACTCCGCGCCGCTCGCCATCTGCTGTTGCCGCGCCTGATGAGCGGAGAGATTGCGGTATGAAGATCAAGACAATCCGACTTGAGAACTTCAGGAGCTTCGAGGATGACACCATCATCCTCAATCGCTATTCATGCTTTGTGGGTCCCAACGGAGCGGGGAAGTCGACCGTATTGGCGGCGCTAAACCTCTTCTTCCAAGAAAGAACCGCTTCTGCCACAGATATTAGCAAACTGACGGACGAGGACTACTTCGGAAAGAATACGAACAGTCCCGTCAGAATCACTGTCACGTTCGACGAACTCCGCCGCCACGCACAGACTGCACTGGCCGATTACGTGCGGCAGCACGAGCTAGTCGTCACGGCCGAAGCAGTATTCGATCAAGCAAACGGTGTCGGTCAGGTGAGGCACTTTGGTCATCGGCTGGGCATGGAAACGTTCCGGCCCTTCTTCGACGCTGACAAGGCTGGGGCCAAGGCGGGCGAACTCACCACGATCTACGACGAGCTGCGTGCTCAGTTTGCAGAACTCCCGAATCCCCGCTCGAAAGACGACAAAGCACAAGCCCTGCGCGAGTATGAGGCAGCACATCCAGACCAGTGCGTGCTGATTCCGAGCGCTGACGATTTCTATGGTGTCAACAGCACCGGGAAGCTCGCAGCATTTGTGCAGTGGGTCTTCGTCCCTGCGGTCAAGGACGCCGTAGAGGAAGGCAAGGAGGCGAAGAACACCGCCCTCGGCAAGCTGATTGCCCGAGCCGTCCGGACTCGAACCAACTTCGATACCGACCTTGAAGTGTTAAGAATGGACACGCTGGCCAGATATCGAGAGCTTCTTGAACGCAATCAGGCCAGCCTGACGGAACTCTCTCAGGCGCTTCAGACGCGCCTCGAGGCCTGGGCGCATCCGGATGTCCGCCTCGGGATGGAGTGGCTGTCTGACCCAGCGAAGTCCGTCGTACTTCAACAGCCGGTCGCCGGTATCAAGACCGGAGAGGGTGATTTTCTCGGAAGTCTGGCGCGGATGGGTCATGGCCTCCAAAGGTCATACCTCCTTGCGTTGCTTCAGGAGCTTGCCGGTTCCGAGGCGCCAGATGCGCCAACGCTGATTCTCGGCTGTGAAGAGCCCGAGTTGTATCAACACCCGCCACAAGCGCGCCATCTGGCGGACGTGTTCATCGAACTATCGAGAAGCAACAATCAGATTCTTGTGACGACACACTCCCCACTGTTCGTTAGCGGTGACGGTTTCGAGGACACGCGCCTTGTACGTCGGCCGAATAACAACGCGGGCTCACAAGTGAAGGCGCTTACCTTCCAGAACCTCTGCGCCAGGATTCGCGGCGCATTGGGAGAAGACCAGGAACGCCGTATCGAGGGGTTGATCGCAAAGATCCATCAGGCTCTTCGACCGGGCATTGCCGAGATGTTCTTCGCGCGTGTGCCAGTGCTCGTCGAGGGTTTGGAGGACGTGTCCTACATCACGACGGAACTGCACTTATCGGAGCAATGGTCGGAATTTCGGCGTCTGGGATGCCATCTGATCCCCGTGAACGGCAAGGACAAGTTGATTCAACCGCTGGCGATCGCCGTGGAATTGGGGTTGCCAGTCTTCATTGTGTTTGATGCGGATGGCGACACGCAGAGACCTGATCACCGTGTCAAACACGAATGCGACAACCGCGCACTGATAGCTTTGCTTGGTGCAGCACACCCGCCATTCCCTGCGGCCAGCGTTGTCGCCATGAATCACGCGATCTGGCAGACGAACTTGGGCAACGCCGTGAAGGCGGACTTTGGCGCGAGTTACGAGCGGCTGACGAATGCGACCCGTGCCAGCTACGCGCATGAGGGCGGCCTGGAGAAGCATGACCTCTTTATTGCTGAATGGGTCACGGCTGGTCGGAGTGAAGGCTTGGCATCGCCGACATTGCAGGGGCTGTGCAATGCCATCCTCGCGTTCGCGAAGACTCGATGATCACCGACATCAACAGCGAGGACCGGCTTGTCCAGCAGACTTTCGCGGACCACCTCCGTGACCGGCTCAGCTGGGAGAGCGTGTACGCATACAACGCCGAGACCTTCGGGCCACAGGGAATGCTTGGGCGGACGTCGGAGCGTGACGTGGTGCTGGTGCGGGACCTGCGAGCGGCGATCGCGCGCCTAAACACGGATCTTCCGGAATCCGCGCGTCAACAAGCGGTTGAAAGGATCACCCGCATCGACTTCGCCCGCTCGCTGATCCAACACAACCGAGAATGCTACGGCTTCATCCGCGACGGCGTACCCGTGACGTGGCGAGATCCGAGTGGCGAGACGCGGCACGCACGTGCGCATGTGATCGACTTCCGCAACGTCGCTAACAACCGCTTCCTCGCCGTGCGCGAGCTGAAGGTGCAGGGCGTGCGCGTGCCGCACTACAACCGGCGCGCGGACCTGGTGTGCTTCGTGAACGGCCTGCCACTGGTCTTCATCGAACTGAAGGCGGTGTATAGGAACATTCGCGCCGGCTTCGACGACAACCTGACGGACTACCTCTCCGAGCACAGCATCTCCCACGCCTTCCATCACAACGCGTTCCTGGTGGTTAGCAACGGCGACAAGGCCCGCTACGGCTCGATCACCAGCAAGTGGGAGCACTTCGTCGAGTGGAAGCGCAACGCAGAGACGGACAGCGCGCGCCTGGATGCCGAAGCGCTCCTCGACGGCATGCTCGCGAAGGAGAGGTTGCTGGATCTGGTCGAGAACTTCCTCATTTTCGACGACAGCCGAGCCGGCGGCACGCGCAAGATCGTGGCGCGCAACCACCAGGTGCTCGGCGTCAACAGCGCGGTCTCGTCGGTCGTGCGGCAGGAGGAGCTGAAACGGCAGTTCCCACCGAGCGAGCGGCTGATCGAGTATCGGGTGCCGAAGCCGGAACTACTGAAGGTCGCCGAAGCGCCGCTGCCTGAGTCGGCGTATGCGGCGCCAGCACTCGTGGGTAGCGTGAAGGCCGACGAGTTGCCGCTCTTGAAGCGTGCGCATGACGACCTGGGGCGCTTGGGCGTGTTCTGGCACACGCAGGGCAGCGGCAAGTCGTACTCGATGGCGTTCTTCGCGGAGAAGGTGCGCCGGGTGGTGCCCGGCAACTTCACGTTCCTCGTCATGACCGACCGCGAAGATCTGGACGACCAGATCTGGCGCACGTTCATTGGCTGCGGCGTGTCGGACGAAAAGACGCCGCGCGCCGGCTCGGGCAAGGATCTGCAGGAGATCCTGCAGGGTAATCACCGCTTCGTCTTCAGCCTGATCCACAAGTTTAACCAGCCGGTGACCGAGCCCTACAGCGCGCGCGACGACATAATCGTCGTCTCCGACGAGGCGCACCGGACGCAGGCGGGCCGGTTCGCTCGCAACATGCGCCTCGCACTGCCCAATGCTTCGTTCATAGGCTTCACCGGCACGCCGCTCTTCAAGCACGACGAGCTGACCAAGCGGATCTTCGGCGGCTACATCTCGCGCTACGACTTCAAGCGCTCGG
The DNA here is from genome assembly GCA_947085385.1 of uncultured Gemmatimonadota bacterium. Classification (GTDB taxonomy): domain Bacteria; phylum Gemmatimonadota; class Gemmatimonadetes; order Gemmatimonadales; family Gemmatimonadaceae; genus PNKL01. The sequence goes on along the minus strand of CAMTWA010000011.1, from coordinate 2,914 downwards.
AAGAGGACCAGTCCACGGTCAAGCTGGTTTACGAGAGCCGGGGCGAGAAGCTAGGCATCGCCCGCTTCGATCTGAATGAGCGGATCGCCGAGGCGATCGAGAAGGCCGACCTCGACCCGGATCAGCAAGCCCTGCTGGAGAATCTACTCGGCAAGGACTACGAGGTGATCACAGCCGACGATCGCCTGGACAAGCTGGCCGAAGATTTCGTGGAACACTGCTCCACCCGCTGGGAAACGGGCAAGTCGATGATGGTGTGCATCGACAAGATCACCTGCGCGCGGATGTTCCAGCGCATCGAGCCGCGCTGGAAGGCCAAGCTCGCCCGGCTTCAGGCGCTCATCCCCGGGAAGCAGGCGGCGCTTTCCGCGGCTAGCGATCCCGACATCCGGGAGCACCTGACGAAGGAGCTCGATGCCCTGCGCAGCCAGACGCGGTGGATGGAGAGCACGATTATCGAGCTGAGCATAAGCGAGGCGCAGAACGAGCCGCGCGACTTCGCCAAATGGGGCTTCGACATCATCCCGCACCGGCAGGTGATGAAGACCGGGTTTCAGACCCCCGACGGCAAGCGGGTTCGGGTCGAGGATGCCTTTAAGGACCCGCAGCACCCATTCCGCATCGCGATCGTTTGCGCGATGTGGCTGACGGGATTCGACGTGGAGTGTCTGGCGACACTGTACATCGACAAACCGATGAGGGCGCACAACCTGATGCAGGCCATTGCACGGGCCAACCGGGTGTTCCCTGGCAAAGACTGCGGCGTGATCGTCGACTACAACGGCATGCTCAAGAGCCTACGCGAGGCGCTTTCGCAGTACGCCCTGGGCGACGACGAAGAAGGCGGCGGGGCCGGAGGCCTCGTGGCGCCGATCGAGGAACTGGTTGCGAGCTTGGTGCAGGCCATCGAAGCAGCGGAGCAGCACCTGCTCGGGCTTGGCTTCGATGCGACGCGGCTGCACGGGGCAACCGGGTTCGACCGTATTGAAGCCCTGCGCGACGCGGTCGACGCGGTCTACACCTCGGACGAATCGAAGCGCCGCTTCGAGATCATGGCGCGGGAGCTGTTCGTGCGCTTCAAGACGCTGCTCATGGAGCCAAGTGCGCTAGCGTACGCCGAGCGGCACGACAATATCGAGACCATCTACAAGAAACTGCAGGACCGCAGGGACACAGCTGACGTTACGGAGGTTCTCAAGGCGTTGCACCGGATCGTCAACGAGGCTATCAGAGCAGCAGCTCCCGGTGATGACCACGCTGAAGGGCTGAAGGTGGACCTGAGCCAGATCGACTTCGAGAAGCTCCGCAGCGAGTTCGCCGGCAAGGTGCGCCGCAAACACGCCGCGCTGCAGGACATCCGCGATATGGTCGAGAAGAAGCTGGCGCAGATGCTCGCCCGCAATCCGATGCGGATGGACTACTACAGAAAGTATCAGGAAATCATCGCCGACTACAACCGCGAGAAGGACCGGGCGACGGTGGAAGCCACGTTTGCACAGCTTGCTGCCCTGGCGGCCAGCCTCGATGCCGAACAGAAACGCGCCGCCGAAGAAGGGCTGACCGATGATGAGCTGGCGCTGTTTGATCTGTTGTTCAAGGACAGCATCAGCAAGAAGGATCGGGAGCGCCTGAAGCAGGCCAGTCAAGGACTGCTGTCGTCTTTGCGCGGCCTTCTCGCGCCGATGCCTGGATGGCTGCAGAATGCGACAACTCAAGCCGAAGTCAGGGTCTTCATCCTTGATCGGCTCTATGAATCGCTACCTCGTCCGCCGTTCACCGAGGACGAGACCGCGGACATCGCGTCGCGGGTTTATGACTATGTCTGGCAAAGAAGTGCGAGCGGACAGGATCTGGCGGCAGCATAGCCTGCGCGTGGGGATGACACGATGAGCACGCGAGGCGGGATGCCAAACAACTGGAAGTACCGCTGCACCGTGCTCTTACTGATGCCCGTCCGCTCGGCCGCCGCGCGGGTACTCCAGTGCGTGGCGTCCGCCGGCTTGGTGCGCAGCACGGTCCGCAGCAACCGCGCGACCGTATCATCATCGTGGGTGCGCGGACGGCCGGAGCGGGGGGCGTCGTACAGTCCAGCGACGCCGAGCGCATGGAAACGGCGGCGCCAGTGCATGACCATCGGGATACTCAGATCGACCTCGAGCGCCACCTCGCGATTTGCCATCCCTGTGGCAGAGAGCAAGATCACCGTGGCGCGGCGGACCAGGCCAGCCGGCAAGGACCGCGAGTGCGCGACGGCCTCCAGGTGCGCCCGGGTCTCGGGCGAGAGCACGATTTCGAAGGATCTCGGGCGACCACGGGGCATAGCGGCTCCGGGAAAGGTATGCCCAGAGACGCTGCAAGAATAATGCAAGTAACTAACGGGGCGCGACACTAGATGCCCACTACGAGCTGGATGCGACCGTGCGCGCGGCGTATGGCGCCGGGCACGACGAGAAGACTCTGGCATTCCTGCTACGGCTCAATCAGATATGCGCCACCGCCGAAACCAAGGGAGCCTCCGTCACCGGTCCGGGGCTCCCCTTAGGATGCGGCGCCGGACTTCTCGTGACCACTGACGCAGTCGACATCGCCCTCGTGTGAAGCGGTGCCAGCTCCGCCCCCTGTCCAGACTCGCAAGCGCCGGTGAAGACAGAGCCCCAAGTGAATGTGCTCGGGATTCTGCTCCGACCGCCGCCAGTCACTTGACGTGGAGGCAGTCCTGGTCAACGTCTGCACCCGCAGGGGATGGTGCCGTGGTGTGACAGCGCTTAGCGCTGTATCCGTCCGGAATTCCCATGTTCTCCTGAGTTGTTGATGTGGTGATTCTTCTTTCGTTCTGCGAGGTCACCGCGAGCGAGAGGAGAAAGCCATGGAGACGTTGGATCGGGACGTGCTGCGGATGGCGACGCGTCGGGTC